>DASVAS010000025.1:0-119917 GCA_036376245.1 Thermoanaerobaculia bacterium | reverse complement strand
CGATCCAACGCTCCAAACAGCCTGTTCTCCCTCCGCGGCACACCCTTCTTACGCCTTATTTACAGTCGCATGCCAGAAACTCGGTGCCTTTGTGGCCCCATCCCATAGCCCCCAACCAGCTCGTGAATAATCCGGGCTAAGTGGCCTGAAAACAGCAGGTTCCAAGGGGTACTGTCCGAATCGCCCTGATCTGTATGGTGGGATTGCGACGAGTAGATGGGGAGTGGGAAGGGCAGAAGTACGAGTATGTCCGAATCGCCCTGATCTGTATGGTGGGATTGCGACTTCTTCAGGAATCGCGAGGGTGCCATGGCATCGATGCGTCCGAATCGCCCTGATCTGTATGGTGTGGGATTGCGACTGCTGCATGACGATCTCCTGCATGCCGTGCACGTGTGCCTGGGCGAGGTCCGAATCGCCCTGATCTGTATGGTGGGATTGCGACCGCGGACCGCTGCCCTTAAGAGTTTAGTCACCGGCCGGGACGGTGCTGTGCTGGTATGGTGGGATGGCGCCACAAAGGGTACGGCGATGATGAGCAGGATCAGAAGTTCGGCGCATCGAATCGCCCTGATGTGTATGGTGAGATTGCGACATGCCATGCTGAGCGCTCAGATGCAACTCTCGGTCAACAAAGAAGGTCCGAATCGCCTGATCTGTATGGTGGATTGCGACGTACCGACGAACTTGTTGGCCGGGTCGAACATGGAGGAAGTCCGAATCGCCCTGATCTGTAGGGTGGGATTACAACAAGATCATCGCCACGACGACCGCCAAGAAGTGCATCCACCAGGATCCGAATCGCCCTAATTTGCATGGTGGGATTGCGACTGGATCTTGGAGAAGATCGCCCCGAGGTTGGGCTCTTCGTAGGGCTGTCCGAATCGCCCTGATTTGTGTGGTGGTGGGATTGCGACGGCGACGATGGCTGCGAGGACTGGACCGATTCCGGTCATGATTGTTCCAAATCGCCCTGATCTGTATGGTGGGATTGCGACAAGCAGGTGTGGGCGACGATGTCCACCAAACGGATGATGCCCCGTCCGAATCGCCCTGATGTGTATGGTGGGATTGATTGCGACCGCGGACCGCTGCCCTGAAGGGTGTAGTCACAGGCCGGGACGGTGCTGTTCTGGTGGGATAGCGACTCATTGTGTCTGGCGTCAACTAGATTTGAGGGTCGGCGACAATTAGAACTGCGGGATTCGTCCTCCAGTTAGTAGGGACCTCTCCTGGTAGCGTGGGGGGCTCATTTGGGGTGGGGGTGGGACGTTGGGCTCTTGGCCTCCTTCGGTAGCAGTCAGGATCGCCTGGGAAGGAGGCCCCGCAGCTGCGGGGCCTCCTTCAGAAATTGCACTTATGCGCCGCTGTTCGTCGGGGTCAAGGGTTCCTTCGCCCCTGTCGCTCTCGCCTTGGCGGCTTGAGCCCGATAGCTCTCGATGTTGAGCTCCACGATGATGGAGTGATGGACGATCCGGTCCACCGCGGCGGCTGTCGTCATCGGGTCCTTGAAGATTTGATCCCACTTGCTGAACACCAGGTTGCTGGTGATCAGCACCGAGCGCCGCTCGTAGCGCTCGGCTATCAGGGTAAACAGGACCTCCATCTCCTCGCGGCTTTGCTCGACATAGCCGAGATCGTCGAGGATCAAGGCGTCAAAGCGGTCGAGCCGCTTGAGCTCGGCCGCCAGACGCAGATCCCGTTTGGCGGCCAGAAGCCTCTGGACGATCTGATACGTCGGGGAAAACAGCACCGTCCGATTTCTGCGCACCAGTTCCTGACCGAGGCCGCAGACCAGGTGCGACTTGCCCGTCCCGGGGTTACCAAACACGATCAGATTTGTGGCGCGATCGAGAAACGAGCCGTCCTGAAGGGCCTTCAAAGCGGCCTTGGCCTTGGCAGGAAGCCGGCCCACGTCGAGGCCGGCAAGGCTCTTGTCGCGCGGCAGCTTGGATTCCAGGAGAAGTCGCTCGATCCGGCGCTCCGAGCGTTCGCTGGCCTCTTGCTCGGCCAAGGCCAGCAGATAGCCCTCCAGGGAGAGCCCTTCACGCTCGGCCTTCGCGGCCATCGTCGCGTACTCCCGGGCGAAAGTCGGCAGGCACAGGGACTTGAGTAGAAGGGGCAGCGCCGCTTCGCTGGCCGGCTTCACAGAGCACCTCCCGACGCCGCGATGCACTCGTCGTAGATCCGCAGGTCGGGAGCCTCAATCCGGCAAACCGGTGTCTCCGGGCGCGCCGGCCGGATCGCCGCCTGGACTTGTGCGAAATCCCGCAGCTCGCCGCGCTCCAGCAGAGTCGCCAAGACGGTCTCTACCGCACTTTCCCCCTCCTGGGCCGCCAAGTGCAGGATCCTCACGTACTCCACGTCGGCCCGCCCCTCGTGGCGCCCTTCCAGGGCGTCGAAGGCATACCGGAAGGTCAGGCTTGGAAACAGGGCCTCTCGGTACCGGTACCGCGCGAAGGCCCCGGGTTTGCGCACCAACGACCCGATCAGATGGCGGTAATCAATGGCCGCGTGGCCCCGACCCCGCAGCCGCTCCATCTCGGCGACCTGAGCCCCGGCGTAGTACACCTCGATGCGCTCCGCATAGAGCCGGACGTCGACCCACTCGCCGATCAACCGCGAAGCCACGGAATAGACATTCTCCGCCGCCCGCAGGGTCGAGAACACGCTGACTCGCACTCTCTCGCGCCGGAAATCGTCCAGCCGCGACAGCGGTAAGTCGTGCATCCGCCCGAGCTCCTCGCGGAGTTTGCCGGCCCGCCCGCGATTGCGCCCCGCCAAGATCTCGCGCAGAAACTTCTCGTACTCGCTGCGGCAGGTAAACTCGCGGCTTCCCCGCAACAACAGCGCCTGCTCGAGCGACCGCTTGAAGCGATGGTGCGCTTGCTCGACATCGCCATTCTCGTGGCCCCGCCCTGGGGTATTGCAGTCGGCCTCCACCCGGTAATGTCTCAGCGCTTCCAGATAGCGGTCGTTGAACGCCCGAGCGCCATCCCGTAACTCGTGGGTCGCCGCTGAAAGGTTGTCCGTCCGATGAAGCTTTGGCGTTTTGCCCAACTCCCAGACCGCTGCCTGGAAGCCGCCAATCAAAGCCTCGAAGCTCTCCGAAAGCAGATCCCACCCGTTTCCCAGTTCGAGTACGGCAGGACGAAGTGGAAGAACAGATGATCGAAGCGCTCACCCCCGAGGCAAATCCCCAACTCATTCATGCTCGTAAAGTCGCTTTGGGCATACTCCCCAGGGCGGTGCTGCTGGGCGAAGAGGACCTCCCGGTCCGGGCCCTGCGAGGCCCGCCAACGACGAATCCGCCTCTGCAGCGTACGGAGCTGGCCGTCGGAGAAGCTCAGCTCCGCACGACCCCTCAGTGCCTCAAAGATCGTGACCGCCTCCAGGCCCGGCGCCTGCTCGAGCATCGCTTCGATCTCCGGCCAGACCTCCGCAAACGGGTCCGACCGGGTCCGGTACTGGCGGGGGCTCTTGCGCTGGCCCGGAAGCTCACCGGCCCGATGCCGGCGAGCCGTGTTTTCGCTCATCCCCGAGCGTAGAGCGGCGCTCAACAACGACTCTCCTTTGCCGAGTTCCATCCTCAATCTCCTCACCTGCCTATCCGTGACCATCGCCCTCCCGTCTCTGAAGGGAAGAGCTTAAGGGACAAGCGTTTACGAGGACTGGGACCCCGCAATTCTAATTGTCGTCACCCCGCAGTTCTAATTGTCGCCTAACACTCATTGGCTGTCACCTGCTGCTCGACGCTGTAGGTGCCGAGTCCGAATCGCCCTGATCTGTATGGGTGCGAGGGATTCCCCAACGTAGAGACGCCCCGCGGGGCGTCTCCGAGGCGGCACCATCCTCACGGTAAACCTCATCCTGCCGCGGGGCCTCTACCTGTTCGGACCTCTCTATCTCGATCCTGAGACGCCCCACGGGGCGTCTCTACAGTGGCTGTCCTCACGGTCTCTGAACCTTTCTTCCGCGGTCGTGTTCTACTACTGTGAGGCCGGGCCCGCGGGGAAGGATCGAGATCCTTACCAAATCGAAGGAGGACCGTGTCACATCTACCATCCCTGTTCGCCGTTCATTGACAGCCACCCCAATCGCCCTGATCTGTACGGTGGGATTGCGACCCCACCCAGTTGACTCGGCCGATGCCCATGCCGTTCTTCTCAACGTAGAGACGCCCCGTGGGGCGTCTCCGAGGCGGCACCATCCTCCCGGTCAACCTCATCCTGCCGCGGGGCCTCTACCTGTCCGGACTCCCCTACCCTATCGGTGCAAAAGCGTGCCGGCTCTCTGGAGAGAACCTGATAAAACCGGAGATTGACGGCCCAACGGGTCGTGAGAAATAGCCCAGGGCTGAGGCCCTCAAGGCCGATGCCCTGGGTCAGGGGAAGAAAAGATCCTCAAAGCGGCCTGAAGGGCCGCGAGAGGCTCGGCGGATTCCAGGGTGCGAGCCGATCTGGCGGAAACTCTCGCGGCCCTTCAGGCCGCCGGGATCTATGGGGACTTCTCACCCAGGGCATCGGCCTGACGGCCTCAGCCCTGGGCTATGTGGGCTCCGGTTGTCAAGGGTCTCTGGGTGGCGAAGTTCGTCCTCCTTGGTACGCATCGCAACAGCGAGGCGGCGCTCTCTGTCCCGTCTGGCGCTTGCCGGCGTGCCAGGACTGGTCGTCCTTGCCAGCTTCTATCCGTGCTGACCACAACGCCCACGTTGTGGTCAAGACACCAAATGCAGCATGCGCTGCGAGCGACTCGGGCAAGCTTTCGGAGCGGCCCCATCTAATTTTACGGTTCGGAATCCGAACCAAGCCCAGGGCCGGGCACGCTCCACCAGTCGGAATCCTTTTCGAAGCCGCCTGCTCTAACAGGATCGAGTTCTGTTCCTCTTTACCGCCCTCATTCCATACTGCTTACTTCGCCTTCAACTCAGCACCCTCAGGAATCACTCCGTGGTCCAGGTAGCGCCAAAGAGCGATCAACAGCTTACGGGCTACAGCGACGATTCCTACCCGACGCGAGCGGCGGTTTCCTCGCCCGTAGCGTTCCTGAAACCATAAGCTCAAGCGGCTCTGGGGTTGGAAGCGCAACCAGCCCCAGGCGATCTCGATCGCCATCGCCCGTACTCGACGATTCCCGGCTTTGCTGATCCCTTGCTCAACGTTGACCGTATCGCCGCTCTGATAAGGCATCGGCGTCAGACCTGCCAAACTCGCCACCTCACGACGGTTACGAAACTGCCGCCAACCAAAGAATTCCACCGCGAAGAGCCAGGCACTGTTCTCGCCGATCCCTTTGAGCTTTTGCAGGCGCCGCACCTTCTCGGTCGCTTCCACCTCCGCTTGGCGCCGAGAACGCTCCACCTCCTTGATCTGACTCTCCAGCAGAGTCAGACGCTCCCACTCTCGCTTCAGACGCGCCCGTAAACTGGGCAGTAGCGGCGTGCCGTTTCCCTGCTTCGCCTGGTCCAAATGCTCCAGGAAGCTCTGATCTACCTTGGCTTGAGATCCGACGCTGACCAGCAAGGCCTTGATCCGATTGGTATGGGCCGTCCGTTCCTGCTTCAGAGACTCAAGCTCCCGGGCCCAGTGGCGCTCATCCTCCTGGACTGGGGTCGGCGCATGCGCCACCCCGAACACCTTCTTCTCCCCACGATCAAACCGGATCAACGAAGACAGCAACTTCTCCGCATCCAACCTGTCCGTCTTTGCGCGGCGGTACCGCCGGCTCACCTCGATGCTCGAGGAATCGGTCACCACGTTCGTTATGCCCTCTGAGAGCAGGAACCGGTGCAACCAGAACCCATCTCGTCCGGCCTCGTAGCAACTCACCACACGAGCCGAGTCCGGCAGAGCGAAGCGCTGTCTGGCTCGCCCGATCTCCAGCATCAAACCGTTCAGATCTCCTGCCGCGACTTGGCGCTGGCGCGGCTTCTGACCAGCCTCCCCGGCAAACCCCAGTTTCCACTCGCTGGCGCCGAGCTCCAGGGACATGTACAACACCGCCTCCGGTCGCGTAGACTCTGCTTTGCGGGTCGTCCGGCTCATCGGGGTTCTCCTTTCTAGACTCAAGTTCCCCGAAACCTACAACCGGCGACCCGCTTTTGCATACCCCCCCGCCCCGCATAGCATCTATTTCCCCCGGCCCGTTGGGCCGGCCTGACACAAGGAGTTATCAGCCACGGGAAGTGGCCCTCCGAACATTCCTCCCGCGGTCGTGTTCTACTACTGTGAGGCCGGGCCGCGGTGAAGGATCGAGCTCCTTACCAAACCGAAGGAGGACCGTGTCTCATCTACCGTCCCTGTTCGTCGTTCTTTGACAGCCACGCGCCGCCGAGGTGCTCGACTCCATCACCCGCTCGGCTTCGCCGCCCGAATCGTCCTGATCTGTATGGTGGGATTGCGGCTAGGTGATCGGTCCGTTTATGCGGAGCTGGAGCCTTGTAGAGACGCCACAGACGATGTAGAAAAACCTCCCGAGGCCACCGCCGGCGTGGCGTCTCCCGCGAAGGGCAGACCGCCTCCTCAAGCCACGCGGACTGAACAGGGACCAACACCGCCCTGTCCTTCTCTGGCAGGGGTGAGGCTTCAGGAGGGATTGCCCTTTCAGGCCGTCTGCCCTTCGAGGAGACGCCACGCCGTCCCCGTGGCCTCCGAGGCGGTGTCGTTGATCGTCTGTGGGCGTCTCTACGGCGGCAATCTTGCTCTTCAAGGATCAGACGGCGTAGCGATAGAGATGGTAGGTGCGCAGAAGAGTCCCCGCGCCGCCGTCCAGATCCCCCGAAGGGTTTCCTTCCTTGAACAGGCAGTGGTTGGCGATGCGGAATCCCTTCTCCACCGCCCGGCGGTGCCCCTCGTGGAACAGCGCCGCGGCCACGCCGGATCTGCGGTGCGCGGGCAGCACGCCCAGGGTCTTGAAGTCCACGGCGCCGTCCCGGTCCGGGTAGGCGAAGAGGAACCCGACCGCTTCGCCGTCCGGCGCGTGGGCGAAGAGGATCAGCTCGGGATCGAGCAGCCTCTCCATGCCGTCGTAGAGGCGGAGGAACTCACCTTCGGAGATCTCGGTGTAGAGGAAGTTGCGGTCGAAAATCCGCCGCGACAGCTCGTAGACCGTTCGCAGCTCGTCCCGGAACCGTCCCCGGTCCAGGGAGCGCAACTGATATCCCTCTACGTTCCGCTTGTTTTCCAGGAATGCCACTACCGCCGCGGGATCGACCCGCTTCGAATAGTAGCGCTCCAGGACGGTGAAGCCGTTGGCCGTCCAGAGGGACTCGTAATACGGCGGGTTGTACGGCTCGCCCAGGAACGGCGGCTCGTCGAACGGTCCCACGTTGAGGCGGTAGCGGTGCCAGGTGTCGCCGTCCATGGGGCCGACCACCGTCTCCCGGTCCAGCCAGCCGATCGCCTCCCGGAACAGCTTCGCCACCGCTTCCGGATGTCCGTCCAGCGCTTCGAACAGGCCGAGGATGCCGAGGGAATCCGAGCGCCAGGCCGCCACGCGGGCGACCGGCTCGCCCTCCTCCACCGCCACCCAGAATTTCTGCGCCTGGACATCCTTGCGGCCGGGGATGTAGAAGGGATCGCCGGCGTAGACGCGCTCCGGCAGGCGGAGGAACGCTTCGAGATCCTCGCGGACCTCGATCAAGCGAAGGTCCCGACCGGGTGGCGCTTGTAGAGCGGCTTGAAGGCCAGCAGCCAGAGGCCGGAGTAGTCGCGCATCAGGCGGATGCGCAGGAGCTGGACCTGCCGGCACTCGGCCATGTCGCCCGCCATCAGCAGCTCGTTGAGCACGTGCTGGAACCGCCAGAGGAACCCATCGGCGGCCCGGCAGGTGAGGCGGGCGCGGGCGAAGACGACCGCGTCGCCGGTGACTGAGGTCTCGTCGAGCAGGCTGGCGATCTCCTGGGCCTCCTCGTTGATCCGCACCCGCAGCGCCGCGGCGTCGAGGAGGAACTGCTCCAGCTCGCGGTCTCCCGACTCCTTGCCGAAGACGCGGCGGTAGGCTTCCACCTCCCGCGGCTCGACGCGCAGGGCGAAGACCTCCGGCCGCAGGACCACCCGCTCGGGGGCGAGGTCGGGTGGGTTGATCTCCCGCAGCGTGTCCACCAGACGGCGGTAGTGCTCCCCCAGCAGCTCCTCGTGGGCCTGGTGGGACGAGGCGGCGGCCACCGCCGCCTGGTCGAGGCGGAACTCGCCCGTGTCCTTGGCCATGCGGGAGACGCTGGGCCGGTCCATGGTGGGGGTCCGCACGGCGTTGAGGCGCGGCAGCAGCTCGCGCACCTTCTGGCGGATCTGGGCGATGTCCCCGAGGCGGAACTCCTCCTTCTGGAGCTGCTTCTCGAAGCGCTCGATCTCCTCGCGGAAGGCGGCCAGCTCGCGGTCGAGCTGGGTGTCGAACGGCACCTCGCGCTCCAGCTCGAAGACGCGCTGGTACTCGGCGATGATCCGCTGCTCCTCCTGGCGGTAGAGCTTCTGGACGCGGCTCTTGAAGACCAGGTTGGTCTCCTGGATGTCCAGCAGCAGCTCGGGATGGAAGTACAGGTTGCCCATCCCGTGCTTGAGCTCCCGGTAGCGGCGGATCAGGTTCGCCTCGTTCAGCCCGTCCAGGCTGGCGGTCTCGCTCATCTGGAGACGTACGGCCGCGATCTGGGTCTGGCGCTCCTCGACGGACTGGTCGGACGGCGGAGACTCGCCGAGCTGCGCCCAGATCCCCTGAAAGATCTCGGTGAGCCGCTGGTGGTCGCGCAGCACCAGCTCGCCCGTGCGCTCGTCCACCTCCTCGCTCAGGCGGGCGAGCAGGAAGTCCACCTTGTCCAGCCGGTCGGTGGGCCAGGGGCCGCCGGGATGGGCGTAGAGGTAGAAGCGCACGAGCTGGCTGAGGATCTTGTCGTCGTAGTTCTTGACCCGGCGGAAGAACTGGCGGAGCAAGTCGGGAGTGACTTTGGTATCCTCTTCGTCGAGCGCGAGGATGAGCTCCGTCAGCCGGCGGTCGATGGCCTCCAGCCGGTGGCGGATCTTCTCGCTTTCCGAAGCGTTCAGGTTCTGCGAGATCTCCTTCAGCCCGTTGTAGAGGTTCTGGAACTCCGTGGAGTGCGGGTCCTCCACGCGCTGAAGAAGCGTCTTCGCGAGGCTCTGGACGAACTGGTGGAAGGTCCACGCCGCCCGGAAGCGGTGGGAGATGTCGGCGTAACGGCGGTGGAGGACGCTCAGTTCCTGGACGGTCGTCATGAGATCCTGTTCCGTGGAGCCAGATAGATTTCTGTCGATATTACGCCAAGCGGTGGGAAAGGGGAACAGCGAGTGCGCGTCTTGATCTCTCAGCAGGACCTGGAAAGCAGGGTGACGGAGATGGCGGCGGCGATCGACCGCGACTTCGCCGGCTGCGAGCGGCTGATCTGCGTCGGCGTCCTCAAGGGCTCGGTCTTCTTCATGGTGGACCTGCTGAAGCAGCTCCAGATCCCGGTCTCCCTCGACTTCTTCCAGACCGCCAGCTACGGCTCGAGCACCAGCCCGGGCGAGGTGCGCATCCGCAAGGACATCGACCTGTCGATCCGCGGCAAGGACGTCCTGCTGATCGAGGACATCGTGGACACGGGCTACACGCTGCGCACCATCCTGGACCTCCTGCGCTTCCGCGGCGCCCGCAGCGTCAAGCTCTGCGCCCTGCTGGACAAGGCCGCGGCGCGGGAGGTCCCGATCCAGATCGACTACAAGGGCTTCGAGATCGATCCCCTCTTCGTGGTGGGCTACGGCCTCGACTTCGACGAGAAGTACCGCAACCTCCCCTACATCGCCGTGCTCGACGAGACCGAGAACGAGGTTCCTTCCCCGTCCTGATTTTGCGACAATCCGCCACCATGAAATACCACCACACGGAACAGGCGCCCGAGGCGCTCGGTCCCTACTCGCAGGCCGTCGAGATCGACGGCTGGCTCTACACCTCCGCCCAGTCCGGCCTCGATCCGGCCACCGGCGAGCTGGCGCCGGGCGGCTTCGAGGCGCAGGCGCGGCAGGTGCTGAACAACCTCCGGGCGGTCCTGGGCACGGCCGGCTGCTCGTTCCAGGATGTGGTCCGGACCACCATCTACCTCACGGACTTCGGCAACTTCCCGGCGGTCAACAAGCTCTACGCCGAGGTGATGGGGGACCACCGGCCGGCGCGCACGACTCTGCAGGTCTCGGCGATCCCGAAGGGCGGTCTGGTAGGGATGGACATGATCGCGCGCGTTCCGCGCTAGCCGCGGAAGCTCCGGGATCGGCGCGAAGCTTCCGGGACGTTCAAACAGCGGAAAAAACTCCTGAACAGCTTCCGCCGCCGTTTTTTAGCTTGAAAAACCGTCGCGGAGGCTTAAAACTCGTTTTTAAGCCTGAAAAACCGCTTTTAAGCCTCCGCGGCAGCTTTTAACGCTCCGCCGCCGTTTTTTAGGCTCCGCGGCCGTTTTTTAAGCTCCGGCGCGGTTTTTTACGGTCCGCCGTCGTTTTTCAAGCTCCGGCGCCATTTTTAAAGCTCCGCGACGGTTTTTCGGCTCCTCAGGCCGTCTCCGACAGCCCCCGGATCTTCTCGATCGCCTGATCGATCTGCTGCCGGCTGACGTCCCGGTGGGTGACGAAGCGGACCTTGTCCTGGCTCACCGGCACGGCCAGGACGCCCACCTCCCGCAATTTTTCCAGGAATGCCATCGCGCCGCCCGAGGTCAGACGGAAGATCACGATGTTCGTCCGCACGGTCGAGGGATCGAGGTCGATCCCCGGCATCGCGGCCAGGGCCTGGGCGAGACGCCCGGCGTTCTCGTGGTCCTCGGCCAGGCGGGACGGACCCTTGCGCAGGGCGATCAGGCCGGCGGCGGCGAGGATACCCACCTGGCGCATGCCGCCGCCGAACATCTTCCGCACCCGCCGCGCCTCGTGGACGAAGGCATGGCTGCCGCAGATCAGCGAGCCGACGGGCGCGCCCAGACCCTTGGAGAGCGAGAACATCAGCGTGTCGAAGCCGGCGGCGAGGACGGCCACGGTCGTATCGAGCGCCACGGCGGCGTTGAAGACCCGGGCACCGTCGAAGTGGACCGGCAGGCGGTGGCGGCGGGCCACGTCCAGGATGGCCTCCAGACGCGGCCGGTCGTAGAGCGTGCCGCCGGCCATGTTGTGGGTGTTCTCCACCTCGATCAGCACCGTGCGGGCGCGGTAGGAGACGTCCGGCGCGATGGCCGCCTCCACGGCGGCGGGATCGAGGAGCCCCTGGGGGGATTGCAGCGCGCGGGGCAGCAGCCCGGAGAGGGCCGCCATGCCGCCGATCTCGTAGTTGACGATGTGGCAGGCGGCGTCGCAGATCACCTCGCCGCCGGGGCGCCCGTGCAGGTGGAGGGCGATCTGGTTGCCCATGGTGCCGGAGGGGACGAACAGCGCCGCCTCCATGCCCACGGCCGCCGCGCCCTCCTCTTCGAGCCGGCGGACGGTGGGGTCCTCGCCGAAGACGTCGTCCCCCACTTCCGCCGCGGCCATGGCGCGGCGCATCTCCTCGTCGGGACGGGTGACGGTGTCCGACCGCAGATCGATCATCGGGGTGTCCTCCTAGAATGAGGCTGTGCGCCAGAACGGCCGGAGGAAGGACCTAAAGGACATAAACGACATAAGCGACACTGGAGTTACCGTCCTTTGAGTCCTTTAGGTCCTTTGGGTCCTTTATGTCCTTGCTTGCGGGCCTTCACCACCGCCACCGTTTCCGCCGCGCAGGCTCTAGAATCCGAATCCTATCCGCAAGGCCCCCTGGAGCACCTCGCCCTTCTCCAGCTCGACCGTGATCTTGGGGAGCAGGAGGTTCAGCGTCACGCCGGCGTAGAGCACGCCGTCGGTCTCTTCCTCTTCCAGGTCTCCCAGGAGATCCCCCCTGTCCAGCGTCCCCTTGCTGTAGACGATGCCGGCGCCGATGTAGGGGGTCACCACCGTGAACCCCTTGCTCAGCAGCACCTCGGCCCCGTACTGGTCGAGCTCGTAGGCCTCGGCGTCCAGGGTGCGCGTGCCGGTGACGCGGACGGAGAACGCGGGCGAGACCACGCCGCCCTTGAGGATGGCGTACTGGAGGTCGGCGGAAATGAGCTTGACGTCCCCTTCGAGGGCGCGGCCGTAGGCGAGCCCGATGTCGAAGCCGCCGGGCAGCCCCTTGCGGGCGCCGATCCGGGCGATGGAGAGGAAACCGCCGGTGAAGTCGCCGTCGATCGCCGTGTCGACGAATTCCTCGTCGTCGAATTCCTCGTCGTAGGTGGCGTCGGCGTAGACCTCGAAGCCGACCAGCCCCAGGGGCGCGGCGCCGTGGCGGGGATAGTGGTAGGCGTCGAAGCTGAAATGGCGGTGGAAGGCGCTGAAGTCCTCCGCCGTGGCGTTCCGGTTCACCTCCCAGGCGTGCGCGGGCGCGGCGAAGAGGGCGAGGATCAACAGGATCTCAAGACGCGGGCGTCGGGGCATCAGGGTCTCTCCAGGTGTCGTCGTCCACGTATTCGGCGAGCAGGGAGGCGAGACGCTCGGACTCCCCCGTCTCCGCCACCTCGGCGGCGATCTCGCGGCTCAGGGGATCGAAGGGCAGCACGCCCAGGTTCCCCTCCCTCGCCAGGGCCTCCAGATCATAGGACGTGCGGTCGGTCCAGCGGGCGTCGCGCCAGAGCGCCTGCCCCGTCTCCACGGCACGGCCGAGGCGCGACCAGACCTCGGCGGCCAGGGCCAGCGCGCCGCCGATGCGGCGGTTGCCGGCGCCCAGCAGCGGCGGGCGCGGCAGGGGCCGGGAAAGGAAGGGCGCCAGGCCGTGCCGGTGGGCCACGCGGGCGAAATCGCGCTCGCTGGGCGGCTCGCGATGGAACAGGGCTTCGAAGGCGTCCTCTTCCTTGTCCTTGCCCCACCGCTCCGCCAGCCGGCGGCGGTCGGCGGGCTGCAAGGCCGGCGAGAGCGCCTGGACGCAACGGACGCCCGCCGCGGCGAGGTCCCGGCAGCCGAGCTCCCACAGGGCGGGATCGTCGGTCAGCGCCGGCAGCAGCGGCCAGACCGCCGTGGAGCCGGCGGGAAGGCGGCGCAGGCGGCCGAGATCGCGGTCCAGCAGAGCGGGCAGGAGATCGACCACGAACGCCGCCCCGGACACGGGCGGGACGGTGGTCTCCTCGCCCGGCAGGAGCTGGACCAGCACCGGCGTGCCCGCCACCAGCCGGGCCTTGGCCAGCTCGTCGCGGGCCGCGGCGCGGCGCGCCGGCACGGGCGGAAAGTAGAGGACGTCGTCGAGCGGAGCCTCCCCCGCCTTGTCGATCGCGGGCGGACGGCCCTTGGGAGCGCGCGCCGCCCATTCGCCGAGGACGCCGGCCGCCAGGTTCACCCAGGGACGGTCCGGCGGCTCCCAGGCGCGGGGGACGTAGCGGATCCAGAACCGGCCCGGCTCGGGGAACTGGGACGAGGTCACGGAAGCGGGGCCACCAGGCCGCGGGCGGCGAGGATGCGGTAGACGTACTTGCCCAGCACGTCCACCTCCAGGTTCACCCGGTCGCCGGGAACGCGGCGGCCGAGGGTGGTGATCTCCAGGGTGTGGGGGATCAGCGCCACCTCGAAGCGGTCCGGCAGGAGCGCCGAGACGGTGAGGCTGACGCCGTCGACGGTGACCGAGCCCTTCTCCACCAGATACGGCGCCAGCTCTTCCGGGATCGAGAAAGCGAGGATCCGGTGCTCCGTCAGGTCGCGCCGGTCCACGACCGTCGCCGTGCCGTCCACGTGCCCCTGGACCATGTGGCCGCCGAGGGCGTCGCCCATGCGCAGGGCGGGCTCGAGGTTGACCTCGCCGCCGGTGCGGAGATCCCCCAGGTTGGTCCTGGAGATCGTCTCGGGAGACAGCTCGACGGTCACCCGATCGCTCCCCTTCTCCGTGACCGTCAGGCAGACGCCGGACATCGCGACGCTGTCCCCGATCCCCAGGCGTTCGCAGAGCCCGGGGCTCATGGCCACGACGAGGCGCACCCCGCCCTGCCCCGAGGGGATCGGGTCCGCGATCAGACGCCCACGCTCGACAACAAGGCCGGTAAACATCCGTTTCTATAAGCCGTCAGGATCAGATCGCCGCCGCGACGGCGGGCCTCGAAGCTCTCCAGCCGCGCCGCCGCGTCCAGGGCCTGGAAACCCTCGCCCCCCAGCGGCCCCGGCGCGCCCTTGCCGCCGATGAGCAGCGGCGCGCAGTCGACCATCACGCGGTCGTAGCAGCCGCTCGAAACAAAGCTGGAGAGCACCTCGGCGCCGCCCTCCACCAGCACGCTCCGGATACCGCGAGCGTAGAGGTCCGCGAGCACCGCCGCGGGCTCCACCGAGGGGAGGACGACCACGTCCGCGCGCCTGGGGTCGGCCGCCTGAGTGTATATCAGCACCGGTCCCTCGACCGTGAAGAGGCGGGCGCCGGGGGGCACCCGCAGACGGCGGTCCATCACGACTCTCGTATTGGGACCCGCGGCGAGGCCAAGCCGGCGGTCCAATCGAGGATCGTCGGCCAGCACGGTGCCGCTGCCGACGAGGATGGCGTCGTGCTCCTCCCGCAGGGCCAGCGCCCAGCGCCGCCCCTGCGGCGAGGAGATCCACTGGCTCTGGCCGGTCGCGGTGGCGATGCGGCCGTCGAGGCTCATGGCCCACTTCAGCGTCACGGCCGGCCGCTGGAGGGTGGCGGCGATCAGGAAGCGGAGGTTGAGGCGGACGGCTTCCTCCGCCAGGATCCCCGTCTCGACCTCCACGCCCGCTTCCCGCAGCTTCTGGAAGCCGCGGCCGGAGACGCGGGGGTCGGGATCGCCGTGGCACGCCACCACGCGGGCGATCCCGGCGGCGAGGACGGCGTCCACGCACGGGGGCGTGCGGCCGAAGTGGGAGCAGGGCTCCAGGGTGACGTAGAGGGTGGCGCCGCGGGCCCGCTCCCCCGCCTCGCGCAGGGCTTCGACCTCGGCGTGGGGACCGCCCACCTGGCGGTGCCAGCCGCTCCCCACGACCTCGCCGTCCCTGACCAGAACGGCGCCGACCATGGGGTTGGGCGACGTGCGGTAGCGTCCCCGGGAGGCGAGGCGGAGCGCCCGCCGGAGATGCCGGAGGTCCTCAGCCGACGAGGGCAGTGGCGAACTCCCGCGGCCGGAAATCCACCAGATCTTCGGCCTTTTCCCCGACGCCCAGGTAGAGCACGGGGAGCCGTAGCTCGCGGGCGATGGCCACCACCATGCCGCCCTTTGCCGTGCCGTCGATCTTGGCCAGCAGCACGCCGTCGATGGGCACCACCTGGCTGAAGGTCTTGGCCTGGGCGAGCGCGTTCTGTCCCGTAGTGGCGTCGAGCACCAGGATGGTCCGCTTCTGCCAGTCGGCGGCCTCGCGGTCGATGACGCGGCGGACCTTGCCCAGCTCGGCCATCAGGTGGTCCTTGGTGTGGAGGCGGCCGGCGGTGTCGACGATGAGCTGGTCGATCCTGCGCGCCTTGGCCGCGTGGATGGCGTCGTAGATCACGGCGCCGGGGTCCGCGCCCTGGCTCTGGCGGATGACCTCGACGCCCAGCCGCTCGCCCCAGAGCGCGAGCTGCTCGATGGCGGCGGCGCGGAAGGTGTCGCCGGCGGCGAGCATCACCCGCTCCCCCTGTTGCTGGTGGCGGCGGGCGAGCTTGGCGATGGAGGTGGTCTTGCCGACGCCGTTGACGCCCACCACCAGGGTCAGCATCGGCCCGCGGCCGAAAGTGCGCGGGCGCGGCATCTCGGCCAGCAGGTCGGCGATCTCGTCCGAGAGGAGCTTGCGCAGGCGGGTGGCGCTGGTGACCTGCTCCTTGGAGGCGTTCTTCTTGACGCGCTCCACCAGCTCCAGCGAGGTCTCCACCCCCATGTCGGCGCCGATGAGGACCTCCTCGAGGTACTCGACCGTGCGGTCGTCGAGGACCACGTTGTCGCTTACCGCGGCGGAGACCTTCTCGATGATCTCCGTATGGGTCATGAAGAGCCCGCGCTTCAGCTTCCCCCAGAAGCCCGCCTTCTCCTCTTCTTCCTCGGGAAGGCGGGTCTCGGGCGCGAGCTCCAGGATGTCGTTCTTCTTGGGTTCGTCGGCCATAACGAGCCCATTCTATAGCGGGGCCCTCACTCCCCCTACCCCCTCTCTCCCGACCCCTCCCTCCCACCCACACCGGGAGAGAGGGGGAAAGGACAGAAAGACACCAACGACACCAAGGACAGCAGGGACGAATAAAGGCGTGTCCCTGGTGTCCTTGGTGTCCTTGGTGTCTTTGGTGTCCTTGACAAACCTCTCCCTCCTCTCCCGGTGTGGGTGGGAGGGAGGGGTCGGGAGAGGAGGGCCGGGGAGGTGAGGGCCTACGTCGGAAACAGCTCGCGGGTGAGCTGCTCGACCGCCTCGTTCAGGGTGGCGCGGGCGCGGCCGACCAGGGCGGGATGGCGCTGGACCAGGGCCAGGTGGTAGCCGTCGGGTAGCGGCACGACGTAGATGTGCAGGTCCCGCTTCTCGATGTGGATCATCCGCGCCTCGCCGAGGTCGTTGGTGGCGAGGAGCTTCTCCATCTGGCGGAGGTAGATCCCCAGGTAGGCGCCGATGACCCGCATCTCGTACGGGGTGTAACCCTCGGCGCAGGCGAGATCGACCGTCTCGCCGGTGTTGTCGAGGAAGAGAGAGCCCAGGGCGTGATCGTTGTTGGCCAACAGGTTGGCGAGGACGTACTCGAAAGCCATGCGGGGGACTGCGACTCCTCAGATCTAGCGTTGGCCGCCCGCGGCCCGCGCTTCGACTTCCGGGGATTCGGGACGGGCCGGACGCGCCGGGCCCACACGGATCTCGCCGGCCTCGAAGGCGCGGAGGAACGCGGTGACGATCTTGGCGTCGAACCGGCTGCCGGTCAGGCGCGTGATCGTCTCCACCGCGAACTGCAGGCTGTAGGCCTGCTGATAGGGGCGGTTGGTGGTGATGGCGTCGAAGGTGTCGGCCACCCCGACGATGCGGGCGAAAAGCGGGATCTGCTCACCTTTGAGCCCGTCCGGGTAGCCGCGGCCGTTCCAGGCCTCGTGGTGCGAGCGGATGGCCGGGATCATCTCCTTGAGCTGCTCGATGGGGGCCATGATGTCGGCGCCCATCACCGTGTGCAGCTTCATCTGCTCGTACTCGTCGGGCGCGAGCACGCCCTCCTTGCGGAGGATGCGGTCCTCGACGCCGATCTTGCCGACGTCGTGGAGCAGCGCGCCGATCCAGATCTTGTGCTGCACCTCTTCCGGGAGCTGGAGATAGCGGGCGATGGTGCGGCTGTAGGCGGCCACGCGCTCGGAGTGGCCGCGGGTGTAGGGATCCTTGGCGTCGACGGCGGCCACGAAGGCGCGCAGGGAGCCGATGAACAGCTCGCGGTTGGCCTGGGCCGCCTGCCGGAGCTGCTGGACGTAGGTGGCGACGTGCCCGCTCATGCGGTTGAAGTCGTCCGCCAGGTCGGCCAGCTCGAAGGTCAGCCCCCGCATCTCCACCCGGCCGCCGAAGTTGCCGTCGGCGATCTCGTGCGTGGTGTCGGCCAGGCGCTGGATGGGCTGGCTCACCCACCGCGCCGCCAGATAGGAGAAGAAGAGCGACAGGGCGACGAGCAGGGCCGTCGAGAGCACGGCGTTGAAGATCATCTTGTCGACGGCGCCGAACGCCTCCGAGATCGGCTTCTGCACGACCAGCCCCCAACCGCTCTCCTGGAGGTCGCTCACCTGGGCGAACACTTCGCGGGAACCGTTGGGCGTCTGGACGTCGTTCTCCCACGTCATGGTCAAGGGATGACTCATGAACGCCTGGAGAAGCGCCGGATCGATGGGGACTCTCTCGGGGCCCTGACCGCCGCTCTCCCACAGGACCTTGCCCTGCCGGTTGATGAGGAAGACGCCAACCCCTTCCTTCTTCCTGTTCTCCGCGAACCTCTCCAGGGGAACGAATCGGAACTGGGCCTCCACGATGAGCCTGGGAGTGCCCTGCAGGGGAACCGGCACCGCGATGATGGCCTGCGGAGCCTTGGCGGCTCCCGTGCCTACCACTCTATAGGCCGGAGCCTTGCGGGTCCGCGCCTCCTCGAACGCGGCGTTCATGACGGCCTCGACCTCCGGACTGAGCCGGGGCCCCAGTCCTTCGCCCACCGCGGGATCGAGCACGCGCAACGCCACCATGTCCGGATTGGACCGCAGGCTTTTCAGATGCTCCCCCACCCAGGGCTCGCGCAGCCGCGCGGACGGGTCTTCCGGACCGGGCATCGCCAGGATGCCGCTGCCGATCTGCGCGACCTGCTGGCGGACGGCCACCAGGTACGAGTTGACCTCGCGGGACAGCGCCTCGGCCTGCGCCGTCAGGTTGTCGCGCTCCGTCTTGCTCAGCACGTCCTCGCTCTGCCGGATGAGCAGAGCGCTGCTGATCCCCAGGGGGATGATGCCGGCCAGCAGCAGTGCTACGACCAGAACGGTCCGCAGCTTGAGGCGGCGAAGGAGGGTTCGGCGGTTCGTCATGACCGGGATTCGAATTCTCGACCGCTGATTATAGCCCGGCCGGCCAGGAGTAAAGAAGGAGGAGATGAAGAAGTATTGAAAATTGCCGCTACGGGGCCCCCAGCGGATCGGGCAGGAACCGCCTCAATTCGTCCAGGACCTCGCTCGGGGGGACCTCGTCCGTCATCCATCCCTCCCCCAGGTCTCTCGCCAGCACCCAGACCAATCCGGACTCGCGCGCCTTCTTGTCGCGCGCCATCAGGTCCATCAGCCTCTCCGGATTCAGCTCGGGCAGTTGCGGCAGCTCCAGGCGGAGGATCAGGCTGCGGATGCGCTCCGCGATCCCGGAGGGGAGGCCGCGCCGCAGGGACAGCCGCAGAGCGAAGAGGATGCCGTAGCCCACGGCCTCGCCGTGACGGAGCCCCAGGTAGCCGCAGGCGGACTCGACGGCGTGGCCCAGGGTGTGGCCGAAGTTGAGGAGGCGGCGGTCCCCCTGCTCCGTGGGATCGCGCTCCACCACGGCGATCTTGGCGGCGGCGGCGGCGGCCACCACCGGGCCGAGGGCGGCGGGATCGCCGTCGAGGAGGATCTCCAGCTCCTTTTCGAGGAGCCCGAAGAGGTCCGGATCGAGGAGCGCGGCCATCTTGATCACCTCGACGAGGCCGGAGCGCAGCTCTTCCCGCGGGAGGCTCGGCAGGACCGCGGTGTCGCAGACCACCGAGCGGGGGTGATGGAAGAGGCCGACCGTGTTCTTGCCGCCGGGGAGGTCGACGCCTGTCTTGCCGCCGATCGAGGCGTCCACCTGGGCGAGGAGGGTGGTGGGGATCTGGACGAATTCGACGCCGCGCAGAAAGCAGCCGGCGGTGAAGCCGGCGAGGTCGCCCACGCTGCCGCCGCCGAAGGCGATCAGCCGGCTGTCGCGCTTGCCGCCGGCGGCGAGCATCTCGTTCCACAGCCGCTCGGCCGTCCCGACCGTCTTGGCCGGCTCTCCCTCCTCCACCTCCAGCATCACCCACCGCGCCGCCGCCCGCGCCAGCGGCTCCAGGCGATCCCCATGCAGGGCGTGGACTCGAGGCGTGGTGACCACGAACACCGTCCGCCCGCGGCTCCACTCCTCCAAGTCGGGAGAAGCGAAGGCCAGGGCGCCCGCCCCCACCACTACGGGAGTGACGCCGTCAGGATGATGAAGCCGGAGTGTGGTCGTAGTCTCGGTCAGATCCATGGTGACGGGGGATCGTACACCATGGGCGTGAGGTGTCAGAGCGGACCGAAGTAGAAGAGGTTCTCCTCGGGATCGACGGCGAAGCGGATTCGCTGGAGGAGGCCTTCGTAGGCCAGCAAAGGCTCCGCGAGTCCAACCGGGTAAGGTCGGCGGTATCGTCAAGCGGTGACGAAATGCAGGACCGGAGGAGCTTCCAGCCGGCTCTTCTGGATGATGTCCAAGACTTCGGAGAGCTTCGGCGAGGCCGCCACAAGGCGGGAATCGAGGACCGCGATCCACTGCCCCTTGTAGTTCTTCGAGTTCTTCCGGATCCAGTCGAACGCCTCACGCCGGTCCGGGACTCTGTACCCGGAGACCATACGAGCTTCTCCAGGTCTCAAGGCATGATGCAGGCGGCGGAGCTCCGGATGATCCGGGTACAGGGAAAGCCCCTGCGCGGCGACTTCCCACGCCCCTCTCTGCGATCCCGCGTTCAAAGCCGCCTGGATCTCCTCCAGGAACGTCTCCGGAGTCGGCGCTTCCGGTTCGGGATCGGGGATGCGGGCGGCGGCCTTCATGCCGTCATCATACCAGAGATCAGGGTTCTTTCGCGTCTCCCCGCGCCACCAGAGAAGCTACGGCATCTCAGAGCGGGCCGAAGTAGAAGAGGTTCTCCTCGGGATCGACGGCGAAGCGGATTCGCTGGAGGAGACCTGGATAGCCGATAAAGCTGGGGCCCGGCCAGTCGGGACTCAGAAAGACCGTAGCTTCCATGGTGAGAGGCTCACCCTCGTCGGCGGGAATTGTCAGATCCCCTCTATAAAGGTCGCCACGAAACCGTCCCAGCCGCGTGCTGAGGATTACCTGGGACTGCACCCGCTCGAAATTCCGCTCCAAACTAGCCCCGGGCGGCAGTTTGAAAACGCACCACTGGGCTGCCGTATCGACTACGGCCAACAACGGCTCGAAGGCCGGATCGACTACGACCCGAACCAGGATTCTTGGTTCTATGTCGAACCCGTTATCGTCGTTGTCGAGATAACGGATCCTTCCCGTGGCGAACGGGAGATCACCCTGCGCAAGCAGAAAGCGTTCGCTAATCAAGGAAGTGGATGAGAGTGCCCCGATGATCTCTGCCTTGAAGCGCCCGGTGGACCTCCCCGAAATCATCGGAGGCGGCGACCAGCTCTCCCATATCGAGGCCGACCCATTTCCCTCGATACTGTGACCAGTTCTTCTTGAGCCAATCGTAGTTTGGAGTGGGATCGAAGCTGTTGGGCACCCCCACAGCCACTCTCGCCTTGGCGAACGGCCTCAAAGCATGGTGAAGCCGCTTGAGCTCGGCGTGGTCGGGGAACAGGGCGAGCCCGCGCTCGGCCACCTCACGGGCTCCACGAAGAGTGCCCGAGTTGATGATCCGATCGATCTCCTCCAGGAACGTCTCCGGAGTCGGCGCTTCCGGTTCGGGATCGGGGATGCGGGCGGCGGCCTTCATGCCGCCCATCATACCAGAGATCAGGGTTCTTTCGCGTCTCCCCGCGTCACGCCGATCCCCAATTCCCGCAACTGCCTCTCGTCGACCTCGGAAGGCGCGTCCGTCATCAGGTCGGTGGCGGAGGCGGTCTTCGGGAAGGCGATGACGTCGCGGATGGAGGGGGCTCCGGCCATCAGCATCACGATGCGGTCGAGGCCGAGGGCGATGCCGCCGTGGGGCGGCGCGCCGTAGCGCAGGGCCTCCAGGAAGAAGCCGAAACGCGACTCCGCCTCCTCGGCGCTGATGCCAAGGATTCGGAACATGCGGCTCTGCAAAGAGGTGTCGTGGATGCGGATCGAGCCGCCGCCCAGCTCGATGCCGTCCATCACCACGTCGTAGGCGCGGGCGCGGACCGAGCCGGGATCGGTCTCCAGCTTGTCCAGATCCCGCGGGTCCGGGCTGGTGAAGGGGTGGTGCATGGCGAAGAAGCGGCCGGACTCCTCGTCCCACTCCAGGAGGGGGAACTCGGTCACCCAGAGGAAGGAGTGCTTCCCTTCCGGGATCAGCTTGTACGCCTTCGCCAGCTCGAGCCGGAGGGCGCCCAGGGCATTGGCCGCCACCTTCTCCGGCGCGGCCACGATCAGGGCGAGACCGCCCTCCTCCAGCCCGAGGGCTTCGGCGGCGCCTTGCAGCTCGGCGTCGGTCAGGGCGCTCTTGACCTGGAAGACCGTCTCGCCCCCCTTGCGGCGGAGCGTCAGCACGCCGGCCGCGCCCTGGCGGCGGGCCAGCTCGGCCCAGCCGTCCACATCCTTGCGGCTGGCCTCGGCGGCGCCCGGCACGGTGAAGCCGCGCACCACGCCGCCGCCGGCGATCGTCTCCTTGAAGCCGCGGAAGCCGCTCTCCGCCAGACGGTCGGAGAGGTCCACGATCTCCAGGCCGAAGCGCAGGTCGGGACGGTCGCTGC
Source organism: Thermoanaerobaculia bacterium (assembly GCA_036376245.1). Classification (GTDB taxonomy): domain Bacteria; phylum Acidobacteriota; class Thermoanaerobaculia; order Multivoradales; family UBA5704; genus DATARR01. Next base: position 97,809 of record DASVAS010000025.1, on the reverse strand, counting down.
CGTAGCGCGCCATGGCCTCGGCGTAGGTCAGGCGCGGCAGCGGCGACGGCAGCTCGATGCCGGTCAGCGGGAAGATCCGGGCGAACAGCCCCTCGATCAGCTCGTAGACGTCCTCCTCCGTGGGGAAGGACATCTCCAGGTCGATCTGCGTGAACTCGGGCTGGCGGTCGGCCCGCAGGTCCTCGTCGCGGAAGCAGCGGGCGATCTGGATGTAGCGCTCGAAGCCCGAGACCATGAGGATCTGCTTGAAGAGCTGCGGCGACTGCGGCAGGGCGTAGAAGCTCCCCCGGTGGACCCGCGACGGCACCAGGTAGTCCCGCGCCCCCTCGGGCGTGGACTTGGTGAGGATGGGCGTCTCGACGTCGATGAACCCGTTCTCATGGAAGTAGGAGCGGACCTCGTGCGTCACCCGGTCGCGGAGCATGAAGTTGCGCTGCAGCTCGGCACGCCGCAGGTCGAGGTAGCGGTAGCGGAGGCGGGTGTCCTCGGCGATGTCGCCGCGGGCGTCGATGGGGAACGGCGGCGGCTCGGAGCGGGAGAGCACGGCGGCCCGGTCGGCCGCCACCTCGATCTCGCCCGTGGGCAGGTCGCGGTTGACCTGCCCCGCCTCCCGTTGCACCACTTCTCCCTCGATCTCGACCACCCACTCGGCGCGCACGGCCTCCAGGGCCTGAGCGGCCTCGGGCCGACGCTCGGGACTGACGACGACCTGGACGACGCCGCTGCGGTCTCGCAGGTCCAGGAAGAGCAGCCCGCCGAGATCGCGGCGGCGTTGCACCCAGGCCTGGAGCTTCACCCGGCTCCCCACGTCCTCCTTCGTGATCGTCCCCGCTCCCCGACGCTTCATGCTGTCTCCTTTCGCCCTGTGCCCGCGCCCAGGACCTCGCGGTAATGCTCTTTCAATTCGGCGTAGCGCTCGGCGGTCTCCGCGATGCGCCGCGTCTCCTCCTCGGTCAGGGGCCGCGCCACCCGGGCCGGAATCCCCAGCGCCAGATGCCCGGCCGGGATCCGGTGCCCCGGCGCCACCACCGCCCCGGCGCCGATCTGGGCGCCCCGTTCCACCACCGCGCCGTCGAGGACGCGGGCGCCGATGCCGATCAGCGCGCCGTCCTCGATCGTGCAGCCGTGGACCACGGCCTGATGCCCCACCACCACGCCCTCCCCGATCACCAGCGGATGCCGCACGTGGCTGACGTGCAGCACCGTGCCATCCTGGATGTTCGTCCGCGCGCCGATGCGGATGAAGTTGACGTCCCCCCGGGCCACGGTGTGGAACCAGAAGGAGACGTCGTCCCCCAGCGTCACGTCGCCGGTGACATGGGCGTCCGGCGCCAGATAGACCCGGGCGCCCAGGGTGGGCCATCGCCCCTGGTACGGGTAGACGGGCATGGCGGAGATCCTATTTCGCGGCGTCCGCGACCGGTCGCACCGAGAGGAGGATGCGCTCGTACGTCGGCAGCATCTTCTCGAACTCGGCGCGGTCGGCGGAAGCCATGAAATCCACGGCGACAGTCTGGAACGGCACCTTGAGCGCCAGGGTGCTGCGGGCCTTGTCGCCCTCGCCGCTGTCCATGCGCACGAGGACGGTGCGCACGCCCCCGAGCTCCTTGACCTCGACCCGCGGCGCGGTCCAGGCGGCCTCCTTGGCGTCGTTCTCGCGGATGTTCTTCACCACCGCTTCCGGATCGTTGAGCGCGGTCTGGCTCCCCCGCACCCAGATCAGCCGCGGGTCCTGCGGCGGCTTGGCGTCGGCGGGGCCGATCCACAGCCCCGGGGTGTTTTCCACCTGCCGCACCTGCCAGTCCCCCGGGATCTCGATGGTGTACGGGAGCGCCTTGCCCTGCGCGGGCTTCAGCTCGACGCGATGCCAGGCGGAGGAATCCGATTGGGCGAACGCCAGCGCCGGCAGAAGGGCGGCGGCGAGGAAAAGCGGGATCAGTCGCTGAAATCTCATGGCTACATCCTTATTCAAGGGATCGCCGGCCTCAGGCCGGTGCGAGAGCATGGCATAAAATCCGCCGGTGCTCAAAGGCCCTCACCCCCTAACCCCCTCTCCCAGCCTCCCTCCCCTGCCTTCCGGGAGAGGGGGAATACCATCTATCGACATCGTGATCCCCGCCTTGAACGAGGAAGCCTCCCTGCCCCTGGTCCTGAAGGACATCCCGAGCCCGCCGGTGCGCCGCGTCGTGGTGGCCGACAACGGCTCGCGGGACGGCACCGCCAGGGTGGCCAGGGAGGGGGGCGCGGAGGTGGTGGCGGCGGCGCGGCGGGGCTACGGCAGCGCCTGCCTGGCCGGCCTCGACCACCTCCGCCGCACCGGCCCGCCGGACGTGGTGGCGTTCGTGGACGCCGACTATTCCGACCATCCCGACGAGCTGCCGCGCCTGATCGCGCCCATCCTGGCCGGCGACGCCGACCTGGTGATCGGCTCGCGGGTGCTGGGGAACCGCGAGCCCGGCGCCCTGCTGCCCCAGGCCCGCGCCGGCAACCTCGTGGCCTGCCTGTTGATCCGCCTGTTCTACGGCCACCGCTTCACCGACCTGGGCCCCTTCCGCGCCGCCCGCTGGGCCGCCCTGGAGAGCCTGGAGATGTCGGACCCCGACTTCGGCTGGACGGCGGAGATGCAGGTCAAGGCGGTGCGGCGGGGATTGCGGTGCGCCGAGGTCCCCGTGTCCTACCGCCGGCGGGTGGGGGTCTCCAAGATCACCGGCACGGTCTCCGGCACGATCCGCGCGGGCTATAAGATCCTCTGGACCGTGGCCCGCCACATCGGGAGATGACTGAAGACACCGCCATGACCGAGCCCAGCCGTTCCGCCATCGACATCGAGGTCCGCTACGCCGAGACGGACCAGATGGGCGTGGTCCACCACGCCAACTACATCATCTGGTTCGAGCTGGCCCGCACGCGGCTCTGCGCCACGTCCGGCTTCCACTACGCGGACATCGAGAAGCTCGGCTATCTCCTGATGGTCACCGGTGTAGAGTCCCGCTACCACCGGCCGGCCCGCTACGGCGACGTGGTGCAGGTCCACTGCTGGTGCGAGCGGCTGGGAAGCCGCGGCCTGCGCTTCGCCTACGAGGTCCGCAAGGGGGACGAGAAGCTCGTGACCGGCGCGACCGAGCACATCTGGATTGAAAGAGAGACCGGCCGCCCCTGCAGGACACCGGAGCTTCTGCGGGAACCTTTCACGCGGCTGGCGGGTTTATAATCGCTATGGATTCAGAACGCCACCGTCAATATCTTGAAACCCTGGCGCGCCGCGCCATGGAAGAGAAGGGATTACAGCCCGAATTTTCGACGGCGGCCCTGAAGGAGGCGGAGCGCCTCTCCCCCGCCCCTCACGGCGGCCACGGAGTCCGCGACCTGCGCGGCCTTCCCTGGTGCTCCATCGACAACGACGACACCCGCGACCTCGACCAGCTCACCGTGGCCGAGCCGCTGGACGGCGGCGTCGCCCGGGTGCGGATCGCCGTCGCCGACGTGGACGTCCTGGTGGACCAGGGCTCGGCCATCGACGAGCACGCGCGGACCAACACCACCTCGGTCTACACCGTCGCCCGGGTCTTCCACATGCTGCCCGAGCGCCTGTCCACGGGGTTGACCTCGCTCAACGAGGGCGAGGACCGCCGGGCTCTCGTGGTGGAATTCGTGGTCCAGGAGGACGGCGCGACCGCCGACGAGGACGTCTACCCCGCCGTGGTCCACAACCGCGCCAAGCTGACCTACACCGCCGTGGCGGCCTGGCTGGACGGCGCCGGTCCCCTGCCGGAGGGCATGGCCGGCGTCCCGGAGCTCGCGGAGCAGATCCGCCTCCAGGACGCCGCCGCCCAGCGCCTGCGGCGGCTCCGCCACGAGCGGGGCGCCCTCGACCTGCGGCGGAACGACGTGCATCCGGTCCTGCGCGGCAACCGGGTGGAGGCCCTCCAGAACGACGACAGCGACCGGGCCAAGGAGCTGATCCAGGACTTCATGATCACGGCCAACTCCACCATGGCCCGGTTCCTGGAGTCGCGGCGGCTGCCCTCGCTGCGCCGCATCGTCCGCCAGCCGCGCCGCTGGGACCGCATCGTGGACCTCGCCCGCCAGACGGGAGACCGGCTGCCGGCGGAGCCCGACTCCGGGGCGCTGTCGGAGTTCCTGGCGCGGCGGCGGCAGGCCGATCCCGGCGCCTATCCCGAGCTCTCCCTGGCGGTGGTCAAGCTCATCGGCTCCGGCGAGTACGTGGCCGACCTGCCGGAAGACCCGGCGCCCGGCCACTTCGGGCTGGCCGTGGAGGACTACACCCACGCCACCGCGCCCAACCGGCGCTATCCCGACCTCGTCACCCACCGCATCCTCAAGGCGGCCCTGGCGGGGAGCCCCACGCCCTACGGCTCCGACGAGCTGCGGGAGCTGGCCCGTCACTGCACCGAGCAGGAGAACAACGCCCAGAAGGTGGAGCGCCAGGTCCGCAAGTCCGCGGCGGCCCTGCTGCTGGAGGACCGCCTCGGCGACACCTTCCGCGCCGTGGTGACCGGCGCTTCCGAGAAAGGCACCTGGGTGCGCATCTTCCATCCCCCCGTCGAGGGCAGGCTGGAGCGCGGCTTCCAGGGGCTCGACGTCGGCGACTGCCTGACCGTCCGCCTGATCGACCTCGACGTCGAGCGCGGATTCATCGATTTCGCCCGGGAGAGACATGGCTAAGAAAAGTCCGGAACGTCCCTACGCTCCAGCGGATTTCTTCGCTTTCCGCACCCCCCTGCTGCCCTACGAAGAGCTGGAAGCCTGGAGCGAAGGGCTGGAGGCGGCGGCCGCCGCCGGCGATCCGGAGCGTCTGGAAGAAGCGGTGGCCGCCGACCGCCAACGGCTCCGCGCCCGGCTGGCCACCCTGGCCGAGCGCCCCGAGATCCGCGAGGCGGTCTTCCTCGCCTCCCCCTCCCTCCACGAGAGCCTGGCGGCCTGGCAGAAGGACCCCGGGAGCAAGAAGGGCCTGCGGGCCGAGCGGGCGCTGGTGCGCTACTTCTACCGCATGGCCGCCCGCGCCACCCCGTTCGGCCTCTTTTCGGGCTGCTCGGTGGGCCGGGTCGATCTCCAGCCCGGCTCCCCCACCCGCATCGCCGTGGCCCCCCGCTCCTCCTACGAGCGGCACACCCGGCTCGACATGGACTACCTCTTCGCCCTCTGCGAGGACCTGGTCCGCGACCCGGCGGTCCGCGAGGCGCTGATCTGGCGTCCCAACTCCAGCCTCTACCGCGCCGCCGGCCGGCTGCGCTACGCCGAGGCGCGCCTGGAGGGAAAGGCCCGCTCCCACCATCTGGTCGCCGTGGACTCCAACGACTATCTGGAGGAAGCCCTGCGGTGCGCCTCGGGCGGCGCCACCGCCCGCGAGATCGCCGAGGCCCTGGTCGCCTTCGATCCCGACGGCGAAGTGACCTTTGAAGAAGCCTCCGAGTTCGTGACCGAGCTGATCGACAGCCAGCTCCTGGTCTCCGACCTCTCTCCCCCGGTGACCGGTCCCGAGGCCATCCACGACCTCATCGACCAGTTGCGCCGCATCCCGGCCGCGGCCCTGGCCGCCGAGCGGCTCGACCGCGCGCGGGCCGACCTCGAAGCCCTGGACGCCGGCGGGCCGGGCGCCGATCCCGCCCGCTACGAGGCCCTGGCCGAGAGCCTGCGGGAGCTGCCCACCTCGGTGGAAATGTCGCGGCTCTTCCAGCTCGACATGGTCAAGCCGGGCGACCGGCCGGCCCTGGGCGCCGACGTCATGGAGGAGATCCATCGCGCCCTCGACCTCCTGTACCGCATCGCGGCCGACCGGCCCGTCGAGAGCCTCGACAAGTTCCGCAAGGACTTCTCCGAGCGCTACGAGAACCGCGAGGTGCCGCTCTTCGAAGCCCTGGACGAAGAGGTGGGCATCGGCTTCGAGCGCTCGGGCGATTTCGGCGCCGAGGCCTCCCCCCTGCTGCGGGGCATCGCGGCCTCCCCTCCGGGCGCCGAGCCCACGGTCTCCTGGGGACGCGTCCAGGGCGTGCTCCTGGCCAAGCTCAACGAGGCCCTGGCCCGGGGCGCGCGCGAGATCGAGATCACCGCCGAGGACCTCGACCGCATGGCGCCGGCCAACCCGGAGCGTGCGAAGACGCCGATGCCCGACGGCTTCCACGTCATGGTCACCGTGTCGGCGGCGTCGCAGGAGGCGCTCGACCGGGGCGAGCTCCAGATCCTCTTCGACAACGCCGGCGGCCCTTCCGGAGCGCGCCTGCTGGGGAGGTTCTGCCACGCGGACCCCGAGCTCACGCGCTGCGTCGAGGAGCACCTGCGGGCCGAGGAGGCGCAGCGACCCGGCGCCGTCTTCGCCGAGATCGTGCACCTGCCCCAGGGGCGCATCGGCAACATCCTGGCGCGGCCGGTGCTGCGCGAGCACGAGATCGCCTTCCTCGGCCGCTCCGGCGCGCCGCCCGAGAAGCAGATCCCGGTGAGCGACCTGCGGGTCTCGGTGATGGGGCCGCGGATCGTCCTCCGCTCGGCGCGCCTCGGCCGCGAGGTCGTGCCGCGCCTGACCAGCGCCCACAACTTCTCCCGCGGCAGCCTGGGGATCTACCGCTTCCTCTGCATGCTGCAGTCGCAGGGGGTGTTGGGCGGATTCGCCTGGGGTTGGGGACCGCTGGACGGCGCTCCCTTCCTGCCGCGGGTCGTCAGCGGCCGCGTGGTCCTGTCCCGCGCCTCCTGGTGGATGCCCCAGGACGAGATCAAGGCGCTGGCGAAGACGCAGGGCGGTGCGCGGTTCGCCGCCGTCCAGGCCTGGCGCGAGCGGCGGGGCCTGCCGCGCCTCATCGCCCTGGTGGACGCCGACAACGAGCTGCTGGTGGACCTCGAGAACATCCTCTCGATCGACACCTTCCTGGACGTGATCGAGGACCGTGACCGCGCCCGGCTGGTCGAATTCTTCCCCGGCCCGGACGAGCTTCCAGCCACCGGTCCCGAAGGCAGGTTCCTCCACGAGATCGTGATCCCCTTCGCCCGCAAGCCGCGGGAGGAGGCCGCGGCCCAGACCCTCACCCCTGGCCCCTCTCCCGCCCCCGCCCTCCCTCCCTCGCCGGGAGAGGGGAACGCCCCCCGGATGTCTCCCCGAGTGGTCCGCCGCTCGTTCCCGCCCGGCTCGGAGTGGCTGTACGCCAAGCTCTACACCGGCACGGCCACTGCGGACGTCCTGCTGCGCGAGGTCGTGGAGCCGGTGGTCCGCGAGGTCATGGCCGAGGGCGCGGCGGACGGCTGGTTCTTCATCCGCTACGGCGATCCCGAGTGGCACCTGCGCCTGCGCTTCCACGGCGATCCCGGCGCGCTGCCGGCCCAGGTGCTGCCGCGCCTGCACGCGGCGGCTTCCCCCCTGCTGGAAGACGGCCGGCTCTGGCGCGTGCAGCTCGACACCTACGAGCGCGAGATCGAGCGCTACGGCGGCCCGGAGGGCGTGCTCCTCTCCGAGCGCCTGTTCCAGGTGGACAGCGAGGCCGTGCTGGAGATCCTCGGCATGCTGGAAGGGGACGAGGGGGCGGACTTCCGCTGGCGCCTCGCCCTGCGCGGCATCGACACCCTGCTGGACGACCTGCAACTGGATCAGGAAGGCAAGATGGGCGTGCTGCGCCAGATCCGCGAGTCGTTCAACCGCGAGTTCGGCGGCGGCAAGGGCCTGCGCGTGCAGCTCGACCAGCGGTTCCGTCAGGAATGGCGGCGGCTGCTGCCGCTGCTGGATTCAGCGGGGGACGAGGAGAGCGAGCTGGCGCCGGCCCTGGCCGTGCTGCGGCGGCGCTCGGAGAGGAGCGCGCCGATCGTCGCCGAGCTGCGCGAGCTGGAGGCGGCCGGCCGCCTCAACCAGACGATCGCCGACCTCGCGCCCAGCTACGTGCACATGCACGTCAACCGGATGATCCGTTCCGCCGCCCGGGCCCACGAGATGGTGCTCTACGACTTCCTGCACCAGCTCCACGTCTCCCGGGCGGCGCGCCAGAAGAAGGGGGGCTCCTGATATCCTCCCCGCCATGCGCCGGCTGCGACTGATCACCGGCGGCGAGAGCCACGGCCCCGGCCTCACCGCGACCCTCACCGGTCTACCCGCCGGGCTGCGGGTGGACTTCGACCTCCTGGCCCGCGATCTCGCCCGCCGCCAGCACGGCTTCGGCCGGGGCCGGCGGATGCAGATCGAGAAGGACACCGCCGAGGTCCACGGCGGCGTCCGCGGCGGCGAGACCCTGGGCTCCCCCGTGGTCCTCTGGATCGCCAACCGCGACTACGCCAACTGGGAGAAGGTCATGGGGCCCGTGGAGGTCGATCCCCGGCTGGCCGAGATCCGCCGCCTCAAGTCGCCGCGGCCCGGCCACACCGACCTCGCGGGCGGCCTCAAGTACGACCGCCGCGATCTGCGGGACATCCTGGAGCGGGCCTCGGCCCGGGAGACCACGGCGCGGGTGGCCGCCGGCGCCCTCGCCCGCATGTTCCTGCGCGAATTCGGCGTCGAGATCCGCAGCGGCGTCCGCTTCCTCGGCCCCATCGGCGCCGACGCTCCTGTCCCCACCTGGGCGGACCTCCTCCAAGTCGACGAGACCTCGCCCCTGCGGGCCATCGACCGCTCGCTGGAGCCCGAAATGGTCCGCCTGGTCGAGCAGGCCAAGGACGACGGGGATACCCTGGGAGGAGCGGTGACGGTGATCGCCCACAACGTGCCGGCCGGGCTCGGCTCGCACGTGCAGTGGGACGAGAAGCTGGACGGCCGCCTGGCCCAGGCGGTGCTCTCGATCCACGCCGTCAAGGCGGTGGAGATCGGCGCCGGCGTCTCCGCCTCGCAGGGCTTCGGCAGCGCGGCCCACGACGCCATCGAACGGACCGCCGACGGCCTCTGGACCCGGCCCACCAACCGCGCCGGCGGCCTCGAAGGGGGCGTCACCAACGGCGAGGACGTCGTGATCACCGCCTACAAGAAGCCCATCGCCACCCTCCGCAAGGGGCTCCCCAGCGTCGATCTCGACACCCTGGAGCCCCACGGCTCGCAATACGAGCGGAGCGACGTCACCGCCCTCCCCGCCGCCGGCGTGATCGCCGAGTCGATGGTGGCCCTGGTGCTGGCCGACGCCCTGCTGGAGAAGCTGGGCGGGGATTCGATGACCGAGGTCCGGGCCCACTGGGAGGCGACGCTGGCCCTGCAACGGGCCTGGCCGCCTTTACAGGACTCGGAGCGCTGAACTACTCTTTCCCCCCGGCTTTGATATCGGAATGACGGAAACGACCTTCTCGCGAGACGTGTGTGTCATCGGCGGCGGCGGCCACGTGGGCCTGCCGTTCGCCCTGATCTGCGCCGACTCGGGGCTGCGCACGGTCATCTACGACCTCGACAGCCGCAAGGTCGAGCGGATCCGCGCCGGCGAGATGCCCTTCTTCGAGGAAGGCGCGGAGGAGATGCTGAAGCGGGTCCTCCACACCGGCCTGGAGGTCGAGGACCAGCCCGATCTCATGAGCCAGTGCCGTTTCCTGGTGATGATCATCGGCACGCCGGTCGACGAGCACCTCAACCCCAGCTTCGCCGCCATCGACCGCGCCCTGCGCAAGTGCCGCGAGCACCTGCGCGACGGCCAGGTTCTGATCCTCCGCAGCACCGTCTTCCCCGGCACCAGCCAGCGCATCCAGCGCATGCTCCAGGACTGGGGCCTGCGCGTCTCCGTGGCCTGCTGCCCGGAACGCGTGGCCCAGGGCTACAGCCTGCGGGAGTTTCGCGAGCTGCCCCAGCTCCTGAGCGCCTTCGACGCGGAGACGCTCGCGGCCGTGCGCGGGATGTTCGCCCGTTTCACCCCCGAGTTCGTCGAGATGGCGCCGATGGAAGCCGAGCTGTGCAAGCTGATGACCAACTCCTGGCGCTACATCCAGTTCGCCACGGTCAACCAGTTCTACATGCTCGCCACCGGCTGGGGGGTGGACTTCGACCGCATCCTCCACGGCTGCCGCCACAACTACCCGCGCATGGCCGGCATGCCCGGCCCGGGCTTCGCGGCCGGCCCCTGCCTGGTGAAAGACACCATGCAGCTCGCCGCCTTCAGCCACAACCATTTCATGCTGGGCCACTCCGCCATGCTGGTGAACGAGGGGCTGCCGAGCCATCTGATCGAGCTGGCCCGCAAACAGGTGGACCTCAGCCAGGTCACGGCCGGCATCCTGGGCATGGCCTTCAAGGCCGAGAGCGACGATCCCAGGGACTCGCTGAGCTACAAGCTCCGCAAGCTCCTCGCCCTGGAGGCGCGGCAGGTGCTGTGCACCGATCCGTATGTGCCCGATGACTCGCTGGCGCCGCTGGAGCGCGTCCTCGCCGAATCGGACGTCCTCTTCGTGGCCACTCCGCACAAGGTCTACCGCCAGTTGCCGTTCCAGGGCGGCAAGGTCGTGATCGACGTCTGGAACTGCCTGTCGAAAGGAAACTGAAACGTGAAAGTCCTTGTCACGGGGTCGGCGGGATTCATCGCCGGCTACCTCGTCCAGCAGCTCCTCGACGCCGGTCACGAAGTGATCGGCGTCGACAACTTCTCCAAGTACGGCCCGGTCGAGCGGAGCTACCAGAACCATCCCGGCTACCGCTTCCTGAAGGCCGACGCCTGTGAAGTGGGCCTGATGAAGGAGCTGGCGTCGGAGTGCGACCACTTCATCGCCTGCGCCGCCCGCATCGGCGGCATCTCCTACTTCCACGAGTACGCCTACGACCTGCTGGCGGAGAACGAGCGCATCACGGCCGCGGCCTTCGACGCCGCCATCCATGCCTACCGCAACCATCGTCTCCAGAAGATCACCGTGCTCTCGAGCAGCATGGTGTTCGAGAACGCCACGGTCTTTCCCAGTCCCGAGGGTCACGAGCGGGAGTGCCCGCCGCCGTTCAGCACCTACGGCTTCCAGAAACTGGCCTGCGAGTACTTCGCCCGCGGCGCCTGGGAGCAGTACCGGCTCCCCTACACCGTCTGCCGCCCCTTCAACTGCGTCGGCATCGGTGAGAGCCGCGCCCTGGGCGACAAGGAGATCCCCAGCGGCAACATCAAGCTGGCCATGAGCCATGTCGTGCCGGACCTGGTGCAGAAGGTGGTCAAGGGACAGGACCCGCTGCACATCCTGGGCACCGGCAACCAGGTGCGCTGCTACACCTACGGCGGCGACCTTGCCCAGGGCATCCTCACCGCCATGTTCCACCCGGCCACCGGGAATCAGGACTTCAACCTCTCGACCCCGGTCGCCACCAGCGTCCTGGAGCTGGCCGAGCTGATCTGGCGCAAGGTCCACGGCGACGCCAGGCCCTTCCGCTACGTCTCCGACCCGCCCTTCCCCCACGACGTGCAGATGCGCATCCCGGACGTCCGCAAGGCCAAGGAAGTCCTGGGATTCGAAGCCGGCACTTCCCTCTCGGACGTGCTGGACGAAGTGATCCCCTGGGTGGAGCGGGAGATCGCGGAGGGACGGATCTAGTATTGCGTTCGCGATCATGAAGCCCTGGATCTCGCGTCCGCCAATCAGGCGGATATTTCGGTGTGCCTATATTTAATATCCGCTGTTGAACGTCTCCCCAAAAAGCTATAACCTTTCTTCATCTTACGGCTGAAGCAGCCTAAGGTGTAGTCAGTCTTCGGGTGGGTCTTCCTTCTTTGTGACCTGCTGAGAGTCATATAGGAAGAAGGAAGGGTTATGAAATAGACCGACAGGAAGGAGAATCGAGCAATGGGATTCGCAAAGTTGTCGTGTCGTATGGCGGTGGCTTTTCTCGTCATGGTTGCGAGTGGCGCCGCCGCGCAGCAGGATCCGATCGTTTCGACCACGCTCGCAGACGGTGCCGACGCTCAGGCCGCGGCCATGTCAGTCCAGGAGTACTGGACACCGGAGCGGATGGCTTCGGCTCAACCCATGCCGATCCCGGCGGTCGTGACGACGGAGTCTGCGTCTCAGATGGCAGCGCCTGTCATTATCGGCGAGCCCGTTCTGATCGGCGGCCACCCGCCGGGCGGCGGGCCCTTCACCCCTAAAGTACGTACCTTCAAGCGCAGCGAGCCACAGGCGTCGGCCACACCTCAAGCCCTGGGCACCGCGCCGACCAATCCCTTGACCGGACCCTACGGCCCGTTCCAGCGTTGGACAATGGAGGGCAACTACCTGAGCGGTTGGCGGGGGGTCCACGGCAAGCTGTTCTTCACCCTTGGCACGGGCAACTTCGAGTGCTCCGCGACAGTCATCGGCCGCAGCACCATCGCGACAGCCGGCCACTGTGTCAGCGACGGGGCCGGAACATTCATATCCAACGCCCTCTTCTGCCCCTCTTACTACAACGGCCCCGGAGGAGTTCATCCGAGCCGCGGATGTTGGGCGGCGGTCCTTGCCAACACTACCAGTGCGTGGCATTTAGGCGGAGATCCTGACTACGACTACGCCTGTATCGTCACCGCCACGACCGGAAGCCTCATCGCCAACAAAATCGGCAACATTACAGGCTGGGCCGGTCGCGCCTTCAACTGGTCCTCAGAGCAGCCGGTGATCACCTTCGGTTACCCCGCCGAGTCTCCCTTCCCGGGCAATGTCATCGAGCAGACCGCCAGTACAGAATGGTACAACTGGAATCCGGTAGCAGGAGGCCAGGTCTCCAAGGTCATCGGCAGCGATCTCAACGGCGGAGCGAGCGGCGGTGGCTGGTTCCTCGGCTGGCGCGCGCCGGGGGCCGAGTTTCCAGATACCGACGGCAACACCGTCACGGATCCGGCGGGAGTCGGCGGTCCCTTTCTCAACGGCGTCAACAGCCACAAGCGCTGCCTTGTAAATTGCAGCTCTCCTCCAACCGCCGGCGCGGGGGTCTTCTGGCAAGAGATGAGCTCTCCGCCGTTCCTCAGCACGCCCGCGGTAGACGGAGATTCCGAGGAGATCTTTGCCACCTGCCTGGCCCACGCGAACAACTCCTGATATTCTGATATCCGTTCAAGCTCTGCCGGGGCGGAGATGCGGTCGCGCCCCGGCTGAGCTGTTCAGACCTCCACCATGCGCGTCCTCGCCCTGCTGGCCACGTTCAACGAAGAGCGGTTCATCATCCCATGTCTCGAACACCTCGTAAGCCATGGGGTGGAGGTGTACCTGATTGACAACGAATCCGAGGACCGGACGGTAGAGCTCGCCCGGTCGTTTCTCGGGCGGGGGCTCGCCGGTATTGAAACCTTCCCGCGCCGCGGCGTCTTCCCCTGGCAGCGGATTCTCGAACGCAAAGAGCAACTCGCTTTCAGTCTCGAAGCGGACTGGTTCATGCACGTCGACGCCGACGAGATACGGCTCCCTCCGGCGCCAGGGCAGACTCTCAAGGATGCGTTCGCCGAGGCCGACCACCAGGGATTCAACGCGGTGAATTTCCTCGAGTTCACCTTCGTCCCCACCCGGGAGTCACCGGACCACGACCACCCGGACTACCTGCGGACGATGCGCTGGTACTACCCTTTTCTCCCCACCTTCCCGAACCAGCTCAAAGCCTGGAAGAAACAGGCCGAACCGGTCGAGCTGGCCTGGGCGGGAGGGCACCTGGTCCGTTTTCCGGAGCTGCGGATGTACCCGGTCTGCTTCCCGATGCGCCATTATCTTTTCCTGAGCAAGGCCCACGCCATGCGCAAGTACGTGCGGAAGACGTACGATCCGGAGGAGCTCTCCCGTGGCTGGCACCGGGCAAGGGCGGGCCTGCGCGCCGAGGACATCGCTCTCCAGGAGGAGGCCGAGCTGCGCCATTACGTGTCGGACGCTCTGCTGGACCCTTCCTCCCCTCTCCAGCGGCACCCGCTCTTCAGCGGCCGGCAGCCCCAGGCCGGCGGTTAGCGGTTGCTTGCCGGGAGCACGGAGACGTCGCGGATCGCGCAAGTCATCCCCTCCCGGTGGACGATGCGATCGAAGGAAGCCGTCGCGTTCTCGAAAGCTTCGGTGCACCCGGGCAGGAACCGATCGTGCAAGGCGGCGAAGATCGCCCCCACGCTCCCTATCCAGTCTCCGGAGCTCTCGAGAATCTCCTTTTCCGCCCCCTCGATATTCATTTTCAGAAGATCGATGCGCTCGAGCGCGAATCGCTCCAGGAGAGTGCGCACGCTGACCGCCTCCACGTGCGCCCGGAGCCACTCCGGCCGAGGTTCGTCGGGAGCCACGTAAAACCCCCAGTGACCGGTCCCGGGGTCCTGGAGATCGATGCGGCCGTCTCCATGCCATAAAGCCTGATGGAGTGGGATGATATTGGGATAGGGACGCGTGTTCTGGACGAGCAGAGCGAAGTTGGATGGATCGGGCTCCAAGGCCAGGATCTTCGCCGCTGGGTATTTCTCCGCGAAGTAGATCGTAGAGAGCCCCGTGTAAGCCCCCGCGTCGACGATCGTCATCGGGTGAGAGGACAACTCGATCCCGTAGTCCTCTCGCTCAAAGACACTGTACAGCACGAGAATATCCGACGTGCCGAGCCTGAGGGTCAGCCGCCGGCCTCCATACCGGATGGAAACCCGGCGGCGGTCACCGAGCGCCTCCCGGAGCGAAAGCCATCTCCCGCGCACGGGACCCAACGCGTGAACGTACCGGACCGTTCGGATCTCTCGCCGCCAGAGACCTTGCGGCACTTCTGTCCGTGCCACGTCTGTTAGCCGATGCCCATTGGAAAGTAGTTTCATATGGAGAACCCCAACTCAGGGCGTCTCCGGCTCGAGCTGCTTCAGCAACTCCACGATCGTCTCCTCGCCTCTGAGGCGTACCTCCCTCTCCGTCTGATAGGTGACGGCATCGGCCGCGATTTTGGCCCGCAAGGCTTCGACCTCCGTCAACAGGGCAGCGATTGTCTCCTCGCCCCGCAGACGGACCTCGCGCTCCGCGTCGTAGGCGAGGGTGTCGGCGGCGATCTTCGTCCGCAACGCCTCGGCGTCAGCGAGCAGATGGGTGATCGTCTCCTCGCCGTGCAACCGTGCCTCCCGCTCCTTGAGGTAGACGGAAGTATCGGCCACGATCTTCGCCCGTAACGCCTCGCGTTCCGCGATCTGCCGCGGATAGGAGTCCAGGATGTCCAAGGCTCCCTGGGAAAGCGGCGGCGGCTGGTCGCGGAGCGCGGCGCGACTCACCACCGCCTGGTGCAGATCGAGTTGCTGTAAGTTGAGATGCCCCCGAAGCTGGACCTCGTCGGAGGTGTGGTGATTGAGCGCCGGATCGACAAAGGCCATCACTTCGGCTTCGCCGGGGTCGCGGAGTCCGTCGGCTCCGAGAGCGGTCAATTCCTCCCGAAGCCGCCGGACCGTGGCCAGGGGATGGGCGAGGAGATCGCCGCAGGAGACGGCGACCCGTGGCAGTCCCAGCGTGGCAGCGAGCGCGGATAGGGTGTACCGCTCCCAGAGGGCGATCCCGAACGCCAGAGGGAAACCGTCCCGTACCCGGAGAGAACGCGCAACCGACAGTGGATCGCGGTCGATCAGTACACAGACCGGCCGTTCGAGGAAACGGCGCCAGAACGGGAAAACCAGGCACAGGCGGGGGTCCTTGACCACCCATGGGCGGTGAGCGTCGAGCTCGTTCACAATGGCCTGCGCGCGCTCTTCGAGCCCCGGCCGGTCCTCCTCCGGCAACCGGGCTAGATCCAACTCCGCCACGTCGTACCAACTCTTCCCGAGGGCCTGCAGGATCGCTTCGTCCACCGCCCAGACATCGCGCCTCTCCCAGTATCCTTTAGGGTTCGCGGCATCCGGTGGGGCGAAGCCCTCCTCCGGTCCGGCATGACAACCCATCAGTGCGAGCAAGCGGGCCAGCATCGAGGTACCTGAGCGGTGCATCCCAAGGACGGTGATCTGCATAGCAGGTTGGCAATGATACAGCACCGGAAGCCGCTGCGGACCCGCCAGAATTGTCTTAGACTCTCTGGCCGATGCCCGTCCAACGGGAGAACGATATGAAACGAGCGACACTCGGGCTTTGTGCGGGAGGGCGGTAGATGGACGGGCCCTGCGTTATCGGAGCGACCGGCGGCTCCGGGACCCGCGCCTTCGCACGGATTGTCCGTCGGGGAGGGGTGGACATCGGCTCCCATGTCAACGTCTCGGAGGACGCCCTCGAGTTGGCGGCATTTCTGGACCGCTGGATCGACCGCTTCATGAGCGTTTCGCCTCTGCCGCCCTCCATGGAGGCCCGGATGCTCGCGGATCTCAAGGACACACTGAAAAGGCATCAGCGGGGAGATGGCCGGAGCTATGGCTGGAAGGAGCCGCGCAGTCTCTTCCTTCTCCCCTTCTTCGTCCGTCATCTGTCGGGGCTCCGGCTCCTGCACGCGGTGCGCGATGGCCGCGACATCGCGTTCTCCTCGAACCAGAACCAGTTGCGGAAGCATGGCCGGGCGCTCCTTGCTCCTGACGAGGATGCCTGGCCCGAGCCGGTGCGGTCGATCGTCCTGTGGAGCCGGGTCAACGGCCTCACGGCCGACTATGGAGAAGCCCTCCTGCCCGGCAGGTATCTTCGGGTCCGCTATGAAGACCTCTGCGCACACCCGACGGATGTCGTCCGCCGGATCCTGGATTTCTTCGGCCTGAGCGGAGACGCGGAGGAGATCGCCCGGCAAGAGGTTCTGCCGGCCCCCTCGCTCGGCCGCTGGCGGCGGCAGGATCCGGACATCCTGGCCCGACTTCACGACGCCGGCGGGACAGCATTGCAGCGCTTCGGGTACGAAACGCTGGTTTGAAACGCGGGATATGGCCGCCCTGCCCCCACGACGCGCAGATGCGTATCCCGGACGCGCGCAAGACCCGAGAAATATTGGGATTCGAGGCCGATACTCCTTTTCGAACATGTTGGACGAGGTGATACCGTGGGTGGAAAGGGAAACCGCTGAAGGTCGGACCTGACCGGTCTAGCTCGATATTGGTCCCGCTGTAACGACCGCCGGGATTGCTCCGCCTAATGGGTCAGCGTAAACTGGGAACCGCGATTCCCTTGGAGTCTGAGCCCATAAAGGCGCAAGTTCGATAGTTAGAAAAGGAGAGAGGATCATGAGAAAAGTCGTGCTGTCGCTCGTTGTTTTTGCAATGGTGCTCCTTTTCGCCCTGCCTGTTCAGGCGCAGGCGACGCGTACCTGGGTGTCGGGGGTCGGCGACGACGCCAACCCGTGCAGCCGCACGGCGCCCTGCAAGACCTTCGCGGGAGCGATCTCGAAGACCGCGACCGGGGGCGAGATCAACGTCCTCGATCCCGGTGGATTCGGCGGCGTGACGATCACCAAGTCGATCACCATCTCCGCCGAGGGAGTCGAGGCCGGGGTGCTGGTATCCGGCACGAACGCCATCGTCATCAACGCGACGACGACCAGCAACGTGGTGCTGCGTGGACTTGACATCGAAGGGCTCGGGACCGGCCTGGTCGGTATCAAGGTGCTCGGCGGGCTTGCCTCTCTCCACGTCGAGAATTGCACCATCAACGCTTTCCGTGGCACCAACGGTTCAGGTATCGAGATTGCGCCGACCACGGCGGGCACCACCAAGGTTTTCATCAAGGATACGACTGTCCGCAATAGCGGCCTGGGTACGGGTGCTGGCATCTTCTTCAATCCCAGCGGGGTCGTGACTGTGAAGGGCATGCTCGAAAACGTCCGGATGGAAAACAATACGATCGGCCTCAAGGTGCAGGGCAGCACCTCGAACGTCTCGGCGAGCCACAGCGTCGCCGCGGGCAACTCGGGCGCCGGCTTCTCGACCGTCTCCAGCGGGGCGGCCCTGACGATCGAGCGTTGCGTGTCTACCCAAAATTCGATCGGCGTGAACTGCAACGCCGGTTCCAGCGTTACCCTGGGCAACACGAGCCTCTCCAACAACTCGGGCGGCGACGTCGCCGGCCTCTGCACGTCGTTCCAGAACAACGACATCTTCAACCCGGTCGGCGTCAACCCCGTCAGCCCGCAGTAAGGACTGTTCCGTACCCCCTCCCGGCCTGAGCGCCGGGAGGGCGGCAGGCCTCCAGGACGCTCCAGCGGTTGAACGGGCCGCGAGCTCCTCCACGTCGTGCCCGCGCGGCCGGATCACCCGCGCAGGTACGCCGCCGTAGATTCTCCTAGAATTGCGCCATGGCAGAAGGCCTCGACACTCCTTCCTCCGCCGAGCGCGAAGGCCGGTACTTCGACCGCCTGGTCAACGAGAGCGGCGATTTCAACCCGTTCACGGACCACGGCTGGGAAACCCTGGCCCGGCGCTTCGCCGCCGCCGTGCCCGGCGACCGCCTCCGCGTCCTGGACGTCGGCTGCGGTACCGGCCAGTCGCGGCGGATCTACCGGAGCCGTAGCGCCGGGTACGCCGGGATCGACCTCTCGCTGGGGGCGTTGCGCCTCGCCCGGCGACGCTTCGGGGACGCCTCCTGGCTCCAGGCCGACGCCCTCCGTCTCCCCTTCCGGGACGGGGCCTTCGACGTGGTCGCCTTCAGCAGCGTGCTCCACCACGTGGGCGACCGCCGGGCCGCGCTGGCCGAGGCGTCGCGGGTCCTGCGGCCCGGTGGCTGGGCCTTCGCCTTCGATCCCAACCTCCTCCATCCGGCCATGCTGCTCTTCCGCCATCCGAAGAGCCCGCTCTACAACCCCGAGGGGGTCAGCCCGGACGAGCAGCCCTTGCTGCCTCGCGTGCTCCGTGAGGACTTCCAGGCCACGGGCTTCGCCGCGATCGGACAGCGCTGCCAGTCCGACCTCCCCTACCGCAAAGTGGCTCCCAAGGGCATGGACGCCCTTCTGCCGCTCTACAATCGCGCCGACTGGCTGTGGGAGAAGATCGGCCTCGGCCGCTGGTTCGGCACCTTCGTCGTCACCTGGGGACGCAAGGCATGACCGCAGAGAATCCCCTCCGCTATTCCGTCGTCGTCCCGGTCTTCCACGAGGCCGAGAACATCGGCCCCTTCTGCCGCGCCGTCCGCGAGTCGTTCCCGCCGGGGTACGAGTTGCTGGTCTGCTACGACATGTCCGAGGACCGCACTCTGCCGGCCCTCGCCGCCCTGCCGGAGGAGGAGAAGCCGTCCGTCGTCCGCCTCGTCCACAACACCCTGGGCCGGGGCGTGCGCTACGCCATCGAAGCGGGGATGCGGGCGGCCGAGGCGCCGGTGGTGATCGTGACCATGGTGGATCTCTCGGACGACTATCGGATCGTGGAGGAGATGGTACGGCGGGCCGAGGCGGGGGCGGCGGTGGTCTGCCCCAGCCGCTACATGTCCGGCGGCCGGCAGATCGGAGGCCCCTGGCTCAAGGGGATGCTCAGCCGCGCCGCCGGCCTTTCGCTGCACTGGCTGGCCGGCCTCCCCACCCGCGACCCCACGAACAGCTTCAAGGCCTACCGCCGCGACTTCCTGGCGCGCACGCCCATCGAGAGCGAAGCCGGCTTCAGCCTCGGCCTCGAGCTGACCGTGAAGGCCCACTTCGCCGGCGAGAAGGTCGAAGAGCTCCCCGCCACCTGGCGCGACCGCACCGCCGGCGAAAGCCGTTTCCGTCTCGCCGCCTGGCTGCCGCTCTATCTGCGGTGGTACTTCTGGGCTTTCCGCAAGCGATGGTTGGGGTGAGGGCTCAGACCTTCCGCGATACCGCGATGATCCCCAGGCCCTTACCCGGCACGGCGGAGTCGATCCGCCGGATCACCGGGACCAGCATGTTGAAGATCTTGAGCTGGGAGCGGCTGAAGTGGCGCCGCTTGAGGATCCTCCCGTTCAGGAACCAGCCGGGGACGCCGAAGTGGTTGAAGTCCCGCATGTGCTCCAGCTCGAAGCCGGTCGCCCGGAGCTCCTCGGTCAGCGACTTCCGGTCGTAGCGGACGCGGTGGCCCAGCACCTCGTCGAGGCTCGAATAGAGCTTCTGCCCCTGGGGCACGTAGAGCACCAGCCGGCCGCCGGGCTGCAGGGCGTCGTGCATGTTGCGCAGCGCGAGCAGCGGATCGGGGACGTGCTCCAGCACGTTCAGGCAGACCACCGTGTCGAACCGTCCCACCCAGGGCTCGAAGCACTCCGGGTCCTGGAGGTCGATGCGGTCCACCTCCAGATAGGGCTTGCCCAAGGCGAGGTTCCGCAGGTAGTCGATGTAGTGCGGGTTGATGTCGCTGGCGAGGTAGAAGTCGCGCGGCAGCAGCCAGGTGGTGATGTTGCCGATGCCGGCGCCGATCTCCAGGACGCGCGCGCCGACGTGGGGAGCGATGGCCTCGGCCATCCAGCGGTTGAAGTTCTGGGCCTTCTCCAGGCTGTGCAGGATGTGGGAGCCGTACTCGTCCTCGGCGTAGATGTCGTCGAGCAGACGGTATTTGACCATGGCGCGAAGGGCCTTGAAGGCGTCCTTCCAGCCGATCTTCTTGCCCTCGCGGTAGGTGCGGCCCAGGTAGCTGATGGGCACCTCGAAGACCCGGCACTCGCGCTTGGCGACCTTGGCCGTGATCTCCGGCTCCATGGCGAAGTCGTTGGAGCGGATGGGGATCGACTTGAGCAGCGGCGCCCGGAAGACCTTGTAGCAGGTCTCCATGTCCGTCAGGTTCAGGTCGGTCAGCCAGTTGCTGAGCTGGGTCAGGAACCGGTTGCCGAGCGTGTGGCGGAAGTAGAGGACGCGCCGGCGCTCGCTGGGCAGGAACCGGGAGCCGTAGACGACGTCGGCGCCGTCCTCCAGGAAAGGGCGGACGAGACGCGGATAGTCCCGGGGGTCGTACTCCAGGTCGGCGTCCTGAAAGAGGATGAGGTCGCCGGTGGCTTCGGCGATCCCGCGGCGGATGGCCGCTCCCTTGCCCTGGTTCTTCCCCTGCTCCAGGAGCCGGATGCGGTCCGGATTCTCGGCGGCGAGCCGGCGCAGGATCTCGGTGCTGCCGTCCCGGGAGCCGTCGTCGACGAGGAGGACCTCCATCTCCTGGATCTCCGGGGCCGACACCGCGAGGACCCGGCGGACCAGCTCCCCCACCAGGAATCGCTCGTTGTAGACCGGGATGACGACGCTGAGCTTGACCCCGAGAGGGGCTTCCTTTTCCTTCAAGACGGCTCCATTCCTATAAAAGCGGGCGCATGATAGCACTCGCGCAAGCCTCGCGCGGAATCCCGGGACGATAAGATCCCCCGGTGTTGCGTCTCCAGCCCCGTCTCAGCGCCGCGCTGATCGTGCTCGCGGTCCTGGCCGTCTACGGCTGGACGCTGGGTTTCGACTTCGTGTTCGACGACCATGTCCAGATCGAGCGCAACCCGTGGCTGCGCGATCCGGAGGGGGTCCGGCTGTTCTTCACCGAGCCCCTCTGGGGGTTCTACCGCGACCGGGGGGTGGGACCGTCCAACTACTACCGCCCGATGTTCGGGCTCCTCGACCTGGTGGTGGCGCGGGTGTTCGGGCTCTGGCCGGCGGCCTTCCACGCCGCCTCGGTGGCCCTGCACGCCGGGGTCTCGCTGCTGGTGGCGGCCCTGGCCCGCCGGCTGGTCCAGGGAGACGGGCGGGAGGCCGCCGCTCTCGCGGCCGGCCTGCTGTTCGCGGTTCATCCGGCCCACGCCGAGGCGGTCGCCTGGGTCGCCGGTCAGGCCGACCTCCTGGTCGCCCTGTTCTCGCTGCTGGCGATCCGGTCCTACCTCCTGGTCAAGGACGGCGGCCCGGGACGGTGGGGCGCCGTGTCCGGTCCTCTCGCCTATCTCTGCGCCTGCTTGTCCAAGGAACCGGGCGTCGGCGCGATCCTGGCACTGTTCCTGGTCGAGGCCGGCGAGTGGCGGCGGGAGGGGACCCCGGCGGCGGCTCTGCGGAAGGCGGCGTGGCGGCTCGGGCCCTACGTTCTCGTCCTCGGCGTCTATCTCGCCCTGCGCCTGAACGCGCTGGACGGCTTCGCTCCCCGCGACTACGCGGTGAACGCTTCTTTCGCGGGCGCCCTGGCCTTTGGCGCGGGCCTGCTGGCGCGGTATCTGGCGTTCCTGGCCGTTCCTTTCCCCATCCGGGTGCTCGCCGCGGTGCCGGCGCCGTCACTCCTCTCCCCCTTCGCGGTCGCGGGGTTCATGGCGGCGGGGGCCGCTTTCGCCGGCTTCGCCGCGGCGGCCTGGACGGGGCGGGCGCGGCGGGAGATCCTCCTGCCGTTCGCGGTGATGATCGTCTTTCTGCTGCCGGTGTTGTTGGCGGACCGCATCGGCGGGGCCCATTTCTCGGAGCGCTATCTCTATCTTCCTTCGGCAGGCTTCGCGTGGCTGGCGGGGCTGGCGTGGACGAAGATTCCCCGCCAGGCCTTGCGGGGGGCCGCTGTCGCGGTGGCCGTCTTCTTCGCCGCCGCGGCGGTGGCCCGGAGCGCGGTCTATCGAAGCGACCTGTCACTGTTCCAGGAAGCCGTGAAGACGGCGCCCCGCTCGGAAATCGTGCGGAACAACCTCGGGATGGCGTTCTACAAGGAGGGACGGCTCGCGGAGGCCGCGCGGGAGTACCGGGAGGCGCTGCGGCTCAACCCCAGGAGCGTTCCGCCGCTGGCGAACCTCGCCCTGGTGCACGAGCGCCGGGGGGATCTCGCGACGGCCCGCGCCACGTTCGAGCAGGTGCTACGCCTGTCGCCCACTCACTCGGTGGCCGCCGTCCACCTGGCGCGGATGGACCGGGCGAAGGGAGACCGGGAGGGCGCGGCCCGGCGGCTCGACGCCATGTTCGCGGCCGGCGGCGGAAACTACGATGCCATGGTGGAGCGGGCCGATCTGTGGCTTGAAGAGGGACGGCCCGACAAAGCCATCCCCCTGCTGGAAAAAGCGGTGCGGGGATTTCCCGGGCGGCGGAAGGGGCGGGAGCTGCTGGAAAAGGCAAAGTCGTGGTCACCCTGATCTGCCCCGTCCGGAACTGCGGAGCCCCGCTGGAACGGCGGGAGCGGGCCCTGGTATGCGAACGGGGGCATTCGTTCGACAGGGCCCGGAGCGGGTACTACAACCTCCTCCAGCCGCAGGACCGGCGGTCGAAGAACCCGGGTGACCCGAAGGAAGCCGTGGAAGCGCGGCGGCGGCTCCTGGAGGCGGGGTACGGCGACGCTCTCTTGACAGCCCTGCTCGAAGAGATCGGCTCCGACAGGGCGATCCTCGACGTAGGGTGCGGCGAGGGGTTCTATCTCGGCCGCATCAGCGGAGCGCGGACGGTGGAGGCGCATGGTCTCGACCTGTCCGCTCCGGCCGTGGATCTGGCGGCGCGGCGGCATCCCGGAGTGACCTGGGTCGTGGCCAACGCCGACCGGTTCCTCCCCTACGCGTCCGGATCCTTCGACCGGGTCCTCTCCATCGACGCCCGGCTCCATCCGGAGGAGATGCGGCGGGTGCTGGCTCCGGGCGGCCGTCTGATCGTGGCGGTCCCGGCTCCGGACGACCTCCTGGAATTGCGCGCGGCCGTGCTCGGCGAGGGCGTGCTCAAGGACCGGATGGAAAAGACCGCCGCCGCCCTTTCCGGTCGCTTCGAAATGGAAGACCGGCGGACCGTCCGCCAGACCGCCCGGCTGGGGGCGGACGCGCTCCGGGACGCCCTGACGGCGACCTACCGGGGAGGCCGCGCGAGCAGGATGGAGCGGCTGCGGGAAATCCCGGAGATGGACGTGACGCTCAGCCACGAGCTGGCGCTTTTCCGGAGCGCTCCGTGAGGCAGCCGGTCGACGTCATCGTGCCGGTCTACGGGGCGGCGGACGAGCTCCGGGCGTGCCTTGCGAGCCTCGTCCGCCATACGGATCTGACCCTTGACCGTCTGGTCCTGGTCGTCGACGGGCCTCAGGACGCTTCCGTCGAGGCAGCTCTGGCGACGGTCGCCGGCCTGCCCGTCATCATCCTCCGGAACCCCGTCCGGCGCGGCTTCGTCGGCAGCGTGAACCGCGGGATGGAGACCTCGGACCGCGACGTCGTCCTGCTGAACAGCGACACCGAGGTGACCGCCCGCTGGGTCGAGAAGCTCCAGGAGGCGGCTTATTCACACCCGGCCATCGCCACGGTCACGCCGTTCTCCAACAACGCCACGATCTGCTCGCTGCCGCGCTTTGTGGAGGCCAACGCCCTGCCGGCGGGCTGGACGGCGGACGCCTTCGCCGCGCTGGTGGAGCGGGTCTCTCTACGGGAGAGGCCCCGCCTGCCCACCGGAGTCGGCGTCTGCCTCTACATCAAGCGGACGGCCCTGGACCGGCTGGGCCGGTTCGACGAGGAGCGCTTCGGCCTCGGCTACGGCGAGGAGAGCGAATTCTGCTTCCGGGCCTTGAAGGCGGGCTTTCTCAACGTCCTGGACGACGCCACGTTCATCTATCACGCCGGCCAGCGCAGCTTCGGCCGCTCGCGCTCGCCGCGGGTGCGGGCGGCCCACCGGGCCATGCGGCGGCTGCATCCCGAGTACCTGCCCACGGTGGCCCGCTTCCTCCGCGAGGACCCGCTGGCCCCGGCGCGCGAACGGGTGATCGCCGCGCTCCGCCGGCCCCTCTCGAAGATTCGGGAGCCGCGGCGGATCGTCCACCTGGTGCACGGCTGGCCTCCCTGGAGCACGGCCGGCACGGAGACGTACGCCCGCCGGCTCGCCCTGCGCCAGACGGCGTGGCGGGAGGTGGCCGTCTACGCCCGCGTCGCCGATCCCGGGCGCGAGCTTGGCGAGGCCACGGAGCTGTGGGACGGCGGCGCCCGGGTGCGGCTGGTGGTGAACAACTTCACCCAGCGGGACCCGCTCTCCCGCAACGCCCTGCGCGACCGGCGGCTGGCCGCCGGCTTCCGGGGCTTTCTGGCGGAGACCCGCCCCCAGCTCGTCCATGTCCACCACCTGGCCGGGCATGCCATGACGCTGGTCCGCGAGGCGGCCCGGCTGCGCGTGCCGGTCCTCTACCAGATCCAGGACTGGTGGGCTCCCTGCGCGCGGGCTAATCTGCTGGACGCCGGGCGGCGGCTCTGCCCGGGCCCCTCGCCCGCCCGGTGCTCGGCCTGCCTGCCGCTCACCGGGCTGCCGCCCGCGCCCCTCCTCAACCGTCTGCTCTACCTGGAGCGGGCTCGCCTGGCGAAGCGGGAGCTGCGGCGTGCGGACGCCTTCGTCATGGGCTCGCGGGCCATTCACGAGAGCTATCTGCGGCTGGGCTACCTGCGGCCGGAGGACCGGACTTTCGTGATCCCCTACGGCATCGAGAGGCCGGCGGAGTCGGGAGAGGAGGGCCGGGGAGGTGAGGGCTCCGCCCGGCCGCTGCGCTTCGGATTGATCGGCTCGATCCTGCCGCACAAGGGGATCCACGTGGCGGTCGCGGCCTTCCGCGGCGTGGACTCAGGCCTGGCGACGCTCAGCGTCTGGGGCGATCCGTCCATCTCCCCCTCGTACACGGCGGAGCTGGAGGCCCTGGCCTCTCCGGCGGTCCGCTTCGAAGGCAGGTTCGACGAGGGACGGCGGGGGGAGATCTTCGCGGGGATCGACGTGCTGATCCTGCCGTCCCTGGGCCTGGAGTCCTTCGGCCTGGTGGCCCGCGAAGCGCTGGCCGAGGGGGTGCCGGTGCTGGCCAGCCGGCGCGGCGCCCTGGAGGAGCTGTTCGATCCCGCCGCGGGTCCGCCCTGCGGCGCGCTGTTCGATCCGGAAGACCCGGATGAGCTGCGGAGCTGGATCGAGAGGCTCGCCCGGGAGCCGGAGATCGTGGCCGGATGGGCGGCGCATCCTCCCGCGATCAAGGAAATGACCCAGCACGCGGAGGAGATCGAGGCGGTTTACGATAGAATTCTCTTCCCTGGATGATTTCACCGCTAGCCTGTACCATCGTCGCGAACAACTATCTCGCGTACGCGAGGGCGTTTACGCGTTCCTTCCTGGCTCGTCACCCGGAGGGGAAGGTGTGCGTCCTGATCGTGGACCGGCCGCAGCCGGGGCACCGCTACGAGGACGAGCCGTTCGCGGTGACCTTCGCGCACGAGCTCGGGATCGAGGACTTTTCCCACTTCGCCTTCCGCTATTCGATCCTGGAGCTGAACACGGCGGTCAAGCCGTACTTCCTCCGCCACCTGCACCGCGTCCTGGGGTGCGACCGGATCTGCTATTTCGATCCCGACATCCTGATCCTGGGCGACCTGACGGACCTCTATGAGCGGCTGGGGCGGGTGGACGCCGTGCTCACGCCCCATCTGACGGCGCCGCTCGACGACGACAAGGTGCCTTCGGAGCGGGAGATCCTGCTCTCGGGCGTGCACAACCTGGGCTTCCTCGGGATCTCGTTCAACGAGCGCACCCTGCCGTTCATCGACTGGTGGGCCCGCCGCCTGTACCGGGAGTGCCTGCACCAGGTGGAGCGCGGGCTGTTCGTGGACCAGCGCTGGATGGACCTCGCGCCGTCGTTCCTGGGCGCGGTCGAGATCCTGCGCGATCCCGGCTACAACATGGCCTACTGGAACCTGGCCCACCGCACGGCGGCGCGGAGCGGCGACGGCTGGACGGTCAACGGCGTGCCGTTGCGGTTCTTCCACTTCAGCGGCTACGACTTCCGGCGTCCGGAGCTGATCTCCAAGTTCCAGAACCGCTTCACCTTCAAGGACCGGCCCGACGTGGCGCCGCTGTTCCGCCTCTACTCCGACAGCATCGCGCGGGAGGGGCAGGAGACGGTGCATCACTACCCCTACCGCTACGGACGCTTCGACAACGGCGTGGTGGTGCCGGAGGTGGCGCGCAAGGTCCTGCAGCGCGTCGATCCGGAGGGGAAGCGCTGGCCCGACCCGTTCGCGACCCTGGAGAAGGACTCCTTCTTCGACTGGCTGCGGCGGCCCGTGGACGATCATGAGTCCATCCCGCTTCCCCGCCTCGCCCTGACGCTCTGGGACGAGCGCGAGGACCTGCAGAAGTTCTTCGCCCGCCCTTGGGGCCAGGACCGGCTCCGCTTCGCCCACTGGTTCGCCGGCAGCACGGGGGCGCCGGAGCACATCGACCCGGCGTTCACCGAGGCGGTGGAGAGGGCCCTGCGGAAGGCTGGGGCGGCGCCGGCGCGGGAGCGGGAGGAGAAGCGGGAGGTCCTCGCCGACCTGACCTCGCTGGCGGACCCGGACACCGTGGGCGGGCGCCAGAAACTGACGTCCGAGGAGGTCGAGTGGCTGACGGCGGACGCCGGCTTCGAGCCGCGGCGGCGGCCGCGGGTGCCGCGCCTGGTCATGGAGATGCACCGCCGGCGGGCGGACCTGCTGCGCGCCTTCCCCGATCCGCTCGGCACGGACCGCGAGGGCCTGGCGCTGTGGTACTCCACCTTCGGCCGGCACGAGTACCGGCTCCCGGAGCCGGTGGTCCTCCCCGTGCTCCGCACCCTGCCCTGGCGCAAGCAGGCCTGGGCCCGCCTGTGGTGGGAGAAGCAGAGGCGGCGGCGGCCCGTCTCCCCCGCCCGCGCGATGGAGACGGCGGAGACGACGGAGACCGCCGCCGGGGCGCACGGCGCCGAGCCCGCGCCGGGACCCCGCCGCCGGCGTCCGCCCGCCGGCCCCGAAGGCCTGAACGTGATCGGCTGGTCCACCGCCCCCACCGGGGTGGGCGAGGCCTGCCGCGGCACCCTGACGGCCCTGGAGGAGGCCGGCATCCCCGCCGCGGTCTGGCCCCTGGACGGCCGGGTGGACGGCGCGCCCGGCGCCGTCGCCGAGGGCGCGGGCCAGGGGCTCCCCTTCGAGGTGAGCCTCTATCACGTCAACGCCGACATGATGGAGACGATCCAGGGCCGCCTGCCGCGCTCGATCATCGCCGGGCGGTACCGCATCGGCTACTGGTTCTGGGAGCTGTCGCACTTCCCGCTCCGCTACGCCGAGGCCTTCCACCACGTCGACGAGGTCTGGGCGCCTACGGCCTTCTGCCAGGAGTCCTTCCGGCCCATCGCGCCCGTGGAGGTGCGGCGGGTGCCGCCTTGCGTGGTGCCCACGGAGGCCGAGCCGGCCAGCCGGAGCGAGCTGGGGATCGACCCGCGGGCCTTCCTCTTCTTCTTCGCCTTCGACGTCCTGAGCGTGCCCGAGCGCAAGAACCCCGCGGGGCTGCTGGCGGCCTTCTCCCGGGTGGCGAAGCAGAGCCGGCGGCCGGTCCACCTGCTCCTCAAGCTCAACCATCACGAATCCCAGCCGTCCTACGTGGAGGGGCTGCAGTGCCTCGCCGCCGGCCTGCCGGTGACCCTGCTGACGGGGACGCTCCCGCGCGAGGGCCTGAACGGCCTGACCGCCGCCTGCGACGCCTACGTCTCCCTGCACCGCTCGGAGGGCCTGGGGTTACAGCTTATCGAGGCCATGTACCTGGGCAAGCCGGTGGTGGCCACGGGCTACGGCGGGGTGACCGATTTCCTGGATGACGAGACCGGGTTCGTGGTGCGCCACCGGCCGGTCGCCCTGACCAGGCCCGAGGGTCCGTATCCGGCGGGCGCGGTCTGGGCCGAGCCGGACGTGGAGCACGCCGCGTCGCTGATGCTCTCCCTGGCGGAGGACCCGGATTCCGCGGCTCCGAAGATCGAGGCGGCCCGCCGGCGGGTCCATGAGCTGTACGCCCCCGAAGCGGCCGGCCGGCGTCTGCGCTGCGAGCTGGCGCGCCTGCGCCAGGCGAGGGCCTGACATGGCGGGCACCCTCTCGCTGCTGACGGCCGGAAGGGTGCTGCGGGCGGAAGGGCTGCCGGCGCTGCGGGACCGGCTCTCCGACCGCTGGCGCGAGCGCAACCGCCGGCAGTCGTTCGCGGACGTGGGCAGCCTCCGCGGCCTGCCGCCCGCTTCGGTGCTCAACCTGCTGAGCACGGTTCCCACTCCCCGCCTGGGAGGGCTCCAGGCTCAGCTCCTTCAGCGCATCGAGGCCGAGGCCGAGCGCCGGCCGCTGGCCCTCCTCTATCCCGAGCCCGGCGTCTGGCGGCTGGAAGTGGCGCATGACGGCCGCCGCGTCTCGCGGATGATCGAGGGCGGGGAGCCCCCCTCCCCCGTGGCGCTGACGGATCCCGCCTTCGAGAGCGCCGTGGCCCGCGCCGCCGCCGAGGTCGGCGCCCGCGCCCTCCACGTCGAAGGGCTCGCCGCCGTGCCGCTGGGCTCGCTGCTGAAGCTGGCGGAAGAAGGACTCGGGCTCATCCTCTCGGTCCACGACTTCAGCCTCTTCTGCCCCCGCCCCCATCTGCTGGAGCAGCCGCAGCTCCGCTTCTGCGGCTACTCCCGGGATCCGGAACGCTGCCGGAGCTGCCTGGCGCAAGACTGGCCGGTGGTCCCCGGGTTCCAGGAGATCCGCCGCGGGCTGGCGCGGGACCTCCTCCTCGCCGCCGCGGCCGTGGTCTACCCCTCCGAGTTCCTGTGCCGCCGCTACCTGGAGCTGTTCCCCGGGCTTCCCGCCGGGCGGCAGCGGGTGATCGAGCCGTCGGGGCCGGCCGAGGCGCCGATGCCGGCGCCCGAGAGGCCGGTGCGGCACGTGGCCTACATCGGCAGCGTCCAGCCGCACAAGGGAGCCCTGGTCTTCGAGGAGGTGGTCCGCAGGCTGCCGCCCGGCGTAGCCCCCTCCCTGCACTGGAGCGCCTACGGCGGCGGCGACCCCGAGGTCCTCCTGCGCCTGCGCCGGTTCCCCCGGATGAAGGTGCGGGGTTATTACCGGGCCGGCTCCCTGGTCGAGCGGCTGCGGCGGGACGAGGTGGACCTCGCGCTGCTGCTCTCCGTGGTCCCCGAGTCGTACAGCCTGGTGCTCTCGGAATGCTTCGCGGCGGGCGTGCCGGTGGTGGCCTTCGACCACGGCGCCATCGCCGACCGGGTGAGGAAGCATGGCGGCGGGCTGCTCGTCGAGCCGGGAGCCGGCGCCGCCGGCATCGCTCCCGTCGTGGAAGCGCTGGCGAACGGGCTTCGCCTTCCTCCCCCGCCCGTCCCGGCCGCCGCCGGCGGCGACGCCTCGGCCTACGCGGACCTCTACCGCGAATTGGGATTGTGCTGAGGGGCGGCCGGATTCGCGAAGATCCTGCTCCGCAGCAGGCCTTTTTCTTGCATCTTGTACTGCAAAAGGACCCGGAGGACGGAAAACCCGTAATGCACGCTGCGCCGGAAGCCGATCTGCGAAGCCTCGGGGAAGTACCGCGTCTGGATCGGGATCTCCCGGATGCGCAGGTTTTTCCATACTCCCTGGGCGATGATTTCGGTGTCGAACACGAAATCGTCCGAGTTGCTCTCCAGGTCGACGCTCTCCAGGTACCGCCGGCTGTAGGCCCGCAGGCCCGAGTGGTACTCGGAGAGGAAGGTGTAGAAGGTGGCGTTGGCCGCGGCGGTCAGGAAGATGTTGGCGAGGTACTTCCACTTGGGCATGCCGCCTTCGAGCGGCCTGCCGCCCAGCATGCGGCTGCCGAAGACGGCGTCGCACTCGCCGCGCAGCAGCGGGAGCACCAGCTCGGGCACCGTCCTGGGGTCGTACTGGTGGTCGGGATGGACCATCACCACGATGTCCGCGCCGCGGGCCAGGGCCTCCCGGTAGCAGGTCTTCTGGTTGCCGCCGTAGCCCCGGTTCCGGGGATGCACCAGGACATGGAGACCGAGGCCGCGGGCGACCTCCACGGTGCGGTCGCAGCTGGCGTCGTCCACCACGATGATGTCGTCCACCCAATCGAGAGGCAGGTCGCGCCAGGTGCGCTCCAGCGTCTTCTCGGCGTTGTAGGCGGGCATCACCACGCAGATCTTCCGGGTGCGGTTTGCGGTGTCGCTGGACATGGCGGCAAGGATATCCTGTAAAGCTCATGAGCGCCGCCTTCTCCTACCCCCCCCGCGTCCAGGACCGCGCCCTCAGCGCGGCCGGGGAGATCGAGCGCGTGGCGCGGGCGGCGTTGCGCCACCTGCGGTCGGGAGAGCTGAGCCGCGCCACGGCGGGACTGCCCCGCGCGACCCGCACGGTCGCCGCGGACGCCCCGCGGCTGGCGGGCGCCGGCGGCGGAGCGCCCATCCTCTACCTGCCGGCCGTGGCCTGGCACTACCGCATCCAGCGGCCGCAGCACCTCGCCCTGGCCCTGGCCCGGGCGGGCCACCCCGTTCTCTACGTGGACGGCTTCCTGCGCAGCCGCCTGCTGCCGGCCCGCCATCTGACCGACAAGGTGGGCGGCCTGCACGTGCTCCGCGTCCGCGTCCCCGGCCGTCCCGACCCCTACCGCGAGCCTCTGAAGCCGCAGGCCGCGGCGCGGGTGGCGGCGACGATCCTCGAAGGCTTGCGCCACGAGCGGCCGTTGATGGTCCTGGTGCAGCTCCCCTTCTGGGCGGAGCTGGGACGCGAGCTGGCCCGCCGCCTCGCCGTCCCGCTGGTCTACGACCGCATCGACCTCCACGTCGGCTTCCCCGGCGTGCCGGCCGGCATCGAATCCGTGGAGGCGCGGCTGATCCGCGACGCGGACCTCGTCTGCGCCACCGCCGGCATGTTGGCCGAGCGGCCGCGCGAGCTGAGCCCGCAGGTCCTCCTGCTGCCTAACGGGGTCGAGCTCGGAGCGTTCCCGCCGCCGGCGGAGCGGCCGGCTCCGGACCCGCCCCGCATCGGCTACGTCGGCGCGCTCGGCCCCTGGTTCGACACCGACGCCGTGCGCGAGGCCGCGCGGGTCCTCTCGGGCTGGCGGTTCCAGCTCGCCGGCCGGGTGGAGGACCCGGAGATCGCCGCCCTCGCCGGCCTGCCCAACCTCGAGACCCTGGGCGAGATCCCGTTCACCGAAGTGCCGCGGTTCCTCGCCGGTCTCGACGTCGCCCTGGTCCCCTTCCGGGACCTCCCGCTGACCCGCGCGGTGGATCCGGTGAAGCTCTACGAAGCCCTGGCCAGCGGCCTGCCGGTGGTGGCGCGCCGCCTGCCGGAGACCCAGCGCTGGAGCGAGCCGCTGGTCTATCTCTACGACGGCCCCGAGGACTTCGTGCGCCAGCTCCGCCGCGCCGTGGCCGAGCACACGCCCGAGCTGGCGGCGGAGCGCCGGCGGGCGGCCGAGAGCGAGAGCTGGGACCATCGCGCCGCCGAGCTGCTCCAGGCCCTGGCGGAGCTGGAGACTTCCCGGAAGCGGCTCCACCGGCCGTGATACATTCGCGCCGAAGCTGGAGAGCATCGCCGCAATGACTCACGAGATTTCCCCTTCCTCCCGCATCTTCGTCGCCGGCCACCGCGGGCTCGTCGGCTCCGCCATCATCCGCCGCCTGCGCCGGGAAGGCTGCGACAACATCCTCACCGCCACGCGCGACCAGCTCGACCTGCGCGACCAGGCGGCGGTGAACTACTGGTTCCGCGCCAACCGCCCGGAGTACGTCTTCCTGGTGGCGGGCACGGTGGGGGGCATCCTCGCCAACTCGACGCGGCCGGCCGAGTTCATCTACGACAACCTGATGATCCACGGCACGGTGGTGCACGCCGCCCATCTCCACGGAGTGAAGCGGCTGCTCTATCTCGGCAGCTCCTGCATCTATCCGCGGGAGTGCCCGCAGCCGATCCGCGAGGAGCTCCTGCTCACCGGATTGCTGGAGCCCACCAACGAGCCCTACGCCATCGCCAAGATCTCCGGCATCAAGCTCTGCCAGGCCTACCGCCGGCAGTACGGGTGCGACTTCATCTCGGCCATGCCCACCAACCTCTACGGGCCGCACGACAACTTCGACCTCCAGAGCTCCCACGTGCTGCCCGCCCTGGTCCGCAAGTTCCACGACGCCCGCGCGGAAGGCCGGGACGAGGTGACGGTCTGGGGCACGGGCTCCCCCCGGCGCGAGTTCCTGCACGTGGACGACCTCGCCGACGCCTGCCTCTACCTGATGCGGCACTACGACGAGGACCAGCACATCAACGTCGGCACCGGCGAGGACCTTAGCATCCGCGAGCTGGCCGAGAAGATCCGTGCCGTGGTCCACCCCGGGGCGCGGCTCGCCTTCGACGCCTCCAAGCCGGACGGCATGCCCCGCAAGCTCCTGGACGTCAGCCGCCTGCACGCGCTCGGCTGGCGCCACCGCATCGGGCTCGACGAGGGGATCCGCGGCACCTACTCCTGGTTCCT
This sequence comes from Thermoanaerobaculia bacterium, assembly GCA_036376245.1. Classification (GTDB taxonomy): domain Bacteria; phylum Acidobacteriota; class Thermoanaerobaculia; order Multivoradales; family UBA5704; genus DATARR01. The sequence continues at coordinate 64,921 of DASVAS010000025.1, read as the reverse complement.
CGAGCACCACGAGGAGGCCGAGCTGCGGGCCGTGGCCCGCGCCGCCGCCTCGGTCTAGCGCATGGGCTCCGTCTCCAGCCGTCTGCTGCGCGCTCTGCGCGGCCGCGCCTCCGGGGCGCCCGCCGCCACGGCGCCGCCCCCTCCCCCGCCGGCCGGGGACGAGCTGGAGGCCTCGCCGCCTCTGGAGTGCACGCAGCGGGAGGTCCAGCGCTGGAACGACGAGTGGCTCGCCTACCTGCGTTCCGAGTGGGAGCTCCAGCTCACCCCCTACACCGACTATCCCGACAAGCCCCCGCTGCCGGACTCGGCAATCGACCTCCTGAAGCTGCGGCTGGGCCATGGCTGGCCGATCGCCCTCTACTGCGACCGCGATGCCCTGGAGGGCAGGCGCGTCCTGGAGATGGGCTGCGGCTGCGGCAATCTCGGCAAGCTGCTCGCCCGCTACGTCGATTCCTATCTCGGCACCGACTACAGCACCCTGGCGCTGAAGATCGCCCGCCTGGTCTCGCCGCCGAACTGCTCCTACGTCCATGTCGCCGACCGCCAGGGGCTGGCGCCCTTCTTCGGCACGGTCGACACCGTGGTCGGCCGCTACTTCTGGATCCACCAGAACCTGAAGCTCGGGCGGTGGAACCTGGAGTTCCTGGAGCTCTTCCTCAAGCCCGGGGGGCGTCTCTACGCCGACTTCTACTGGCCCAACCCGGCGGTCGAGCAGGCGGTGGTCTTCACCCCCGACCACCCGCTCTCCAAGACCTACCCCTCGGCCACCTTCCGGTACTCCACCGAAGACGTCCAGCGCCTGATCGCGGGACGGCCGTTCCGCGTCCTGCGGGAGGAGATCTCGCCGGAGATGCAGCGGCGCTACGTCGTCCTGGAGCGGCTCCCCAACCCCTGAGCCATGCCGGCGGACCTGAAGCGCCCGGGAGACGCCCGCCGCGAGGCCCTCGCCCTCGTCCTCCTCCTGACGGCGGGGCTCCTGCCGCGGCTCGCCTTCGTCTCCGCCTTCCCCACGGTTCCGGTGTCGGACTTCCACGGCCTGCTCGAATTCGCGCTCGCGTTCCGCGACGGCGCCGGGCTGCGGCGGGCCGGTTCCTGGGATTTCTTCAACCCGGGCCTGCCGATGGTCCTCTCCGCCATCCTCCGCATCTCGCCGCTGCCGCCCGCGGACACGGCGCGCCTGGCGACGGCCGCCGCCTGCGGGCTCCTCCCCCTGCTGCCCTTCGCCATCTGGCGCGGCGCTCTGCCGCTGTGGGTCCGCCTGCTGGCGGGCGGCGCCCTCGCGCTCTGGCCGGGGCAGGTGGTCTTCTCCGGCGTCTTGGCCCAGGACAACTGGGTGCTCCTCCCCACCGTCGCCCTGGGCTCTCTGATGGTGCGGGCGCTGGTCCTGGAAAGGAGCTACCCGGTGGCGTCGGCCCTGCTGTTCGGCCTCGGGGTGGCGATGCGCCAGGAGATGCTCGTCGCGCTGGCTCCCCTGGCCCTGGGCGCCGGGCTGGGGCCGCGGCGGGTCTGGCGGTGGCGGAGCGCGGCGGCGCTCGCGGCGGTTTCCCTCGCGCTGCTCCTGGGTCTCGCGGCCCTGCGCCACGCCGCCACCGGCCGGTTCGCCCTGACCTCGGAGCACGGCGGGCTGGCCCTGCTGGGCGCCTACGTCCCCGGGGCCACCGCGGACTACTGGGCGGACCCCACGCCGCACATCGCCTCGGCGGAGCCCGCCATCCTCTACGACCGGGCGAAGATGCGGGAGGCCGGCTTCCGGCTCGCCCTGCAAGAGGCTCTGCGGCGGCCGGGGTTCCACCTCCAGCGGATCGCCGCGGCGCTGATCAAGTTCTCGATCGAGGGCGAGGGCGCCAACTTCTACTGGTCCCTGGGATCGCCGGAGGTCCTCCCCGCCTCGCTGCGGGCGTCCGCCGACGCCTTCGTCCGCCGGGCCGCCGCGCCGCTTCGCTGGGAGCTCGGATGCATTCTGGCCCTCTCTCTGGCCTCGGTCGTCGCCGGGTTGTGGCTGCGGAGCGCGCCGATCCTCCTCCTCGTCCTCGCCATCGCCCTCAAGGCCGGCCTGCACGCCGTGGTGGTGGCGCAGGGGAGGTACTTCCTGGCCGTCACCGCCCTGGAGATCCTGGCGATCACGGTAGCCGCCTGGGAGGTGACGCGCCAGCGGAAAGCGAAGACCGCCGCCACGGCCCTGGCCCTGGGCGTTGCCGGGGCCCTCCTCCTGGCCTGGCTCGGACCGCGCCTGGAGGGCTCCGTGCGCACCCGCGACCTGGAAGAGCAGCGGACCTACCGCTTTCCCCTCCAGGAGGCTTCCGGCGCGGGAACCCTCCGGTGCCGGATGAACCATGGCCACCTCGCGGCCCTCAGCCCCGTCGCGGCGGAGATCGAGACCCGGGCCGTCGACCCCGCGCCCGGCGACCGCGCCGAGATGGTCTGCGAGATCGCCGCGCCGGCCGGAGCCGCCCCGCTACTCCTCCAGATCCAGGACCCCTACGAGACCGGCGGGCTGCCGGGCCGGATGCTCCTCATGGTGACCGTGGACGGCGCCCAAGCGCTCCGCCATGATCTGGCGGCGGAACCGGGGAGCGGCTGGCTGGACGTCCCCCTGGGAACCACCGGTACCTATCGGACCGTGCGGATCGCCGTCGTCGCGGTCCATCCCGATCCGGGCGCCGCCTGGGGCCGGGCCGCGCGCATCCCCATCCGGCTGGCGCGGCAGGAGACCCGACAGGAGAACGAATGATCGGACCCGACCGTACAGATCAAGACGCCGAGGCCCGCTACCGCGCCGAGAGGACCGGCCACTGGGACGAGGTCGCGCGAGCGGGTGACCGCTTCGCCGGCCTGGGGGGCGCCTACCACCGCCGCCTGGAGCGCGTCTACCGCTTCCTCATTCCCCCGGGGCAGCGCGTGCTGGAGCTCGGCTGCGGCCGGGGGGACCTGCTGGCCGCCCTCCAGCCCGCGGCGGGCGTGGGCGTCGACTTCTCGGGGGAGATGGTGCGGCGGGCTTCGGCGCGGCATCCGGAGCTGCGCTTCCTGGAAGCGGACGCCCACGAGGTGGACCATCTCGGCGAGACCTTCGACGTCGTCATCCTCTCCGATCTGGTCAACGACGCCTGGGACGTACAGCGGCTCTTCGAGCGCATCCTCCCCCTCACCACGCCGCGCACGCGGATCGTCCTCAACACCTACAGCCGGCTCTGGGAGCTGCCCCTGGCGCTGGCCCAGAAGCTGGGATTGGCGCGGCCGGTCCTGCACCAGAACTGGCTGACCGTGCCGGACGTGCTCAACCTGTTGCGCCTGTCCGGGTTCGTGCCCGTCCGGAGTTGGCAGGAGGTGCTGCTCCCCCTCCCCATCCCTCTCCTGGCGCCGCTCTGCAACCGCTTCCTGGTCAGGCTCTGGCCGTTCAAGCACCTCGCCCTCTCCAACTTCGTCGTGGCCCGGCCGGCGCCGCGACCGCTGGCGGAAGGAACGGAAGAGGTCGTCTCCGTCATCGTGCCCGCCCGCAACGAGGAGGGGAACGTCCCCAACATCCTCGCCCGCGTCCCGGAGATGGGGGCCGGCACCGAGCTGATCTTCGTCGAGGGCCACTCCAGGGACGGCACCTGGGAAGCCATCCAGCGCGAGGTCGCGGCCCGTCCCGGAGCGCGCATCAAGGCCTTCCGCCAGACCGGCAAGGGCAAGGGGGACGCCGTCCGCCTCGGCTTCTCCGAGGCCACCGGCGGCGTGCTGATGATCCTCGACGCCGACCTCACCGTGCCGCCGGAGGACCTGCCGCGCTTCTACGAGGTGATCCGCTCCGGCAAGGGGGAATTCGTCAACGGCGTGCGGCTGGTCTACCCCATGGAGAAGGAGGCCATGCGCTTCGCCAACCTGCTGGGCAACAAGTTCTTCAGCCTGGCCTTCTCCTGGCTCCTCGGCCAGCCCATCAAGGACACCCTCTGCGGCACCAAGGTGCTGCGCCGGGACGAGTACGAACGGCTCGCCGCCAACCGCTCCTACTTCGGCGACTTCGACCCCTTCGGCGATTTCGACCTTCTCTTCGGCGCCGCCAAGATGAACCTGCAGATCGTGGAAGTCCCCATCCGCTACCGCGAGCGCACCTACGGCGAGACCAACATCCAGCGCTGGCGCCACGGCTGGCTGCTCCTCAAGATGTGCGTCTTCGCCGCCGGGCGGATCAAGTTCATCTGATGAAGCGCTGGCTGGAGCACCCCCTCACCCGCGGGCTCGACCTCGACGACCCGCGGACGACGCATCTGCGCCGGCGGATTCTCCTGGAGAAACCCTTCCTGCGGCGGATCTACGAAGAATGGTACGGAAAGCTCGCCGCCTCGCTGCCGGCGGGTGAGGGCGCGGTGCTGGAGCTGGGCTCCGGCGCCGGCTTCCTCCGCGACTTCGTGCCCGGCCTGGTGCGCTCCGAAGTCTTCTACTGTCCGGGGATCGACGCCGTGCTGGACGGCCTCGCCCTCCCCTTCGCCCCGGAGTCCCTGCGCGGGATTGCCATGACCAACGTCCTCCACCACCTGCCGCGGCCTCTTCGCTTTTTCAAGGAAGCGGCGCGCTGCGTCCGGCCCGGCGGCGTCGTGACCCTGATCGAGCCGTGGGTCACTCCCTGGTCGCGGCTGGTCTACACCCGCCTGCATCACGAGCCCTTCGAGCCCGACGCTCGCGAGTGGGAGATCCCCGCCGGCGGTCCGCTGTCCGGCGCGAACGGCGCCCTGCCCTGGATCCTCTTCCAGCGCGACCGTGAGCGGTTCGAGCGCGAGATGCCCGAGTGGCAAGTCCGCTCGATCGAGCCCTTCATGCCCTTCCGCTACCTGGTCTCGGGCGGGATCTCGATGCGGAACCTCTCCCCCGCCGCGAGCTTCCCGCTATGGCGCGCTCTGGAACGGGCGCTCCACCCTTTCAGGCACCGCCTGGCCATGTTCGCGCACGTGGTCGTGGAACGAAGGGCGTCATGAGAGGCAATTCCAGTCTACCGGCTTGAATGGAGCGCCAAGATGCCAGTTATCAAGAGCTCTGATCAGCATTGCCGTTATCTCTGTGCACCCGGGAGTGAGACATCAGGTACTCGCTTTGGCAGATTTCTTGAGGAGTTGGGACTCGAGATTTCAAACCTTCGAGAACTCATACAGTATGGCTGGATCATGCCTGTACTGAGAGTTCGCCTTCCTGAAAGCTTTTACCTTAACTGGACTCAGTACCCTAGCCTCCCATTTATGGAATACGTGGAGGAGGACAGGTGGGCAGCAGAACTGCACCTTCGCTGTGTCACAGAAAGAACTGCGACAATGGACAAGCCCGGCTTGCTTACCGGGGACTGGTACACACATTGGTTGGATCGAGAAGACCACTCGCTCACTCAACAAGTCCGAGTCCATGCAATTCCCGCAGGCCTCGGAATCGAGGATCCACCGCCGCTTCGGCATCCTCGAAAAAAGAAGGTCAATATCTATCCATGGATTGACTTCTTCGCCTACTGGCAGGTTTATGAACTTGCGGAGATCTTGAAGGCAACAGTTCTTTTTTACCCCATCCGCGATACACCAGATGCTTTGTCTCGAATCAAGAATCTACCGTCAAAGTACGAAGATGAACACAAGATCGTCTCAATAAGGGTTGCACGCCTTAGACGCGAGTGGGCCGAGCGACAAGTCGTCTTCGACTGGATCTCTCGTTACCGAACTATGCTGGGAGCTTGGAACGCGACCGGCGCCGGCTGGATCGGTGGATGGGAAAAGGTGCAGGAGGCAGCTCCTAAGCTCCTCTATGAGCTGAAGATGACACCTGAGGATCTCAAAAAAGGGATACGCGACACATTGCTCACCTTGTGGCATGACTGGAAACTATGGAAGGGCAAGCATGACATCGTGCATCGGCTCATTCGCTTGCACCTTCAGGAAGACATTGATCGAGCCGTTGACTTCCTGCGGCAAGCTACAGGAATGGAGATCGATCTCGACGATCCATTTTGGGGATTCCCCGAGGATATGATGAGTCGGGGATGGACGCCGTTGCCGGAGGTGCTACCCTACGAAGCCTTCACGGCAAAGGCCGATTTCCCGATTCAAGCCTCCGTTTACCTGGATCGTTCTAATCGGCTACTTCCACAGCCTTTCAATAAAGGTCGGCTTCACGAGATCACAGTAAGCTGGTGGTCCAAATCTGTGACGTTTCGACGTTTCTGTCTTGCCTTCTTAAGACTACATCAGTTCTTTTATACCGAAGATGATCGGATAGGTTTGCGGGAGAGTACTCCGATTGATTTTCTTATCCTTTGCGTTCTTCATGCTGAGAAAATCCTACGGGATCGTTACCTTGATATGAGCAAGGGAGCGCTAAAAGCGCCAGATTTCGTCCCTCTGACATTGGAGTCCGCTGGACTTGTACTGAGATCGTTCAAGGTCAAGGGCTCAGGTCTCGCAATACAGCAGCTCCGAAGAAAATTGAACGAGAAGGGTGATCTCCATGATCTCCACGCCAATCCACGCAATCCATTTGTCAGCGAAGCCGACTTCACCCATACTGATCCCTTGGTCCGCCATCTACTTGCATGCTTCTCCAACTTCGCCATCCTGAGGAACTACGCCGCGCACCACGATTCTCTGGATGACCAACTTGTCTCCGACCCGATGGCTCAAGATTCTATTGAATCCATGCTCGTTGTGACGCTCACGATGCTGAATGCCTCTCCGTCAGAGCGCCCTGAAAGGGCAAAATCTGACTAGCCTGGCTCTTCAGCGCTAGGTAGGCACCTTCTCCCCTTCTCCATTCGCCCCGAGGGGGCGGTGCTTTTCAGGCCCGATGTAGGTTGGGTCCCGCCCTTTCAGGGCGGCGGGGAGTTTGGGGAAACCGAGAACCTGGCGCTAAAGCGCCAGGCTAGTCAAATTTCGCCCTTCAGGGCGAGCCGGAGAGTGAGGCGCTGGCAAAAATGATCCCGGCCCACTTAGACGGTTATACTAGATGCTCTGAGCATGGTTCAGAAACACGACGCCAAGCCACCGGGTGGACCAAGGCGGGGGTTCCTGCCTCGGTCTCCAAGCCAAAGTCTCAAGACTCAGAGCCAGAGTCAACATCTCCAAACCAGAGTCGACTGCTTCGGGTCATCCCTCGTGAACGACGGGGCCGATGACGAAGATCGTGTTGCCGAAGGGGTCCTGGAGGTCAAACGTGCGGCCGCCCCAGGGCTCGTTCATCGGCGGACGCCCGATCTCCACTTGCCCCCGCCATTCCCGATAAAGGTCGTCGGCGCTCTTGACCCGAAGCGATGCGCAGGCGTTGCGGCCGTGCCCGGACATGGGGCAATCGATGGTGAGTTCGATCGTCCCACGCTCGAGCCCCATGATGCCGTTCCGGCCGTCTTCGGTCGCTTCGAACTGGACAGCGAAGCCGAGCTTGCCGACATAGAAACCTTTTGCGACCGCGAGATCGTCGCCGGGCAGGATGGGAACAGCACGCTCGATCATGACACTCCCCCTTGACTTGGTCAGACCCTCAGCGAGCCACGAAAACCCCTGGCGGCGTAGTACGACTGCGCACCGTTGTGGTACAGGAAGACGTGGTCATAGCGGCGATCACAATAGAGGGCGCCGCCGAGCTTTCTGATGTCAGAAGGCGTTTTCACCCAGCTCGACGTTTTCAAATCGAACTTTCCAAGCTTCTGCAGCTCCCGGTACTGTTCTTCCGACAGAAGCTCAATCCCCATGGCGGCCGCCATGTCGACAGCGTTACCTTCCGGCTTGTTTTCCTTCCTCGAGTCCAGCGCTTCACGGTCGTAACAAAGGCTTCTGCGGCCCGCGGGACTCTCCGCCGAACAATCACAGAAGACGTATTCGCCCGTCTTCTTGTCATGACCAATGACATCCGGCTCGCCGCCGGTTCTTTCCATTTCGTGGAGCGACCGAAGCTTGTCGGCATCGGCTTCCAGCTTTGCCTGGACTTCAGCCCATGCAAGCCCCTTATGACGGTTCATGTTTTTCTCGAAGCGGGCCTTCAAGGTTCCGAGTAGCTCTTCATGCTGGCTTGCTTTCATGTCCCCTCCTCTTCCTGTACAGCGGAGCTCATGCAAGTCTCACACGGTAGACCGCGACAGCGGCGAGTAGAACCGCAAAAACAGCCAGCCCATAGAACCCTAAAGAAGGAACGGCAGAGATAGGGGTGACTACGCGCAGCGTCGCCTCGTCAAAGTTGTTAGTAAGGTCAGGGTCGTCAAAGCCGGTAATGTTGGCGCCATTTACAATGGTGCCATCCGGAATGTTCTCAACGCGAGCGACGATCGTGATTGACGCTTCCTGGCCTGGTGCCAGACTGGATTCCAGTGAGCAAGTCAAGATCATTGCCGGAAATTCGGCACACCGTGGGGCGGAGACCAGAGTCAACCCAGACGGCAATGAGTCCAAGAGAAGTGGAAAAACTGTGTCTGGGCCCGCATTGTGCGCGGTCAACGTGTAGGTGACGATATCTCCGGGTGACGCTTGAGCAGGCGTTACCTGCTTCGTGATAGAAAGGTCCGCCGTCTGAGCATTGGCGGCTGCGGCTCCGATGATCATGACGGCCGAGAAGCAGGCTGATCGCTTGAGCAAGGCTGAAGAATGGCGTCTGAAAGAGCTGAGGATCGACCGCATCGAGGCTCCTTTTGATCACGGGGTATAGAGAATGCCGGCCGCGCCCCTGTCGCTTTCCCACACCACGAAGGAAGAACCGCTCGCGGGATCGAAGGCGAATCCCCGAATCAAATCGAATTCAGGCGCGAGAGTGCGACGCAGCAGGGGGACTCCGTCGCCCGGGGTGAGGCGGTTGCCGGCGGCATCGACAGCGGAGAAGCGAATCTCGGAGCGGGCAGGATATCCGATGGTGGTATGCTCCCACACGACCCGCAGCACGCCGTCGTCGACGGAGCCGAGGACCGGACCTTCCCACACCTTGCCGGGCGCCGAGGCCAGATCGATGACCGGCACCCCCTCCGTAGCCCAGAGTGTGCGGCCATCCGCGGCCAGCCGCTGCAAGATCACATGGTCCCCGCCATCGGTGATGTACTCAAACGGGAAAGTCAGGACCGCGACGACGGCGCCGCCATCCGGATAAGGCCACAGATCGTAAAGGACATTAGGCGGCCGGCTCGGCACCACCGATACGCCCTCGCCCCACAACCTCTCGCCGGCAGCGCTGATCCGCTGAGCGGTCACGTGGTTGAAGTCGACGCCTTCCGGCAGGCGACCGATGTGGTCTTCGAAGGCGACGATGGCGCCGCCGGCGCCATCCGATACCGCAAAGATCCATGGCGGGGTTAAAGCGCACCCGGTATCATCGGGGCAGGGATATCTGTTCCTGGAGACGATCGTGCCGTCGTCACCCCAGCGGCGGCCGCCGTCCGGCCCCAGCCGCTGCCCGCGGAGAATGGCCTTCTCACCCCAGACCGCCCAATCGCGCCAGAAGACGAGCAGCCCGCCGTCTCCCGCGACTACGGCCTTGGGTTCCTCCGCGTGCATGGGTGCCAGGCGTCTGCCCATGGCTCCTTCGGCGCCCCAGAGCCGTTGACCTTCGGGACTGAAGCGCTGACAGTAGAAACTGTTACGGTACACGCCCGCAGCGTCACGGACGAAGCAGACGAAGCCGCCGCCGTCGGGGCTCGCGAGCAGGAAGGGATCGAGCTGCGCCTCTCTGCCGGCCACGGAGGCCGCGTATGCTCCCGCCCCCCAGCGCGGGTTGCCGTGGCCGTCGAGCCACTGCACGACAATGCGGGTATTGTACCGCTCGTCGATTTGGCGTACGGCAACGAGAACGCCATCTCGCGCATGAGCCACGACCACGGCCTCGGTTGCCTCCCCGGGGGGCGTAGCCACGACGCGACCCGGCGCGCCGAAGGCGAGGTTGCCATGACTGTCGACGTACTGGAGGAAGACGGCCCTCCCCTGCGTCCACACCGCCGCGAAGCGGCCGTCGGGCAGGCGGGCCGCGCTCTGGGAGAAATGGACGTTCCCAGGCGGCCGTGTCGCGAGACGAACGGGGCGGACTTGCGCGGCTCCGGCGCCGGCGAGCGATCCCGCGAGGAGATGAGCCAGAAGGACGACGCGCAGGAGCGGTCTCATTCAGCTCTCGGGCGTGTCGCTGCCGGCCGCCGCTTTCGGGAGGGCGCTTTCGAGGTGCCCCGCCAGACTCCGGCCCGTGACCGACTTCGAATAGGAGTTGGCCGCGACCAGGAGCCATCCGACCGGGCCCAGAGCCCACCGGGCTACGAAGCCGCCGACCAGGTGGGCCGCTCCTGGGAGGATCTTTCCATCCAGGACCAGACTGGCTCCCGGCGCCACCGTCTCACCGAGGATCTTGATGCCACGTCCGATCACTACGCCGCTGGCTGGCTCTCGATGGCCTTCGTCCACGTCGTGCTCCGACATTTCCGACCTCCGTTTCGAGCTCTGGTCCTGGGGCCTCGACTCCTGGGCCTCCCTGCTTCAGGGTGTCGGCAGGAGCCGAATCGTTTCGCGCATGCCCGCAGCCCTCCTCGGGCAGTGAGCGGAGGGATGATTGTAGCATTCCAGCGTCGCCTCCAGGCGTCGCGCCCCCCCCTCGCAAACGCCCGTAGTTCTAGGGTCTTTCAGATTGGAGCCCCGTTTTACGTCTTTTTAGGGGTATGGGAAGAGATCTTCGCTTCATCCCCGAAGGGGGCGCTCTGGTAGAAGTCACCTGCCGGACCATCCATGGCCGGTTCCTGTTCCGTCCCAGCTCTGAGCTCTACGACATCGTCGTCGGCATTCTCGCCCGGGCTCAGCGGCTCCATCCGGTGGACATCTGCTCCCCGGTCTTCATGTCCAACCATATGCATTTATTGCTACGAGTTACGGACGCCAAGAGGCTGAGCGACTTCATGGAGTACACCAACGGCAATCTGGCCCGGGAGGTCTCGCGCCTCACGGGCTGGGACGTCAAGATCTTCGACGACCGGTACCATCTCGTCGTGGTCAGCAACGAAGAGTCGGCTCAGGTGGAGCGGCTGCGGTACCACCTCTCCCATGGATGCAAGGAAAACCTGGTAGCGCGTCTGTCGGATTGGCCCGGGGTCCATCCGATTCATGCCGTAGAGAACGACGGGATCCTGAAGGGCTACTGGTTCAACCGGACCCAGGAATACGCCGCCCGCCGCCGGAGGGAGAAGTTCGACCCTCTCCAGTACGCTACGCCCGAGGAGTTGGTCCTGTCACCGCTGCCATGCTGGAAGCACCTTCCTCCCGAGGAGTACAAGCGGCGCATCCTGAAGATGCGGGACGAGATCGAGGCCGAAGCCGCCGCGGCACGAGCGAAGACGGGCGTCCAGCCGCTGGGCCGGAAAGCGATCCTGGCGCAGCATCCGCATCATCAGCCGGAGACGATGAAGAAGTCACCGAAGCCTCGGATCCACGCCGCGAGCCACGCCACCCGCTGGTGGTTCTACGAGGTCTACTCCTGGTTCGTGGCCGCCTACCGGACCGCCGCCACCAAGCTGCGAGCGGGGGACCGGTTGGTCGCCTTCCCGGCGGGAAGCTTCCCACCGGCGTTGCCGTTTGTGGGTGGATGATCCGACCAAGGTTTTCTCGTCCCCACAGCAGAGTCATCGCGCTGACGTCTGGGGTCAGGACGGGAGGGGTGTGCTCGGAGGGGGATTTCGACTTCAGTTTGATGAAACCAAGAGCCGGTTTGGTGTGCAGAACTCGTCTTCATTCCGAGTTTTGGGCCTCAGGAGGGGGCGGAATTGGCCCCGAGTGGCCGGAGATCGATGAGGAGCGCCAAGGCGCTCCTCGATTTACATGGCACCTACTTCGGGAACCGCCGAGCCTCGATAAGTGTTTGGTGCAGGCAGTCCCTGCGCCGCTTGGAAACTAAGACAGAGGCGATCATCTCGCTCCCAGCGTGCTCCTTGACTCGGGCTGTCGAATTAAGACAGCCCCTACGGACCGTCTACCCCTTGACGAACGGGGGCCTCATAAGGGTTCGGCGACGGCTCGCTCAAGATTTTCTTCTCCTTGATAGAAGCTAAGATAGTTGTTACCAACTCGGATTTGTCTATGCTTCCCAAAGCCTTGTTGACATCACTTGGAGTGAGTTGCCCCTCCAGCCTCTCTGTTTCCGATTCACGTTCTAAGAAGGGGTCCATAGCCTTGAGTAGCTCCCTGTTCACGAACGGAAAATAGCGCCCATGGAACCTTGAGAGAGCTACGGCAAAAATTAGCAACATAAATAGCGGCGGTACCAAAGCTAGAACGGCGAGCACATGCCAAGGCGGCGGCAGGCCAGAGATCACGCTTCGCATTTCCTGCAAGATGGTCGGAGCCTTCCCTGCGATTGCCAGATTTGCGCCTATTAGAATAAAGAATGCAATAGCCCAACCCTGGTATTCAAGCATATCGACCTGCTCAGCCTTGAGACGTTTGTACTCGTCGTGCGCCACGGCATTGTTGGATGCGATGGCAAAGGCAAGAAAATCATCGTCTCGCACGCCAAACCGAAAGTCCTTGAAAAATCTTCTAATTAGGTATTCTGATCCCAAAAAGAATGGCATACCAAAAAGAAGTCGAAGAAACGGAAGTAACCACACCTTAACGAGAACATAGATAGTCAAAAATATGAGAATAGTACCGACTTGAGCCCTGCTTTGTATCCAGGCAATGTCTACAGATAGAAGATTCTTGCCAAACCAGTAGGCCAGGACCGAGTCAAGAAAGAGTGAGATCGCAGCAAGGTGTAGGAATGCTTTCGTCGTAATACTGGCTGAAGCGCCTTCGAGAAATCCATGTAAGTTGATCATGCTCACCTCTCAATAACTGAACAGATCTCTCGTCACCTACCAACTACGTGCCGCCGAACGCTTGGAAGCTCACCGGTGACGACCGCGCGATAGCGCGGTTGGCATCCGGTGCAGCGCAGTGTTATGCAGATCGCCGTTTAGGTCCATGTCGACCGCCATATTTGGTAAGTTGCAACCATGAACTAGCCTTCTGTTATACGAGGGAGCCCCGGCTCTTCTGTTACCTCCAAAATTTGATCATCGGGAATAATGAAATCAGGGAAATGTTGACGAATTCCCGCTGCAACCCGATTTGGGATACGAAGGCCAGCCTTTCCGTGCTTTCTGGTGCCGTCGCTATACATCGCAAACAGTTCCCTGTTCTTCGCGAACACATGAAGATCTGCTCGTGTCTCTGGTGGAACAGGCCGGTCCAACCTCGCAGTATAAGGTCCACCGATAGAAGTTCTCCCCTTTCTAGCCTCAGAGAGACGGGCGGCGTCCTCTGTTTCCTCCTGTACCCAAAGAGCAACGACTTCATCGCCGAGCGATAGTACGTAGACCTCATAGTTATTGTACGCTTTAAACGCACGAAAGAAGTCCTTATATGCTCCCATAAAGCTCCTCATTTACACGAACCGCGCCGCATAACGCTGTGATGATTCACCGGTCGGATGGCGAAGCCGTCCGACCGGTGCAAGCGACGGTTATGAAGAGTTTCGGCCACGGCATGGCTCTTGAGCAGACTGCCTCCCTTGGCTTTTTGTAAATCACTGTTTGGCCTCGTCCACGAGTTGTCAGTCAATCTTTCGATTCACTCACCCATTCAATGCTCCATCCATCATATTCCTGTCTCTGAATGCGAAACGACCATAGGTTTATCCCCTGAGGTAGGGCATGTAAGTTCTCGCCGAAACGTAGGGAGAATATTATGTCCTCTTCGGACTCTGCAATTCTCTCGATTACGCGGTCAAGCGCTGATTCGTAGGCAGAGAATGTCCAACCACCGCTCAAAAGCCAGTATTCAGGGCCAGAATAGGTGGGTCTACCAGGCATCCCCACGAAGAACCCCCGCCCGCGTTCGTCACTGAGATCCCAAAACCAGTCGAACACGAAGACCTTGTCCTCCATTCGGCCTTGTAGATGGCCCGACCATTCATGTCCGTTCCAGTCGTAGTCACCCTCATATACACCGTCTTTGGCTTCAAAGATCCGCAGTCGCCCGGTGTCACCGGTCCAGAGACCAGCAACTCGGTCGCCAAAAAATGGTAGGTTAATACTTTTGATTATCGCCTCAGCGAGTTGATCAATACCTTCTGATGTCTTAAGTGCCATACGATCGGCGAGTATGGGGTAAGTTGAAAGCAAGTTTTCTTCATCAATCTCGTGCCAGACTGGTATGAGAACCTTGGAGCTGAGTCGATCCCGAGCGAATAGACCGTGCAGTTCTCTCTGCGGCCACTCCTTTTCAAGGAAGGCAGCACTAAGAATTACAACTCCAAATTTCGAACGCGCAATGCCGCCATTTATGGATTGCGTCAGACTCGATCCAGGCACGAGAGCAAACTCGTCGAACCACACTCGAAGGCCCATATGCCTTAGCCTGTGGGCCAGTGGTCTTGCCACGGATTCACGATCCTCGGATGCGTAGCTAATGAATACGTCCCAATCAGAATTGTATATTCCCACGGGCAACTCCTACGAGCAGCAACGCTTTTAAGGTTCTGCTTTGGGGCGATACTCCCTATTTCTGAAACGCATAACGGGGTTGTTGCTCAGCGGCCGGAAAGCGGAGCTTTCTGGTCCGCTGGAGCAGCCGTGTTATGCGATCGCGCCTTCCTTGCCTCAGCTAAGACATCCTTGCACGCGGGCTTGAACTCCATTCCGAATATAATGAACACGGCCTCGCCTATAGTATGAGGGTAAAGCTCATTGGCTCGCCGACATAGATCCGAAGCCTCTTTGAGATTACCAGTTTTAACCAAGAGTATAGCTCACTAGTGTCCGGTTCATTTGCTGTCTACCGACCGTAAGGCCAGCATTGACCGTAGTTTCGGGCGACTCAGGGGTGTCCACGATTTGAATTTTGGAGAGGAGGACTCCCGGAGAGCTTGAGCAACTCTTGGGGGGGGGCAGGACTTCGCTCCGGTCCAGCTGAGCCAGGGCTGACCGGTCGGAACTCCTGGTAGCTGAACTCGGGGCTTTGTTGCTCGTCCATGCCATGCTCTCGGGCTTGACCGACCCCGAGGTGACGCATGAACGTGGGCAAGACGCTGTTCGCACAGGTGATGGAGTACGTTCCCTGGAAGACCTTCGGACGCATCGTCGAACGGCACAAGGGCGATGCGGGCGTGCGTACTCTGAGCTGCGCCGATCTGTTCCGCGTCATGGCTTTCGCGCAGCTCACTTGGCGCGAATCGCTGCGCGACATCGAGGCTTGTCTGGCCGCCAACCAGACCAAGCTGTTCCACATGGGGATGAAGGCGGCGCCCGCGCGCTCGACGTTGGCCGACGCACTCGAGCGTCGCGACTGGCGCATCTATCATGCGCTGGCTCAGCGACTGATCGCGCGCGCCAAGGCGCTCTACGCGCAAAATCCTTCGGTGCTCGAGCTCGATGCCAGCGTCTATGCCCTGGACTCCACCACGATCGATCTGTGCCTGAGCCTGTTCGACTGGGCACCGTTTCGATCGACCAAGGCGGCCGTCAAGCTGCACACGCTTCTGGACCTCCGGGGCTCGATTCCGACGTTTCTCCACATCAGCGATGGCAAGCTGCACGATGTCAACGTGCTCGACATCCTGCCGATAGAGGCCGGTGCCTTCTACGTGATGGACCGTGGCTACGTGGACTTTACCCGGCTGTACGCGATGCATCAGGCCGGTGCTTTCTTCGTCACTCGCGCCAAACAAGGAATGGATGCCCGGCGCGTGTATTCGTCGCCGACGCAGCGCTCTACCGGCGTGATCTGCGACCAGCGCGTGATGCTCAACGGCTTCTACTCGGCCAAGGCCTACCCGGAGCATCTGCGGCGCGTCCGTTTCAAGGATCCCGAGTCGGGCACGACACTCGTCTTCCTGACCAACAACACGATCTTGCCCGCCCTGACGATCGCGGCTTTGTACAAAAGCCGCTGGCAGGTCGAGCTGTTCTTCAAGTGGATCAAGCAGCATCTGCGCATTAAGCGATTTCTCGGCACCAGCGAGAGCGCGGTGAAGACGCAAATCTGGTGCGCCGTGGCCACCTACGTGTTGATCGCCATTGTCAAGAAAGAGCTTCAACTCAATGCCTCGCTCTACACATGTCTACAGATCTTGTCGGTCTCGATCTTCGAGAAAACCCAGCTTTCATGCGCCTTGCAGCCCGACAGGTCCCAACGAGAAGTAGACGCTCCCGCTAACCAGTTGATTCTATTCGACTTCTAACCGGACACTAGTGAGTATAGCTAGCTCATTATGCGCCTCATAGTTGGCAGGATCCATACGGATTACCCCCCTGTACGCAGTAGTAGCTTCTTGCACTCTCTGATTTTTATTATACAAGGCTGCCAAGGTGTACTTAGCCTGAACACTCCAGGGATCTAATTTGATTGCCGTAGTCAAAAAACTCTCCGCCTCAGAAAAGTTACCCTGAGTCATTGAGCTTAGTGCTAGACCGATATAGGGGGTGTCCAGAGTTGGTTCAAGATCACTCGCATAGAGAAAAGACTCTCGTGCAGCGGAAGCGTTTTCGCGATCGAGATACACATAGCCGAGCATTACATGGGCGGCCGCGCTTCTAGGTTCGATCTCTAAGGCCTTTTGAAGCTTATTCTGTGCCCCTATGTCGTCTCCAGTCCGAAGATCCATCCATGCCAGAGCAATATGAGCTGCAACATGCCTGGGCTCAACCGTGATAACCTTATCGAAGTACTTGCTTCCACCGAATTGCTTTGCTTGTGCCTCTATAGCCAAACCGAGTCTCACGTAAGCGTCAGAATAATTTGGGTTGAGCCTTATGGCTTCGCGATAAGCTTTAATAGCATCTTCAACTCTACCTACGCTTTGGAGATACACACCTAGGTGATGATAGACCAGCGGATTACTTGGGTCGAGCGGTAGAGCCTGATTCTCTATAAGGCTGCGAACCTTATCATTGGCCACAAGCCTAAACTTCAAAGGGTCAATCTCGACAACTGCTCTGCCGCCACTCATGATGCTCCAGGCTTCCGCAAGGTGCTGATTGGCTGTGGATCTTCTAGTAGCTTCTGAATTCTTCCTGCTTTGAATGAAGGAGAGGAGAGATAGAGCGAGCGCAAGCACACTAATGATTATCGGAAGCCAGTCCTTCAGCGCGTGACGAGGAGGAGGCGCTTGGCTCGCCGCTTGACTTGGGGAGGATTCCATGACCGACCTATTCACCAAATTCTAGTCATCCAAGTGTGTCTTAGCTCGTCTTAACGCATAACGTTCTAGGAGTTAAGCGCCCCCCGCAGGCCGTTGAACGGCACATCGTCGATTCGCCGGCCGACAGCGTTCGCATCGGGCAAGCTTGCGGGGGTGCGCTTCAACGACCGGGTTGAGCAGTGACCCGCAGACGGCTCGCTTTAGCTATGGGGATTATAGCAGGCCCCGAGTCCAGCGGAGAGCGAGTCAACAGCAGAAAGTACCCTCAAAGGAATGAGGAGAACGGACCCGCACGAACGCAACAGAGAATTCGATCAGGAGAAATGTGTTCATGGACCAATGGTCCAAGGCAAGGTTGGGCAACCCTGAGCGACCCAGCTCGATCTTCAAGGCCTCTCCTCCAGGCCTTCCGGAGGAGACCGGCCCTGGCGTGGCAGAGAGGAGCGAATCAGGCTCCTGCCACAGACAGGACAGGTCGAGACCCTTCCCGGGGCTGAGGTGTCCGCCGGAGCCCGAGGCGGCGGGAGATCTGCGGAAGCCATCCCTCCGAGTTGCTGGCGGCACTGGCTTAGCGCTTCCTGACTCGTCCGAGAGTACAGGCCATAGGCTCGGACGACCTGTAGGCCCGGGGGCGGAATGTGGGCGAAGAACCGGTTCAGAAATTCCGCCATCGGCAGCGTCATCAGCCGTTGCGGAGGCGGACCGCCCGAGCTCGGGGTATCCCGGTGCGAGACATAGCGGAAGGTGACACTGTCGCTATCGTGCCGGACCAGGCGGGAATTCTTGATCGGACCGCCACGCAGGTAACGCGCCAGATAGGTCACGACGCCACGGCCATGCTCGTAGCGCTCCTGAATCCGAACGTTCCACTTCTTGCGGGCTGATTCCTTCAGCAGGGACAACGCTCCTGACGGTTCGAGGCCGGGAGGCAGACGCAACTCGCCGCGGCGGATCAAACCCTCAAGCAGGCTCAGCAACTTGCCCCGGAAGATCACTCGCACGACCGCCAGCGGCAAGAGAAAGCCATTCCGGACAGACTTCCAGGTTCCTTCGGGGGTCAGCCCGCCGCCTGTGACGAGGCAGTGCAGATGGGGATGGAGTACAAGAGACCGGCCCCAGGTGTGCAAGGCAGCGATCATCCCAGGACGGACTCCCAGATGCCGTGGGTCTTCCAAGAG
Source organism: Thermoanaerobaculia bacterium (assembly GCA_036376245.1). Classification (GTDB taxonomy): domain Bacteria; phylum Acidobacteriota; class Thermoanaerobaculia; order Multivoradales; family UBA5704; genus DATARR01. Next base: position 46,610 of record DASVAS010000025.1, on the reverse strand, counting down.
CAGGAACAGAGTGTCCCGCACGGTCTGAAAGAGCGCGTCGGCCAGTACTTGGAAATTCCACGGCCATAGCGGCCTGAGCTCGGCAGGCAGTGTGAAAATCACATGGAAGTGATCGCAGGGGAGGATCTGCTGCTTTTTCGCGTCGAGCCACTGTTGGACCTGCAAATGGGAGCACTGCGGGCAGGAGCGGTGCCGGCAGGAGTTGTACCAGACTTTCTCGACGTGTCCCTCCGGGCAGCGTTGAGTGTGGCCCCCCAAAGAGGCGGTGCGACAGCGCAGAAGGGCACGCGCCGCTTTCCATTGGTAAAGCGGCAGGGAGTGGGTCTTCAGGTACTCCGGGAAACCCGTTTCGAGAATGGCTTGCAGAGTGCTGATGGGGAGTCCTCCAGGAGCGTCGCCGCCGGTCTCCTCAGGGCCGGCAGGTTGGCCGTAGCGGAGCGGAGGCCAAGCTGCAATTCGAGAGGAGCGCAAGAACGTAGCGACGGGCGAAGCCAATCGCGGGCGATAGGCAAAACGGTCCTCGAAGAGAATTCGCCGGAATCAGGCTGCCAGCCGAGAGGAGCGCAAGGAGGTAGCGATGGGCGAAGCCGGTCGCGGGCGATAAGTAAACCGGCTCTCGAAGAGCAGTCGCCGCAACCAGGCTCTTTCTCAGAGGCTCCGACGTGCAAATCATTGCAATCAGCCAGGAACCTATCAATTTATCCTTCGCTCGCGAAATCTGCTCAACCTTTGGATTACCCTTCCAGCCTCTCTACCCATGTTTACTTACAGACAAACCGTCTCCCCGCCACCGAAAGGGAGGTAAGATACTCATTCTCTTGATGTTCTCACTCTACTCCTGTTCCTGCGCTTCGTCAATAACGACTCCATGGCTCCCTGGGAGTGATCCCGCCCATTGGTGGAGGCGAGGCTTACACAGCAGGCCCCGGGAGGACTTCGAGCCTTCTGCTACAGAGATTTACGACTCCGACTGTCGGATAAGCCGCCGAGAGGAGGAGGGGCGCGGAATGTTATCCGACAGGAAATCTGTCGGTAAGCATCCCCACCCCGCCGCTGGCGATCCGCCGATCTCCTTTTGGATCTGTGAGTTATGTTGCCGGGGCCGCCTTCGTGCCGGGATTGCTTACCGGCAGAATGTGTCGTGTAAGCGGAGGACTCAAAGACGACAAAGTCTCTCGTCATAGCGAGAGAGCGTCAAGCGGACTCTTCACGCCGCGGCCTCCGCGGTTGAGCACATGTGTATAGATCATTGTCGTCTTGACGCTCTGGTGGCCCAGAATCTCCTGGACCGTCCGGATGTCGTAGCCGCTCTGAAGGAGATGCGTCGCGAAGGAGTGCCGCAAGGTGTGACAGGTCGCGTGCTTGATCACTCCGGCGGCACGGCTCGCATCGTGAAAAGACCTCTGGAGGGCTCTCTCGTGAAGGTGGTGGCGCCGGCGCTCTCCAGTCCTCGGGTCCCGCGAGAGGCCAGGCGCTGGAAAGACGTATTGCCAGCCCCACTCGCTGTCAGCCCGCGGATACTTCCGCGCCAGCGCGTACGGAAGATGGACCCGGCCATGGCCGGCGGCGAGATCGGCCTCGTGGAGATTCTTGACTCCTTTCAAGTGAGCTTTCAGATCCTGCTCCAGAGAGGACGGCAGCATCGTCACCCGGTCTTTCGCACCCTTCCCGTCCCGCACGGTGATCTGGCTGTACGCGAAGTCGACGTCCTTCACCCGGAGGCGCAGAGCTTCCGTCAGGCGCATCCCGGTCCCATAGAGGAGCGACAGGAAGAGCCGCTCGGTCCCCTGAGCACAGGCCAGGATCCGCTTGACCTCCTCGACTGAGAGCACCACCGGCAGCTTGCGGCGGCGCTTCGCCCGCACCAGCCCCTCCAACTCCCCCACCTCCCGCGACAGCACCGTCCGGTACAGGAAGAGCAAGGCGCAGAGAGCCTGGGTCTGGGTCGAGGCGCTCACCCTGCCCTCCACCGCGAGATGGGTCAGGAAGGAGTTGATCTCCGACTCTCCCATCTCCGAAGGATGCCGCTTGCCGTGAAACAGGATGTACCGTCTCGCCCAGTGGACGTACGCCTTCTCCGTCCGCAGGCTCAGGTGACGGACCCGCGCCGCCTCCCGCACCCGGTCCAGCAGCTTCGGTTCTCTCTTGCCGCCATCAGCAGGAATCTCGGTCGCCATGTCTTGCGCCTCTTTTCCGCCGATGTTGTCATAGAGATCCGGTTGCCGCAACTCCTTCCGCGGAACCGGATATCGCCTCGGCGCCGCTTCCGCCGCCCCTGCCGGGGCTTGTGGGGAGATGGAGGCTCGGTACCCCGGGCTGAAGCCCGGGGCTACATGCCGTCGCCCCACTCCGGGGGCTGAATTCAAGGGACGGCGTCAGGACGTTGGGTGAGCAAGGCGGGAGCTCCTGACTCCGGCTCGCCGTCAACATCTCCAGGCCAGAATCTCCAGACTCCGAGCCGGCGTCAACGTCTCCAAGCCGGAGTCAACTGACTCTGGCCCAGAGTCAACATCTCCAGGCCAGAGTCAACGTCTCCAGCACAAAGTCCCGAGACTCTGAGCCAGAGTCAACGTCTCCAAGCCAGAGTCAACTGACTCCGGCCCAGAGTCAAGATCTCCAGGCCGGAGTCAACGTCTCCGGCGCAAAGTCTCGGGACTCTGGCGCAAAGTCAACATCTCCGACGCAAAGTCAACGTCTCTGGCGCAAAGTCGAGGGATCTGACGCGAAGTCAATGGACTCTGGCGCAAAGTCAACGTCTCCAGGCCAGAGTCAACTGACTCTGGCTCAGAGTCAACGTCTCCAGGCCGGAGCTATTTAATTTCGAGTCGCGGCGGCCGAATCCGTGAAGAAAACGAAGAGAACGGGCCAGGGCGGGATCACGGGCTACGGCGCCAGCCGCCGCAGCTCTTCGGCCAGAACCGCCAGGGCGGGCTCCGGCGCGAAGCGGGCGAGGATCGTCTCCCTCCCCCGCTCTCCCTGACGCCGGCGCAGATCCGCGTCCGCGATCAGAGACGCAATGCGATCCGCGGCGGATTCCGGCGAGCCGGGAGAGAACAGGGCGCCGTCCTGCACGAACTCGGGGAACGGGCCCTGATCCGGAGCCGCCACGGCGCAGCGCCTCGCCATGGCTTCCGCCACGGTGAGGCCGAAGGACTCTCCTTTGGAAGTGGAGACCACCACGCCGCCGGAGTCGCGCACGGCGTCCAGGAAGACCGGGATGCGGCCGTACGGGAGGGCTCCGAACCAGCGCAGGTTTCCCAGGACGCCCTCCTCCCGCGCCCTTTCCAGCAGCCGGGCGGCGCCGTCCGTCTCCACCGGCTTGCCGATGATCCACCCCTCGGCGTCGATGCCGCGGCGGACCAGCACGCCCAGGATGCGCACGAAGCCCTGCCAGTTCTTGTGGTCGTCCAGGCGGCCGATCCAGGCCACCACGGGGCGGGGCGGCGGCGCGGGGAAGGGCGCGGGCTCGGCCACGAGCTCCTCACGCAGCGGGTTGGGGACGACGCGCACGTCGATCCCCTTCCCCACCCTCTCCAGCACCAGCCGCCGCTGCGCCTCGGAAGGCGCGAACACCGCCGCCGGACGGTAGGCGGCCAGGCCGCGCAGGTATTCGATGTTCGCCAGGTAGGCCGAGTGGCATTCCATCACCAGCCGCGGCGGACCCGAAGCGTTGAGGAACCCGGGCAGGACCTCTTCGCTGTCGATGGTGGCGAGCAGGTCGAACCCCTCGCGCCGCGCGAAGCGGAGGCAGTCCTCGACCGGTCCGACGTGGAGGCGGTCCTCGCGGCCGCGGAAGATGGAGCGGCCGCCGTAGTCGTGGAAGAACCAGGCGTGGGCCTCGATCCCGGCCCGGCCCAGGCCGTCCAGGCGCGCCCGCAGCACGGCTTCCACGCCGCCCAGGGTCAGGTACTTGTAGACGAAGAGGACCTTCACGCGAACAAGCCCCTCTTCTCCGCCACCCGCTGCCGGCCTTCGGCGATCGACGCGAGCAGGGTTTCGAGACGGTGGTCCCAGGTGCAGGAGGCGGCGAAGGCGCGGCGGGCTTCCACATCCTCCTGAGTCTTGCGGGACGCCGCCCGTTCGAGCTCGCGGAGGAAGTCCTCCACCCCTTCCGCGCGGGTCACGAACGCCTCGCCACCCGACGGCGGGTAGACGCCTGTGGCCACCACGGGCAATCCCATGGCCAGGTATTCGTAGGTCTTGATGGGATCGGCCCCCGCCGCCAGGCGGTCGGGCTTGAAGGGGATGACGGCGGCGTCCCAGTTGGCGGCGTAGGCGGCGAGGTCGGTCTGCGGCTGCTTGCCCAGGAGCTGGACCGTGGCCGGCAGCTCGACGCCCTCGGGGCTGCCGCCGTAGCCGATGAGGTAGAAGCGCCAGGAGGGGCGGCGGCGGGCCGCTTCCGCGATCAGCTCCCAGTCGAACCAGGCGCCGGCCAGGTAGCCGAAGTAGCCCACCGTGACCTCGCCGCGCTCCAGGGGCTTGTCGCCGCGCACCACCTCCAGGCCGGGCTTGAGACCGTTGCCCACCACCTCCACCCGGCCGCCGCCCAGCTCGCGGATGCGGCCGGCGAGGAAGTCGTTGATGGCGTAGACGGCGTCGCAGGCGGCGATCAGGTGGCGCTCGAAGGGATCGTCGTACCAGATGGCCTGCCCGACGCGGTGGAACTCCTCCCAGTCGTCGAGGACGTCGTAGACGGTGATCCAGCCCGCGGAATTGGCCGTGGAGAGGGTCTCGAAGAAGCCGGGATGGGGGAACTCGAAGAACGCGATCCGCTCCAGGCCCTCGAAGGCGCTGGTCAGCATCTCCGGCCGGCGGTTCACGACGTCGATGGGGATCTGGACGATGCCGTCGCCGAGGCGGTCCTGCGGGCGCCACTCGTTGTCCCACCAGCGCCAGTAGACGAAGACCACCGGCACGCCGCGCCGCGCCAGGGCGAGGGCGATCTGGGTCGGGCGCTGCCCCTCGCTCTCCAGGAGCTGGGTGGCGGAGAAGATCGCCACGACCTGGCGGGCGCCGCTGTCACGGATCCGCTCCTCGAACTGGAGGAGGTCGGCCCGGGGATCGGGGGCGGGCTCGCCGGAGGCGGACGACGCCGGCGCGCCTCCCATCCCCTCCTTCCAGGGGGCGTCGCCGGCCACGGGTCCGCCCACCACCTTGCCGAGGACGCGCCGGCCCAGGCGGTAGAGCTTGCGCCGCCGCGAGCCCTCGGGGAAGGCGCGTCGCATCAGGGCCCAGAAGCGGGAGACGATGCGCCAGGCGAGGGTCCGCTCCAGGGCGGTCAGCCGGCGGTCGAGGTCGTTCCGCTCGGCGAGCAGGATGTCGCGCTGCTCGCGCAGCCCCGCCCGGTCGGCCTCCAGGGCCCGGCCGCGTTCGCGGGCGCTCTCCAGCTCCCAGCCCAGCCGGTCCAGCTCCGCGCCGAGGGCGGCGGTCTCGCCCCGCAGGGTGTCGCGCTCGGTCTCCAGCCGGAACGCGTCCAGGGCCTTGCGGACGGCCAGCTCGTCGAGGAACCGCCGGGTTTCGGACGGCGCCGGCCGGCCCCGCTCCAGGATCTCGATCGCCAGGGCCGCGCTCCGCCGCGCCCGGTTCCGCATCTCCTCCGCGAAGCCGGCGCGGGGCGGCCGCGCCTGCCGCAGGGCGGCGGCGACCGCATCGTCCCGCCAGTCCTCGACCGGCAGGGCGAGATCCGCCAGTCCCGCGGAGGCGAGGAGGGACGAGACCTTGGGATCGTAGGCCAGAGCGGCCACGGGGACCCCGGCGGCGAGGGCGAAGAGGGCGGCGTGGTAGCGCATGGCCAGGACCCGCCCGCAGCGCGCCACCATCCCCGCCAGCTCCTCCGGAGCCAGCCGCCGCTCGACCAGGGTCACGCGATCCCGCGCCGCCATCCGGTCCCGGACCCGGCGGTGCACCGGGGCGTCCTCTTCATACTGGAAGGGCAGGAACAGCAGCCGCTCGCCGTTGCCGGCGAGATAGCGGTCCAATCCCCTCGCCACCTCGGCCTCCCAGGCGTCGGGCTCGACGCCGAAGCTCCAGGGCCGGAGGGCGATCCCGACAGGCCTCTCCTCCATGGCTGGTTCCGCGGGGACGATACCGAAGGCCGGATCGGCCGCCAGTTCGGCGGTCATCGAGGAGGTCGTCGAGGAGGTCGGCGAAAGGTCGGCGAGCAGGGCCAGGGATTCGGCGTCGCGCACAGTGGCGCCCTGGCACAGCTCGAAGGCGATGCGGGTCAGCCGGCGCCCCTCCTCCGTGTTCAGCGGCCCGACGCCTACGGCGTAGAGCATGGCCGGGCGGTCCAGCAGGGCCGCGAGAAGGCAGAAGCCGGCGTAGAAGGGAAGGCCCCCGGAGCGCGGGGTGAAGACGTTTTCAAGAGGGACGTCCCAGTAGTCCTGGAAGAGCCCGCCGCCGCCGAGGATCACGAGGTCGCTCGCGCGGACCGCTTCCACCACGGCCGCGAGGTCGTCGCGGTCGACGGCGCGGACCCCGTGGTCCCTCTCCGTGCCCGCGGGATCGCCGGAAGCGACGGTGATTTCCAGGTCCGGCCGCGGGGAGCGCAGGCCGGCGAGCATGCCCGCCAGGATGGCCTCGTCCCCGGCGTTGCCGAATCCGTAGTACCCGGCGATGAGGACTCTGCGCGCCGTGCCCGGCATGAGATCAGCGCGCCGCGAGGGCCGGCGGGATGGAAGCGTTCCTCTCCGCCGGCTGGAAGGGCGTCCAGGGCTCCCCCGCCAGGATGGCGGCGATCCGCTCGGCGGCGTGGCCGTCGCCATAGGGGTTGACGGGCCGGGCCATGGCCTCGTAGGCCTCGCGGGAGGTGAGGAGCTCCGCCGCGCCGGCGACGATCCGCTCCTGGGCCGTCCCCACCAGCCGGGCCACGCCGGCCTCCACCCCTTCGGGCCGCTCGGTGGTCTCGCGCAGCACCAGCACCGGCTTGCCGAAGGTGGGGGCCTCCTCCTGGATGCCGCCGCTGTCGGTGAGGGCGAACCGGCAGCGCGCCAGCCGCCGCACCAGCTCGCGGTAGTCGAACGGCTCGTGCAGCTCGAGGTTCGGGAGGCCGCCGAGGAGCTCGAAGGCCGGCCCCTGGACGTTGGGATTGCGGTGCACGGGATAGATCCAGGCCACGTCCGGGAAGCTCTCGGCGAGCCGGCGCAGCGCCGCGAAGATCTCCCGCAGGGGCGCGCCGAAGCTCTCGCGCCGGTGCACCGTCACCAGCACCTCGGGCCGCTCCGGCGAATCGTCCGGGTCCAGGGGCAGGGACCGCAGGGCGTCGATGACCGTGTTGCCCACCACGTGGACGGCGGCGGGGTCGCGCCCCTCGGCCAGGAGAACGCGGCCGGCCCGCGCGGTGGGCGCGAAGAGGGCGGCGGCCAGCGCGTCGATGAGCCGCCGGTTGGCCTCCTCCGGGAACGGGCGCGCCAGGTCGCCGGTGCGCAGCCCCGCCTCGACGTGTCCCACGCGCACCCGGCGGTGGAAGGCGGCGAGGGCGGCGGCCATGGCCGTGGTGGTGTCCCCCTGGACCAGCAGCCAGTCGGGCGCGCGGTCCGCCAGCACCGCGTCCACGGCGGCCAGGGCGGCGGCGGAGAGCCCGTTGAGGGTCTGGTCGTGCCGCATCAGCCGCAGGTCGAGGTCGGGCGCGAGCCCCATCAGCTCCTGCACCTGGTCCAGCATCTCGCGGTGCTGGCCGGTGGCGCAGACGGTGACCTCGAACGTCTCGGGACGGCGGCGCAACGCCCGGATGACGGGAGCCATCTTGATCGCTTCCGGGCGGGTGCCGTAGACGGCGAGGATCTTCAAGGGGGAGCGTTCCATGATGTGCGTCGAGGATAATGCGCGCGGGGACTATAGCCGTCCCCCCCTAAAGAGAAAAGCCCCTCGGGAGAACCACGAAGGGCAGACAGCGAAAAACGATCCGTTCGCGGACGGCGGCTGCGCGTCATCCGGTCAAGGGGAGTAAGAAGTGAAAATGAGGGGCGCGCGGACGAGACGTCCGGCCGACGTCACCCCTCCCACCGTGACGGCCAGGAGCCGTCACGGACCCGTCAGGGCCTGCGGTAGGGAGCCCCAGCCACACCCGAGGCGCCGCCGGCGGCGGGACCGCTGGTCTGGGCCTGGAGCGCACCGGAGCCCAACGACGACAGGATCGCGGGCGCCGCGAACGCGAGACCCGCCCCCTGAATCGTGCGCTTGAGGAAAACTCTCCGATCCGTCAGTGAGTTGTGATCCATGGACACCTCCTTTCAACTCCTTGACCGTGGTGAAGTTGCAGCCGTATATTCCGCTGCGCGGCCGTAAACGCTGCTGATCCAACGAGAAGCAGAGCCCACCCGAGAAACCGAGACACGATGCGTCCCAACCCCGACTCCACGTTCACCCTGGCGCCCGGCGTCAAGCTCGAGCCGCTGGGAGACGGGAGCGCGGTGTTGTACTCCAAGGAGTCCGACCAGAGTCTCAGTCTCAACCACACCGCCGCTTTGCTCTGCAGTTTCGCCGATAGTCAGCATACGTTGTCCGCGGTGCTGCAAGAGATGCGCCAGATTTTCCCGGAGAGCGTCATCGAGGAGAGCGACCTCGCCGCCTTCCTTGAAGATCTGGAATCCGGGCAATTCCTGCAATGGACATAGAAGAAACCGGCTGGGTCATCCTCGGCACGCGTTTCCGCTGCCGCGGCGTGCCGGCCGCGGACCAGGCCGACCTCGCCGCCCTGCTGCGGGGCTTCCCCCGGGCCGGTGCCGGCGAGGACGCCGGCGGCGAGACCGTCGAGATCCACGCCGGCGAGGTGGAGGACGGCCCGGCGGTCCCCTTGAGCTGGCGGCTCGAGTACCGGCTGGTCAACGAGGCCATCGCCCGCGCCCACGACCGCTGGGTGCTCCACGCCGGGGCGGTCGAGGGGCCGCGCGGCACCTGCATCGTCCTGGGCGAATCGGGCGCCGGCAAGACCAGCCTGACGCTCTGGCTCTGGTCGGCCGGCCTGCGGCTGGTGACGGACGACCTCTGCCCTCTCGCCCACGGCTCGCTGGCGCCGGAGCGTTTCGCCCGCGCCCTGCACATGGATTGCGAGTACTCCCCCCTCTTACTCGCCCGCATCCCGCCGCGGCCCGACGGCTATCCGGCCGACTACTATCCCTTCCCCGGCGGCGCCGCGGGCGATCCGCCGCCGGTGGCGGACCTGCTCGTCATCGAGCGGGGGCCGGAGGAGATCTCTCCCCTGAGCCAGGCCGAGGCGGCGCACCGGCTCCTCGGCGCCGTCATCAAGTCGCCCGACTTCGAATACGGGCGCTCCCTGGCGGACATGATCCGCCTGGCGTCCCGGTGCCGGGCGCACGTGCTGCGCTCCTCCACCCCGGAGAGCGCGGGGGAGAGGGCGTTGGGGTTGCTGGCGGCGGATTAGCCCCCGCCCGGGCCCTCACCCCCTGGCCCCCTCTCCCGACCCCTCCCTCCCACCCCCACCGGGAGAGGGGGAAAAGTTAGTCAGTATTGGTCTGATTCCCCCAGCCAGGCGAAAGAGAACAGCGCAGTCTCTTTCTTGGACAAACTTGGACAAACCCTTCCCCCTCTCCCGGTGGGGGTGGGAGGGAGGGGTCGGGAGAGGGGGCCAGGGGGTGAGGGCCCGGGATCGGCGGCCTACGCCGCGCCTTCCGGCGCCTGCCACCGCCGCAGGAGCCCCTCCCCCCAGACTCCGGAGAGGAGGCCGAGCAGGGAGCGCTCGGAGAACAGCCAGGCGTGCAGGGCCTTCTCCCCCCGCCAGGCGGGCAATCCCAGCCAGGGCTCTCCCACCAGCAGGGCGACCAGCAGGGGATACAGCAGCCGGCGCTCGGCGGGGCCGGCCTCGAGACAGTCCGGAAAGTCCTCGCTCCCGGCCACGCCGCGGCAGGCGAGAAACCACAGGGGGGCGTAGACCGCGCGCCCCGGCCACGACCGGGCCTCCGCCGCGAACCGCTCCCGCTCTTCTCCGGCGAGGGGAAGCAGGAGCTTCAGGTCCGCCAGCCAGCGCAGGCCCTGGCAGAAGGCGTGACGGGAGAGGTGGAGGCAGGCCACCAGGAGCTGGTGCTCGGGGGCGAGGACGCGCAAGCCCCCCGCCACCTCGCGGCTCCGTTCCCAGAGCCGCCCGGTGAAGCCCGGAGGCGAGGTCACGTCGATGTCCCAGTGCAGCTCCACCGTGGCGCCGCGCCGCTGGTATCCCAGGTGGAAGTGGCCGTCGAGGAGGCCCTCGCGGTCCAGGTAGGACTCGTCGAGGACGAAGCCCATCCCCGTGAGCACGGCCTCGGCCCGCTCCAGGTCCGGCCGCCGCAGCAGCACGTCCACGTCGCACTGGTACCGTCCGGCGAGCCCCGGCCTCGCGGCCCGCAGGGCGGAGCCCTTGAGGAGGATGAGGGGGATCCCCTCTCCGCCCATCCGGGCCAGGGCCTCGCGCAGCTCCTCGTCGCGGCGCAGGTTGTCCACGGCCACGGCGAAGACCCGCTGCCGGAGGTCCGCCTGCCAGCGGGACGCCGCGGGCTCCAGCCGGTGCCGGCGGCGGCTCAGGGCCTCCAGGACGCAGGACTCGACGTTGAGGCGGCCGGCGAGGCCGGCGAGCGCCGCCGTGTCAGCCCCGTCAAGGGACGACGTGTCACGGGCCTCCAGGCACAGATCGATCAGGAGCTGCCACTCGGGTCGGATGGCGCGGCCTCGCATGTAACTTCTTACAACGTTGACAGGCAAATCTGTTAGTCCGGCCGGCTCGCGGCCGAGAAGAAGCCCCTGGTGAGCGAGCAAAAGCCGTGCCGCGAAATTCCTTCGCGGGAGAGTTGGCACGCTGTCCGCATAACACCTCGCGACGTTGGGATCAGTACCGTACCTGAACACTGTTTTACCTGGAGAACATATGCACGAACGCCGGCGTATCTCTGTCATTCTCCTCTTGAGCCTGCTCGCGGTGCCTTCGGCCTATGCCACCACGATCGCGCCGCCCGCGAACCTGGGACAACTGGCGCGCATCAGCGAAGCCGTCGTCTTCGCTCAAGCGGTCGAATCCCGGGTCGAAGAGGGCTCGCCCCTTCCCTACACCGTCACCCGTTTCATGACTCTGCAGCGGGTCGCGGGCGCCGATACCGGCCTGGTCTTCGAGGTCCGCGAGCCCGGCGGCGCCGGCCAGCGGAGAGCGGCGGCGGTGGCCGGAGCGCCCCGCTACCGCGCGGGCGGCAACTATCTCCTGTTCCTCGACCGCGCGCCGGAGCAGCGCTGGCGGTCCAGGGCGATGGCCTACGGGCTGCTCGTCGAGGAGCCGGGGAGCGACGTGCTGGCGCCGCTGCCCGAGGCCGCGGACGTCGACGTCTTCACCCGCAAGAGCTTCGAGCCGACGGGCCGCTACCACCGCGACGCTCTGCTGCGGCACCTGGGGGACGTGGCGCGGGGAGCGGCGGCCTGGGACAGCCGGAAGGTCGCGGCGGGCGACGCCCTGGAGAGCAAGAGCGCGGCCGCGAGCGTGTCCGAGAAGGCCCTGGTCGCGCCGGCCGTCTGCCGGTTCCTGGGAACCGACCTCGGCGACGGGCTCCCCATCCGCTGGTTCGGCTTCGAAACCGGCGCGACGACGGTGACGATCTCCCCCGCGACCCCGGGGCAGACCGGGATCTCCGACGGCGGCGTCGCGGCCGTGCAGGAGGGCGCCGCTTCCTGGACGAATCACACCGACTCGGTGATCCGTCTGGCGGCGGGAAGCGCCCGGCCCGCGAGCATCACCTGCACCCTGGATTTCGACCGCGACCCGAACGGTGTGGTCTTCAACGATCCCTGCGGCGACATCCCCAATTTCGCCACCTGCAACGAGGCCGGCGCCACGTTCTCTTTCGGCGGCGTGTTCTACGACCCCGGCACCACTCTCGCCCATGACGGCCAGATGTGGCATCCGGCCACCTCCACCTGGGTGGTCATCAACAACGGCACCGAGTGCGTGGGCGAGCTCAACTTCAAGGAAGTGGTCGCCCATGAGCTGGGCCACACCCAGGGGTTCGGCCACCACGTACCGGCGAATCCGGCCGACGCCCTGATGTCGGAGCCGTACAAGGGAGACGGCCTCGGGGCCGCCCTGCGCGTGGTCGACAAGGGCTGCGCTTCCTTCGCCTACCACACGTTCCTCGACGTCCCCTACAACTTCTTCGCGTGGCGGTTCGTCGAGGCGGTGGAGAACGCGGGGGTCATGACCGCGTGCAACACCGGCAACTTCTGCCCCGGCACCTCCGTGACCCGCGGCTCGATGGCGCAGTTCCTGCTCCGCGCCAAGGAAGGCGGCGGCTATGTGCCGCCCCCCTGCACGACGGCGACGTTCTCCGACGTGCCCTGCAGCGATCCCCTCGCCCCCTGGGTGGAGGAGCTGGTGCGGCGGAACGTGACGGCCGGCTGCGGCAACGGCCAGTACTGCCCCAACAGCCCGGTGACCCGCAACCAGATGGCGGTCTTCCTGATCAAGACGTTCGAGGGGCCCGCCTATGTGCCGCCGGCCTGCGTGACGCCGCCGTTCAACGACGTCCCGTGCGTCAACGGCGACGGCAGCACCAATTTCTTCGCTCCCTGGGTGAAGCTGATCACGGACCGCGGGATCACGGCCGGCTGCGGCAACGGCAACTACTGCCCGAACCTGGAGGTGAACCGCGGGCAGATGTCGGTGTTCGTGACCCAGACGTTCGCTCTGCCGCTGCCTCCGGCCCCGCTGCCTTGAGGTTCTCGCGAATGGTTTAGAATCCGGGGGTTTCGTGAGCCCCCGGATGCGTCTGAACTTCACCGATCCCTCGCGGCTGCGCGCCTTCCACATCGGCGGCTACTGGCGCGGCGCCAACGACATGGTCCGGCAGATGATGCTGGGCCTGCGCGGCGCCGGCGCCGCCGTTTTCGAGTACAACACGGACGAGCGCCGCGAGGCCCTGGACACCGGGGGCCGTGCCTACGACCGCGGCACCACCGGGCCGGTCTGGCTCCGCTGGGAGCACCTGCGGGCGCCGATCGAGGAATTCGATCCCCACCTCGTCATCTGCAACGCCGGAGGGCTCAGCTTCCGCCCCGAGACGGCCCGCGAGCTGCGGCGCCGCCGGTGCCTGCTGGGGATCGCGCTCTCCGATCCGGACGTCTTCGCGCCGGCGACGCGCCACTTCGCGGCCAATTTCGACCTCTTCCTCACCAACGCCCCGGCCTGCGTGCCGCGCTACCAGGCCCTGGGCGCGCGGGCGGACGTGCTGCCCATCGCCACCAACGAGGAGTTCTTCCATCCCGTGCCGCCGCGGCCCGAAATGGCCTGCGAGGTGCTGGTGCTGGGCCGCGCCCATCCCGACCGGGTGGAGCCCGTGCGCGCCCTGGCGGCGGCGTTCGACACCCACGTCTACGGCGAGGGCTGGGAGGAGCACGGCATCGCCAGCCGCGGCCTGATCTACGGCGATGAAGTGCTGGCGGCCCTCAACTCGGCCCGGATCACGGTGATCTTCTTCCTGACCGGCGGCGGCCACGCCCTGGTCAAGGTCGGCCTCTTCGACTTCCCCGCCGCCGGGGCCCTGGTCTTCACCAACCGCTTCTCCGAGGTGGAGCGCTACCTGACCTACGGGCGTGAGATCGTCGGCTTCGACTCCACGGAAGACCTCCTCCGCAAGGTCCGCCACTACCTCGATCACCCCGAGGAAGCCGAGGCGATCCGCCGGGCCGGACGGGAGCGGGTCCTGGCCGAGCACACCTGGCCCCGGGTCTGGCCGCGCATCCTCCGCCGCCTGGGGGAGAGCGAAGACGAACCGCCGCCGGCGGGCGGTCTCTGGCGACGCCTGCGCGGCTGGCTGGCCGGCGAGGCCGTCCGTTGATCCACAGCGGCCCGCGCGAGATCGTGGACGGCGAGGTCCGCCTGCGGGAGGTGGCTCCGGAGGACTCGGCCGGCCTCTACCGCTGGCGCATGGAACCGGGAGCCCGCGCCATGTTCCGCGGCTCCGACGTCGTCCCCTACGAGACGCACCGGGCTTTCTTCGAACGCTACTTCCAGCCGGACAACCGCGACCGCTGGTTCGTCATCGAAGCCGGCGGCGAGCCGGTGGGGGCCATCGCCCTGTACGACTTCTCCGCCGGCGGCGCGGCGGCCGAGTGGGGACGCTTCGTCGTCGCCGCCGAGCACCGCGGCCGGGGCTGGGGCCGCAGGGGCCTGGAGCTCCTGATCGACTACGCCCGAGCCATCGGCGTGCGCGACCTCCGCTGCGAGGTGCTCGCCGGCAACGCTCCCGCCGAAGGGCTCTACCGCCGGCTCGGCTTCGCCGAGACCGGCTCCTACATCCACGAGGGCCGGCGCTTCCTGCAACTGTCCGCCCGTCTCACGGAAGAAGATAGCGCCTGACGGGAGCGTGAATACCTCACGGCGAAGCAATGATCCGCCAGTTTGGGTGGACAGTTCCAAGCGAGCTCTTCGTCGTCACTGTGACCGCATTGCCGTTCCCACCGGTCAGCCAGATCATGACTTCTCCAGTTATGCCATGACGCCAGAGGAGATCGGCCCGACCGTTCTTGTCGTAGTCGCCAAAACCAAGCAGCTCCCAGTTCAGCTCAGCAAAACGATCGACTCCGAGGACTGCCAGTTGCTGGTCACCGTTCATCAGCCACACGTAGACCAGCCCGGAAAGGCGATGATCACCTGATCGATATTGCCACAGGATGTCAGCCTTTCCGTCACCATTGTGATCGCCGGTACCAACGATCCACCAGTTGGGCTCTGGTGCCGCTCCTAGGGATGTGCTCGATAGAATGCTGCTGCCGTTCATCAGCCAAAGATGGACTTCTCCTCCAGGTACATGATGCCACAGGATGTCACTCGTGCCGTCTCCATTGTGGTCGCTCAGCCCGACGATCCACCACTCTGAACTGGTCGCTTGGCCGACAAAGTTATTCTGCAGGACGCTGGTCCCATTCATGAGCCACATCTGTACCAGGGTGGCGTAGCGCCACAGGATGTCGGTTCTGCCGTCGTGGTTGAAGTCACCGGTACCGACAATCCACCACCTCCTATCCACTCGATCGATCGCGTTGTTGGCAGTTACGAGATACCCGTTCATCAGCCATATACGTACGTCACCCGTCAGTCGATGGCGCCACAGGAGGTCGGACTTGCCATCGCCGTCGAAGTCCCCCACTGTCACGATCTGCCAGTTCAAATCCGTCACGGTGGCAACGGAATGGACTGATGATGACGCCAGTCCGTTCATGAGCCATAGATAGACCTCTCCAGTAGACTGGTAATACCAGAGGATATCCGGGTTACCGTCGCCGTTGAAGTCACCCATCTCCGGATAGCTCCGGGGATAGAGCCGCGGCGTGTGCGCCTGCGTACCCATGTCCTCGAACAGATTGATGGTCGCCTGTTGCATTCGCCAATCTGCGTAACAGTGTGGGAACCCATAGACGGCGCAGGATGAGGAAGCGTCATGGACCGGGTCCAACCCCCAGGACCAATCCGTAGAGCCGGCACTGAACACTCTTGCTGTGCCAAGAGTATAGAGAGTCGCTTGGTGCGCCACTGGCTCGCACATGCCGTTGGGCAACGGGTTCCAGAACCCGTGCACCGGTGTTATCAGATACTGTACGCATCGCGTGGTGGACGATAATTGAGCCAGATTCGGCGGCCGGGAGCCGTTGCTCAAGTCGCTGTCAAACTCCCAACCCAATGTAAAGGGTGCCAGAAACGTGACATAGCCGTCGGCGAGGAACTCCATGCCCGTCTTGCGCCAGAAGCTGTTGCTTTTGCCAAGTGTCGCAGGAACCTCGATCCAGGAAGAGGGAGGGTTCGCTCCTGTCGAGATCGTTCCGGTCAACGCGTTTTCAGGCCGGGCTCCATCCAGCGGCGGGCCGAACCGCGGGTCGCGCCAAGTCCCAGTGGTCACGCCAGGCATGGGATCGAGTTTGGTTGCCGCCGGCGGCGTACTGGCGTTCGTATCCTTGTAGCACACCAACGTTCTGTGCGCGGTTGGACTCTGAGAGCCGTCAACACCGAAGCTGCTCGGTTCCCACCGCGTTTTCCAGAAGACCTCGTTACCGCTGAAGAAGGCCAGGTTCACGCCGCTGGCGCGAGCGGCCTCAACCTTGTCTCGCTGCGTTCTCGACCAGTACTCGTCATGGCCAACGGAGAGAAAAACCTTGTGATTTTTTATGAGGTCACCATACCTGTCGCTATCGACGCCCGTGAAGTAGGTGACGTCATACCCATTGGCCTCGAGCCACCTGACCATTGGGTATTCAGACCGGAGGAGCCAACTTCCGGGACTACTGACCCGTGTGGTGAAGGGACGGTTATAGCTGACCTTGAACGCCCGGCCGTCCGAAGGGGGAGGAACAGAGCCGACATACAGGCTGTTGCCGCCGTAGTCGTTATAGGCTTGCCACGTTGTATCAGAAGTCTGGAACAGAAGGTCGGAATTGCGAGCGTCGTCGCGAACTACGAACACGATATGACTGGCGCCGCCGGTATCGGTGCGCACGGCCTTTGCGATGTAGATACCGGATACCGAGTTGGCCGTCTGGCTTCCAGGCCATGATGCCGAAACCTGCCAGTTGCCGCAGTCTATCAGGCCTGTGGTGGGATCCGATGCGCACGCTCCCTGAGTCTGTGGAAGCGGTGCCGAAGGCTGAAGAGTGGCGATCTTGCGAGCACCATTACCCCCATAGTAGCCAAGGCGGTAAATATCGAGCCTGTACGACGTGACGCCAGGGGCCTTGATCTTGAAGTATACGGTCTCGCCTCGGTTGACGCTGATCTCGGTCGCGAAACCCTGAATCCCCAGATCGCCTACGCCTACGATGTTGTCCCATTCATCCGGTGGATTGCCGATCTTGCAGTTCTCCATAATGACAGGATTCGCCGGAACACCCCCGCACCAGGAACCGAGCGCCAGGGAGCTCTGCGGCTGCGCCCCTTGCGGAAGCCCCAACAGAACGAGAACGCCCAGCAACCAAAGACGGCCCCCAAAGCCGAGCTTGGGACAGGACTCCACTCCCGGTCTTGCGATCATGCGCCACTCCTTTGCCTTAGGCAGCTTCTTGATACTGATAGAGTACGCTCACCCGGCCAGCATGCGACCGGCGCCAACGACAATGGAAGACAGCAACTGATGGAACCCATCCACCTTTTCGTCCCCACGTTCCGCGTCGAGGAGTCCCTGGCCGAGATCCGGGAGTGCCTGGAGAAGGGCTGGACCGGCCTGGGCTTCAAGACCGTGTCGTTCGAGAAGGCGTGGAGCGACTACACCGGCCTGCCCCATTCCCATTTCCTGAGCTCGGCCAGCGCCGGCCTCCACCTGGCGTTCAAGCTGCTCAAGGAGCGCGACGGCTGGCGGGAGGGCGACGAGGTGATCACCACGCCGCTGACGTTCGTCTCCACCAACCACGCCATCCTCTACGAGGACCTGCAGCCGGTCTTCGCCGACGTGGACGAGCACCTCTGCCTCGATCCGCGGTCGGTGGCCGAGCGGATCACGCCGCGCACGCGCGCCGTCTGCTTCGTGGGCCTGGGCGGCAACCCCGGGCGCTACGCCGAGGTGCGCGAGCTCTGCCGGGAGCGCGGTCTGCGCCTGGTGCTGGACGCGGCGCACATGGCCGGCACCTGGATGGACGGCCGCCACGCCGGCTGGGACGCCGACGCCACGGTCTTCTCCTTCCAGGCGGTCAAGAACCTGCCCACCGCCGACTCCGGCATGATCTGCTTCGCCGACCCGGAGCTCGACGCGGAGGTCCGCAAGTGGACCTGGCTGGGGATCAACAAGGACACCTACGCCCGCACCCTCGAAGGCGGCACCTACAAGTGGCTCTACGATGTCGAGCACGTGGGCTTCAAATACCACGGCAACTCGATCATGGCCGGCCTCGGCCTGGTGGCCCTGAAGTACCTGGAGCAGGACAACGACCACCGCCGCCGGCTCGCCGCCTGGTACGACGAGGAATTCGCGGACATCCCTGCCGTCGAGCGGGTCCCCATGACGCCCGGCGCCACTCCCTCGCGCCATCTCTACCAGATCCTGATGGACGACCGCGACGAGGTCATGGTGGGCCTGAACCAGCGGGGGGTCTTCCCCGGCGTCCACTACCGCGACAACACCCTCTACCGCATGTACGCCTACGCCGACGGCACCTGCCCGCAGGCGCGCCGGGCGAGCGAGCGGCTGATCTCGCTGCCGCTCCACCTGCGCCTCGGCCGCGAGGAGGTGCGGCGGGTGGCCGAAGCCCTGCGGGAAAGCGTCGCGGAGCGCTCCATCACCCGGGAAGAGGCCCTGTCTTGAAGGAACCGGCCTGGCGGCTCTGGGACCAGCCGGGCGTAGCCAGGACGATCGAGGCCCTCTGGCAGGGCAGCCTCTACGAGACGGCCCACCGGGATGTCCTGGCCAACCTCTCTGCTCTCTACGTCTCGTCTCCGGACCTCAAGATCCTGGAGGTAGGCTGCGGCACGGGCCGCATCTATCAACGCCTGGTGCCACGCCTCGTTCCCAATGCGAGCTACACGGGGATCGACATCTCCGCTAGCATGCTGGAGATCGCTCGGGAAAAGTTCCCTCAGGGGCGCTTCCTGGAGGGGGACGGCTACGCTCTGCAATTCGGGGACGAAGAGTTCGACGTCGCTCTCGCCTTCGAGGTGCTCGGACATCTGCCGGAGGTAGGCCCCTTCCTGCGAGAGCTGGTGCGAGTCACCCGAAGCACCGCGGTCTTCACTGTCTGGCCGGCAGCGGACGGCATCATGGAGGGCCGGGAAGTGATCGAAGGCACGAGCTTTCTTCGCCGCCGGTACTCCCACGCCTGGCTCCTCCAGGAAATCCAGGTTTGCCTTTCTGGCATCCCGCTCGATCTGGAGGTGGGCGTTCTCCACGCCGACTGCTGGGCCTACGTGCTGCGCCGCCGGGAAGGTCCCGGGGGTCTCGCCGTGACGCGGCTTTTTCCCGTGCCCGGCTTTCTGGAGCATTTCGTCAGGCTTATGGGCTGATGCTCTTCGTCCGCGACTTCCTGACCGACCAGCGCGTCTTCCGCTCCCCTGCGGAACCGGGAAGCCCTGCCGTCTCGGTGATTCTGCCGACGTGGCGGCGCTGCGAGGGCGGCAGCCTGCGTCGCGCCGTGGAGAGCGTGCTCTCCCAGAGCTTCGGCGACCTCGAGTTGATCGTGGTCGACGACGGCTCCACCGATGGCACCCGCGACTTCGTCCTGGCAGCGCAGGCTTCCGACGCGCGGATCGTCTACGTCCGCCACGACCTCAACAGCGGCCTGCCGGCCCTGCGGGTCAACGAGGGGATCGAGCTGGCGCGCGGCCGGTACATCGCCTTCCAGTTCGACGATGACGAGTGGCTGCCGGGCGCTCTGGAGGCCCTCGTCAGCCGGGCCGAAAGCGCCGGGCAACCCGCTCTCATCCACGGTCTGGCGGTTTTGACCTTCTCCGACGGGACTGAGCAGATCCTGCCCGATGCGGCGGTCAACCTGCCGACGCTCTCCTACAACAATCGGATCGCCAACAACAGCGTGCTCCTCCCCCGAGAGTTGTTGGAGCTGTACGGCCTGTATGACTGCCACGTGGGAATGCGACGCCTCTGCGACTGGGACCTCTGGCTCCGCTTCGTTCAACACGTGCCCATCTTGACCGTAGAGGAGCGTGTCAGCCGGGCCTATGTCGCGGCGGATTCAAGCGCCATCGGGGCATCGGTGCCCATGGACGTTCCCCTGTTTCGTTACCTGAACGCCATCCCCAGAGATCACCTCCTTACCCCTGGGCACTGGCGCGATTATCAGGTCGATGCCCTGCGCGTGGGAGAGGTGGAGGTCGTCAAAGGCTTTCGGGAGCGCCTGGAGCGGGATCACATCCGGCCCTTCCACGACCGGCTCCACCACGCCTTCCCCCATCTGTCCCCTCCCCGCAGCCTGCTTTACACCATGGATGCCTATTACGGTTCGATCGACCTCTGCCTCGGGCACTACGACCCGCTGTCGAACCGCCGTGGCCAGTACAAAGCCCACTACCAGCCCCTGGCCCAGATCGGCCCGAACTGGGGACAGGACGTCGATCTCATCCTGATCGTCCGCTCCATCACCGCTCCCGGTCCGCGGATCGTCCGGGAGGCCATCGACGCCAGGATCCCCGTCGGCTTCTATCTGGATGACGACTTCCTGAACCTGCACGAATATGGGCCCCCGTTCGACTTCGTCGCTCCCGGCACTCTCTTCCGCGAGCACCTGATCGAGCAGATCGAAAACGCCGACGCGGTCTGGTCGACCAGTCCGGCGATCACGGAGGCGCTCCTTCCCCACACGCCCCGCGTGGCGCCGCACAACGGTTCCGTCCCCGAGAGCTGGCTGCCGGCGGCGCTCCGCCCGCGGCCGGCAGGAGCGCCGATCCGCATCGGCTACGTAGGCAACTCCTACCGCATCGACGAGTTCCGTCAGATCTGGGAGGCCCTGCAAAAGCTCTCGCAGGAGCACGGAGACCGCCTTGTCTTCGATTTCTGGGGGCTGGACGTCAGCGAGCTTCCCCCTCTCGACTCGCCTGTGGAGCACCGGCCCTACACCCAGAGCTATCCGCGGTTCATGGGACAGCTCCGCGAGGCCGGGTTCGACATCCTGCTGACTCCCCTCCTCGATCACCCGCGCCCGCGCCTCGCCAAGGCTCCCAGCAAGTATTACCAGACGGCGGTGGCGGGCGCCCTGGGCGTCTTCTCCGACGTGCCGCCGTACGCCATGCTCCCGCACGGGCTGACCTGCCTCAAGGCCGCCAACGACGCGGACTCCTGGTACGCCGCGCTCCGGGAAGCCGTGACCATGCCGGCCGAACGCTTCGACCGCATGCGGCGGGCCATGGTGGAGCACGTGCGCCTGGAGTACACCGAGACGGCGCAGATCCATCTCCACGAGGCGGCGATCCGGGCCACGGAATTCCACTCCAGGACCCGCGCGGGCCGGGGGGAGGACGGCCGGCCCCGGGTCCTCTATCTTGCCTCCGGAGCGCCGGACGCGGATCTGCGGCGCGCCGCGGCCATCGCCCGGGACTACGGGATCCAGGCGGTCGAGCCGCTCCCCGATCCGGAAGACCCCCAGTCCCTCCGCGCTCTGCTGGACCGCTGGTCGCCGGCCCTGGTCCACGCCCCGGAGCCCCCGCCGGCCCTCCGTGAGGTCTGCGCGCGGAAAGGCATCCCTCTGGTCTCCACCTGCCCGGCGACCCTGCCGCTGGAGGTCTGGGAAGAGAAGCTCCGGAAGGTCCTGGAAGCCGCGACCGAGGCGGAGATCCAGGAGGCCCGCGCCGCCTACCGTCTGGACCGCGCCGAGCGCCATCCGCAGCGCGGCGCCTGGGAGCTGTTCACCCTCTACAACCAGGCGCTGGCGGCGGGGGTCTCGGTTGCGGCCGAGCCCGTCGTTCCCGCACCGCCCGCGCCGCCGGCGCCGCCCCCCTCGCGGCGGGACCGCCTGCGCGACGGTCTCCAGAAGATCGGGCTCTACAGGCCCCTCTCCCGGCTGTACTGGTCGCGGAAGCGCAAGCGCGTCCTGGTGACCTACGACCACTACATCGCCTCGGTCTTCCTCTACTGGGAGCACGCGCTGCCGCGCCTCCAGGAGGCGACCGGCCGCCAGTGGCTGCTCCTGCCGGCCGACCAGGTCAAGCCGGAGGACCTCTACAGCTTCTACGCCGTGATCTCGGCGCGGGGGATCTCGAAGCGGAGCCTGGAGATCCTGCGCGCGGCGAAGCGGTCCGGCTGCCGCACGGTCTACGACACGGACGACAACCTGCTGCTGATCGACCAGGGTTTCTCCGACCCGGAGAACCCCTGGCGGAAGACCTTCGGCGAGGCCCGGCCCGAGATCGAGGCCATGCTCGCCCTGGCCGACGCGGTCAAGGTCTACGGCGAGACCGCGGTGCCCTCGTTCCGGCGCCACAACCCCGGCGTCGCGGCCATCCGGCCCTACCAGATCCTCGACGGCGACGCCCCGCCGCCGCGCGAGGACCGCCGGCCCGTCACCGTCGGCTTCCTGGGCAGCTACTTCAAGGACGACGAGTTCGTCCCGGTGATCCCCGCCATCCTCCGCATCCTGGACGAAGGCCATACCGTCGCCTTCGAGTTCTTCGGCTTCCTGCCCAAGGCCCTCGAGGATCGGCCGGAGATCTCCCACGTCCCCTGGCGGTCGTCCTACGAGGAGTACCGGCAGACCCTCGCCGCCCTGGCCTGGGATGTCGGCCTGGCGCCGCTGCGCGACCTGGAGTTCCACCGCGGCAAGAACAACGCGAAATACCGGGAGTACGCCGCCGCCGGCGTCGCCGGCATCTACTCGGACGCCGGGATCTACCGCTCGACCGTCGTCCACCGCGAGACCGGCCTGGTGGTGCCGCACGAGAGCGAAGAGGCCTGGTACGCGGCCATCCTGGAGCTGGCGGGCGACGCGGAGCTCAGGAGCCGGATCCGGAGAAACGCTTTCGCAGACCTGCAAGCCAATTATCGGATCGAGGACTATGTAGCGAAAGTGGCGGCTCTGCTGGAGGAGCCGCGGCGGCGCGGCTCCGGGTGAGCACCTCGTCGGCCACGAAGTCCGCGAGCCGCGCCCGCATTGCCTGGGCATCCGCAGGCAGGGCGCGGAGACCCTGATAGACCTCCTCCGTCCGCCGGGCCGTGGCCTCCAGGCTGAAGTCGCGGGCGCGGACGGCGGCGGCCTGCCCCATGGCCCGCGCCGCGTCCGGATCGGTCAGGAGGCGGCGCAGGGCGGTGCCCAACTCGCGCGGGTTCCCCACCGGCGCCAGGAACCCGGAGACCCCCTCCTCCACGATCTCCTCCGGCCCGCCGCAGCGGGTGGCCGCCACCGGCAGCCCCGCCGCCATGGCTTCCAGAATGGCCAGCCCGAACCCCTCGGAATGGGAAGGGTGGACCAGCGCCTCGGAGATGGAAAAAAGGTTGCGGACGTTGGGCTCGAACCCGACGAAACGGAAATGATCCGCGAGCCCCAGCTCCTGGATGCGCGCCTTCAGAGCCGCCAGGTATTCGGCGTCCCCCGCCTCGCCGGCCAGGGCGAAGACCAGATCGGGAAAGTCGCGTACGAGCGGCGCCGCCGCCTCCACCAGGTCGAGCTGCCCCTTGCGCCGCTGGATGCCGCCCAGGCTCGCCACCACCCGGGCCGTCTCCGGGATGCCGTAGCGCGCCAGCAGCGCTCCCCGGTCCTCCACCGGCCGGGCGAGAAAGGCCTCCAGATCGAACCCGTCGTAGATCACGTGCCGGCCCGCCAGCCGGCAGACCGTCGCCGCCTGCTCCTCCACCCCCCTGGACACGCAGACCAGGGCGTCGGCCAGGAGGTCCACGACCGAGAAGAAGAACCGCGTGTCGTCCAGGTACGCCGGGGGGAACCCGCCACCGAAGAACCCGCGGCTGTGCCAGACGTGCGGCAATCCCAGCCGGGCCGCGGCGAGCGCGCCTTCGAGGGTGACGATGAAGTGGGTATGGACGAGGTCGATCCGCTCCCGCGCCAGCAGCCCCGCCAGGGCGTCTACCCGCCCGGACAGTCCTTCGAGCTGAGCCAGGAACTCCCCGGGGCTCCAGTGCGTGGCCGGAATCCACCAGGCGAGAGGCAGGATGCGGACAGGGATCGACAGCTCCTCGATCTCAGCCCGCAGCGGACCGTCCGCCGACAGCACCACCAGCGGCTCGACGGCCTTCCGGTCGAGGGCCGAGAGGAGGCGCACCAGCACCATCTCGCTGCCCACCCCGGACTGGTGGGAGAGAAAGGCGACCCGCATGACCGCCGCAGTCTATCCCCGGCCCGCCACCGCCCGTAGCATCTCCAGGAACGCCGGCAGCACCTTCTCCGTGGCGAAGCGCTCCCGCACCTCCGCCAGGGCGCGCGCCGCGATCCGCTCGCGCAGGTCCGGATCGGCGTAGAGGAGCTCCAGGGCCGCCTCCCAGGCCTCCTCGCGGTTCTCCACCAGCAGGCCCGTCTCGCCGTCGCGCACGTGGTCCGTGTAGGGGGGCACCCGCGAGTAGATCCCCGCCGCCCCGGCCGCCGCGGATTCCAGAAACTTGATCGGGATCTTGGAGGCTGAGAACCGCGACGCGTCCAGCGGCGCGATCAGCACGTCCGGCCGCTGGTCCGCCAGGGTCTGGGCGTAGGCGGCGTAATGGTGCCGCCAGGGGATGAACGTCAGGCGGTCCGGCGGCGTCCCCCGCAGCTCCTCCGGCACCTCGTGGGCCATGACCAGCAGGCGGGCGTCCGGCCGGCGAGCCAGGAACCGCGCCAGGCCGCGGAAGCCGGACGCCTCCCAGCGCGGCGAGCCCGCGAATCCAACCAGGAAGCCCTCCCGCCGGGGCCGGGGCGGGCCGAAAAGCGAGAGGTCCACGTTGGCCGGCAGGCGCAGCACCCGCCGCGCCCAGGGCCTCACCTCCTCCTCCAGAACCGGGTTGAAGACCAGCGTCGCGTCCGCCCGCCGCAGGCTCTCCAGAAAGACCTCGAACGCCGGCTTGCCGGGCGTGAACAGCCGCTCGAAGCGGGGAAACTCCTGCCCCGCGGCGATCCAGTTGTCGTCGATCATCACCAGCACCGGAATGCCCCGGTCGCGGCAGAGATCGAGCAGCGCCGGGACCTCCGGAAACCGCGGACGGCAGAAAACCGCGAGATCGCAGTCCTCCAGATCCTCAGGCCGGCAGCGTTCGTAGAGGACCGTCCGCCACGTGAGCAGCCCCTGTCCCGCCGTCTTCTCGAAGAAGTTGTAGAAGAAGAGCTGGTTCTGGTGAGCGTCGTGGAGCCCTGAAAGCAGGATGATCCTGAGACCCGCCTCCCGGGGAACGGCGGCGTCCGGCGAGCGGAATGGAAAGGTTTTCCAGTCCCACGCCGCCGGTGGCGAAGGGACCGGCGCGTGGGCCAGGCGCCCCTCCCGGCTCAGCCGCAGGGTGAAGTCCCACCAGAACGACCGCCGCAGAAGAGGCGACGGATCGAAGCGGACGCCGCACGGGCGCGCCACGAGACAGTTGTTCATGGGGATGAGATCCGCCATCTGGAGCCACCCGTGCTGCACCGGATGGAAGATCTCGGCCGGCGCGGACGCCCCGAGATCGCCGTAGACCAGATCGGCCTCCCCGGCGGCGGCGCGCAGTCCGCGCACCCCCTCCCCTATCACCTCGCAGCCCGGCCAGAGGAACGCCGCCCAGGGATGCGCGCCGCTTTCCAGCCCCATCGCGTAGAGGATCTGGGGGAGGTCCGTGGCCCGCGGCAGGCGGATCTCCCGGCGGTCCGGGAACCGGGGCCCCCAGGCCCGCAGCGCGCCCTCCCATTCCGGACCGTCCGCCAGGAAGCTTACGAAGGCGCCCGGGACCTGCTCGCGGAGGCTCTCCAGCGTCGCGGACAGGGCTTCGCCGGTCCGTTCCGGATCTCCCCCCATCCAGACGAGGAAGTCCACGTCCAGGCCGCCGCGGCCGCCGAAGGTCCGCACGGTGGGCTGGCGCCAGCGCTGGAGGAACCTCATGAAGACAGGGATGCTAGGGGGCGCTCTCCACGCGTGTCAATCAGTTGACAATTACCGTCAGTTCTTCGCCATTCACGCGACATATTTTTACCCCCGCCAGCCCTCGCTTGGAGCTAAGTCCTTTGTTTTCAATGATCGCCAATCTGGTATGGAAGATGCTATTCTTCCCTGGCAGTTGAAACAAAAAAAGGTTGGATCTCCGCGGGGTGGGTCTGGTTGGCGCCCACCACCCCAGATCAGGGGGGGATTCACAGGACGCGCAGCGGCCTGCCTGTCGCAGGGGAGGCCCGAAGGAGCTCGATGACCTTCAATCCTCGCCTGCAGACAACTCGGGCCGCGGCCGCCCTGTGCGCGGCCGTGGGGGCGTTCCTGCTTTCAGCGGGAGACGTCCATGGGCAGACTTCTACCCAGCAGAACCCCACGGCCACCTTCTCCACTCCCGGAGCCAAGCAGGTCACGCTGCAGGCGTGCAACGCCGCCGGCTGCACCTCGGTCACCAAGACGGTGGTCGTGCTCGACCCCGTGCCGAAAATCACCAGCTCCAGCATCCCTCTGGTGGTCGGGATGAGCCAGGCCGTCCCGCTGTCGGCCACCGCGACCGGCCGTCCGCCGCTCACCTTCCAATGGACCTTCTCGAACGGGACCGACAGCGTCGTCAACGGCAATCCGGCCGTCTGGAACGCTCCGGCGTCGGCGGGGATCTTCCTGGCGAGCCTGAAGGTGACCAACACCGACGGCTTCGCCGTCACGGTCCCGGTGACCGTCACCGTCGTGCCCTCCACGTTCGCGGACGTGCCGCCCAGCTACTGGGCCTGGCGCTTCATCGAGAATCTCTACACCCGCGGCGTCTCGACCACGTGCGGCAGCGATCCCCTTCGCTACTGCCCCGAGGACGCCATGACGCGCGGCGAAATGGCGATCTTCCTGCTCCGGGCCAAGTCGGGCGCCGCCTACGTGCCGCCCGCCTGCGTCACCCCGGCCTTCATCGACGTGCCCTGCTCCGATCCCCGGGCTCCCTGGATCAACGAGCTGGTGAGGCGCGGCGTGACCGCCGGCTGCGGCAACGGCAACTACTGCCCTGAATCGCCGGTGACGCGGGAGCAGATGGCCGTCTTCCTCCTGGTGACCAAGGAAGGGGCCGGGTACCACCCCGGCTTCACGTGCCTTTCGGCGCCGTTCACGGACGTGCCCTGCTTCAGCTCCTTCGCCCCCTGGGTCCGGGAGCTGGTGGCGCGCGGCATCACCGCCGGCTGCGGCAACGGCGCCTACTGCCCCACCCTCACCGTCAACCGGGCGCAGATGTCGGTCTTCATCTCGACCACGTTCAACCTGCCGCCGCCCTGACGCGGGGGCTCGAGATGGGTGCAGGTTTTGCAATACTCCCATCTCATGAAACGCCAGATTGAAGCTCTCGCAGGCCTGGTCCTCATGCTCGGCCTCGCGGCGGGAACCCCCGCCGCCGCGGCCCCCGGCAGCTTCGTCAGCATCGTTCAAATGACCGGCGGCCTCGCCGATCCCATCGGCGTCACCAACGCCGGGGACGGGTCGGGACGGCTGTTCATCCTCGAGCGCTCGGGACGGATCCGGATCTGGACCGGCTCCCAGCTCCTCGCGACGCCCTTCCTCGACGTCCAGACCCTGACCCAATGTCCCGCCGACTGCGGCGAGCGGGGCCTGCTCGGCCTGGCCTTCCATCCCAATTACGAGACCAACGGCGTCTTCTACATCTTCTACACCCGCGGGGGCGACGGCACCCTGGTCATCGCCCGGTATCAGGTCTCGGCGAATCCCAACGTCGCGAACGCCGCCTCGGGAGACGTCCTCCTGACGATCCCCCATCCGCGCGGCAACCACAACGGCGGGCAGCTCGCCTTCGGCCCGGACGGCTACCTCTACATCGCCACCGGTGACGGCGGCGACGGCGGCGACCCGGACGAGAACGGGCAGAACACCGGCACCCTGCTGGGCAAGATCCTGCGCATCGACGTCAGCGGCGACGATTTCCCCGCCGACACCAACCGCGACTACCGCATCCCGGCCGGCAATCCCTTCGCCAACGAGGTATGGAACTACGGCCTGCGCAACCCCTGGCGCTTCAGCTTCGACCGGACGACGGGCGACCTCTACATCGGGGACGTGGGACAGGGAACCTGGGAGGAGATCGACTTCCAGGCCGCCGCGAGCGCGGGAGGGGTGAACTACGGCTGGGACTGCCGTGAAGGCGCTCACAACTACAGCGATCCCAACGGCGACCGCAACGCCAACTGCGGCTCCGTGACGTCCGTCGATCCCATCCTGGAGTACGACCATTCGCTCGGCTGCTCGGTCACCGGCGGCTTCGTCTTCCGCAACCTCCCGGGCCACACCATGACCGGCAACTACATCTACGGGGATTTCTGCTCCGGCCGGATCTGGCGCGGCGTGCGCGGGGCCGGCGGGACCTGGACCGGCCCCCAGGTCTTCGACACCGGCTTCGGCGTCAGCAGCTTCGGCGAGAGCGAGACCGGCCGGCTCTACTTCACCGACCTCTTCGGGGACACCCTCCAGTGGTTCGCGCCGCACAGCTTCGCCGACGTCCCGCCCACGCACTTCGCCTGGGCCTTCGTGGAGTCGGTCTACGGGGCGGCGATCACGGGCGGCTGCGGCGGTGACAATTACTGTCCGGAGACGGAGATCACCCGCGCGCAGATGGCCGTCTTCCTCCTGACCGCGAAGCACGGCCCCGGTTATGTGCCTCCCCCGGCCACGGGGACCGTGTTCAACGACGTGCCGGCCGGCAGCTTCGCCGCCGCCTACATCGAGCAGCTCTTCGCGGAGGGGATCGCCACCGGGTGCGGCGGCGGCAACTACTGCCCGGACTCCCCGGTCACCCGGGAACAGATGGCCGTCTTCCTCCTGTCGGCGAAGGAAGGCGCGGGCTACACCCCGCCCGCCTGCACCCCCCTGTTCGCCGACGTCCCCTGCTCCAGCTCCTTCGCCCCCTGGGTGGACGAGCTGTCGCGGCGCGGCATCACCAGCGGCTGCGGCGGCGGCAACTACTGCCCGTCCCTCTCCGTGACGCGAGGACAGATGGCCGTCTTCCTCGCCACCACCTTCGGACTGCCGAGATATTAGATCTTGAGAGCCCTCTCCCTCCTCTCCCGGTGCGGGAGGGAGGGAGGGGTCGGGAGAGGAGGGCCGGGGAGGTGAGGGCTCTTCTACTGCCCCACCGCGTGCGTCGGCAGACCGAAGTTGGTCGACAGGAACACCGACATCTGGCCGCGCAGCACCAGGTCGTTGGGGCAGAAGTTGCCGTTGCCGCAACCCGCCGTAATCCCCCGCCGCGCGATCTCGTTGATGAACGGGCAGAAGGAGTTGCTGGCCGGGACATCGAGGAAGGACGAGGGCGGGCAGGGGGTGGTCGTGGCCCCCACGGCTACCATCAGAAACACCGCCATCTGGCCGCGGGTGATGTTGCCGTCCGGGCAGAAGATGCCGGGGGAGCAGCCGCCCGTGATGCCCTGGCGGGCGATCTCGTTGATCCAGATCGCGTAGGGATGGGAGCACGGCACGTCGCTGAACATCGGCGTGGTGCAGGCCGGAGGCGTGAAGCTGGCACCGTATCTGGCCTTCAACAGGAACTGCGCCATCTCCTTGCGGGTGATCGCGTTGCTCGGGCAGAACGTCCCGACGGCGCACCCCGGCATGACCTCGGCGGCGTAGATCCCCTGGATGAACGGGAAGAACGAGTTGCTCGTGGGGTTGTCCGAGAACGGCAGCGCGGGGCCGATGTAGCCGCTGCGCTGCGAGGAGAAATCGTCGAGCCGGAAGGTGCCGGAAGTCCCGGCGTCGAGGCCGGCGACGGCGCCCCAGCGGGCGTAGTTGATCGTCAGGGTGTCGTTGTCGAGGCCGGTCAGGTTGGTCGTCCGCTTCGTGCCGTCCACCCAGACGTCGAGCTTGCCGTTGTTGGCCACGGCGGCCGTCGCCTTGGCCCACTCGATCTCGACGGCCCGCCAGGCGTTCGGCAGGAGGATCGCCGGGCTCTCGAACTCGGTGCCCGAGTCGAGCCGGGCGACCGCCACGAGCTCCTTCTGGGCGCCCGTCTGCTGGACGATCAGCCGTATGGCCGCCACTCCGGAGGAGGCGCCAGGGGCCGGGTCCGCGCCGGTATAGGCCGCGAAGACCTCGAACTCCTCGCCGCTCTGCATCTGCAGGGTCCGCAGGTTGAGATAGAACCGGGCGCGGTAGGTGCCCTCGCCCGACGGCGAGTTCTCCTGCAGGTACGCCGGCGTGGTGTCGCCCGCCGTCACGCTCACCTGCGCGCCGCAGCTCTGGCCGAAGCGGGCCGCGTTCGGATTGGCCGCGCTGCACGGACTGCCGCCCGAGACGACGCCGTTGGGCACCTGGACGCTGTTCGCGCCCGCCGCCACCACGCCGGCGAAAACGAGCGCGGCTCCCAGGACGAGCCCGCGCCGGAGGCCGAGGATGGGATTCGAAGTCATCGATCGCTCCTTATGACTTTTCATATTCTACTACGGAGTCTTCCCGCTCCAGAGACCGGGAATCCCGCCGCTTTCGAAACCATTGGAGAAAATCCCGCTGGGAGGCCCGAGCGGCTGGATGCACAGGCCCACGCGGGACTGGATCTTCGGCGCCACCAGCTCGACCGTGCGGGGATGGAAGACCTCCTGCGCCCCGCAGCTCGACAGATGGCAATAGCTCATGACCGTTCCCGTGACGTTCGTCACGCCGTTGATCGTGGTCGGCGCCGGGCAGCTCGTAGAACCCGTGTAGCAGGCCTCCCCGCGGAAGCAGGTGTCGATCGGCGGCGAATAGCAGTGCGTATGGGGCGAGCCGAAGTTGTGGCCGAGCTCGTGCCCCACGATGTAAGCGTCGTTCGCCGAGGTGTCCTGGGCGAACTTGAAAACCTGGGTGAAGCTGTAGCCGGTGGACCCGCTGCACAGCGAGTCGAGCCAGGCGATCCCGGAAGCCGAGAAGCTCGACGACTGCTTGCCCGAGAGCATCATCGCCAGCGCCCGGCTCACGCCGTTGCAGGTCCCGCCGCAGCCGCCCGCCCAGTAGTTCGAGAATTCGTTCAGCTTGGCGCTGTCCGCGGCGCCCGTCCCGCTCTGGTTGTAGGGATCGGCGGTGGTCGAGACGCGCAGCACCGTGAAACCCTGCGCCAGCCGCACCAGGAAGTCCCGCTCGTACATGACGTTCATGCGGGCGATCAGGTTGGCGATGTAGTTGGTCGCCGCCGCGGTGTTGTTGCCGAATTTGAGGCTCATCAGCTCGTTGTCGGTGTCCACGGCGATCGTCGCGCTGTGCAGCGACGTGATGGCCTTCCCGGCGGCCGCGCCCGTCTTCGTGGGAGCGAGCAATGATTCGAGCGCGCCTCCCGTCACCGGGTCCTGCTGCTGGCCGCACGTCCAGGCTGGCTCTCCGGACTTTTCCTGGGGCGCCGAGGGCGCCGAGACGAGGTAGCCGCCGGCGGCCGCCGCCCGCAGCTCCTGCGGCCCCTCGGCGGTCATCGCCATGCCCGACAGGAGACGCGTCTCCGGATCGATGGAGACCACCAGCCGGGTGCCGGGATCGTCCAGCGACTGCCCCTGGAAAAAAACCAGCCGCGAGCGCGGCAGCTCGACCGCCCTGCCCCCCTCGATCTTCACGATGCGGGCGTCCGGGGCGTAGACCTCGTAGCGGGCGAGCTCGACCTCCTGGCGCGTTCCGGGGGCCACCGGCCAGTCCGCGACCGGCACGGAGGCGCCGGGGGGCAGATCCAGGAGGGCCTGGGCTACCGCCTGATCGATGCGGACGATCTCGCCTTCCCCGCCGTCCGGGGTCGTGACCAGCTCTCCCGGGAGCGCGGCGCGCCACGGCGCTCCGGCCGCCGGCGCCGCGAGCGCCAGGACGCCCGCCGCAAGGAGCCCGCTCCAGCCCCTCAGTGCCATGCCGCGCTGCCTCCTGATTCAAACCCGTCGCTGAAGATCGCCGGCACCGTCGGGGCGGCGGGGGCGAGACAGCTCGGATTGCTCGCGGCCCTGGACGCCACGTAGGCGCTCATCCGCGACGGCACCCGCCCGGGCTGCACGCCGTAGGGATGGTTCGTCCCGAACGTCAGGGAGATGTTCGAGAAGCCCCCGCTCAGGAGATGGCAGTAGCTCATGATCGTCCCGCTGCCCGCGCCCGCGGGTCCCGGCAGGCTCTGCGTGCCGGCGAAACACCCGCTCTCCCCCGTGCGGCACTGGTCGACCGGGCTCGCGTTGCCGCCGACGCCGTTGTAGCAGTGGGTGTGGGGCGAGTTGAAGTTGTGCCCGATCTCGTGCGAGACGGCCATGATGTCCCACATCACCGTCGGGTTGGCGATGTTGAAGGTGCCCGACATGCCGCCCGTGAACCCGTAGCCGCCCCCCCAGGGAGCGTCGGTGGGAATCCCCGAGCAACTGCCGCTGGCGCTGAACGCTCCGGAGCAGAGAACGCCGAGCCAGGCGACGCCGCCGCCCGTGGGCCTGCCGCTCATGAAGTGGGCGATCGTGCGCGACACGTCCGTCTTGTTCTTGTTCCAGTAGCGGCCGAACTCCAGCAGGCCGCACAGGCCGGTGGTCTGGTTCCAGGGATCGTCGCTGGTCGTCCAGAGGCTGATGGACTGGACGGTGAGGCTGGTGTTGATCTCGGCCGTGTAGATGACCGAGGCGTAGCCGATCAGATTGCCGATGTAGGTGGAGGCCGCGGCGGCGTTGTTGAACTTGGAGTAGAACTCGTAATCGGTCTCGATCGCCACGCGGGCCGTGTAGGCGGCGAGGGCCGCCGTGTCCGCCTCCGCCAAGGCCTTCTCGACCGCCGCGGGAGGCTCCGCGGTGAAATCCAGCCCCGCGAGGTTGTCGCGGACGGGCGGGAGCAGGCTGTTGCCGCACTCGAAGCCTTCGCCGCGGGATGCCTTGAGGAACCCGGGCTCGACCCGGTGCATCGCCAGGGGCGCTCCCAGGGCCTTCGCCGCCGGCTCGTCCTCGCCGCCGATCAGGTAGCTCTCCTCGCCCTCGTTCACCACCCCCTGCGTCCTGCCGTCCGGGAGCACGGCCAGGAAGACCCGGGAGTCCGGCCGGCCGGCCACCACGCCGCGGAAGTACGCGTTCGCCGGCGGCGGCAGCACCTCGTCGCCACGCGGGCCGTGCACCGTGATCCTGGTGTCGGCCGTGAACACCTCGAAGCGCTCCAGCTCGAACGCCTCGCTCTCTCCCGTATCCGCCTTGTGGACGTTCTCGACTCGCAGCCGGCCACCCTGCGCGGCGGCGGCCCTCCCCAGGTCGCGGCTCTCGATGACCGTCAACCCTGCTCTCCCCGCCGCCCAAGCGGGCCCGCTAGAAGCCAGCAAGACGCAGCCCATACAGATCGATCGTCCCCAGTTCCTATGCATCGACTTCTCCTTCTACGGACCTGCACACACATACAGCCCGTAAGGTTCTGGGTTGGTCGGGGCTCTACATCCACCCAAGGTGGTGAGATGGGCGCATTGTGGGGATATCGAGCGCTTATGTCAAATGACCAATAAGCAGCACGACCCGGGACGGCCGTCATCAGTTTTCCCTCCAGAGCTTCATTGCCAGGCCGACTTGCTTCCGGATTCGAAGCCGTCGCTGAAGATCGTCGACGGACCCGGGACGAACGCCAGACAGCTCGGGTTGCTCGCCGCCCGGGACACCACATGGCTCGACATCCGCGACGGCACGCGCGCGGGCTGCACGCCGTAGGGATGGTTGGTGCCGAACGTGAGGGACAGGTCGCTGTAGCTGCCGCGGTTCAGGTGGCAGTAGCTCATGATGGTGCCGCTGCCCGCCCCGGCCGGGCCCGGCAGGGACTGGGCGGCGCAGGAGCAGCCCGTGCCGCCGCACTCGCCGTTGTAGCACTGGTCCACCGGGTTCGCGTTGCCGCCGAGGTTGGCGTAGCAGTGCGTGTGGGGCGAGTTGAAGTTGTGGCCGATCTCGTGCGACACGGCCATGATGTCCCACACGATCGAGGGATTGTTGATGTCGAAGTCGCCGCCCATGCTGCCGGTGAAGCCGTAGCCGCCGCCGAAGCTGCCCGAGGACGCCAGCCCCGGGCAGCTCACGCCGAGTTGGGCCTGGGAGACCGAGAAGGGGGCGGAGCAGAGCACGCCCAGCCAGGCCACGCCGCCGCCGTTGTTCTTGCCGCTCATGAAATGGGCGATCGTCCGCGAGACGCCGGTCCGGTTGGCGTTCCAGTAGTTCCCGAACTCCAGCAGCCCGCAGGCGGTGCCCGTCTGGGTCCAGGGATCGCCGCTGGTCGTCCACAGGCTCACCGACGACACCACCAGCGAGGTGTTGATCTCGGCGGCGTAGATCGTCGAGGAGTAGCCGATCAGGTTGCCGATGTAGACGGTGGCTGTCGTCGTGTTGTTGAAGAGCTGGTAGAACTCGAAGTCCGTCTCGATGGCGACGCGCGCCGTATAGGCCGGGTTGGCCTTCTCGATGAAAGCCGTCTCGGCGCCGGCCGTCCCCCCCACCAGGTCGTCGAAGCTCGGCGGCGCGGGCGGAAGCTTGTCGTTGCCGCACTGGAAGCCTTCACCCGAGGCCGACTTCAGCATCACGGAATCGACCCGGCGCATCTCCAGCGGCCCGTTCCGCAGCGCCTTGGCCGGAGCCTCCTCGCCGCCGATCAGGTAGAAGGAGCCGGCGTCGTTGACCACGCCCTCGACGGAGCCGTCCTGGCGGACCGTGAGGAAGACCCGCGATTCCGGCCGGCCGTCGACCACGCCGCGGAAGTAGGTATGGGCGGGCGGCGGCAGGATGGTCTCGCCATCCTGGCCGTGGACGACGATGCGGGCGTCCTCCGTGAACACCTGGAAGCGCTCCAGGACGAACGCCGCCGTCTCGCCGCTGTCGGTCTCCAGGACGTTCTCGAGCCGCACGCTGGCGCCGACCGCCGTCGCGGACGCCGCCCGCGCGAGATCACGGCTTTCGAAGCTGGGGACCGCGGCCGCCGCCGGCCCGGCCGCCAGCGACAGAATTCCTCCCATCAGGATCGCTCGCCTCAGATTCCAGACCATTCCAGTCCTCCGCTCGACAATTTCTGTCACCCCCACCCGACCAAACTTGTCCGGCGCCAATCCCGCTCCCCGCGCGCAAACCGCGTGGATTCAGGCACTTCAATCCTGCTGCGGCGGTGTACGGCAACTACTTGAAAGGGAGAAAGGGCAAGGATCAGGCCAGGGGGCGGGGGGATGAGGGGCGAAGGAAGTGCTCGCTTGTGCTTACTGCGGGCAGCCGAAGGAACCAGACGGCTTGCAGAGATTGAGTACCTGGCCCAGATCGACCTTCGGCTTTGGAGGCAAAACCACCTTTTCCAGAGAGCCGTCTTTGGCAAAGCAGGCCGCTGCGACGCGAGACCCTGCTTCCTGAACGGCCTTGCGGCGAACAGCCCACTCACAGTCGCCTTCCGACAATACTCCAGATGGCTGAGTCGAGCGCTTGCCTGCGAATACGCTGACCATTTCTCCTACAAGACGAGCCACATTCCTGCGCTTCTCCGGCCCATCAAATACAAATCCACGAAGATCTCCCGGGAACTTGTCAACAATTTCTTTAGGCCCTTTCAAGACTCCAATTCGCGGCCCTCTTCGCCTGTCTACCACCCAGACGAGCACGGAAGTTTCCTCGGGAGCCCAGTGTATAAACCAAACGGATGCTCTATAGACCCTTAGCCTCTCTAAGCCCTTTAGAGTCCCACCGTCCGGTATCATCTTAAGGCCTGGTTTCTCGAGAAGAAAATATACTTTGCCATCCATCCACATGCCGTACTCAGGCTGCTCATAAGTCTGAGCCAGATGATTGATAACCCGACGCTTCTCCTGTACGGATTGAATCGGCTTGCAGCTATTCTGCGTTATAAGTAAGCACCCTGCTGAAATCAGCAGAAAGAAATTAACTGATCGGGCTTTCATATAGTCTCCCCTTGTGGTTGTATAAGGTAGCCATAGGCAAACGAGAGAATTCCCAGCAAGGCGAGGAGGTCCATCAGCGGCATACTACTATTATTGTTAGTTAATCCAATAACTCGACTCCTTGACGTAATCTTCTTTCGAGTAACGCACCTCAATAGCACCCAGCAACTTTATTTCTGGAACTCCTATGGGAGGAATAAAGCCGAACCAATACCTGTAGGAGACCCAGTACTCATCGCCGTCAGCAGTGGACATCCTCTCCTCTCGGAACCCTTCGAGCCGGCGTTCGACCTCGTTACGATCCATTCCAGGATGAATCAAGCTATTCAGCACCCATAGCACATCTTCATGGCCTAGGCGTGCCCGTAACGCCCTACTTTGGGCACTGGCGACGATATAGTCACTAACAAGCAAAACGCAAAGCGTAAGGAAGCCACCCAGTAATAGACGTTTCATCAATGCCCTCTGCCCTAGGGAATATCACCAATAGTAAACTTAGTCAGATCTACTTTACCTTGTTCTATGGCAAGCCCAAACCCAACACCGGCTCTGTTTGCTTCCATATCACCCTTATCAGATTGACCTCCGCCGGGAAGGCGTGGCTGCATTGTCTCGAGGAGATCACCGAAAGCTATCAGGAGATTTCTGCCGGCGGCGGAATTCTCGAGAGACATGGCGAGTTCCGCATTTTTTAGAAGATGTTCGGTCTTATCGGCACCTGTC
Organism: Thermoanaerobaculia bacterium; assembly: GCA_036376245.1. GTDB lineage: Bacteria > Acidobacteriota > Thermoanaerobaculia > Multivoradales > UBA5704 > DATARR01. Next base: position 10,515 of record DASVAS010000025.1, on the reverse strand, counting down.
GCACTGCCGTGATTCTTGCCTGCTGGAATAACTATTCCGGCTAAATCGTTGCGAACCGAGAATCCAAAAGGCCCACTTCTACTGACAGCTGAGAATGCCGCCGCAATGGCCTCATTATTACCCTTCGTGTTTTTCGCTGCAGTCTGAATTAGCAACTCGAAGCGCTGTGTCGGCGTGGCGTTTTTCCAAGCTGTGGTTTGTTGAAGGCTTCTTATGGCCTTGAGTGCCTTCTGCTGCCGCTGTTCCCTCTCCCGTGTTTCCCGCTGTACTGGTCTATAATACGAATCATACATGTTTCTTTCGAATCTTCCATTGGGATCAGTTTTAGCTAGTGGGTTACCCTGTACATATGCGTAACGATTCCACATTTGGGGCCTCATTGTTGCCTCTTCGAGATCGAAGTATGGATCCACCCCCAAAAACCGCCCCGTCACCGGACTGCAATGCCGCGCGTGCATGTAATCCAGATCATCCCCCGCCCCCGCCGGGCTGTTGAGATCCCTCTCGTGCCCGGTGAACTTCATCTTTTCGGCGTCCTGGTTGAAGGCGGTCAGCTCTTCTCCAAAGGGGTAGTAGACGTGGTACGCCGCCTGATGACCAGAGCCGCGGGTGATCAGGCGCGTGGTTCCCAGGTGATCCAGATGGAAATGACGCCGGCCGGTGGGGGTTTCGGCGGCCAGGAGGGAGCCGTCGCGGTAGATGTAGTCCGTCCCGAGACTCCAGACGCCGGATTTGTTCTGGTACTCCCGGAGCACCTTGCCTTCAAGATCCCGGAGGGTCCAGCGCGAGAAGGTTCCATCCGCCTTGTAGGACCAGATCCTTTCGTCGTCCGCGGTGTAGAGGTAAATCCAATCCTCCCCGCCTGAGGTCATCCGGGACATCTGATTGAACCGGTCGTACTCGTAGACGGCTCCGTTCCAGGTCTTCAGGTTGCCGGCGGCGTCGTAGGACGAGCCCACGCCGTTCAGACGGTTGGTCTGCGCGCTCGTGGGAATCGAGCGGCCCGGCGTGCCGGCACTCACGGGCCAACAAAACCCTCGCTCGCCGGCGGTACGAGCAGATTATCCGGCTTGAACACAAACGGCTCTCCTGAACAGAACGGTGGTCTCTCATCGGAGAGAATCCATGCATCGCGTTCGTGTGTAACGGTGACAAGCACCGGCCATTCGTCTCCTTGGCGGAACAGGCAGGGGTCCTCGGGAAGTGGAGGATTATTATTATGTCTCCAGTTGGAAAGAAGAGTTCCAACCTGAGCCATGGAGCTGATGAGCGTCGGATCGAAGGCTACGAGAAAGACGACGCCTTTGTGGCCGTAAAGCTCCGTCCCAGGCCACCTCTTTACCATCCTCGTGCTTAAAAGATGATCGCCGAAGATCTGATCAACTGTTTCACTCAGCGTTGGCCTTAAAAGCGTTGGCCGTTTTTTTTCCTTGTCAAGCCGGGCTGAGAGCAGGAGTCGATCCACACCTCTCTTCTCTGAGCACCACGTAAATATCGCTTCCAGAGGAGTATCTGCGGACACATCCCATCCGTTCATGTTGAAACCTCCGGGTAAGATAGCTAATCAATATCGAAGTACCAGTTTATCGCGTCTGTTATGCCAATTGGATCGAGCGCACTTGTGATATCCCAAGCTGCGGCGCTAGCAAGCTCGCTTGGCGTTGCTTCCTCCGATTCGCTTACGCCTGACGTTGCAGGGGCGAAGATTTCACCTAGAGTAGCAGCAACTGCGGTTACACTGAGAACACTCTGGTCGCTCTCAACGTGAACGTCTTCATACGGACCTTTATCTGGGTTTGAGTGCATTGGGTAACGGGGGTTATCCTTTCCTCCAGATTTCTCCGGCCCTCGGCTCTTCTTATTTGTTGAAAGCTGCTTGGCCATGGCGTCCTGCGCCTTATCCGTCTCCGCTCGTACGACACGTTTGACACCCTGGCTTCGTTGACGGTTGTCGATTTTATCGAGCGCTCGTTTGGTTTTCTCAACTGCTTTTCGCTTAGATAGTTCTCGAACAGTAGTGATGACTCGCCGAGTTCCATCAGGAGCGTGGCGGATGATTTTGAAAACTGTCGACCATATCGATCGTCCGTCAGGATCAATATATTTCAGCGGGCTCCCAATCACATAGGAGTAGCGATTCCAGCTTTGCGGGTGTTTAGGCCGGCCAAGCACCGGATCCACACTCAAAAACCGCCCCGTCACCGGGCTGCAATGCCGCGCATGCATGTAATCCAGATCATCCCCCGCCCCCGCCGGGCTGTTGAGATCCCTCTCATGCCCGGTGAACTTCATCCTTTCGGCGTCCTGGTTGAAGGCGGTCAGCTCTTCTCCGAAGGGGTAGTAGACATGGTACGCCGCTTGATGACCAGAGCCGCGGGTGATCAGGCGCGGGGTTCCCAGGTGATCCAGGTGGAAGTGGCGCCGGCCGGTGGGGGTTTCGGCGGCCAGGAGGGAGCCGTCGCGGTAGATGTAGTCCGTCCCGAGACTCCAGACTCCGGCCTTGTTCTGGTACTCGCGGAGGACCTTGCCGCCGAGGTCGCGGATCGTCCAGCGCGAGAAGGTGCCATCCGCCTTGTAAGACCAGATCCTCTCGTCGTCCGCGGTGTAGAGGTAGATCCAATCCTCCCCACCCGAGGTCATGCGGGACATCTGATTGAACCGGTCGTACTCGTAGACGGCTCCGTTCCAGGTCTTCAGGTTGCCGGCGGCGTCGTAGGACGATCCCGGGCTGTTCAGGCGGTTGGTCTGCGCGCTCGTGGGGATCGAGCGGCCTGGAGAGCCGGCGATGTTGGTCAGGTTTCCGAAGGGATCGAAGGTGTAGCTCTGCTGCCTTTGATTGCCGCCACCGGTAGGGCCGTCGTAGAGGGTGGCCGAGACGAGACGGCTGACCTTGTCGTAGGCGAACCAGGCGGCGCCGATCGCTTTGATGTTTCCCGCGCCGTCGTAGCTGTACGTCCCGGAGCTCCAGGAGGCGTAAGGGCCCGAGGCGCCAAGCGAGGAGGGGCGCCGGATACCGGCGGGATCGTTGCCCTGGGTCTCGGTGACACCGTTGCCGTGAGTCACCTGCGAAACCAGCAGGTTCGGATGATAGGAGAGCGTCCCGTAGGCCCCTCCGGAGCCGACCGAGGTCAACAGGCCCGAGCTATAGGTGAAGGGGATCGTCCTCGCCGTCGCCGGATCGGCGGCCACGGGGATGTCGAAGGCTCTCGTGAGAAGCCCCGCCATCTTGGCCCGCGTGACGACTCCTGTCGGACAGAACTTGCCGGCCTCACACTCCCTGGCGATCTGCCGGCGAGCCTCTTCGGCGATGAACGCCGCGTACACGCTGGCGCAGGGTACGTCCGTGAACGGCGCCACGGTGCAGGGCGAGGGAGAGATCCCGAGCGTGGCGATCAGAAAGACCGCCATCTGTTCGTTGGTCACCGGATTTTCCGGGCAGTAGTTGCCGCCGCCGCAACCGCCGGTGATGCCCCGCCGGGCCATCTCATTGATCCAGGGCGCAAAGGAGCTCGAGCAGGGCACGTCCATGAACATCGGCGTCACACAGGCGGGCGGGGTGTAGCCCGGCCCTTCCTTGGCGCTCAGCAGGAACACGGACATCTGCCCCCGGGTGACGGCGCCATCCGGGCAGTAGTACGGCCCGCCGCAACCCGTGGTCACCTGCGGGTGGATCGCTTCGATCTCGATGCGGTCCGGATGGCCAGCCGGCACGTCCACGAACTCCGCAGGCTGCACACAGCCCGCGTGGGTACAGCGAGGGTAGTCCAGCGAAGAGGTCAGGCCCAGGGCATTGTAGGCGAAGCTCTGGGTGAACGACTCGCTGGGAGAGGTGCTGCCGTTGACGTAGGCCGCCGTGTCCCGGCGCGAGACCCGGCCGTCCACGCCGCCGTAGGTGTAGGTCTCGGCGATCTGGAGGGTGTAGGGTGCCCCTCCCAGGGTGACGTAGTTGTACCTGCTGGCCTGCCGCAGCTTGCCCTGGCTCCAGTCGGCGGCTCCCCCGTTGGCCGTGGCGTAGGTGAAGCTCTTCAGCAGCCTTCCGGTCGAGACCTCCTGGACCTGGAGCAGGCGCTCGGCCTTGTCGTAGGAGAAGGTCAGGTCGTTCGGGCCGTCGGTCTTGCGCAGCACGTGCCCCCGCGAGTCGTAGCCGGGATAGCTGACGGCGCCGTTGCCGGCCGCGCCCTTTTCCGGATGGGTCTCGGAGAGCAGCAGGCCCGCCCGGTCGTAGGTGAAGCTCCGGGTCTGCTGGACGTTCACGCCTCCCACCGAAGCAGGCGTGAAGACTGACGAGAGCCGGTTGCCGACGTCGTAGCCGTAGGTGGTGGTGACGTCCGCGCCGCCGGCGCCCGAGGGCTCGGTGACCGAGTGGAGCCGGCCGTGACGGTCGTAGATCTCCGTGGCCGTAGCCTGGGACACGGCTCCCTGCCCCGTGGCGATGTGGACTTTTCTCTGGACCTGGCGCGTGCCGCTGTAGGTCAGGAGGACGCTCTGGCCGTCCGCCGCGGTGATCGTTCCCGGCCGGCCGAAGGGGTCGTAGCCGGAAAAGGTCGTCTTGTCGGTGGGGTTCCCCGTGGTCCATTCGGAGACCGAAGCCTTGTTTCCGGCCTGATCGTAGAGCGTCTCGCGCTTGGTAAAAAGGCTGCCCGGAAGCTGTTTCTGCTCCTGATAGACGCGGCCGAAGTAGTCGAACACCAGCAGGTCCACCGCCAGGATCGGCGCCGATTTGCTGCCGTTCCCCCGCCGGCGCACGGTCACGCTGGCCCGCTGGCTTCCCGCGGGATTGGCGGGCGTGTAGACGAATTGCGTCCAGCCGCCGTGCGTCGAAGGCGGCTTCGACCAGGTCATGCGGCCCAGCGCGTCGTACTCGTAGTTGGTGACGAGGCCCGCGCTGTCGGCGCTGGAGGTGACGAGGCCGGTGTTGAAATCGAGCGTGTTGTCGAGGAGGAAATGGCCGGTCCCGGAGTACTGCGAAGTCTTGCGGACGCCGTAGAGCCAGGTGTGATTGATCTGATATTCAGGCGCCGCCGGCAGCGTGAGCGTACAGAGGTCGCCCGAGGAGACCGTCTGCGCGTCGCCGCCGTAGAAGCTCTCGCTGGTCACGTTTCCATTCTGCAGGCCATAGATCGTGATCAGGTCCTTGTTGCCCTGCGCCTCCTGACGGCGGATCCGCTTCCGGTTGACGGTCGCGGAGTTGGCGGCGTAGCAGAGGTCGGTGTAGGCCGTGGTCCCCGCCTCCTGCTCCCACATCTGGGTCATGGTCTCCAGCACCCAGGCCGAGCCCGCGGGATGGAGGTTGTAGCCGGAGCCCGCGCCGGTGACCGGGTTGATCGTGTAGGTCCCCCGCGCCGGGTTGTAGTTGCCGAATTGGACGCGGGTGTTCGAGCCCGGGAAGTTGCCTTCGGTCTCCTGCCGGCGGTAATGGCCCAGGCCGTCGAAGTCGGAAGAGATCACTCCCGCGAAGGTCGAGCCGTCGTCGTCGTAGACGGTCCGGCTCCGCACCATGCGGCGGTTGCGGTTGGCGTTGTCCGCTGTCCCGGCGATCGTGGTGCCAGCCGACGGTCCGAACAGCTCCCGCTCGTACAGCACGTACTCGGATCGGACGGCGTTGTTCGGCGAGCCCGCTGTGAAGACCTGCCGCGAGAGGTTGAGCGTCGCTCCACCCGCCGTGAGCGGAAGGCGGCGGGTGAACGGCAGACTGTAATCGCCCAGGCTCCAGCCCGTAGCGCTCTCGTTGGCGTCCTGAGCGACCGAGAAGTAATGGACCGTCTTGTGCAGGAGCGGATCGGTGACCGTCGTCGAAACTTCGCGGCTGTCGTTGTAGGTCTGGCCCGGCTCGGGAGCCTGCGCGTAGCTCCAGGTTCCGATCACGACGCCGTCCGGGTTGCGCATGGTCCGCGATGCCACGCCGGAATTGCGGTTGAGGAAATTCTTCTGTGAGATCTGGGGGAACCGCCAGGTCTGCCAGGTCCACTCCAGCCGGCCCAGGGTCGGCAGGGTCCAGGACGTGAGATTGGCCGCGTGATCGGTGCAGCGGGCGGTGCCCGCGGGCAGAGCCGTCACGTAGCCGGTGTCCGCCGAGGTCTTCCAGGCCGAGCCGTCCGGCAGGGTGACGCTGGTCAGCAGCGGCACCCGGGTGGTCTTGAGGAACTCGTCGTTGCTCGGACACGCCCGGCCGATCGTCCGCGACTCGTAGCCGAACTGATAGATGGCGGTTCCATTGTTGAGCGAAGCCAGCTCGATCCGGTCGACGATCGGCAGTCCCCAGTCCGGATAGTCCGGCACGCCGAAGGTGAAGAAGACGCGCTGGACGCGGTTGTGACTGTCCGAGATCACCCACTGGGCCGTGGTCTCCCGCAAGAAGGACGGATTCCCATCTTCCAGGAGATAGGCGACGGTCACGACGTTGTTGAACGGGTCGCGGATCTCCGTCAGCCGCCCTTCGGTGTCGAACGTGCGCACGGTCCCATCGGGAAACTCCAGCTTCCGCCCTCCGTTCGAAAGAACCTTCAGCCGCAGGTAGCTGCCGTCCCGGGTGTAGAGGATCTGCGACACCCCCGCGAGGGGCGCGTCCTCGGGATCCCCTTCATGCAGGGTCGGATAGAAGAGGTGATCGGTTCCGTTTTCATCCTGATAGATGTGAGGAGAAAGCTGCTCCATACCGTCCGGCTGCTGGCACGGGGGCTGGAACTCCCCCAGCGAGACGCGCCATCCCAGGCCCGCGTTGGAACAGGCCGTCGCGTCCGCGATCGGGTTCTTGGTCTCCGTTCCATTCGGCTGCACGATCGTGATCGTAGAGAAGGTCCACGGATTGGCGTTGTAGACCAGCTTGAGGCCGTAGGAGAGCCCGCCGTTGACGGGATAGGAGCCGCCGATGGGGAGCGTCAGCGTCAGGCCGCCGTTGAAGAGGTTGACGTTGTCGATCTCGCCGACGTGGAAGGACTGCTCGACGGGGAAGCCCGGGGCGGTGTTGGGATGGACCTCCGCGGCGGCGGGGGCCGCGCAGGCCAATCCGAGGACCAGGGCAAGGATGGCCCACCGGATCATAGGGCCGCCCCTCCCTTGTGGACGGCGATCTGCATCTTCAGGAGATCGACCACGAACCAGAGGTCGGTTCCCCGGGTCCTGGCCGGGGGCGCCGGGCTTCCCGGCAGCGGCTCCAGGCCGTCCAGGGCGAAGCGGACGCGGCCGTCGGTCTCGCCGTCGGCGTCCAGCGGAGCGCCGTCGCCGCCGCGGAAGATCCAGGCGCCCTCTCCGGGCCGGACCATGAGGCCGAAGAGGTAGGAAGGTCCGTCCTCGATCTCATCAGGCCGGCCTCCCTGCCCCGCCGCCAGCCGCGAGGGCCGGGGACGGCGGCGGATCTGGTAGCCGTCCGGCGATGCGACCACGAAGTCGCCGGTCTCCACGTCCACCGCCACCCAGAGAGAACGCTGGGCCACGGGGTGCTTGAGCTCGAGCCGCGAAACGCCGTCCGCCCCGGCGGTCTTCGCGTTGGAGTGCTGCACGAGCTCCGCCGCGAGATCGGGATCGACGATCCGCTCGACCCCGAACCAGGCCACGGTCTTGCCCGGCGTCAGGCCGCTCGCCACGACGGCCTCGTCCTCAAAGGCGATCCGCGGCTCCGGCTTTCCCTGGGCGCCGGCGTTCCCGCACAGCAGCAGCCCCAGCAGAAGGCTCCATCCCAGCGGCGGCAGTCCTCTCCTCATGCGCCCTCCCTTGCGGTCAGTGCTGCGGATGCTACACGTTCTACGAGACACGGAAAGGAGGCGTTTGGGAAACCGGGATATTCTTCTTCCGATGCGCCCGCCGCTCTCCGTCGTCATCCCCACGCACGACACGCGGGAGCTGACCCTCCGCTGCCTGGAGGCGCTCTTCCGCTCCGCCGTGCCGGGGATGGAGGTGATCGTGGTGGACGACGCCAGCGGGGACGGCACGGCGGAGGCGATCCGGGAGCGTCATCCGGAGGCGATCCTCCTGCGCAACGAGACCCCGGCCCGGTTCACCTGCTCGGTGAACCTGGGGATGGCGCGGGCAACCGGCGGCATCCTCCTCCTGCTCAACAGCGACACCGAGGTGGAGCCCGGGAGCCTGCAGGCGCTGCTGGCCGTCTTCGGGCGGAAGCCGAAGCTGGGGATCGCGGGAGGGCTCCTCCATTATCCGGACGGCTCGCCGCAGTGGAGCGGCGGCCGGGAGCCGACCCTCTCCTGGTTCTTCGCCCTGAGCAGCGGCGCGCCCGCCCTGCTGGAGCACCTCCCCTTCTACCGCCGCGCCAAGCCCCTCGATCCACGGCGCCCGACGCGGGTGGACTGGGTGACCGGGGCCGCGCTGGCCGTGCGGCGGGAGACCTGGGAAGCGGCGGGCCCCCTGGACGAGGGGTTCCGCTTCTACGCCCAGGACCTCGATCTCTGCACGCGCGTCCGCCGGTCCGGCTGGAAGGTGCAGATCCGGCCGGAGCTCCGGGTGCTCCACCATCACGGCGCCACCATCGGCCGCGCTCCAGGGGCCCGGCGCCGGCAGAACCTGGAGCTGCTGTGGAGCGACCTGTTGCGCTGGGCCCGCAAGCATCACGGCCCCGCCTGGGCCATGCGGGCCGAGGCCGCCCTGCGCGCCGGCGCCCGCCTGCGCCTCGCCTCGCGGGGGATCGCGCGGCCGTTCGTGACCGGCGGGCGGCGGGGGACATGGCGGGAGGAGGATCGGGTGATGCGGGACGCCTTGGAGAGGCTGGGATAGACTCTCCCCCCGATGCGCGAGCTCTATCGTTACCGCGACCTGATCTTCGCCCTGGTTTCCCGGGAGCTGAAGGTGCGCTACCGCCGCTCGGCGATCGGCTTCCTCTGGACCATGCTCCAGCCGCTCCTGATGATGCTGGTGCTGCAGGTGGTCTTCAGCTCGATCTTCCGCTTCGAGATGGTCTACGGCAACTACGCCGTCTACGCCCTGGCCGGCATCCTCTTCTGGAACTTCTTCAGCCAGAGCATCGTGGCGTCGATGAACAGCCTGCGGGGCAACGCCCTGCTCCTCCGCAAGCTGCCGATCCCGCGGGAGGTCTTCCCTCTCGCCACCGTGATCTCGGGCGTCATCAACCTCTGCCTCGCCCTGGTGCCGCTGTTCGCCATCCTCCTGGTGATGAAACACCCTTTCACCCCGGCGCTCCTGTTCCTGCCGGTGGCGATCCTGCTGGCGGCCATCTTCACTCTCGGCGCGGGCCTCCTGCTCTCGCCGCTGGCGGTCTTCTTCAGCGACGTCGTGGAGATGATCGGCGTCCTGCTCTCGATCCTCATGTACCTGACGCCGGTCTTCTATCCCATGTCGATCCTGGAGAACACGCCCTACATCGCGTGGGTCCGCTTCAACCCGGTGCGGTCGATCCTGGAGGTGTTCCGGGATCCCATCTACCAGGGGGAGGTCCCGCCCTTGACCCATCTCACCGTCTGCCTGGGGATCGCGCTGGGGGTCTTCATCATCGGCGCTTTCGTCTTCCGGCGGAGCAGCGACCGGATCCCCTTCTACGTCTGATGGAAGACCTCAGCATCCGCCTGGAGGGAGTCTCCCTCTCGTACCGCCTGGCCAAGCAGCGCATCCCTTCCCTGAAGGAGTACGCCATCCACCTCCTTCGCGGCGCCCTCTCGTACGAGCAGCTCTGGGCTCTGAAGGAGATCGATCTGACCGTGCGGCAGGGGGAGACGCTGGGGATCGTGGGACGCAACGGCGCCGGCAAGAGCACCTTGCTCAAGGTGATCTCCCGGGTGCTCAAGCCTTCGAAGGGGAAGGCGACCGTCAACGGCCGCCTCGCCCCCATCCTGGAGCTGGGCGCCGGCTTCGACTACGAGCTCACCGGCCTGGAGAACGTCTACCTGAACGCCCTGCTCCTGGGTCACAGCAAGCGGGAGATCCAGGAGAAGGTCGAGGAGATCGTGGAGTTCAGCGGCCTGGGCGACTTCATCCGTTCTCCGCTGCGGAACTACTCCTCCGGCATGCAGGCCCGCCTCGGCTTCTCCATCGCCACCGCCTGGGTGCCGGACATCCTGATCCTCGACGAGGTGCTCGCCGTGGGCGACGCCACCTTCACCGACAAGTGCGAGGAGCGCATCCAGCGGTTCCACGACGCCGGCGCCACGGTCCTGCTGGTCTCGCACACGCTCCCCGCCATCGCCAAGAACTGCACGCGCTGCATCTGGCTAGACGACGGCCGTATCCGCGCGGACGGGGACACGAAGAAAGTCCTCGACCTCTACCTGAACAAGCACGGCACCGATCCCTCCGAGCACGAGGGCGGCCGCCTCAAGACCGGGACCTCCTGACGCACGGATTCTTGCCGCAAGCTTCCTGGGGGCGGCGCTCCGCCCCGCGGGTTGAGCCGCATACCCCACGAACGATGCCGCAAACTTCCCGGGACGGACCTTCCGACCTGTAGGGAAAGCCGCATATCCTGCGGGCCGTGCCGCATATGTCGCAAAAGATGCCGCAAACCTCCCAGGCCAGGCGCTCTGCCCTACGGGAAATGCCGCATGTCTCCCGGGT
>DASVAS010000017.1:0-35434 GCA_036376245.1 Thermoanaerobaculia bacterium | reverse complement strand
ACCCCTGGGAGCGCCGGCGTCCCGCCGGCAGACTTACTGGTTTTAGTTTGTTGCCGGCGGGACGCCGGCGCTCCCAGGGGAAAAACCGGGTTACGATCTTCTCACCCATGCCCTCCGAGACCTGGACCACTCCAGCCCTGCGCCTGGGCTTCGCCCTGGCGGGGATCGGTCTCTCTCTGCTCACCATCGTCCAGGACCACGCGCTGCGGCACGCGCGGGAGGAGTCCTACCAGTGGCTGGAGCGGGCCGGGGTGACCCGGGACGCCTCGGCTCTCGGGCGCGAGCCGGATCCGGAAAGGGTGCGCCTGCGGGCGGCCCGGGCCGTGCTGGCGGCGGAGCTCGACCCCGGCCGGCATCAGGGCGTCGAGCCCGGGCGCGCCGCCCGGGAGAGCGCGGAGCGCATGGAGGAGACCGCCGGCCAGGCGCGGGAGATCCTGGCCCGGCGTCCGGCCTCCTGGGAAGCGTCCATGGTGCTGGGGGCGGCCACCTATCTGGGCTGGGCGCAATCCAGGGATCCCCGGCTCTTCCAGCGGTACCGCGAGTGGGAGGCCCCCCTGGAGGCGGCCCTGCGCCTGGCCCCGGCCCGCCGGGAGCCGGCGCGCTTCCTGGCCGCCGCCTACCTGGAGGTCTGGCCCGCCCTCTCGCCGGCCAAGCGGCAGACCGCCCGCGGCCTGCTCGCCGAGGTCTTCCGCGATCCGGACGACCTTGGACGGCTGATCGGACCCTGGCTCGACACCGCGGCCGGCCGCCGCGAGGTCTTCTCCGTGCTGCCGGACGACCCGGCGGCGTGGGAGAAGGTCGCCCAGGCCTACATCCAGCGCGGCGACCTGGACGGCTTCGCGGCGGCGCGGGAGCGCCAGGAGGAGACCCTGCTGGCCCGTCTCCACCGCGACCTGCTGGCGGCGGACCGCCTGCGCGCCCGCGGCGACATGGAGGGAGCCCGGATGCTCTACCTCGCCATCATCCAGCGGGCGCGGCCCGAGGCCCGCTATCTCGGCCTGGTCGAGCAGGCGCTGGAGCGCTGCCCCCCCGGCCCCCTGAGCAGCGGCACGGCCGAGCTCCTGGAGCCCCACCTGGACCGCGCCCTGGAACGCTGCCAGCTCGCCGGCTGCGACCTGAAGCCAGCCACTCTCAAACGCCTCTCGCGGCTGGTTCACGACCAGGCCCCGCCCCAGGCGGCCCTGGCCGCCCTGTTCGCGGACGATCCGGACCGCGCCGCCCTCTACGAACGGCGGACGCAGGGGATGGGGACCGAGCCCTGGGCCCCCTACCTCATCGCCAAGGCCCGCCTGCTCGCCGCCCGAGAGCGGACCGAGGAGGCCCGGGAAGCCCTCGCCCTGGTCAGCCCGGCGTGGAGGAACCGCGCCCTGTTCTGGCGGGCCAGCGCCGATGTGGAGTCGGCGGCCGGCGACCCCGGCGCCGCGGCCAAGGCCCAGGCGCGCCTCGCCGACCTCTCGCGGCGCTCCTGGCCCGCCACGGTATGGACGTGGCGCAAAGGCACGCCCCGGCTGGAGATGGTCCTCGGCGAGCCGGCGACGGGCCTGGCGGTCCAGCTCGACGAGATCCCCGAGAAGGGAACGGTGGTGGAGCTACGGCTCGACGGCGCTTCCCTGGGCGGATTTCCGGTCCGGCCGGCGCTCCCCGGCCACCCCCCGGCCCTGCGCGCGGAGGCGGCGCTGCGGCCGGGCATCCACATCCTCGAGATCAGCGCTCGGGACGGCGGGCGGATCCTCCCGGGCGCCGTCGAGCTGCGCTGAGCCGCTCCGGACCCGGGCCGCCGTCACCCCGCCGAGCAGGACCGCCAGGGTCAGCGAGTTGGCCGGCATGGTGAGGCCGAAGTCCAGGCCCGCGTGGAGCCCCACCGACGCCAGCACGCCCAGGGCGGCGAGGGCCGCCGCCCGGTCCTCGGACCGCCCGCCGTCGCGCAGGACCGCGAAGAGCCGCCGGAGCAGCGCCCAGAGCCCCGCCGCCAGGATCACGGCGCCCGCCAGACCCGCCGTGACCAGCACCTCCAGCAGGTCGCTGTGGGGGTGCCACAGCGCGCCCCAGACGTCGGCCGGCTGCACCAGGGGGAAGGCGTCGCGGAACGCGCCGAGCCCGATGCCGGTGACCGGGAACCGTCCCCAGAGCTCCAGCGCCGCCGCGTATTCGCGCATCCGGGAGCCGAGGCTCACGTCCCAGACCGAGGTGGTGAGGAGCCGGCCCAGCCCCCCCTGCCGCAGGCCCAACCAGGCCGCCAGCACGACGCCGGCCAGGGCCACCAGGGCGCCCAGCGGCGCGGCCCACCAGCGCCCCTGGTTGCGAGCGATCAGCAGGCCCTGGACGGTCACCCCCGCCAGGGCCGCCAGCAGCCCGGCCCGGGAGCTGGTGAAGGAGAGGCCGGCGAACAGCGTCAGCCAGAGCATGAAGGGCGGGATCACCAGCAGCAGACGGCGCTCGAGCCGGCCCTTCTCGGCGCTCCGGCGGGCGGCCCACCAACCCCAGGCGAACGCCAGCGGCAAGGCCATCTCCAGGTAGACCGACAGGTGGTTGGGATTGACGAACGTGCCCCGCAGGCGGGTGGCGGAAGCCCCCAGGTCGACGCCCCAGAGCGTGGTCGCGCGGGCGAACCAGTCGCGGGCGCCGAAGAAGACCTGGAAGAGCGCTCCGGCCAGGACCGCGCCGCCCAGCCAGCGCCGCAGCTCGCGCCGCCGTCCCGCCACCGCCGCGGCCACGAAGGCCGCCGCCGCCGCCGCCCATGCGAGGGCCGCCGCCGCCGTGGCCGTGGCCGTCAGGGTCAGCCGCGCCGGGATGGGCGAACCGGCGAGGCCGGCGGCCTGGTCCCGCAACTGGACATGCTCCGGCGAGAGGGCCGCGGCGAGGCCGGCCGGCAGCGGCGCGCACTGGAGCAGGCCGAGCAGGGCCATGCCCGCGAGAGCCGCCGCCGGAGCCGCCGGCCGCAGGACCGCGGGTCGATCCAGGGCCAGGGCGGCCAGGATCAGCGCGACCAGGGAGAAGCCGCGCAGCAACGCCGCAGCCCAGGGAGTCACGCCGCCGAAGGGGAGCGGCGCCGCCAGCAGGAGGAGCACGAGCCAGCCGGCGAGAAGCCGCTCGGGATGACGTATCATGGCGCCACTCCGAAAGCGTTCGACAGCGGAGCCGTCGCTCATCACGGGCCTGCCCGCCGGGGGGAGATCATGCGCCTCAAGACCATACGTCCGATGATCCTGTTCCTCTTCCTCTGGCTGGTCGCTGGGGGGGCCGGGGCTCAATTCCTCCAGTATACGCCGCCCGGCGGGCCGGATCAGGAGTCGGAGGACCGCCGGGAAGAGCTCGAGCGCCAGATCGAGGCGGCGCGCTACCACCTGGGTCCGCTGCGGATCACCCCCTGGGCCTCCATCAGCGATCTCGCCTACGTCCGCAACTTCTTCGAGAACGGCGCCGAATCGCCGGACGACGTGACCGCCAGCGTAGGCGCCGGCTTCCGCGCCTACCTGCGCAACGGCTCCAAGGCCGCCTGGTCCCTCCAGGTCCTGCCGGAGTACACCTGGTGGGCCCGGCAGGAGGAACGGCGCCAGCTCAACGGCACCTATCTCCTGGGCTTCCACGGCTTCTTCAACCGTCTGACCCTGGAGGTGATCGCCGGCCGGGAGCAGGAGCTGAAGATCGTCACCCCGGACGTGCCGACGCCGGTCAGCTCGCGCAGCGACGGCGGCCAGATCCAGGCCGAGCTCCAGTTGACCGGCGCCTTCTCCGCCTTCACCACCTTCTCCGTGGAGCAGCAGGACAACCTGGTGGAGGACCTGACCGACCCACGATTCCAGGAGCTGGGCCGCCTCGACCGCGAGGAGCGGGTCCTCCGCGCCGGACTGCGGTGGCGCCCCCGCCAGGAATGGACTCTGGGCCTCGGCGCCGAGATCTCGGAGGTGGACTTCGACCGCGTCCGCGGGCTGGCGGATCGCTCCAACGAGGGCACCGCACCCATCGCCGAGGTCCGCTTCCGGGGCAACCGCCTGGAGGCCGGGTTCGACCTGGCGGACCGCTCCCTGGAGGCGCGCAGGGGAGCGTTCTTCGTCCCCTACGACCGCATCACCGGCAGCGCCCAGGTCGCGGTGAAGGGTGGCCGGAGGAGCAGCACCGGCGTATACGCCAGCCGCACCCTGGCGTACACCATCTCCCCCCTCTATTCCTATCTGCAGGACGAGCGGCTCGGGGTCTTCGTGGGCATCGGCGCCGGCCGCCGGGCCAGCCTCCGGGTCTTCGCCGAAGGAGGGGCCAATGACTATTTCACCTTCTCGCCGCTGACTCCGCCGCGCCAGGAGGATGTCACCTCCTACGGCGGATCGCTGACGTTCCCGCTGGGCCGCTTCCTCTCCTTCCAGCTCAACGGCGTGCGCTCGCGCTTCGATTCGAACCTGCCCGGCGGCGACCGCACCTACACCTCTCTGGGGACCACGATCGCCCTCGGCGGCCTCCTCTGACGACGCGCTGGACCCCGGGGCGCCGTTGCGGTATCATGGAAGACAGAAGTAAAACAAGCATCATGAAGAAGATAGCGGTTCATTTCTGGATCATGCTGCTGGCGTTGTCCGCGCTGGCGGCCGCGCAGGGCAAAGAGCCAGCCTACCGGGTCGGCGCCAGGGACCTCCTGGATATCCGCGTCTACGAAGACAACAAGCTCAACGGCGAGCGCCGGGTCACCGAGGCCGGGCAGATCAACCTGCCGCTGCTGGGCGACGTGCCGGTGGCCGGCAAGACCACCGCCGAGGTCGGCCTGGCCCTCAAGAAGCTCCTGGAAGAGAAGTACATGCAGAAGGCCTCGGTGGACGTGCAGGTGCTGGAGTACCGCTCGCGCCCGATCTCGGTGGTCGGCGCCGTCAAGCAGCCGGGCAACCTCGGATTCTCCGGCCGCTGGACCCTGCTGGAGGCTCTCACCGCCGCCGGCGGCCTGGCCGACAGCCACGGCGGCGTCGTCCATGTCCTGCGCCGGGCCGACAACGGCCTGTCCGACCAGGTGACGATCTCCGTCAACGACCTCCTGGTGCGCGGCGATCCGAGCGTCAACATCCCCATCTTCGCCAACGACCTCATCAACGTCCCGGTCAGCGTGCAAGTGACGATCTACTGCCTGGGCGAGGTGGAGAGGGCGGGGGCGCTGTCCTTCAAGAGCAACGAGCGCATCACCCTGCTGACGGCGCTGGCGCAGGCGGGCGGCATGACCGACCGGGCGGCGAAAGGCAAGATCCAGATCAAGCGGGCGGACTCCGCGCAGGAGCTCACCGTGGACTACAACAAGATCGTCGCCGGCAAGGCCCCCGACGTGGAGTTGAAACAGGGCGACGTGATCGTCGTCAAGGAGTCCTTCTTTTGAGCCCCCTTGCCCCTGTCCCGATGCTGGACGAGCCGGACCTCGCCCCCCCGGCCGAATCCGAGTTCAACCTCGGCGAATACATCGGCATGCTGCGCCGCCACTGGAAGCTGGCGGCCGTCTCCTGCGTCCTGGGCCTCACCGGCGCGAGCATCCACTACGCCATCACGCCCAAGGAGTACCAGGCCGTCACGGTCATCCAGATCGAGCGCCGCAACATCACGCCGCTGAGCAACATGCAGAACCCGTGGCTGGAGAACTACTGGAACCTGGAGTTCTACCCCACCCAGTACGAGCTGCTGCACAGCCGCGGGCTGGCCGAGCGCGTGGTGCGCAATCTCGAGCTGATGGAGGACCCGGCCTTCAACCCCGGCGCCGGCCGCGACGGGGCCGCGACCGCCGAGGCCGACGACGCCGTCCTGGGCAACCTGGCCGACCAGCTCCGCGGCGGGCTGGCCGTGGATCCGGTGCGCAGCACCCAGCTCGTCCGGCTCTCCTTCAATTCCTCCTCGCCGGAGTTCGCCGCCCGGGCGGTCAACGCCTTCGCCGAGGCGTTCATCGACCTCGGCGTCGAGGACCGCTTCGCCTCCGCCGGCAAGGCCTCCACCTTCCTCTCCTCGCAGATCGACAAGCTCAAGGAGGAGATCCAGGACAAGGAATCCCAGCTCCAGGCGTTCAGCCGCCGCAGCGACATCGTCACCATGGACCCCAAGTCCAACGTCACACTGCAGCGGCTGGAGGCCCTGAACAGCCAGTTCATCGACGCCAGGAAATACCGCATCGAAAAGGAGTCGGCGTTCCGGCAGATCACCTCGGCTCCGCGCGAAGCGCTGGCCGACAGCCTGTCGGGCGGCATGGTGGGCGACATGCGCGGGCAGCTTCTGAAGCTGGAGCGCGACTACGAGACCAAGCTCAAGGTCTACAAGCCCGAGTTCCCGGACATGATCGCGCTCAAGACGGAGATCGAGAAGAGCCGGCAGAACCTCAGCGATCTGGTCAAGGAGCAGGTGGACAAGGCGCGCAGCGACGCCAACTCCGCCTACCAGACCGCCCTGCGCCAGGAGCAGGCTCTGGAATCGGAGCTCAACTCCCTCAAGAGCGAGGTCATCGACCAGAACTCGGCCGCCGTCGAGTACACCAACCTCAAGGTCGAGGTCGAGACCCGGCGGGACCTTCTGGACGAATTGCTCCGCAAGCAGTCCGAGACCGAGGTCACGGTCCGCCTCCAGGACACCCGCGAGTCCAACGTCCGGATCATCGACCGCGCCCTGGTGCCGGGCGGCCCCTTCCGCCCCTCGCTGCGCAAGGACCTCACCTACGGCCTGCTGCTGGGCCTCCTGTTCGGCGTCGGCTGCGCCGTGGTCATCGAGTTCCTCGACCGCACCGTCAAGACCCCGGAGGAGGTGGAGCGCAAGCTCGGCGTGCCGACCCTGGCCGTGATCCACGACATTTCCGAGAGCGGCAAGGGCTATGGCTACTCCGCCGGTTACGGCTACGGGTACGGCTATGGCGACACCCCGGCCGAGGGCGTCCGCATCAAGCCGGGCAAGGGAAGGGTCGCGGCCGCCCTGGAGAAGAAGGGGCCGCAGCCGGCCGGGCAGCAGGCGCAGATCGAGCTGGTGCCCCACGAGCGCCCGCGGACCCTCATCTCCGAGGCCTACCGCTCGCTGCGCACGGCGCTGATGCTCTCCTCCGCCCGCGAGCTGAAGGCCGTGGCCGTCACCTCGGCCGTGGCCGGCGAGGGCAAGACCGCCACCGCCTCCAACCTCGCCGTGGTCCTGGCCCAGCTCGGCCGCCAGGTGCTCCTCGTCGACTGCGACCTGCGCAAGCCGCGCCTGCACCAGGTCTTCCGCGTCTCCAACCGCCACGGCCTGGTCAACCAGCTCACCTCCGCCGCCGATCCGGAGCCGATCTTCCCCACCGAGGTGCCGAAC
Organism: Thermoanaerobaculia bacterium; assembly: GCA_036376245.1. Lineage (GTDB taxonomy): Bacteria > Acidobacteriota > Thermoanaerobaculia > Multivoradales > UBA5704 > DATARR01. The sequence continues at coordinate 28,153 of DASVAS010000017.1, read as the reverse complement.
CTCTGGATCACCCCCTCGGGGCCGATCCCGCCCAACCCGTCGGAGCTGCTCTCCTCGGACCGCATGCGGGAATGGCTGCGCAGCGTGCGCGCCCGCTTCGACTTCGTGGTCATCGACACGCCCCCGGCCCTGGCGGTGACCGACGCCACCATCGTCGGCCTGCTCGCCGACGGCGTGGTGCTGACCCTGCGCTGCGGCAAGGTCACCCGCGAGGAGGCGCGGCACTGCCGCGACCGCCTGCGCCAGGCCGGCCTCAAGATCCTGGGCGCCGTGCTCAACCGCTACCGCTCGCTCCAGGGGGGCGCCGCCGGCAAGCGCTACCGCTACTACGAGGCCTACGCCGCGGACGAGAAAGAGCCCAAGGCCGGCTCGGCCGCCTGATGATCGACATGCACTGCCACATCCTGCCGGGCGTCGACGACGGCCCGCGGACGCTGGAGGAGGCGGTGGCCATGTGCCGCATGGCCGCCGCCGACGGCTGCGAGTCCATGATCGCGACACCCCACCAGCGGCGGGGGGAGTGGTGGAACGCCGACCGCGAAGAGCTGGCGGCCCTCGCCGGCGCGCTCCAGGGCGCCGTCGGCCCCGGCTTCCGCGTCCTGCTGGGCGGCGAGGTGCACGTCGATTCGGGCCTGCTGGCCGAGGTCGAGAAGCTGCCGGAGGGGGGCGGCATCCTCCCCCTGGCCGGCTCCCGCTACCTGCTGATCGAATTCGGCGCCTTCGGCACCGCCGAAGAGGCCTCCCATCTCGTCCACGAGCTGGTGGTGGCCGGCTGGCGCCCCATCGTGGCGCATCCCGAGTTCATCCCCTGGCTGGCCGCGGACCCGGAGCTGGTGGCGCGCCTCGTCTCCCTGGGCGCCTTCACCCAGGTCACGGCCATGAGCCTGACCGGCGACTTCGGGCGCCGCCCCCAGGCCGACTGCTTCGCCCTGCTGAACGCGGGGCTCGTCCACTTCGTCGCCAGCGACTCCCACGGCACCCGCCGCCGCCCCCCCGGCCTCAAGCGCGCCTACTACATCGTCGCCGGCCGCTGGGGGGAGCCCCTGGCCCGGCGGCTGGTCGCCGACAACCCCCGGGCGGTGGTCGAAGACCGTCCTTTGCCGGAAGCCGTATGAAGAAGCCCGCCGTCCTTCTCCTCCTGCTCGCGGCGACCGCCATCCCCGCCGGGGCCGCCGTCGATCCGTTCTACCAGAACCTGCTGCGGGAAGGTCAGCACGCGTTCGACCGCAAGGACTTCGCCGCCGCCGCCCGCAACCTGCGCCTCGCCTGCTTCGGCATGCTGGACGAGCCCAGGCCGCTGGCCGACTGCCTGGCCCGGCTGGCGCTGGCCCAGGACCGCCTCGACGACGGCGAGGGCTTCGGCGCCACCTTCCAGCGCCTGGTCGACGTCGAGGACCGCTTCAAGACGTACAGCCAGGGGGACGTGGCCCCCGAGCTGAAGACCCTGCTGGAACAGCGGGTGGCCGTCCGCGTCCCGGCCGCCACCCTGGCGGGGATCCCGGCCTTCAGCGCCCTGGCGCGCAAGCCCGCGCCGCAGGCCCCGGCGGCCCAGGAGAAGCGGTCCGGCGCCGGCCGCCGCGCCGCCGCTCCGCCCAAGGAACCCAAGGAACCCAAGGAAGCGGCGGCGGCGCCTCCCCCGCTCTCGGACGACGAGCGCAAGGCCCTGATCCGGGCGCGCCTGATCCTCTCCGAGCAGAAGCCGGAGAAGAACGAGCTGGAAGAGGCCTTCAGGATCTCCCGCCAGGTGTCCGACGCCCACGCCGACCTCAAGGAGGCGCACCACATCGCCGGCGAGGCGGCCTACCGCCTCCGCCGCTGGAGCGACGCCCTCCAGTACTTCCGCCGGGGCGGCGATCCCGGCGACGACCAGCCCGAGCGGCTCTTCTACCTGGCCGTCACCCTCTACGAGTCCGGGGACGCCGCCGGGGCCGCCGCGGCCATGAAGCGGGCCCTTCCCAACCTGCAGCGGACCTCCTACGTGGACACCTACACCCAGAAGATCCTCGGTCCCGGGGGAGCTGGGGTACAATGATGACGATTCGGAGGAACAGGGAAATGCGCGCGAGCCTGATTCTCGCTGGATTGATCCTCGCCGGCGCGGCTGCCGCCCAGGCGCAGTCCGTGACCGTCGAAAAGCCCGACTGCCTGCCCTCGGAAGCCAACGGGCTGGTGAAGGCCACCGTGAACGGCGGCGGCCCCGGGCAGTCCGCCCGCCTCTACTTCCGCTGGAAGGAGCACGAGGACTTCTACTGGGTCGCCATGGAGGCCGATCCCGGCGGCCGCTTCTGGGCCGTCCCGCCCAAGCCCGAGAAGCGCAACGAGCAGGTGGAGTACTACGGCGCCCTCGTCGATCCGGCCGGCAAGGTGGTCGCCCGCTCCGAGACGCAGATCGTGAAGGTCACGGCCGACTGCAAGCCCAACCTCGGCCCCCGCGAGCTCGGCGTGGCCGAGAACCTCACCGTCGGCGAGACCTCCGCCAAGCAGCAGGGCAAGAAGGTCATGGCCTTCCTCTGCGACGGCGTCGTCACCCGCGTCAACCACGCCGGGGTCCGCCGCGCCGACGAGGTCTGCCGCGCCTGCGTCATCGCCTGGTGGCAGCGCAAGGCCGTCCTCATCCCGGCCGCCGGCGTGCTGGGCGTCGTGGTCACCGACGACGACCCCGAGCCGTCCCCCGCCCGCCCGTAACCGGCCTATAACCGGCCTGTCACCCTTTGACTTCTGCCGCGCACCCTTGCAGAGTACGGGGGGCGTGTGCCTGCCGGTGCTGTAGTCCCGCCTGAAACCAAAGTCGAACCGCAGAGGTATCTCATGTCGAACATTTCCGTGTTTCCTACGCCCCAGCCTGAGCGCGACCATGCCGCCGAGGGCGTTTCCGCCAGCCACCTGATCGAGCCGCATGGCGGCGAGCTGATCAACCTCATGGCCGGACCCGAGCGCTCCGCCGAGCTCAAGGCCGCCTCCCGCGACTGGCCCTCCTGGGACCTCACCCCGCGCCAGATCTGCGACCTGGAGCTCATCCTCAACGGCGGCTTCTCCCCCCTCCGGGGCTTCATGAAGAAGGCGGATCACGACTCCGTCTGCGCCGATATGCGCCTGGCGAACGGCGCCCTGTGGCCCATCCCGATCCTCCTCGACGTCACCCCGCAGGTGGCCGAGAAGCTCCGCGTCGGCGGCATCCTCGCCCTGCGCGACCTCGAAGGCGTGATGCTGGCCGCCCTGCACGTCGAGGAGATCTGGGAGCCGAACCGCGAGGAGAGCGCCCAGGCCACCTTCGGCACCACCGACACCACGCATCCCGGGGTCTCGCACCTCCTGCACAAGAGCAACAGCGTGGCCGTGGGCGGCCGTCTCGAGGGCCTGCAGCTCCCCATCCACTATGACTTCCGCTCGCTACGCCACACCCCCGCCGAGCTGCGGGCCGAGTTCGCCCGCGAGGGCTGGCGCCGCGTGGTCGCCTTCCAGACCCGCAACCCCATGCACCGCGCCCACTGCGAGCTGAGCCTGCGGGCCGCCAAGGAAGCGCGGGCCAACCTGCTGATCCACCCGACCGTCGGCATGACCAAGCCGGGCGACCTCGACCACTACACCCGCGTGCGCTGCTACCAAGCCGTTCTCCCCCGCTTCCCGCAGCACACCGCCAAGCTCTCGCTGCTGCCGCTCGCCATGCGCATGGCCGGACCGCGCGAAGCGCTGCTGCACGCCATCATCCGCAAGAACTACGGCTGCACCCATTTCATCGTCGGCCGCGACCACGCCGGTCCGGGCAACGACAAGTCGGGCAAGCCGTTCTACGGTCCCTACGACGCCCAGGAGATGCTGCGCCAGCACCAGGAGGAGCTGGGGGTGGAGATGGTGCCCTTCAAGATGGTCTCCTACGTCGAGGAGCTGGACACCTACATGCCCCAGGACGAGGTCCCCGAGGGCAAGCGCACCCTGGACATCTCGGGCACCGAGCTGCGGCGCCGTCTCCAGGAAGGGCGCGAGCTGCCGGGCTGGTTCACCTTCCCCGAGGTGGCCGAGGAGCTGCGACGCACCCATCCGCCCCGGCAGAAGCAGGGCTTCACGGTCTTCCTCACCGGCCTCTCCGGCGCCGGCAAGTCGACCATCGCCTCCGCCCTGCTGGTCAAGTTCATGGAGACGGGCGGTCGGCCGGTGACCCTGCTCGACGGCGACATCGTCCGCAAGAACCTCTCCTCCGAGCTCAACTTCTCCAAGGAGCACCGGGACATCAACATCCGGCGCATCGGCTTCGTGGCCTCGGAGATCACCAAGAACGGCGGCATCGCCATCTGCGCCCCCATCGCGCCGTACGACGCGGTGCGCAAGGAGGTGCGGGCCATGGTCGAGCCGGGCGGCGGCTTCGTGCTGGTCTTCATCGCCACCCCGATCGACGTCTGCGAGGAGCGCGACCGCAAGGGCCTCTACGCCAAGGCCCGCGCCGGCATCCTCAAGGAGTTCACCGGCATCTCCGACCCCTACGAGGAGCCGAGCGACGCCGACGTGGTGATCGACACCACCAAGCTCTCTCCCGAGGAGGCGGCGCAGGAGATCCTGCTCTACCTCGAGAAGGAAGGGTACGTGGGCGCGTCCCTGGAGATCCAGTGACCTACGCCGCGGACCTGGAGCGCATCCACGAGGCGCTGGAGCGGGCGAAGGCCGCGCTCCAGCGCTTCACCCCCGGCGAGGTCGAGTCGCGCTACAAGTCCGGGGACGATCCCGTGACCGAGGCCGACACCACGGTCGACACCCTGCTGCGGGAGCTGTTGCCGCAAGAGGGTGAAGGCTGGCTCTCCGAGGAGACCCGGGACGATGCCTCCCGTCTGGAGAAGCGCCGCGTCTGGGTGGTGGACCCGCTCGACGGCACCCGCGAGTTCGTGACCGGGATTCCGGAGTGGTGCGTCTCGATCGGTCTGGTGGAGGACGGCGAGCCGGTGGCGGGGGGCCTCTGCAACCCCGCCACGGGGGAGACCATCGTGGGCGCGAAGGGGCACGGCGTGACCCTCAATGGCCGGCCGGTGCGCGTGAGCGACCGGCCGTCCCTCCAGGGGGCCACGGTCCTGGCCAGCCGCAGCGAGGTGAAGCGTGGGGAGTGGGAAGGCTACCGGGAGGACCTCTTCGCGATCCGTCCCACCGGCTCCGTGGCCTACAAGCTCGGGCTGGTCGCCGCCGGCCTGGTGGACGCCACCTGGACGCTGACCCCCAAGCACGAGTGGGACGTAGCGGCGGGCGCCGCCCTGGTCCTCGCGGCCGGCGGCGTCCTGGTCGGCGGCTCCCCCGAGGAGCTGCGTTTCAACCGCGCCAGGCCCAAGCTCTCCCGCCTGATCGCGGCCCCGCCGGCCCTGCTGCCGGAGATCGAGGCCGAGATCGCGCGGCGGGGGTAGCTCGCCGCCCGCTCACCAAGCCTCGGCCGGCGGCACCGGAAGGTTCTCCGGATGCTCCTCGTTGTCGATCGCCCGCAGCAACTGCGCCGGGCTCTCCTTGACCTCCAGCGGCGGGGCGCCGGAGGTCAGGTAGACCAGGCTGCCCTCCTGGGGACGCCCAGCGACACGGTCCAGGATGGCCGCGATCTGCGAGACGTGCAGGTTGGCGTTGCGGCCTTCGAGGGTCGTTGCGCTGATCCATGCCATGCCGCGAGGGTACCACGGGGCCCTTCGGATTCCTCCGATTGAAACAAACCCGCTTCTACGACCGTAGTAGAACTCGATTTGTGAAATTTCTCCTGGAGGGGTTTCCCGTGAGTGCAGGGCTTTGTGTATCAAGAAAATTCAATCGGGCCGTTCTTCTCGGCCTGTTCATGACCTTCGGCCTGGTGGGCGCCGCTTTCGCCGCCTCCAGGACGTCCATCCCTCTGCCGGCCGAGAAGCCCCAGTACCGGCTTCCCCGGGCGAAGTCGGAGATCAAGATCGACGGGCGCATGGACGAGGAGGCCTGGAAGCACGCCCTGGCCGTGCCTCTCGCCGTGGAGATCGATCCGACCCAGAACGTCGAGTCCCCCGTCGCCGGCACCGCCTACCTGATCTACGACGAGGGCCACCTCTACGCGGCCTTCCAGTGCGACGATCCCGAGCCGAGGGCGATCCGCGCCCACCTCGCGGACCGCGACACGCCGTTCCGCGACGACTTCGTGGGTCTGATGATCGACACCTTCAACGACCAGCGCCGGGGCTACGAGCTCTTCGTCAATCCCTTCGGGGTGCAGATGGACCTCGCCCTGAGCGAGGCGGCCAACAACCGGGAGGACGAGTCCTGGGACGCCATCTGGCACTCGGCGGGGCGCGTCCATGAGACCGGGTACACGGTGGAGATGGCCATCCCTTACACCTCGCTGCGCTTCCAGCGCTCCGAGGGGGAGCAGACCTGGGGCATCCTCCCCTTCCGCTCCTATCCGCGCAGCCTGCGGCACCAGATCTCGGCGATTCCCCTGGACCCGGACAACAACTGCCTCCTCTGCCAGTTCCCCCAGATGACCGGCTTCGAGGGCGCCACCCCGGGACGGAACCTGGAGATAACCCCGACGGTGACGGCGAACCGCACCGACCTGCTCAACCCCGCTTCCGGCAGCCTGGAGGGCGGGGACGTCGAGTCCGAGCTGGGCGTGACGGCGCGCTGGGGGATCACCCCCAACCTGACCCTCTCGGGCACCCTCAACCCGGACTTCTCCCAGGTGGAGGCCGACGCCGCCCAGCTCGACGTCAACACCGACTTCGCCCTGTTCTTCCCGGAGAAGCGGCCGTTCTTCCTGGAGGGGGCGGACTTCTTCTCCTCGCCGTTCAACGTCGTCCACACACGGACGGTGGCCGATCCCGCCTGGGGGACCAAGCTCACCGGCAAGGAGGGGAAGAACGGCTTCGGCGTCTTCGTGGCCCAGGACGAGATCACCAACCTGCTGCTGCCGGGCTCACAGTCCTCCAGGTCCACCACCCTGGAAGGCCCCAGCACGAACGCGGCGCTGCGCTACCGGCGCGACGTCGGCCCATCCTCCGTGCTGGGGGCCCTGGTCACCCACCGCGAGGGGGAGGACGGCTACACCAACAGCGTCTACGGGGTCGACAGCATCCTGCGTCCCACGGCCAGCGACCGCATCACCTTCCAGGCTCTCGGCTCGCGGTCGGAGCGGTCGTCCGTCGAGTCCTTCGCGGGCTCGGCCCTGCGGCTCGGCTACGAACACGACGACCAGAACTGGAACTGGTACGCCCGGCACGAGGTGATCAGCCGGGATTTCCGGGCCGACCTGGGGTTCATGCCCCGGGTGGGCTACTCCCTCGACCTCGGAGGGTTGCAGCGGACCTGGCGGCCGAAGGACGCATGGGCCAACCGCTTCTCCCTGGGCGGGGACTGGGACCAGACCGTGGACGCCAACGACACGGTCCTGGAACGGGAGGTCGAGGTCTGGTTCGACGTCTCCGGGCCGCTCCAGTCCTTCCTCAACATCGACGTGGGCCAGCGCGACCGCTACTGGAACGGAGTCACCTACGACCAGAGCTTCACCAACCTGTGGGCCGAATTCCGGCCTACGGGAGCCCTGTACGTCGGCGCGGGGGCCACTCTGGGAGACACCGTGGACTTCGCGCACTCGCGGGCGGCGGAGCAGATCCGTCTCGATCCGTCGGTCAGCTACAACTTCGGCAAGCGGCTGCGGGTCGCCCTGGACTACCACTTCCAGCGCCTGGACGTGGAAGGAGGCCGGCTGTTCGACGCCAACCTGGCGGAGCTCCGCACGGTCTACCAGCTCAACCTGCGCACGTTCGTCCGCGCCATCTTCCAGTACGAGCGCGTGGACCGCACGGAGCTGTACACCGCCGAGCCGGGGATCGGCCTCGAAGAAGCGCTGGGCTCCCAGCTCCTCTTCGCCTACAAGCTGAACCCCCAGACCGTGCTCTTCGTGGGCTACAGCGATCTCCTGCAGGGCAGCCCCAACGAGCCTGACCTGACCCGGCAGGAGCGGACGCTGTTCCTCAAAGTGGGGTACGCGCTGGGGCTCTAACCGGAGAATGCTCTGCTCTTCTCCAGCACCCAGGGATGCCGGTCTTGGCAGTAGCGTTGCTGTCGGGGAAAGGACTTTCAAATCCCCGGTTTGATAATGGGCCAGGAGCAGGGCGGCATCCGGAGCGCCGAGCCGCAGACCCGCCGTAATCAATTCTTCATAGACAGCCGGAGGCGTGAGGATCGTCGGGAAAAGACGAAAAAGAGCGTCCAGCCCGCCGATCTTGGCGAGAGCCATGAGCGGACCCGCGTCGGAGACGATCGTCACAGGCCGGGATCGTCAGCGCTCGCGCTTTCGACTTTAGGGGTCAGGCCATGGGCGTAGGCCAGAGGAATCATTTCGCGCAGAGAGACCCCCGCCTGGCGGGCCGCATAGGCGAGCGAACCCTCGCCTCGCCGGTAGGATTCGAGGGCTCTGCGAATCCGCCACTCCCGGAGGCCGAGCGTCAGGACTTCCTGCTGCTCGACCGGATCCGGGGGCATCTGACGCGCCAGCTCTTCGGAAATGGCGATGGAAACCTTGGGATGTGGCATCTCAGCGATCCTCTTCCCAAGGATGATACATGACTCTACGGCGCCCCGGCCGGCGGGCCCGCAGCAGCCGGGACATCCCTCTCCTGGTACGGCAGCGCCGGCCCGATCTTCCTCGCCACGCGGTCCTGGATCCAGTGCGGGTCCCACCACTCCACGGGACTGACGGGCAGCCCCTGGAGGAGCATCGTGAAGTGCAGGTGATCCCCCAGGGCGAGGCCGGTGGCGCCGGAGCGGCCCAGCTCCTGGCCGCGCTTCACCGTCTGCCCCTCCTGGACTCCGATCGACGAGAGGTGGCCGTAGAGGCTCTGCACGCCGTAGCCGTGGTCGATCACCACCGCGTTGCCGTAGATCCCGAAGAAGCGGGCGAGGACGACCTTGCCGTCGTTCGAGGCCGGGATGGAGTCGCGCTCCACCGAGGCCATGTCGAAGCCGAGGTGGTCCTGCTGGTCGACGTTCTTGCCGTTGTAGATGTAGGTCCGCCGGTCCGCGAAGGCGGCGGTGATGGCGGCGTTGGGCATGGGGAGGAACGGCCGGTTCCAGAGGAACTTGCGCTCCGACTTCGCGCCCAGCTCCTTCAGGGTCTGAGCGTTCTTCTTGCGCAGGTCGCGGTTGATCTGCAGGTAGTTCTGGAGGAGGTCCCCCTTGTCCGCGATCTCCGGGGACTGCGAGAGGATCTCCGGCACGACCTTGTTCATGAACTTGTCGTCGACCGGGATGGTGTCGGTCTTGATCGGCCGCGGGGTGAACTTGTCGATGAAGCCGGCCTCGGCCCGATTGCCCACCTCGTCCTCGGCCACCAGGCGCACCTGGGAGGCGTCGCTCATGTCGTAGGGGACGGCGAAGAAGGCGAAGCGGACCTGCTTGTCGTTGTTGCCCGGCACGGGGAAGCCGGGGAACCACCAGGAGCCCGCCTGCACGCCGTCCCGGATGGCGCCCTCGCCCACGCGGTAGACGACGGCCTCGGCGCCGCCCTGGTTGACGTAGTGGAAGTTGGAGAGGATCTGGAGGGACGGCGGCGCCAGGCGCACCGGCAGCTTGACCTCGGAGACCACCGGTTCCGGCCGGCGCAGGATGGCGCCCGCCCTCTCGGCCGTGACGCGGATGGTCGCGTCCCCGGCCCGCAACCCCTGGACGGTCTCGCGGCCGACGTTGGCCGTCATCTCCACCGGCGGCGGCCCGCCCCACATCTTCCAGGCCGGCTGCGGCGTGAAGGTCTTCTCCATCACCGGCTTGACGTCCGAGCCCTGGACGACCTCGACGCGGACCTTCTCGACCCGCTGGGGGTCCTCGATCCGGATCTGCACCGGCGTGCTCCGCCCGATCCCCGGCAGGGTGGGCTTGACCGTCACCCGGGGAGAGGCCCCCGTGTAGAACCCCGCGAACGCCCCAAAGACGAGCAACAGGAAAACGAGCACCAGCAACGTCCGCAGGAAACAGCCCGCGGCTCCACGACCCTCACGACGATCCCGGCGATCCCGACGCATTCGACGACCTCTCAACGAAAAGGCGGATCTGAGTTGAACGACCGCAGCGGAACCGTCCCGCCGCCTGCGCGGCGCATCATAACCCGGAGATTCCGTAGAAGAACTTACAAAATGCGGGAGGAGTTGGGCGCAAACTGAACGTGAAGATCAGATTTTCTTGCAAGAAGGGTAGACGAATCGGGAATCCGGTCCGCATACTACCGGTTAGAGACTCGGGGCATCCCCCCGACCTGTGTAGCTAGGCCCGAGGCTAAGGGCGGCCTTGGGAGGAATCGACCACTGTGCAGCGCAACCCCTAGTCGGTCCGGAGGTGTGGTAGAGAGCCCATGAAGTACACGGCCCGTTCTGTCGTCGTCCTCTTCCTGCTCCTTTCTTCAGCGGTCACCGTCTCGGTCCTGATCAGCTCCCCGAAGTCCACCGCCTCTCTCGTGGTGGTGAAGCCGGAGGGGACCCGGCGGCAATCCCCCACGCTTCCTCGGAATCTCTATGCCCAGGCCGCCCGGGCCCTGCGCGATGGAGATTTGCAAGAGGCGCGCCAAGAGCTCGAAAAAATCGCCGCTCAGCACCCCGATCAAGCCGGACAGACGCGCGTCGTGGCCGGCCTCTACACCTGGGAGGCGGGCGAGGCCGACGAGGCCGAGCCCCTCCTCGCGGCGGCTTCGGCCCCCGAGGGTCCGCTGGAGGACTGGCGGCTCCTGCTGCTGGCCCGCGCCGCCGCCGAGCGCGGCGACGCCGAGCGGGCCCGCGCCGCCTACGACGACCTGATCGGGCAGGAGGACTCCTCCCTGCGCCCCCTGGCCTTCCTGGAGGCGGCGGAGCTGGCGGCGGAGGGGGACCAGCCCCGGCTGGCCCTGGACCTCGTCGCCAGGGCGCGGACCGCGGGCGTCGAGGGGAGCGTCGCCGAGAAGCTCGACAGCCTGGCCTGGAGCCTCGGCCGCGAGCTGGAGGACGAGGCGGTCCAGCTCGAAGCCGGACGCCGCATCGTGGTGACCGATCCCTTGTCGTCGGAGGCCGTGCAGGCCGTGCGCGCCTTCCGGGCTTTCCGCGATCAGGACGGCTCGCTGGACTGGAACCGTCTGCTCTCCCCGGACGAGATCCTGCGCCGGGCGCAGTCCTTCCTAGCGGCGAAGAGCGTCCGGGCGGCGCACAGCACGCTGGAGGAGGTGCCGGAGGCGGAGCGCGGCTTCCAGTGGTACCTCCTCAAGGCCAAGGCCTACACCCGCGGCGGCGACGGCCGCGAGGCCCTGGACGTGCTGAGCACCCTGGTGCCTTCGGCGCCGGACGAGAGCGCCTCCCTGGAATGGGAGCGGGTCCTGGCCATGGCGCGGGCCGGCCAGTCGGAGTCCGCGTCGATCTACCTCACCAAGCTCCTGCGCTCGCACGCCAAGCTCCAGCTCTCCATAGATGAGCTGCGCAGCCTCTATGGGGATTTCCTGGCGGCCGGACTGTTCGAGCCCGCGGTGGACACCCTGCGCCTGCTGCGGCGCATCGATCCGGGGGACGAGACCGGCACCGAGGACTTCTGGGAGCGCGGCTGGGACAAGTACCGGGACGGCGACCTGGCCGGCGCCGTGACCTACTGGACGGAGCTGGCGGACATCTATCCGGACGACAACGACGCCCAGCGGGGCCGCTACTGGACGGCCCGGGCGCTGGAGGAGATGGGGCGGCCGGAGGAGGCCCGGGAGGCCTACCGCAATCTCGCGGCCTCCTCGGACACCGGCGACTTCTACTTCCGCCAGGCCCTCGTCCAGCTCGGCGAGGCGCCTCCCCCGGCGGGCACCGGAGCGGAGCGGCTGTCCCAGGCGCCGCCACCGGGCGCCTGGCCGGCGGACCCCGCGCTGCAGCGGGTGAAGCTGCTGATCGACATCGGCCTGGACGATCTGGCGAGCCAGGAGCTGGAGATGGCCGGCGGGGAATCGAACCGCCGGGACCGGCTGGCGCTGAAGGCGCTGATCCTCTGCCGCACGGGCGAGCAGCGGGAAGGTCTGCTGCTGCTGCGCGAGGCCTTCCCGGCCCTGGGCGGCGCCTACCAGGCGAGCGTGCCGGCGGAGATCCTGTTCGCCTACTACCCCCTGGAGCATGAGGACGCGATCCGCGGCTACGCCAGGGAGGCCGGCGTGCCGGCCAGCCTGGTGGCCGGCATCATCCGCCAGGAGAGCGCCTTCGACGAGCGGGCCACCAGCCCGGTGGGCGCCCGCGGCCTGATGCAGGTCATGCCGCTGACGGCCCAGGAGGTCTCGCGCAAGGTGGGGATCCCCTACCGGCCGGAGAGCCTGTACGACCCCGAGGTGAGCGTGCAGCTCGGATCGACCTACATCGGCGAGCTCCTCCGCCGCTTCGACGGCAACGTCGAGCTGGCGCTGGCCGGCTACAACGGCGGCCCGAACCGCATCCAGCGGCTGTGGAGCGAGTCGGGGCCGGAGCCGCGGATGGACGACTTTCTGGAGACTCTGGACATCGACGAGTCCCGGAACTACGTCAAGCGCATCCTGATCCTTGCCGACAGCTACCGCCAGCTCTACCCCACGCTGGGGTGACAGCCCTCAGGGGCGGGGGTCATCCCCCCGCCCCGAAAATCTCCTGAGTGGCAGAATTCTTGCTTTACAAATCAGGCTTGAACCATGCCAAAGGAGATTACGATGAACCTGTATGTGGGGAACCTGCCCTACCGAATCACCGAGGACCAGTTGCGCTCTACGTTCGAGGAATACGGGAGGGTCTCCTCCTGCACCATCATCAAGGACAAGGTGACGGGGCAGTCGAAGGGGTTTGGGTTCCTGGAGATGCCCGAGCGCTCGGAGGCGGAAGCGGCCATCAACCAATTGAACGGACGTGACTTGATGGGCCGCAAGATCAATGTGAACGAGGCCCGGCCGCGCGAGAGCCGGCCCCCCGCCGGCCGCCAGCATGAGAGCTACGGCGGCGGCGGCGACCGCTGGTAGGCGGCAGGCAGACGGTCCGCTCCCCCCGCGGACGATTCGGCAAGGCCCACAACGCCCGTGCGGGATGAGTGTCCCTGGCGGGCGTGGCGCGGCCGGCCGGTCGTGATTGACCCTCACGAGTAAATCTTTCCGCCGGCGGACCAGCCGGTTTTCTTTTTTGCGAGCCCGGATCTGCATGAAGTCTTCCCTTCTCCTGTTGTTCCCCCTTCTGGCGTTGCTCGGGCTCTTCACCTGCACCGCCCCGGACCGGCCGCAATCCCTCGCGGGCGAGGACCAGGCGTCCCCCCCTCCTCCACCCGCGAAAGCCGCCGCGCCGGGTCCTCCGGTCCGCGTCCCCCTGACGGTCCAGGAGACCGCCGGCGTGGCCCGGACGGGAGAGGTGGTCCGCTCCGGCGTCCCCCTCCCTCGCGATCTCGGCGTGCGGGACGTCCAGGGGCTCGCCGTGGTCGATCCCCAAGGCAAGCCGGTGCCGGCGGAATTCCGGGTGCTGGCGCGCTGGAACGCGGGAAAAGAGGACGCGGGCGCGCCCATCCAATGGGTCCTGGTGGCCTTTCCGGCCTCGGTCGGCGCCCGGGGGAGCGCGGTCTACACGCTGGTCACGGGCGTCCAGAATCCGCCGCCGGCCGCGCCGCTGCGCCTCACCCGGGAGGGACGGCAGGTGATCGTCGACACCGGCGCCGCCGTGTTCCGGCTGGGTAAGGAGGCCGGGACGCTGTTCGACGAGGTCTCTCTCCCGGGAGGAAAGAAGGTGGTGACCGGCGGCGCTCTGGCTCTCCGGGCCGGCGGCGCGGACGGCGGCCATTCGACGCTCCGCGGCGTGCGGATCGAGTCCGCCGGCCCCCTCTCCGCCGTGGTCGTGGTGGACGGGCTCTACGACCAGCCGCCGGTCGGCAACGGGCGCTTCGGCTCCCGGCGCCGCTACGTCTTCACCGCCGGCTCCCCCACCGCGCAAGTGCGGCACTCCGTGGCCTGGGAGGGCAACCTCGAGTGCCCGGGCTGCGTCGCCACCAAGGACGGGAAACCCAACGCCGTCCTGGTGGAGCGGGCACGGGACGCCCTGGCCCTCGAGCTCGGCGCGCCCATATCCGTCTCGGTCGTGGGGGACTTCAAGACCCCGGCGCTGGAGGCCGCCCTGCCCGGCGAGGGGGACCGGAGCGCCTGGGTCCGCCAGACCCAGCGCGAGCGCCGGACCGCTCCGCCCGTCTTCGAGGCGGCGGTGGCGGGGCAGCGGCGGAAGGGGGACGCGGCGGACGGCGGCCTGCTGGCCGCCTCCGGCCCCGCGGGCTCGGTGGCCGTGGCCCTCAACCACATGCATCGCTACGAGCCGCAGGCCCTCCGCCTCCTGGAGGACGGCCGGCTCGCCGTGGACCTGGCGGACGGCAAGGCCTGGCTCGCCAACCACCAGGGGCTGTTCGCCACCTTCGGCGTCACGGCCCTGCCCGGACCCGCGAAGCGTCCCGACCTCGACCGCCTGCTCTGGGCGCCCCTCAACCATCCCCTGCGGGCCTGGCCCTCCGCCGAGTGGTTCAACGGCTCGCAGGCGGTGGCGGAGGTCCCCGCCGGCGACCTCCCCGGCCCTCTCGCGGACTACGACAAGCTCATCCCCGCCGTCCTGCGGCGGACGGTGAAGGGGGTCGAGGAAGACGGTCTCTCCGGTCTCATGACCTTCGGGGTCTATCCCCGCTATTGGGGAGAGGGCTGGCCGGGCGAGATCGAGTGCAAGGGAGACCCCACCCCCGGCGAGACCTGGGACGACACCTTCTGGTGCGGCACCTGGACCGACTACCACCACACGACGGCAACCGCCGCCATCTGGGCCATGCGCTCGGGAGAGGTGGAGTGGCTCGACGAGATCTCCTTCCCCGCCGCGCTGCGGACCCTGAGCACGCAAATCGTCCAGTGTTCCCCCGAAGAGGAGTGGTTCTACTGCGGCCAGGCTCCCATGGGCTACAGCGCCTATCGGTCCGACTTCAACAGCTCCCACGCCTACTTCGACAACCTCTTCCTCTATTACTGGCTGACCGGGGATTCGACCGTGGTGGACACCCTCCGCCGCGGGGGCGACAGCATGCGCCGCTGGTTCTGCCCCATGCGGGGCCCGTCGCCGGTGACCGCCCCCCACGGGCCGGACGGCCCGGCCTGCCCGCCGGCGCGCCCCCCGGAGAGCGCGGACATCTCCCTCACCGGCCGCGTCGCCGGACAGTGGACCGCCGCCTTCCGCTTCCTGGGCCTGGCCAGCGACGACCCCAGCTTCCTGGAGGACTACCGGTCCAACCTCGCCCGCGCCGTCAGTACGCAGTATGTCGAGCTCGAGAAGGACGGCCGGCGGTACGGTTTCATGGGCGAAAGGAAGGTGACGGGCCCGGGAACCGACGAGGCGGGCCCGCTCTGGACCAACAGCTTCTACGACGCCGAGAACCTCTACCGCTGGCAACTGGACACCGGCGACGCGCCGCTGGGCGAGCCCCCCCTCCCGGCCAGCCGCGTGCTGGCCGCCATGGCGCGCACCATGATCGGGTTGGGCGTGGGCAAGTTCGGCAACGGCACGCCGGAAGGCCTGTGGCCACGCATCCTGGTCTACAACTGGTCCGGCTCCAGGATCGGCGGCGCCCTGCGGAGCGTGGAGGCCAAGGACCGGGAGCTCTACGATCCCGAGAAGTTCGGCGCCGTGGCCCTCCTCGCCCGGACCGGCCGGCAGACCGGCGACCCTGTGCTGATCCAGGCCGGAGACCGCATGATCCGCGTCATCCTCCGGCAGGCAAACGGCAAGGTCCTCCCCCTGGGGAAGATCCAGGGCCAGACCCTGACCCGCCTCCACGCCGCCGTGGCCGTCGCGGCCGAGAAACCCGCACGGTAGAGTACGGCAGCGATCTTGCACCCGGCACCGGACGATTCCGCGACTGGATCGCGGTGGAAAGGACGAGCTTGCCGAGCGGCGAGGGCCTGTCGATTCCCCTGAAGATGTCCATGGCGCCACCCGGCGAAGCCGGCCCGTCCCGCGCCCGCCTGCTCCGGGGCGGTCTGGTCTTCGGCTTCAGCCAGTTCGCCGGGATGGCCCTGGGCTTCCTGAGCTCCATGGCCCTCTTCCGGGTGGCGGACAAGCCGGAGGTGGCGTCCTACAACCTCCTGCAACAGGCCATCATGTCCGTGGGCATGATCCTCCAGCTCGGCCTGGGGGCCGCGGCGCTGCGCTTCGCTCCGATCTGCCGCGGGCGCGGCGGCGAACGGGCCACGGCGCTGCTGCGGCGGCGTCTCTTCGGGATCCAGGCCGCCCTCTGGATCCTGGTGATCCCGGCGCTGGCCCTCGCCTGGCCGACGGTGGCCCGCCGGCTGGACGCGCCGGAGCTGGCGAAGGCGACGGGCTTCCTGGTGGCCGCGGCGCTCCTCGCCTCGTTCGGCCAGTTGGCGGACAGCTATCTCCGTGCGTTCCGCCTGTACAACCTCTCGGCGCCGCTGACGCATCTGGTGCCCCGGGCCTTCATCCTGGGCGGCTTCCTCGCGCTGCTCCTCCTGTCCCCGGGCCACGAGCCCTGGGAAGTGCTGGCCGCCATCTACCTGGGCTCGCTCCTGCTGACCTCCTTCGGGTACGCCCTGGCCCTCGCCAGGACCTCGGCCGGCGAAGCCGCGGAGCCGCGGGAGGCGCTGCCCCCGCCGGGGGTGAGGGAGATCCTCGGGACCTCGACCGCCATGGGGCTGCGCAGCGCCGCCGCCGTGCTGTTCGTCTCGTCCAGCCTGTGGGTCCTCTCCTGGGCCCGGCCCCACGAGGAGGTGGCGGTCTACAGCGCCGCCGCGGCCCTGCTGCAGATCATGGCCGCCATCCCGGGCATCGCCAACTTCGTCATCCCCCAGGAGTTCCCCGTGCTCTTCGCGGACGGGCGGACGGCCGACCTGGAGAAGCTCTCTCGCACGGCGGCCACCCTGGTGGCGATCGTCTCTCTGGCTTGTCTCGGCGGCATCCTTGTCTTCGGAAGGCCGCTGATCCGGCTGGCCTACGGCGACGCCTACGTGGGCGCCTGGGGCTTCCTCCTGATCCTCGCCGTCGGCAGCTTCTGGGATTCCGCCTCCGGAGCGGCCGGCTACGCCCTCCAGATGTGCGGCCATCACGTCCGGCTGCTGCTGATCACGGTCGGGGGAGCCGTCCTCAACATCGTCCTGAGCCTGCTCCTCGCCCCGCTCTGGGGCGGCTACGGCATCGCGGCGGCAACCACCGTGACGCTGATCGTCCTGAACCTGCTGATGGTGAAGTCGGCGCGCTCCCTGCTGGGCGTGCGCACGTTCGTCTACACCCGGCCCGCGGAATGGAAGCGGGCCCTGGCGGCGGTACGCGAAAGCGGCTGGCGCCCGTGGAAGGGAAGAAACAGAAGGCCATGAGTAAATCACTCTGGGTGGTCGGCGGAGAGCAGCGGATCCAGTTCTCCAAGCCGGACGAGTGGTCCGAGTTCAAGAAGGCCCTCGTCGTCCGTGTGCGGAACGGCCGGCCGGAGCGCGTCCTGGAATACCAGTCGCCGCCGGAGCACTGTCCGGACGAGCTGCCCTCCCATGTGTTCAAGGCGGCCACGATCGACGGCGACACCGCCTACCTGTGCACACAGACCGAGGTGCTGATCTGCGATTTCCCGGGCTTCGGAATCCGCCGGGTGATCTCCCACCCCTGCTTCAACGACCTCCACCATGTCGCGCCCGGCCCCGACGGCACGCTGTTCGTGGCCGTGACGGGCCTCGACTCCGTGGCCGAGCTCTCTCCCGAGGGGGAGATCCTGAGCCTGCGGTGCGTTCTCGGGGGCTCGCCCTGGGACCGCTTCTCCCCCGACGTGGACTACCGCAAGATCTCGACGACCAAGCCCCACCGGTCGCATCCCAACTACATCTTCTTCCTCGACGGCCGGCCCTGGGTCACCCGCTTCGAGCAGCGGGACGCGGTGCCGGTGGACGGCAGGCTCGACGGCCGGAGCTCCTTCGATGTGGGGATCCATGGCATCCACGACGGCCACGTGGCCGGAGACCGCCTCTTCTTCACGACGGTCCACGGCTGCACCGTGAGCTTCGATCTGACGACGGGAGAGAAGCAGACCCTCGACCTCAACCAGGTCCGGGAGCCGGACGACGACCGTCCCCTGGGCTGGTGCCGGGGCCTTCTCCCCGCCGGCGAGGACCGGGTGTGGGTGGGCTTCACCCGTCTGCGGTACACGACCCTGCGGCGGAACCTGAGCTGGATCCGGCACGGCTTCCGGGAGACCGAGCACCACCGGCTGCACCCCACCCGCATCGCCCTGTACGACCTCCGGGAGCCCGCCCTCCTGGAACAGATCGACCTCGAACCGGCCGGCCTGGGAGCGGTGTTCAGCATCCATCAGGCTTGACCGAGGCCTGATCCTTGCAAAGCCGCTTCAACAACATGCGACAGAAGACCGCGCTGGCGCTGGTCCTGCTCCTGGCCACGGTTCTACGTGTCTGGGGGCTGTCGCACGACCTCCCCTTTTCCTACTACGGCGACGAGCTCCACTTCATGAAACGCGCCATGGCCTTGGGGACCGGCGACCTCAATCCGCACTGGTTCCACAAGCCCGCGTTCCTCATGTACGTGCTGGTCTTCTTCTACGGTCTCTACTTCGCGGCCGGCCTGATCACCGGACGGTTCGATTCCACCGCCGAATTCGGCGCCAGCTTCCTCTTCGAGCCCGCCCCCTTCCTGGTCATCGGCCGGCTGGTGGTCGCGGCCTTCGGCGTGGCGACGGTCTACGTCGTCTACCGGATCGGCCGCAAGGTGTTCGGCACTCCCTGGGCGGGGATCGCCGCCGCCCTGGTCGCCGCCGTCCTCGCTCCCATGGTGGCCTCGTCGGTGACGATCAAGAGCGACGTGCCGTGCGGCTTCCTCATGACCCTGTCGGTCTACGTCTACCTGGGGACCCGGGAGACCTCGCGCTGGCGGCCCCTGGTGATCGCCTCGCTGCTCGCGGGCCTCGCCATGGGCACCCACTACTACGGGATCGTTCTGGTGCCGGCCTATGGGGCGCTGGAGCTGCTGCGCGGCTTCTCTCCGGACGTTCGCTGGAAGACCGCCCTGGCTCGCGCCGCCGCCGCGGGCGTCTTCTTCCTGGCGGGCTTCTTCATCGCCTCGCCCTACAACTTCCTCGACCCCACCTGGGGGAGGGACAACGCGAGGTCCATCCAGCGGACCCTCGGCCTCACCGAGAAGCCGGTGGTCCACTACGAGCCGGACAGCAAGACCGAGTACACGCCCGGACCCTCGGCCTGGACCGGGGCCGGCGGGGCCTTTTTCCGGCTCGTCGGCTCCGACGAGGTGCTCGGGATCGCCCTCTCCCTGCTGGTGGCTATCGGCTTCGCCGTCACCCTGGCGCGGCGGGAGACCCGCTGGTACGGACTGCTGGTGCTGATCCCCTGCCTGTTCTTTCTCGCCGCGGCGGTCACCGTGGCCGCCTATCACGCGCAGCCCCGGCACCTGAACGCCATCTATCCCCTGCTCACGACCCTGGTCTGGCCGGCGGCCCTGGGACTGGCTAGCCTGCTCCGGCAGCCCGAGCCCCGCACCCGGGCCGTCGCCCTGCTGGCCGTGGCGGCGCTCTCGATCCCCACAATGGTCCGGACCGTGGAGTTCAACCGGACCGTCACCCGCATGGACAGCCGTCTGGTCTCCTACCGCTGGATCCAGGCGCACATCCCCCGCGACGCCCGCGTCCTGGTGGACGAATACGGACCTCCCCTGAACCCGGGACCGGAGTCAGCCGGCCGCATGGCCGCCGTGCTGGCGACCCTGCCGAAGAGTCCTTTCACCCACAATCAGGACCTCCGGATCGAGCTGGTGCGGAAATATCCACCGGCGGACGGCCTGAACGTCGACGAGCTGGGCCACCAGTGGTGGGAGCCGCGGGAGCTCACCGACGCCGAGCTGCGGAGCAATCCCAGGCACCTCGACATGGGCAGCCCGCTGGTCACCCGCCAGCCCAGGCCGCTGGCCGAGATCCGGGCGGACGGCATCCGCTACGTGATCACCAACAGCGACGCCCGCGACCAGTACTTCAAGGCCCGCGGCAAGGGCTTTCCTTCCTTCGTCCGCTTCTACACCGAGCTCGAGCGGGCTCGGCGGATCAAGACCTTCGATCCCCGGGAATGGGGCGGCAAGGGGCCGGTGGTGTGGATCTACGATCTTCGCCAGCCCGCTCCGCCGGACCAGGAGCCGCTGACGCTGGAAGGGCACCTGCCCTGGAGCGCGCCGGAGCTCTGAGCTAGCTCAGGGGGCAGCCCGCGCCGTTGGCCGCCTTCAGCTCGTCCGCCAGGGCCAGGATCTTTACCGTGTCGCCGCTCCGCAACGCGGTGTCGACCCGGGTAATGACCTGCGTGCGGGTAAGGGGGAACTCGATTGCCGGGTGCCCGGCGTTCAGCATGGCCGCGATCCCCACCCGAATCAGCCCTCTGGCGGCTCCCAGCAGGCCACCGCCGACCTGGAAGCGGATCGCGGTCCGCAAGGGGGCGGTCCCCGCGGCGCCATAGGCCTTGGCCTCGGAAAAGATGTCGACGACCCGCTCAGTCGGCTTCGTCCCCGCTGGCCCCCAGGCGGAGAGGGAACCGGCCCAGAAAGCGTCCGTGCAGCCGGACGGCGTGGGCAGCGGCAGCCAGAGCGCCGCCAGGATCCAGAGGAAGGAATCGGGGTTCAAGCCCACCGGCTCGGAGAAGACCTGCACGGTGGTGGCTACGACTCCGGCGGGCACGTCCACCGCGAACGCATCGGCGTCCCAGGACCGCCCGGACGAGCCGTTGAGCTGGTTGGAGAGGCTGGCGTTGTGGCCGATGTCGATGCGGTCCGGCGCGAAGTCTACGGAGTCCCCTGCAAAAACCACCAGCCGGCCCTTGCGCGCCGCCGTCCGGGCCGCCCCGTGATTGAAGGTGAACGGGTCGGTCACCTGGGTGTCACCCTGCGTCCGGTCCTCGCCGTAGGCGAAGTCCAGACCGTGGTAGACGATCACCCGGGCCGGGCGCGTTACCGCCGGATCGCGGTAGACCACCAGCAGACCGGCGCCGTCGAGGTCGGCGAGGTTGCTCGCCGGATCGCCGTCGGAGACGGGATAGACCTGCCGGCCGGGGGGTTGATCCGCGACGATCTCCGTCACGTCCGCCATGTAGCCGAGGTTGTTGATCGGTCCCGCGTTGGTGTCGGGCTGGGCCTCCGAGCCAATCAGGACGCCCTCCACCAGGACGCCGTCGAACCGGAGCTGCTGGTCCTTGAAGAGGCCCTCGGAGGGGAGCACGCAGGGGCCGCCGGGCTTCTCCTGGCCGCACGGGCGGTCGCGGCCGGTCCAGTACAGCAGGGCCAGCTCGACCGGCCCCCCGACGTTCACCACGAGGTTCCGCGCCCTCGCGTCCAGGAAACCCGCTCCGGCGTGGACGACCGAGAGCCCCGGCCCTTGCAGGTCGTAGGCGGGGTGAAGGGGTGTGGCCACGAGCGCCAGGGCGCTCAGGTGTCCAGCGATCGTCAACAGAACCGCGCGGGCGAGCATGGTAGACCCTCCAAGGAGCTATGTCCTTGAAGAGCAAGGGCTATACCATGGCATTCGTGGAGTTTTAGCCGCTTTATCGAGCACGAGACGATCCCATGCGTCCCGAGCTACGAGAAGTTTTTCCATCGACACCATTCAATGCGTCAATCCCTTGGGGTCGCCACCTCTCGAGATAGCCCTCCTCCCGGTACCACTCCGCCGTCCGCCGCAGCCCCTCGTCAAGGTCAACCGTGGGCCTGTAGCCCAGGTCCCGCTTCGCCTTGGCGATGTCGAACGCCCGGTTCTGCCGATACCAGTCCACCCGGCGGGGGAAGATCGGCGGGGTGATCCCAAAAGGCTGGCAGAGCTTCTCGACGACGTGCCCGGCGGCGACCACCGGCAGGACCGGGTAGTGCGGGATCTCCACGTCCACTTCGAGGGTCCGGGCCACCCGCCGCACCAGGTCCTCGATTTCGACGTACTGTTCGTCGGCGATCAGATAGGCCTCCCCCACCCCCTTGCCCTCTGCCATGGCCAGCACGTGGGCGTCCACCAGGTGGTCGATGTAGAGCGGGTGGTACAGGGTCTTCCCGCTGCCGAACATCGGGAACCGGCCCTTGAGGACGCGGCGGAAGATCATCCCGAAACGCTCGGGGTCTCCCGGGCCGTAGATGGCCGACGGCCGCAGGATGACCGTGGGCAGCCCCTGGTCGCAGTAGGAGCGGACGATCGGCTCGGCCTCGTACTTGGTCCGCTGGTAGTAGTCGGCGGGCTGGATGGGCGCCTCTTCGTCGGCCGGCGGAGAGTCCACGTTGCCATGGACGCCGCAGGTGCTGCAGTAGATCAGCTTGCGCGCCCCCGCCTCCCGGGCGGCCTCCAGGACGTTGCGGGTCCCCTCGACGTTGACCTCGTGGTAATAGCGGTCCGGGACGTTCATCTCGCGGAAGGCGGCGGCCAGGTGGTGCACCACCTCCGCTCCCCGCGCGGCGCGGCGGACCACCTCGCGGTCCGTGACGCTCCCCAGGACGACCTCCGCTCCCCGATCGCGGAGCTCCTGCGTCTTGATCCCTTCCTTGGAATCCAGGGCCACGACCTCGTGGTCTTCCTCCAGGAGACGGCGCACCAGCGCCTTGCCGGTGAACCCCGTCCCACCCGTGACCAGAATCCTCATCGCTCTTCCTTTCGTTCCGCCCGCAGTACGACGGGCGAACCGAACGCCCGTGTCAGCCCCAGGAGCCGGCTGGCCCGCTCCACCGTCCGGGAGACGCCGGCGCTCCGCAACGTGCGGTGGACGACCATGGGGACGAAGAACTGCCGCCGGAGGACCGGACCGCCGAACCTGTGCCGCGCCAGCTCGGCCGTCACCTCGGCCGGCTTGAAGACCAGGAACGTGCGGGTGTTCCCCTCCAGGGCCTTCTTCCAGCGGAAGAGGGCGCCATAAAGGGCGTTGAAGCTGCGCGAGTCCGGGTAGTCGAGGATCACCGCGCGGCGCGCCACCCGGCACATTTCCGCGATCAACTCCCGCCATCGGGAGACATGGGTGAGGAGCCGGAAGGCGATCACCACGTCGAAGGAGCGATCCTCGAAGGGCAGGTCCAGCAGGTCGCAGGCGCGGAACTGGAACGAGCCCGGCGGCAGGTGGCGGTCCAGGCGCTCCCGGCAGACCGCGCTGCTCCCCGCGACGGTGACGTCGAACCCATTGTCGACCAGGGGACCCGCGAGCTGGGCATGCCCGCCGCCCACGTCCAGCACCCGGGCGCCAGGGAAGGGCGCCAGCATCTCCAGGGTGATCGCCGTCTGCACGTCCAGGAAGTACCGGCCGACCTCTCCCGAGAACCGGCGGGCGTATGCCTCGGAGGAGGTCTCGACGTCCGCGATCACGATGCCGCCAGCGCTTTCTCGGACAGGGCCCGGGCCGTGGTGAGCTTGACGCCGGAAATGCTCACCAGCCCCTCTGGACCGCCATGCCGGCCATGGTGGTGGATCACCGGCCGCCGGGCGGGGACCGTAGAGCCCTCGCCAGCGGCCGGCAGCCGGCCCCAGAGGACCCGCGCCACCTCGTCCCGCCGGGCGTTCAGGCCCGGAACCGCGGCGTTCAGGGCGGCCAGGAACCCGGCGATCTCCTCTTCCGACGGCCCCTCCTCTCCTCTCGCGGAAGCGTAGGCGGTTCCGGCCAGGAGGCGGTCTCCCGCGGGCAGGAAAAACCAGGTCTGGGAAACCGCTCCCGGGGCGGCCACGGCCAGGGCCGCTCGCGACAGAGGTTCCCGGTCCAGCAGGAGATTGAAGGCCAGCATGGGACGGAACAGGCGGGGGATGTCGCGATCGAACCGGCGAGCGATCTCCCGGCTCCAGGGACCGGCGCAGTTGACCACGGCCAGGGCACGGATCTCCAGGCTCCGTCCCGACCGCCGGTCCACCGCACGTACGCCGGTCACCCGTCCACCCGCTGTGAGCAGATCCGTAGCCTCGACCTGATCCAGGACGTCGGCTCCGAGGCTCCGGGCCCACCGCAGGACCGACGAGATCAGCCTTGCGGGGTCCGGCGCCACCGCGTCATGCCAGAGAGCGCCACCGCGCAATCCCCGCCGATCCGCTCCGGGGAACAGATCCATCACCTCCGATTGGGACAGCCACCGGCCCTTCGGCAGCGCGTCCTCTCGCGAGAGGAGGTCACTCGTCTTCAAGGCCAGGCGAAGGACGGCGGGACGGCGCAACCGGCCCCCACGGGGAGGAGCGTAGATCGGCATGAGACAGGGAAGCGGCGCCACCAGATCCGGAAAGCTGCTCAAGAACCAGCGGCGCTCGTCTACCGACTCGCGAAACCGCGGGAGGTCCAGACTCTGGAGATAGCGGAGGCCGCCATGGAGGATGCGCAGGCTGTTCGCGGTGGTCTCGCCTCCGAATTCGCCCCGCTCCAGCAGAAGGACGGAGAGACCGCGCCGGGCCGCTTCCAGGGCCAGCGTGGCGCCCTGGATGCCGCCGCCCACGATGAGGAGGTCGAACGCGCGGTCCGTCAGCGCGTCCATGTCGACTGCGCCACCGGGCGGCCGGCCGGGGGTGGAGCCGGGAGCGGCGAGCGCCGGCGGAACCGCAACGCCATCTGATCCCGGCAGAAGCGCCCCAGGCTCTGGCATCCGCCGAACGTAGGCGGTTGTATGGAAAGCTCGCGGAGCCAGCGCCGCAACGCCGCGGCGGGCCGCCTTTCCTCCACCCCATCCTGGACCAGGAATCCATAGGAGCCCGCCCGGCCGGCGTGCTCCGGCAGCGGCAGCGGATCGCTCCCCGGCAGCACGGGGACGCCGCCCTCGCGCAGGAGTCGCGGAGGAGCGCCGAAAGCCGGCCGGCCACCGTTGTCGCCGAGGAAGAGCCACTTCGGTTCGGGACGGCGGAGGATTCCCTCGATGAGGGCCCCCCGGTAGAACCACCACTTGCCGAAGCCCCAGGGAATCACCGGAACGGCGCCGCTCCACCGGACACGGGCCAGGGCATCCCGGAATGGCAGGCCGTCCGGGAACTCCTCCGTCGAGAGCAGGGCCAGGATCTCCAGCCCCTCGCGCGTGCGCACCTGCCGGCCGGCGATGACGAGCAGCCGCGCTCCGTCAGGAGAACGGCGCGCCATGAGGGAGGACGGCTCCCCCGTCGGCTCGAACCGCCACGTTCCGGTCTCTCCGCTCAGAAGCCGCTGGAGCGCCCGCTCGCCCGTCATCTCGGCCAGGAGCAGACAGCCCAGAAACGGCCCGCTTATCCCTAGCTCTACCGCTCCCCGCTGAAAGTTGGCGAGGGCGGCGTCGAGGAAGGCGTCCCTCTCAAAACAAGAGTGGAAGTGGACATGGGCATCCACCAGGAGCGGGACGGGAGCCGATGGCTGAATTCGAGAGTTTTCCATGCGTCATCGCCTGACGCCTGGAAAATCAGCAATTTCCGTGCCCCCGCAACTCCGTTTCGATCTTCTCCCCCATCTCCCGCAGACCTTCCCGCGCTCCATGCCGCTGGGAGATCTCCTCCCAGTTGGCCGCGCTCCGCCCGGGCCGGCGCGCGAGGGCTTCCGAGATCTCTTCCGAGAACCGCTCGAGAGGCACGACCGCGACATGGGCGTAGCCGGCGCCAATCCCCTCCATGGCCTTGGGCGTCGCCACCAGGAACCGCCCCATGGCCAGGGCCTCGACCACCTTGATCTTGATTCCGCCGCCGGTCATGATCGGCGCGATCACCACCGCCGCCCGCCGGTACTCGGCCGGCAGGTCGTCCACGAAACCGGGGATCTCCACGTTGGGGCGAGGATCGGCCGAGGGAAGTCCCGGCCCGACGAAGCGGAAGACCGCCCCGGGGTGGCGCTCGAGCACTTTGGAGACGATCCCGTCAAGGACCCGGCGAGCCCCGTCCCGGCTGGCCGCGTAGTGGTAGTTCCCCACCATCAGGACGACGGGGGTATCCCGCTCCACCTCTTCATAAAAAGGATGGAAGACCTCCTCGTCGAAGGCGAGAGGGAGAACGGACACCCTTCCCCTCGGCGCCCAGAAGCGGAAGACCTCGGCGTCGGTCTCGGAGATCGCGAACGTCGCCAGAGCGTGCCGGCAGGCCTGCCGTTCCAGAAAGTACAGCCAGGGGACGAGCGCCAGACGCAACGGCGCATCGCGCGTGAGGTCGAGCGAGCGGAGGAACTCCACGTTGTGCGAGGCGTAGAAGAACGGCGCGCCGAACCGCCGGGAGAGCCGCCACGCATAGCCGCCCGCCTTCTCGAACTCGGCGAAGAGGAAGTCGATCCTGTGATGCCTGAGAACCTCGGCCGCTTTCCGGAAGAGATCCCGGCTCCACAGGAAGTAGCTCATCCCGGAATACTCTACGGCCGTAAGACTGGCAAGCCGGCCGACCAGCGCCTCGTCCCGCCCCCCACCATGCCGGCTCTTCAGATGGACGACATGCGTCTCATACCGCCGGGAGAGGAAGTCGAGCACAAGCCGCCCCCGAACTGAGCTTCCGGAGCCCGCGACCGTGGGATCGAAGGGGGCGAGATAGAGGACGCTCCGCATGAGGATCGATTTTCCCCCGGGGATGGTCTAGAGTAGCCGGCATCCCGCAGGAGGCTCGATTATGTTGCAAGATCTGACGCCGGCCTCATTCGAGGCCCATCTGGGCACGCCCTTCCGAATTCACTATGGCGGCGAGGCGCCGTTGGAGGTAGTGCTCTATGAAGTGGTCCCCCACGAACGCCACGCAGGACCTCGGGAGCAGCCCTTTACGGTCCGTTTCCGGGGGCCCCTTCAGCCGATCCTGCCACAGCGGATCTATAGGATAGAGCACGACCCGATGGGGACGATAGACATCTTCATCGTTCCCATCGGGCCGGATGCGCAGGGGATGCGCTACGAGGCGGTTTTCAACTGAGGCTGGAGGGCCGCCACTCCATCAGCAGGCCCGGCCCCCACTCCTCAGTACAACCTCACGGGAACGGGCACTGCCCACCGTTGCTGAGGTCGATCGTGCCGAAGATCGTGACCGGTCCAGCGTCGTTCGAGGAATTGACATAGGCGGCGTCCAACGTCGTGCTTGCGGTGTTCGGCACCTCCTCGAAGGTCATCGTGCCGCCAACCTCTTCGATGTAGTAATCGACGCAAGGCGCGCCGCCACACTGGGTGGCGGACACTGGCGTACCGGTCACTGTGTTGCCTCTCAGTTCGATGCAGCTGTTGTCTTCGAAAGACGTGATGCTGATGCCTCCCACGAAGTTGACACCGGTGTTCGCACTGTGACCATTCACTTGGTTGTTCGTGAGCGCCAGATAGAGATCGGATACCCCGAGGCCGCCAAAGTTGACGACCTGGATCCCGTCGCCACCGGAGTTGGTGACCGTGTTGCCGTTGAGCGTGAGACGCGCCTCCGAGGCCTCATCCACAGCCACGAACATCCCGATCCCCGGAGGATTCGTAATCGTGTTGCCTGAGACAGAGCCGGTCAGCAGCGAGGCATCGTTGCAGTCGATGCTGATAACCCCGTTACCACCAGCTCCACTGAAGCCGTTGTTCGCGATCGTGATGTTCCCCGTCGTCGCCTCCTGACAACTGAGAGAGAACCCGCTGGCACGACCGGCAGTGTTGACGGTAATGGTGTTGTTGGAGAAGTCCAACGTGCTGGTACCGTTGCTGCCGGCGGTCGCCGCACCCCACTGAATTGAGTCGCTCTTGATGTTCGTGAACGTCGAGCTCTGGACCGTCACAGTGACGTTTGACGTACCGTTCGGCTGGATCGCGATGCCCGCGTTGGCGGTAGCGCTGATCACAGCCGGATAGACGAAGCTGCTGCTGCCGTTCACTGTCAGGTTGCCGTTCGTGTTGGTGTTCACGAAGTGGATCAGGTCATCGGCGGCGTTGTTGAACGTCGTTCCCGAGATCGTAGCCGTGCCGGTCAGATTCGAGAGGTTCAGACCGTACTCGTTGTCGGCGTTGCCGGAATTCGTCACGAAGGAGCTTGTGAGCGTCAGGCCATTGTTGACGCTGGTGGCGTTGATGCCGTGACCACCGCTGCCGGAAACGAAGATCCGCGTCAGAGACGGCGCCCGGGTGCTGGTCAAGCTTATGCCGTCGCCCGTCGTGGCTTGGATTGCACCACCGGTGCAGGTGGCCGCCGACGTGCAGGAGCCGCCATTCCCCTTGACCATCAAACTGCCGTTTGAACCGGTGCTGTTGAGGATGATTCCGTTCGACGCGCCGTTCGCACT
>DASVAS010000014.1:0-135801 GCA_036376245.1 Thermoanaerobaculia bacterium | reverse complement strand
GTCTTCGCCGAGCTGAAGAAGCAGCGGCGCGATGCGCGCGAGGCGGCTACCGCGGCCGAGCCCTCCTCGTCGCAGTGGGTGGCCTTCGGCGATCCCTGGTTCCCGCCGCGGCTGGCCGAGGGCCGGCCCGAGGACATCGGTGAGCTCCGGCTGCGCTCCTTCTCCACCCGCGCGCAGCTCCGCTGGAAGCGCCTGCCGCAGAGTCGCCGGGAGGTCGAAGAGATTGCCGCGCTGTTTCCCGCCGACCAGCGCCGGACCTACGTCGATCGAGACGCGTCCGAAGAACGCGCCAAGGCGGTCGGGAAGAACGCACGGATCCTCCACTTCGCGACTCATGGTTACGTAGACAACGGTTCTCCGTTCGACTCGGGGTTGGTGCTGAGCATTCCGGAGGAGCTCGCCGAGGGGCGCGACAACGGTCTTCTCCAGGTCTGGGAGATCTTCGAGAGCGTGCGGCTGGACGCGGATCTGGTGGTGCTCTCGGCCTGCGAGACCGGGATCGGAGAGATCCGCGGCGGCGAAGGAATCATCGGGCTCACCCGGGCTTTTCAATACGCGGGCGCGCGTTCCGTGCTGGCCAGCCTCTGGCGCGTCGAGGACGAGGCTACGGCCGAACTGATGCAGCGCTTCTACCGCCACCTGCGCGACGGTAAGGCCAAGGACGAGGCCCTGCGGGCGGCCCAACTTGAGCTGATCCGGAGCCCGCTCCGCGTCCCGGACGGCCGAGGCGGCTGGACCGAGCGCAACGCCGCGGCCCCGTATTTCTGGGCCGCCCTGCAACTCGTCGGCGACGGGCAATAGCTTCTTCCGCATTCGTTGACCCTTTCGGCGCGCGAACGTCGCTACCAGAGACAGAAGGGCCATGGAGGGCTGGCGGGGAGCCCTAACGCGAAGGCTCCCCGTTTCAACCTACATGACGAATGAAGGAAGCGCGATGAGGGTCGGGATGACGACCAAGCGACCCAAATAACCCGAAGACCTTCTCTCACTCGGAAGGAACGCCAACAAGCTGAATAACCAGCAAGGGAGACACCATGAAGAAGCAGATGAAGAAGCTGAAGCTCGCGAAGGAAACGCTGCAGAAGTTGGACATCGGCAAAGAACCTATTGGTATGATTGTCGGTGGGCAGATCTACTACAATCAGGATGACACGATGTCCGTGTACTGGAGCTGCGTTTGCACAGGCAGCGGCATGTATACCTGCGCATGCTGATCCGTAGGAAGTCGCCAGACGTTCTGCTGTTTTACTAAGCTTATTGCTCGAGAAAGGGAGGCC
This sequence comes from Thermoanaerobaculia bacterium, assembly GCA_036376245.1. Classification (GTDB taxonomy): domain Bacteria; phylum Acidobacteriota; class Thermoanaerobaculia; order Multivoradales; family UBA5704; genus DATARR01. The sequence continues at coordinate 134,524 of DASVAS010000014.1, read as the reverse complement.
CATGGATAAAAATGCGAAGAAAAAGCCGATGTTTTTGATGAAAGAGACGCTGGTGAATCTTACCCCTGGCCAGATGGGGCAGGTTCAAGGAGCCACCGGTTGCATAGGGGTTACCACAGCTACATTCGATATTGGACAGATCAAAAAAAGCTGCGGCTGTTGTTAGTAGGGAGCCCGCAGGCTCAATCTTATCCTTTCATCTACACCTCTGCCACCCAAGGAATCTGCCCCACGGAGCAAGCAACTCGCCCGTGGGGCAGGCGGTTCGCCCCAATGCCACGAGAATCTTTTACCGCCCTCTAGGGGCTTAAAAATCGATACAGAGCTTCTACCGCCACCTGCGCGCTGGCAAGGCCCAGGACGAGGCTCTGCGGGAGGCCCAACTCGAGCTGATCCGGCGTCCTCTCCGTGTCCCGAACGGCCGAGGCGGCTGGACCGAGCGTAACGCCACGGTCCGTACTTCTGGGCCACTCTGCAGCTCGTCGGCGACGGGCAATAGCTTCTTCCGCATTCGTTGACCCTTTCGACGCGCGAACGTCGCTACCAGAGACAGGAAGCCATGGCGGGATGACGTGGAGCCTCACGTGAGGCTCCACGATTTCAACCTACATTGCTCGAGGAGGTGGCCATGGGGAACCGACGACGCGAGGTCCGTTGACTGGATCTGCGTTTGTACGACCAGTGGAATATATACCTGTCGTTGTTAATCCGTAGAAGGGGTACTTGAGTCCGCCAGCCTCATCCATAATAACCCGGTCCGGCAACTGAATGGGTGTCGGCCACAAAGGAGATCAAATCGATGATGTCGAAGAAGCCTTTGATCCTTGCATGTCTTACCCTCTTGGCCAGCGCTTCCTTGGTAAGGGCACAGGAAGTCGCCTCGGATCGCGCAACTCCCCCCGAGAAAGCCCGCTTGCAAGAAGCGCTCATGGCGGATCGCTCGTGGGCTGATGGAAAGGAGGATCCTCCCGGCGTACTCAACAATGTGAAGATCGACAGCCTGCGCCAACTCGCCCTGCGGCTGTCCTCCGACCGCACCTGGCTAAGGAACGACGTGCTCAAGACTCTGGACACGATGGGCGTCAGAGTCAATGAGATTTTCGCGGGAGCTCCGGAGTTCGTCGAAGTGAATCAGAACCTCTATCGGCTGGTCCTTGAAAAGGTAGGGCCAGGGTGGCAGGGTTTCAACTCTCATTCCTCGCCATATCTCGTTTTCCTGGACCATGACACCTTCGATGGCTACGGAGAGAACTACGCCCTTGCCTTCGAAAACGGCAAAGAACGCATAATTGCCGAAGAGGACCTCCAAAACATGGCAGCCTTTGGCTTGTCGCTCAAGGACATCACGCCTGATGAACGGCCTGGGAGAGGTGCTGGAATCATCGGCATTGATCAGCCCATCCAACTCGGAAAAGTCGCCCCGCACTTCCGTTCGACGAAGCCCATCGATATCGGGGCGATCGTGAACAGGAAGAACAGCTGCCTCCCGGAGTCGGCGCCGATCTCCTGCAGCGGTGGAGTACCGGTCTGTTCCTCTCCCAACGCCGCTCCATATTTCGTGCTGAGCTCGCTCCTCATCAAGACAGACCACGAGGGTGCCTTCAGCGGGGACCCTGGTATCGAGCTCTACCCGCTCCGGCTCAACCTCAACTCTCCTTACGGCGGCGCGTCCGACGTGCGGACAAACTGGATCTTCGACGGCCGGTCGGTAACCGACCTTGCGGGCCGCTATCGATACCTGCCCGACGTCGACAACAACTATACCTGGTACAACATATCCGGCGGCTTGGCGCTGTTCCCCTCCAGCTCCAGTAACGAGTGGGTCGCAACCTTGATCGAGGATGACGATACGAAGGGAAGGCTCAAGATCCATCGGGACAAGTACAATCCTTTCAGAAAGAGGAACAATACTACGATCCCGATCTTCGGTTTCGACCTCTTTGATCTCTGGCATGCCAGTTTAGGCTTCATCTTCACGCTAGACATCCTCAATGATTCCGACGACCTCTACCTGGAGTCACTCGAGGTAAGCAACGACACCTTCTGCTCGGAGGCGCTTGGCCAGTACTTCCCCTACACCCTGACGTTCGACAGTAGCGAGTGGGGTCTCCAGGGCTACTTCGCCTGCATCGATCCGACCTGCGTTCCACCGCCTCCGGTTGATCCCTGCGGCGGACTGTATTGCTGCGGCCGGCCGGGCTGCATCGAGCCTTGAGCTCACCAGGCCAAGGCGGCGAAGGTACCTGGCACTTGCACTCGGGGTGGTACCTTAGGGGTAGGTATCCTAAACAAAGTCGGCTAAAAGAAAGGAGAAATCATGAAGAACTTCTATCGCCTCGCCTTCGTTGGGCTCCTGATCTTCGCTGTCTCCGGTGCTGCCCCCACGACCGCTTCGGTGTGGTGTTCGTGGCTTCACAACCGACCCTGTCAAACGGTCGGTGTGCGAGCCTCGTGTACGTGGCCGCCGTCCTCAACAGCAGTCTGCCTCTGCCGATTCGACAGCGCCGCCGGCATAGCTATATGGGGCTGCGTCTAGAGTTCCTATCAAAACCGGCGAAGATACGGCGGCGAAGATACCCGGCGGCGAAGATACCTGGCACGCGGAGAGAGGAGCCTTGCTGAAATACGCAAGGCTCTCTCGTCAGGTCTTATAGACGCGGGTTTAACCTCTCCTGGCGCCGCTGAACCGACTCCGACTTCAGCTTTTCAGCCTTGAAGGGCACCCCCCGACGGCTGTTCTTGGCGTAGTAAACTCTCCATCCGGCCCTTGCACCGGCAATGGATACACCTCTCCCCGGAGATCCTCTGGATTTCCGATCTATGAGGCCTCAGGCTGTCACGTAAGGGAGCGCGGGCGGGAAACTGCCGGTGGGGAAGAGGGCGGCGCGGTCTCCGGCTTTGAGTTTGGCGGCTGCGGAGCGGAAGGCGGCCACGAACAAGGAGTAGGCCTCCCAGAGCAGGAACCAGGTTTCACGGGTGAAGGTATGAAACCGTGGGGCGGGCGAGCGGTCGAGTTTTTCCGGCTGGTATTGAGGGTCCGCTGCCATCACCGCCTCTTCCCCCAGAACCTCCTTCCCGGTTGCCTTCCTCTCGGCGGCGGCTTCGGCCTCAATGTCTCGCACCAGACCAGCGACTCGAAGCTTGCGCTGTTCCGGGGTCAGATGCCGCCAGCACGGTAGAGGGGAGAGCTCGACGGTGAACGCGGTCGCGTAGGTATAGCGCTCGAAGGTTTCTCCTCGCCGGCGGGCGGCATACTCCTGGGCGCGGTGGAAGACGTAGCCGGTCATCGGCACGTCGTCGAGCAGGCAATCGACGGAATGTACCCCTGGCCAGTCCTGGGGCTTTTCGACGAGGCCTTCCTTGGTGCTGTTCGCCAATCCATACCGGAATCGCCGGACCTGAGCCTCTTCCTCATCGCTGATCAGGATGGCGGTGTAACGCCGCTCGAAGACCGGTCCCGACCCTCCCGTCAGCCGGTTGACCTCCTTGGCAAGGTTCGAGTTGAACACATGCATGAACTTCGAGAGTTGCCGGGCGTCGTCGATGTCCAGTAGCAGATGGAAGTGACTGGAGAGCACCGAGACGAGGCATATCCGGACGTTGTGCAGCCCCTGGGCGTAGCCGAGGAGGCCGCGGATGATCACGTTGAGCTCGGGGCAGGGGCGGAAGAGGTACCGTCCCTGGAGGGTCCGGCAGGTGACCTCCACCAGGGAGCCGCCTTCGGGGATGTAGCGCAGTCGTCTGGGCATGCGGGCCGCTGAGGTCAAGAGACGTGCCAGCCCCACCCCTCAGAGTCAAGTCTTTGGCAGCCAACATGTTGTAGAACTTGGATCTGTGCTCCGACTTCAAAGCTTTGTCCAGTAATTAGGCGGGGTTCTGACGACCGTTCTCGCATCTCGCTGAAGCTGATGGAGTCAGCGGGAATTAGGAGATGTCCAGCCATTCAGCGGGTGTCGTGATTTTTTGCGCTACACCTGCGCATTTGAGTGAAATCTCCTTCTCCGGGTGCCAGGTGTCTTCGCCGCGCCCTGCCGGCCCCAGGTCCCGGCACTTTAGCGAGAGTTCCTTCTCCAGGTGCCAGGTTCCTTCACGGCTGCTGAAATGCGCAACACTTGCTGGTCAGGTCCTGTAGACGCGGGTTTAACCTCTCCTTGCGCCGCTGAACCGGCTCCGAATTCAGCTTTTCAGCCCTGAAGAGCGACTCCCGGCGGCTGTTCTTGGCGCAATAGGCTCTCCATCCACTCCTTGCGCCGGCAATAGGCACACTTCTCCCCGGAGATCGCCTCGATCTCAGGGGTCTCAGGCTGTCACGTACGGGAGCGCGGGCGGGAAACTACCGGCGGGGAAGGGGACGGCGCGGTCTCCGGCGGCGGCAGCGGTGCCGCAGCGGGTGAGGATACCTGGCACGCGGAGAGGGGAGGCTTGCTGAAATGCGCCAACGTTCGCTGGTCAGGTCCTGTAGACACGGGGTTAACCTCTCCTGGCGCTGCTGAACCGACTCTGACTTCAGCTTACGGCAATAGATACACCACGACCTGGGTAAGGAACTGCTGGCGAGCCCCTGCGGCGGCCGACGGCAATCCCAGTCTTTCTTCATTTATCCATGCGTATGACGCAATATTTTATTTGATCTTGCAGGTGCCCGCTGCCGCCTGCTATACTAAAGACGATTCGTCCCCTCCGAGTCGACGCTGGCCACGAGCGGCTGCGGCACTTGTCAATGCAAAGCGATCTTGAAAAGGGCACTACTATGCCTGCTGAGCGCCCCTCAACCGACCACGCATTAAGGCCGGGGGCCCAGGTCGAGGAAGATAAGCCCGAGCGCTTCTGGAAGTGGTTCAGAAAAAATGAACCCAAGGTTACTGTGATCATCGTTGTGCTGTCGACGCTTTTTCATATCGAGGAGATCGTTCGTGCGATGGTCCGCAGCGTCTACGAGCCATGGTTCCCAAGCCTCTGCTATGGCATCCATCTCTTCGTCATTCTGGTTCTATTCTTCTATGTCCGTGGCATCGAACAGCCGAAATCGACGGCCTACCCCGAGGCGAATGCAGTCTCGCTTAAATTCCTGAAGTGTCTCTATGCCCTGCTCATCGGCTGGGCCATGCTCTATGCGGCCATGGCAATCCGCTCCGTTGAATCGCTAGAGGATAAAGACAAACTCATCGCGCAAGCCTGCCAGGTAAGCCAGAGTGCCCAGTCGATCTCAGGCGGCGCACAGACACACGGCTGGTCCGAGAAGGATGCACGCTCTCTAGTGCATGCCCTCCAACTCGCCGAGCGCTACCAAAGTCGTTGTAAGAAGCAGGGCCAGACCAGCCAACTTGAGGATGCCCTCAACACTTTCGAGCAGGGCGAGACGGCCGCTGGCCTGGGCGCCTGGGAAATTCCGATCGTCCTTCTCAACATCCTCCAATCCATACCTCTGTTTCTTCTCTTCTGGACCATGAAACCTCCTGGCGACGAGAGTAATCGCATCGCGACCATGCTGATGATCGTGGTGATTGTCATATTCGCCGCGGTTATGCTCAACATGAAAGAGCCTGGCGCGCTCGAATACCTCGGTTCCTTGTTCGGCGCCATCGCGCTCGCGCTCTGGGCGGCCCGCCTCAGCAGCGTGTACCTTCAAATTTCCACGCCGGCCATTACATGCCTACTGCTCTATGCGATACTGCAACTGAGCGGGGCAACATTCAGACAGGAAAGCGATGTCTTCCTGATCGTCACACAGGCAATGATGCTCCTTAAGGTGTTCACCGTCTTTGTCTGCGTCTGGCTTATCGACACAAGGCGATTGTTGTACTACTTTGCAGAACTGCGGCAGCTTCATGGCCTTGATACCCAGACTCCGATTGTCGGCGTTTCCATCGACGAACGCTTTCGGTATTTTATAGCCACGGTAGACGCAAAGGGCCAGACATTGGCTGCCACACTTACGCAAGGCCCTCGCCCATCAACAGAGTCGGCGGAGAGCCATAGCCCCGCGGAACCCCAAGTGAGCATCGCCCTAATCAAGGTGCCAGCGTCAGCCTTAAAGATCTTCCTTGATAGGTTAGGCTTCGGCGGTCTTATGCCGCGGGCCGTGACCGAGCCAACGAGCTCGTCGGCGGAACCGAAGGTCGTGACAGGGTCCACAACCACGGCGCCACAGGCCTTGGAAGCCGACTACCCCGAATCAAACAGCGAGGGCTGAAGACCGATAACCTCGAATCGCGGCTGTCTGGTAAAGATACCTGGCACGCGGAGAGGGAAGCCTTGCTGAAATACGCAAGGCTCGCTCGTCAGGTCCTGTAGACGCGGGTTTAACCTCTCCTAGCTAGGGGCGATGGACATCTGGACGGTGATGTCGTCAAAGTGCTCGGAGCGGCGCTGGCGCGCCGCTCCTTCAGGACGGCGTACGATCAGATCGCGCAGACGTTGTTCGGCGCGCAGTAGGTGCCGCCGTTGTTGACCCAGACGCCGCTGGAGTTGCACTTTTGATTTTGTTTCGTGACCCTCACGCCGCCTCCGCAGCACACAGGGTTGACGATGATGGTCCGCGTGGCGCCAGGCGTACAGGCCGCAATGGCGGGCGGGATCATCGCGCCGAAAGTGAGCAGCAGGGCGGCGCCCATCAGCGCGGGACGCACGAGGGACAGGCGGGCATTCAGCTTGGACATTGGACAAGCCTCCAATCGAGAGTATTCGCACGGGCCACTCCGTGCTCTTCACTCTCCAGGGTGCTTGATCAAGGAGAGACGGGACAAGGTGAAAAAGAACCCGGGTCTTCAGGTCCCTGGGTAAGTATCCCCCAGCTACCCACTGCTACCCGGCTCCCCGCTCAGGAACAGGCGCCTGCCTTGATACTGGACAAGGTGTCCCACACGGCGTGACCGTCCTTTCGCGGAGTCGCCAGAAACAGCACTGCCGTGCGATCCTGCGCGGCGCAGACCCAGTGGAAGATTTTCAGGTTCAACGACACGTCCCCTTCGGTCACGAACGGATCGACCCAGCGTACCTCGCCTCGGTACCGGATCTTCCGGACCTTGCCCTCGTCCGAGGAGCCGTCCGGTTCGATCTTCACGGCGAACGAGCCCACCTGCTTCGTCTCCTTCTTGCTGACCGCCTGGTAAAGCCCGCGGTAATACTTCAGGAGATCGTCCTGCAAGCGCGCCGCGTCGATCGGGGGCCGCCCTTCCAGCCACCAGACGAAGGCATAGGTGAAGTACGTGTCGGTCTCGGGCTTGAACATGCCCGGAGCGAAGCGCAACTCCTCCACGCCTTTGTAGTCGATGTCCGGCGCGAAGCCCAGCGGGAAAGGAATGACCTCCGCTTTCCAATCCGCGGGGGACTGCTGGAACAGGCTCGCTCCTGGCACCGTCTTCTCTTCCGCTCTGGCTTCTCGCCACGGACAGATCAGCATGGACATCAAGAGCACCGACACGACAGACCTGGATCCTGTTTTCCTCATGGGGCTTGATCATCCTGTTGCCGGAGGCGCCTGTCAACTTCAAGGAACACGTTGGGAGCGACGTAATCGCCAGGAGGAACAGGTTCCAGCCGGTGAAGATACCTGGTACTCGGAAAAGGAAGATTCGCTAAAATACGCCGCCGAGGAGGTGCCATGTAAATCGAGAACCGGAGGAGCTTTCCGCTGGAGCACGCCGATTCCGGGAGAGGGCGTCTCCTCGGCGGTGATTGCCCGGGGCCGCGTTTTCGTGACGACGGCGATCGAGAGCCCGGCCGGCAAGCTTACCGTCAGGGGATGACGGCCTGCCGGGAGCGGCCGATCCTCACCTCGTCGTAGTAGACGGAGTTCGTGGTCGTGAACCCCTTGCCGCGATAGAGCCCGAGCCGCAGATAGTTGGGGACGGGGCTGTAGAGCGTCGGTCCGTACATCTTGCCCGGCGTGAACGGACGGCCGTCGAGCCAGGCTTCCACGAAGCCGTCCTTCCCGGTCGACCACCGGATGTGGAAGAGCAGATCGAGCCACGCTCCCCGCCGGACGGGCTGGGTCCCCAACCGGCGGCCGTCCGCCTTGGGAAAGCCGCGGCCGATCAGGGTCAGGACATGCCCCCCGCCCTTGGGCGTGAGATGCAGGATCAGCGGCGGGAACCCCTCCCCGCGAGCTATCAGCCCGGTCCCCTGGACCACGGCCCTGGCGGGCCGGTGGTGCCACTGGCCCACGACCTGGAAGTGCTCTCCGGGAGGATCGGTGTAGTCCTCCGGGACGAGCAGGCTCCAGCCGTACCACATCTCGCCGCCCTGGCGGCCGTGGGTCAACTCGATCTCCTTGTCGCCGACCTTGAGCTCGACGCGCTCCTTCTGCGCGGCGATGTCGCCCGGAACCAGCGTCATGCGCACGGCGTAGCGCCCCTTGCGGACCGGCCGCGTCACCACCTGGATCGACTCGCGACGCGCCCGGTCCCAGGTCCATCCCTGAAGCCCGCCGGTCTCGAAGTCGCCGCGAAACCAGAGGTCCGGCCGCAGCGCGGCCATCCAGGCGAAAGACGCGAGCAACGCGAGGGGTCTCACGGGAACGTTCATGGATCGACTGATTCTATCGCGTTTCCGGGGGACCACAACCAAGAACCTGAAGCTCTCCGAAGTCAGCGAGTTCACCACCTCGTACGACTTCTGCTCGTGCGGTTGCGGCATGATCGTGGTCGGACAGATCACGTTCTGGTCGCTGCTCGTCCACCTCGTCTTCCGTCTCGGCGACATGGCGATCCGCGGCCAAGCTCCTGGCTCGCTCTTGCCGGTGGTGAATCCTGATTAGCGATTCTAAACGTGTCGAAAGCCGTATAAGCCGCCTGCCGCATTTGTTGCCAGACCGCGACTTAGGCGGCGTTGCTCGGCGAGTTGACGAGATCGCTGTAGAAGCGTATTCTGACTGAAAGTAGTTGTTAGTGGGAGAGTTAGGGTTCCTCGACCCTTGAGGGTCGGAGTGCGGTAAGGGCGGCGCCGATAAAAAAAGCTGGGGTGGCTTGCCTACTGCAATTTTATACGTTTACAGGGCAGTCAAGGTCAATTATACGTCGGCTCCAAAGGTTATACATCTTGTAGATTATTCAGATCCGGAGGACAGCAATGGTGAGCGTAGAGGGCAGCCAAGAAAATGCGTTTGCTTCTGAGGCGGTAGAGTTGCTCCGTTTGCTTTTCGAAACCGACGAAACATTTGTTGTTACCAATCAGTCCATGAGAGTTTTTCTTGGTAAGATTCAACGCCAATTGGTCTACTGCCTCGAAGCCAAGAAGGAGGCAGATCTACTTGAGTGGTGGCGTGAGGCGCTTCCAGGATTTCGGGATCACATGCTCGTCATTGCTTCTGAGAGCAGAGTCTCTCTTCCAAATGGAACACTCGCGCCCATCTTAACCGAAGATCGGGCTTCCCGGTTGATTGGGCCATGTCCAGACGCGCCTGATTTCTAGTAGGAGCTTGGAATGCCAGAGAGCAAAAGTGCGCCAGACGCCACTCCTGCTGCTGCCACTCCGCCTGCTGCCGCGCCGCCTGCTGCCGCACCGCCTGCTGCAATATTGCCTGCCACACTAGATTGGTACCGGCAGGCCGCCAATTGGCTGGTCGGGCTGTCTACTGGAGCTGTAGCCATAGGTTTGACCAACCTAGAAAGAATTGAGCGTTCGGAGGACCACATTAAGATCCTATGTGGATCTGCTGGCGTATTCTTTCTATTGGCTATCCTAAGTGGCATCTTCTTCTATATTTGGCTAACGACTTTGGCGAACGGCCTTGAGTATAAGGAAAACCATTCTGCGGCTGTAGACGCAGAAGCAAATCCGGAGCGGAGGAGAGAGTTAGAAGGAAGGATGGCCAGGGCCAAAGAAAAGATCGCTAGAGCTCGAAAATGGTTCCCTCGCTTCTATTGGATTTTGATGTTTACCTTCCCGATTGGTGTTCTGCTTATCAGCGTCGCTATACTTGTGTCCCTCGCTCAGGGGGCTGACAAACAGCCAAGCTACAGCATCATTACAGCTCCTCCAATTACTATCAGCGGAAACGTAGGGACCATGGCAGATGTAATCCGATTTGAGGGAAAAAGCGGAAAGGCTTGGGTGATGATTCGTGATCCAAGCGGGCAGTTCAGGTGGCGCGAGGTAATCTTTGAAAAAGTTGCAACAAGCGCAGAAGTTCGGACGAAGACGCCCGAGAAAGTTGGCGTATCTCCGACCCCAGTTCCCTAATACGAGGAGTTGCCGTATAACCCTGGTGGTAGGCCGAAGGGAGGCCTCAATATCGGTATCCGGCGAAGATACCCGGCTCTCGGAGAAAGAGGCTTCGCTGAAATGCGCCCGAGGAGGTGCCATCTGAATCGAGGTCCGGAGAAGCTTTCCTCGAAGATCTGGCGCGCCGCGGCGGCGGCGTTGATGTTGTTTTCCCTGGGGTGCGGCGGTGAGCGGCCCGAATGGTCGCAGTTCCGCGGCCCCTCCGGCCTGGGCGTTCTGGACGCGGGCGACCTGCCGACGACGTGGTCGAAGGGAAGCGCGAACATCCGCTGGAGCACGCCGATTCCGGGAAAGGGCGCCTCCTCGGCGGTGATTGCCCGGGGCCGCGTTTTCGTGACGACTGCGATCGAGAACCCGGCCGGCAAAGGGAAGGAGAGCCACGAGGGCGCCGTCCTCGGGCTCGATCTCGCGACGGGCAGGGTGCTCTGGCAGAGGTCCCTCTTCACCGCTCCGGACGTCGAGCACCACCGGCTCAACACCCACGCCACGCCGACCCCGGTCACCGACGGCGAGTCCGTCTACGCCTATTTCGGCTCCCATCTCGCCCGCGTGACGCGCGACGGCGAGATCGCGTGGATCCGCGAGGTCGATCCCGAGTATGGCCGTTTCGCGCGCTACGGCGCCGCCAGCTCGCCGATCCTCGCCGGCGACACGGTGGTCGTCGTCCAGGACCAGGAGGAGGCCCACGACGACGACCGCGGCTGGATGGGGGCGTTCGACCGCGGCACCGGCAAGGAGGTCTGGCGCCGGACGTGGGACGACACCTGCTGCTCGTACTCGACCCCCATGCTCTGGGACCGGCCGGGGGGCGGCCCGGAGCTGCTCTTCGCCTATTCCGGGATGGTGGCGGCCCATGATCCGGCGAGCGGCGAGCGGCTCTGGCGGCACTACCACGACATGTGGCAGGTGGTCGGGGGCCTGGTGGCCGACGGCGACGTCGTTTGCGCTCTGGGAGGCGCCCATGGGTACAAGGGCAACGTCTGCCTCCGGGTGACCGGCGGGGGAGCGAAGGCCCGGGTCGAGCGGCTCTGGGAGGAGCGGCGGCGGGCTCCGGAGGTCGCCTCGCCGTTGATCTACCGCGGGCGGCTCTACGCGGTCACGATGATGGGCGTCCTCTCCTGCTACGACCTGGCGTCGGGGAAGCTTCTCTGGGTGCAGGACCTGGAGCCGGGGAAGGCCTTCCGCGCCTCGCTCGTGGCCGGCGACGGCAAGGTGTACGCCGTGCCGAGCCATGGGCCCGCGGCGGTGATCGACGCGACGACCGACGCTTTCCGCGTCCTCGCCTGGAACGACCTCGAGGAGGGGGGGCTCCTGGCGACCCCGGCGATCGGCGGCGGCTGCCTGCTGCTGCGGACCCCTGAGCGTCTCTTGTGCATCGAGAAGGAGGCTTCGTAGCCCGACGGACCGCGCAGCGATGCCGCCCGGAACCAGGTGATAGCATCCAGAGCATGAGCACCTTGCCTCGTTTCCGGTAACGGGGAGGCGGTGGGTCCCACGGAGGAGTGACGATGTCCAAGAATCGGGTTTTCGCGATAAAGTTTTCGAGTGTTTATCCGCTGTATGTTGAAAAGGCGGAACGCAAAAATCGAACGAAAGAAGAAGTCGACCAGGTCATCTGCTGGCTGACGGGCTATGACCAGGCGGGATTACAGCGGCAGATCGAACAGAAAACCGATCTTGAAGCCTTTTTCGCTCAAGCGCCGGCCATGCATCCGAACAGCGCGCTGATCAAGGGCGTGGTGTGCGGCATCCGCGTGGAAGAAATCGAAGATCCGCTGATGCAAAAGATACGCTACATGGACAAGCTGATCGATGAGCTCGCAAAAGGCAAGAAGATGGAGAAGATTCTGCGGCAATAAATCGTTCCGCCACAAGGAAAAGGCAAAATGACGGACCCATCCGCAAGCGGCCAGACTGTCCACCGGTGGTATGCGCGCCCGGTCTTCTTCGTTGCCGACGTCAACCGCGCAATTCATTTCTATGTCGACAGGCTCGGCTTCCAGAAGCATTGGCATTCAGACGATGGCGCGGGAACCGTCTGCCAGGTCAATCGCGGGGAATGCGAGATCATTCTCTGTGAGGACGCGACGCGCAGAGACAAAGCGCGTCTGTTCGTGGAGCTGACCGCGGAGGGGCTCGCGGATTTTCGCCGCGAGCTCGCCGAGCGTTCTGTGCCCAGCAAGGAGACCTGGTGGGGGTACGACTCGCTCCGGATCGAGGACCCTGACGGGAATGAGCTGCTCTTTCCTACTCCCGAATGAGCGACAGCGGCGCAACCGTTCATCGGGTGCCACTCGACCCAAGATACTGTGACGCGGAATGGAGCCAATAGATGAGATTTCTCCGCAAGTTGTTCGGCGGCAAACAGCCTGCCACGTCGACGAGCACACCCGCGAATGATCCAGACATGATAAAGGTGTTTGACGGGTACGGCCGCGAGCTCTTCATCACCGAGCAACAATGGCGAGATCATGTGCTGCTAGGTAATTTAGAGAAGGCGCGGGACAACCCCGACGAGCTTTACAGTATGCTCGTTGGAGCGCTGCAGGATGGATTTGCCGCTGATGTCATCCCTCATGCTGAGCGCCTTGTCAGTATCGATCCAATTCCATCTCGGGGCGTAACCATCCTCGGTATCGTCTACATGGAAGTTGGCCGGCTGGGGGAGGCACAGCATGTACTTGAGAATTTTCTTGCAAAGCATGGCGAGGAGGGAATCGTTCTCACGAACCTTGCCAAAGTGTACAGTCGACGGGGTGATGAGGGGCGCGCGGAAGCGACCTTGTGGCATGCGCTGGAGCTGGACCCGAATCAGGACAACGGATTTGACTGGTACATCGCTATGCAAAGCGACCGCGGGGGCAAAAGCGCCGCGATGGAAGCCTTCAGGCGCGTGGCGACACTGCCTGGAAGTTGGCGAGCCCGCCTTTGGCTGGCCCGAGAAGAGCTCCAGAGCGGGAATCTGGCGGCCGCGATGGCGCTCTATTCTGAAGCGCTCACCATGGCTGAGCGTCCGGTCCCGGCAGACCTGCTGATGCAGATGAGCGGAGACCTTGGGAACGCGGGGCATCTCAGCGAAATCGTCAAACTCACCGCGGCGTACTTCGATCCCGCGATCCATGGATTGCAGGTTGGAAACAATCTTATCAAGGCAAATCTGGGCCTCGGTCGGCTGCAAGAAGCCAAGCGGATTATTGATCAGCTATACCTCCAGAAGCGCCCGGATTGGAACGACGCGCTCAGGTTCTGGGACACTGAGGTCGCCAGAGCCAGTGTCGGCTCTGCCCCGCCGGCTCAAACCGAGCAGCTCTCCGTTTCGGTCCTCTCTATCGAAGGGCCGCTGTGGGCGCGCGATGGGTCGCCATTCGCTAGGCTCATGCCGGCCAAGCTGGGCGCTGCTCCGCGCGTAGGGGTCTTCGGCAGCACCGCACTCTTGCCGGAACGTCCGGAGAGACCCGCCCTGCAACTGGCGGACACTCCGGGGAGAATTACGCGAGGCATACCGCTGCTCTTCACTGAGCACATCCACATGACGACCGATGGGGTAGCGCAAGCTTTGATGCCTTGGGCACAGGGGGAGGGAGCCGTGCTCTTTTCCGATCCGTACCAAGCTCCCGACCTGTGCGAGCTTGCGGCCCAGGTACACGATTCCCCGGCTTTCATGGTGGGCGTCACTCTAGACACGACGGCAACAACGTGGCGCCTCGCCATGGAGCTTGTTCGGGTTCGCGACAAAATACGACTTGACGAAGCATCAATTGAAATCGATAGCCAAAACCCAGGACCGGCTGTTGATCGGTTGGCGACATTGACAGAGAAAATGCTGCTAAAGAACACCGACGTCACCGCCGCTCCCGCTCCATCTTGGTATTCAAGACCCATAGGGGTGGACGCGTCGGACTATTTGCTACGTCTTGAACAGCAACTCGCTGTCACTTGCAATACCTTGGCTTTTCTGAAGGGCGGAGAGCTGTTCGGCCATCACGAAATCGTTGACGGCATTTTGCAGCTATGCGCTAGGCAACCTATGAATGCGACCGTCCGAATGGTTCTGGCGCAGACTCTGCGCCAGATGAGGAAGATCGTGCCTGACATGCTTGCCGAATACAAGGAAAAAGTCGATCTCCTTCAGGGGAGCCACCCGATTCCGGGCGACGTGGGGAAGGTCATTGACTCAGCGATACGCGAGTTGTTCGCGACCTAGTCTAGAAGCCAAGCCGCGCGCCGAGCTGGTACTGGCGGCCGCCTGGGTTGTAGGTGGCGGTGGGAGTGAGGAAGCCGGCGGTGCCGGCGATGTTGTTGCCGACGCTCAGGAAGTTCTCCTCGCCGGTGGCGTTGTAGACCTCGCCGGCGAGCGAGACGGAGACCCCTTTCACCGGCGGCAGGTCGTAGTGCAGCGCCAGGTCGAGCCGCCGGAAGTCCGGCTGCTCGGCGCCGAAGAGCCCGCCGTCGAAGCGCACGCCGTCGAGGCCGAGGTCCGACGGCGGCGTGGCATTGTAGGCGCCGGCCGGCGCCGGAGCGCGGTTGCCGTTGTCGAGCCGCGTGTTGGTGAGGACGGTCGTGCGGTCGCCGGAGAGATATCTCAAGATCCCCGAGATCAACAGGCCGCGGGCGCCCCTCAGGCCGGTGCGCGGCACCAGGTAGCTGCCCGACGCCACCAGGTTGTGCTCGCGCAGCCAGTTGACCGGCTGGCCGTCGTTGCGCGGGTCGTCGAGGTTCAGGTCGAGCGGCTCGCCGATCCAGCGTCCGGTGTCGAAGTTGAAGCCGCTCTCCGTGCGGGTCTGGAAGTAGGCCGTGGCGGTGTTGGCGAGGGCGTCGCCGTAGTTGCCCGCCGACCGTGACCAGGTGTAGGAGAGGCGTCCGCCGTAGCGGCCGGTGAAGCGCTTCCTGAGGGCGAGCTGCAGCGAGTCGGAGGTGCTCTTGCCGGCGTTGACGTAGGAGCTGACGCTCCCCAGGGCCACCGGCTGGCCGTTGAGGATGCTGAGGTTCGGCCGGCCGCCCCGCGCCTGGGAGAAGGGGTTCAGGTCGACCAGCAGCAGAGTGTCCCGGTTCTCGTTGTGGATCAGGTCGAGGGAGAGCGCGAGGCCGGGCAGAAGCTCGCGCTCGGCGCCGAGGCTCGCGGAGTCGACGTAGGCCTGCCTGCGGTCCGGGTTGTCGACCGTGGGGGCGGTGTTGAGGACCGTATCGGCGCCGCTCTCGAGCTGCCGCACCAGGAGGTCGCGCAGGCCGGCGAGGGTGGTGATCCCGTTCGCCCGGGCGAGGTCGAAGAACAGCCGCGGGTCGATGCCGGCGTCCGGGTAGCGCACCAGGAAGCCCTGGGTGATGGTCACCGCGTCCTGGAAGAAGGCCTGGTAGTACCCCAGCTGGAAGCGGTCGTAGAAGCGGCCCCAGCCGCCGCGCACCACGGTCTTGCCGTCGCCGGCCGGATCCCAGGCGAAGCCCAGGCGCGGGGCGTAGTTGTCGCCGTCGTCGGTGACGTCCTCGCGGTCGTAGCGCAGGCCGAGGCTCAGGGTCAGCCGGTCGTCGAGGCGCCAGTCGTCCTGGACGAACACCCCCAGGGTCTTGTTGTCGGGGATGGGCGAGTCGAGCCCGCCTTTGACCCGGACGGTGAAGAAGGTCGGGTAGGTGGCGAGGTCGGCGGGGTTGAACGGCCGGTCGGTGTCGAAGTTGAACTGGCCGTTGGCGGTGCCGAAGTCGCCGGACGTGAGCTCCCGCCGGGCGTACTGGAAGCCGGCCTTGAGCTGGTGCTCGCCGCGCCGGGAGGGCAGGAACCAGGAGAAGCTGTCGTCGAGCTGCGTGGAGCTGTTGACCCGGGCCACGGCGACGCCGCTGCCGCCGTCGAGGATGGTGGGGCGCATCTCGACCGGCGCCTGGTTGCGCTGCGCGTCGAAGCTCTGGCCGTTGTCGTTGAAGGCCGGGTTGGCGAAGGCCAGGTCCTCCCGGGTGAAGGAGACCCGGACCTCGTTGAGCGCGGCCTCGCCGAAGACCGAGGCGAGGCTGGCGATCCAGTTGCTGTCGGTGTCGGCCTCTTCGCGGGAGGCGGCGAGGGTGGCCACGGAGTTGCCGGCGCTGACGATCTGGTTGAACTGGGGGGACGTCTCGCGCAGGTAGCGCACCGCCAGGTGGTTGCCGGCGGTGATCTGGTAATCCACCTTGGCCAGGTAGTTCTCGATCCGGGCGTCCACGGTGGTGGTGAAGTTGAGCTCCGGGCGGGTGTTGAAGATCCCCGCCTCCGCGGTCCGGGCGGTGACGTCCTCGTAGCTCGCGAAGAAGTGGATCTTGTCGCGGACGATCGGCCCGCCGGCCGTGAAGCCGAGCGAGTCGTACTCGGTGCTCGGCTGCTGTTGGCCCGAGCGCTCGACGAAGAAATCCTTTTCGTTCCAGTCGGAGCGCTGGAAATAGCCGAAGGCGGAGCCGCGGAAGGTGTTGCCGCCGCTCCTGGTCACGGCGTTGAGCACCGCGCCCACCGAGCGGCCGAATTCGGCGTCGAACTGGCTGGTCAGGATCTGGATCTCCTGGATGGCCTCGATCGGCGTGCGGGCCTGGGCGCCGGCCCGGGAGCCGATCACGTCGTCGTCGTTGTTGGCGCCGTCGATGTTGAAGGCGTTGTTGTTGTCGTCCTGGCCGTTGGCGAAGAGGGCATCGCCCGAGGTCGCTTCGGTCGACGGCAACGGGATGACGCCCGGCAGCAGGGCGGCGAACATGGCGAAGCTGCGGTTCTGGGTCGGCAGGTCCTGGAGCTCCTGGGTGGTGAGGGTGCCGCCGATCTCCTGCGAGGTGGTCTCGACTACCGGCGCCTCGCCGGTGACGGTGAGGATTCCCGCCATCCGCTCGAGCGCCAGGGTGGCGTTCAGGCGGGTTTCCTGCCCCACCCGCAGCTCCACGCCCTGGCGGCTCACCGCCGGGAAGCCCTCCAGATCGAAGGTGACCCCGTAGAGGCCGGGCTTGACGCCCGAGATGGCATAGGCGCCGTTCCCGGCGGTGACCGTGGTGCGGACCAGGCCGCTCTCCTGGTTCCGGAGGGTCACCGTCACCCCCGGCAGGCCGTTGCCGTCGGCGCCGGTCGCGGTGCCGGAGAGGGAGGAGTTGGCGAGCTGTGCCGAGGCCGGCGCGGCGAGCGCCAGGAAGAGGAGGGTCCAGGTCAGGAAGCGATGGATGCGCATCGGTCCTCTTCACGCCTCGACGTGCAACTATAATATAAGATATTGCTTGATGTGGTGGGATATCATAAGGGTGTCCTTGGCGCACCACGTTCTGCTACAGCGGATCCTGCCGCTCGGCGAAGATCTGCTGGACCGTGTGCTCCAAGGTATCGACAACCGCATGCTTCGGGATAAAGGCCGACGCCCCAGCCGTGAGCGCGACTTTCTGCATCTCGGCGTCGTCGAAGGCTGTCACGATGACGACGGCGGTCTCCGGCGCGGCGTGCTTGACCCGACGGCAGACCTCCAGGCCGTTCAAGTCGGGCATCATGAGGTCCACGACGAGGATGTCCGGCCGCAAGGTCATGACAGCTTCGATCGCGTCGTGGCCGTTGGACACCCTGGCGACCACTTCGCAGGAGAAGCCCAGCAGGCGGCCGAACGCGCTCAGGACGTGCGGATGATCATCGGCCAGGACGACTCGGGGGCGGGACGGTCGGACGGTCGTCATGCTTCAGGGGCACCTCACGACTTGTGCGTCTATCGGCCCTATCGTAGCGCAGAAGCTGGAGAATGGCACCGGTGTCTACAGGCAGGCCGATGGTGAAAAGGCTGACTCTCCCTGGGCGCATCCTCAGGTTCGCCGCCGCCGCCGCGGCCACCCTCGTCCTCGCGCCCGCCGCGCCGGCGGCGCCCGCCGGCCCGCAGGACGAGCACAAGCAGGTGCTGGCTCTCTACTCGACGAGACGCGACGCCCAGTTCTCCATCGTCGGCGAGGCCGAGCTGCCACAAATTCTCGACGCCGGTCTCGATCGCAACCTGGACTATTACCCCGAGTTCATCGACCTGACGAGGTTTCCTGATCCCGCGTACAAGCTGGCGTTCCGCGATTTTCTCCGTCAGAAGTATCAGGGCGTCGAGTTCGACCTGGTCATCGCGATGCAGGACCCGGCCGTCGAGCTCGTCGAGGCTTACCGGGACAGCCTCTTTCCCGGCGTGCCCGAGGTGTTCCTCGCGAACGCTCCGACGCCGCGCCGCGCCCCGGGCTCGACAGGGCTGATCCACGTGCGCGACTACGCGTCGACGCTGACGCTCATCCGCCAATTGCAGCCGGACGTGCAGCGCGTTTTCGTCGTGACCGGCGCCGCCGCGGCCGACCGGAAGTACGAGGCCGAAGCTCGACGACAACTGGACTCCCACGACTCTCCGCTGACCTTCTCCTATCTGTCGGGGCTCGCCACGCCGGATCTCGTGAACCGGCTGTCGAAACTGCCGGAGCGCTCCGCTGTCTACTACGTGCTCGTCAGCCAGGACGGGGCCGGTAACAAGTTCCACCCGCTGGAGTACATCGATCGAGTCACAGCGGCGGCGAACGCCCCGACCTATAGCTGGGTCGACTCGACGATGGACCATGGCATCGTCGGCGGCAGCCTCTATAGCCAACGAGACGCGATCGAGCGTGTCGGTGAGCTCGCCCTCCGCGTGCTCCGCGGCGAGCCCGCCGATACGATCCCGGTCACTGTTCTCCATCTGAACGCCAATCAGGTCGACTGGCGCCAGCTTCGGCGCTGGGGCATCGACGAAGCGCGCGTTCCCCCCGGCACGCTCGTCAGGTTTCGAAATCCAACGGTCTGGGACCGTTACAAAGCCTACATCCTCGGCGCCGTCGCTCTGCTCCTCGCGCAGAGCGCCCTGATCACCGGGCTGTTGATTCAGCGCCGGCGGCGGCGGCAAGCGGAAGAAGAGCTGCGGGCGAGCCAGGGCGAGCTGCTCAGGAGCTATGAGCGCAACCACGATCTCGCGGCGCGTCTGCTGCGAGCCCAGGAAAGCGAGCGTTCGCGGATCGCGCGCGAGCTGCACGACGACATCTGCCAGCGGATGCTCGTGTTGACGGTCGAGCTCAAATCGTTGGACGGCGCCAAGGATCGAGGGGGGAGCGCTACGGAGGCCCTGGCGGTGGCGCAGGGCATCGCCAAGAGCCTGCACGAGCTTTCGCACAGCCTCCATCCGACGAAACTGCAACTCCTCGGCCTCGTCGCCGCCATCGACCAGCTTCGCCGCGATCTGTCACGCATCGGCATCACCACCGGGTTCAGCCACCACGACGTGCCGTCGACGCTGCCGCCGGAGCTGATGTTGTGCCTGTTCCGGATCGTTCAGGAAGCCATACAAAATGCGATCAAGTACAGCCAGGCGAGTGAAGTGTCGGTGTTCTTGAGCGGGAGCTCCGACCGGCTCACGTTGACCGTCAGCGACAATGGCGTGGGATTCGATGTCGAGGCCGCGTGGAGCCGAGGCCTCGGGCTGCTCAGCATGGTGGAACGCGCGGAAGCGCTCGGCGGATCGCTCGAGATCCATTCCAGTCCCGGCGCCGGGGCTCGATTGACCGCCAGCGTGCCGCTCCACGCGGTGCATTGACATGGGCTGCGATGGATGACGTGAAGGCAACCCGATGACATACGTTGATTCTCGCGTAACGATCCACATGGTGGCGAGCCTGGATGGCTTCATCGCTCGCAAGGATGGAAGCGTCGACTGGCTCGAGACCTCCGATGAATTCGTAGACGGAGAGACCCTGGATCCAGGCTTCGTCGAGGCCTTCCTCGAGACGATCGACTGCTACGTCATGGGATCGCGGACCTATGAGACCGCGCTTCGTTTTGAAGCCCAGGGGGCGGGGTGGGCGTACGGCGATAAACCCACCTTCGTCCTCACGAGCCGGGACCTGCCGAGGGTCCGGGACACCGTCGAGCTCTACTCCGGCGACCTTGCGCGGTTCGTGAATGAGCGCCTGCGTCCCGCATTTCGCACCATCTGGTTTGTCGGCGGCGGTATGGTCTCCGCCGAATGCCTTCGTCTCGGGCTGGCCGACGAAGTCCGTTATTCGATCCTGCCGGTCTTGATCGGTGACGGAATCCCATTCTTCGACAAGCTCGACAGAGACATCCCTCTCCATCTGGCGGAGGTCAAAGCCTACAAGAGCGGCATGGTGGAGCTGTGTTATGAGACACTGAGCGCCTCTTGGAGAGATTAGAGGAGGTCACGATGTTTTGCCCAGAATGCCGAGGTGAGTTCCGTGAAGGCTTCACTCGCTGCGTCGCGTGCGACACCGATCTTGTGGACTCTCTTGAACCGCTTCCCGAGCCGGACCACTCCGAGCTCGTTCCGCTTGTCACCACAGCGGACGTGCCCTACCTCATGGTTTTGGAATCGGCCCTCAGCTCAGCCGGTATTACCTATTCTGTCAGCGGCGAAGAGAGCTTGCGTCTGGTGACATTCCTGCCTTCCGGCGGTTACGCGGCTCCGTCCGCCCTCGGTGCCACCATCTTCGTTCATCCGGCAGACCTCGAGCTTGCACGGGAGGTCCTCAGCGCTCAGGAGGACCAGACCCCATAGATCCGCCACCGCTTCTCTTTCTTGTGCTGGCGGATTCTCGCCTCTTGCGCCCTGAGGGTGGCCCGGGGCGCCGCCGCATAGGGCCGCCAGCATGGCCAGGCCGATGACGGCGTAGAGCGCGCGGTAGCGTGCTTGCAGGCGGCCGATGCTCGCGTAGGTGAGGCCCTCGGCCAGGGTCTTGAGCGACCAGCGCAGGTGAAGGGGGTAGAGGGCGACGAGGGCCGCCAGGGGACGGGGGAGGATGCCCTGGAGGGCCAGGAGGAAAAGGAGGGCGTAGGCCAGGGTGAAGAGGGCCAGGCTGGCGGCGAAGGCGCGGCGCGGGCCGAAGATCACCGCGTTGGTCCGGATGGCGTTGAGGACGTCGCCTTGATGGTCGCGGACCTCCTGGGTCAGGTGGCCGGCGGCGAAGGTCAGGGCGAAGAAGGCGGCCAGGGCAAGGCCGCGAGAGTCGATGGCGTTCCCCAGGGAGTAGCCAAGGAGGAAGTGGAGGAGGCCGCCAGCCAGGTGGGCCGCGGAGCTCAGGAGCGGTCTGCCTTTCCAATGGAAGCGGGGCAGGGAGTAGAGGGCGCTCAGGGCGGCGATGGCCAGGGCCAGGCAGAGGGTGCCCGGGCCGAGGCGGCTGAAGAGGAGGAGGCTCAGGGCCAGCAGGCCGGCCGTCAGGCCGCCGATCTCCTTGCGGCCTACGCCCCTGACCGTGAAAACGCCGGCGGCCTTGTTGGGATCGGCGAGGTCGGTGGTCAGGCCGGACCAGTCGTTGAGCATGAAGATGTGCGCCACCAGGAAGACGTTGGCGGCGAGGAGGATCGCCAGCGCCCCCAGGTTCTCCGCCGCCGGGGGGCCGACCGCGAAGGCGGCGCCGAGCAGGGGCGAGCCCTGGAGAACCAGGATCTCTGGCAGACGCAGGCAGGACAGGTAGCGGAGCGCGGAAGCTTTAGCCGCCGGGCTTGGGATGACCGAGATGCTCATGTTCGTAATACAGCCTCAGCCAGAGCGCGTAGCCGGCGTCCTCTGACCAGTAGTATCTGGGGACCGTCGCGGTGAGATCGTTGTGGTAGAGGAGCGGCGGATTGTTTCGCAAAAGGGCGAAGTCGTCCTGGGCCAACTGGCGCAGCACCGCCTGGATCTGCGCCGCGTCGGCCGGCGGGCCGCCGGGAGTCCGCGCACGACCCAGCAGCCGGGCGACGGACACCCAGATCTCCTGGTCTGGCACCGGCGTCCTCATCCGTGACTCGGGCAGCTCCAACTCGCAGCCGGCGCGCTGGAGATCGGGCAGGCGCAGTATGGGGACCAGCGGCGCCTTTCGATAGTAGACCCAGACCCGATCCTGATCGACGACCGGGCGGAGAGCTTCGCAGAGCGCGCGGCCGGCCGGCGGCTGCGCCTCGGCCAGCAGCAGCAGCAGGTGCATCTGGATGGCGATGTCGGCAGGGTTCGGATCAGCGCCCGGATCGAGGCACTGGTAGGCCTCCCGCGGCGCGAGCCAGGTGCGGTAGAGGCCCTCGCGGGTGCGATATTGCTGGATGGTCGCCAGGGCGGCCGGCAGCCGCTGGCGGTCCTGGCTGGGAGCGAGCCTCCAGACGAGCGCCGTGTCGTCGGTGTCGGGTGTGATCGCGCATCCCAGGGTACCGATGTAAGGAGCGTCTGGCAGACCATGGTAGCGCACCAGTCCGCCGGCCTCGATCTGGCCGGTGAGGTGCTGGCGGGCGCGCCGCACGCTGTCGCCGAGATCGCCGGTGGCCGCCAGAGGATCGAGCACGTCCAGCAGGAACGCGGTGAGGAAGGTGTTCACCTCCTGGCGCGGCTCCTGGAATCGCGTCGCGGTCGTGTAGGAGGTGAGCCAGTAGCCCGGCCCCTGCTGGTGCTCGCGAACCCGCGCCGCCGCCGTCCGGAAGCTGGCGTCGAGGTCCTCGCCGGCGCCCGGCGCCCGCACGGTCAGCGTGCGTTCCGCCAGGTAGTATCCCTCTCCCTTCTCGGAGGCCCAGGCCAAGGCGGTCAGACGGTGCTCGCCGGGTGCGAGGCCGGCCGTGTCGAGCGGGATGCGCCAGCCGGCGGGGCTCGCCTCGCGCAGCGTACCGCGGACGTCAGGCCGGTCGAAGAAGGTGTGGGCGACGACGGGCTGCCGGCCGTCGATGAAGACGGCCACCTGCCAGGGCGTCGCGTGGCCGGCCAGCGCCCAGCCGATGGCGGCGACCTTCTGGCCGGCGGTGACTTCGGAGGTCGCGTGGCCGCCGGTCTGGATGGCGTCGAAATTGCCGCGCACTTCGAGCATCAGCTCCGCTGGCGCGAGGCCATGCTTCAAGGAAGCGACAAAGGGCGCGTTCCGCCAGTCCCACGCGGCCCGCATCTGGTCGGGACCGCTGGCGACGGCGAAGATCGCGCTGTCGCTCGCGCCGGTGTACCAGAAGGCGCCGATGGCCTGGATGGCGACCGCGGCGCCGACCGCGAGCAGGAAGCATGTCCGGCCGAGGCCGCGCAGCGAGGCGACCACCGGCGCCAGCATCCACAGGAGCATCGGCAGGAAGTCGGTCAGGTAGCGCGGTCCCCAGGAGATGCCGGCCCGCCAGTCGGTCTTGGCATAGAGCAGGAGCTGGAGGACGATGCCGATGCTCAACGCCAGGGTGAGGCCGCGCTCGCCGCGGTCGCGCGGCAGGTGCCGCCAGGCCAGGACGAGGAAGAGCAGGAAGGGTGAGAAGACGAACAGTCCTCGCGTCGGGCTGAACAGCAAGCCGCCGAGGCCGGAAAGCAGGTCGTACTGCAAGAAGGCGGCTCTGCCCATCAGCCCGTAACCGCCGGCGAAGTGGCCGGCCACGCCGAGGTTGTAGAGCAGCACCAGGCCCGCCGGCAGCGCCGCCGCCGCGACCAGCAGCGCCGCCCGGCGGCCGGCCCAGAACAGTCCGTAAACGCCCAGCGCCGCCGCGAGGATGGCATCCGGAGGACGGTTGCCGGCGATGAGCCCCAGCAGCAACCCCGCCGCAAGCGCCCGCGCCGTGGTGCACGGCCCGGTGAGGAGCAGCAGGGCGCCGACCACCAGGAGCTCGGCCATCCCGTGCTGCCACAGAGCCTGGCTGCTGATCACCCAGGTGGTGGTGCCGAAGGCATATGCCAGGGTGAGCAGCAAGGCGATCGGCGGCTCCGCCCGGCGCCGCAGCAGCAGGTAGAGGAGCGCCGCGGAAAGCGCCGTCACGAAGGAGGCGGAAAGCTTCTCCATGACCCTCGCCACATGGTCCAGCCGCCAATCCGTCCAATCCCGCAGGTTCAGGTAACCGACCGCGGGTAAGTAGAGCGGCGCGATGAGCACCGGCAGCGTCACGGGATACAGCGAGATGGTGTGGCCATCGGCCACCGGCACCATCCAGAACGCCGTATCGCCTCGCCCCTGGGCGGTGATCGGCGCGATCGGATCGAGAAGGAGGGTTTGGTGCTGCCAGATCGCGAAGGGCAGATAGCGCGCCGGATAGGTGTCGCCGGCGCTGATCGCCCGCCCGTTGGCGTTGTAGACCAGCAGGCAGAAGAGCCCGATGAGCAGGCTCGCCCGCAACTCGCGCCGGCCGCCGAGGACCGCGGTCATCGTTTCATGCTCACTTGCGCTGGTTTCCTACGCGTCCTGGCTCCACTACAAGGTTGTCGAGAGGCGAGCCGGGAGGGTACCACAACGCGCCGCGCCCGGTCCATCGAATCCCTGCTCGGACGCCGGCGACGCCGTAGCTGCCAGGCCCGTATAAGAGCCAGAAGTGAGAGATCCGAAAGGCCAGGTATGCGCGGAACTCATGGATGGGCGGAAGTCTCTCGCGAGCGAAAGCGTGAGATCATCGAGGCGATCACGACCAATCGCGCAACGCGGGGACCGGTGCATACCGAGCTCGATCTCACCGACCGGTGCAACGTCGCCTGTTATTTCTGCAATCAGCAGGACCTGCGCACAAAGGAATCGATTCCGTTGCCAAAGCTCACCGATCTCATCGACGAGCTCGCCGAAAACGGTCTCAAGTCGGTGCGGCTCTCCGGCGGCGGGGATCCGCTCTTTCATCGCGATGTGCTGCGCGTCATGGATCACCTGGCGGCGCGCGGCGTCGTCATCGACAATCTGACCACGAACGGCGTCGCCCTGACCGCCGACGTCGCCACGCGGCTCGTCCGGAACCAGGCGCGTGAAGTCATCGTCTCGCTGAACGCGGCCGACGCCGCCGACTACGCGCGGATGATGAGAGTCAAACCGGCGCTCTTCGACAAGGTCCTCGAGAACATCCGTGCTCTCGTCGCGATGCGCGGCGATTCCATTCATCCGTCGATCGTGGTGCAGTTCCTGATCGACAAAGCGAACGTCCATCGGCTCGTCGACATGTACGAGCTCGGACGCTCGCTGGGACCCGACCGCATCGCCATCAACGCCGTGCTCAAGATCCCGGGGGATCGCATCGACCCCGCCGTCCTGCTCGCGACAGACGACCGCGACGCCGCGGCGCCGCTCATCGAAGAGGTCCTCCGCCGCGACCGTGACGCCGGACTGCTGCAGATCGACTTCGCCATCGCCGGATGGAACGACACTCTCAACGCCGTACGCCAGCGCCTCGACGCGCCCGCGCACAACCTGTATCCCATCGCGCCGTCGTTCAAGACAGAGAACGGCGGCTGTTTCTTCGCCTGGTACACCGCCGCGATCACGGGAAACGGCGACATTCGTCCCTGTTGCCTGATGCTCCATCCGACGGTGAAGCCTCTCGGCAACCTCCATGACGGAAAGAGCTTCGCCGAGCACTGGAACGGTCCGGCGTTCGGGAAGATGCGGGACGAAATGCGGGAAGTCCTGCTGATGAAGCAAAAGACGCCGTACTCGCCGTCGCGCTTCGAGATCCTCAAAGAGCCGTGCGTGGTGGAGGGCCTCTGCTGGCTGAAGAACATGTATTTCCGCGGCGACGCCGAGTTCTACGCCGAGCTGGACCGGCAGCTCCAGGAAACCCGCAGAGAAGAGATCCGCTGGACCGGCACGCAGAAACAACGCAGGCGCGCCGCGGAGCTCTTCATCCAGGAGAACCCCCGCGTGAAGAAAGCATGGGACTGGTGCCGCGAGCGCTCCCGACCCCTCCGGAAGCTCCTCAAGAGGCGGTTCGGGTGGAATCTGACGGACGCGGTGTAGGATCAGCCTGTACCTTGCATCCCCACCCTCGCTTCGAGCGCCGTCCTCGGCGAGGGTGGGGGTCACTGCGCTGCCGGGTTGCGCGGAGACATCGTCCCGTATCAATAGACAGCGCCCGGATCCCGAGGCTTCTTGTTCTCGAACGCGGCGAGGAATTTCCTCAGGAATCCGGTGAAGACGGGATTGAAGATGTCACTATGTTCGCGGATGACTGACTTGTCGGTGCTGACGACAAAATAGGGTGAATGAGGATCCCAACCTTTGCATTTGCCGCCCCCTTTACACTTGCGCTCCTCGACCAGATCGAATTGAAACCGCCATGCATCCGGTGTCTGGCTGGCGGAACTCTCAGAGGAGTCGGGTTTCATCGGTGTATCTTCAAGAGGAAGGTAAGCTTTATCCATCTCGTTGTTAAGGTCGCCCTCCCATGTCTTAGAGCAGCCGCACGTAGCACCAGAAATTTCATTGTCTTTCACATCATTTTTGATGTCTCGTGGGGGAGTGCCTTGATAGTGGAGCCTGTGGGTGAATTGCGGTCTGTACCGGCCCATACCAACGGACTCAGCCTCGTCACGAAACACCTCCCCATTTCTCAGCACGTTGAGCACTGAAAACACCCGAAAGATGGGGAACCACCTTCCCACAGCGGTGTCGGCGTCAGAGGCGATGGTCAGCAGAACCGGTAATTGGTACTTGTCGTAGGGATCGCCTTTATCGAGCGGCAGCTTGCTTTTGATGAGCTCCTCGTTCCCCCAATCATTGAAGCGGTCATCCGGTAGGTCGTTGTCGAATGGCCAATATTGACCGGCTTCAATTGCCGGGTTCACCAGCACCACCAGGTCGCCAAAGCGTGAACGTATGGCCTTTTTGTCTTCTTGTTCGGCCGGCCCCCTCTCCCCTTGGGCGCGAACGATACGGTATGTCCCTCCTCGCTTTTTACTGTCCTTGAGGATGTCATAGACGTTGCCACTCAGTTGGTCCTTGACGGCAGAGAAGATAAGTGCGCCGCCTAGACTGTGCCCTACGGTTACCATGGTGACCGGCTTGTTGGTTTCTTTGTGCTCGAGCCACTCCTTGTGCAAGGCAGCGAGGACTTCCTTCCCTCCGGTCCTGCCGATGTGCTCCGCCACTCTTTTGCGGTTCCAGATCGTGAGGGTGTTGAGTTTTCCTGAAAGGGCTACTCCCCGCCAGCCGAGGTAGACGCCGATCACGCTCCGTCTTTTGCTTTCGTCTTTTGCCTTCTCGTCCTCCTGCAACTCGCCGAGGACCCGCCGGAAGCAGGCAAGGTCGCGATCACAGGTGCGGCACCCGTGGTGCCAGCCGTGGGCAAAGACTACGAGCAGAGACCCTGCTCCTTCTTTGGCATTCTTGAATGTCTCCCTGACTTCGTACATAACCTGCTCATACTGTTGTCGATTGATGAATCCTTCGTCCGTCAGTTCGATGACTCCCACCGTGAACTGTGGGTTCGAGAAACGTTCGATGGAACGAGCTTCAAGGTCAAGCTGGTGTGACTGTGAGACCTTCTTCTCGAAATCATCAAGGGAGATCGCCGTTGTTATAGGCGCCTCCGTACCGCGCTTCTGATACCGGGTGGCGCATCCGCCCAGCAAGAGAGCACCTGCGCATAGCAGTATGGTAAAGTTTCTCATCACGAATCCTCCAGTCAGGTCGTTGACGGAACCGGGCGGCCTGCCCTTACTTGGAGAGACGGAGGTAAACTGGAAAGGCGGCCACGGGATGGTGTGGCCGGTTTCATAGAGTTGTTTCGTCTACATCAGGTGAGGGCCGCCCACGACGGGCTCGGCCCGATCAAGAGAAAGGAGGAAGTCATGGCGCAGCACAAAGTCATGCTCACCGTGAGTAATGGGGTAGTGACTCCAGCCCCCTTCCCGATCACCAACCTAAATCCCGGGGATGAAGTGATTTGGAAGCTCCAGAATGCCAATGCAAATCAGAGTCAGATCATGGTCACTTATACCCCCACGGGGGTCAAGATCGCCGTGCTTGACACTGCCGGGACTCCGCTCATTTGGTCTATCGGCGGAACTGGTGTCAATCTTCCTCCCCCTCCACCACCGCCGGACGTACGTACGATGATCGAGCTCTAGTAGGAAGCTCTTCGATTAGCTTGCGGCCGGAGACCGACGTCAGGCAGCCCTCGGTTTCCGGCCTGAAGAGCTGTAGACAGCAAGGAGCTCCTGCAACTCCCGATCCGCTGCGAGGGAGCGAAACTCAGGCATCGCGAACCATTCCCGCCGCAGGCCTTTTTTGAGGGAGCGCTCGATGTAGAAGAGAGCGGTGCGGCGCTCTCCTATGAGGGCATAGAGCTGGGCCGCTTGGTGGAGGATCTGAACGTCCTCAGGCACCTGCTTCAGAGTCTCTTCGGCCAAACGTGCCGCCTCGGCTCGTCGCCCCAGACGCGCCAGGCACTTGGCGTGGAACATTCGGGCGCGAATGTCGGTCTGGTCGGGAGCGGCTGCGAAGTCTTGCTCCAGAGTCTGGTAAAGAGCCCTCGCTTTTGCGGATTTGCCCTGTGCTTCCCAGGCGTTGGCGAGATTGAAGCGAGTCTGCAGGTTGCCGGGTTCTAGATCGAGAGCCCGGCGGTAGGCTGCGGCAGCCGCGGCATAGTCCGCGAGGAGGTACCGTACGGAACCGAGACTCGCGAGAGAACGATGCTCCGGGCGCACCTCGATCAGTTTTTCGTAGAGCCTCGCGGCCTCGTTCGGATCTCCAAACTGCGCCTCAAGGCTTGCCAGGTTCGCGAGGGCGTAGTAATTGTTGGGCTGAGCTTGAAGACCGTCGCGGAGGCGACGGAAAGCGGCCTCGCTATCGCCCATGCGGATTTCAAGGCTCGCGAGCCCTACGATCTGGCGCCAAGTGGGCCGACGGCCGACGATCTCCAGCCACAACCGATGCGCCTCCTCCAGCCTCCCACGTTCTTCCATGAACTCGGCCTCTGCGGTCTGGGCCCGGATGTCGCTGGGAGAGAGAGCGGTAAGCTGGGCCAGGGTCTCCTGCGCCTTGTCCGGCTGATGGCGGGCGATTTCAATACGAAAGCGTTCGAAGAGGGGCCTTGAATCCAAAGGAAAACGTTTGTGAGCCTCCTCTGCATACTTCATCGCCCGGTCGAAATCCGATAAACGCCGGGCGGTCCCGGAGCCGAGCAGATAGGCCCTC
Organism: Thermoanaerobaculia bacterium; assembly: GCA_036376245.1. GTDB lineage: Bacteria > Acidobacteriota > Thermoanaerobaculia > Multivoradales > UBA5704 > DATARR01. Next base: position 105,448 of record DASVAS010000014.1, on the reverse strand, counting down.
AACAGATCGGGGGACGTGCGGAGAAGGCTGTCAAGCCGATCAAGATCTTCCGTACCCAGGGCCTCTCCGCGATCACTTCGGCGTTCGATCTCAACAAAAGCCTTGTAATCCTCGGGCCTTACCTCGTCGCCCAAAGACTCCGGCCGGGAGCGATAACGCCTGTAAAGCTGCCGGAGGTTGACCTGGACGGCTTCTTCGAGCTGCTGGGCCTTGTCAATCCCGGTTTGGATCCCAAAGGGCGGAATGGTCTCCAGCACTACATTCTCCCGCGTGGAGAGACGGCGCAGATGCACCTGGCAGCCGTCGGCGCGGCAAGTAAGAAGCGCTCGCAGCACCTCGTCCGCGTCGGCGGCACGACGTTTTTCAACTTCGCTCCCTTCGTCTGGGACAGGCGGGTCGAGAGGCTGGATACCTTCAAGAGAGGCGAGAGTAGAGACGGCGGCCGCCACCACGTCGGAGGCGGCGAAGGTGTAGTCAGGATTGTTCCCTTGCTGGGTCACGACGGGGATCAGAATAGCCACGCGAATCGTGGGAGGCCGGATCCACCGCAGAACGAGCCACGCGATGACGAGAATGGCGAGGGCGAGAACCGCCGCCGCGGCGAGGGTCTGCCTCCCGCGGAACCTTCTCCGCCATGACAACGCCGGCGCCGTGCCCGTTTCGAGATCGGCCAGGAAAGCGGCGGCGCTCTGATACCGCTCGTCGGGATTCTTGGCGAGCGCTTTGGCGACGGTGCGGACGAGGAACGCGGGGGCGTCCGGACGAATGCGGCCCAGGGGCTCGGGCTCGCGGCTCAGGATGGAGTAGAGGATGGCCGGCTCGTCTTCCCCTTCGAACGGGCGCTTGCCGGCCAACATCTCGTAGAGCAGCACGCCGAGCGACCAGAGATCGGTGCGGGCGTCCACGGGTTTGCCGCGGGCCTGCTCGGGCGACATGTAGGCCGGCGTTCCGGGCGAGCCCCCGGTACGGGTCAGAGAAGTGTCGTCCCGCGTCTTGGCGATGCCGAAGTCGAGGATCTTGGCCTCGCCGCGGCGAGTCAGGATCACGTTGGCCGGTTTGATGTCGCGATGGGTGATGCCGGCTTCGTGCGCCTGCGCCAGGCCTCGCGCCACCTGGATCGCCACTTGGCGGGCTTCGTCGGCGGGAAGCGGCCCGCGTCCGAGCCTCTCCTTGAGGGTTTCGCCCTCGTAGTAGGCCATGACGATGTAGAGCTGGCCTTCGCTCTCGCCGAAGTCGTAGATGGTGCAGAGGTTCGGGTGGTCGAGAGCGGAGGCGGCCCGCGCCTCGCGCTGGAAGCGCTCCCGGGCGGCGCGGTCCCGGCTGAACTCCAGAGGGAGGAGCTTGACCGCCACCCGCCGCCGGAGCCGCGTGTCTTCCGCTTCATAGACCACGCCCATGCCGCCGGAGCTGATCTCGCGGACCAGCCGGTAGGGGCCGAACTCGCGGCCTTCGAGACGGGAGCGTTCCGCCAGCAGGGCGGCGGATCTTTCTCTCGCCGAAGAGGTCAGGAAATCGCCCGCCTCCGCGTCGGCGGCCAGCAGGGCTTCCACGTCCCGGCGCAGCCCGGAGTCGCCGGAGCAGGCCCGGTCGAGGAAGGGGCGCCGGTCCTCTTCCGGAAGCTCCATCGCTTCGTCGAGGATCGTCTCTATCCTGTGCCAGCGTTCCGGATCCTTCGGCAGGTTGGGATTCATGGGGAGGTCTGACCGTTCAAGGCGTAGAAGAGGAAGGCCCGGGCCTTGCGCCAGTCGCGCCTCACTGTACGCTCTGAAGTCCCCAGGACCTCGGCGGTTTCTTCCTCGGTCAGCCCGGCGAAGAACCGCAGCTCCACCAGCCGGCTCAGCCGTTCGTTTAATGCGGCCAGAGAGGTGAGAGCTTCGTCCAGAGCCAGGATTTCGATGGCGTCGGCGCCGGCGCCCAGATCCCCCTGGATCGACGCCAGATCGTCGAACGTGACTCGCAACGCCTCGCCACCGCGCTTTCTCGCCGCCCGGCGGCGCGCGGCATCCACCAGGATGTGCCGGATGGCGATGGCCGCGACCGAGAAGAAGTGGTGCCGTTCCTGCCAATCGGCGCCCCCTGGGCTGACCAGCTTGAGATAGGCCTCGTTCGCCAGGGACGTGGTGTCGAGCGTCTGCCCCGGGCGCCCGCGGCGGAGCTGCCGGTGAGCGATAGCGCGCAACTCGTCATAAACCAGGACCATCAGCCGGTCCATGGCGCCGGCATCGCCCTGGCGAGCCGCAGCCAGAAGCCGGGTGATTTCCCCTGGGGGCGTGGTTTGAGACACCGATCTCATTATAGCGCCGGCTACGCGTCGAGGCCGGGAATGTCGATCCTGAGGAATCCATAGTGTTATTCCTCTTTTTCTCCCCCGCGGTCTGACGTACAATGGTTTCAGACAGTCCGCTGATTTTCTGCGCTCCTTCAGAGGAAGCTCCCTTCCCCCCTGAGGCCCGATCGGCAGTGGATATCTCGCCTGCAAGGAGGCTCTGTCGTTATGCAGTACCTGTTTCGCCGCTCCGTCACATCTCTGATCGCCGTGCTCTCCGTGCTCGCCTGTCTGGCCGTCGCGCCGCCCACCCGGGCCGGAGCCCGCCTGGCGGACTTCAAGTCGCCCGGCGCCCGGCCGGGGCGCTTCACCCTGTTCGAGAGCGGTCACGTCCGCCCGCTGGCGCTGTCGCCTACGGGCAAGTTCCTCTTCGCGGTCAATACACCGGACAACCGTCTCGAGGTCTTTCGCATCGGGAGCCACGGCCTGGAACGTCGCGCCTCGATCCCGGTCGGCCTCGAACCGGTGGCCGTCGCGGCCCGCAACGACGACGAGGTCTGGGTCGTCAACCACCTCTCCGACAGCGTCAGCGTGGTCAAGCTGAGCCAGGACGGGAACGGCGGCCGCGTCGTGCGCACGCTGCTGGTGGGAGACGAGCCGCGCGACATCGTCTTCGGCGGGGCGGGGAAGAACCGCGCCTTCATCACCACCGCGCACCGCGGCCAGAACGTTCCCTACGATCCCCAGTTCACCACGCCCGGCGTGGGCCGGGCGGACGTCTGGGTGTTCGACGCCGACCGTCTCGGCCTCACGCTCACGGGAACGCCGCTCACCATCGTCACTCTGTTCAGCGACACTCCGCGCGCCCTGGCGGTGAGCCCGGACGGCGGCAAGGTGTACGCGGCGGCGTTCCACTCCGGAAACCGCACCACGGCCCTCCACGAGTTCTTCATCCCGGACGGCGGGGTGGCCGCCGGAGGCCTGCCCGGGCCCAATACCAACGTCGACGGCGCTCCGCGGCCGGAGGTGGGGCTCATCGTCCGGTTCAACGGCTCCCACTGGGTCGATGAGCTGAACCGGGTCTGGGACCACAAGATCCGGTTCTCCCTGCCCGACAAGGACGTCTTCGTCATCGACGCGAACGCCAATCCGCCGGCGCAGCTCGGCGGCGCCGCCGGCTACTATCAGGGCGTCGGCACCATCCTCTACAACATGGCGGTGAACCCGGTGAGCGGCAAGGTCTACGTCTCGAACACCGAGGCGGGGAACGAAAAGCGCTTCGAGGGCCCCGGCATCTTCGCCGGCCACAGCGTTCGCGGCAACCTGCACCAGAGCCGGATCACCGTCCTCGGCCCGGCGGGCGGTGTCATCCCGAGGCATCTCAACAAACATATCGATTACGCCGCCTGCTGCGACGCGGTCCCCAACGCCGAGAACGACAAGAGCCTCGCGATCCCGCAGGAGATGGCGGTCACCCGCGACGGCAGGACCCTGTACGTCGCGACCCTCGGCTCGTCCAAGATCGGCGTCTTCGACACCGCCGCCCTGGAGAACGATACGTTCACGCCGAGCGCCGCCCACCAGATCAAGGTCTCCGGCGGCGGCCTCACCGGCCTGGTGCTCCACGAGAGCAGGAACCGCCTCTACACGCTGACTCGTTTCGACAACTCGATCGCGATCGTCGATACGGTCTCGGGCGCGGAGATCGGGCACGTCCCCATGCACAACCCCGAGCCGCCGAGCGTGGTCGCCGGGCGCCGGTTCCTCTATGACACCTCGCTCTCTTCGAGCCATGGCGATTCGTCCTGCGCCAGTTGCCATGTCTACGGCGATTTCGACAGCCTGGCCTGGGACCTCGGCAACCCGGACGGCCGGGTTGCCGCCATTCCGGGACCGTTCGAGGTCCATCCTTCGGTCTTCGGGCTGATCGACACGCATCACCCGATGAAGGGACCGATGGCCACGCAGAGCCTGCGCGGCATGGCGAACCACGGGCCGATGCACTGGCGCGGCGACCGCACCGGCGGCAACGACAACTCGAACGCGCATCCGGACAGCGGCTCCTTCGACGAGGTCGCGGCCTTCAAGAAGTTCCTGGGCGCCTTCCCCGACCTCCTGGGGCGCGACCGGCCGATCGACGAGGAGGACATGGAGGCGTTCGCCAACTTCATCCTCCAGGTCACCTATCCGCCGAATCCGGTCCGGATGCTCTCCAACCGGCTCACCCCGGACGAGGAGGCGGGACGCGATTTCTTCATGAACAACGTCTCCGACTTCACCAACCAGGGCTCCTGCGCTTCCTGCCACATCATCGATCGCAACGCCAACGCGGAGTACGGCGTCGCCGCTCCGGGATTCTTCGGCGCCGACGGCCGATATACGACCGACGGGGGAGTGGAAGTCCTGAAGACGCCGCACCTCCGCAACATGTATCAGAAGGTCGGCATGTTCGGGATGCCGAGCCACCCGTTCCTGCCGGGCAGCGACGCTTTCCTGGGGGATCAGGTCCGCGGCTTCGGGTTCAACCACGACGGGAGCATCGCGACGATGTTCGACTTCAACAGCGCCGTCTCCGACGGGCAGGGCTTCAACCAGTCGCCGTTGACTCCCGGCGGGTTCCTGCCCGGACCGGCCGGCGATCTGCAGAAACGGCAGGTGGAGCTGTTCCAACTCGCCTTCGAAAGCAATCTCGCGCCCATCGTCGGACAGCAGACGACGCTCACGCAGGAAAACCCCACGATAGTAGGAGAGCGGATCGATCTCCTGATCGATCGCGCGCGGGCGGGGGAGTGCGATCTGGTGGTCAAGGGCGAGAGCCCGCACGGTGAAAGGGGCTATCTCTACGACGTGGCGTCGGGCCGCTTCATCGGCAACCGGAGGTCTGATGAGCCGTTCTCCGACGCCGGTCTGCGGCAACTCGCCTTGCGGAAGGGAGGCGAGCTGACCTATACCTGTACGCCGCCGGGCTCGGGGCGGCGCATCGGTATCGATCGCGACGAGGACGGCGTCCTCGACGGCGACGAAAAGGACGGCAGGAACGACGTGGCGACGGTCCTTTCAGCGCCGGCGGGTTGAGCCGTCTCGAGCCATCGGGACATGGAGCTCCCCCACGAGCAGATCGTGGGGGAGCTCGGCTCAGGCCTCGTTTCCGCCCCTTCAGGCACCCTCTTTATTAAAGGAGGTGTGCCATGAAGACAGCGAAGATCGGTGGAATCCTGGGCGTTCTGCTGTTCGGCGTTCTCGCCGGGTTCTGTACCGAAGGCGTGGCCTGGGCGACGAACTACACGCTCACCACGACGGTGACGACGGACGGCGCGCAGTCGTCCGACGGAGGCTATCTCAGCATCGCCTGCCGCTCCTCACCGAGCTCGGCGTGGACGTCGTGCGGCAGCTCGGTGCCGGCCGGCACCGAGGTCTCGATCGATGCCATCGCCAACCAGGATTACTGGTTCATGTGGTTCACCAGCAACCCCTATCTGCACGGCTGCACGACGATCAACTACGGCTGGGGCTGCTTCTGCGCCAATCCGATCAATCACTGCGGCTTTGTCATGCCGTCGCGCAACGTGAGCATCAACGCCGAGTTCCAGGTGCCGTAGCCCGCCTTCCGGATCAGGGCTCAGCCGTTGCGCGGAATCGCGAGCTCGCTGAGCCCCTGATCCAGGACGCCGGCCGTGGCCTCGGCCAAGCTGCGCTCCGACGGCATCGGCGAGCCGAAGCCGGTCCCGAACGACGATCTCATCCGCATCGCCGTCCTCGGTGAAGGCGGCAAGGAGCTGTTCATCGAGAAACGCCGTATGACGAAGCCGGTCGAGACGCTCGAGATCGTGGTCAGCGACAAGCCGGTGCGCGCCGGCATCGATCCGTTTCACGAGCTGATCGACGCGCATCCCGAGGACAACGTCAGGTCGCTCTGAGGCATGCTTGTCCAACTTGGGACAGGGTTGATCCGGAGAGGGGGGCTGCCTCAATACCGTATCTAACTTGAAGGGTTAGCCAAAAGCGTATTTCTGCGGTAAGCTCATGGCCATGAGATCGCGGTTTCAGAACCTGGGCCGCGGCGGATCCCTTCGCCGACGGTCCCGTCTTCAGACTGAAAGGAGTCCTCGATGAAAAAGAGAACGGTGTTGTTCCTCATGGGCTTCGCCCTCATCGCCACCGCCTTCGTCTCCACCCCGGCGGCAGAGGGGGCCGCCCTGCTGTGTCCCACCCAGGGGTTTGCTTGTTTCATCGGCCCAATCTGTTGCTCTGACAGGCAGTGCGCCAGCTTCTGCGAGCAGTGGCAACCTGGGAGTACCCCGCACTGCAGTGGCAGTGCGGGTAACCCCGGGTGCTGCAGCTGCTCTTGAGCTGTAGTGCCAGATCAGGTACCAGCGATTCAGTCGGTCAAAAGTCCTCGGCTGGTACTACGTCCCCGAAGTTCGTTCCGGGTTTCTGAACGGCCGCGCCCCCGCCCGGGCATAAATGCCCGGGCTAGTCGAAAGAGCCCCCTGAAGGGGACTCCAGGAGTCGGGTTCACCCGGCTGTTCCGCATAGCCCGGGCATTTATGCCCGGGCGGGGGTGCGGTGAGAGATACCTTGGCGATTGAAACTCGGAACGGACTTTGATGAGCCACACGAGCCGAAAGACCATCCTCTCGATCCTCGGCGCACTCACCCTCTGGCTGCTGCCCGGCTGCGGGCCGGAACCGGCTTCGCGGGGCCGCGTGGTCCTCATCGGCCTCGACGGCGCTTCCTGGAACCTGCTCGACCCCATGGTGAAGGCGGGCGAGCTGCCCCATTTCAAGTCCCTGATGGATCGGGGGGTCTCCGCCGGCCTGGCGTCGGTGCCGCCCTTCCTCTCTCCGGCGGTCTGGACCTCGATCGCCACCAGCCGCAGGCCGGAGCATCATGGCGTCTTCTACTTCTACTCCAACCGGCACGCGATCAAGGTCCCGACGATCTGGGACCGGCTCGCCGCGGGCGGGCTGCGGGTCGGCCTCTACGATTATCTGGTCACCTGGCCTCCGCGCCGCTTCCCGCACGGCGGCTTCTCCGTGCCCGGCTGGCTGCGTCGCGACGAGAGCGTGTGGCCGCCGGACCTCTTCCAGCGCATTGGCCTGCCCCGCTATGCCTATGCCGTCGTCAACGTGGGAGGACCGGAAGACATCATCGCCAACAGCGAGCGCGAGCTGCGCGACAAGCCGCGCTACTGGAACCGGCTCTGGAACGAGCTGCGGCCCGATGTCGGAGCGGTCACCTTCTACGCCCTGGATGTGGTGAGCCACCGCTTCTGGCACACGCTCGCGAAGGGCGGCTCCCCCGGGCCGGGAGCCTCCGGCTCCGACATCCTGCCGCGCACCGCGCGTGGCATCGACCGCGCGATCGGGGAGATCGTCGACAACCTCGCTCCCGAAGACACCGTGCTCGTCGTCTCCGATCACGGATTTCAGGCGGCAAGGGAGGCGCGCCGGAGATGGGGCTTCGACACCAGACGGCTGCTCCAGAGAGCCGGCATCGAGCCCGGGCGCGAGAAGCTGACGGTCCTCTCCGGCTTCGGGAGCGTATTCATCCGGATCGAGCAGGGCCCCGCGGCTGCAAGGGAGGCGACGCTGGAGCGGGTCGCCGGCTTCCTCGAGACCATCCGCTCGAGCGACGGCGCCGCCGCCTTCCGGATCCTGTCCCGCCATGTCCCGCCGCGGCCGGGAGAGCTCGCCGCGGAGCAGGTGCGGATCACCCCGGATCTGCTGCCGGCCCATGCCTTTCTCATCGCGCAACCCGACGAAGAGGTGTTCGAACGCATCGCGCGCGAGGGCTCTCTCTGGATCGGTGGGGAGCGCATTCCGATGGACGAGCTCGCGACCGCTCACGATTTCACCGGGGCCCACTCGCGGATCGGAATCTTCCTCGCGGCCGGCCCGGCGATCCGTCACCACTCCCGGCGCCTGCGCCTCTCGGCTCTCGACGTCGCTCCTCTGATGATGTACCTGGCCGGCCAGCCCGTCCCCGGCGACATGGAGGGGCGGCTCCAGCGGGCCCTGATCGATCCGGATCATCTCGAGCGCGACCCGCCCGACACGATCGAGGCCGCCAAGGCTCCCCGCCTGCCGGACGAGAAGGGCGGCGCGGCCGGAGCCAGGGAGGACGCCGAGACCAGCGAGAAGCTGCGCGCCCTGGGTTACATCCAGTAAGCGGGACGGGGAGCGCGCGTGCGCCGGCTGTCGACCGCGAGGCCGCCTAACTCTTTCTGATCCGAAACGATGGCCATTGTGATGCCTCCAAAGGCCTATGAGGCGGCCAGTGTTTCTATGATACTCAATTGCTATGAGAACGCGACGTGGACATGTTCATGAGTGCCTCGAAGGCTACGCCCTCCCGTCCCACCCGTCAACGAGTGCCGGCCGGAGGTCCATGTACACCCGGAAAAGTGCCGAGGGAGACGAGCCAGTCCCACCTCGCGCGTTGACGTGGGTCTTGGAGCGGCGTAAGATGAGCGTATCTATAAGCAACTAAGACACATGGAGGTATGGCGACTTTGGATGAAGGCAGACGATGGAGACAACAGGCTGACAAGGGCAAGCGCTATGCACTTGGTAAGGCGTATCGTAAGATGAACTCTGTGCGTTGCTTCCAGGTATGAGAATTTACCTGGATACCTGTAGCCTGCAGCGCCCACTTGACGACAAGTCACAGCTTCGTATCCGTCTGGAGGCTGAGGCGATCATGATCGTGCTGGATTTGGTCAAGATAGGACAGCTTCAACTGGTCTCTTCGGACACTCTTGTCTTCGAGATCAGCCGCAATCCATATCCTGCGCGGCAGGACTTTGGCCTGGAAACAATTGCAGGCGCATCAACGTACGTTCTGCTGTCGCGGGAAGTCAAAGAACGTGCCCAAGAACTCAGTCAAAAGGGGATCGATACATTGGATAGTCTGCACCTCGCTTCAGCGGAAAGCGGCAAGGCAGAGTTCTTCTGCACGTGCGACGATGTGTTTCTGAACAAAGCAAGGCGAGAAGTCATGAAAGGGACGAAGGTAGTTTCGCCCCTGGAGCTCGCGGAGGAAATAGAAAAATGGCAGTCCCGGCAAGGCCGTTGAGTGAGATCACCGAGGAAGGAATCAGGCTGCTGGTACGCGAGATGGGGGCGGCGGACGCGGCACGCTTCATTAGTCAGTTCACGACGGGGTTCGGTGACTATACCAAAGAGCGTAAGGAGCTCTTCAAGGGGCTGACGATCGAGGACGTGGTGCGTGAGGTCCGTGGGCAGCGGAAGGAAAAGACATAGCCGACTCTCCTGGGCGCGGCCACTGAAAGCGAAACCGTCAAGTGGCTCTCGACATGGTTGTGTTCCGGCTGGGGCTCCTTGACGGGACCCAGGCGCTCGCCGAGCTAGAAATCGATTCGATCCGATAACGCGTCGGTGCTGGCTTCCAGGGCGGTCGAGGAGCTGAGCGAATGGAAATCACCAACGTCGATTCGTTTCTTGGCTACTTCGACAAAATCCGGGAGAGGACACTTCGGGTCGCGAGGTGCGTCCCGCCGGACCAACTGGAGTGGAGATACCGGGAGGGGACGTTTTCGTTCGGCGACATCCTGCGGCATCTGGGGGCGATCGAGCGGTGCATGTTCGCGGAGAATGCCGTTCTGCGGCCGAGCCGGTACCCCGGACATGGGCGCGAGCTCGCGGACGGCTACGAAGAGGTCTTCGGGTATCTGAACCGCATGCACGCCGAGACCGTGGAGATCCTGGCCGGGCTGTCCTCCGCCGATCTGCAACGGAAGTGTGTAACCCCAGGCGGCGCCGAGCTGGCGGTGTGGAAATGGCTCCGCTCCATGGTCGAGCACGAGGTGCATCATCGGGGTCAGATCTACGTGTACCTGTCCATGCTGGGAATCCAAGGTCCACCGCTCTACGGGCTCACCTCGGAGGAAGTGCTCGCGCGCAGCAGCCGGTAGGCTTCGGCCAGGCCGACTGGTCATTGAATCGATGCCCCGCCGGGGAGGACCAGGCCGGCGGGGCAGAAAAAAGCCTAAGCCCTATTCGATCACCGCGTCCGTCACCGTCGCCCCGGTGCCCAGCAGCGCGCTGTCCACCAGGAGCGGGTAGGTGGGCGCCACGGCGCTCGTGTAGAAGAGGAGGCCGTTCTTGTAGTACTTGACGACTCCTCCTTCGACCGCCACTTTGAATCGATCCCCCGCAGCCATGGGCGTGTCGGCGCGGTAGACGCCGTTTTCTCGCACCTCGGCGTATCCCGATGACCCGAAACTGATGGCGAAGTCGACGTCGGTGCCGCTGGTGTCGGTGTTGCCGTGGCTCAGTCCCACGAGGCGGAGAGCGCTCGTCGCGTCGGCGGTGAAGAGCAGGGCGCCGTCGCCCGAGGTGATCTGCTGCTGCGAGATTGCGCCGGCGTCGGGGCAGCCGTCGCAGCCGCCGGTCTTCTGAAGCGTCCCGCCCGTGGCGGTGGCATTGACCAGGCTGGTCCAGGCCACACTCCCGGCCGGCGTTCCACCTCCAGCCGGGCGCTCGATCACCGCATCCGTCACCGTCGCCCCGGCGCCCAGCAGCGCACTGTCCACCAGGAGCGGATGGGTGGGCGCCACGGCGCTCGTGTAGAAGAGGACGCCGTTCTTGTAGTATTTGACGACTCCCCCTTCGACCGCCACTTTGAATCGATCCCCCGCAGCTGCGGGCGTGTCGGCACGGTAGACGCCATTCTCTCGCACCTCGGCGTATCCCGAGGACCCGAAGCTGATGCCGAAGTCGACGTCGGTGCCGCTGGTGTCGGTGTTGCCGTGGCTCAGCCCCACGAGACGGAGGGCGCTCGTCGCGTCGACGGTGAAGAGGACGGCGCCGTCGCCCGAGGCGATCTGCTGCTGCGAGATCGCGCCGGCGTCGGGGCAGCCGTCGCAACCGCCGGACTTCTGGAGCGTCCCGCCCGTGGCGGTGGCGTTGACCAGGCTGGTCCAGACCACGCTCTCACCCGTAGGCGTGCCGCCGCCGCTGTCGCCGGTCAGGAGCTCATATGGGACCTCGACGAGGAAGGCGTCCAGCCGGTCGCCTCCCAGGTTGCTCGTCCAGATCATGTAGCGGCCGGTCACGTCGAGGTTGGCCTTGGGATACTTCGCGTAAGCGTCGCCGCCGCCCGGGGCGTCGAGGTCGATCATCGTGGGAGCCACCACGAGCACGTCCAGGGAGGTGTCGAGCTTGAAGCAGACGAGCTCGTTGCCGCGCGGCACGGTGTCGCGCGTCGCGCCGCTGCCGCAGGCGAACTGCTGCCCGGGCGCCGCGCCGGAACGGGCGTTGCCGTGGGCCACGTGGTTGGCGGAGCCGGCGGCCCAGGAGCTGTCGTGATAGACGACCGGGCCAGCGATCGGCGTCTGATCGAACCGGTAGAGCCGGACCGCGTTGGGCTGGCTGTTCCAGTTGTCCTGCCCGGCCATGTACCCGAAGCCCGTGTCCATGTGCCCGGTGCCGCCGTCCTGGTCGAAGATGCGCCGCTCGGTCATGGTCTGGAGATCGATGATCCGGTTTTCCAGGCCGTAGAGCCCGTCGAGGTCCTCGAAGGAGACGAGCCAGCGCCCGCTCTTGTCGACGTGGCACTCGTCGAATTCTCCGATCTTGGGGAACCAGGAGAACTGCGCGGTGTCCTCGCGGTAGACGAGGCAGCCCAGCATCTCGTAGGTGGCGCTGTCGCGCAGCGTGGCGGAGTGGACGCGGTCGTCGTCCGACGAATGGGCCTGCCAGATGTATCTGTTCGTGCCGAACTGCGTCGCGGCGTCGAAGACCTGCTGGAACTGGCCGGTGAAGACGTCGTAGCGGTAAAGCCGCGAGCCCTGGTTGACGTAGAGCTTGGACGCCTGCGTGGCGCTCCAGTACCAACCCTCGCCGGAGGCGTAATAGAGGGGGTTCGACGAAGCGAAGAGAGGGCCCAGGTTGGTCACCGCGCCGGTCGTCTTGTTCACCCGGAAGAGCGTGGGCCCGGTGCCGCCGGCGCCTTGCGACAGGCCCAGGAAGACATATAGGTCGGGGCTGCCCGCGTGATTGTTGATGTTCCTCCAATAGGAGTAACCGACGTAGTTGACGCAGTCGGTCCCGCCGCAGTCGCCGGCGTTGGTCAGGCGGATGCCGCGGGTGTTGTACGGGGCGGGGAAGGTGAAAGCGCCGCGGCTGGGCAGGAACGACTGGATCTGAGACGGAGTCAATTCGGGACGGATGGCCGTGGAGCTCGATTTTTCGAGGAAGCCTCCGGAGGCGGCGAAGGCCGGAAGGGCGAGCAGGCTCAGGAGAACGGCCAGACGGAAGGACGCGAAGGTTTTTTCAGCCATGGGAATGCTCCTCTGAGAGAGTTGACGATCACCAAGAGCGGCATGAATCCGTTCTCAGGGGGGCTGATGGCGGAGCATCCGGTGGGGTGGACGCACCACCGCCGGAGAGGCGAGCAAGATGCGAGCCACCGCGGCCGCGGGGAAGCCGCCCCTGGCGCGCGGCGGCTCCCCCCATCGTCTCGGATACCATAGGGCCATGCGACTCCTCTATTCCTACCTGCGCCGCTACTGGGGCCTGGTGCTCCTGGCCCTGGTGCTGGCGGCGGTCAACCAGGTGTTCTCGCTCCTCGATCCCCTGATCTTCCGCCACGTCATCGACGAGTACGCGACCCGCTACCAGGAGTACACCACGGAGCAGTTCTTCCGGGGGGTTAGCCTGCTGCTGGCCGCGGCCGTGGGGGTGGCGTTCGTCTCCCGGGTGGCCAAGAACTTCCAGGACTATTTCGTCAACGTCATCACCCAGCGGCTGGGGGCGGACCTCTACTCGGACGGCGTCCGCCATTCGCTGGAGCTGCCCTACGCCATGTTCGAGGACCAGAGAAGCGGCGAGACGCTGGGTAAGCTGCAGAAGGTGCGCGCCGACGTCGAGAAGCTGATCGGCATCGCCGTCAATACGCTGTTCACGACGCTGGTCGGGGTGGTGTTCGTGATGATCTACGCCTTCAGCGTGCATTGGCTCATCGCACCCGTCTTCCTCCTCACCGTGCCCCTGCTCGGGCTTCTGAGCTCGGTGCTGTCGAGGCGGATCAAGAAGATCCAGAAGGTGATCGTGGCCGAGACCACGGCGCTCGCGGGCTCGACCACCGAATCGCTGCGCAACATAGAGCTGGTCAAGAGCCTCGGGCTGGCCCGCCAGGAGATTGGACGGCTCAATTCGATCACCGGCAAGATCCTGCGCCTGGAGCTCCGCAAGGTCCGCTCGCTGCGGCTTTTGAGCTTCATCCAGGGCACGATGGTGAACGCCCTGCGCACGTCGATCCTGTTCCTGATGCTCTACCTGATCTTCACCCGGCAGATCACGGTGGGGCAGTTCTTCTCGCTTTTCATCTACTCGTTCTTCATCTTCGGTCCGCTCCAGGAATTGGGCACGGTGATCAATACGTACCGCGAGACCGAGGCGTCGCTCGACAACTTCGAGTCCATCCTGTCGATCCCCAAGGAGAGGACGCCGGCGAACCCGCTCCCACTGGGCAAGCTCGATTCGCTGGCCTTCGAAGACGTGAGCTTCACCCACCAGACCGCCGCCGCTCCGGCGCTCTCCGGCGTCTCCTTCCGGGCCGGACGGGGGGAGACGCTCGCCTTCGTGGGACCGTCGGGCTCCGGCAAGACCACGCTCGTCAAGCTGCTCGTGGGCCTCTACCCGGCCCAGAGCGGGCGCGTGCTCTACAACGGCAAGCCGGGTACGGAGCTGGACCTCGAAGAGCTGCGGGCGCAACTCGGCTTCGTGACCCAGGACACCCAGCTCTTCTCGGGCTCGATCCGCGAGAACCTGCTCTTCGTCAATCCCGCCGCCACGGACGCCGAGTGCCTGGAGGTGCTCAAGAAGGCGGCCTGCGACAGCCTGCTGGCCCGGGCCGACCGCGGCCTCGACACGGTGATCGGGGAGGGGGGCGTCAAGGTGTCGGGCGGCGAGAAGCAGCGGCTGTCGATCGCCCGGGCCCTGCTGCGCCGGCCGCGCCTGCTGGTGTTCGACGAGGCCACGTCGGCCCTCGATTCGCTCACCGAGGAGGAGATCACGGATACCATCCGCGCGGTCGCCGCGAGTCAGGAGGGGATCACCATCCTGATCGCCCACCGCCTCTCGACGGTGCTCCACGCGGACCGCATCCACGTGCTGGAGCGGGGACGGATCGTGGAGTCCGGCCGCCACGCGGACCTGCTGGAGCAGAAGGGCCTGTATTACGCCATGTGGCGCCAACAGATCGGCGAGCGCCGGCCCGCGGCGGATCCCGTACTTCTGTTGGCTTGACCCGCCCGGGCCGGGGCCCGGGCGGTCGGAGAGGGTGGCCAGTTCCGCTACCGGTTTTGTCCCGGATTCACGATGTCCAATCGGCAGATCGTCCTTCCCGTGTTGCCGCTGTCGTCCGTGGCGGTCACGGACCACTCGATGATGGTGCCTACGCCCCCGGAGCCATGGATCGTGAAGCTCCCATCGCTCATGGCCACGTGACACGAGCCGCGCTTGTCCACGCGTTGCCCGTTGGGCTTGATCGCATAACAGTCGTAGCCGGTCACCACCGCCTGCACACTGGCATCGCACACGTCAGTCGCCGTGGCGTTGTAGGTGACGGGACCGTTGGGCGGCGTGAGCTTCGGCGGGTTGTTGCACGAGATCACCGGCAGCCGGGTGTCCACGACGTCCACATCCGCCGCGCACATGGAGCTCGCCTCAAAGTCGTCGGTGACTTTCAGACCTACCGAGAAGCTCCCGATACCCGAAAACGTCACCACCGGCTTCGCGCCGCTCGCGCTGCCTTCGAGGAACGGGCCATTCCAACGGAGCGTGAAGGGATCCTGGTCCGGATCCGACGAGCCCGAGCCGTCGAGGGCCACCCGCGTGGTCGCGCCGGCGCACTCCGCCACATACGGCCCTCCCGGAACGCACACCGGCGCGCGGTTGGCCACGTTGGCGCACTCGGGAGCCGTGCGGTTGTGGCGGCAGAAACCGTGGGTGGCGGCCAGGATGTCGACCGTCGCCACCTTTTCCTCCAACGCCACGTCCGTCACCGTCACCATCGCCGCATCCGGCACGAAGGGAAAAAGGATGTCCCCCGTGACGTCGTTCTGAAGGATGCGACTCTCACCGCCGTCCTCCGTCTCGACGAAGACCCACTGCGGGTGCCACGCGTTGAACTGCTCGATGATGTTGCCCTGCAGATCCGTCACCCGCACCGAGAGCAGCGGCGGGTCGCCCGCCCGCACGCGCGTTCGCTCGCGCAGGACCTCCACGGTCCGCACCTCGACGTTCCGCCGATCGACGAAGTGCAAATCCACACGCACCGACTTCTGCTCATCGCCATGATCGAGCACGGGCATCGGATCTGTCCGCGGATCCGTGGACTGTGCCTGTGCGGCCGCGGCGCACACGAGGACCATACCCATCGCCAGACTGATTTTTCTGTTGATTTTCATTGTCGTCTCCTCCTTTAGCATCCTGAGCCGCGGCACACGTCGAACAGCCAGAAAATCCGCCGGTTGTCGAGGGCCCGGCGCCTTCCGCGATCGACCATGAGGTCGTCGCTGGCGGGATCGGACGTAAACCATGTGTTGTCGAACCACCATGGCACGTCTTCCACGAAGCTGCGGCAATCGGCCTCGGTCCGCCCCACGTTCACCGCGTCCTCGGCGCAGGTTACGAGGGAGAAAATGGGCGCCACGGGAGAGTACAGATCAGGGAAGGGGTTGGTCTGGAAATAACCGCCGTCACAGCAGTACTCGTCGGCCAGACCGAACGGGCGATGCCCCGTCTCGTGCAGGATGGTGCGGAAGCTGTTGGGCTCGGAGGAGAAGACTCCGTTCTTGGCACAATCGCGGAGGTTGTCGGTGTGAAGGATGATTCCAGCATCCTCCCACGATTTCCGCGGCGCCTCGATCTCACAGCCGGTGTCGGCCCTACCCGTGTCCTCGGCCAGCCAATAATTCATCCTGTCCTGATTGACCAGGAACACGTCTTCGGTGTAGTAGCTATTCACGATGGCGTTGCGGACGTCGGTCAAGAACTGCGGATCGTTGGAGCTCGTGTAGGAATCGCGATCGGCGTAGAACACCATGTCGAGGCGGCTTGACCGCGGTCCGGTGTAGAGGATCGGGATGCGGCCGCCGTAGTCCTCGGTGAGCGGCGACGTCCCTACCGCGACCGTGCGCCACCCGGTCCAGGCCACCAGGCCGTCGTCGACGATGCGGCAACCGTATGTGAGCTTTTCCCCCGTGTAGGGACCCGCCGTAAACGCGCTGTTGAACCCCGGCGCGTTGACCGATGGATTCGTCTGGTTGTCTACCCAGATCTCGACCCGGTCGGCCAGGCGCTGGCCCAAATTACCGTCGAGCGAGTCTGCCGTGATCCTCACCGTGTCTCCCGGCTGAGGCCAGATGGGATCGTGGATGCACCTGACGTTCAGGCCGGGAGCGCTCGCCGGCTCTTCGACGCGGATCGAAAACTCGAGGGACTCGAAGGAAGGGCTCTCGAGCGTGACATCGCAGACGCCGCTCACCTCCCCGCTCACGGTGCAGGCGGTGAGATCCAGCAACAGATCAAGCTCATTGCCCGTGGCGCTGATTTGGCATTGGTCGTCGCTGCCGGTGGCCCCACTGTCGGCGTCCCACTGCTCGATGACGATCGGAATCGTGCCACGCGAGATGTCGACGCGTTGGGAAAACTCCTGGTTCACGGTGAAACCGGGGCCGATGTTCACAGAGATCTGGTTATCTCGGGTCTCTAGCCGGTTACCGTCGATGGTCACGGCGAAATATATATCGGGCGGACCACCAAACGGCCCATCGTCACAGTTGAACCACTGGGAATGCTCGATCGTGACCCGCACGGTGACCTCTTGCGCACTGGCGGCCCGCGGCAGCGCCGCGGCCATCAACAACACCCCGAAGGCGAGCACGCGCCGCATACGATTCAGTTGTGCTATTCGCGGTATCCTCTTCAATCCTCCCATGGGCCTCCCCCTTTCTGAAGAAGCGTCGAGCGCTACGTTTCGCTCTTTCCTGAACTGTCGCGAAGCGGCCGGCTATCTCACCGGGGCGTACAATCGTCCCCAGAGAGGAAGGAGGGAGCCATGAGTGGACAGCAGGAGCTTTCGGGACCCGACCTGGCGCAAGGGATCGCACTCTCGGATCTGGAGGACGGCGGGAAGCTTCTCGGCCACGCCGGCGGCGAGCCGGTGCTCGTGGTCCGGAGGGGCGAGGAGGTCTTCGCCGTCGGCGCGACGTGCACGCATTACGGCGGACCGCTCGCGGAGGGGATCGTGGTCGGGGATACGGTCCGCTGCCCGTGGCACCACGCCTGCTTCAGCCTGCGCACGGGCGAGGCGGTGCGGGCGCCGGCCCTCAACCCGGTCGCGTGCTACCGGGTGGAGCGCGAGGGAGACCGGATCACCGTCCGCGAGAAGGTCGAGGGCGAGCCGCGGCGCGCGGCCGCCGGCCCCGACCCGGTGGTCATCGTGGGGACCGGAGCGGCGGGCAACGCCGCCGCCGAAGAGCTCCGCCGCCAGGGCCATGGCGGGCGGATCGTCCTGATCGGTCCCGAGACGGAGACGCCCTACGACCGGCCCAACCTCTCCAAGGACTATCTCGCCGGCAACGCTCCCGAGGAATGGATTCCCCTCCATCCCCGCGACTTCTACGACGAGCGGCGGATCGAGCTGCTGCTCGGCGCGGAGGTGACGGCCGTCGATCCCCAGGCGAAGACCGTCACGCTCTCCGATGGCCGGTCCCTGGAGTACGCGGCCCTGATCCTGGCGACCGGCGCCGAGCCGGTACGCCTGCCGTTGCCGGGGAGCGATCGGCCGCACGTCCACTACCTGCGGTCGCTCGCCGACAGCCGGGCGATCATCGCCAAGGCGAAGGAGGCCCGGCGGGCGGTGGTCATAGGGACGAGCTTCATCGGCCTGGAGGCCGCCGCCGCGCTGCGGGTGCGCGACATCGAGGTGACCGTGGTGGGGCCCGACGAGCGACCCCTCGGGAAGGTGATGGGCCCGGAGCTGGGCGACTTCATCCGCGGCCTGCACGAGGAGCACGGCGTCCGGTTCCGTCTCGGGACGAAGCCGAAGGCGTTCGGAGAGGCGGCGGTCGAGCTCGAGAGCGGCGAGTCCCTGCCGGCCGATCTGGTCGTCGTCGGCGTCGGTGTGCGCCCCCGGATCGCCCTGGCGGAGGGGGCGGGGCTCGCGGTGGACAACGGCGTGCTGGTCGACGAGTACCTGGAGGCCAGCGCTCCAGGCATCTTCGCGGCGGGGGACATCGCCCGCTGGCCCGATCCGCGTTCCGGGGAGCGCATCCGCGTCGAGCACTGGGTGGTGGCCGAGCGCCAGGGGCAGACCGCCGCGCGCAACGTCCTCGGGCAGCGGGAGCGCTTCGACGCCGTCCCCTTCTTCTGGAGCCAGCACTACGACGTCTCGATCTCCTACGTCGGGCACGCGAAGACGTGGGACGCGATCGAGATCTCGGGCTCGTTCGCCGACAAGAGCGTCACCGCCGCCTTCCGCTCCGGCGGCCGGATCGCCGCGGTCGCGACGATCTTCCGGGACCCGGAGAGCCTGGAGGCCGAGCTGGCCATGGAGCGGGGAGACGAAGCCGCGCTGGAGGCGGTGGCCGCACGCTGAGGGCACGCCCCCGCCGGCAATTCGCCAGACCCGGCTTCGAATCCGTCCGAGAACCGGATGCGAGCGATCCGCGCCGCATTATTTCTGTCTTTCCTCTGCCTTCCAGCGTTGATCAACGCCTGAATTCCGTTCGACCCCGCCTGTTGAACGCAAAACCCCCGCGGTTTTGTGTTCGACCTCGAAAGTTTTGCGCAAATCTCCCGGGGTTGAGCGTTCAACCCCGAGGGTTTAGCTAAAAAACGCCGGGGTCTTGCGTTCAACCCGGCGGGTTCAACGGAAAACCGGAGGGGTTTTGCGTTCAACTCCTGGGTACTTGCGAAGTTCCTGTGAGGTTTTGCGTTCAACCGACCGGGTTCAACGCAAATTCGCAGGGGTGGTGTGGATGGGCGGCGTTGTCTCGCCTTTGCCGGGGCCGCCCTCATCTCTTAGTTCGTGCCGCGCGGTTACCTGCTCTTGACCACGACCCAGGTCGTCATGCACCGCAGGTTCTGCACGTTGGTGGTCTTGAGAGGATCCGCCAGGGCTCCGCCGAGCTCACGGGTGAGGGCGAGGAGGAAGCTCTCATCCACCAGGAAGCGCTCGGAGCCGTCCGGAAGGAGATGGCGGCGGCCTTCCAGGGGCTCTACCCGTTCCTCGATCCCGATGCTGGAGGCGAGGCGGGCGAAGAGGAGACCGCCGGGTCTGAGCACGCGCCACATCTCCAGCGCCATGGCGCGGAATTGCTCTTCGTCCCGGGCGAAGTGGAGGACGGCGCTGCTCAGGACGACGTCGAAGCTGTGATCGGGAAAAGAAAGGGCCTCCACCGCCTCGGTCCGGAAATTCTCCGGCGGCAGCGCCGGAGCCCACCGGCCCGCCAGGGCACGGACGTGCTCCACCGCTTGAGCCGAGCTGTCCACGGCGAAGACGTCGAAGCCGCAGCGCAGGAGATAGTGGAGGTTCCGGCCGCCGCCGCAGCCCGCGTCGAGGATGGTCATCCCGGGCCGGATCCTCCCCTTGAGGAGCTGGTCGAAAAGGTAGATGTCGATCTCCCCGAACCACTCCCGGAGGGCGTCGGGAGGTGGCGGTCCCATGGCGGAGCGGATGGACACGGGACCGGAGTATAGATCACGAGGAATCCTGGCTCTCCGTCCGTCCATAGTCGGTGAAACGGACCACGCAGGTTGGGGGCCGAGTTCCTTGCCGAGGGTGGCGAGCTCAGGAGGAGACTGCCTTCATCTGCGGAAAAGGGAGGAGGGTGTGTGATGTCCAAGTACTTTGTCGCAACGTTGGTCATGGTCGCGGCGGTTGTTCTAGGTTGCTCTTCATCCGAAACCGTTGATGAGAAAGCGGAGAGAGCGGAGGGGCAGGGGCCCTGCGAGACCGTCATCGATCCGGAAAAGTGCCTCTCTACGTCAGGCGGTTTGTTACCCCCAGGGTATCAGGAGTATCTCCCGAACAGCGCTCCGATTCCCGTGCCTTCGGGAGGCGGCACTCTGCATGTCTTCGCTTGTGGAGCGGGTGGCGGGGGAGGAGGGGGAGGTGGTTCCAACCACAGCCGCAGAGGCGACTCGGCCGGCGGTGGCGGGGGAGGGGCAGGTGTCGAGCCTTATTTGAAGCTGTTGGTGGTTCCGGCTTCAGTGAGCCAGGTGACTGTCTCCCTCGGGAAGCCCGGGAATCCTGGCGCGGGCGGGGAAAGCGGCAAGGGTAAACCTGGCGGCTCTGGGAGTGAGACCATCGTTTTCTTCGATGGCAAGAATCCCTACAAGTTCCCGGGAGGAGAAGGTGGGCAGCCGGGGCGAGGTACCGATGACGGAGGAACCGGCGGCCGAATCCTGATTGGCGGAACCGAGCAGAATCACGCGAAGGCACACGCGGGTGGCAACGGCGGCAGGCATCACAACAAGAAGCCGCGGCCGCAGGATGGAGCCGCCAGCCACCAGCCAGGGGGCCGAGGCGGGAGTGGCGGCGGAAAGTCCCTTAGAGGCGAGTACGGAGGAGGCGGTGGTGGTGGCGCCGGCGGAGTAGGAGCCGGGGGAAATGGCGGGCCCGCGAACCAGTCGCGCAACCGGGATCGGGGCTGGCCTGGCGGCGTGGGCAATCCCTGCGCTGGAGGGGGCGGTGGATCCGGTGGCGACGATAAAGGTGATGGCGGCAGCGGAGGAGCGGGCGGGCGAGGCTACCTCGCGTACAAGTGGGAGTGACTCTACGGCTCCTCCGGACCTGACGTCCGCGCCGCGAGCCCACGGAACTTCTCCTTGTACTCCTCCAGCAGCTCGGCGGAAGGCGCCTCGGAGGCGGGGAGGTGGCGGAGCGACCAATCCGCCAGGACGCGCAGCACCGGCAGGAGGTCCTTCCCCTTCGCCGTGAGCTGGTACTCGTGGCGCGGCGGCCTGAGCTGGTAAGGGGTTTTCTCCACCAGGCCGCCTTCCTCCAGGCGCCGCAGGCGGTCGGTCAGGATGTTGGTGGGAATCCCCTCCGGCGAAGCGAGCAGCTCGCCGAAGCGGCGCTTGCCCGTGAAGAGCAGGTCCCGGATCACCAGCAGCGTCCAGCGGTCCCCCAGCAGATCCAGGGCGTTGGCGATCGGACAGGGCGACCGCGGAGGGGAGGAAGGGTCCGGCGAGGCCATGGCGGAAGAATACCACCCAGAGACTTGCAAACTGAAAGTGACTCGGCTAGAGTCGACTCACTTGCGGAATGCAAGTCACTTTCCCAGAGGAGGAGAACCCATGTCGAACCTCGCTCAGGCCCTCGTCAATGAGTTGGAGCGGGAGGCCCGTTCCACCCGGCGTCTTCTGGAGCGCGTCCCGGCCGATCGACTGGACTGGCAGCCCCATCCGAAGTCGATGACCCTGGGGCAGCTCGCGCTCCATCTGGCCAGCATCCCGGGCAACATCTCCCGGTTGGCCAGTCTCGACGGATTCGACGCCGCGAAGGCGAATTTCGCGCCGGCCAGCCCGCCGGACGCCGAGGTCCTGCTGGCGACCCTGGAGACCTCCCTGGCCGATGCCCGGTCGTTCCTCGACGGCCTCGACGAGGAGGGTGCCGCCGCTCCCTGGCGTCTCAGCGCGGGGGAGAGGGAGGTGTTCACCCTGCCGCGGGCCGAGGTGGTGCGCACCCTCATGCTCAACCATTGGTATCACCATCGGGGGCAGCTCGCCGTCTACCTGCGCCTGCTCGACGTTCCGGTGCCGGTGGTCTACGGGCGGAGCGCCGACGAGAACCCCTTCGCCACCGCCGCCTGAGCGGTTGCGCGGGTCGGGCATTCGAAGTACCCTCAGTGGCGATCATCCAACCAAGGGGAGGGATTCGGAATGGCTCGATACTCGGGTACCGCGGACAATGGGGACATCAATGCGGCTCTGGCTCTGGCGATCAAGGCGGCCAAGGAAGGATTGGGGGCGGATCTGGTGACGTGGGTGCTGCTGGTCGTCTACGGCGCGAATGGTGGCTTCGTCGGCCAGAACGACATTACGGTGGAGATCGAGGCGTCCATTCCCTGACGCGGCGGCTGGACAGGGCGGCCTCCGGGAGGCCGCCCTTCGCGCTTTCAGGGGAAATAGCTCCGCGGCGTGGATCTGCGGTAGAATCCGGAAGAAAGCGCCGGAATCATGAATCCCGTGGCCACGGCCCCCCCTCCCGAAGATTCGCCCGTCGATTCAGGAAAGCTTTTCATTCCGGAGGAGCTCACGCCGCTCTTCTACACGCCGTCCTACGGGGATCTCACGGCGGAGCAGCGGCTGCGTTACAACCAGCTCCACGCGCTTTATTTCAACGAACAGATCATGTTTTTCGAAAGGGCCCTCTGCTGCAGGATCCTGGAAGCGCTGCTGCGCGAGCCCTGGCCGGACCGGGTCGCGGCGGGACTGCGGGAGTTCCGGGACGAGGAGCGCCGGCATACGGAGATGTTCCTGCGGCTGAACCGGCTCTGCGCTCCACGGCTCTACGCCGGCCGTGACTTCCATTTCGTTCAGGTCCCGGCCGCCTGGAGGGTCGTCCTGAGGTGGGCCGTCGATCACCCGGTCCTGTTCCCCCTGTTCTTCTGGCTGATGCTCCTCCAGGAAGAACGGGCTCTGTTCTATTCGAAACGCTACATCCGCCAGCGCGAGACGATCGAGCCGAGCTTCGTCAAGGCGCACCGCCTGCACCTCGCCGACGAGGTGAGGCACGTGGCCTGGGACGGGGAGCTGATCGACGCCCTCTGGCGTCGCGCCCGGCCCTGGCGCCGCAGGCTGAACGCGAGGCTCTTCGCCTGGATGCTGGAGGAGTTCTTCGGCACGCCGAAGCGGGCGCAGTTGCGGGTGGTCGACGAGCTGGGACGCGAGCGGCCGGAGCTGCGCGGGCGGTTGCCCGGGATGCGTCGCCAGTTGCTGGCGCTGTCCAAGGACGAGGGGTACCGGACCTCTCTGTATTCGCGGCAGATCATCCCGAAGACGTTCGCCCGCTTCGATGAATCTCCCGAATTCCGCGATCTGCGGATGTGCGGCTACCACCCGCAGCCGGAGGGTCTGTGATGCACCGTTCCACTTATCCGATCCCGGCGCGGCTGAACCTCGCCATCGCCGCCGTCCAGCTCCTGATCCTGTGCCTGATCCTGTGGGCCGCGGGCCAGGTCCAGGGCTGGGGGTGGATCGCGCTGCTGTCGCTGGCCTATGGGATCGCCATGAACTCGGGCTACGCGATGCTGCACGAGGCCGAGCACAACCTGCTGCATCCCAATCCCAGGATCAACCAGACGGTGGGCGCCGTCCTGGCGCTGTTCTTTCCCGCGCCGTTCCATCTGATCCGGCAGGGGCACATCGGCCACCACATCCGCAACCGGTCGGACGACGAGGCTTTCGACCTCTATTTCGAGGACGAGAACAGGTTCTGGAAATACCTTCAGTTGTACGGCACCCTGACGGGGCTGTTCTGGGTGCTGATCTGGGTCGCCAACCTGGTGGTGCTGTTCCGGCCTTCGATCATCACGCCGCGCTACACGAAGTTCAACCGTCCCACGGAAGCGTTCCTGGAGTCCCTGAACCCCAGGTATCGGCGGATCATCCAGATCGAAGCCCTGGCCGTGGTCGTGCTGCACGCGGCGATGATCTATTTCTGGCACATCCCGATCTCTCGCTATTTCGCGGTGATGTTCGGTTTCGGGCTGACCTGGTCGGCGATGCAGTACGCGCACCACT
The DNA here is from genome assembly GCA_036376245.1 of Thermoanaerobaculia bacterium. GTDB lineage: Bacteria > Acidobacteriota > Thermoanaerobaculia > Multivoradales > UBA5704 > DATARR01. The sequence goes on along the minus strand of DASVAS010000014.1, from coordinate 81,397 downwards.
ACGGCACGGAGCGCGACGTGCAGAAGGGCGCCTTGAACCTGCGGACGTTCCGTTGGCTCGACCGCGTCTGGCTGAACCACAACTGGCACCTGAACCACCACATGCATCCCACGGTGCCCTGGCTCTACCTGCCGTTGCTCTCCGCGACGGAGGAGAGGCGCGGCAGCCTGCTCGGGGCCTACCTGCGCGAGTGGCGGGGGCCGCAATTCTCGACCGAACGCGTGGAGAACCGCTATGCAGGCAAAGTCATCAAGTAGCCTCCCGGCTCCCGCGGCGGACGCTTTTCCCGCCTATCCCGCGTCGTGGTACCTCTTCTGCGACGGCCGGCGGCTGCGCCGGGGGCCCTTCTCGCAAACCATCCTGGGGCGCCTGCTGGTGGCCTTCCGGACGGCGAGCGGCAGGGCCGTGGTGATGGACGCGCGTTGCGCGCACCTGGGCGCCGACCTCGGCTGCGGCAGCGTGGTGGGAGAGACGATCCAGTGCCCTTTCCATCACTGGCGCTATGGGGCCGACGGCGTCTGCGCGGCCGTGCCGGGCCTGGAGCGGCCGCCGTCCTTCGCCCGGCTGCGGACGTATCCCGTGGAGGAGCGGCATGGCTACGTGTTCTTCTTCAACGGGCCCGAGCCGACTTTCCCGCTGCCGTTCTTCTTCGACGAGGACCCGCGGGACTTCGTGGCGGGGGAAGCGTTCCGCTACGTCGCCGACTGCACGTGGTACATGAACTCGGCGCACGCGTTCGACCGCCAGCATTTCGCGGCCGTGCACGACCGCGAGCTGCTGGCGCCGCCCGCCATCGACGTGCCCGCGCCGTTCGCGCGGCGGAACCGCTATCCCGCGAAAGTCGTGGGGCACTCGGTCTTCGACCGCCTGCTGCGGGTGGGCGCCGGACGCACGGTGAGGATCTCGCTGACCATCTGGGGCGGGACGTTCGCCGTGATCACCGCCGACTTCGAGCGGTTGCGGAGCGGCTTCCTGATGGCCATGGAGCCGCTCGAGGACGGCCAGACGCTCTGCCACGGCATCGTCTGCGCGCGCCGCTCCGCGGGGCCGCTGCGGCTCTTCGATCCGTTGCGCCTCCGGGTCCGGCGGCTCTTCACGCACGGCTATCTCAAGGAAGAGGCGCGCCTGCTGCGTTCCACGCGCTACAACCCCGGCGGCCTCGGGCCCAACGATCAGGACATGATCGATTATTTCCACTGGGTCGCGGCTCTGCCGCAATCCGCGCAGTCATCGCGATCGACGCAGTCTCCAGGAACGGCCGAATCGAGCGAGGGCGATCATGAAGAGATTCATCGCAGTCCTGCTGCTGTCGTGCGTGGCAGCCGCGCCGGTGTCGTCGCAAACGCAGCCGCCGACTGAGGATCCGGCTCACAACGAGCTGCGCGCCCTCCGCGACGGTCTGCTCGACGCGATGAACAAGGGCGACATCGAGCGCGAGCTCACCTATCTCCATCCCAATGTCGTGGTCACCTGGCACGACGCCACCGTGAGCCGCGGGCGCGACGGCGTGCGGGAGTATCTGAACCGCATGCTCACCGGGCCGGACAGGGTGGTCGAGAGCTACGGCGCCGACGTCGAGGTGGACGAGCTCACCATCCTCTACGGCGGCGACACGGGCATCGCTTTCGGCAGCGCCGTCGAGCGCTTCAACCTGACCAGCGGCCGGACGTTCGAGCTGCCCGCGCGCTGGAGCGCCACGCTGGTCAAGCAGGACGGCCGCTGGCTGATCTCCAACCTGCACGCGTCGGACGACCTCTTCGACAACCCGCTCCTGGTCATGGCCCGGCGAGCGGCCTGGTGGGCGGGCGGCATCGCCCTGCTGGTGGGGCTGGCGGCCGGGTTCTTCCTCGGCAGGCGGCGCGCCCGGGCGTGACGGCTCCGCTGGAAGGGATCGACGCGGCGACGGCGCGGCTCTATCGGAGCGTGCTGGAGTCGCCCGTCCACGGCCCGTTCATCCGCAGGATCTCGGAGATCCGCCAGCGCTCCGCGCCTTCCAACTGGCGGCCGGACGCCACCCTGGCGATCGTCCCCGGGGCGTTCTATCGCGAGAACCCGCGCTCGGGAGCGGACGGGCGCCTGGTGCGGGAGCAGGCGGAGCGGCTCGGCTGTCCCACCGATCTGATCCCCGTCGACAGCTCCGGCGCCGTGCGGCGGAACGCGCGCATCGTCCGCGACTGGCTGCTCGCGAGAGCGGACCGGCCCGTCATCCTGGCCTCGCTGAGCAAGGGCGGCGCGGACGTGAAGATGGCTCTCGCGGAGCCGGGCGCGGAGCGCGCGTTCCGGAACGTCGTGGCGTGGGTCAGCCTGTGCGGCATCCTCAACGGCACGCCGAACGCGGACTGGCTGCTCTCCTGGAATCCGGCCGCGGTGCTGACCCGGCTCTACTACCGGGCGACCGGTCAGCGCCTGGATTTCCTCGGCGATCTGCGCTACGGCGCCGGGCGCCCGCTCGATTTCGAGCTGCGCCTGCCCGCGCACGTCCGCTTGATCAGCGTCGTCGGCTTCCCCCTCCGGGAGCATCTGACCCAGGGCATCGCCCGGAGCTGCCATCGCCGGATGACTCCGCTCGGGCCCAACGACGCCGGCCTGATCCTGGCGGATGTCTGCGCCCTGCCGGGATTGATCTATCCGGTCTGGGGCGCGGACCATTATCTGCAACCGAAGACGGATGCGCGGCCGGAGACGGACGTCCGCGAGCTGGTGATCGCTATTCTGCAATACCTGGACGAGACCGTGCCGTGGCGCCTTCCCAAGTCCGGGTAGAGTCGACCGGCCCGTTCCTGGCCTGGCCCGGCTGGGCGCACCTGCGCTACGCGGGGTTGCTGTCCCTCGCCAACACCCTGTGGTTCCTGCTCGTCTACGGCGGCGCGGACGCCCTGACCGCGCGCCGTGCCTTCCGGGTGCCGGTCCATCTCCCCGCGGAGCTCCACATCCCTTTCGTCCCCTGGATGGCCGTCGCCTACATGTCGATCTATCCGCTGTTCTTCCTCGCGCCGTTCATCCTGCGCGCGCGCCATGAATTCCGGGCGGCGGTCGGCGCGATGGCGTTCGTGATTCTCTGCGGCGGGGCGGGGTTCCTCCTCTTCCCGGCGGAGCTGGCCTTCCCGCCGCCCACCACGGGACAGTTGGGAGCCTGGGCGGGGCTCTATCGCGCCGCGGACGCCCTGAACCTCACCTACAATCTCCTGCCCTCGCTGCACGTGGCGTTCGCCGTCGTTTGCGCGGCCCTCTTCTCGCCGCGCGCTCCCGGACCGGTCAGGCTCCTGCTCTGGTCGTGGGCCGCCCTGATCGCCGCGTCGACCGTGCTGATCCATCAGCACCACCTCCTGGACGTGGCGGCAGGATGGCTGCTGGCGGTCGCCGGCGTGAAAGCGGGAGCCGCTCTGGACGGGCGGCTCCCGCGCCGGGACCTTCAGGTCCAGGGCTACCGCTAGGCGGTGCAGAGCGTTATGGCGAGGAAATAGCCGCAGGTCATGACCGTGCCGTCGAAGTTGGTGCACTCCCGGGTGTTGGGAGAATGCGAGCAGGTCTGGCAGCCGCACTGAATGGGCTTCGGATCGGCGGACGTGGCGGTCAGGGCGGTGACGGAGAGGGCCAGACAGAGGGCTGCGGAACGAACGATCTTGGACAACTTCACGATGAATCCTCCTTACAAGGTGAGTCCATAGCTTAATGTGAATAAGCTCTGATGTCCAGCCTTCCTGTCTCGCCCTTCCTTCAGTAAGCACCGTAAGTTTTTAGGAGGAAAAGCTTATGAACTGGAAACACGTCAGGATGGGGCTGGCGCTGTTGGCCATCCTCGGCTGGGCGGTCCCGGGGAGAGCTCAGAGCCCCGCGGCGGACCCGCTCAGGGAATTGACCAAAGCGGCCGATCTCGTCTTCCGGGGCACCGTGCTGAAGCCCGGCGCGGCGAACCTGGAGATCGTCGAGCCCAATGACAAGACGGCGGTCGTGCGAGTGGACGAGATCCTCGCGGCCGCCGGCACGCTGGACGATTTCACGGGCAGAGAGATCACGGTCTTCCTGCGGGACGCCTCGGCAAAGGCCGGAGAGCAGGGCGTCTTCTTCACCACGGTCGCGCTCCTCGGCGAGAGCCTCGGAGTCGTCGAGGTCGGGCGCCGGGGGCCCGAGGTCCCGCGGTCCCAGGTGGCCGCCGCCCGGGAGCAGCTCCGCGCCGAAGGGGTGAGAGCACGGATGGAGGCGTCCGGCCTCGCGGTCTCGGGCCGGGTCGTCAGCGTCAAGGCGGCCGCCAAGGCGGACGGCGGCGGCGTCATCACGGAGCACGATCCGCAGTGGCGGGAGGCGGTGGTCGAGGTCCGGACAGTCCTTCGCGGACAGCTCGCGGAGAAGACCGTGTCGGTCTGGTTCCCCGGCAGCCAGGACGTGATGTGGGCGCAGGCGCCGAAGCTGGAAGCCGGCCGCGAGGGGACCTGGCTGCTGCACCGGCATGAAGCGGCGGGACGCGGCCCCGTCTGGGCCGTCCTCGATCCCCAGGATCAACTGTCGGACGAAGAAGCCGGCATCGCCGGGGGAGGGACGACTCCATGAACGTCAAGAGAACGAATCTCGCGCCGCTCCTGATCGCTCTGGCTCTCCTCCCGGGGACGGCCTGGGCGCAGGTGACCGTGGTCAACATGATCCCGAACGCGCAGAGCAACGAAACCGGCCAGGACAGCGAGCCGAACCTCACGGTGAATCCGGGGAACCCGCTGCAGATCGCCGGCTCGGCCTTCACCAGGAATCCGACGGGCGCGACCACCACCGCGCCGATCTTCGTCTCCATCAACGGCGGCTCCACCTGGACGATGAACAACATCGTGCCCAGCGGCAACGGCATGACGGGCGACATCACGCTGCGCTTCGGCAGCGCCAACTTCCTCTACGGCGGCACCCTGCGCGGCGGCTCCGGCCTCACCCTCAACGTCCTGCGCACCTCCAACTTCACGGCGGCGTCCACGATGAGCCTGCTGCGCAGCCGCAGCAACGTCGACCAGCCGTACGTGCAGACGGGCACCACGGCCGGCGGTCTCGACCGCGTGTTCGTGGGCGACAACGACCTCGCCGCCGCAAGCGGGCGCACGGCGACGGTGGACCGCACGCTGAGCGGCAAGGTGGCCACTCCGACCTGGTCCGCGCTGCGCCTGGAGCCGCGCACCACGTGCGGCCAGGACGGTCCGCCGATCCGCACGGCCGTCCACCCGGACGGCACGGTCTACGCGATCTATTACCGTTACCGGCCGCCGTCTCCCTGCGTCACCCCGCTCGCCACCGACGTGGTGGTGGTGCGCGACGACAACTGGAGCTCGACCACACCGACCTTCGCGGCGCTCACCGATCCGGGGGACGGCCTGGCGGGGCGGATCGTGGTGTCGAACATCCGCGTCCCCTTCATCAACTCCAGCCAGTCGACCTTCGGCCAGGAGCGGTTCGTCAGCTCCAACGTGAGCATCGCGGTCGATCCCGGCAACAGCTCGCGCGTCTACATCGCCTGGGCGGACTATCCGGGCGGCGTCCCGCCCTACACCCTCCACGTCCGCCGCTCGGACGACCGCGGCGTCACCTGGACGGCGGGCGATCTGATCACGATCGTCAACGCCACCAATCCGGCTCTGGCCGTGAACAGCGCCGGCAAGGTCGCCTTCCTCTATCAGTTGAACACGCCGCAAGGGGTGCCGCTGGCCAACCAGCGCTGGGAGACCCACGTCCGCCGCTCGACCGATCTCGGGGTCACCTGGAACGACATGATCCTGGCGAACACCTCGGCGTCGGCGCCCGCGGTGACGTTCATCCCCTACATCGGCGACTATGTGCACATCCAGGCTCAGGGCAAGGATTTCTACGGCGTCTTCTCGGCCAGCAACCTCCCGAACCTGGCCAATTTCCCGCAGGGCGTCACCTATCAGCGGAACGCGAATTTCACCACCCAGCAGCTCTTCCGCACCGACGGCGTGACGCCGGTGGCGGTCTCGATCGACCCCTTCTTCTTCAAGATCGTCGAGCCGTAGCCCTCGCGGCTTCTTCCTCGCGTTCTCCCGCCCCCGGCAGGCATGGCCCGCCGGGGGCGGCGTCCTGAAGCTCGCGCCGGACGGCAAGATAGTTCTATATTTCGCCCGCCCGCTCATCGCATCCTCCATGGCGATGAATCAGCTTTTCCATAGCGCCAGCTTTTGTCGGTTTTCCTGGCTTTCAACAGGTTCTATTGGACAATCTTGCTCAATTCGGGAAATCCGCTCCCGGCGCAGAACTTTTCCCGCCCCCCTGCGTAACCCTCGGCCATGACTGATGAATGACAATTTCAAGTTTCAGCGCCTGCCGGCGTTTTAATACCTCCCTCAACCGTTTTTGATCGTGAAAGGAGTTCCCAATGGTCGACATCATTCGTGCCTGGAGAGACGAGAAGTATTACCGCAGCCTCACCTCCGAGCAGCAGCAGTCCCTGCCGGCTCACCCGGCGGGCCTGATCGAGCTGACCGACAACGACATCCGCCAGGTTTTCGGCGGCTCCGGCAGCTCCAACACCGATTGCAGCAAGCCGGTGTTCGCCTGTTCCGAAAGCGGCAGCTGCGGCGAGCCGAGCGCCATCTCGACGATCTGCGTCACCTACGCCTGTTGCTGATGAATTGAGCGGCCGGCAGGCGCTCTTTCCAGATTTTTTGAAAAACCTTGCTTCGAGCCGGAGGTCGCAGCATGCGGAATCTGCACAATGAGATCGATTGGTACCGTGCCCTGACGTTGAGCGAGCGCGCACTTTCCTTGCGGCGCGAAGGTCTGCCAGTGGAGGTCGACGCGGAGCGCGCCGCCGAATCGCTCGACTGCTGGCGGGCTCAGACGCCCTTTCAGAAAGAAGAGCTGCTGCTGCGACGTCTGGCCATGGACGGCCTCTCGCTGGAGGGTTTCACCGCTCTGCTCGGCGAATCGGGGGAAGGATTGCGGGACCGCGCCGCCGCCCCTCCGCCCTGGCTCGCGGAGCTGGAGGAGGCTTTCGCGGCCGAGCCGGGGGCCAGGAAACAGCTCGCGCCCGAGCAGGCCCGCAAGCTCGACCTGCTGATCGGCATGGAACCCTTGATGGCGCGCGCGTGCGAGCGTCTCCGGGCCGCGGTGAAGCGGATCGCCGCGAGCCGGCCCGAGGCGCTGTTCGAGCCCGACACGGTCGTCGAGTTGTTCTTCGACCTCCTGGTGAGCCACCTGGCCAAGGCCTTGAGCCGTACCCTGGTCCTCGAGCTGCACATCGCCGCGCGGACCGGACAGGTCCAGGGAGCTCCCGTTGAGCAGATGGCTCAGTTCGTCGAGCGGCTGCGGCAGCCCGAATACGCCCTGGGATTGCTGCGGCAATACCCGGTCGCCGCCCGCCACGTGGCCGAGAGCGCCGACCGCTGGCTCGCTTTCGCCTCCGAAATGTTGGCCCAACTGGCGGCCGATTCGGAGATGATCCGCAAAACCTTCCATTCCGGCGCGGACCCCGGCCCTCTCGTCGAAGTCAAGGGCGGCGTCAGCGATCCTCACCGTGGCGAGAGGACGGTGCTCCTCCTGCGCTTCGGCTCCGGACTGCGGCTGGTCTACAAGCCGAAGCCGCTGGCGCTCGACACCGCGTTCCAGAACCTCCTCGTCTGGCTCAACGAGCGTGGGGCCGACCCGGCGTTCCGTCCTCTCCTGGTCGTCGACCGGGGCGAGTACGGCTGGGTCGAGTTCATCACCCATGCCAAATGCGCGACGGCGGACGAGGTGCGCCGTTTCTATCTGCGCCAGGGAGGGTATCTGGCTCTCCTCCATGCTCTCGCGGCGACGGACTTCCATTACGAGAACCTGCTCGCCTGCGGCGAGCACCCGATCCCCATCGACCTCGAAACCCTGTTCCACTCCAGCCCGGCGCCCGCGGAGGGCAATCCCCGCGAGCTCCTGGCGGACGAGGCGGTCTGGAACACCGTTCTGCGGCCCGGCCTGCTGCCCCAACGCATCTGGGCGCAGGACAACGCGGGGGTGGACATCTCCGGCCTTGGCGCGGTCGAGGGACAGGTGACCTCGATGCCGGTGCTGAAGATGGCGGGTGGGGACGGCAACCTCGTCCGTTTCGAGCGCAAGGTCGTGGATCTTCCGGTCGGCCCCGAGCACCTCCCCGGGATCGACGGCCGGGAGGTCGCCGCCCGCGACTACATCGAGGTCATCGCCGCCGGGTTCGAGTCGGTGTACCGGCTGATCGTCCGTCACCGCGACGATCTCCTGGCCGCCGGCGGGCCGCTCGCCGCCTGCGCGGACGCGCCCTCACGCTTCATCGCGCGGCCCACGGCGGTTTACGAGCGGCTGCTCTTCGAAAGCTTCCACCCCTTCGTCCTCCAGGACGCCCTCGACCGCGACCGGCTTCTCGACCGGCTCTGGGTGGACATCGAGAGGCATCCGTACTTCAAGGGGTTCCTTGCCGGGGAGCATCAGGCGCTGGAGAAAGGGGACATCCCTCTCTTCACCTCGCTCGTGGGCTCGCGGGATCTGTGGACGAGCGACGGCGAGCGCATTCCCGGCGTGCTGGCCGAGAGCGGCCTCGAGCGCGTGCAGAAGGTCATCCTCGGGATGGGCGAAGCCGATCTGAGAACGCAGCTCCACATCGTCGACAGCACCCTGAAAACCTTGCGGATGCAAACCGGGACGCAGGTCTGGCCCTCCTATGGCTTCCAGGAGGCGGAGCGCCCGGCGCCGGCCGGCCGATTCCTGGCCGCCGCCCGGGCCGTGGCCGACCGCCTGGAGTCGACCGCCTTCCGGCACAACGGGTCGGCCACCTGGCTCGGGTACAACCGGATGGGAGCGACCGGCTACTGGTCCTACGAGCCCGTCGGCTACGCCCTCTACTCCGGGATCGCCGGGATCGCCCTGTTCCTCGGGCACCTGGGCGCCGTGACGGCGGAGAGCCGCTACGTGGACCTCGCCAGGGCGGCTCTCGCCACGGTGCGGGGCCGGCTCGCCACCGACGCCGGAGACTGGACCGGCCTCGGCGCCTATACCGGGATCAGCAGCGTCATCTACACCCTTCTTCAACTCGGAACCGCCTGGCGCGAGCCGGACCTCTTCGCGGAAGCCGAAGCGCTGGTCGAGACGCTGCCTGCGAAGATCGAGAAGGATGACCAGCTCGACCTGCTGAGCGGCTCGGCCGGCTGCCTGCTGGTTCTGCTGCGGCTTCACGCCATCCGCCCTTCACGCCGGACGCTCGCCGCCGCCGTGCTCTGCGGCGAACGGCTCCTCGCTCAGGCGAAAGAGATGGAGACCGGCCTCGGCTGGCTGGCCCCCGGTGCCGGAGACAAGCCGCTGGCCGGCCTTTCACACGGCGCCGCGGGCATCGCCTGGGCCCTGGCGGAGCTGGCGGCGGTCACCGGCGAGGAGCGCTTCCACGCGGCCTGCCGCGGCGCCCTGGCGTATGAAAGAAACCTTTTCTCGCCCGAGTGGCAGAACTGGCCGGATCTGCGGGAGGATTCCATGCGGGAACGGCCGGACGCGGGCGTCGGCTTCGTGTGCGCCTGGTGTCACGGCGCCCCGGGCATCGGGCTGTCGCGCCTGGCCTGTCTGCCGCTCCTCCCCGAGCCCGAGCTTCACGCGGAGATCGCGGTGGCCGTGGAGACCACCCTCCGGGAGGGCTTCGGCACCAACCACAGCCTCTGTCACGGCGATCTCGGGAACCTGGACTTCGTGCTCGAAGCGAGCCGCCGGCTCGGGCGGGAGGACCTCGCCGCCCGGGTTCCGCGCCTGGCCGCGGGCATCCTCCAGGGGATCGAAACGCACGGCTGGCTCTCCGGCGCGATCGCGGCGCCCGAGATCCCGGGCCTGATGACGGGCATCGCCGGCATCGGGTATCAGCTTCTCCGCGTGGCCGCCGTGGAGCAGGTCCCGTCGGTCCTCATGCTGGAGAAGCCGTGCAACGCCTCAGAGCTCCAGAATCTCGCCGTCGGCGGGGATCAGCAGCCGGGACTCCGAAATCCCCTCCTCCCGGGCCTGGGCGCGGAGGTCCTCTCGGGAGACTATGCCGTGATCCAGTGAGTCCAGGTGGATGGCCACGACCCGGCTCTCCGGCGGACCTCCAGCGTCTGGGCGGCGTCCATCACGATGGGGCCGCTCCCTTTCCACATCGCTCCCGAGGAGTGGGTGACGATGACGTCCGGCCGGAACCTTTCGATCACCTGACGCACCGGCTCGTAGAGGATCGTGTCGCCGGTCCAGTAGAGGGTGGGCTCGCCCGGGGCCTGGAAGACGAACCCTGACACGACTCCCATGTCCGCGAGCTCCGCCGGAAAGGTTCCGTGCTGTCCCGGCGTGCGGGTCAGGGTGACGCCCTCCCACGCGACCGCGTCCGCCACCGGCGTCACCCGCGCGAAACCGTGCCCCCGGATCTCCTCTTCATCTCCCGGCTGGCAGAAGACGGGGAGGTCCTTGGAGAGGAGGCGCTGGGCCTCGGGATCGAAGTGGTCGGAGTGCAGGTGGGAGACGATCAGCAGCTCGGCCCCGGCCATGATCTCCTCGGGCGGGCAGGGGAGATCCACCAGCGGATTCGGGGAACGTCCCGTGAAGGACGGCCGCGAGTGCTTCGGCGCGAAATAGGGATCGAGGAGCAGCTCGCTCCCGGCGTAGCGCAGGCGCTGCGTCGCGTTGCGGAGGAGTCGGAGGCGCATGCCGGTATCGTAGCCGATGATGTGGTAACCTTCTCCCGCACTTCGTGACATTGAATATCGGGGCTGCGGAGGACGTTCCCGGGAGACCTTGCGCTCTCCGGAAGCTCCAATGGTGGAGGGGGAGATGGTGATGGCTCATCGACGGCTGGCGCGGCTCGCTCTCGGGGCGCTGCTGCTGACGGTCTGCAACCCGGCCGTCCGGGCCCAGGCGCCGGCGCCGGTGCCTCCGGACTCGGATTTCGACGTGGTCCAGGTCGATCTCGAGGGACAGCTCTTCAATCGGGTTCTGCCGTTCGACGTTCCTTTCATCCTCACCGGCACGATGCCCACGGGCTCCAACACCCTGGAGATCCGGTGCTGGGAGCTGCCTCCCGACCGGGCCAAGAGCAGCGGCAATCCCGCGACGGCGCAGGACGCGGCGCTGCGGCAGGCTCCAGGCAGCGAATGCTGGCCGGAAGGCAGGCCCCTGGTCTGGCGCAACACGATCGATCCCAAGGCCGCCAACCCGACCTTCCGCCTGCTGGTTCCCAGGCTCGAAGCCGAGAAGTTCTATCAGTTCAGATTCAGCTTCGAGAAGAAGGTCACGCCGGAGGACGCCAAGGCTTTCGCCCAGGAGGTCCAGACGGTCGTCGACGGGATTCTGTGGGGAGACCCGACCAGCACGGCGGACCTGCCCTTGAGCGGCGATCTCACGGTGGACGAGATGCGGGCGATCCGGGAAGGGCTCATGCAGGGGCTCCAGCAGGTGACCGGCGCGGACCGCGTGACGGAGCCGGAGACCGTCTTCAATCCGGACACTCCTTTTGAAGCGGTGCGCGACGAATTCAACCGGCTGCTGCGCCCCGTGCGCAACACCCAGGGGCAGATCGCCGACGCGACCGAGGACTACGAGGACGAGATCGCGGATCTGAACCCGCTGCTGGCGCGGCTACGGACCGATCCGCTGCTGCGGAAGCTCGCCGCGGCCCTGGCGGCCCGGGCGGCGGCCGACCCCAGCGCCCAGGACCACTCGGAAGAGGTCGCCGCCGCGCTGGCCGTGGGAGACGCGCCCGTGCTGCGGCGCAGCGACCGCCAGAGCGCGAACGCCCTGACGGGTTTCGTGCAGCGGAGCGCGCCCTACTTCACCGACGCCGCGGCCAGGATGTCCAAGCTGCGGGATCTGCTCGCCGACAAGCTGGTGGGGGACGACGGCGCGCCGCGGCCCTTCGCGCAACCCCTCGTCGCCGCCGGCCAGCTCACGGCAGACGACCTCGCGCGGCTGGCCGACATGGGCCAGCCGACCCAGCCGGTGGGCAGCGCGAGCCGGGCCCTGGAGCGAGCGGGAGGGATCCTGAGCGACCGCCTGGCGGGGACCCTCGGCAGCCGCGCCTCCACCATCGCCGCCGCGGCCGAGGCCTACCGCACGCTGGTGGAGGGCATCTCCGTCATCGCGGGCTCGACCACCGGCAGCTTCCAGACCCAGAGCCGGAACTACATCAGCGCCGACACCGGCGTCGTCTGCACGCCCGAGCTCAGCGAGTGCAACACCTACGTCGGCACCAACATCTACTTCCGGCCGGTCAACAAGGCCGCGCCGTTGAATCAGTTCGGCGGGTTCTTCCAGACGCTCCCCCGCAGGGTCTCGCTCACGCTCGGCCTCACCGTCCAGGGCGTGGGCGACGACAAGACCCGCGACGACCTGTTCAACAACCAGTCGCTGCTGGTGGGGCTGGGCGCCCGCATGACCAACTCGGTGCGGTTGACGGCGGGCGGCCTGCTGTTCAAGAAGCGGGATCCCAACCCGCTGGTGGACGACGAGTCGCTGACCACGACGTATTTCTTTTCGTTCTCTTTCGACATCGACGTGGCGCCGGCCATGCAAGGGATCGGCAGCCTCTTCAAGCAGTGAAGCGGATGGGAGGAAATCCTGATGGCGATCGTGATCGATGAAAACCTGACGGCGTCTCCCACGAAGACGCGCCTGCCCAGCGGGCCGATCACCCTGCGGCAGACCCTGCGCTCCGACCTGGGGAATGAAACGGTCAGCATCACCTACACGCTCGACGGGCGCAACAACGTCTGCTTCCAGACGGCCAAGGGGCAGGTCAAGCAGTTCCAGATCAACGGCCTGAAGATCCCCGGCGCCGCCATCGAGCGGTCCGACACCGTGGCGCTGGTGGAGGTGGGCGGCGGCACCGAGATGGGCCAGATCATGATCCGGCAGACGATCCGGGGAGAGAACACCGCCCGCGACAGCGTCACCCTCACGGTCCTGGAGTGATAATGAAGTCATGAGACACCGCCGCCGCCTCGCCCTGGCGCTGATCGCAACCATTTTCGCCGCCTGCTACGACTCGTCGGATTATTCGCCGACCGGGACGCTGGTGGACCGGATCGTGGTGCTGAGCGTCGCGAACGGCGCCACCAGCCTGCCGGCGGACGGCTTCTCCCGCCTGCGCGTCGAGGCCCGGCTGCAGGGCGATCCCGACTTCGCCAAGCGCAACGTCGTCTTTTCGACCTCCAACGGCACGCTCGAAGGCGGCACGCCGGTCGCCAACTGCAACGGGTGCCGGACGGTGCCGGCGGACGGCAACGGCGTCGCGACGATCGACCTGGTGAGCTCGCAGCAGGTGGGGAGCGCGGTCGTCCGCGCCTGGCCGGCGGACGCGCCGGGCATCACGGCTTCCCTGACCCTAGACTTCGGGCCGGCCCAACCGGATCAGACCGTCCAGTTCGTCGCGGCTCCCGACCGGGCGCCGGCGGACGGGGCTTCGATTTCCACGTTCACGGTCGGGATCTCGCCGTCGCTGCCCGCGGGGTCGCGCAAGGTGACCTTCCAGACGACCGCCGGCACGTTCGCGCCCGCCAACGCGGCGTCGATCCAGGTGGACGCCGACGCCGGCGGGCGCGCCTCGGCGGACCTGGTGAGCCCGCGGCAGATCACCTCGGCCCGGGTGACGGCCACGGTGAACGGCGTGACCCGCGAAGCTTCGATCCGCTTCGAACGGGCCTTGCCGAACACCATCACGGCCAATGTGGACACGCCGGTCGCCACGGCCGCCGCCAACACCAAGATCCGTGTCACCGCGACCCTGCTGCGTAACGTGGGCACGGTCAGCGACGGCACGGTGGTGACCTTCCGGGCCACGAAGGACGGCGCTCCGGTGGGCCTCTTCACCAACGTCACGACCACCACGAACGGCGTCGCCTCGGCGGATTTCCTGCCCAACACCACCGAGGCGGGCACGGTGACGATCACCGTCGGCGCGCAGGACACGAACGTCACGGGCACGGTGACGGTGGTGCTCACGGCGGGAAGCTGAGGGGGAACCATGGCAATACGCGGTGGGCCGGCTTGGGTCGGGGGATGGAGTCTGGCCCTCCTGCTGGCCGCGCCGGCGGGCGCCCAGTCGGTCTCCTGCACGGCCTCCGGAGTCCAGGTCGGCATCGCCATGACCGCCGGCTCGACCTCCCGAGCCGCCAACTGCGTGGGGCTCTACCGCTGCTATCCCCCGGTGCTGGGAGGCGTCTCCTACGAGATCCTGCCGGCCGGCTGCAATCCCAAAGCGCAGTCCTGCTCCGTGCGGGCCACGGTCCCCGCCGAGTTCCCCGGCCACGCCGAGAGTCCTGACGACATCGGCAGCGGCGCCCTCCTGCAGTGGAAGGACGCGCAGTCGGCCGTGGTCGGCGCCTGCGGGCTGGTGGGCTCCGAGATCTTCTTCGAGCGCGGCGACGCCTGGATCCAGATCGGCGGCTTCTCGTGCGCGGCCGGAGCCTCCCTGGCCGGGGAGTACACGCTTCAGGCGGACGTCTGCCGGACCGGTTGCCCGCAGCCCGTGGCGGAGCGGCGCGCCACGATTTCCATCAATCTCTCTCCGCCCCAGCTCGAGGCGATCTTCTGCAAGAAGCCGCCGGCCAGCGGCTGTCCGGGCAAGGCGCCCGCCGGGGCCTGCTGCCTGGGACCGGGAGGCGGCAGCTCGCCGGGCGGCGGGGGAGGGGGCACCGGCGGCGACGGCACCGGCCCCGGCGCGCACCTCTACTACCTGGCCGGCGGCGTGGGGCATCCGGATCATCCCGGCGCCGCGGTCTGGCAGCCGGCTCTCGGGCGGTACTGGTCCCATACCTACGCCGAGCGGATCGTCCTGGACCCGAACGACTCCCACGTCTGGCTGATCACGATGTACGGCACCTACGTGGAATTCTCCGGGCTCTCCGGCGGCGTCTACGCCACCACCCGCCCCAGCGATGACTACCGCAAGCTCCACCGCACCGCCGCCGGCTGGGAGCTGCGGAGCCTGGACGGCACGGTCCAGTCCTTCGACGCTGCCGGACGCTGGAGCCGCATGGTGGACCGCAACGGCAACGCCCGCGTGGCCGACTACAGCGCCGGTCCTCTGACCCGGGTGACAATGCCGGACGGGCGAAGAGAAGACTTCGTCTATCACCCGGGCGGCAAGCTGGCGGAGATCCGGGAGGTCGGAATCGACGGCACGACCGGGCGGAGCTGGCTGTACACCTGGAGCGGCGACGACCTCGTCCGCATCGCGCGGCCGGACGGCACCGCCCTCGAATTCTTCTACGGCGACGCGCGCTTCCCCGGTTACATGACCCGCCGCGATCTCGTCGCCACCGACCTCGCGCGCCGGATCGAGGCCGCCTGGGAGTACGACGCCTCCGGCAACGTGGCGAAGACCTGGCGGGGCGATCCCGTCTCGAACGGCCTCAACGCCGTCGATCTTCACACCTTCAGCTACACCAACCCGGCCCTGCCCACGCAGACCGCCGTCACCGATCCCCTCGGGAAAGTGACCACCTACACGATCGCCCGGGATTCGGGGAGCAACAAGCCGAAGATCACGAAGATCGAAGGCGACTGCCCGGTCTGCGCCAGCGGCCCGAACACCACGATGACCTACGCCGATGCGGCCAATCCGCTGCTGCCGACGCGGAAGATCGACGGCCGGGGGTTCGAGACCCAGTACGCCTACAACGCCAACGGGAGGATGACCTCCAAAACCGAGGCCGCCGGCACGCCGCTGGCCCGGACCATGACGTGGCAGTACGGCAACGCTTCCTTCCCGGCGTTTCCAACGAGGATTGAGACGCCTTCGACCTCCGGAGGCAGCGCGTTACGGACCACCGTCCTTTCCTACAACGCGTCCGGCGATCTGGAGACACGGACGGAGCAGGGAGCCGAGTCGGGAAGCAGCTTCACGTTCGCCACGGCGACCACCTACAACGCCGCCGGCCAGCCGTTGACCATGAATCCGCCGGGGCACGGCACGGCGGACGTCATGACCTACACGTACGATCCGCTCCGGGGGAACCTGCTGCCCGCCACCCGGACCGATCCGCTGATCGGGGCCACCCTGTTCGGCTACGACGCCCTCAACCGGCGGACCACGGTGACCGATCCTAATGGGTTGCAGACCGTGACCTCGTACGACGCCCATGATCGGGTCACCTCGGTGATCCAGAAGGGCGCGACCGCCGCGGACGACCTGGCCACGACCCACATCTACAACGCCTTTGGAGATCTGCTGCGGACGATCCTTCCTCGTGGCAACGTGATCGAATACGCCTACGATCCCGCCGGCCGTCTGATCTCGATCGAGAGGAAAGCGGACACCGCCACCCGCCGCGAGCGGACCTTCTACACGCTGGACGCCTACGGCCACCGCACGAAGGAGGAGCTCCAGCGCTGGAACGGCACGGCCTGGGTGACGGACTCCTTCACCGACTACGTCTACACCTCGCGGTGCCACCTCGATAAAGTGATTCATCCCGGCGGCGCGGTCACCGAGTACGGCTACGACTGCGAGGGGAACCTGGAGAGGGTCTGGGACCCCAACCATCCGAAAGGGTCCAATCCCACGGCCACCCAGACCTACGCCTATGACGCTCTCAACCGGCTGACTTCGGTCACCCAGCCCTGGACGGGCGCGGGAGGCGGCTCGGCGGTGACCAGCTACGGCTACGACGTCCACGATCACCTGACCCGCGTTACCGACGCTGAAGGCAATATCACGACCTACACGTACAGCGACCGGGATCTGATGACGCGCCAGGTCTCGCCGGTTTCCGGGACCACCGCCTACGTCTACGACGAGCACGGCGAGCTGACTTCGGAGACCGACGCCCGGGGCGTGACCATAAACCGCGCCGTGGACGTCCTGGACCGGGTGACCGCGGTCTCCTATCCTAATCCCGATCTGAACATCGCCTACACCTACGACGATCCGGCCGTTCCGTTCTCCAAGGGCCGCCTGACGAGGATCGCTCGTCCAGGTTCGGTGATCGGCTACCTCTATGACCGTTTCGGCAGGGTCCTCCAGGATGGCGAATTGACCTATGGTCACGACAAAAACAGCAATCCCTCCTCTCTGGTGTACCCTGGAGGCGTGGAGGCGGTGACGACCTACGACCACGCCGACCGTCCGGCGACCCTGCTGGCCCGTCGCTCCGGCAAGCCGGACCAGCCGCTGGTGACGGCGTCCGCCTATCTCTCTGCCGGTCCCCTGTCGAGCCTGACCCTGGGGAACGGCCTGGCGGAAACGCGATCGTTCACGCAGCGCTACTTCCCGTCCTCAATCACTCTGGGAAGTCTGCTGAACTGGAGTTACTCGACCGACAATATCGGCAACATCCTGTCGATCACCGACGTCCTGAACGCCACCAATAACCGTACCTACGGCTATCAGGACAGCCATTATTTCTTGACTCAGGGCAACGGCCCCTGGGGTCCCCGCGCCTGGACCTACGACAAGATCGGCAACCGGCTGACGGAGACGAGGGGAGCGGTGACGGATTCCTACTACTATCTGCCTTCGCCCAGCGGCCGGACGCCGATCCTCTCGCAGATCCAACTCGGAGCCGGAGGGACCCGCACCTATCAATACGGCCTCGCCGGCCATCTGGAGAAGATCACAGCCGGGACGGATGCAACGACCTTCCGGAACGACGACGCTGGCAGGCTGGCAGGTCTCGAAAAATCCAACACCGGTGTTTCGTTCCGCTACGACGGCCGGAGCTACCTCACCCTGGCCGACGCCGATGCCCTGCCCTTCCTGGACGGCTTCGAGAGCGGAAACATCTGCGCCTGGAGCGGCGCGCTGGGGATTATCAGCGTGCCGGTCTGCCCGGTGATCCCTGTCGTCCGCCCCACCTACAGTTCCGAAGGCCTGCTGCACGCATTGACCAGGAACACCGTGCCGGAGCGCTCCCTGGTCTTCTACTTTGCGGGCCGGCCGGTGGCACAGCTCGAGCTATCCGGAGGGACGGAAAGCTGGAAGTTCCTGACCACGGACCACCTCGGAACACCGGTCGCTGCGACGAGCGCGGCGGGCACGCTGCTCTGGCAGGGCGGCTTCGAGCCCTTCGGAGCGGACTGGAGCGGAGCGGGCGGGGCGGGGGTGTTTTTGCGGTTCCCGGGGCAGTGGGAGGAGGGGGTGTGGGATGGAGCGGGAAATAAGCAATATTATAATGTACACCGTTGGTATGAGCAATATACGGGGAGATATACTAGACCGGATCCTTTACCGATCAAGCCTGCACCCCTTCCTTACATCTACGTGGTGTCAAGGCCGACCGTTTACACAGATAGTCTTGGGCTCGCGCCAGTTCGCAATAACTCGCCCTACCCTATTCCCTACAAACCTGAGGAAAACGACCAGTTAAGGCTTTGTCTTCCCGGTGCAAGCTGTGAAGCTGATGGTGTATATCCACCCACTTGTTCGGATTTTCCCGTAAAGCTGGTGAACGGCTGCGATGCTGAAATCGGAACCGATGGAAAACTCAGAATCTATTGCCCATTCTTCAATATTGACGCCAAAGGGCTGAAGCGAAAGTTCCCTCGCCTCGGTCAGAGATTTATAGGAGGTAAAACCACTTCGGAATTTCACCAAGACCATAAAGACTGGCTTATTCCAAACGGAAAGCCATTTTGTGGCTGCGAGCCTCCTCTTGGGCTGCAGTTGCCTCCGATTGCTGCCGGAGATCCAAATATATGAACAGAAAACCGGTTCTTTGGGCTCTGGTGGCAGCCGTTGGGCTGGTGGCCATGAGCGTAGCAACCGTCTTCGCCATTCGCGTTCCATTTTCATATCGAGATCGTGAATGGTTGGCCCGCCTTGGCGAGTTGTTCCTTCCCGTCCTGGATCCCGGAGATACAAAATATTCATCAGGCTTCAACGAGGAAGTCTTTGCAAAGATAACTGTTGGAGCTAGAAAGCAGGATGTTCTAGAGAAGCTTGGCGAGCCACTGGACCGGAAATCTTTTCCAGAGCCCATCATGAAGAAGGCTTTTCCCAATGGGGGTGAAGCATGGTACTACTCCCGTCATGGACCAGAATCTAAGAGCTACTTCGTTAGAGTTATTGTGTTTGACGGTCAAGGCCGGGTCGCTAGGAAGTCTCGTTACTATTATGTAGACTGATATGCAGGCTTCCTTTCCATTCGGCATAACAAGATCGCCATGAAATCATCTGAGGACGCCAACTCGCCTTGCTGGCCCGCATTCACGACTTGGTCCAGGAGGGCTGCCAGTTCATCATCGCGCCCCACTCGCCGATCCTGATCTGGCTTTCGGCGCTTCGGATCAAGCTTGAGATGGCGTGGAACAGGCTTGAACCGTCCGGATCAAGCTTGTCCCGGCGCGTTTCCAACCTGGTCGGTGACGCTGCAAGCTTGCGATGGAGCCGCGCGGGCTGTCGTCGTTGCCGGGCAAGCTTGACAGGGCGCGCACAATCCTGGGGTTTGACGCCGCAAGCTCGAGCTGCTGCCGCCTCGCAAGCTTGAAATGTCGCGACGCAAGCTTGTACGGCCCCGCGCGGGCTTGCCGCGTCCTGGATCAAGCTTGCGGCCAGCCGGGCGAAGCTTGCGGCGCGGGCCCGAAGGTCTGGAGACGCCGGCGGAAGCTTGCGCGGGGCGTTTCAAGGTTGGAGGGAGACGCGGCAAGCCTGGAAGGGCCCCGGCCAAGCCTTTCTCCGGACGTTCCAGGTTTCGATAGGATGGAGCGGACGCGGGACGTTTTCAAGGCGCGAGGTTTACATGACCGACACACCCGACTACCAGGCCATGCTCCGCGTGGCCATCGAAGAGGCGCGGCAGGGGCTCGCCGAGGGAGGCATCCCCATCGGCGCCGCCCTGTTCGCCCGCGACGGACGCCTGCTCGGGCGCGGGCACAACCGCCGGGTGCAGGAGGGGGACCCCTCCATCCACGGCGAGACCGACGCCTTCCGCAAGGCGGGGCGGCAGGCCAGCTACCGCGACACCGTCATGGTCACCACCCTGGCCCCCTGCTGGTACTGCAGCGGGCTCGTGCGCCAGTTCAAGATCGGCACGGTCGTGGTGGGGGAGTCGGTCAACTTCGCCGGCGGCGTCGACTGGCTGCGCGAGAACGGGGTCGAGGTGATCGACCTCGAATCGGAGGAGTGCGTCCGCATGCTGGCGGACTACATCGCCGCCAACCCGCGCGTCTGGAACGAGGACATCGGAGAGGATTGAAGGGTTTCCGGCTTAGAATGTCCGCGCTCCGAAGGAGACGCGCATGAAGCCGGCCCCGTTCGAGTACCTGGCGCCCGACTCGCTGGACGCCGCCCTGGACGTCCTCGCCTCCAACGGCGGGGACGCGAAGCTGCTGGCCGGGGGGCAGAGCCTGATCCCGGTCATGAACTTCCGGCTGGCCCAGCCGGCCCTCCTGGTGGACCTGAACCGCCTGCGCGAGCTGGACTACGTCCGGCGCGACGGCCAGGACGGCGGCCTGCGCCTCGGCGCCATGACTCGCCAGCGCACCCTGGAGCGCGAGCCTCTCGTGGCGGAGCTGGCGCCGCTGCTGCGCGAGGCCGTCCCCTTCATCGCCCATCCTCAGATCCGCAACCGGGGCACCGTGGGCGGCAGCCTCGCCCATGCCGATCCCGCCGCCGAGCTGCCGGCCGTGGCCGTGGCGCTCGGCGCCCGGTTCCGGCTCCGGCGCGGCGCCGGCGAGCGCTGGGTCGAGGCCCGCGACTTCTTCTCCGGACTGCTCTCCACCGTCCTCGAGCCCGACGAGATGCTGGTCGAGGTGGCCCTGCCGCCGCCCACGCCGCGCACCGGCTGGGCCTTTCTGGAGGTCGCCCGCCGGCTCGGCGATTACGCCCAGGTGGGGATCGCCGCCGGAATCACCCTCGACGAGGCGGGCCGGTGCCGGGAGGCGCGGCTGGTCTACCTGAGCGTGGGAGACCGCCCGGTCGAGGCGCGGGAAGCGACCCGGATGCTCACGGGCGCCGAGCCCACGGACGAGGCGATCGCCGCGGCGGCGGAGAAGGCGGCGGCGGACGAGATGAACCCGCACGACGACATCCACGCCTCGGGGGACTTCAAGCGGCACCTGGCCCGCGTGATCACCGGCCGGGCGCTGCGGCGGGCCGTCGCCCGCGCGAAAGGAGAGGCAACGCCGCGATGAGCGCTCCGCACCGGGTCTCCTGCACCGTCAACGGCAAGACTTGCGAGCGCGAGGTCGAGCCGCGCCTCCTGCTCTCCGACTTCCTCCGCCACGAGCTCGGGCTGACCGGCACGCACGTGGGCTGCGAGCACGGGGTGTGCGGCGCCTGCACCATCCTGGTGGACGGCGAGCCGGTGCGCTCCTGCCTGATGCTGGCCGTGCAGGCTCAAGGGCGCGAGCTGACCACGGTCGAGGGCCTGTCGCCCGCGCCCGGCGAGCTGCATCCGCTCCAGCAGGCCTTCTGGGAGGCGCACGGCCTCCAGTGCGGCTTCTGCACGCCCGGGTTCCTGATGACCCTCGTCCCCTTCCTGGAACAGCACCCCGACCCGACCGAGACGGAGATCCGCCACGCGATCTCCGGGAATCTCTGCCGCTGCACCGGCTATCAGCACATCGTGGACGCGGTGAAGCTGGCGGCGGAGAGGAAGCGGCGGGGGACGGAGTGATCGCCGGTCTGGAGAGCCTGGAAGCCCGGTTCGCCGAGCGCGAGCCGTCCGTCCAGGCCTTCCTGCCCGAGGAGGGCCGTTTCGAGCGCCTGCGCCGCGAGGCCGGCTCGCTGGACCTCCTCCTCGGGGTCAAGGACATCTTCCACGTCGACGGCTTTCCGACCCGCGCCGGCAGCCGCCTGCCCCCGGAAGAGCTGCGCGGGCCGGAGGGACCGGCCGTCGCCGCCCTCCGGAGGCATGGCGCCCTGATCGTGGGCAAGACGGTCTCCACCGAGTTTGCCTACTTCGCGCCCGGACCCACGCGCAACCCGCACGACCCGGAGCGCACCCCCGGCGGATCGAGCAGCGGCTCGGCGGCGGCGGTGGCGGCGGGTCTCTGCACGCTGGCTCTCGGCACGCAGACCATCGGATCGATCACCCGGCCGGCGGCCTTCTGCGGCGTGGTCGGCTTCAAGCCCAGCTACGGCCGGATTTCCACCGAGGGCGTGATCCCGCTCGCTCCGTCGCTCGATCACGTCGGGACCTTCACCGCCGACGTGGCGGGCGCGGCGCGCGCGGCGGGCATCCTTTGCGAGGATTGGAAACCCGCGGAGCCGTCCCGCCGGCCGGTGCTGGGGATTCCCGAAGGCCCGTATCTCGACCGGCCATCGGAGGAGGGGAGCGCGCATTTCCGCGCCGCCTGCCGGCGGCTCGCGGACGCCGGCTTCGAGGTCCGTTCCGCGCCCGCCATGCCGGACTTCGAGGAGATCGTGACGCGGCACCGACGGCTGGTCGCGGCCGAGGCCGCGCGGGTCCACCGGGACTGGTTCCCGCGCTTCCGGGATCTGTACGCTCCGCAGACGGTGGAATTGATCGAGCGCGGCCAACCGGTGACGGAAGAGGAGATGGAGCGCGACCGCGCCGGCAGAGACAAGCTGCGCCGGGAGCTGACCGCCGCGATGGACGCGCACGGGATCGACCTCTGGATCTCGCCGCCGGCCCTCGGCCCCGCGCCCCGGGGGCTCGGCAACACCGGCGATCCGATCATGAACCTGCCCTGGACCCACGCCGGCCTGCCGACCCTCGGCATCCCCGCGGGCCTGAGCGCCGAGAGGATGCCCATGGGGCTCCAGGTCGCCGGCCGCTGGTGGGAAGACGCGGCCCTGCTGGCCTGGGGGATCGACATCGAAAGGGCGCTGCGGTCGTGATTCCAGGAGAGGTCACGCGCTGCGCCGTGCGCGCCGGCTCCTACCACGACTCGGTGGTCCTGATGCAGCTCCAGCGCTCGCTCGCCGCGCTTCCCGGAGTGCTCGACGCCGGGGTGGTGATGGCCACGCCGGCCAACTTCGAAGTGCTCGCGGCCGGCGGACTGGACGTCGATGTGAAGGCCGGTCCGGACGACCTGCTGGTGGCGGTCAGGGCCGAGAGCGAGGAGGCGGCGGCCGAGGCGCTGTCGCGGGTGGACGCCCTGCTGCGGGTGCGCGGCGCGTCGGCGGGGGCCGCCGGCGAGCACCGGCCCCGCAGCCTGGCCACGGCCCTGAAGCAGCTCCCCGAGGCGCGCTGGGTGCTGATCTCGGTCCCCGGCCGCTACGCCGCGGACGTGGCCCAGGAAGCCCTGGACCGCGGCCGCAACGTCTTCCTCTACAGCGACAACGTGCCGCTCGACCGCGAGGCCGCGCTCAAGCGCCAGGCGCGGGAGAAGGGGCTGCTCGTGATGGGGCCGGACTGCGGCACGGCGGTGATCCAGGGCGTCGGGCTCGGTTTCGCCAACCGGGTGCGCCGCGGATCGATCGGTCTGGTCGGCGCCTCGGGCACCGGGCTCCAGGCCGTCATGAGTGAGATTCATGCCTTCGACGCCGGGATCTCGCAGGCGATCGGCACCGGCGGACGCGACCTGTCCCACGACGTGGGCGGAATCACGGCCGTTCAGGCGCTCGATCTCCTCGGCAGGGACCCCGAGACGCGCGTGATCGTCCTGATTTCCAAGCCGCCCGCTCCGGAGGTCTCCGCCCGTCTGCTCGCCCTGGCCCGGTCCACGGGCAAGCCGGTCGTGGTGCAGTTCCTCGGCGCGTCGCTCCCGGGACGGCAGCTTGGAAACCTTTATTTCGCCGCCACCTTGAGCGAGGCGGCGGAGACGGCGGTGGAATTGGAAAAGAGGTGGAGAGCGGAGCCGGACGATCTGTCGCGAAGGGGGGGATTCCTGCGCGGCCTGTTCTCCGGCGGCACGCTGGCCTACGAGGCGTTGCTGGGGCTCTCCGCGATGCTTTCCCCCATCTATTCGAATCTTTCCTCCAGGTCGGAGGCCCGAGGGGGACACGCCATCCTCGACCTGGGCGCGGACGAGTTCACCGTCGGCCGCCTGCACCCGATGATCGATCAGGATCTGCGCCTGCGGCGGCTGCGCCAGGAGGCGGCCGATCCGGAAGTCGGCCTGATCCTGCTGGACGTGGTCCTCGGCGAGGGCGCGCATGCCGATCCGGCCGGAGAGCTGGCGCCCGTGATCGCCCAGATCCGCGAACCTCGGGATCTCGACGTCGTCGCGATCGTGATCGGCACGGAGGACGACCCGCAGGACCTCGCGGTCCAGATGGAGACGCTGGAGGCGGCCGGCGCGCGGGTCTTCCGCACGGTGACGGACGCGGTGGCGTGGATTTCCGAGAGACTGGCGACCACCGTGGAGCCCGAAGGAACCGCCGTGCCGCTGGAGACGATCCAGGACCCGCTGGCCGCCGTCAACATCGGTCTGGAATCGTTCCACGCCAGCCTGCTCGCCCAGGGCGCCGCGGCCGTCCAGGTGGACTGGCGCCCGCCGGCCGGCGGCGACGAGCGGCTGGCCGGCATCCTCGCGAGGATGAAGCGATGATCGACATCGAGAGCGCCAACCGCGCCGCCATGGAGCGCATGACGTCCACGCGTCCGGTCCTCACCGGCCTGGGCCGCGCCCGCGACGTGATTCCCGGCATGCGCGACAACCTGCTGCTGCACGCGGGTCCCCCGATCGGCTGGGAACGGATGTCGGGGCCCCTGCGCGGCGCGGTGATCGGCGCGCTGATCTACGAGGGACTGGCGCGGGACGAGGCCGGCGCCGTCGCCATGGTGGAGCGGGGAGAGGTGGATTTCGAGCCCTGTCACCATCACGGCGCGGTCGGTCCCATGGCCGGCGTCATCTCATCCTCCATGCAGGTCTACATCGTGGAGGACGAGACCCACGGCCGCCGCTCCTTCTCCAACCTCAACGAAGGCTATGGAAAGGTTTTGCGCTACGGCGCCTTCAGCGGCGAGGTCCTGGACAAGCTGCGCTGGATGAACGGGCGGTTCGCCACCGTCCTCGCCCGCGCGGTCGAGCGGCTGGGCGGCATCGACCTGCGGGCGCTGATCGCCGAAGCGCTGCACATGGGGGACGAAGGGCACAACCGCAACAAGGCGGGCTCGCTGCTCTTCCTGAAACTGTTGTCGCCCGCCATCGCCCGCGTCGCGCCCGAGAGCTCGCTCCAGGCCGAGATCCTGGAGTTCCTGGGCAACAATCCGCTCTCGGTGCTCAACCCGGTCATGGCGGCGTGCAAGCTGATGGCGGACGCGGCGCACGGCGTGGAAGGGAGCACGATCGTCTCCACCATGGCGCGCAACGGCACCGACTTCGGCATCCGGGTGAGCGGGCTGGGCGATCAATGGTTCACCGCTCCGGCCCAGGTGCCGGACGGCCTGTACTTCCCCGGCTTCACGTCCGACGACGCCAACCCCGACATTGGCGACAGCACCATCACCGAGACGGCGGGGATCGGCGCCTTCGCCATGGCGGCGGCGCCGGCGATCGTCACCTTCATCGGCGGCTCACCCCAGGACGCCCTGCACGCTACCCTGGAGATGTACGAGATCACCGCCGCCGAGCACGAGCACTTCAACATCCCGCCCCTGGGCTTCCGGGGCACGCCCGTGGGGATCGACCTGCGCAAAGTGGTGGAATTAGGAATCACGCCGCGGGTCAATACCGGCATCGCCCACCGCCAGGCCGGCGTCGGCCAAGTGGGCGCCGGGCTGGTGCGGCCGCCGATGGCGGTGTTCGAAGCGGCGCTGGTCGCGTTCGCGGAGCGGTATGGGTTCTGATTTCGAAAGGAGGAGCGATGTTCGTCCCCTATGACATGAGCAAGGTGAAGGTCCTCGATCTTTCCCAGAACTTCAGCATGGATTCGCCGTCGTTCGCGTTCTACGAGGGCCCGACGGTGAAGTGGGTGAAGCGGCTGGCGTTCGAGGGGGTGAACGCGCAGTTCATCTCGACGACCAACCACATCGCCACGCACCTCGATTCGCCGATCCACTTCTACGATCCGGGGCCGGACATCGCCGGCATCCCGATCGATACGCTGGTCGGGCCGGCGTGCATCGTGGACATCTCGCAGTTCGGGATCGGGGACTATCAGATCTACGGCCCCGAGCACTTCGAGGAGTGGGAGCGCAAGACCGGCATCAAGATCCAGCGCGGCGACATCCTGGTGATCCACACCGGCTATCACCACTACTACAACGAGGATTGGTACAAGGTCCACAACCAGGACAAGCCGGACCTGCCGAAAAGCTTTCTGAAGCACCCCGGACCGCGCAGCGTGTTCACCGAGTGGATCCTCGACCGCGGCATCCGCTGGCTGGCGGTGGACTGCATCGCCGCGGACCATCCGTTCAACACCAACGTGCGCAAGGCGCGGCCGGACCTCATCCCGGAGGTCGAGGCGGCGATCGGCATGTCGCTCGACGAGGCCTTCCCGTGGCCCCAGGACTACCAGTGCATGCACGTGAAGCTCTTCCCGCACGGCGTCTTCCACGCCGAGAACGTGGGCGGGCAGATCGACGAGGTCCTGGATCAGCGGGTCTGGCTCGGCTGCTTCCCGTTCCGCTTCAAGGGCGGCGAGGCCGCCTTCGCGCGCATCGTGGCGTTCGTGGAGGAGAAGTAGGGGATAAAACAAAAAGGCCCCGTAGCGGGCCCAGCAATCGCGACTCGCTGCTACACGGCTGCGATATCGCATTTAGATTATAGCGTTGGAGTTCCAAGATGACAACACAGCCTCTCGGGGAACGGATCAAACGCAACGAGGATCCCCGCCTGCTGACCGGGCGGGCGCTGTTCGTGGACGACATCGACCTGCCGGACATGCTGCACGTGGCGTTCGTGCGCAGCCAGCACGCGCACGCGCGGCTGCTGGGGATCGACGCGTCCCAGGCGCTGAAACGGGAGGGGGTCGTGGCGGTCTACACGGCCGAGGACCTCGGGGACTACTGGAAGCCGGGGCCGCTGCTGGTGCCGCCGCCGCCAGTCGAGGGGATGGTCTTCCACGAGCGCACGCAGGTGCCGCTGGCCAAGGGCAAGGTGCGCCACGCCGGCGAGCCCGTGGCCCTGGTGGTGGCCGTCTCGCGCTACGTGGCCGAGGACGCCGTCGAGGAGGTCTTCGTCGACTACGAGCCGCTGCCGGCCGTCGTGGACCTCGAGAAGGCCCTGGAGCCGGGCGCCGCCCTGATCCACGAGGACGTGGGCTCGAACGTCGCCGCGTACGTGCCCCAGAAGAAGGGGGACTACGAGGCCGCCCGCGCCCGCGCCGACGTGGTGATCCGCCGCCGCTTCTCCTACGACCGCGGCGCCTCGGCGGCCATCGAGAACCGCGGCGTCGTCGCCCAGTGGGACGCCCGCGCCCAGCGGCTCACCGTGTGGGACACCACCCAGGCGCCGATCCCCGTGCGCAACGGTCTCGCGGCCATGCTCGGCCTCTCCGAGCACCAGGTCCGCCTCGTGGCGCCGTTCATCGGCGGCGGCTTCGGCCCCAAGATCATGATGTTCTACCCCGAAGAGGTGCTCGTCCCCTGGCTCGCCATGCGCCTGGAAAGGCCGATCAAGTGGATCGAGGACCGCGCCGAGAACTTCCTCGCCACCACGCACGAGCGCGGACAGATCCACGACGCAGAGATCGCCCTCACGCGCGACGGCGTCATCCTGGGCGTCAAGGACTCCTTCCTCCACGATTCCGGCGCCTACGATCCCTACGGCCTCACCGTGCCGCTCAACAGCCAGTGCACGCTCATGGGGCCGTACCGCATCCCCGCCTACGCCAGCGAGTTCCGGGCGGTCTTCACCAACAAGACCATCGTCACCCCCTACCGCGGCGCCGGCCGCCAGCACGGCGTCTTCGTGATCGAAAGGCTGATGGACTTAGCGGCCCGCGAGCTGGGGATCGACCGCATCGAGATCCGGCGGCGCAACTTCCTGCGGCCGGAAGAGTTCCCGCACGATCACGTGATCATCTATCAGGATTTCGCGCCGCTCTATTACGACAGCGGCAACTACGGCCCGGTCCTCGATCAGACCCTGGAGCGGATCGGCTACGAGCGCTTCCTGCGCGAAGAGCAGCCGCGCCTGCGCGCCGAAGGCAAGGCGGTCGGGATCGGCGTCGTCTCCTACGTCGAGGGCACGGGGATCGGTCCCTTCGAAGGCGCGCGCGTGCAGGTGCAGACCAGCGGCAAGGTGACCGTGGTCACCGGCGTCGGCACCCAGGGCCAGGGGCACTACACGGTGCTGGCGCAGATCGCCGCGCAGCAGCTCGGCGTGCCGGTCGAGGACGTGGACGTGGTCACCGGCGACAGCGACCAGTTCCACTGGGGGACCGGCACCTTCGCCAGCCGTGGCGCCGTGGTGGCCGGCAACGCCGTGAACGAGGCCGCCGCGAGCGTGCGCGAGAAGGCCGTCCGGCTGACGGCGGAGCGGTTCGGCGTCGCCGAGGATCAAATCGAGCTCACCGGTGGGAAAGCGCGGGTGGTGGGGGAGCCCGACAAGTCGATCGCGCTCGGCGAGCTGGCGAAGCTGGCCAATCCCATGCGCGGCGCGGTCAAGCCCGGCACCGAGCCGGGCCTGGAGGCCACCCGCTACTTCGGCCCCTTCCGCGGCGCCACCGCCAGCGGCTGCCACGCCATGATCGTCGAGGTGGACCCGGAGACGATGCAGATCGAGATCCGGAAGTACGTCGTGGTCCACGACTGCGGCCGGGTGCTCAACCCGCTGCTGGTGGACGGCCAGGTGCACGGCGGCGTGGCGCAGGGGATCGGCAACTGTTATTTCGAGCAGCTCGTCTACGACGACAACGGCCAGCTCATGAACGCCAGCTTCATGGACTTCCTGCTCCCCACGGCGCTCGACGTGCCGCGCGTCGAGGTCGGCCACGAGGAGACGGTCTCGCCGCTCAACGCGCTCGGCACCAAGGGCGCGGGCGAGGCCGGCGCGATCCCCGTGGGCGCGCTCTTCGCGCAGGCGGTCGAGGACGCGCTGGCCATCCCCGGCCTGGAGATCCTCGAGATCCCGCTCAAGCCCAGCCGGCTCTGGGAGCTGGCCCAGGAGGCCCGATGAAGATCCAGATGAAGCTCCAGCAGCCTGTCCGTTCGGCGCCGCCCGCGAAGAGATCCTGGCTGATCGGCGGCGCGCTCCTCCTCGCGCTCGTCCTGTTCCTCGTCGCGCGTTCGTGTGGCGAGGGGTGAGGGAGGAGAGCGGTTCCCTTCGTTCTATGGTGCAAGGCGGTCCAGGACAGGCCGCGACACCAAAGCAAACCAAGGGAGGGAACGAAAATGACCAGGATCGTGCGTGCACTGAAGTCGGCGCTGAACATCCGCTCCAAGGGCGAGAACTACTGGTGGCTGTATCACCAGATCTGAGCGAAAAGGGTCCCGTTTGACAAACCGAGAGCCGGAAGTCTATTTTCAGCGGCAACATCACGAGAGGAGAGGACGACAATGACGAAGATCGTGAAGGCTTTGAGAAGCGCTCTGTCCATCCGCCCCAAGGGCGCGCTCTACTGGTACAACTATCACCAGATCTGACCCGATTCAGGGAAGAGTGAAAGAGGTCCCGATGGCGAGCCAGGAATCCCAGGCCGAGTTTCATCGGGACCCGCTGCAATTCCTCGATCAGGCGTTCCCGGCCGCCGGGGACGCCGTCTGGCTGCCGGGACGCCGCCTCTGCCTCTCCGAAGCGGCGGCTTCCAGGGCCGTCCTGGTCAACGACGAAGACCTCTACGAAGACCATTCCGATTTCTTCCACACCCGGCGAGGCAACTTCGGCCCGCGCTCCGTCCAGGAGGAGATGGGCCGCTCGGCGCGGGCGCTGCTGCGGGCGCACCTTCGCGAACGAGCGGACGAGCTGCCGGCCGCGGTCCAGGCCCTGGCGCCGGTCAGCGAATGGCCGGACGCCGGCAACTGGCTGGCCTACCGCCATTTCGCGGACGCACTGATCGCGCCGGACAGCCCGGCCCGGCTGCGTCACGCGGTCGAGCGGATCGTCGAGCGCGCCGTCCTCGCCGGCGCCCGCGACCGCTACTCCCGCCTGACCCGCGCCGTGTTCCGTTTCCGCGTGATGCGCGAGCTGGGACGGGCGATCAAGGAACGGCGCGCCCGGAGCGGCGAACCCGTGGACGTCCTCGGCGTCGTGGCCCGCGCGGCGGGACCGGAGGCGCCGGTGGCGGAGCTGGCCGAAGTCTTCCTGTCGTTCCTGTTCGCCGCCGCCGGCTCGGTGGGATTCGTCCTCGGCTGGTCGCTCTATCTGATGGGCACGCACCCGGACGCCGAGACCGAGCCCTCCCGGGTGGTCCGCGAGGCGCTGCGCCTGTGGCCCGTGGCGTGGCTGCTGGGCCGGCGTCCGGCGCGGCCGCACGAGATCGCCGGCGTCGCCGTCACGCCCGAGGACGAGGTGATCGTCTGCCCTTACGCGGTCCACCGCAACCCGAAGCACTGGGCGGAGCCGAACAGCTACCGGCCCGAGCGGTGGGCCGGAGAGCATGATCCGCAGGCGTTCATCCCCTTCGGCTGGGGACCGCACCGCTGCATCGCGGGCACGCTGTCCATGCAACTGGTGGAAGACGTCCTGAAGATCCTCGTCGGCAGCTACCGCCTCGCCGTCACACCTCTGGAAACCCGGCCGTGCGTCCGCGCCGCGCTCGCGCCGCCGCGGTTCACGCTGGCCCTGGAGCCGCGCTGATGGCCGTCTCGCCCGGAGAACAGGATGCGCTACGCGATCTGCGCGCCAGGAGCTACGCGGAAGGGGGCGTCTTCTGGGTCCGCGAAGACACGCTGGCGGCGTTTGACGGCGAGGTGGCGCAACAGATCAACGCGAGCAATTTCGCGGACCTGACTCTTCCCGACAACCTGAGCGATCTGCTGCGCGGCCGCGACAGCAAGGTTTTCCACTGGAAGCAGCTCCGCCTGATCTGGCTCGCGAAGATGCGGGAGCTTTCGGACCCGGCGGGGATCGAGAAGCTCGCCGCCCGCATGAGCGCCCTGCTCGACGAGCGGCTCGACCGGACTCTCGACCTGGTCTGGGCGGCGCAGGAGGTGGTCTCGCGGGCGCTCGTTCCGGTCGTGGTGGACGGCCTCGGGCCGGCCGACATGGCGCGCGTCCTGCGCGATCAGGATTTCAAGCTCTACGAGCTCCTGGCCACCGGGCCTACACGCCAGACCCTGCGGGAGAAGATCCGCGCGGTCTGGATCCAGGTCAGCGCCGGCTGGGCGGTGCGCCGGGAGCTGCGAGGGCGCGCCGCCGGCCGCCGGCCTCGCCGGTCCGACATGACCGATCCGATCGTCGACCTGCTGCCGGAGCTGGGGCTGGACCGCGCCGTCGACGCCGTCACCGGAAACCTGACCGCCATCGCCGGCCCGCCGGGGACCACCGCGGCCTGCATGCTCTACGAGCTGACCCGCCGGCCTGACTGGACCGCGCGGCTGGAGGCCGAGCTGGCGCCCATCCCGCTCGCGGATCTCTATGCCGCGCCTACCCGCGTCGCCCCGGCGACGCACCGCTTCATCAAAGAGACCCTGCGCATGTGGAGCCCCACGCCGGTGGTGCACCGGGAGGTCCGCACCGAGATCAACCACGAGCGGGCCTGCCTCAAACCCGGCCAGGGCTATCTGCTCAGTCCCGACATCCTCCACCACGACCCGCGGCTCTGGAAGGACCCCGACACCTTCGATCCGGACCGCTGGCTCGAAGACGAAGCGTGCCCAGTCTCCGGCGCCCGCTACATCCCGTTCGGCTGGTCGCCGAGAGGGTGCATCGGGGCCGGCCTGGGCACCGCGCAACTGATCCTGCTGTGCCATCTGATGACTACGCGCTACCGCATCCAGCTTGCCGATCCGGAAGCGCTCCGCATCGCGCTGTTCTCCGTGCCCGTGCCGCGGAATTTCCGCGGCACGATCACGCGGCGCTGAGACCCCTGGGACCGCCGGCGTCCCGCCGGCCTCTTACCCGCAGAGGATCTCCGCGTCGCCTTCGCAGATCCCGTGGAAGCCCCCGGCGCAGCCCGGCGGATCCTGCTGGGCCCGACGGCAGCATTCCGCCGCCGAGAACGTCCCTGGACAACTGAAGTGGATCTCGGCGCCGTTGCATGAGCCTTCGCAGAACGCCGACGCGGCCGGCGCGGGAGCGGTGGCGGCGAGCACCATCACGACGGCGACGAGAAGAAGGGCGGCTTTCCTGATCTTCATAGCATCCTCCTTTTGAGAGTGAAGCGTCTACAAGGAACGGGTGCGCGTCGACGGTCGATGGAGACAGAGTAGAATGCTTCAAAACTCAGGAGGCCCCCGTCATGCCCCATCTCACCCGTGCCAGGCTCGCCGGCCTGGGACGGAACTGGAGGCCCTGGAAGCTGGGCGTCCTCGCGCTCCTGCTGGCCGCGCCGGCCGGGGCCCAGTCGGTCTCTTGCACGGCCTCCGGAGTCCAGGTCGGCATCGCCATGACGGGCGGCTCGATCTCCCGAGCCGCCAACTGCGTCGGGCTCTACCGCTGCTATCCCCCGGTGCTGGGAGGCGTCTCCTACGAGATCCTGCCGGCCGGCTGCAATCCCAAAGCGCAGTCCTGCTCCGTGCGGGCCACCGTCCCCGCCGAGTTTCCCGGCCACGCCGAGAGTCCTGACGACATCGGCAGCGGCGCCCTCCTGCAATGGAAGGACGCCCAGTCGGCCGTGGTCGGCGCCTGCGGGCTGGTAGGCTCCGAGATCTTCTTCGAGCGCGGCGACGCCTGGATCCAGATCGGCGGCTTCTCGTGCGCGGCCGGAGCTTCCCTGGCCGGGGAGTACACGCTGCAGGCGGACGTCTGCCGGACCGGTTGCCCGCAGCCCGTGGCGGAGCGGCGCGCCACGATTTCCATCAATCTCTCTCCATCCCAGCTCGAGGCGATCTTCTGCAAGAAGCCGCCGGCCAGCGGCTGTCCGGGCAAGGCGCCCGCCGGGGCCTGCTGTCTGGGGCCGGGAGGCGGCAGCTCGCCGGGCGGCGGGGGAGGGGGCACCGGCGGCGACGGCACCGGACCCGGCGCGCACCTCTACTACCTGGCCGGTGGCGCGGGGCATCCCGATCATCCCGGCGCCGCGGTCTGGCAGCCGGCTCCCGGGCGGTACTGGTCCCATACCTACGCCGAGCGGATCGTCCTGGACCCGAACGACTCTCACGTCTGGCTGATCACGATGTACGGCACCTACGTCGAATTTTCCGGGCTCTCCGGCGGCGTCTACGCCACCACCCGTCCCAGCGACGACTACCGCAGGCTCCACCGCACCGCCGCCGGCTGGGAGCTGCGGGACCTCGACGGCACGGTGCGGCATTTCGACTCCGCCGGGCGCTTCAGCCGGACCGTCGATCGCAACGGCAACGCCACGGTGGCGGACTACAGCGGCGGTCCCCTGACCCGCGTCACCCTTCCGGACGAGCGCCGGGAGGACTTCTTCTATCACCCGAACGGCAAGCTCGCGGAGATCCGGGAGGTCGGGACCGACGGCGCGACCGGCCGGAGCTGGCTCTACACCTGGAGCGGCGACGACCTCGTCCGCATCGGCCGTCCGGACGGCACCGCCCTCGAATTCTTCTACGGCG
Source organism: Thermoanaerobaculia bacterium (assembly GCA_036376245.1). Lineage (GTDB taxonomy): Bacteria > Acidobacteriota > Thermoanaerobaculia > Multivoradales > UBA5704 > DATARR01. The sequence continues at coordinate 47,984 of DASVAS010000014.1, read as the reverse complement.
ACGCCCGCTTCCCCGGCTACATGACCCGCCGAGATCTCGTCGCCACCGACCTCGCCCGCCGGGTGGAAGCCGCCTGGGAGTACGACGTCTTCGGCAACGTGGCGAAGACCTGGCGGGGCGATCCCGTCTCGAACGGCCCCAACGCCGTCGATCTCCACACCTTCAGCTACACCAATCCGGCCCTGCCCACGCAGACGGCCGTCACCGATCCCCTCGGGAAAGTCACCACCTACACGCTCGCCCGGGATTCGGGGAGCAACAAGCCGAAGGTCACGAAGATCGAAGGCGACTGCCCGGTCTGCGCCGCCGGCCCGAACACCACGATGACCTACGCCGACGCGGCCAATCCGCTGCTGCCGACGCGGAAGATCGACGGCCGGGGGTTCGAGACCCAGTACGCCTACAACGCCAACGGGAGGCTGACCTCCAGGACCGAGGCCGCCGGCACGCCGCTGGCCCGGATCACGACCTGGCAGTATGGAAATGTTTCCTTCCCCGAGTTTCCGACCCGGATCGAGACGCCTTCGACCTCTGGAGGGAGCGCCTTGAGGGTCAGCGTCCTCTCCTACAACGCGTCCGGCGATCTGGAGACACGGACGGAGCAGGGGGCCGAATCTGGAAGCAGCTTCACGTTCGCCACGGCGACCACCTACAACGCGGCCGGCCAGCCGTTGACCATGAATCCGCCGGGGCACGGCATGGCGGACGTCATGACCTACGCGTACGATCCGCTTCGGGGGAACCTGCTGCCCGCCACTCGGACCGATCCGCTGATCGGCACCACGTCCTTCTCCTACGATCCCCTCAACCGCCGGACCACCGTGACCGATCCCAACGGGGTGCAGACCGTGACCTCGTACGACGCCCACGACCGGGTCACCTCGGTGATCCAGAAGGGCGCCACGGCCGCGGACGATCTGACCACCACCCATGTCTACAACGCGTTCGGGGACCTGCTGCGGACGATCCTTCCTCGCGGCAACGTGATCGAATACGGCTACGACGCCGCCGGCCGGCTGATCTCGATCGAGAGGAAGCCCGACGCCGCCACCCGGCGCGAGCGGACCTTCTACACGCTGGACGCCTACGGCCACCGCACGAAGGAGGAGCTCCAGCGCTGGAACGGCACGGCCTGGGTGACGGACTCCTTCACCGACTACGTCTACACGTCGCGCTGCCATCTGAACAAAGTGATCCATCCCGGCGGCGCGGTCACCGAGTACGGCTACGACTGCGAGGGGAACCTGGAGAGGGTCTGGGACGCCAACCATCCCAGGGCGTCCAATCCTGCCGCGACCCAGACCTACGCCTACGACGCGCTGAACCGCCTATCCTCCGTGACCCAGCCCTGGACCGGCGCCGGAGGCGGCTCGGCGGTGACCAGCTACGGCTACGACATTCAGGATCACCTGACGCGCGTCACCGACGCCGAAGGCAATATCACGACCTACACGTACAGCGACCGCGATCTGATGACGCGCCAGGTCTCGCCGGTCTCCGGGACCACCACCTATGCCTACGACGAACACGGCGAGCTGGCCGCGGAGACCGACGCGAGAAACGTCACCATGACGCGGACCGTGGACGTCCTGGACCGGGTGACCGCGGTCTCCTATCCCAATCCCGATCTGAACATCGCCTATACCTACGACGATCCGACCGTCCCCTTCTCCAAGGGGCGGCTGACCCGGATCGCCCGTCCGGGATCGGAGATCGACTACCGCTACGACCGTTTCGGCAGGGTCCTCCAGGACGGCGAGTTGGTCTTTGGTTATGACAAGAACAGTAATCCCACCTCGACCGTGTATCCTGGAGGCGTGGAGGCGGTGACGACCTACGACCACGCCGACCGTCCGGCGACCCTGCTGGCCCGTCGCTCCGGCAAGCCGGACCAGCCGCTGGTGACGGCGTCCGCCTATCTCTCTGCCGGTCCTCTCTCCAGTCTCACGTTGGGGAACGGCCTGACGGAGACGAGATCGTTCACGCAGCGCTACCTCCCGTCCTCAATCACTCTGGGAAGCCTGCTGAGCTGGAGCTACTCAACCGACAATATCGGCAACATTCTCGCGATCACCGACGCCCTGAACGCCTCCAACAACCGTACCTACGGGTATCAGGACAGCCATTATTTCCTGGCTCAGGGCAACGGCCCCTGGGGCCCCCGCGCCTGGACGTACGACAAAATCGGCAACCGTCTGACGGAGGCGAGAGGAGCGGTCTCGGACACCTATTCGTATCTTCCCTCGCCCAGCGGCCGGACGCCGATCCTTTCGCAGATCCAGCTTGGAGCCGGAGGGGCCCGCACCTACCAGTTCGGCCCCGCCGGCCATCTGGAGAAGATCACAGCCGGAGCGGATACAACGACTTTCCGGAACGACGAAGCCGGCAGACTGTCTGGCATCGAAAGGCCCGCCACGAGCGCGGGCGTCTCCTTCCGCTACGACGGCCGGAGCTACCTCACCTTGGCGGACGCTGACGCCCTGCCGTTCCTGGACGGCTTCGAAAGCGGAACCATCTGTGCCTGGAGCGGCGCGCTGGGTATCGTGAGCTTGCCGGTCTGCACGGTCATACCGACCGTGCGCCCCACCTACAGTTCCGAGGGCCTGCTGCACGCGTTGACCAGGAACACCGTGCCGGAGCGCTCCCTGGTCTTCCATTTCGCGGACCGGCCGATAGCGCAGCTCGATCTATCCGGAGGGACGGAGAGCTGGAAGTTCCTGACCACGGACCACCTCGGAACACCGGTCACGGCGACGAGCGCTGCGGGCGCGCTGCTCTGGCAGGGCGGCTTCGAGCCCTTCGGAGCGGACTGGAGCGGAGCGGGCGGGGCGGGGGTGTTTCTGCGGTTCCCGGGGCAGTGGGCGGAGGGGGTGTGGAGTAATGCTGCAGGACTGTTCTATAACGTTTTCAGATGGTATGAACCAATTACAGGTCGTTACGTGCAGCCAGATCCTCTTGGCTTGCAGGCTGGATTGCATCTTTATTCCTATACTCAGAGCCGGTCGTTAACGTTCTCCGATCCGCTGGGTTTGAAAGTCGAGCTTTACTGTCACCCGGTAGGCGCGGGCGGTGGAGATGCAGTTCGAGGAATGGTAGGAGCCGGAGGTTTTGGGCATTGCTTTGTCCGAGTTAAATGTGATTGTCCTAAGCAAGGCCAACCTTACGACCTTCGTCTCGAAGTCACAGGTCGAGACAGGTCAGGCATGGCCGCAATCGGAGATCCAGTTCCCTTCGCCTTTGGTCATCACGCAAGCATTGTCCCGATCACTCCGTCAGATTTTGACAGTACAGACTGTGCCAGAGAAACCTGCATATTGCAGGCTTACGAAAAGCTACGCCAGCGTGGCTATAGCTATCCCGCGACGGGCTTCTTGTTGGGCCCTAACAGTAATACCTTTGCTGTTGGGTTGTTGGGAAGTTGTGGCATCAACAAAATCTATCTACCTCCGGGTATAACTCCATTCGACAACTGGAGATACCCGCTTCTCCCTCCTGTACCATCTCCGGAGCTCTAATATGCTTCTCGTTGGTTTATGCACGCTAGGACTCGTTGCCAGTATGGTATGTTTAACTATAATTCTGTCTCACAGTGAACGTAGTCGTGGAATGCTTCTGATGGAGATCGCGGGTGTGTTCCTTTTTACAACATGCTCTTTATGGCTCTTGAGCTTGCTAGCGTCCAGACCCCTGATCTTGATAATACTAGGCGTGGGCGTGTTCTCCGTAAGGATATATTTTACCAAGCATCTGGGTAGAGGTTTTGCAGGTTCACTTTGTGGCATCCTTTTGGCGTTACTGCTTTTTGTTCCTACCTTTTCGATATTCGAGACAGCTTTATCCTTTCCCTCTCGCTCTCAAACAAACACCGAGCTGCTCGCCGATTCTCTGCAGTGGATGCTCTCGGGGCCGAGTATCGCATTTTACGCCAGTCTACTCTCTGTCGTGGTGCTAGGGGCCATTCTGGGGCGGGCGGTGAGTGCTCGGGGCAACCGTTAATCTGGTTCGACATCTTGAGAGCGCTTCAAGGAGCGAGTACGCGTCGACGGCTGATGGAGACAAGAGTAGAATGCTTCAAAATCTAGGGAGGCCCATCATGCTTCATCGCACCCGCGCCGGACTCGCCGGCTTGGCGTTGCTCGTCATGACCATGCCGGCCGGCGCGCAGCAGATCCAGAAACCGAAGGACAAGTGGCAGACGCCCGGCGAGATCCAGAAGCCCAGAGACACCTGGCAGCAGCCGGGCGAGATCCAGGTTCCTAAGGGCATCCAGGCGATCCGGACCGAGGAGGCGAAATGCACCCGGCGGTTCCTGGTGGGGGCGGACGCGCTCTTCGAGTTCGACAAGGCCACCCTCACGCCGGATGCCGAGGAGACGCTGAAAGCCCTGGCGCCTCTGCTCGCCAAGGCCGGCAAGCATCCCGCGACGGTGGAGGGCCATACGGATTCCAAGGGCGCCGACGACTACAACCAGACCCTCAGCGAGAAGCGGGCGCTCGCGGTCAAGGATTGGCTCGTCGCCCGGGGCGCGCTGCCCGCCGCCACGCCCACCCAGGGGTGGGGCGAGCGCCGTCCGGTCGCTCCCAACGCCAGGCCCGACGGCTCGGACGATCCGGCGGGGCGCCAGAAGAACCGGCGGGTGGAGGTGGTGATGGACCTGTGTAAGTGAGCGGGGACTTATAATCTCCTGGCCGGGTCAGTCGCCGCCCGGGTCAGGAGAGCCCCATGACCATCGCCGCCACATCCGTTCCAGACATCGCCGAGCCGGTCCAGGACGCGCCTATCGTCACCGGCGAGGACTACGTCCGCAGCCTGCGCGGGCGGGGACTGCGGGTCTTCCTCTTCGGCGAGCTGGTGGAGGAGCCGGTCGATCATCCGGTGATCCGGCCGTCGATCAACGCGGTGGCGGAGACGTACGACCTGGCGGTGCGTGAGCCCGAGCTGGCCACGGCGGTGTCCCCCCTGACCGGCGAGCGCGTCAACCGCTTCCTCCACATCGCCGGCAGCCCCGCCGATCTGGTGATGCAGAACAAGATGCAGCGCAAGCTCGGACAGCTCACGGGCACCTGCTTTCAGCGCTGCGTCGGCATGGACGCCTTCAACGCGCTCCATTCCGTCACCTGGGAGATCGACGAGCGGCATGGCACCCGATACCACGAGCGTCTGAAAACCTTTCTCGCCGGCGTCCAGCGCCGCAATCAGGTGGTCGGCGGCGCGATGACCGACGTCAAGGGGGATCGGTCCAGGGCGCCGCACCAGCAGGAGGACCCCGATCTCTACGTCCATGTGACCCGGCGGACCGACGAGGGGATCTGGATCCGTGGCGCCAAGGCCCATCAGACCGGCTGCCTCAACTCCCACTGGATGATCGTCATGCCGACGCTGCGCCTCGGCCCCGAGGACCGCGACTTCGCGGTGGCCGGCGCCGTGCCGGTCGACGCGCCCGGGATCACCTACATCTACGGCCGCCAGTCGTGCGACACCCGCCATCTCGAAGGTGGCGGGCTCGACGCCGGCAACGCGCGGTTCTCCGGCCAGGAGGCCATGGTCATCTTCGAGGACGTCTTCATCCCCCGCGATCTCGTGTTCATGGACGGCGAGACCGAATTCGCGGCCCTGCTGGTGGAGAGGTTCACCTGCTATCACCGGCGGAGCTACGTCTGCAAGAGCGGCGTGGGCGACGTGCTGATCGGCGCCGCCGCCGCGGTCGCCGAGTGTAATGGTGTGGACAAGGCCTCGCACATCAAGGACAAGCTGGTGGAGATGACACATCTCAACGAGACGATCTATTCCACGGGCATCGCTTCGTCCTATCAGGCGCGGCCGATGAAGTCGGGCGTCTGGCTGAACGACGACATGATCGCCAACGTCTGCAAGCATCACGTGACGAAGATGCCGTACGAGATCGGCCGCCTGGCCCAGGACCTCGCGGGCGGTCTGATGGTGACGATGCCGTCGGAGAAGGATTTCGCGAGCGAGGAGACCGGGGAGCTGCTGCGGAAATACCTCAAGGGCCGGGCGGACATCCCGGCGGAGACGCGGATGCGGATCCTGCGGCTGATCGAAAACATGACGCTCGGCCGCAACGCCGTCGGCTATCTCACCGAGTCGATGCACGGCGCCGGCTCGCCGCAGGCGCAGCGCATCCAGATCGCCCGGCAGATGGAGCTGGAGTACAAGAAGCGGCTCGCCCGCCGTCTCGCGGGGGTCGATGGGAGCGACGGGGAAGAGGCGGAGCCGGAAGAGGGCGGCTACTTCGAGCGCGTGTTCGAGCCGGAATGACCGGCCGTCAGTGCGCCAGACCCTTCAACAGGACGCCGACGAGATAGGCGAGGCCCGCCGCGGCCGAGCCGACCAGGAGCGTCTCCAGGCCTGACCGCAACCAACTGCTCGTCGACCAGCGGCTCTTGGCGGACCCGATCACGAAGAAGACCACGCCGGTGAGGAGGGTGGAGAACCCGAAGGCGTCCGCCATGCCGAACAGATAGGGAATCAACGGCGCCAGCCCGCACACCATGAAGGCGCTGAACGTGCTCAGGGCGGCCAGCCAGGGGGAGCGCACCTCGCGCGGCAGGCCGTATTCTTCGGTCAGCATGGTCTGCACCCAGCGTTTGCGGTCGGCGGTGATCAGCGCGACGATGCGTTCCAGCTCTTCGCCTTCGAAGCCTTTTTCCTTGTAGATCTGCCGGACTTCCTCCCGCTCGCCTTCGGGAACGGCGGCGATGTGGCGGTACTCGACGGCCTCCAGGTGCTTCAGGTCCTCCTGTTCCGCCCGGGTGCCCAGGTAGTTGCTCGCCGCCATGGAGAAGCCGTCCGCGACGAGATTGGCGAAGCCCATCACCAGGATCACCACCGGCGAAAGCTGGGCGCCGACGACGCCGGAGACGACGGCGAAGGTCGTCACCGAGCCGTCGATGCCGCCGTAGATCCAGTCCCGCACGTAGTTGTGGCGCGGTCCGGCGGCGAGCCGGTCCCGGATCGACTCTGCCGAATGCTCGTGTTCCATCCGCATCGATGGGTGAGGCTAGCATAGAAAGAAACCGGGCCGGCCCGGGAACCAAGGGGGGCTTGGTTGAAGGTCCCGGACCGGCCCGAGAGGAGAGAACGTTAAAGCCGCTTAGAAGCCGGGCCCGTGGCCGAAGCCCCGGAAATGGTCGCCGGGGTCGCCGTGGCGCTCGTGGAACTGCTCCAGCTTCTCCTTCTGCTCGGCGGTCAGCAGAGCGGTGAAGCGGGTCTTGAAATCGTCGTGCAGCGCCTTGAGCTGCTCCCGCGTCTTGTGGGCCGCGATGACGTGGTTGCCGACCGTGGCCGGGTCGGGGTTGGCGCCGTCCAGCAGGGTCTGGAGCTCCTCGTGGTGGCCGCGAACCTGGTCCATCAGGGGCTCCGCCTTGGCCCGCAGCTCCTCATGGAGCTGCTTCGCCTGGGCCTTCTGGTCCTCGGTGAGACCGAGGGCGGCGAAGTGGGCCTCCATCATCTCGCCGTGCATCTTGCCGTGGTCGCCGCGCATCTTCATCTTCATGCCGTGGGGCCCGCCGCCCGGATGATGCTGGGCCAGCGCCACGGCGGCCAGGACGAGCAGCGCGCAGATGCCGATCAAAATCTTCTTCATGGTTCGTTTCTCCTTGCCTGGTGACCCGCGGTGGCGCGGATCTCATGGTGGAAAGAGTAACCCCTGGCGCCCCCGCGGTCCTCAGGGATTCGCAAGATGTTTGTAAAGAATGTAAAGCCGTCAGCCGGCGAAGCGGTAGCCGCGCCCGTGGACCGTCAGGATGTGCTCGGGCCGCGACGGATTGCGCTCCAGCCTCTGCCGCAGCGAGGCCACGTGGACGTCCACCGTGCGCGTGGTGGGCATGGCGTCGTAGCCCCAGACCTTGTCGAGCAGCTCGTCGCGGGTCAGCAGCGCGCCGCGGTTCTGGATGAAGAAGGAGAGCAGCTTGAACTCCAAAGCCGAGAGCGTCACCGGCGCGCCGTCGCGGAAGACCTCGCCGCGGCGGAAGTCCACCCGCACGTCGCCGAAGGCGTAGGTGCCGGCCGTGGAGGAGAGGGGAGAGCGGGCGCGGCGGAAGATGGCCTCCATGCGCGCCAGCAGCTCGATCATCTCGAACGGCTTGGTCACGTAATCGTCGGCCCCCAGCTTCAGGCCCACGACGCGGTCCACCACCTGGCCGCGCGCCGTCAGCATGACGATGGGGATCTGGAGGCCGCGCTGCCGCAGCTCGCGGCAGACCTCGAAGCCGTCGCGGCCGGGGAGCATGACGTCGAGCAGGACCATGTCGAACGAGCCCGCGACGGCGCGGTCCACGGCCGCGTCGCCGTTGCCCGCCGCCTCCACCTCGTAGCCCTCGCTGATCAGCCGGTCGGTGAGGGTGAGGACGAGGCTTGGCTCGTCCTCGACGAGCAGGATCCGCCGCGCCGGGGCGGCGGTCTCGGAACCGGGCGCGCTCATGCGGTGGGTTCGGGGGCGATGGGGAGGTGGAGGGTGAACGCCGCGCCCTGGCCCGCGCCGCCGGCCTCGACGCTGACCCGGCCGCGGTGGGCCTCGGCGATGCGGCGGACCACGCTCAGGCCCAGGCCGCTGCCCGGGATGCCCCCGGTCTTGACCTCGCGCCCGCGGTAGAACGGCTCGAAGAGGTGCGGCAGATCCTCGCGGCGGATGCCCGGCCCGTGGTCCTCGACCGTGACCGCCACCTCCGGGCCGGCGGCGCGCGCCCGCACGCCGATCCACGGCGTCCGGCCGCCGTACTTGGCGGCGTTCTCGACCAGGTTGCGCAGGGCGCGCCGCAGGGCCCCGGCGTCCCCCAGCACGGCCGGCAGCGCGGGATCGACGTCGGTCTCGACCCGGGCCTGCCGCTCGTCGAGCAGCCAGCGGCAGTCCGCGAGCGCGCCGTCCAGGGCCGCGCCGACTTCGGTCGGCCGCAGGGTGTAGGTCGCCTGCCCGGTCTGGAGGCCGGCGAGCTCCAGCATCTGTCCGACCATGCGGGAGAGGCGCTGTCCCTCGGTCTCGATCACCTTGCCGTAGCGCTTCACCTGCGCCGGGTCGGCGACCACGCCGTCCGCCAGGTTCTGGCCCGCCGAGCGGATGGCGGTGATGGGCGTGTTGAGCTCGTGGGTGACGCCCGCCACCAGCTCCATCTGCTGCCGCGCCAGCTTCCGCACCCGCTGGGTGGAGACCATCACCATCCCCATGGCCGCGGCGAGGAGGAGCAGGATGCCGCCGCTGATCGCGAGGTTCTTGTAGCGGAAGTGGGTGATCGCGTGTTCGAGCGTGCCGTGCCGGCGCACGAGCACGAGGCGCCAGGCGCCGTCCGCCGCCTGCCGGTGGATGGCCAGGGGACGGCCGAACCCGGGAGGCCCGTGGCGCCGCGGCGGCTCCGCGGGCTGCAGGCTGAACATCGGCAGGCTCGCGTCGCCGCCGGACCGCAGGGCCGCGGGAGACACGCCGGGATCCGACTGGAAGATCACGCGCCCGGGATCCTCCGCGGCCACGACGGTCACCGAGTACTCGCGTTCCTGGTCGTCGCCGAAGTAGCGCCGGCTCAGGGCGGGCAGGATCTCGCCGGCGATCACGCTCTCGTCCAGCCGGAGGATCAGGATCTCACCCGGGCCATGCCCGCGGCCCGGCGGCGAATGCATGGAGAAGCTCGGAATCATCAGGGCCGGGATCTCTCCCAGCACGGGGCTGTGGCGGCGGCCCGGGGTGTGCGCGAGGAACCGCCGGCGCACGGGCTCCAGATCCCCCGGATGGGAGACCGGAACGAAGGCCCGCGCTCCGGGCCGCAGGACCTCGGCGTCCAGGCCGCCCTCCGGGTTCAAGCGGACGCGGACGATGTCGCGGACGAGCCGCGGATGGGGCGCTTCAACGCGCCAGCGGTCCATCCGCTCCACCAGGCTCTCCGGCCCGACGTCGCCTTCCCGCCGGTCCGGCAGGAAGTGGGTCCAGGCCCGCGTCATCTCCCGGTCGAAGTCCTCGGCGAAGCCGGCGCCGGCGGAGAACAGGGTGAACTGCATGCGGTGGCGCTGCACCATGCTCACCTCGGCGATCCACTTGTGCTGGAGCGTGCCCAGCACGACCAGCAGGACCGCCAGCATCAAAGTGACCAGGAGGAGGGCGTGGCGGGAGAGGAATCGGCGGACCATGGCTCGGAGGCAGTGTAGCAGCCCGCCGGAGGCGGGATGTGGAGGCGGGCGGCGACTTTACATTCCTTACAAACTTCTTGCACAGGTCTGACACCCCCATACCGTGCGTTTCGGTTTCTCCGGGAGCGGTGGTCCTTTTCAGGGTAGATGCTCGCGTAAGGGAATGAAGCACCACTCCAAAGAGGATCTATGACCCCTCTGTCCTCCAGCCGTGGGGACGACGGAAAGGTAGGGTGGCTCGAAGTCTGATACCAGCGGTACCCGCGGACCTTCCGCGGAAAGAACGTGCTTTGGTCCTAAAAAAGCGAAGCGTAGGATCGATACCCTGCCCGAGGCGGTCGTACTTCTACTTCGCGCACGTCGGCAGAGGATTCAAAGGGGTGTTAAAACTTCCTTCAGTCAAATGAGGAGAGCGTGATGAGTCAGCGGATCGAAAGGACGGCCGAGCACGTCTCGGCCGGCCATCCCGACAAATTCTGTGATCAGGTGGCCGATACGATTCTGGACGAAATCCTGCGGCTTGCCGCCGAGAAGGACCGGACGAGGTACGTGCCCAAGGTGCGGACCGCCATCGAGTGCCTGGTGAAGGACAACCTCCTGGTCGTCTCCGGCGAGGTCAAGCTGCCGCAGGACATCCGCGGCGAGTTGGACGTCGTCCGCTTGGCCCGGGAGGTCTGGAAGAGCGTCGGGTACTCCGATATCTGGAGCGGGGGATACGGTCACATCGACAGGGACCAGGCTCAAGGGGAGCTGACCGTGATCAATCATCTCCGGTCGCAGTCCCCGGACATCGGAGAGGGCGCGAAGCAGGATGCCGGCGACGGGACCGGCACCGACAATGACGGCGCCGGCGATCAGGGGATCATGGTTGGCTACGCCACCGACGAAACCCCGGAGATGATGCCGCGCGAGTGGGTGCTCGCCCGCAACCTCTGCCAGAAGCTTCACGACCTCAGGGTCGAGGGAGCCTTAGGATGGCTGCGGTCCGACTGCAAGACCCAGGTCACGCTGGACAAGGCCGGGACCGTCACGAGCGTCGTCATCGCCGCCCAGCACTCCGAGGACATCAGCATCGACGACATCAAAACGAGCCTGCTGGAGCAGGTGGTGGGGCCCATGGTCGGGGACGTCTCGAAGGCGCGGCTCAGCATCAACGGCACCGGCCGTTTCGTGATCGGCGGACCGACCGGGGACGCCGGGGTTGTCGGCCGGAAGATCGTGGTGGACGCCTATGGCCCGCGGGTTTCTGTCGGGGGAGGCGCCTACTCGGGGAAAGACCCCACAAAGGTGGATCGCAGCGCCGCTTATCTCTGCCGGTACCTGGCCAAGGCGGCCGTATCCCGCCTCGGCGCCAAGGAGTGCACCGTGACCATTGCGTATGGCATCGGCAAGCGCGAGCCCGAGATGCTCACGGCGATCACGGAGACGGGGCACGATCTCTCCGCCCAGATTTATGAGAAGTTCGGTGAGAGGTTCGGCGATACCGTAGAAGGGAAGCTCTATCAGTTCTCGCCGGGTGCGATCATCCGTGAGCTCAAGCTGCGGGAGCCGAACGGCTGGAGCTACCGGCAGACGGCGTCGTACGGCCACTACGGGCGGGATATCTTCCCCTGGGAAAAGCCGGCGAACATCTGAGTCGAGAAAGGGGCGGGGCATGCTGGAAGTGTCGTCGGAGTTGCTGGAGCTAGGCCTTTCCACCTCGGTGGTGGTGGCCCGCGGTGTCGACAACTCGCGGACGCCGCCCGAGCTCATGGCGTACCGGCGCGAGGTGGGCCGCCAACTCGGCGCCTTCTGGAAGAACCGGTCCCTCTCCACCCATCCCGCCCTGCGGGAGTACGAACGCGTTCATCGCCTCTTCGGCGTCACCGACGAACCGGCGGCGTCGGAGAAGCTCCTGCGCTATGTCCGTCGCCACCAGGACTTCACCGCCACCGGAGCCGTCGTGGACTCCTACAACATCGTCTCGGCGAAGACCCTGCTGTCGATCGGCGCCCACGATCTGGCGAAGCTGAAGACGCCGGTGACCTTGCGGCGAGTGGAGCCGGCGGATGTCTTCATTCCCCTCGAAGAAACCGAGCCCCGTTCCTGTGCGGGAGAGTATGCCTACGTCGATCCCGGGGGCGCGATCATCTGCCGCCTGGAAGTCCTCCAAGGCGACCATTCCAAGATCGAGGCCCGCTCGCGCGACATTGTATTTTTCCTCCAGGGGAACGCCAAACTGGGGCCCGCCGACGTGCTCGCCGGCTCCTGGCTGCTGATCGAAATGATCGAGACCTTCTGCGGAGGCTCGGCTGAGCTCGCGGGTTTTCTCGAAGGGAGGAGCGCGTGAAGCTGCCCATCGAGATCGAATGCTTCCGCAAACTGGACCTGCGGGTGGGGACCGTCACCGCCATCCGCAGCCATCCGGCGCTGGAGGGCCTTGCGATCGTGGGACTCCGCCTGGACGAAGAAGCTGAAGCCCTGGCCCCGTCCTCGCTGGTCCAGGGCCTGCAGCCCGGCTCCCGGGTTGTCGTAGCCCTCGGACTTCACCCCTTGTCAGCCGGCGGGCTTCGCTTTACCGCCTGCCTGATGCCGGTGGCTGGCCGCGAAGGAACCATCATTCCCAAGATCACCGTGGAGATCCCTGACGGCAGCGCTTTGTCGTGAGCGATGGGAGAGCAATGCGATGAAAAAGCTGCTCGTCACCTGTGCCTTGCCCTATGCCAACGGCCCGATCCACATCGGGCACTTGGTGGAATACATCCAGGCGGACATCTGGGTCCGCTACTGGCGTCTGCGCGGCCGCGAGGTGGTCTTCTTCTGTGCCGACGATACCCATGGCACGCCGATCATGATGCGGGCCTGGAACGAGGGGATCACCCCGGAAGAGCTGATTGAAAGGGTCTGGCACGAGCACCGGCGCGACTTCGCCGGCTTCGGCATCGAGTTCGACCTCTATCACAGCACCCACTCGCCCGAGAACCGCGAGCTTTCGGAGGAGATGTACCGCGGCCTCAAGGCGAACGGCCATATCGTCACCCGCGACATCGAGCAGGCCTATTGCCCCCGCGACGAGATGTTCCTGCCCGACCGCTACATCCGCGGCAAGTGCCCGAACTGCGGCTCGCCGGACCAGTACGGCGATTCCTGCGAGGTCTGCTCGCGCACCTACACGCCCCGCGACCTGATCGATCCCTATTGCGCGCGCTGTGGCACCACTCCGGAGTGGCGCACTTCCACTCATCTGTTCTTCCGACTCGGCGACTTCACCGATCCCTTGCGGGAATGGTTGCGGTCCGGCCGGGTCCAGGAAGAGGTCGCCAACAAATTGGACGAGTGGTTCGCGGCGGGATTGCAGGACTGGGACATCTCCCGCGATGCGCCGTATTTCGGCTTCGAGATCCCCGACTATCCCGGGAAGTACTTCTACGTCTGGCTCGACGCCCCGGTGGGCTACATGGCCACGACGCTCGCGTGGTGCCGCCAGCACGGAGCCGACTTCGACTCCTACTGGCGCTGGGAGGACGAGTCCGACGTCGTCCACATCATCGGCAAGGACATCATCTATTTCCACGCCCTGTTCTGGCCCGCGACGCTCATGGGCTCGGGCTTCCGGACGCCTTCGGAGCTGGCGGTCCACGGTTTCCTCACGGTCAACGGCGAAAAGATGTCGAAGACGCGCGGGACCTTCATCAACGCCGAGACCTACCTGGAGCATCTGGACCCGCAATACCTCCGGTATTACTACGCGGCCAAGCTCAACCCGCACGTGGAGGACCTGGACCTCAGCTTCGACGACTTCGTGCAGCGGGTGAACAGCGACTTGGTCCACAAACTGGCGAACATCCCCAGCCGGGCCCTGGCGATCCTCCACAAGAGCTGCGGCGGCCGTCTCAGCCGTCTCGACGACGAAGGGCGGGCGCTGGTGGCGCAGGTCCGCGAACGGCGCGACGAGATCGGGTCTCTCTTCGAAAAGCGGGACTTCGCGCAGGCGACGCGGATTCTGGCCGAGCTCGCCGGCGTCATCAACACCTATTTCCAGGACCGCCAGCCCTGGCAGGTGGTCAAGACCGACGCGGACGCCGCGGCCAGGATCTGTACGGCGGCGATGAACGGCTTCCGCATCCTCAGCACTCTTCTGCAGCCGATCCTTCCGGATTTCGCCGCACGGATGGCGAAGATGCTGCGCCTGTCCGCGCTCACCTGGGAGGCGACGGACGACTTACTGGAGGACTATCCGGTCGAGACGTACGAGCGGCTGGCGGACCGTGTGGATCCCGCCCGGGTGGCGGCGGTGGTCGAGGCCTCGCGGGAGACCCTGAAGGCTTCCGCGGCCGTCGAGCCGCCCAAGCTGAAGCTCGACGCCCTGGTGGACGCCGAGGTCGCCGTACTCCGAGTGACCGCTGTCGGCACACCGGCGGCGGGCAAGCCGGGCTACGTCAAGCTGGTCTTGGAGGACGGAGAGGGCGCGGCCCGCACCGTCATCGCCAGGATCGGTGATCCCGCGGACTTCAAACACCTGGTGGGGGAGGATCTGCTCATCGTTGGCAACCTGGTCCCGAAGAAGCTCCAAGGGGAGGAGTCGCAGGGGATGATATTGGCGGCGGATGTGGACGGGCGGGCCATTCCGGTCACGGCCGTCGCTTCTCGGAAGCAGTAAATAACGTCGGTCATCCCCTGGAGATAGACTTATGAAAAGCTTCCCAACGGATACTTCGACGTTGCAAAGCATTGCTGCGCATCCGCTGTTCTGGGAAATCGTAGCCGCCATCGTTATCACAGTATCTATTGCTCTCTACTTCAAGGTGTTTCGCTATCTTGGAGAGACTTTTCGGAAGCGTCCCACGATCGGAGAGTTCCGTCGGCAGCTCCAGAATAGATCCTTCGAAGGAGTGCCTGACGAAAAGAGGCCCAGCTATTACGTCTGCGCTGGGCATCCCTCACAGAACAGCGGTGAGCCGACCTACCACTTCTTCGTCAAGGATCACGTCCATGTCGAAGAGTTCATGGCTTTCCTAATCCCTCCTCTGGACTTCGGACACGGACGCCAGAGCCGGCAGGAGAGCGGCCAGACCGAACCCGGACTGGAGTTCAACGCGGATTGGAGCACCTATCTGACAAGAATTGGTGAAAAGGCGCACAAACTCCCCCAGAAGACTGATGCCGATAATAAATCCTTGTTTCGCCGCCTCATCATTTTTGATAAGGAACTGCTGCTACACTTTATTGAGGATTATGAACGGATCTTCCAAACTGCACGGATGGACGGGAAGGGCTTCAAGAAAGAGTCGGGGGTTCCTCACCTCGCGCTTCGGGCTCGTGGCGTGATCCAGTACGCCTTCGACATCGCTGCTGTCCATCGAAAGGTCCGCATATACAAAGACGTTATTGAGTGTTACTACCTCGCCAAGTCTATCGTTCCCTCCAGTAAGTACTATGACTTCGGGTTGTATCGTATAGATGGGATTGAGGTCGTCTATAATCCAATTTACAAAAAAGACAGCAATAAAAGCATTGAGGAGGAGAGAATTCTGATCGGTACCTGGCCTGATCAGAAGAGGAGGATCGATGAATACAAGAAAGATTTTGAGGATCTTTGGGAGCTTGCGAGGCAGGGTAAATTGGAGCAGGAATCGTTGATCCGGGAATTGGGGGACGTCCATCTGAGGAGCCCGGATTATTTCGAACTAGATTGGCTATCAGTAGATTATTTTGCTAAGGGGTACTATAAATCCCTCAAGAAGATCTTCACCGAAGTATTCAAAATCGAGTTGGCCTGAGGCGATGCGCTCCACTATGAAGGAGGAAGAATGAGCAAGCCGATCAGTGGTCTCCCCCCTGGTCAGGCCGAGACCAAGAAGTTCCCTCTCGTCGGGGAGTCAGCGCCACTCCCGGGGGCCTTGGACCTTATAGATTGGAGACTGATCATGGAGGGCCTAGTCAACAGTCCGTACGAACTGACTTATGAAGAGTTTCTCGCCCTTCCCCAGCAGGAACGCCAAGTGGACATCCACTGCGTAACCGGATGGAGCCAGTTCGGGATGCGCTTCACCGGCCTTCCCCTTGCGTCCCTTTTCGACGAGGCGGGGGCGACTCCCTTACCGGAAGCAAGGTTCATCCGCTTCGTGGCCTATTCGGAGAGGAATCACGACACCTCGTTGCCTCTGGGCTTAGCGCTCGCCGATACTTGGCTGGTCCACAGCGTCGACGGCCAGCCTCTTTCGCGCGAGCATGGGTATCCGCTGCGAACCCTGACCCCCTCCCGCTATTTCTACAAGAGCCTGAAGTGGGTTCACAGGATCGAATTCCTGGCCGAGGATCAACTCGGCTATTGGGAACGTGAATCCCACTACCACAATAACGCAGACCCCTGGCCCGGGAATGAGCGCTACGTCAGCGGCTCGGTTTCTCCTGAAAAACTCGCGAATTTTCGGAACGCGCCTAGTTACGTGCACTACAGAGGACCTAGGAAGCTCCTCCTGACCGTGGATCTACGGGATTGGGCCCCTAGTACCCGGGAACTGGGAGATCTGCACATCAAGGATTCAGACTTGCGAGGGGCGCGCCTCGACAGGGTGGATCTCCGGGGAGCCAACCTGACGCGTTCGCGTTTTGATGGAGCCAGTCTGGTCGGAGCGGATCTCCGGGGGGCGGACCTCGAGGGCGCGTCCTTCATCGGCGCCGATCTGACGAACGCGGATCTGCGTGATACCGCCCTCAGCGCGACACGGTTCTTCGAGCGTGATGCCGAAGGGCAGATCAGAGGCGCCAGAATTGACGAACTCCGTTGGGAAGGAGCGACCGGGTTGCTGGAAGATCAGAGAGCCTTTCTCGCAGGGGAAATTACCTGAAGCCAGATTCACCAGTCATGGACTAATCAAGCTCAGATTGTGAGGTGAAACGTGGAATGGCTTCAGGAGACGATGACAGCCGTCCTATCTGCGACGGCGGGAGCCTTGACTCACAAACTCGCGATCTGGAAGCGCGCAAAAAGGCATCAGGGTCCTCCAGCCGGTGGCAACAACCAGCCTGCCCATCTTCCCGAGGTCGCGAGGAGACTGGAGCCGTTGGAAGAGAAACTGGTGGCTTATTTCGACGGCCTCAGCAGGGATGCGCGGAAGAGCCTGGAAGACGGAGAGAAGATCGAGATCTATAACTTCGATGCCGGCTGGCGGCTGCTTTTCCAGGATATGTTTGATCCACGGAGTGCCAATGAGAAGGTGCTCCGGGATTTCTCGGTTACCGGCCACGCGGGATTGAGCTTTGGCGGCTACGACTTCGACACATATCCGAACTTCGTCGGTGAGCATCTGGAGCGTTTAGAGCAGGTGGTGGGGAAGGATCATGGATACAAGGTGCGATTCCTGGTTCTCTGTGACCGGAATTCCGAGAACTTCCCTCAGGCGGAACGATTCCTCTGTGAGCTACTGGCATTGAAATCTGCTCACGGCAGATCGTCAAGCATGGTGGATCGATTCAAAGAATGGCGAAACAATGGCGGGGATCCGGAAATAGAGATCAGGATATCCAACAGGACCATCGCGGAGAGATTCGCGGTGTCAGGAACGAATGCGGACACGCCGTTCAACGTGTACGGCCACAAGGCCGTCTCCGTCTCGATCGTCAGGAGGGTGGGCCGGCTCAAGCCGATACCGCATCTCGAGGTCTTTTTGAACCGTACGACCATCGATGCCTACAAGAGTCTTTTTGACGGGCTCTGGACCCGGTCGGAGACTCTGCAGGAGAAGGTCTTCGCCACTCCGGAGCATGAAATAAAGACTCTGGGGAGTGGAAACCTGTTCGCCCGGTGGGCGGATTTAGAAGGCTGAACACCCCAGCTACCGCGCGGTGCGCCTCAGCCGCCGAGCACCCTTTCCCGGAATAGTCTGAGTCGCTCTATCCCCTCCTGGAGCTGCTCTTCGGGCACCGAGTGCACGAAACGGCAATGCTCCGGAAGACCAGTCCAAACGCTGTTGTTGATCAGCAGGCCGGTTGCGTAGAAGAGCGCCTCCGGAAGGTTTTCGCTGTCCAGGATGTATTCCTTTGTTCCATGAGGCGTCTCCACCCGGACGCGGTGGCTCAGGTAGGCGGTGGGGCGGGCTACCAAGAAGAGGCCACCCCGGGGCGTCAAGGGTTCCCAGCCGGTCTCCGCCAGGGTTTCGCTGAGGAGCTCCGTGTGTCGGCGGAGTGTCGACCTCTGGGTCTCGAGCTCGTTCCGGACCTCGAGCGTCGGATGATTGAGGTTGGCGTAGATCTTCTTGGCGGCGTAGAGCATCGTGGCATGGGGGACCGCGCTGAGGCCGCGGGTCAGAGCCTTCGCCATGGCGTCGCTGCGGCAGCATGCGAATCCGAAGCGGAGCCCGCCGGCCGCGAGCTCCTTGGAGATCCCGCCCAGCACCACAAGATCCGTGGGCTGATCCTGCAGCAGCGGCTCCAGGTCCCACGGCTCGGGCGGTTCTTCGAGCTCCAGGCCGGAAAAGAGGATGTCGAGGACGATCCTCGCCCGGTGCCGGGTGGCGACATCCAACAGAGCCGCAATTTCTTCGGCCGAGTAGAGGCTCCCCGTCGGGTTCACGACGGGACCGTTGAGGAACAACCAGGGGCGGGGCGCCCGGGCCAGTGCCTCGTCGAGGGCATCCGGAGTGACCTTGAAGCCGTTCTCCCGCCGGGTGGCGATGCGGTCCCAGCGGCTGCCGAAGAATTCAACCGCGGCCAGGAAATAGTCGTAGGCCCCGCTGGGGAAGACAAAGGTTCCTCCCTCGGCGGCACAGGATTCCGCCAGCGCGGAGAAGAGCGGCGCGACTCCCAACCCGAACGCGAAGCGCGAGAGCGTTCCCTTGCCGGCATTCAACCCGAAGCGGCGGCGGAGGAAAAACGAGATCTCCGGCGCCAGGTCCACCTCGGCGGGGGAGACCACCCGCCGGACGAACGACTCCAGGAGGCTCGCCTTGACGAAGGCCGGCGAGGCCAAGGAGTTCTCCCCATAGTCGAGCCGCACCGTCTCAGCTGAGATCGGCAGCCGTTCAGCGGTGATCGCCGGATGCGCGAAGGCCCGTCGGCAACGCTCCGCCATCGGTACTCTGGAGACGGCTCCCTGAGACTCCTGCTCCGGATGGCGGATCTTGGAGTCCCCTGCCGGATGGGAAGAGTCGAGCCGGAAGCTCAGCAATTCAGTCAAGAGGGTGTCGTAATAATCCTGGACAAGGAGGGGCGTGCGACTGTAGGTGACTTCGGCCGCGGCGGTCAGGGCCTGGAGGAGGTTGCGGTTCTCCGAGATGACGAAGCAGGCCTCCAGGTCCTGATAGACCTGGTTTTTGACCAGGCCGCAGAGGATGGCGACGTGCTCAGGGAGGCGGGCCTCGGCCAGGGCCTGATGGACGCCGTTGACCTCTGGTGCGCTGGCGAGCTCCAGGAAAGGGGAGATGTCCACGACGAGCCGTGCCCCGGTCCGGCCGGCGGTCTCCAACAGGCGCAGGAACGAGTCGGGCGTTCCGACTTCATTGGCGGCGAGGGTGGTTACCACCAGCTGGGGCTGGAGCGCTTCGATCAGCTTGCAGGCGAGGTCCACGCGGGTCGGGCATTCCAGCACCTCGCCGCCACCGGCGGCCGGCGGAGCCGTCAAAAGGAGCGGATGAACCAGGGATCGGGCCGGTGCGTAGAGATTGAAAAGGTTTCGCAACGCCGTCGCCCGGCTGGGCGCGACCACGAAGCAATCCTCCGCCAGGGGGAGGCGGAAATAGAGCCGCAGGAATTGGGCGAAATGGCTTCGGAAGCTCTGAGTCCCCGGTGTCCGCTCGTAGGGAAAGCAGCTTCGTTCGTCCAGTAGGCCCGCGAGGCGGCCCAGGAAGACGGTCTTTTCCTCGGCGACCGGCTCTTCCTCGTACGCGAGATCCAGGGCGCCGCGGGCCCGCGAGTATTCCGGCCGGCTCAAGATGCGGTAGAGGCGCCGCAGGGCCTCGGGAAAGCGCGGACGTCCTTCCACGACTGTGAGGGCGTGATAGATCGGCCCCCCGGCCTGCTGGTAGGCCCTGGCGGTGCGGGCGCTGACCGGTTCGTCGCTGTGGGGTGTCAGGAAGAACTCGAAACGGTGCGAGCTGCTGGTTTCGATCTCCGCTAGAGGACTGATGTCCGTATCCGCCGCCTGCTGGATTCTGGTCTTCCAGATTTCCTGCACCTCGAAGCCGCGCCGCCGGAAGAGGTGCAGGAGGATTGACCGTCCCGGCCGTCCCCCCAGATTGAAGACCACCCGGCCGTTGGGACGCAGGACCTGGACGGATTCGTCGAGAGCGCGGGCGATCAGGCCGAGGCCGAACTGATCCTCCAGGTAGCCCTGACGCGACGTGTAGTTGCTGAGCGAGTGGAGGAGTTCGTCGCTGGCGGTGTCGGAGATGGCCCCGACGGTGGTCGCGAGGTCAGGATCGAGCACCTGCGGAATGCAGCCGACGACGCGGTCGAGCTCCAGGCCCTGCTGGCGCACCCACGTGAGGAGGTCCGAGACGTGGAACTCCACCCGGTCGAGAAGGGTCTTGCCGTCGCCGTCCCGGAGCGGCGCTCCCTCGGAGTCCAGGCCGTTGAGGTAGAGGTTGATCCGCGCGCAGGTGACGGCCTTCGGGTTGAGGTCGAGGCCGTAGACTTTGGCGGGCGCGGCGCGGCGCGCCAGCGCCAGAGAGATCCAGCCGCTGCCCGCTCCCAGCTCCGCCACGTTGCGTCCCGCGAGGTCGCTGGAGGGGAGGCGGGCCAATCCTTCAAAGAAGGTCCTGGACCACTGCTCGGGCGTGAAGACGCTGGGGAACTGCAGCATCGTGAGCGGGGGCCCACCGTGCCCCTCGCGCCCGGTCGGGAGCTCCTGAAAGCCGAAGTGGAAGGCTGCGAGGTTTTCCTCGACGTCACGGCCTGCCACGGCGGCGACGAGCCGCGAGAGGAACCGTCTGGCCTGCGCGCGGGTCGCGGGATCTTCCAGCCGCGCGAGCAGCTCTTTGAACTGTTCATAGGCTGCCGCGCTCGACGAGCCGCAGGCCCGGAGGAATTCCTCGACGTCTTCTTGAGACCGGTTGAGATCCTGATCCGTCATTGTCACCTCGCCCGTCGCTATCCAGATACGCGAAGACGAATCCCGGCAGGGACCATCGCCGGACAAACGGCTCCCCCTCGCCCCGCTCCCGCGGGGCGAGGGGCAAGGCGTCACTTGGCCTCGTTGAGATACCGCAGCAGCTCGCTCTCCGTCGACAGCACCAGCACCGTTTCGCCGTCGATGCTCTGGGTGAGCGTTCCCATCGACTTGAGGAAGCGGTAGAACTCGGGGTCGCGGTTGTAGGCGGCGGCGTAGATGTCGGCGGCTTCGGCGTCGGCTTTGCCGCGGACCTCCTGGGCGGCGCGGTAGGCCTCCGATTCGATCACCTGCAGCTCGCGCTGCCGCTCGCCCGCGATGCGCGCCGCCTCGCCCGCGCCCTCCGAACGGTAGCGCTCCGCGATCCGCTTGCGCTCCGAGATCATGCGGGCATAGACCTCCTGCCGCACCTCGTCGACGTAGTTGATCTGCTTGATGCGGAAATCGAGGATCTCGATGCCGAGGTCGCCGGTGCGGCGGCGGGCGTTCTGGAGCACCTCCGCCGTCAGCTTCTTACGGCCATGCTCCACCCGCTCCGCATCCTCCGGCTGGCTCAGCTCGGCGACGTCTTCGGCCACCACGAACGGCCGGTTGGTCGAGCGGACGAGATCGATGAGCTCGTGCTTGGCGATCGTGTTCCGCGTCTCGCCGTCCAGGATGTCGTCGAGCCGCGACTGCGCGCCGTTCTCGTCGCGCAGGCGCTGGAAGAACAGCAGCGGGTCGGTGATGCGCCAGCGCGCGTAGGAGTCGACCCAGATGAAACGCTTGTCCTTGGTCGGGATCTGGTTCGGGTCGCCGTCCCATTCGAGGAAGCGCTTCTCGAACGCGTGCACCGTCTGGACGAACGGCGTCTTGATCTTCAGGCCCGGCGTCGAGACCGGTTTGCCCACCGGCTTGCCGAACTGCGTGATGACGACCTGCTCCGTCTCCTTGACGACGTAGAGCGCGTTCGAGAGGGTGATGAAGGCGAAAATCGCCAGGACGATGAGCACCGCGCGGCGGATGTTCTTCACGGCTTCACCTCCGTCGGGTTCTGGAGCGGCAGCAGAGGCAGGACGCCCTTCAGATTGTCGTCGAGCACGATCTTCTTCTTCACTTTGGGATAGATCTCGCCCATCGTCTCCAGGTACATGCGGCGCCGCGTCACCTCCGGCGCCCGGCTGTACGCGGCGTGGACCTGGATGAACAGCTCGGCGTCGCCGCGGGCGCGGTTGACGCGGTCGGTGGCGAAGCCCTTCGCCTGCTCCAGCGTCTGCTCCGCCTGTCCCCTGGCGCGCGGAATGATCTGGTTGTAGTCGGCGCGCGCCTGATTGATCAGTTTTTCGCGCTCCTGCTGCGCCTGGTTGACCTCGTTGAACGACGGCTTGACGGCGTCCGGCGGATTCACGTCCTGCAGGACGATCTGCTCGACCTTGATCCCGTTCTCGTATTGATCGCAGAGCGCCTGCAGCCGCTGCTCCACCTCCGCCGCGATCTCCTGACGGCCGACCGTCAGCACCTCGTTGACGCTGCGGTCGCCGATCACCTCGCGCATGATGGTCTCGTTCATGTCGCGGAAGGTCTTGCCGACGTTGCGCACCTTGAAGAGGTACTTGTAGGGATCGCGGACGCGGTACTGCGCCGTCCATTCGACCACGGCCACGTTGAGGTCGCCGGTCAGCATCAACGACTCCTCGGAGAGATCCTCGGAGGAGTAGGTCGTGCGGCCGCTGCCCACCTCCTCGGTGCGGAAGCCGAACTCCTCCTTCAACTGCCTCTCGACCGGCACCTTCACGACGGTCTCGACCGGCCAGGGGAGCTTCATGTGCAGGCCCGAGGGGACCTGCCGCACGAAACGGCCGAAGCGCAGCACGAGGCCCGCCTCTTCGGGATCGACGGTGAACCCGATCGTGAACAGGAAGGCGACGGCCAGGACGAGCAGGAGAATGCGCGGAATGAATCGTCCCGGAAGGCGGGGTGAGCGGAATCTACGTATGTTGTCTGCGTTGGGGATCTTGAAATCCATGGGAAACCTCTTTTCCAGGGCCAGGATCGTTGACCGGCATACTAGCAGCTACGCTCGCTCCCTGTATGATGGCGGCGAGGAGGGGCCATGGCATCGGACGACAGGCTGCCCCCGGGGCAGGCCGAAACCCGGAAATTTCCTCTGGTCGGAGAGACGTCCTCCGCGCCGGAGGCCCTGGATCTCGCGCGCTGGAGCCTGATCCTGGAGGGGCGCGTCGCCAACCCGCGTTCGCTGACCTACGCCGAGCTTCTGGCCCTGCCCCAGCGGGAGCGTCTGGTGGACATCCACTGCGTCACCGGGTGGACCCGGCTCGGGATGCGCTTCACCGGCCTGCCGCTCGCGTCTCTCCTCGCCGCGGTGGGAGCGAGCCCGTCGCCGGAGGCGCGGTTCGTCCGCTTCGTGGCCTATTCGGAGAGGAAGCACGACACCTCGCTGCCCCTGGATCTGGCCCTGGCCGACACCTGGCTGGTCCACGGCGCCGACGGCCAGCCTCTCTCGCCCGAGCATGGCTATCCGCTGCGGACCCTGACCCCCTCGCGCTACTTCTACAAGAGCCTGAAATGGGTCCACAGGATCGAATTCCTGGCCGAGGACCAGCCCGGTTACTGGGAGCGCGAATCCTTCTACCACAACAACGCGGACCCCTGGCCCGGGAACGAGCGCTACGTCAGCGGCTCCGTCTCGCCCGAAAAGCTGGAGAGCTTCCGGAACGCCGCCAGCTACGTGCCCTACCGGGGACCCAGGAAGCTCCTGCTGACCGTCGATCTGCGCGGCTGGGCGCCCGGCGCCGCGGACCTGGGGGATCTCCACATCAAGGATTCCGACCTGCGCGGCGCCCGGCTCGACGGCGCCGACCTCCGGGGAGCCAACCTGACGCGCTCGCGCTTCGACGGCGCCAGCCTGGTGGGGGCGGATCTCCGGGGAGCGGACCTCGAAGGCGCGTCCTTCATCGGCGCCGATATGACGAACGCAGATCTTCGCGATACCGCGCTCAGCGCCACGCGCTTCTTCGAGCGCGACCCGGAGGGGCGCATACGGGGAGCGAAGATCGACGGGCTCCTGTGGGAGGGAGCGGCGGGGCTGCTGGAGGATCAGGAGGATTATTTGCGCGGAATTATTTGTTGGGAAAGATCGCCTGATCGATAGGATGTAGCCCATGCAATCCCCCGAAGAGATCGTCGCCGCCACCCGCGCCTGGCTGGAGAAAGCCGTCATCGGGCTCGACCTCTGCCCGTTCGCCAAGGCGGTCTACCTCCGCGACCAGATCCGCTATGCGATCAGCGAGGCCGAGACCGCGGAAGACCTGCTGGAGCATCTGATCAGCGAATTGCGGACGATCGCGGCGGCGAGCCCGGAGGAGATCGACACCACGCTGCTGATCCACCCGCAAGTGCTCACCGACTTCCTCGAATACAACGATTTCCTCGACGTGGCCGAGGACGCCGTGGCCCGGCTGGGGCTGGAAGGGGAGATCCAGGTCGCCAGCTTCCATCCGGACTACCGGTTCGAGGGCACCGCGCCGGACGACATCGAGAACTACACCAACCGCTCGCCGTATCCGATCCTCCACCTGCTGCGCGAGGCGAGCGTCGAGCGCGCGGTGGCCGCCTTCCCCGACGCGTCCGAGATCTACGAGAAGAACATCGAGACGATGCGCCGCCTGGGCCACGACGGCTGGCGGCGCCTGGGGCTGCCCGAGCCCAAGACCCGCCGGCGATGACCTGCTCTCCGACGGTCCGGGGACGCTTCAACGCCTGGCTGCTGGACCTCCTGGACGAGGGCATGGACCGGCGGTACGGCGCCCGCAAGCGCCGCCTGTTCCGGGACCTGCCGGCGGAGATCGTGGAGATCGGTCCCGGCGCCGGGGCCAACCTGCGCTACTACCCGCCAGGGACGCGGGTGATCGCCGTCGAGCCCAACCCCGCCGCGCACGTCCGCCTGCGGGAGCGCGCGGCCCGGCGCGGCGTGGACCTGGAGATCCACGGCCTGCGGGGCGAGGCGATCGACCTGGAAGACGCCAGCCGCGACGCCGTGGTCGGAACCCTGGTCCTCTGCTCGGTGGAGGACCCGCGGCGGGTCCTCGCGGAGATCCACCGGATCCTCAGGCCGGGAGGCCGGTTCCTCTTCTGCGAGCACGTGGCCGCGCCCCCGGGGACGGCGGCGCGGCGCGCGCAGGACGCCCTGCACCGTCCCTGGCGCTGGCTCTTCGACGGCTGCCACCTGAACCGGAGCACCCCCGCTCTGCTGTATGAAGCCGGCTTCGCGTCCGTCGAGATGGACTGCTTCCGCCTCCGCCCGCCCTTCCTGCCGGTCTCGCCGCACGTCTTCGGAATCGCGGTGAAGTAGCGGCGCCCGCACCCCCGCCCGGGCATAAATGCCCGGGCTAGTCAAAAGAGCCCCCTGTAGGGGACTCCCGCAGTCGGGTTCACCCGGCTGTTTCGCATAGCCCGGGCATTTATGCCCGGGCGGGGGCGCGGTGCCCTCCCTCCCTCGCTCACCGGGAGAGGAGGGGAGGACTGTCGCCGTAAACCGCTAATCGAGGCCCCAACTGACCAGACATGAAATCGCGCCTTGCCCTCCGGTCTTCTGGAGAGCGACCCTGATGCTGCTGCCGAACCGGATGTTCATGGGGATGACGTCTGAAAAAAGATTTCCATACGCGTCTTCCTGGATGAGCACCAACCCAGGATCAAGGGTCTGTGCCGCACCGCCGTCCACATAGAAATGGAGGCTTGCAACCGGGTAAAAAGTCGACCCTGGAGCTGCCTGGCACTGGAAACCTTTGATGTTCCCGGAGCCGCTGGTGAGAGGGATGACGTCGACCGTGGTGTTCGTCGGCCCGACCGACTGACTGCTGAGGCGAGGCTTCGTCTGTCCCTCATCCACGGCCCAGGCGCCGGAAGCGATCGACAGGGCCAGGACAAGAGCGGACAGGATGCTGAGTCGAACGGTCTTCATGGATGCTCCTTCTGGGAAGTGGCTTCCCACGGTGGTCCCCGGACCGCCCAGGCCTGAGGCCATGCCTTACGGTGGCCATGGGGCCGGGAACACGATGATCAAAACGTCTATACAAACTTAAGTTAATTCATAGATGCCCCTCTTGCTGTTGTAGTGCCGCCCGCCTCTGGAAGCGGGACGCGGTCGTCCTGGAACCCGCGCCCGCGGATTCCGCCACCCTCGGGCCCTCGCCATCCCCGGCTCCTCCTCTCCCGACACCCGCTCACCTTCCCTCGCCGGGAGAACAGGGAAGACTCCTCCGCCGCGCCCGAACCTGCCGCGAGCCGTCGTCTGGAGACTCCGGCCTGGGGAAGTTGACGACGAGCCGGAGTCAGTTGACTCTGGCCTGGAGAAGTTGACGCCGGCTCAGAGTCAGGAGACTCCGGCCTGGAGATCTTGACTCTGGGCTGGAGACGTTGACTCTGCGCCAGAGTCTCGAGACTTTGCGCTGGAGAAGTTGACGCCGGCTCAGAGTCAGTTGACTCTGGCCTGGAGATGTTGACTCTGCGTCAGAGTCAGGAGACTTCGCGCCAGAGATCTCGACTTTGCGCCGGAGACGTTGACTTTGCGTCAGAGTCCCGAGACTTTGCGCCGGAGACGTTGGCGCTGGCTTGGAGAACGGAGGGAGAGCGAGGCTCCCGCCGTTTCCAACGGGAGTCCCGGGACTTCGGTCGGGAGACGTTGACGCGAGTCCAGAGCCCCAGGCGGCGGCTCCGTCTGGGCCGCCGCCGCTTCTCCGGAGCTATCTATAGAGGATGGTGGCCGGATTCCGGGGCGACGGCGGCGATGCCAGCGAAGCCGCCCTGGGGCTAGCACGTCTCCAGGCCGGACCTGCCGCAGTCCTGCACACAGGTGACGTTGCCGCAATTGCTGCCGCTGCCGCCGATGACGATGAATCCCTGACTGTCGTTCAGCTTCAGCAGGGTCTCCTTCGCGAGGGTGATCTTCTTGACCTGCTTCTTCATGACGGATTCTCCCTGGATAGGGGCAGGGTCACCATTGACCCCCACCATTCATCCCAGGAAATCGTAAACGCGAAAACCTCCGGCGCCTACCGATCCACCTCTACCCGACGGCGAAGGGTAGAAACTCCTCGTTCAGGACCGCGAACGCCTCGTCGTGGGTTCTGAACGGGCCGTTGAGGGCTTTGAACGGGCCGTTGAGAGCCTTGAACAGGCCGTTGAGAGCCTTGAACGGGCCGTTGAGAGCTTTGAACGGGCCGTTGAGGGCCTTGAACGGGCCGTTGAGAGCCTTGAACGGGCCGTTGAGAGTTGAAGTCGTCCTGTTCAGAACCGGGAACGGCGCGTTCTCAACCGGCAACGAGGCGTTCCGACTCCGGTGGCGCGCCTGGCACACGCCGGCTGCACCTCCTCGAGGCGCATCCTTCCGGGACGAGGTCTGATCCTCCTTCGCGGTGCCCGGATGAAGCCCCCGGAGCGGGCGACGGAATGTAGCCTGGGGCGCCAGCCCCAGGAACCCGGCCCGCCCCATTTCCAGAAGCCCTGAAAGGGCGGCGGCGAAGTGCCTGGCACTCGCCGGTCGGAGAAGTTGACGCTGGCTCAGAGTCTGGAGGCTCCGGCTTGGAGATCTTGACTCTGGCCTGGAGACGTTGACGACGAGCCGGAGTCACCGAATTCGGGCTTGGAGACGCTCTCTATGCCCTGGAGGGGCAAAATTTGAATAGCCCGGCGCTTCAGCGCCGGGGAGGGTAGGAGATCCCCCAAGATCCCCATCCGCCCCGAGGGGGCGGAACCTCCATCCATCCGATGGCGGACGCCGCCGTAAAGCGCCGCCCCTCCAACTCATCAGCCGCCGGGGCGCCTGACCGAGGCGACGGGACCGCCAGGACCGCCGCCGCTCCTCCGGAGCTATATATAGAGGATGGGGGGCCGCTCTCTCCCTGGGGCTCGCGCCTCCAGGCTACATGCCCGCACCTCTTCGAGGCGCCCGGACCCACCCGTGGAGCGCCGCATGACCGCCGTCACCGCGTCGCCGCAGTTCAGCAGCCATGGCAATACGTGCCAGCCGCTTGAGCCCCGGAGGGGGCGGCGGAATGTAGCCTGGGGCGCCAGCCCCAGGAACCCGGCCCCCGACATTTCCAGAAGCCCTGAAAGGGCGACATCTGAATAGCCCGGCGCTTCAGCGCCGGGTGGGCGGTCCCCCGAATTCCCATCCGCCCCGAGGGGGCGGAACCCACGATTCGATGCTGGTCGCTGCCGAAAGGTGGCGATCACCATCGTCTATTCCTCTCCGCGATCGAACAGTCCCTGTTGGGCTCCTTGCGGCCTGCCAGTGTCGCGGGCGAGACGCGTGATCTCGGGCCAGCTTTGTACGAGGCTGTTGTAGGAGAGTGCTTCCGCGGCTCGCTTCTTGCGTTCGCAGAGGGTGTAGAGGCGGTAGCAAAGCTCGCGGGCGATCTCGGCCTTGGTGCCGAGCTTGCCTACGAGCGCTGCAGCTCCACTCTCGCCGCTGGCTTCGAGTACGCGGATCAAGTGGTGGACCATCTCCCACGCGGTGAGGCGCGGGTCGGTGGTGGGATCCCAAGTGGAGGATAGTTCTTTGGGGCGGAGCAGGCGGACCTTGCCACCCGGCGATTTCCTGTCGAGAATGCCGGCGTCCTTCAGGCCTTGGACGCTAGTATTCTTGGCTTTGGAGAGTATCTCGGCTACGCCGTACTCCCCCTCGGCGAAGCCGTGTTGCTCAAACCATGCCAGTGCCCAGCGGCTGTCCGCGTCGAAGTCACCTTCTTGCTCGGCAAGCGCCTCATCGAGAACCTGGTTGATGAGCGCCAGCGCCTCCCGGACTGAGAGTGGCTTGCCCTCGAAATCGAGTATCTTGGCATAGCGGGTAAAAACCGCCATGCCTGGGCCGATAGCTGCTTGTGCGAGGTCTACCGGGGCGATGTTGCCGCGCTGTAGGTGAGCAAGTGCAATAGGTAGCTCAGCCTTGAGCGCATTGACGAACTCGCGACGGGTGGCAGTAGGGGCGTCGCTCGCTCGTCGGCGGCAGACGAGAACAATGCTGGAAGCAAGGGCGTTAGAGCCGGAACCACGCATGCGGTTGCTCAACTCCGTACGCATTGGCCACGTACCACTGATGGCAAAGCCCGCACGGATCAACGCATCGAGGAAGGTTTCCCATCCAGTGCTAGCGGTACCTTCACCTTTATCGCTTTCCGTCTGTTTGAAAGCGTAGTAGATAGTAACTGGATAGCCTGGATGTACTTGCTCGGCGAGACGGTGCATCGCTTGAGTCATGCCGTTGAGAAAGAATGCCTCCGCCTTTTCTCTCCCACCATGCCGAGCAGGCGTAGCCACTAATTCTTCGGCCTTCGGCACTGTGAGCGTGGAGAAGAACTCGGGGAAGAGAGATCTCAGTGAGCGGCGTAGCCACACATAAAAGAAATCCGACAGATCTGCATAGCCGATGTTGTCATAATAAGGAGGGTCAGTAGAAACAATCTTTGATTTGCTGATTTCCTGTTGGCTCGCATTTAGTTGTAACGCACTGCCAAATGAGTTCGCAGAAAGCGATTTCTCGACCACTTCTGCGACCCACCCAACCGCATCGAGAAGATTCCCCGAGGAAGGGCTAAAGGGGTTGCCCTCGGCGAAGTCCCAAACCATAGACAAGGTCTGTCGGCCAAAGGTGTTAGCGATCTTGGGAGCGTATCCACTTGGATTGGCATCCCAGCGACACTGTGCAGAATGTCGGTCGGCCATTCGACTTAGGGTAAAACCCAAGAAAATGGTCACTGCATCGGCGTAGGCTGTTGTATCTGTGTCTCTGGCGATAAGACCGGAGCCGTCACTGGGAGCGTCACTATCTCTCGCAGGCTTCTCTTGTGTCTGCTGGAAGACGGTGCTCCCCGCGTCGCTCTTTATCCTTTCGCGAGCCTCCTGTACCAGGCCTGAGAAGGCTGTCAGCGCCACGAGTTGGCGTAGGGTGAAGAGGTCGCTCCACTTTGTCATGCCATAGTTGCCGACGCGAAAACCGAGTGCCTGTTGGAAGAATTCAACGTCCGGCTTCCACTCCGGCTTTGCTTGACCCGCGACCTTCTCCATTTCCTCGGTCGGTGGCAGATAGGCTCTTTCTCGCTCACCCTCGGCGACAATGGCCATCATCCGCGCGCCCATGCGGCCGGTCTTAGACTCGGCCTTTATGTAGTCACCGGAAATCGGTGATCCAGATATTATGCAGGCGAAATTGGCCCCCGCGAGCTTGGTGCCATTCTTCGCTGCCTCGATATCTCCGGGCTTACCTACCCTCACCCTGAAGCGATAGCGGTCTCCTTCGATAATGGGCTCTACATAAGCTTCTTTGCCTGCCTTAGTTGCGAGCATGAAGGTGGAGGCGAGCGGTACATCTACGTCCCCGAAGGCCGGGTTCGGGCTCTTTACCGTGCGGGCCCAAATCCAGGCAATCACAGTCAGCTTCTTACCCACGTACTTCTTCAGGTCCGGCCTTTCCCTTGTCATCTCCTCCGTCACCTCAATCTTCGGATAGAGGTGCCCGATCCGCTTCTCCGCCTCATTACGCATCCATTGGCCGTAGTAACGCACATCTTCTGCCAATCCTTGTGCGCCATGCCACTCGCGACCGAGAAGCGTGTTCTCCTGACGTGACTCGGGATTTACCGGCGGCCTTCCGGCAAACTTCGGCGGAATCTCGATCATCGCCTTGTTGATCAAAACCGCCACCGGATTCAAATCGCTGGCGTAACTCTCCAATCCCAACCTCTGCGCTTCCAGCGGCAGCGTCCCGCCGCCAGCGAAGGGATCGTGGAAGGCGGGCAGCTTAAAACGGTCGAACAGCTCCCTGGCCTGCGGGTGGTCGGCATTCTCGGCGCAGGTGTAGCGCCAACTCTGCCAGATCTCGTCCCGGGCTTGCTGCAAGACCTTCTCGTTCGTGGTGTTCTCCCACTGAACCAGGTCCTCGATGATCTTGAACAGCCGTTGCCGTTCCTTCTCCTGTGCCTTCTCAGTCTTGAAGATATCTGGATGCGCTGACGGGTCATCGACCATCTGGGCAAAGATGACCGCCCGAGCCGCAGCCAGAGGGCGGCGGGCCCACCAGAGGTGGAGCGTGGAGGGGTGCCCGTGGCGGATGGACTTCTCCCTCGCGCTGGCCTTGTTGATAGCATCGAGCGGGAGCGCGACTTCTATGAGCTTCTTCTTTGGAGTAACCCCCTTCCCTGGTACAGCAGAAGGGGACGTCTGAGCTGATGGAGAATTTTTTGTTATCTGCGGCTGAGAACGCCGACGAATACCGACAACTCAGGAGACGCATGCTAGGCCCGTCTCCCGTCGTCCAACCAGAGCGAGTGCTACGAATAGAGGGAACTAGTCATGGCTGAAGCGCAGATAACAAAAAATTCTCGCTAGAGCCATCGGATGCCCATAGAAATCTTCAGTCGACCTCGAATCCCTGGCTGGTGAACTTCAACGTCCGGCTGTTCTCGGTGACTGTCCTGACGACGTGATCCGGAGCGCCCGAGGGAATCTCCGCTTCGATCTCAAGCGTGATTCTCACCTTCGCTCCGACGAGGCCGGTAAGGTGCGCAATTACCTCTTCGGCTACGTGGCTGGCATCACGCCCAACACGGGTGGGATCTAGCGTGACCGTGCCATGGAATCGCTTGGGCTGTACCGTTGCGGGTTTCGGCGTTCCAGGTGGGACGGTTTCTCCCGGCTGCACCACGGGCGGCGTTGTGCCGCCGTCAGGGCTTACTGTTGATGGCCTCTGCGTGCTCTCGGCATCCATCTGCGCACGGGCGATGTCCCCCTTCACCAGGAGGCCGGCAGAGTCTGTATCGGTCAGTGAAACGCCCTCGCCTCCCCGCACTCCCCGATATCGCCCCGCTTCCTCGTTGAAGCTGTCGGCGTAACCGAAGCTGTCCTGCTGCCATGTCAGGAGCGTCATTCCGTCGCGGATGGCGCCGAGCAGCACGGACGGATCCTTGAGCCGCGGCAGGTAGGGATAGCGCGCGAAGTCCTCGGCGAGCTGCTTCACGGCGACGTGGTTCCCGCGCCACAGCGGAACCCGGTCGAGCTCCATCCTGAGCCGTGTGGCCGCAAAGCCGGTGAGCAGCAGCTCGTCGTTCCGCAGCTTCTTGCTAGCGCGCACCGCCAGGGCATCCTGGCCGGATAGCTTGAAGGCCTGCCATTCGATTGGGGCTTGTGGGGAGGTCTGCACCGGCACCAGCAACCATTGGTAGGTCTCCGGGATTCGCGCCGTAACGGCACTATCGGCAGCCGTCTTTTGTGTTTCGGCCTGCTTGACCTGCTGCGGGTCGAGGTTCATCGCTTCTTTCTCGGCCAGGATCGATTCCCAGGCAAGGAACTTGCGAGCCGCCTCGTCGAGATCCTGCAAGCGCGTCTTGTCCGCCGCGAGAAAGACCAGCGTGTTGCGGTAGATGCGGGGCGTGTTGCCG
The DNA here is from genome assembly GCA_036376245.1 of Thermoanaerobaculia bacterium. GTDB lineage: Bacteria > Acidobacteriota > Thermoanaerobaculia > Multivoradales > UBA5704 > DATARR01. Next base: position 15,329 of record DASVAS010000014.1, on the reverse strand, counting down.
CGTGATTCGAGGATCGCCTTCGCGTGGGTTTCGGCCGCGTTGCCCGGCTCTTTGCTGTACGGGTGATCCACGCCCAGCACCACCAGCCGCGCATCAAGGTCGTCCGGCACGTCTTGACTCAAGTGTGGCATCGCATGGATGCGGCTGAAGTCCCCGTTCTTGCGCAGGTCGGCGCGTAGCCGGTGGTCGAGCTGGATCACGACTTTCTCGGGCTCACGCTTCAACTGCTCGGCGCGGTCGTCCGCAAGTTTCGTCACCGTGGGTTGGGTGGAGTACCAGTAGCGCACACCATCTTCATAGAGGTATGTGGCCGCTCCCGCAAGCCGCCGCAACGCATCGCCGAACACCGCGGGCGATTCGCCGGGTAAGACGCAGCCGAGCTTCACTCTGCGGTCTTCAATGCCTCGATGCGCAGCCTGCGTTAGGGGCGCCGAGCCTAGGTAGATCGTTCGCGCGACGCGCCGGCAGGCCGAGAATTTGCCGAGAGTGCCCGGCAACTGACCATCGAGGCGTAGCGGCAGTGAGCTCGGGCCATCCACGTCCGTTTCGATGACCGGCACCCAATTGTCTGTGAGATAGCGGGTAAGCTCGAACTGAACTCGCGGATCGTCGATCGGGATGTGCGCCGGAAGAATGAGCGGGTTCTTGTCGCCCTTCTCCCACAGACTGTGGATCACCGCTGCCATGAGGCGCAGCACGCCGCGGGTGCGCTGGAATTTGACCAGGGTCGACCAGTCGCTGTAGAGCCGGTCGAAGATCTCGGGGTGGATGGGGTAGGCCCCCTTGATGCGCTTTTCATAGTCGGGGTGGCGGCTCTCGGGCGGGAACTCCGCCTGCTGGGTGCGGTAGAAGTCCCCAAAGGCCCGGGCCACCACGTCGCGGTCTGTGTAATGCGATGGCTCCGTCATCGGCTCGAAGAGCCGCCGCCGAACGATCTCGAAACCCTCTTCGGCGCTGGCTGGACGCCAGGAGGATTCGACGCGTCCCACGACGTTGCGCAGGCGGTCGAGCGCCTCCCGTCCGCGCTGGCCTCCTACCTCCACGTCGTCCGCCCGCGTGTGCGGTGAGCCCGCCGTGTCCGAAGCCGGAAGGCTGATGACGAGCAGGCAATTCGTTGCCAGCTTGGCCGACTCGGTCAGGACCTGAGCGAAGGTGAACTGTGTCTCGAACCCGCCGCCGGGCAGGTCGCTCTGGTCGTGAAGCTGGCGGGCGTAGGCCACCCACTCGTCGATCAGGATCAAGCACGGTCCGTATACGACGAATAGCTCGCGCAACACGTCTCCTGGGCTGGTCGCCCGCTCGTCGTCGGCCTGGATGCGGGCGTAAGCCTTCTTGCCGCCGAGCTGCCAGGCCAACTCACCCCAGAGAGTACGGACCACCGTGCCGTCGGGCTTGGTGCTGGGATTTCCGGGGGAGATCTTGTTGCCGACCAGGACCACGCGCCGGGCGATCGGGAGGGACTTGGCTTCCGCTGCCTCCATTACGGTATCAATGCCGGCCAGCTCCTGGGGGGCGGTGCCCGAGAACAGGTGATAGAGCGCGAGCATCGAGTGCGTCTTGCCGCCGCCGAAGTTCGTCTGGAGCTGCACGACCGGATCGCCGCCCTTGCCGGACAGGCGACGCACGGCACCAGCCAGCATCGATTTGAGGCTTTCGGTGAGATAGGTGCGCCGGAAGAACTCGACAGGGTTCCTGTATTCGTCCGTCCCCTCGTTCAGGTGCACCTGCCAGAGGTCGGCGGCGAACTCGGCCTGCTGATAGCGGCCGCTCGCCACGTCCTTGTGCGGCGTCACCACCTCGCGCCAGGGTTTGAGGTGGCCAGTCGCCGCGCTTTCGATCGCCGTGCCGGCGCTCCTACGCTTTTCGCTGCGTGCCTGTTCGTCGAAGCGCAAGCGCAGCAGCTCGATTTTCATCTTTTCGATCTCGTCCGATTGTGACGCCGAGACGGCGGTCAGCAGCCGGCCTGCAGAATCGAGAGCGCGGTAGGTATCATCGCTGGAGAACGACTGCTGATGCGCCCAACTGTTCCGATGGGCGCGCAGCTCACCGACCAATCCGCGCTCCGCAGGACCGAGCGTTTTGCGAAAGACTTCGTTCCAGGACTCCCACATCAGTTTTAGTAATGCCGCCGCATCCCACTCGGCAACGGGCTTCCTGGCGTTCAGGCGATCGTCGCCTAGTAGCCGGATTGTCTCGGCGGCCACGCGATCCTTGTAGGTGCTTGCAAGCTCGCGCTCGACAAAGGGGCCGAGGCCGGCCTTGAGAAGCTCCAGCGCCTTGCCGACGCGTTCATGGTTGGTGATGGCCATCGATTATTCCTCTCCGCGTTCGAACAGTCCCTGTTGTGCTTCTTGCGGCGCGTCTGTTTCGCGGGCGAGACGCGTGATCTCGGGCCAGCTTTGTACGAGGCTGTTGTAGGAGAGCGCTTCGGCAGCCCGCTTCTTGCGCTCGCAGAGGGTATAGAGGCGGTAGCAAAGCTCGCGGGCGACTTCGGCCTTGGTGCCCAACTTGGCCACGAGGGTGGCAGCCCCGCTCTCGCCGCTGTCTTCGAGCACGCGTATCAGGTGGTGGACCATCTCCCACGCAGTGAGACGCGGGTCGGTGCTGGGATCCCATGCCAAGGACAGTTCCTTGGGGCGGAGTAGGCGGACCTTGCCGCCGGGCGATTTCTTGTCGAGGATGCCGGCGTCCTTCAAACCTTGGACGCTGGTATTCTTTGCTTTGGAGAGCGTCTCGGCGACTCCGTATTCCCCTTCATCGAAGCCGTGCTGCTCAAACCACGCTAGAGCCCAGCGGCTATCGGAGTCGAAGTCCCCCTCCTGTTCGGCTAGCACCTCATCTAATGTTTGGTTGATGAGTGCTAGTGCCTCACGTACCGAAAGCGGCTTACCCTCTGCGTCTAGAACTTTGGAGTAGCGGGTGTACACCGCCATGCCTGGCCCAATAGCGGCCTGGGCCAAATCCACTGGGGCGATGTTGCCGTGCTGGAGATGGTGCAGGGCTTCAGGCAGCTCAGTCTTAAGTGCATTGATAAATTCGCGGCGAGTAGCGGTGGAAGCGTCGGTAACGCGTTTTCGGCAGACGAGGACGATACTGGATGCCAGAACGTTTGTGCCAGAGCCGAGAATTCGGTTACTCAATTCGGTCCGCATAGGCCAAGTACCGCTAATAGCGAAGCCGGCGCGAATTAATGCATCGAGAAAAGTTTCCCAGCCGGTGCTAGTGGTACCGTCAACGCCATCACTCTCTGACTGTTTGAAGGCATAATAGATTGTGACTGGAAAGCTCGGATGCGCCTGCTCGGCAAGCCGGTGCATGGCCTGAGTCATGCCATCGAGAAAGAATTCCTCAGCCTTTTCCTTGCTGCCGTGGCGGTAAGGCGTAGCAACTAGTTCTTCAGCCTTGGGTACCGCGAGGGTAGCAAAGAGATCGGGAAAGACCGATCTTAGCGAGCGCCGCAACCATACGTAGAAGAAGTCCGACAGGTCGGCATAGCCTACGTTGTCATAATATGGAGGATCGGTAGAAATGACGCGATCACGGGACCAGTCCTGAGCCGATGCGTCGGCTTGAATAGCTACGCCAGTTAGTTTTGCAGGTAGGGACTCTACTACTTTCGCAACCCACTCGACGCTGGGTGACCAAGCGCCAGAAGATTGACAGAGTGGATTTCCCTCACCGAAGTTCCATGTCATCTGGATGGCTTGACGAGCAAATGTGTTCCGAAGCTGCAACTTCGACGGGCTCGAATCCCAGGTTGCGATTGACGTATGCCGCTCAACTACTCGATCTACGGCAAACGCTAGATATACACTTACCGCATCCGCATAGGCTAGCGCACCTGTTCCTCCAGATGCGAGTGGTTTGCCCATGTCAGATGGGTCCATGGCCAGCGCATCATGTAATACGCGTTCTCGCGCTTCCTGCACCAAATCAGAAAAAGTCGTCAGCGCCGCAAGTTGACGTGGGGTAAAATAGTCGCCGAATGTTCTGAAGCCGTAGCGGCGCCCTTGAGCATTGCTCGCCCATGTTCCGCGGCTCGGCGCTTCTGGTCTCCAAGTAGGGTGAGCCGCTTGCGCTATGGCTTCCATTTCCTCTGTCGGAACTAGGAAAACACGACCACGATCCCCTTCAGCCACGATGGCCATCATACGTGTGCCCATTCGGCCAGCATTGGCTTCATCATCGATGTACTCGTAACGAATGGGCACAGTCGAGATAAGGCATTTAAAGCTACCGCGTGCGATCTTTGTGCCGTTCTTAGCTGCCTCGGCGTCTACTGGTTTTCCCAACTTGACTGTAAAACGGTAACTAGTACCCTCGACCACGGGCTCAACATAAGCTTCCTTGCCCGGTTTGGCGGAAAGAATAAAGGACGAAATGAGGGGCACATCCACCTGTGCGAATGCCGGATTAGGACTCTTTACCGTGCGCGCCCAGAGCCAAGCGATAACTGTGAGTTTCTGGCCTACAAGTGGCTGCAGGTCAGGTCGATCTTGCGCCAACTCTGGCGTTACCTCTATCTTGGGATAGAGATCACCAATACGCTTCTCTGCTTCGTCCGTTATCCACTTACCGTAGTGGCGCACGTCCTCCGCCAAGCCCTGCGCGCCGCACCACTTTCGGGCAAGGAGTGACCTTCTACCTCGCGCCTCAGGATTGATGGGTGGCTTGTCCGCGAAATAAGATGGGATTACTATCATAGATTTTGTGATTAGCACCGCAACCGGGTTAAGGTCGCTGGCGTAACTCTCCAAGCCAAGCCGCTGTGCTTCCAAGGGAAGCGACCCTCCACCAGTAAAGGGATCGTGGAAAGCGGGCAATTTGTAACGGTCAAACAGATCTTTAGCACGCGGATGGTCGGCATTTTGGGCGCAGGTATGGCGCCAACTCTGCCAAATCTCGTCTTGCGCCTGCTTTAATACTCTTGCGTCGGTAATCTTTTCCCATTGTACAAGGCCTTCGATAATGCGGAATAGACGCTGGCGCTCCTTCTCTTGCGCTTTTGGCGTCTTGAAGATATCCGGGTGCTCTGACGGGTCATCGACCATCTGGGCGAAGATCACCGCACGAGCTGTTGCCGTGGGCTTGCGCGACCACCACAAGTGCAGAGTGCTTGGGTGGCCATGGCGAATAGACTTCTCCTTCGCGCTGGCTTTGTTGATGGCATCGAGCGGGAGGGCAACTTCGATGAGCTTCTTCTTGGTCTTCATGTCGATCAATCCAGTTCCTCTTCAGGTGCCCAAGGTGGCCTCTCGGATGGGAGCGTCAACTCTCCGAAGTATTGACAGAGCACAGCGGCAGCTTCCTGTGGCGAATTGCAGGGGAGAGCGCCCAACGCACGCAGGACGTTACGGACGAGCTCATCATCTCGGACAACTTGCGGCAACAATTTGTGGTAGACGAAGCGAGACCAGTCATCCGCCTGAGGGGATCCAGCAGAGAACAGCTCGCCCTGAGGATCGTAGATCTCTTCGAGGTAGCGACCGCAAAGCACATTCCAAGCCGGGACCAGAGAAGAGAGGTCGACTCTTTCGACCTGGCCGAGATCGCGGAGTGCGTCGATTACCTTGGAGCGCATTTCAACCAGGTAGGCGGACCGGAGGAAGCGCCTGCGACAAAGCATTGCCAGATAAAACAGCATGCCAGCAGTCTCTTGCCGTTGCAGCTCGGCAAGTGCAGCTTTGGTCACAGGGCAGCTCCTCGCTTATCGAGGTTGTATCCCATCACGGAGTGACAGGAGATGCCCACCGCCCCAGGTGGCAGCAGTGCCAACGCCGTTGAGACTCGTCCATGCCGATCTCCATTGGGTTGCAAACGCCGGGCACCTAAGACTTTTGGAAACAGTAGGTTAGCATCCTGGATACGGCATTGCTTTGCAACCTGATTGCAACCAGCCCTAGTCATGGTTGCAATCCTCGGCCTGCGGTCCAGGGTACCAGAGCGCGGCTCTGGTAGCGCCATGGACATGGATCTGCCCCTGCTTTCTGAGCTCGCGGAGGAAGACCTGGATCTGACTGCGAGAGAGGGCTGGCAGCACCTGGCGTAGCTCTTCCATCCTGGCTCCGACGGCACGGTTGTCCTCGATGTGCTTCAGCAAGAGAGCCTTATTCGTCTCCCGGTCGAGTCCTCGCCTGCGCGTGTACACTCCGCTCTTGCCCAGGAATCGATAGAAGCGCCGGGAGAGGATGTGCCGCACGCCGCGGCCCCGGCCGACGCGTTCGATTACGCCCTGCTCTAAGAGGAGGGGGAGACGCGACTTCAGGAGCTCGGGTATGGGCTGTTCCCGATGGACCAGGTCGATGACGAGAAAATCCTCAGTGCTGTAGGAGGACATTCTTTCCTGGCCTACCTTCTCGAGGAAACGCAGAAACTCAGGATCTTGAATCTCGCCATGCAACGTGAGCCAGACGGAATGGTCATCCGTGCGCGAGAGATCGGGCAGCCGCTTGCCCTGGCGGATGGATTGGCGATAGATCAAGTCAAATCCTTGACCTGCCCGTTCCACCAGTCCGCACTTGCTCAAGGCTTCCGCGACTCTGCGATTGCGTGGGTTCTGTTGCCAGAGGACATTCTCGGGGGTAATCCCTGCGGGGAACCCTCCCGGACTCACAATTTCAATGCGTTGGGGGTACTGGCGAACGAAGACCGACGCGCCGCTTCGGTAGTCGCGATGGCTGACCGCATTCAGGATGGCTTCGCGAACGGCGCGCTCATCGAACGTGAGGACGTCCCAGACGAAAAGGCCTTGCTGGAAGTGCTGGCGCTCGTTTCGCAGGTTGATGAGATCCCATAGACCCTCCAGCACAGGGAGGAATCCCTGCCTGAACTCTCTACGATCCGCGGCGGGACCCGGAGCATCGTTGGAGCGGTATTCAAAAATGATCTCACCTTGTCCGAGGTGCCGGCCGAGAGCCGTGCGGGTGCCGAGCAAGATGAGGGCAGCGTAGGTGACTCCCTCAGATCCAATAAGCTCGGCGTCAGCTAGAAGCCGAGCCACCGGCCGCTTCTTGATGTCTTGCTGAGGGGCTTTCCTCTGCCATAGCGCGCGGAAGAGCTCGATTGCGGCGGTGTCCAGGTCGGCGGTTGTGGCTCCTGGACAGATCTCGGCAGAGAAGTCGGGTCCGGTCTCGTCATGGATTCGGCGGAGTTGTTCGTCGGTCATTGGAACGAGAGCCTCGCCGGCTCTCATCCAGAACGATCCCCGGTACTGCCAGGCGGCGCCCGGCAGACGGCCAGGAACATGAACGATCAGGACGCGTTTCCCTTCGTGCCAGTATTCCTCGATAGGAAGCCGGTGATGAAGCCTTTCGAACAGCCCGGCCTCCGTTCGGCCGAGATCGTCGAAAGCTTGCGACCCGATCACGCGGCGTGGTCGCTTGTCGCTAACGCCAAGAATGATCTTGCCGCCTCCTTCGTTGGCAAGCGCCACGCAGTAACGCACGAGCTCCTCGAAGTCGTATTTTCGCGTGGCTGCCTTGAACTCCAGCCGTGAGCCCTCGGGCGCGGCGAGGAGGGCCGCAAATTCTCTGGATGTCGTCACGAAGGTCTTCCCGCCCGCTTCAGGAGCTCGGCGAAGTCGTAGTTCACGCTCGTCACCCCAAAGTCGGGTTCACGCTGGAAGGGGCGGCGCAGGTAATGAGCACGGTGGGTGTGCTCATCGAGGAATTCGACGATGGCGAGGATGAAGTCGTCCGGCTTGTTGAGCGAATAGAGGATCTCGTTGCGTGTCACGGTGATGGTATCCGCGCCGGTCGCACGCCCCTTGACCTCGAGGAAGCGCAGCTTGCCGGTGCCGGGGACGCGGCTCTCGATGTCATAGCCGAGCTTCTCGATCTCCCGGTCGGTCGGTACGAAGCCCAGATGGCGTTCGATCTCCATGACGACCGCGCGGGCGCGGGCGGCGCTGACCTGCGTGTCTACGGGAGCGGTCGATTTTGGGAGACGCCCGGTCATGGCGGCGAGGAGCCCGGCGGGAACCACCAGCAGGCCGCCGAGCACGACGGGCGGCAGCGGTGAGATCTGCGATTCAAGCTTCAGGTCTTCCAGTCGCTTGTGCAGCCGTGCCTGCAGGTTGTCGGCACGCTTGCGGGCTTCGCCGGAGTTGAGCCTGGCGTTGGGCTTGCCGGCCAGTTCTTGAAGCTTGAGTTGTTCGGCGCGGTAGTCCCAATAGGTGATCTCCTTGGTGAGGCGATCCTTCACCGCTGCCTCGGTCTTGGCGATGAGCTTGAGCCTGTTGTCCCGTACCTCTTTGAGATGCTCCGGCACCACCCGTGCGATTGCGTAGCCCTGCGCCTTGGATTCGAGCTCGCGGTTGATCCAGGCGCACTCTGGCCGGCCGAGGATGGCGTCCACTCCCGGTTCGTCTTCTGCCAGCGGCCGGTAGTCGAGGTAGGGCGCATAGTGGACGTGGCGCGTGGTGCCGTCGGGTTCCAGCTCGACGTAGAGCATACGTTTCGAGATGATGCGGCGCTCTCCTGTTCTGGTGAGGCTGGCATCCTGGAGCGCGTGTTCGAGATAGAAGAGCACGCGCGGCTGCATGCCCAGGTCGCGCTCGTCCACCAGAACCGTGCCGCGCTTCAGCAGGTCACGGTGACGATCCAGGGTGAGATCGATCACAGCATCGAGCAGCGGGTGTCCCGGGCAGACGAAGGCGGCCAGCGGCTGGCCCTGCGGCGCCACGAGTGATTTCTCAAAGGCGATGCGCTCATACCGTGGAAGGACAGGCTCGCCGATACCGATCAGGCGGTCGCGGTTGCGCACCAGGGCCGGAACGTGCGTGATTTCGTAGCGGCGCGGCTCCCGTTGCCGGGAAGTGCCGCCCAGGGACTGAAAGGCTTCGAGAAAGAACGACTCGATGTAGTGTGGCTGGAGGCGGCGAGCGTCGGAACGCTCCATGTCTTCGCGGATGCGCTGGACCCGGCTGGAGTCCATGGCATCGTGGGCGAGGGCATGGTCTTCGAGCAGGTTCTGGATCTGCTCGCGGTTGAGCGCCTGTTCGACCACAGTGGAGAGGTGGGCTCGGACCTCGGGCCTGTCGCCGTAGCGGATCGCTTCGATGAGCAGGTCGCGAAGGGGCTTGCCTTCGAACTGGAGCTTGCCGAGCACGTCGAACACCTGCCCGCCGAGTGCCGCGCGGGCCTCTTCCAGCTTGTCGAGCAGCTTGCGGTAGACGTCGCCCTCGCGGGTCTCCTCGGCGACGAGGTTCCACAGGTGGCAAACCTCGGTCTGCCCGATGCGATGGATGCGGCCGAAGCGCTGCTCCAGGCGGTTGGGGTTCCAAGGCAGGTCGTAGTTGACCATCAGGTGAGCGCGCTGGAGGTTGATGCCCTCGCCCGCGGCGTCGGTAGCCAGCAGCACCTGCACCTCGGGATCGTGCCGGAAGGATTCCTGCGCCGCCATGCGCTCCTCGCGGCCCATGCCGCCGTGGATCGTGACAACAGCTTCTTTGCGGCCGAGCAGCGTCGTGATTCGGCTCTCGAGGTAGTTCAGGGTGTCCCGGTGCTCGGTGAAGAGGACGAGCTTCTGGCGCGGCGAGGGGATGGGCCGGGGGATCGGCCCGGCACCGTGCGGAACGGCCTGCTCCGCCACGACGTCGGCATCGGCGAGCCGGGCAGCGCTCGTGAAGATCTCCCCGAGCAAACCGGCGAGCTCGCGCCACTTGGTATCCATGCCGCTGCGACAGACGGCGAGGGCGAGGCCTTCCAGCTCTTTAAGCGTGCCGATTTCGATCTTGAGCTCGGCGATGGAGCGCGCCGCGGTCGCCTGATCGAGGATCTCCTCCTCCGCGGCCTCGACTTCGTTGTCCGGCGCCTCTTCGAGGTCCTCGACATCGTCGGCGTCGAGGACCGGGACGGTGAACGCTACCTCCGTTGCCCGGCCGCCGCGCTGGAGGACTTCAAGCTCGCGGAGGCGACTTTCCAGCCGTTCACGGCGGCGGCGCAGGGACTGGTGGATCGCCTCGGGCGAAGAGGCGAGGCGCCGCTGAAGGATGGTGAGAGCAAAGCCCACCGTGCCGGCGCGCTTGTCGTTCTGGAGCGCGTCGGCGCGGTTGAACTCCTCGCGCACGTAGTCGGTGACGGCCTTGTACAGGTGCGCCTCGGCCTGCGAGAGCTTGTAGGGCACCGTATAGGCGATGCGCTCGGGGAAGAGTGGTGTGCCGTCGAACTTGAGGAGGCTCTCCTTTACCATCCGGCGCATCAGATCGGACACATCGGCGACGTGAACGCCGTCGCGGAAGCGGCCCTCGAAGCGGTCGCCGTCGAGCAGGGCCATGAAGAGCTGGAAGTCCTCTTCCTTGCCGTTGTGAGGCGTCGCCGACATGAGGAGGAAGTGCCGGGTGAGGCCCGAGAGAAGCTGTCCGAGCCGGTAGCGCTTGGTGAACTTGGCCTCGCCTCCGAAAACTGTGGCCGACATCTTGTGCGCCTCGTCGCAGACCACGAGATCCCACCGGCAATCCGGCGCCTGGAGCTTCTGCTGCACGTCCTCGTTGCGCGAGAGCTTGTCGAGGCGGGCGATGACGAGGTTGGCTTCGAGGAACCAGTTGCCGGTGCGGGCGGCTTCGAGCTTGTCGTTAGTGAGGATCTCGAACGGCAGGTGGAAGCGGCGGTAGAGCTCGTCCTGCCACTGCTCGGCGAGGCTCCCCGGGCATACGATGAGGCAGCGCTGTAGGTCGCCGCGCGCGATCAGCTCCTTGATGAGCAGACCGGCCATGATGGTCTTGCCGGCGCCTGGATCGTCGGCGAGCAGGAAACGCAGGGGTTGCCGCGGCAGCATGGCTTCGTAGACCGCGGTGATCTGGTGGGGGAGGGGCTCGACCACGGAGGTATGGACCGCCAGCACGGGATCGAACAGATGAGCCAGGCGGATGCGCTGTGCCTCGGAGACGAGACGAAAGAGAGCGCCGTCGCCGTCGAAGCTCCACGGGCGTCCCTTCTCGGCGATCTCGATCCGCGGCTCGTCGTGACGGTATAGGAGCTCGCTGCCGAGCTTGCCGGCTGCATCCTTGTAGGTCAGCTCAAGGGCCTCCGAACCGTGCCAATGCACGCTCACGACGTTCACCAAGGCATCGGGAAGGATGCCGCGGATCGAGGCGTTGGGCTGGATTTCTTCGAGCTTGCTCATCGGGCGCACGAACTCCTGAGAACTCAAATGCCCAGAGGTTGCCGCCGCATCCCTGGGCTTCTGAATCCAGCCCCTCGTCTTGGGTCGCGCTGGGACCTGCTGGGAGCGTGATTCGAGGAGCCCAATAATAGCTGAACAGGCTGCTGGCAAGAATGGTCCCCATCTCCTGGTCCCAAGACCTGAACCATCGCCCCCTCGGGGCGAAGAGGGGAGGAGACCGTCTGCCAACCCGGCGCTGAAGCACCGGGCTGTTCAGATTTCGCCTTTCAGGGCGTGGGTCTCCTGGGGAGCGAGGGAGGCGCGAGAACCCCGGCTGAGCCGAAGCCGGCCGATCCCGGGGGGATTCTCGCGGCCCTTCAGGCCGCCGGGGAAGGTACGGGGACTTTCTTACCCAGGGCATCGGCCTTCGGCCTCGGATGCCCTGGGCTGAGGTCTCCCGGCCCGTTGGGCCGGTGGTGATTCCGGCGGTGGAAGCGGCGTGCCGTGCCTGCGTCCCTTCGGGACTCTGGGGCGGGAGGGGTCGCTGTTCCTGGCGCTGAAGCGCCAGGCTTTATGCCTTTGCCCCCGCGGGGCGGACAAACTCAGCGGATTTCGCTCAGGTGGGGAATGGGCCCCCTTCGCCGCCCCGGCGCTGCTGGTAGTCCAGGTTGGCAATCCGCCCGGGGAACATGCCCGGCCTCTGTTCGAGCAGTTCTGGGACGACCTCACGCAGCTCCGCCTGCATTGGGTGGAGGGGAAGATCGCGGACCGGCTCGGAAAATACGACGAAGCGGAGAGCATTCTGGTCCAGCTCTGGGACGAATTCCGGGCGAGGGACCTGAGCCAGGAGGTGGTGCTGGTCACGATCGATCTGGCGCAGGTGCTCGTCAGGAAAGGAGAGCTGGCCCGCGCGGCACGGCTTGCGGCGGAGAGCTATTCGATCCTGAGAAATTGGGGGCTGCGCCAGGATGCGCTCGCGGCGTGGATGGTGTTCCAGGAGGCTTTGGCCCAGGGGAAGCTCGCCGGGGATCTGTTCGAGCGGATGGGCGGGTACTTCCGCCGGCATTGGTTCACGGCGGGCAGGTTTGAGCCTTGAAAGGCATCGCCCCCTCGGGGCGAAGAAGGGGAGAGGATCGGCTGGCAGCCCGGCGCTGAAGCACCGGGCTCTTCAGATTTCGCCCAGGGCGGGAGCGGTCGAGCCTTCATGATACCGTATGTGCTACCATGTCCACTGTGCGGGTGGTGCTGGATACCAACGTTCTCGTGTCGGCGTTTCGCTCTCGCGAGGGCGTGGCGTTCCGGCTCGTCTCGCTGCTGCGGCAGGGGCGATTCGAGATCTGTGTCTCGGTACCGTTGGTTCTGGAGTATGAGGATGTGCTGCATCGCGCGACGGACCTGGGAGAGAAGGAGGTCCTCTCTGTTGTCCGGTACCTTTGCTCGGTCGCGCACCGGCAGAAGATCTTCTTCCTCTGGCGGCCGAGCCTGCCCGATCCCAAAGACGATATGGTCCTGGAGCTTGCCGTCGCCTCCCGGGCCGGATATGTCGTCACCTTCAACGATAAGCACTTCGCGGTGGCCGGGCGCTTCGGGATTCAAGTCGTGACACCCAAGGCGTTCCTCGATGTGATCGGAGGTTGACCATGGCGACTCTCAGCATCCGTCTTCCGGACTCACTCCACCGGCAGCTCAAGGGCCTCGCCAAGAAGGAGAAGGTCTCGATCAACCAGCTTGTCAGCACGGCGGTGGCGGAGAAGATGTCAGCGCTGATGACGGAGGACTACCTGGAAGCCCTGGCCCGACAGGGTGATCGCGAAGCCTTCGACCGTGTTCTCGCCAACGTTCCTTCCGTGCCACCGGATCCCTGGGACCGTTGGGATGAGGAGATGCCTTCAGAGGGCGAGGCATATCAAGTACCCATCAAGTAAATTGGGCGGCCTAAGTGGCTGAAAAGAAAGAGAAATGGGATCTGGTGGAGGTGCCGGAAACCTTCTCCGTCAAGTGCCCGTCAAGTACGGTGGCCTGGGGCAGTCGTAGGAGATCTGGGTCAGGTGAGGGGTCACGGATGGCGAGCGCGGGGATATTGGTCTCAGCTCCTTGCCGGACCACCTCCGCCAGCCTGGCCTTGTCGATGGAGAGGCCGGTGCGCTCGAACAGCAGAGAGCCAATCTGTCGCCGTAGCTCCCGCACAGACCACTGACCGCGGATGGCTTCGGTCTGGTAGAAGCTGCGCTTCAGATCGTCCTCCAGGCCGATGAGCAGCTCGAAGTGGCTATAGGAGAGATGGTCTACCAATGCTTCTGGCGGGTTTGCCGATTGTGCGGACAGCGTCCGCACTTTCTCCTGGAGGTCCCCGGTATAAGGACGGAGCGCCAGGAATTGTGCGGGCAGTGACTTGTCGGTGGCCCGAATGGAGCTGACCAGTCCATCAGTAGCCGTCAAGTACGCCGGGCGAGGAAGATCGTGTCTTTCCTTCCCTTGCCCCCGACCCCGGTGCGGGCGGAGACGTGCTTGGAGGAGGCGTCGAAGCCGGCGCGGCGGAGGCGGCGCTCGAAGTCGGGGGAGGGGTGGGCGGACCAGACGGCCAGGACGCCTCCAGGCGTCAGGGCGTTGCGGAGACGGTCCAGGCCCGCCGGGGTGTAGAGGCGGTTGTTGGCGCGCAGGGTGAAGGCCTCGGGACCGTTGTCCACGTCGAGGAGGATGACGTCGAAGCGGTCGCCCGCGTCCAGGCGGTCCCAGATGTCCGCGCGGACGGCCTGGACCCGCCGGTCCTCCAACGGGTGGCCGGCGAGGTCGGCCAGGACGCCGCGGTTCCACTCCAGCAGCGAGGCGAAGAACTCGCTGACCACGATATGGCCGCCGGGCGGCAGGTGGTCCAGGGCGGCGCGCAGGGTGTAGCCGAAGCCCAGGCCGCCGATCAGCACCCGCGGCGCCTTGCGGTTTCCCAGGGCCTCGTACGCCAGGCGCGCCAGGGCGTCCTCCGAGCCGTGGGCGCGGCTGGTCATCAGCTCCATGCCGCCGATGCTCAGCAGGTAGACGCGGTCCCGGCGGGTGAGCGCCAGCTCCTCGCCGTCCGGTGTGGTCTCGCGCGCCAGGGTTTCGGTCGGTTTCATGGCCCTAGAGTAGCCCGCCTTTAGTACAATTGCCGCATGGCTATCCTTAGATGGGCAGGTCTCTCCCTGCTCCTGGCGGTGCCGGCGCTGGCCCAGCCGCCGGCCGGGCAGGGTCCTTATTTCCCGGCGGACTCCCCCTGGTACCAGGACGTCTCCGCGGCGCCGGTCGATCCGGAGTCGGCGGCGGTGATCGCCTGGCTGAACGGCGTGGGCGGCTGGGGCGGGGGCGCGATGCAGATCGACTTCAGCATCGAGGTGCTGGAGGCGGACGCCGGGACGCCGTTCCGCTCCTTCACCTCCACGGGCGACTTCTTCAGCCCCGACTGCGACTTCGCCCAGGTGCCGGTGCCGGCGGGCGGCGCCATCGAGGGGGAGGACGGCTACGAGTGCGCCGGCGACGGGGACTGCCACCTGATCGTGGTCCACCGGCCCAGCAACCGTCTGTTCGAGATGTGGCGGGCCAACATCGACGGCACCAACACCTTCTACGGCGGCTGTCTGGCGGTGTGGAACATGAAGCTCACCTATCCGCCGGCGGGACGGGGGGAGCAGTGCACCAGCGCCGACGCCGCCGGGTTCCCCATCGCGCCGCTGCTCTTCAGCGCCGACGAGGTCGAGGCGGGGGAGATCAACCACGCCATCCGCTTCATCCTCCCCAACAGCCGCATGCGCCGGCTGGTGTACGTCCATCCGGCCACGCACTCGACGAACGCCACGTCCGGCCCGGCCACGGCGCCGCCCTACGGGGCGCGGCTGCGGCTGCGGGCGGACTACCCGCTGCACACCCTGCCCAACGAGGGGGCGCGGGTGGTGGCGCGGGCGATGCAGAAGTACGGCATCCTGCTGGCGGACGGCGGCACCATCGCGCTGACGGCCCAGAGCGACCGCTTCACCGTCAACAAGTGGGCCGGCCTGCTGGGGCCGCACGACCTGCGGGCGCTGAGGGTCACCGACTTCCAGATGGTGGCGGCGGGGCCGCGGATCAACTACACGGGGGACTGCGTCAGGACGTCGCCGCTGTTCAACGACGGGTTCGAGGTGGGGAATACGGGGAAGTGGGTGGGGGCGCCGTAGGGCGGCCCGGGCCCTCACCCCGACCCTCTCCCGACCCCTCCC
>DASVAS010000011.1:0-8396 GCA_036376245.1 Thermoanaerobaculia bacterium | reverse complement strand
GCCCTGCGCAAGCCGCTCAAGCTCTGCCCTCTCCTCTGCCGAAAGAACTATCGGAACCGCTACCCTCATCTTCCCTCCTGGCAGTATTCCATACCAGATGAGGGTAACAGATGTTCCCGAATATAGGACCCACTACACTAGGTCGCCGAGCAGATACACACTTTGCAGCAGGAGTTGGCCTGCACGCACGTGCCGAGGCCCACGCCGCACTTCTTGTTGCAGTCGCTGCTGACCGAGCACTCGGGGCGGCAACAGCTCGCGGCGGTGGTGGGGACGGTGGTGGCGAAGCCGAGGAGCAACAGGGAAAAGCAGAGCAGAAAGACCCTCTTCATTCGGTTCTCCTTGATGAACTGGAGGGGGGATCATTCCCGCCCCTATCTTTCAGTGTGTCTTACCCGGGGCAGCCTGAGACAACGTTGAGGGGCCCCGTAGATCAGGGAGCGCCACGACAACGTGGCTCGACATCGGCCCAACACTCCCTCCCTGTGCCTGGGAACCCCCAGGCAGCGTGACGACACAGCCCCGCAGCGTCACAAAGTCAGGAGATTTCGTGACGACGCCTGGGGAGATCGTCGCAACACGGAGCGACGTTCCCGCAAATCATCGGGATATCGCGACGACCATCTCGGCGCGATATCTGTTGACCGTGTGTCGACATGGCGCGACTGTGGAACGAGATGGGCGGACTTCGTCACGATGACAGGGGACTTCGGAGCGACATGGCCTGACATCGGGCCCGCGTCCCGGGAAAGGATGAGAACGGAGGACAGAGCCCCGGCCGGGCCCCTGCGCGGGCTGACCTTCTTCTCAGGTACGGATGTTGCTCCGAATCCAATGGAACGCCAACCCGGCTGCGGTTTGCGGTCTGTTTCAACAAGGAGGTACTTCCATGCCACACCACCTGAGCGCCGAGATGAAACGCTGTATCGAGAACTGCCATGAGTGCCATGACATCTGCGTCCAGACCGTCCACCACTGCCTGGAGAAGGGGGGCCGGCATGCCGAGGCGTCCCACATCCGGCTGCTGCTCGACTGCGCGCAGATCTGCCACACCAGCGAGGACTTCATGCTGCGCGGCTCGGACCTGCACATGCTGACCTGCGGCGTCTGCGCCGAGGTCTGCGCGCGCTGCGCCGACTCCTGCCGGAGCATGGGAGACGACGAGGTCATGAGGCGCTGCGCCGACGCCTGCCTCCGTTGCGCCGACTCCTGCGCCCAGATGGCCGGCTCGCATCAGATGGCCGGCGTCGCCGCCCGCTGAGCCGGCCGGTCCCGGCGTCATGCCTCAGAGCAAGGGCCATTCATAGATCCGGCCACCCGCGGGCAGGGGCCTGCCGCCCGCCCCGGCTGGCCACCCGCGAGGCCGGCGTCGCCTGGTCCGAGGTGCGGTGGTTGACCCGACCCGCCCAGGGCTGAGGCGTTCTGGCGGGCCGCGCCTGTCCCCTTACCCCGCCCCCTCAACACCGTTTCTATGAGAGGTTCACCCTAATTCCAGGAGACCAATCATGAGAAAGAAGATCCTGCTGCTCGCCCTGGCCCTGACGGCGCTCTTCGGCGCCCTCGCCTCCGCTCCCGCCTCGGCCGACCACCGGTGCGGATGGGTCTGTTCCGCCCCCGGCTGCTGCAACTATTGCTGCATCGAATGGCCCTGCGCCCTGCCGATCTGCGATTGACTCAGAGGCCGGAGCGGACCGCGCTTCGAATTTCACCTTCCCCCTCTCTCTGACGGGAGAGGGGGAACCACCGGATGGCGGAACCGGATCGGTGCCCGCGGTCCCGTCGCGCTCGGCAGGCGGCGTTCTTCACGAAGGGACCGGCGAAGACGTCGAATTCGCCGCGATCGTGGTCCTGGCGCGGGCCTCCTACCGCAAGGCAAGATGGTCCAGAACCTCTGGTGGGCCACATGCCCGCAAGGCTGGCCGGCAACGCGGCGTTCGAGGTCGTCCGGGCGTCGAGCTGCGGGCACCTTCAGCCGGGTAAGTGACCGGTGCGGAAAGCGAGGCGTCTCCGGGAGTGGGGACGCCTTGCCGCAGTCTGTCTCGTAAATCTTCCCCAAGCTCGCTAAAATATTGGGGTGGACCGACCGATAATCCATATCTCCTTTAGCCACAACGATCAGTCGTGGGTAGGGCGTTTGGAGAAGCATCTTGAAGCCGCGTTGGGCGGTCCGTATGAAAGTGAGATTTTTCTCAGCCCGATCGAGAAGGGTTTCAAGGATAAGGAGTGGAGGGAGCTCTTGCTAGGCGTGATCGAACGCGCTTCGGTCGCGATCCTGTTGATTTCTCAGAATTTTTTGAAATCTGATTTCGTCCGACAAGTCGAAGCGCCAGCTCTCCTTCAAAGACGGCTTTCCGACCGGCCATTCCTCCTCGTTCCGATCATTGTTGAGCCCTGCCAATGGCAGGAGGTGGATTGGCTTGCTCCTCTCTCGGTTCGGCCACACAACGCCAGACCTCTCTCGCTGTTCTCTCCGGAAGACCAGGATGGCGTGCTCGCTCAAATCTCTCAGGAGATTGTAGGTGTAGGCCGACTCATCTCCCGGATTCCTGAGAATCCGCCTGTAGGACTGGCTCCTGAGGAACAGCTTGAAACCAAGGCCTCGATGGAGTCATCCTCTGGTCCCGTTCCGCCCCTTGACCTCCACACGCTGACAGACCAGCAAATGATGACGGAAGGCGCATCGGAATGCGTCCGAGCCGCCACCAAGTTTCTGCTGGAAAGTCAACGTGAGCCGACGGATTCTGTCGCCCTCCTGGCCGGCTGTGCGCTGCATGGGGCCGCTATCGAAGGCCTGGATTTCTATGCCCCCAGTTTCCTGGCGACGACCCTGCGTCAGCGTAGGAACACCGAGGATCTGATCGCCGCTCTGGACCTGGCGGATCGAGAGGACCTCGAATCCCTTCCCGCCCCCTCTGAAGACTCCGCCAATAGAGATATAGCCTTTGTCTTCAACCTTGCCCAGAGGATTAGCCAGGATACCTGCCAGGACCCCCGAATCCACGCGCGGCATCTGATCGCGGCTCTCCTGGTGGAGGGCACCGAGCCGGTTCCCAAAAGCGCCGCTCATCTTCGCAGCCTGGGCATCGACGTTGCCGAAATCCGGGAAGAGTTCCTCGCCCAGATCCGCGATCACGTTGCAGAGGACAACCTGGAGGCATGGGAGGACTGGCTGGGCTCTCCCGGTCGTGAGGCACAGTCCCGTCCCGTCCCCGGGTACATCCCTGACACGGAGGCTGGTAAAGATCAACTCGGCATCGAGAGCGAGGTCAATGCCCTGTGCGCCGTGGCCATGGCCGGGGAGTTCACGCCGCCGCTCTCCATCGGCCTCTTTGGGGATTGGGGCTCAGGGAAGAGCTTCTTCATGCGGATGATGCGCGACCGCGTCCGGCTTCTCGAGGCCTGCGCCCGGGAGGCCGAGAAGAATCAGGAGCCGACCGCGTATTGCTCCCACGTGGTCCAGATCACCTTCAACGCCTGGCATTATATCGACGCCGACCTCTGGGCCAGCCTGGTGACCAAGATCTGGGAGGACCTCTCGCTTTTTGTCGCGGAGACGCACCCGGACCCCCAGACCGGGACGCGGGCCCTCCGCGAGGAGCTCAAACAGGGGAATGATCGGCTGGCGGAGATGGAACGCGTCGTGCGGGAGACCGAGGCGAAGGGGAGCGATCTCCAGGAGCGGATCACCGACCTGGAGCGGCGGCGCGAGCAGAAAGCGGAAGAGCTCGGGAAGATGCTTCCCGGCGTGGTGGCTCGATTCGTGGTCCAGGACCCGAACGTCCGAGAGCAACTCGGCCGGGCCGCGGAGAGGATCGGCCTGCCCGCCGCCGCGGCGGCCACGAGCGAGACCGTCCAGACCGTCACCAGCTTGACCGGCCAGTTGAGAACACTGGTACGTTGGGTCAGGGAAAAGACGACCTGGGGCCAGCGCCTTTTCTTTCTTGCCGCTCCTCCGGTTGTCGCCATGATCGTCGGGATTGCCATCTACGCGGCCCTTCATGGCGAGGCCTTCCAGAAAATCTGGGCCGGCCTGGGCTTTCTGGCGACTCTGATCGTTCAGGCCGCGACCTGGATGAAGCCATGGCTCCAGAAGATCGCGGGCGCGTTTTCCCAGCTTGAGAAGGCGAAGCATGAGATCGATCGCGCGGCGGAGAAGCGCAAGGCGGAGATCAGCGATCAGGAAAAGGCGCTTCGTGAAGAACTGGAATCGCTGCGCCGAAGCGAGGCGACGCTGAAAGATCAACTCGCGAAAGAGAAGGAACGCCTTCTGAAGGTGGAGGAGGAGATCCAGAAGAAGGAAGGCCCGCGGGACATCGGCGAGTTCGTGCACGCTCAGGCCTCCAGCCACGAGTACCAGAGCCGGCTCGGCTTCATCGCCCGCGTGCGCCGCGACTTCGACCGGCTGAGCCAGCTCATGACAGGCGACGGGGCGGCATCGCGGAATCCCGACCTGCCACGCATCGATCGCATCGTCCTCTACGTGGACGATCTCGACCGCTGTCCCGGCGACCGGGTAGTGAAGGTTCTGGAGGCGGTCCACCTACTCCTGGCCATGCCGCTGTTCGTGGTGGTCGTGGGCGTCGATCCCCGCTGGCTGCTGCGATCCCTGGAGGAGCACTACTCCGAGTTCCTCGGAGCGAAGGAGAGCCACGCGGGATTCCTGGACGAGGACGAGGTGAGCGACTGGGCGTCCACGCCGCTGCACTACCTGGAAAAGATCTTTCAGATTCCCTTCACCCTCCAGCCCATGAGGCGGGAAGGATTCACACGGCTGGTGCGCAGCATGGTCCCGGTCCAGGTCGCGGCCGGGTCGGCGGTCCCTCCACCCGAATCCGCCGCCGCGCCGGCTCCCGCTCCAGCGGATGGAGGAGAGGCCGCGCCCGCGCCTGCCGCTCCGGAACCTACAGAACCTCAAGACACGGTCAGCGTTCCGCCGAGCATCGCTATACCCACTCGACCGCGTGCTCCGCGCCTGGATCCCCGCCCGCCGGCCCTGGAGATCGATCCCCTGGAAGTCGCCTTCATGGGCCTCCTCGCTCCGCTGATCGTCTCGCCGCGGAGCGCCAAACGGCTGGTGAACATCTACCGGCTGATCCGCGCCCAACTCGACGAGCGCGCCCTTGATCACTTCGTGGGCGAGTCCGAGGCGCCTGGAGAGCATCAGGCCGTGCTGGTCCTGCTGGCGGTTCTGATCGGCTATCCGGATCAGGCCAGCTCCCTCTTCCGGCATCTCCAGGGACAGGTTCCGGACGCGGGTTGGTGGGCGCTGGTGGAGGAGCTTGCGCCGAAGAAGCTCGCGGAGTCCTCCGAGATCTATGTCAACGCGATTCGCGACGACATGACGCCCGCCGAAGCAAGGGCCTGGCGGAAGCTCCATGCCTGTCTGGGAGGTCTGCGCCAGAGCATAGGCGTGCCGGACCGCATCGACACCTTCCAGAAGTGGGTCGCCCCCGTCGCCCGCTTCTCGTTCAAGTCCGGCCGGCTGATCGGCGGCGCGGGCTCAGCTCCTGGGAACTGATCCGCGGTCCTCGCGGTGCGCTGGTACGTCCTCCGGCCTCTGTGCTACTCTCGTAGATACCTGAATACAAGGCTCTTATAGGGCTCTTGCGATGGCTACCGAAGACAGGTCTGCAAAGAAGAGCGCGGCCAAGAAAAGCGCAGCCAAGAAGTTCGTTGCCTCCAAATCAGGCGGCGCCAAGAAGACCGCGGCCAAGAAGACCAGCCCAGCCAAGAAATCCGCTGGAGCCAAGAAATCCGCCAAAACGGTCACAGCCAGGAAGACCGCCGCCAAGAAGCCCGCCGCCGCGAAGGCGGTAGCAGGCGGTGGCGGCGGTAGAGGTTATGCCGCTCTTGCCGGTGACCCTGGACGGATTCCCTTGCTTCAGTATCAATGTCCTCAATGCGATCATCGGGCTTCTCTCCGGGCGGTTCCCGAACGCATCCCGAAGTGTCCCCTGCATGGCGTGGCCTTGAGACGACGGCGATAAACGAGCATGGCGGCTCCTTGGGAATCTCTGAGCAGCAAGCTGGCCGATCAGTGGCTGGCTGCTCTGCTGACCCCGGCCTTCGCCTTCTGGTTGGGCGGCGCGGCTTTGACGCTCATGGAGAGGGGAGCCTGGGGGCAGGCGTTGACGTGGCTCGAGCAGCAGAAGACGTCGTCGCAGGTTCTGCTGCTGGTGGTCATCCTTCTGCTGACCGGCCTGTCCGCGTTCGTGGTCCAGAGGTTCACCTGGGCGGCTCTCCGTTTCCTGGAAGGATACTGGCCGGCATTGCTATCCCCTCTCTCAGGATTCATGCTGACGCGGAAGCGGAAGCGGATCGAAAGGCTGGAAGCCCGTTTCGCGTCGTTGAGCGAGAGATTCGATGATCTGACTCCTCAGGAATGCCGCAAGTATCAGGAGTTGGAAGCCCGGCTCCTCTGGGTCCCCTCGGAGCTTTCCGACCTCATGCCGACGAGGCTCGGCAACGTTCTCCGCACCGCCGAGAGCCGTCCCCGGATCAAGTACGGCCTGGATGGAGTCCTGTGCTGGCCGCGCCTTTGGCTGCTCCTCCCTCCCTTGCCTCGCGAGGAGTTGAGCGAAGCCCGGGCCCGGTTGGACTCCGCCGCTCAGCTCTGGATCTGGGGAATCCTCTTCTGTTTCTGGAGCGTCTCCTCGCTCTGGGCTCTGCCTATCGGGATCATGGTCGCGGTCTTCGCCTACCGGTCCGCTGTGGCGGGCGGCGTTCACTACGGGGAGCTCATCGATTCCTCCTACGACCTGTACCGGCGAGAGATCTACGCCGCCCTGCGCTGGCCGCTCCCACGGAACCCCGCCGAGGAGCGCGAGTTGGGAAAGGAGATCACGTCGTATCTGCTGCGCGGCTCCGACCAAGATCGGCCCGTCTTCGACAATCCCGAGGCCCGCCCGCAGAGCCCTGATCCTCAGGCGACCCTCTTGAAGGACCGGACGCGCCGTGTCGCCGCTCTACTCTCCTGATTGCGAGCGAGACTAGCC
Source organism: Thermoanaerobaculia bacterium (assembly GCA_036376245.1). Classification (GTDB taxonomy): domain Bacteria; phylum Acidobacteriota; class Thermoanaerobaculia; order Multivoradales; family UBA5704; genus DATARR01. Next base: position 1,401 of record DASVAS010000011.1, on the reverse strand, counting down.
GCGGGCCGGCTCCCCGCCGGCCTTCATCCGCGTCACCATGGCATCTCCGCCGCCGTCGTGACAACGTGGCTCGACATCGGCGCAACACCCCCCTCCCGCGCCTGGGAACCCCCAGGCAGCGTGACGACATAGCTTCGCAGCGTTACGAAGTCAGTAGATATCGTGACAACGCCCATCGATGTCGTCGCGACGCGGATCGACTTCGTTACAGATCCTCGGAAAGTCGTAGCGACATCAATACCGAGCGCTGTAACATGGATCAACAGCGTTACGAATTCTCTGCGATTTGAGAGGACGCCTCGGGATAACGGGGCGACTCCAATCGACTTTGGGGCGATGTCTCTTCATATCGTAATGATATCTCCTCAGGTCATGACAAATTGGCCTGACAGTGAAACGAATTCAACTCCTTCCGTGAGGATGTCCCGAGACGGCGGAGCGATATGGCCCGGTGGGGTGACGATGTGAGATGATCGCGTGACGAAATCCTCTGGCTCTGGAGCGACATGGACCGGCCATGGAGCGGAGTCTTCCGGCATCGGCGCGACCTACGCTGGAGGCGCGACGACATGGCCCGACTGTGGAGCGAGGTGGGCGGACTCCGTCACGGAGTCAGGGGATATCGGAGCGACATGGCCCGACTCTGGAGCCGAGTGGACGGACTCTGTCCCGGCGCCAGGGACTTTGGAGCGACATGGCCCGACATCGGGCCGGCGTCCCGGGAAAGGATGAGAACGTATGGCTGAGCCCCCTTCGCTTTCTGCGATGATCGAGAGCCTGCAGCGGACGGTGGCGTTCCATCAGGAGCGCGAGGCGTTCCATGCCCAGCAGCAGGCCTATTACGCGCAGCAGGAGAAGCTGCATGGGGAAGAGCGGGCCCGGCACGCCGCGGAGCTCGAAGCGGCTTCTCAGCATCTGGGGGAATTGCGGGAGATGGCGGAGCGTCTCGGGCAGGTGGTGCAGCAGGCTCGGACGATGCCGCCCGAGACGGCGGAGGTGACGCTCGGCCGCAAGCCCAAGCTGAGCCACGCTCTGGACCACGTGCTGGAGCACTGGCCGCCGGACGTGCACTTCACCGCCACCAGCATCGCCGCCGAAATCCGCCGGCGTTACGGCGCGGTCCTGCGCCGCGACGTCGATCCCCGCGCCATCGCCGCCGCCCTCCGCCGCCGCCGCGCGGACGGCCTGGTCAAGGAAGTCCGCGAAGGGCGGCCGCATCTGGAGGCGCAGTACCGGAAGGTGAAGTAGGCGCCGCCTGATGCCGGGCCGGGCACGGTAGAGCGGTCCGTCGCTCCGCCCGGGCAGGGACGACCTACCGGGAAGGATACGCCCCTGAAAGGGGCCGACCGTTGAACAGCCTGGGGCGCCAGCCCCAGGTATCCGAGCCCCCTTCATCCATCA
>DASVAS010000005.1:0-97524 GCA_036376245.1 Thermoanaerobaculia bacterium | reverse complement strand
CACCCCTTCCAGCCAGACCTTCAGCCGTCTCCAAGACTCCCCCCGAAAACGAAAAAGCCAAGCCGCTGAAGCCTCTTCAGCGGCTCGGCTCCTCGCCCGGAGGAAAGGTTAACGCCTATGGGGCCAGGGGGTGAGGTCTCGAAGGGTACGCCGCCGCCAGGGCAACCCACCCTGACCGCTCTACCGCCGGCCTTCCAGGAACCGCCGCAACGCCCGCTGCACGAGCAGGGCGTTGCCGGCGGCCTCGGGGCCGAAGGCGATGCCGATGGTGTCCCCTTCCCGCCAGGTGATGGTGCCGCTGACGTCGAGGATGGCCGGCTCGCCGGGGCGGCCCAGGCGGAACTTCACCAGGTAGCCGGTCTGCCAGTTCTCGGGCACTCCGGAGAGGCCCACGCCGCCCAGTGAAAGGTTCTCCAGCGTCACCGGCAGGCGCGCGCCGTCCTCCATCTCCAGCATGGCGTCGACCCCCAGGCGGATGCGCACGTCGCGCTGGCCGGCCAGCCCTAGCAGGGCGGAGACGTTCATGCCGTGGCGGCGGATGACCTCGGCGCGGAACTTCAGCTCCAGGCCGGGGTTGGTGGCGAGGAGGTCGATCAGCGCGGGCTTGTCCATCCGCAGCAGGGTGGTGGGCGCGGCGGTGCGGGCCGAGGCGTAGCGCCGGGCTTTGTCGTTGAGCAGGCCCATCTCGCCGAAGAAGCCCCCCTCCTCCAGCCGGGCGAGCACCTGCTGGGGCTTGCCCTCCTGGTCCCGGAACACGGTCACCAGACCGTCGTGGACCAGGTAGAAGGCGTCCACCGGGTCTCCCTCCCGGAAGATGAGCTTGTAGGCGGGATGGTGCTCCTCCTGCAGCAGACCCGCCAGACGCTCGAGCTGAGCGTCGTCCAGGTCGGCGAAGAGAGACACCTTGCGCAGAAAGTCCTTCATCAAGCGGCGCGAACCTCCAAAATCCCCTGTCTGGAAAAGCGAGGGTATTTTGTTGCGGAAAAGCGATTCCGGCAAGCCCCCCCGGGAGCCCCCGCCCGCCCCGGACGGACACGGACGAGCACGGACGGACACGGACGACAGGAAAATACAGGGCTCCCCGCCGTCCTTGCCTTCCGTGTCCGTCCGTGCCCCGTCCGTGCTCGTCCGGGGCGGGCGGGGGCCCTTCCCCCCTACCCGTCCAGCTCCTTGACCAGCTCCTCCAGCTTCACCTTCTCCGCCGGGTCCACCTCCAGCGTCAGGGCGCGGCGGAAGCAGCGCACGGCGGCGGCCCGGTCGTCGAGATCATAGAGGTAGAGGGCGCCGGTCGTCTTCCAGAGGTCCAGGCGGTTGGGCTGGAGCCGCAGGAGCTGCTCGAAGAGCTGCGCCGACTCGCGGTGACGGCCGAGCTGGTAGGCGGCGCGGGCGGCGCCCTCCAGCGGCGCCGGATCGGCGGGGCCGCGGCGGGCGGCCTCGCGGAAGTCGCGCAGGGCGTCCTCCAGGCGTCCGGCCGCGGACCGCGCCAGGGCCCGCTCCAGGTAGACCCCCGGCGCGCCGGCCCCGGCCTCGATGACGGCGTCCAGCGCCTTCAGGGCGCCGGCGGCGTCCCCCCGCGAGCGCAGCAGGCGCGCCAGGTCCGCGGCGGCGTCGGGATGGCTGGGGTCGAGGGACAGGGCGCGCCGCAGCTCCTTCTCCGCCTCGTCCTTGCGGCCCAGGGCCAGCAGGGCCGCGCCGGCTCCCGCCGCCGGATCGGCGGCGGTGGGGCTCTCCCGCGCCGCCTGCTGAAAGGCGTTGAGGGCCGACTCGTGCCGCCCCGCCCGGCGCAGGCAGAACCCGGCGAGGGAGAGGGCCGGCACGTTGTGCGGATCGCGCTTGACGATAGCCGTCAGCTGCGGCAGGGCCTCGGGGCACCGCCCCTCCTGCACGGCGGCCGCGGCGCGGTGGAGATCCTGGGCCAATCCGACCATCTCCCGCGGGTCCGGCAGGTCGCCCCGCACCTGGCCGCCGGAGCCGCCGCCCACGTAGCCGAGGCTGGCCAGCTCGCGGCGCTGCTCCTCGGTCGTGCCGCCGGCGCGGACGGCGGGCTCCAGGGTCTCCCCCATCCCCGCCAGCATCGCGGCCAGCCGCTTCTCCCATGCGGCCACGGCCTTGGGCTCGCGGGCGGCGAGGTCCGTCTTGTCGTCCCGGTACAGCCCGCTCTCCGGCGCCTTGAGGAAGAGCGCGGCGCCGTCCGCGAGCGACCGCAGGGGGTACCACTTGTAGGCGAAGAACGGCAGGAAGGACTCGCTGTAGCTGACGCGGTCGCAGCGGGCCGCGAGCGGCAGGAGCGGGCGGCCGTCCAGGCCGGCGGACGCGGCGGACAGGGGCGCTCCGGCCAGGGCCAGCAGCGTCGGGGCGACATCGGCGGTGCGCGCGAGACAGTCGGAGACCTTGGCCTTCGGCACGCCGGAGCCGGCCAGGATCAGCGGCACCCGCCGGGCCGCCTGGAAGAGCAGCAGGCCGTGGGTGGACTCGCCGTGCTCGCCCAGCATCTCGCCGTGGTCCCCCACCACCACGACGGCGGCGTCCTTGGGCAGCCGGGCGAGCAGGCGGCCGATCTGGTCGTCCATGTAGGTGATCTCGCCGTCGTAGAGCCGGTGCGGCCCCTTGGCCTGATCGGCGAAGCGGGTGGGGGGGCGGTACTCGTCGTGCGGGTCGAAGTAGTGGACCCAGAGGAAGTACGGCGGCTTCAGCTTGCCGGCGGCGGCCAGGGCGGCGGCGGTCGTGGCCTCGGCCGTCCGCTCGCTCACCTGGGTGCCGGCGGCGTAGCCCTCCCCCAGGTCGTCGTCGTAGATCCGGAACCCCTGGTTCAGGCCGTGCCGGCGGGCCAGCACCACGGCCGAGACCACGGCGGCGGTGTCGTACCCCCGCGCCGCCAGCCGCTCGGCCACGGTCTCCAGCTTCGCTGACAGCGTGAAGGCGCCGTTGTCGCGCACGCCGTGCCGGGGCGGATAGAGGCCGGTCAGGATGGTGGCGTGGCTGGGCAGGGTGATCGGCGCCGCCGTGTCGCAGCGGGCGAAGCGCACGCCCCGCGCCGCCAGGGCGTCCAGGTTGGGCGTGCGGGCATGCGGCCAGCCCCAGGCGCCGAGGTGGTCGGCGCGGGTGGTGTCCAGGGTGATGAGGACCAGGTTGGGCGGCTTGGCGGACGGGACGGGAGCGGCGGAGGCGGCCGCCGCCAGGGCGAAGAAGACGACCGCGAGGAGAAAGGCTCGCTTTTCCTCCCGCCACGCACCTATCCTCTCAGACGTCCCCTTGCCAGCTCTCCGCGCCCCCGGGGCGCAACGACGGAGGAAAAGCTTTGCCATCGGCTCAGGCCGGGCAGTATAGCAGTCCCTCTCCACGCGGTCCTCCGCTTTTCAGCGGCTCGTCAGATCCTCATCTCGGCATGTAGGCCCGTCTTCATTCAATCGATGAAACAGCAGGTCTTTAGCAGAGAAGGAGAGCGTGAGGTCATGAGTGTGCGATTTCGTTCGATGATGGCCGCGATCACAACGACTTGTTTGCTGTCTGTCCTGGCTCAGCCGGCGACGGCGCAGGTCATGAAAGATGAGGATAAGAGCGCCGGTTCCCTCGACAGTCTCGCTTTCGTCAGCGAGCGGCTGTCGGCTCCCCAGGCGCTCGATCCGGTCGACGACGTCCAGAGCTCCCTGGAGCCGGAGGTCCGCGACGGCTGGGCCGCGTTCCGGCTCGGCGCCAGCGACAAGTGGAAGGCGCACATCGACCGGCGTACCGGCCGGATCGACAGCGCGGAAGGCGACGGCATTCCCTGGGTTCCGGGCCGGGGCAACGGCCTGGACAAGTCGGTCCTCGGCGGCAAGGCGCGGCCGGACCTCTCGACCCTCGACACCATCGCCCGCGGCTTCCTGCCGCGCGTCTCCCGGCTCCTGGGTGTGGACGCCCGTTCGCTGGCGCTGAACCAGGGCCGCTCCGGCCAGCCCGCCGATCACGTCTGGTTCGTCGATTACGACGTGACCCTGGACGGCCTGGTGGTGGAAGGCGCGCGCGTCGTCTTCCGGGTCAACAATGGCAATCTGATCCAGTTCGGCTCCGAGAACCTGCCCCACCGCAACGCCAGGGTGCAGGCCGCGAAGCTCTCCCGCGAGGCGGCGCTGGCCGCCCTGGAGAGTTATGTAGGCGGCTTCTCCGGCGCCGACTCCTTCCTCGACGCCGGCTCGCTCCGCCTGCTGCCGGCGGCGGAGACCGACAAGGCGTCGGGCGAGGGCTTCGCCTTCGGCCGCGGCCGCGGTCTCGCCACGGTCTGGCAGTTCACCTTCCGGCGCGACGGTGACAACGGCACCTGGCGCGCCCAGGTCGACGCCGCGACCGGCGAGATCCTCTCGTTCACGGACATGAACCATTACGCGCAGGCCACCGGCGGCGCCAAAGTCCTCGGCGCCTCGACCAACCTGCCGGTGCCCTTCACCAATTTGTCCTCGGGCGGCTTCACCAACAGCGCCGGCGTCTACACCTTCGGCGGCGGCACGGTGACCTCCAGCCTCGCCGGCCAGTACGTGCGGATCTCCGACAACTGCGGCGCCATCTCCGTCACCGCCAACGGCGCGGGCGACCTCGTCTTCGGCACCTCGACGGGCTCCGACTGCACCACCCCGGGCTTCGGCGGCGCCGGCAACACCCATTCCGCCCGCACCCAGTACTACCACCTGAACCGCGCCAAGGAGCAGGCGCGCGGCTGGCTGCCGTCGAACACCTGGCTCAACGCCCAGCTCACCGCCAACGTCAACATCAACCTGACCTGCAACGCCTTCTGGAACGGCTCGACGGTGAACTTCTACCGTTCGGGCGGCGGCTGCGGCAACACCGGCGAGATCGAGGGCGTCTCGCTCCACGAGTACGGCCACGGCCTCGACACCAACGACGGCAGCGGCTCGTCCCCGGACAACGGCACGGGCGAGACCTACGGCGACTGGACGGCGGCCCTCGGCACCCACGCCTCCTGCATCGGTCCCGGCTTCCGGACCAGCAACTGCGGCGGCTACGGCGACGCCTGCACCTCCTGCACCGGCGTGCGCGACATCGACTGGGGCAAGCACGCCTCCAACACGCCGCACACGGTGGCCAACTACACCCAGACGCGCTGCCCCACCAGCGCCATCGGCTACGTGGGACCGTGCAACCGGGAAGGCCACTGCGAGTCCTACATCTCCTCCGAGGCGCTGTGGGACTTCGTCAACCGCGACCTGCCGAGCCCCGGCTCCGGCAGCGCCTGGACCATCGCCGACCGGCTCTGGTACCTCTCCCGCTCCACCGCCACGCGGGCCTTCACCTGCACCACCAGCTCCTCGCCGTGGACCTCCAACGGCTGCAACACCGGCTCGCTGTGGAAGACCCTGCGGGCCGTGGACGACGACGACGGCAACCTCGCCAACGGCACGCCCCACGGCGGCGCCCTGTTCGCCGCCTTCAACCGGCACGGCATCGCCTGCACCACGGACGCCGGCGCCAACGTCACCTTCGCCGGCTGCGCGGCGCCGGCGGCGCCGGCGGTCTCCCTCACCCCCGGCTCCAACCAGGTGGCGGTGGCCCTCACGGGCACGGGCGTCTTCGACGTCTACCGCAACGAGCAGGGCTGCAACTCCGGCTTCGTGAAGATCCGCAACGACGCCACCGGCGCGTTCACCGACACCACGGTGGCCAACGGCTTCACCTACTACTACCAGGTCGTCGCCCATCCGAGCGGCAACGAGGCCTGCGCCTCGGCGCCCAGCGCCTGCGTCTCGGTGACACCGGCGTCGGCCCCCTGCACGCCGCCCGCGGCCCCCACGGGCCTGACGGCGACGGCTTCCGGCCCCAACACCATCAATCTCTCCTGGTCGGCCGTGAGCGGCGCCACCGAGTACCACATCCTGCGCGCCTCCACCTCCGGCGGCCCCTACACCCAGGTCGGCACCTCGACGACCACGTCGTTCTCCAACACGGGCCTGACCTGCAACACCGGCTACTTCTACGTCGTGCGCGCGGCCAACAGCGCCACCTGCGAGTCCGGCAACTCGACGCAGGCCTCGGCCACCACCGGCGCGTGTCCGGCCTGCACCACCACCACCCTCTACACCAACGGTTTCGAGACCGGCACCGGCCTCGGCAACTGGAGCAGCGGCGTCTTCCTCTCCGGCAGCAGCGCGGCGAGCTGGCGCGGCATCCAGACCTGTACCGCCCGGGCCGGCACCAAGATCTTCCGCTTCGGCGGCAGCTTGAGCTGCACCTCCGACTACGGCAACAACGCCTTCACCTACGCCCAGCCGAACGGCACGGGCGGCATCACGGTTCCCGCCGGCTCCAACACCACGCGGCTGTCGTTCTGGCACCGCCGGGCCTTCGAGACCGGCTTCGACGGCGGCACGCTGGCCGTCTCCGTCGACGGCACCAACTACACGCTGGTCCCGGCTTCGGCCATCCTCAGCGGCGCCACCTACAACGGCACCGTCGCCGCCGACTGCCCGCCGTCCGGCTCCGTCGGATCCGCGATCTTCACCGGCACCCAGTCGACCTTCGTCAACACCGTGGTCGACCTCGACGCGGCCTGCAACGCGGCCACCGGTACCTCCACGGGTTGCGCCGGCAGGGCGGTCCGCATCGGCTTCACGTCGATCACCGACTGCGGCGTCACCGGCGACGGCTGGTTCCTCGACGACGTCACCGTGACGGCCTGCACGCCGTAGCGTCCCTGAAGCACGCCCCCTCTCCTCCGGGAGAGGGGGCAATCCTTGACCCATGGATCAGTCCCTGAACCGCGGGAACGGATCAAAAGCTGAACCCTTCCTGGATAGACCAGAAGGCAAACTCCAGTCTGTCAGTAGTTTGGAACGAATCCCAACCCTGGCACCCCCTTTGCCTTGTCAGGTCAGGTAAACGAAAGGAGAACGAATGCGCAGGTTCCTCATGATGGGTTTGATGGTCACACTGGCCGCGAGCGTCGCCTCGGCGGCGCCCAACCGGCCCAATCCGGCGTGGCCGTCCGTGGACCAGCAGTTGGCGAAGGACAAGGTGGAGCCCGGCAGCCCGCTGGAGAAGCTCATCCGGGCCAACCAGGACTTCCAGATGCTGCGGCCCGAGGAGGCCAACGACAAGATCCCCGTGCCCGGCTGGCTCCGCGTGGCCTGGCGCAAGGAGCACCCGGAAGGCAACTACACCGCCGACGACCCGACGGGCGGCTATCCGCACGCGCTCAAGGAGATCCACGAGTGGATGGTGAAGCACCAGGACCTGGTGCCGAACCAGGCCGACGTCTGGAAGGCGGCCGAGGACGACGAGGACATGGTGCTGGGTGAGAAAGCGGTGGGCTCCGACCGCCGGATCTCCGGCGCGCAGACCGTTCCCCGGAGCGAGTCGGACATCCGCATCGACTACTGGAACCCGAACCGCATCATCGCCGGCTCCAACAACATCGGCGGCAGCGGCCAGCAGGCCATGTACTGGTCCGCGGACGGCGGCACCTCGTGGGGCCAGACCTTCCTGCCCTTCACCGGCACCGACAGCTTCCACTCCGATCCCACGGTGGATTGGCAGTCCACCGGCACGGCGTGGTCCTCCACGCTGGGCATCCGCGGCTTCAACCTCGTCCTGCGGGTGTACAACTCCACCAACGGCGGCCAGACCTGGAGCTACAGCGCCAATCCCTCCGGCAGGCAGAAGGCCGTGGACAAGCAGATGAAGTGGGTGGACCATAGCGCCACCTCCCCCTTCAAGGACTACATGTACATCTGCTGGCACAACAACAACCCGCAGTTCGTCGCCCGCCGCACCGCCGCGGGCGTCTGGAGCGCGGCGGCCCAGATCAGCGGCACGGAGAGCACCGGCACGGCCATCGGCTGCGACGTGCGGACCAACGCCGCCGGCGACGCCTTCGTGTTCTGGCCGACCACCGGCAACCGCCGGATCATCGTTTCCAAGTCCACCAACGGCGGCGGCTCCTGGGGCACCCCCAAGGTCATCGCCACCACTTTCGACGGCTATGACATCGGCATTCCGTCGTTCAACAGCCGCCGTGCCCTGATCTACGTCTCCGGCGGCGCCTACGGCAGCAACGTCTACGCCACGTGGACGGACCTCACCGGCGTCGCCGGCTGCAACACCGCCAGCAACGAGCCGGGCTCCAACGTCGCCTCCACCTGCAAGAGCCGCATCTGGTTCGCCCGCTCCACCGACGGCGGCAACACCTGGGGCGCGCCGGTCATGATCAACAACCAGCCGACGCTGAACGATCAGTTCAACCAGTGGCTGGGCGTCGACGAGACCAACGGCCGCCTGGCCGTCATCTACTACGACACCGTGGCCGATCCGGGCCGCAAGAAGACCAATATCTTCTACCAGACCTCCACGGACAACGGCGCCACCTGGAGCGTCGCGACGCCGATCACCACCCTCCAGACCGACGAGACCATCGCCGGCGCCGACAGCGGCAACCAGTACGGCGACTACAACAGCCTGTCGATCTACGCGGGCAAGATCTTCCCGTCGTGGACCGACCGCCGCAACAACGGCAAGGAAGAGATCTGGACGGCTCCCATCACGGAACCATAAGTCCGGATTTTCCAATCTGATCTCTTGCGATCGGCGGCGCCTTCGCGGGCGCCGCTTTTTCTTTTTCGGCCGGCGGCTCGCTTGGAGGTGTCTGCCGCACCTCTTTACCAGAGGGGTATCCCACCGACCTGTAATCTATCAGCCCTCTCGCAACAACGATCACTTTGTTCTCGAAACAGTTCGAGGCAATTTCTTCACCCAATTCCCCTACAGGAGGAAAGTTTGTGATGAGGAAAGTCGTTTTCGCTTTGTTGTTGTTCGTATTGCCCGTCTCCGGAGCCTTCGCGGCTCCCGCCAACGGATGGCCGACGTTGAAGTCCCAGCTCGACCGGATGGAGGCGCCGGCCGGCAGCGCGCTGGAGAAACTGATCAAACAAAACCAGGACTTCGGTCTCCTGCAGCCGGAGGAGGCCTACGACAAGATCCCCGTGCCGCTGTGGCTGCGCGTCCACTGGCGCAAGTCTCATCCTGAGATGGTGTATTCCCCCGCCGATCCCTCCGGCGGCTATCCGCACGTGCTGAAAGAGATCGCGGAGTGGATGGAGCACCACCCCGACCTGCGGCCCGGCCGGCGCGAGGCCGACGTCCTCGAAGGCCAGGAGAAGACCACGGGCGGCACCAACGTCCGCATCTCCGGCGCCCAGACGAGCCCCCGCAGCGAGTCGGACATCCGGGTGAACTACTGGAACACCCAGCAGATCATCGGCGGCTCCAACAACATCGGCGGCAGCGGCCAGCAGGCCATGTTCTATTCCTCCAACGGCGGCTCCACCTGGGGCCAGACCACCCTGCCGCTGCAGTCCGGCGACGCGTTCCATTCCGACCCGACGGTCGACTGGACGAGCGACGGCACCGCCTGGTCCTCCACCATCGGCATCAATTCCAGCGCCACCAGCCTGCGGATGCAGGCCTACAAGTCCACCAACGGCGGCCAGACCTGGACCTGGGACGCCACCTTCTCCGGCAGCCAGACGCAGGCCGACAAGCAGATGATGTGGGTGGACCACAGCGCCACGTCGGCGTTCAAGGACTACATCTACGTCTGCTGGCACAACGGCAATCCGCAGTACGTCAACCGCCGCACCGGTCCGGCGGGCTCCTGGGGCTCACCGATCCAGATCAGCGGCGCCGAGACCACCGGCACGGCCATCGGCTGCGACGTCAAGACCAACAGCTTCGGCGACGCTTTCGTGTTCTGGCCGGCCACCGGCAACCGCCGCATCCTGATGTCGAAGTCCACCAACGGCGGCTCCACCTGGAGCGCCGGCAGCATCATCGCCACGGCGTTCGACTCGTATGACATCGGCGTGCCCTCGTTCAACGGCCGCCGCATCCTGATCTACGTCACCGGCGGCGCCTACCGGACCGCCACCAAGAACATGGTCTACGCCGCCTGGACCGACCTGACCGGCGCCACCGGCTGCACCAGCGCCACCAACGAGCCGGGCTCCAACACGGCTTCCACCTGCAAGACCCGCATCTGGGTGGCCCGCTCCACCAACGGCGGCACCTCCTGGTCGGCGCCGGTGATGATCAACAACCAGGCGTCGCTGAACGATCAGTTCAACCCCTGGCTGGTGGTGGACGAGACCAACGGCCAGCTCGCCGTGATCTATTACGACACGGTGGCCGACGCGGGCCGCAAGAAGACCCACGTCTACTACCAGGCCTCGTTCGACGACGGCGCCACCTGGAGCTCGCCGTTCCAGGTGACCTCGGCGCAGACCGACGAGACGATCGCCGGCGCCGACTCCGGCAACCAGTACGGCGACTACAACAGCCTGTCGGGATACGCGGGGACCTTCTTCCCCTCCTGGACCGACCGCCGCAACGCCGCCCGGGAAGAGATCTGGACCGCCGCCGTCCAGGAGTCGGGCACGCCCTGCACGCCGCCCGCCGCTCCCACCGGCCTGACCGCCACGCCCTCGGGCTCGACCACGGTCAACCTCTCCTGGAGCGCGGTCGCCGGCGCCACCGAGTACCGGATCTACCGCTCCGCCACCTCCGGCGGCGCCCTGACGCAGGTCGGGACGTCGACGTCCACCTCGTTCTCCAACACCGGCCTGACTTGCAACACGCCGTACTTCTACGTGGTGCGGGCGTTCGCCGGCTGCGAGTCCGCGAACTCCCTCCAGGCGTCGGCGACCACCGGCACCTGCATCGGCACCTGCACGCCGGGCACGGTGCTCTACAGCAAGAATTTCGACGCCGACACGGGCCTCGCCGGCTGGACCACGGGGACCTTCCTCTCCGGCGGCAGCGCGGTGGATTGGCGCGGCGCGCAGGTCTGCACCGCCCGCTCCGGAACGAAGATCTTCCGCTTCGGCAATACGACCTGCACCGGCGACTACGGCAGCGGCCGCTTCGCCTACGCTCAGCCCAACGGCGCCACCGGCATCGCGGTACCCGCCGGATCGTCCGCGACGACGCTCACCTTCTGGCACCGCCGGCAGTTCGAGAGCGGCTTCGACGGCGGCACGCTGACGGTGTCGGTCAACGGCACCAACTACTTCTACGTGCCGGCCTCGGCGATCACCGGCACCACCTACAACGGCACGATCAGCAACTCGTGCCCGCCGACCGGCGCCGCCGGAGCCGCGGTCTTCACCGGCTCCTCGACGTCGTTCACGCAGACCACCGTCAACCTCGACGCCGCCTGCAACGCGGCGACGGGCGGCACCGGCGGCTGCGCCGGCCAGTCGGTCCGCATCGGCTTCACGGCCATCACCGACTGCTCGGTCATCCAGGACGGCTGGTTCATCGACGACGTGACCGTGACGGCCTGCACGCCGTAAACCTTTCCGTCCCTCTTGCCCGGCCCGCGGCGCGAAAGCCCGCGGGCCTTTTTCTTTTAAAGCTTTTCGGAAAGCAGGGCCAGGCTCCGCTCCAGGTCCGGCACCGTCGAGAGCACCGGCAGGTTCGGATCGCCCTTCTTCTTCAGCCGCTTTGGAACGGTTTTGATGTTGAAGCTCCCCACGTCGAGGCGCTGGTTCACCTCGCTCCAGTCGAGCGGCGTCGAGACCGGTGCGCCGGGGCGCGGACGGACGGCGTAGGTGGCGGCCAGCAGCTTGCCGCGGCCGTTCTGCAGGGCGTCCACGTAGACTTTCCCGCGCCGGGCCTGGATGGCGCGCGCGGTGGTGGCGATCTGCGGCAGGCGGCCCACGATCAACCCCGCCAGCACCTCCCCCAGTTGCCGCGATTGCTCATGATCGAGCAGCCCGCCCAGCGGCAGCAGGATGTGCAGGCCGCTGCCGCCGCTGGTCTTGATGAAGCACGGCATCGCGATCTCTTCGCACAGCTCGCGGATGGCGAGAGCGATCGTCACCACGTGATCGAAAGGGGCCGTCTTGGGATCGAGGTCGAGGATGCACCAGTCGGGCCGGTCCGGCGAGCCGATGCGGCTCGACCAGAAATGGAACGGGATGGCGCCGAGCTGCACGAGGTAGAGCAGCCCCTCCACGTCGTCGCAGAGGAGGTAGTCGATCTCGCGGCCCGAGCCCTCGCTCCGCACCGGCGCGGTGCGGATCCGGCCGGCCGCGCTCTCCGGCGCGCTCTTCTGAAAGAACGATTTTCCCGCGATGCCGTCCGGATAGCGGTCGAGGACCAGCGGGCGGTCCTTCAGGTAGGGCAGCATCCACGGCGCCACCGTCCGGTAGTAATCGATCAGATCCCCCTTGGTGATCCCTTCGCCCGGCCAGAAGACCTTGTCGAGATTGGTGAAGTTGAGGGGCTTCGCCGGCTCCTGCCGGACCTCCTCCTCCCGCTCGTGTTCCACGCCCGGGATCACGCATTCGTCCGCCGTCTTGTCGTCGCGCACGCGCAGGAACACCGGATGGCGCAGGCGACCGTCCTCCGTCCACTCCTTGTACCGCACCTCCACCACCACTTGCGGGTCGACCCAGATCGTCCCCTTCTTGTCCTCCACGGCGACCGGCGCCGTGTCGCGGCGGAGCGGCTCCAGGCGGGCGCGGACCTGGTCCATCGTCTCGCGGTTGAAGCCGGTGCCCACGCTACCCGCGTAGACCAGCCGGCCGCGCGCGTCGTAGGCCGCCAGGCGGAGACGCCGGAAGCCCGTGCGCGAGCCGTGGATGGGCTCGAAACCGATCACCGCGAAGTCCGAGCTCTGGTCCACCCGGAACTTCAGCCAGTCGGTCGAGTAGCCCGCGCGGTACGGGGAATCGGCACGCTTGCCGACCACCCCTTCGAGGCCCATCTCGGAGACCGCTGCGTAGAGGTCGGCCCCGCGCTCGGGGATCTCGTCGGTGAGGCGGATCCAGCCGGCGTCCGGCGGCACCACCCGGCGCAGGATCTTCTTTCGTTCGGTCAGCGGCAGCGGCCGCAGATCGAAATCCTCGAACGCCAGCAGGTCGAAGACGAACAGGGTCGCGGGGCTGGCCGCCGCCGCGGCTGCCGTGTCGGACGCGCGCGTGCGCAGCCCCCGGCGCTGGAGCTTCTGGAAGTTGGGCCGGCCGTCGTGATCGAGGATCACCGTCTCGCCGTCCAGGATCAATCCTTGGAAAGGCAGCGCCGCCACGGCCTGGACCAGCTCGGGGAAGATGCGCGTGGCGTCGTGGCCGCTCTTGTAGAACAGCCGCGCCTCGCCCGCGCCGCCAGCCGCCAGGGTGCGGAAGCCGTCGTATTTCAGCTCGAAGAGCCAGCCCGGACGGGAGAAGACGCCGCCCCGGGTCTCCGGCTTCATCGCCTGCACCGTCGCGGGATCGACCTTGACGCGCGGCGCGCCGAGCTTCGCCAGCTCCTCGCGGATGGAGCGGGCGTCATCGCTTTTCGCGTTGGATTTCTTCTCTTTCGGTCTCAACCGGCGAACCGCGTGGCGTGCAGGCGTGAAATCATGCGAACGAAACAGGCTTTATAAATGTGTGCTCGATTGTTGCAAAAAACGATCTGGCACTCTCTGTGAATGGTATATTAACCATCATGAGCGCGCGAGCATTCGGTTCCGGAATGATCTCTTTCGGCCTGGTCACGATTCCCATCAAGCTCTACTCCACCGGCGAGAGCTCCGTGGGAATCAGTTTCAACATGCTGCACAAGAAGTGCGGTTCCCGCCTCAAGCAACAGTATTTCTGTCCGGTCGACAACGAAGTCGTGGGACGTGAAGACATCGTGAAGGGCTACGAGTACTCGAAGGATCAATATGTCCTCTTTACGGAAAGTGAGCTCAAGGCCCTGGTCCCCGAGCCGACGAACGCGGTGGACATCACCGAGTTCGTGCCGCTCGAGGAAGTCGATCCGATCTATTACGAAAAGTCTTTCTATCTCGGCCCCGACAAGGGCGGCGAACGGCCGTACCGTCTGCTCGCCGAGGCGATGAAGCAGACCAACCGGGCAGCCCTCGCCCGCTACGTCGCCCGCGGCAAGGACCAGTTCGTGCTGCTGCGGCCGTTCGAAGGCGGGCTGGTCATGCAGCAGCTCCGCTACTCCGACGAGCTGCGTGCCTTCTCCGAGGTGCCGGTCGGCATGGCGGAGATCAAGGAGCCGGAGCTGAAGCTGGCGGTGCAGCTCATCGAGCAGATCGCCACCGACGAGTTCCGTCCCGAGACCTACGAGGACACGCAGCGCAACAAGGTCCGCTCGCTGATCGACCGCAAGATCCAGGGCGAGCAGATCACCGCCGCCCCCGTCGAGCAGCCGAAGGCGCAGGTGATCGATCTCATGGCGGCCTTGAAGGCGAGCCTCGCCGGCGTGCCGGCGAAGAAGGAAGAGCCGGCGGCGGCGAAGCCCGTCTCGCTGGCGGACCGCAAGCCGCCCAAGCGTTCCCCGCGCACCGAGGCCGAGCCCGCGGCCACCGGCACGGAAACCAAAAAGAAGAGCTCGAAGAGATAAGCCAGCCGGGTTACACTGAGGGCGATGAACCGGTCCTACGCTCTCAGCCGTCCGGGCGAGGCCGAACGCTTCGCCCCACCCGCCGGCTACTCCACCAAGGACATCGCGGCCCTGCTCGGCCTGGCGCCGGAGCGGGTCCGCTCGTACGTCCGGGCCGGATTCCTCGCGCCAAGGCAGGGCCCCCGGGGCGAGTACTACTTCTCCTTCCAGGACCTCGTCCTCCTGCGCACGGCCAAGGGCCTGCTGGCCGCCCGCGTGCCGCGGCGCAGGGTGAAGCTCGCCCTGCAGAAGCTCCGCGAGCAGCTCCCGGGCGACCAGCCGCTGACCGGCGTCCGCATCTCCGCTGAAGGCCACCATGTCGTCGTCCGCGACGGCCACGACCTGTGGAACCCGGAGTCGGGCCAGAAGCTCTTCGATTTCGAGCTCGCCGAGCTGGCCCGCGAGGCTTCCTCCCTTCCTCTGCGCACGGCCGTCTCCCCGGAGGAGCGGCCCGAGAGCGCCGAGGACTGGTTCGAGCGCGCCGTCGATCTCGAAGAGGACGCGCCCGAGGAGGCCATGGCGGCCTACCGCAAGACCCTGGAATTGGACTCGCGCCTCGCCGACGCCCACCTCAACCTCGGCCGCCTGCTCCACGACCGGGGCGAGGTCGCCCAGGCCGAAGCCTGCTACCGCGCCGCCCTCATCGCCCGTCCGGAAGACTCCACCGCCGCCTACAACCTCGGCGTGGCCCTCCAGGACCTCGGCCGCCTGCGCGACGCCGCCCTGGCCTACGAGACCGCCGTCGCCCTCGACGGCTTCCTGGCGGACGCCCACTACAACCTCGCCGGCCTCTACGAGGAGCTGGGCGAGGCCGAGGCCGCGTTCCGGCATCTGCGGACGTATCGCAAGCTGATGCGGGGCTGAGGAACGACCTAAAGGACCTGAACGACCTAAAGGACCCAAAGGACAGTTTTGGTTGTCCTTTAGGTCGTTTAGGTCCTTTCCTCTTCTGGAAGCCTCCTGCGCTACACTCCCCGGACCATGAGAAACACCAGTGTCGCCGTCGTATTCGCGTTGGCCTTGAGCGCCACTTCCGGAGGGGCCCTGGCGGTGGAAGGCAAGTGGACTCCCGATCAGATCCTCGAGCACGATCCCAAATGGCTGCAGGACCTCGGGCTGGAGATCCCGCCCGAGAAGCTGTGGAGCCGCGAGGGGGGCGGCCTGCTGGAGGCCGCCGTCAAGATCGACGGCTGCTCCGCCGGCTTCATCTCCCAGCAGGGACTGCTGATCACCAACCATCACTGCGCGTTCGGCATCCTGCAGCAGCACTCGACGCCGGAGCGGGATCTCATCACCACGGGCTACATCGCCCGCACGGCCGCCGAGGAGCTGCCCGGGGCGGGCACCCGCGCCACCGTCCCTCACCGCATCGTCGACGTCACCGCCGAGGTGGAGGGGGCCGTGCCCGCCGGCGCCGACGACCTCGCCCGCTTCCGGGCCATCGAGCGCAAGCAGAAGGAAATGGTCGCGGCGTGCGAGAAGACTCCCAACATGCGCTGCCAGGTGGCGGCCTTCGACGGCGGCGTGAAGTACCTGCGCATCGAGATGCTGGAGTTCCCCGACGTGCGGGTGGTCTACTCGCCGCCGCGCAGTGTGGGCGAGTACGGCGGCGAGATCGACAACTGGAGCTGGCCCCGCCATACCGGCGACTTCACCCTGCTGCGGGTCTACGCCGGACCGGACAACCAACCCGCGCCCAAGGGTGACGCCAACGTCCCCTACCATCCGCGCCACTTCTTCCCCGTCTCCCCCGAGGGCATCCAGCCGGGCGCCTTCGTCATGCTCGCCGGCTATCCCGGCCTGACCGTGCGCTCCCTGATCGAGCCCGAGATGCGCGAGCGCGCCGAGCTGTACTACCCGCGCCGGGCCGAGATCTACGCCGCCTGGATCGCCCTCATGGAAGAGGCTTCCAAGAAGGACGACGTCGCCCGCATCGCCCTCGCCGACCGCATGAAGACCCTGGCCAACCGCGAGAAGAACGCGCGGGGGCAGGTGGCCGGCATCCACCGCGGGCACATTCTGGAGAACAAGGCCGCGTCCGAGAAGGAGATCCTCGCCTGGGCGGCGGCGCGCCCGGACCAGGCCGGGGCCGTGGCGGCCCGCGAGGAGCTGGCGCGGCTCTTCGCCGAGAAGAACAAGGCCTGGGAACGCGACTTCCTGCTGGATCAGGCCCGGAGCGGCTCCAAGCCCCTGGACCTCGCTCTCCAACTGGTTCGCTGGGCCGGCGAGAAGGCCAAGCCCGACCTGGAGCGCGAGCCCGACTATCAGGAGCGGGAGCGCGAGCGCCTGGGCGAGCGCCTGGAGCGCGATCAGAAGCGCATGCACCTCCCCACCGAGGCCGCCCTGCTCACGGACTTCCTCGCCCGCTTCGCCGCCCTGCCTGCCGCGCAGCGCGTGCCCGCCGTCGAGGCCTTCCTCGCCGGCGCCCGTGACCGCGAGGCGATCCGTCCCAAGGCGGACGCCCTGCTGGCCGGGACCAAGGTGACCGATCTCGCGGAGCGGAAGAAGATGTTCGCCGAGAGCGCCGAGCAGCTCCGGGCGCGCAAGGACCCGCTCCTCGACCTCGCCTTCAGCCTGGACACCGAGCTGCGGGCCCTCAAGGAGAAGGAAGACCGCTTCAAGGGCGCGATCTCGCGCCTGCGCCCGCAATGGCAGCGCGCCGTCATCGCCCACGCCGGCGGCCCCGTGGCCCCGGACGCCAACGGCACCCTGCGGGTGACGCTGGCGCGCGTCCAGGGCTACAGCCCCAGGGACGCCGTCTACATGCGCCCGCGCACCAAGGTCTCCGGCGTCGTCGAGAAGCACACAGGGCAGGAGCCCTTCGACGCTCCGGACGCCCTGCTGGCCGCCGCTCCCCGGGCCGCACAGAGCCGCTGGGCCGATCCGGAGCTGAAGGACGTCCCCGTCTGCTTCCTGGCCGACGCGGACACCACCGGCGGCAATTCCGGCAGCCCGGTCGTCAACGGCCGCGGCGAGCTGGTGGGCGTCAACTTCGACCGCGTCTGGGAGAACGTGGCCAACGACTTCGGCTTCAATCCGGACGTGGCCCGCAACATCAGCGTGGACGTCCGCTACCTGCTCTGGCTGCTGGAGGCCACCCACGGCGAGGCGGCGCGGCCGATCCTCACCGAGATGGGCGTGAACCGGTGACGCGCTGTTCCGCCCTCGTCCTCGGGCTCCTCGTCCTCGCCGCCTGCCAGGCGCCGCCGCCGGAGGCTCCCGCGGCGGCTCCCACTCCTGTGGCGGACGCCCTCGTCAACACCGTCTGGGTACGGTCGGACGAGGGCGCCCCGCCGGGAGACATGCGGATCTTCCTCGCCGACGGTACGCTGGTGCTGGACTCCTGCTGGGAGGTCTACGCGCTCCGCTCCTGGCGGCGGACCTCACAGGAGGAGATCGTCATGGTCGAGGACGTCGAGATCCCGGCGCGGATCGTGGCCCTGAGCCCGGACGAGCTCCGGCTCTCCCTCTCCCTCGTGGACGGCAGCCGGCAAGAGGTCGCCTACCGCAAGGGGGCGGCGCCGTACGTCTGTCCTGAGATGAAAAAGTAAGCGGGATCGTCAGGGCTCCTGGTCGTAGGGGATGTACTGCTCCCACTCCCAGGGCGTGTAGGTGTCCGCGATGGTCGCCTCCAGCAGATCCTTGAAGATGCTCTCGCCGTTGGCGCTGTTGGACATCAGCATCACCCCCAGCCCGCGCTCGGGGAAGACGATCGTGTAGTGCTCGAAGCCGTCGCCGTGCCCCTCCTTGAAGGCGCCCCAGCCGTAGGGCGTCTTCAGCAGACCCCAGCCCAGGCCGTAGCTCAGCTCGATGTCGTCGTTGGCGTCGGTCGTCTCGGTGGAGAAGGTGGGGAACTGCGTCTTCGACCGCAGCCGGATCTGGGGCGAGAACATCTCCTTCCAGGACGACTTCTTCAGGCCTTCCCCCTGCAGCACCGCCCGCAGGAAGCGCGCGTAGTCCTCGGGCGTGGTCTCCAGGGTGCTCGGCGACCGCGGCGCGTTGTCCTTGTCCTTTTCGAGGACCTTTCCCTTTTCGTCGTGGGGGTGGCAGTAGTTCTTTTCGAACTCCGGCTGCCAGGTGTAGCTGGAGGTGGTCATCCCGTAGGGACCGAAGACCTTCTCCTTCATCAGCTCTTCCAGCGTTTTCCCCGTGCGCTCCTCGAAGACCCTCTGGAGGAAGGTGAAGCCCTCTCCCGAGTAGCTGTACCGCGTCCCCGGCTCGAACCGGACCCGCAGCTTCTGGTCCGGCTCGTCCCAGCGCCAGTTGGCGAAGCCCGTGGTGTGGCTGAGGCACATCCGGGCCGTGATCTTCCGATGAAGAGGGTCGTCCTTGAGATCGCTCAGATCCTCGTGCCACGCCCTGGGAGTCCTGGACCTGTAGGCCTCGATCGGTTGGTCGAGGTAACTCACCAGCGGGGTGTCGAGGTCGAGGACGCCCTCCTCCACGAGCCGCATCACCAGCACGGCCGAGACCGCCTTGCTGAGCGACGCGCCGTAGAAGACGGTGTCCGTCCGCAGCGGCTCCTTCGTGTCGGCGCGCTTGACGCCGAAGGTCTCGAGGTAGACGACCTCGCGGTCGTTGAGGACGGCGACGGCCAGGCCGTGCACGTCCCCCGCCTTCATGAGCTGCTCGATGCGGGCGGACAGCGCGCCGGACCGGATCTCCGAGCCGTCCAGCCGGCGGATGACGCGGGCGGACGGGTTGGCGCTAGTGGACGCGCAGCCCGCGAGCAGGAGCGCGAGGAGAGAGAAAGCATGGATTCGCATTGGAGTCTCCCAGGTCATCCCCGAGCGGTCATCGGGCCGCCTTCGCCGCCGAGGAATTGGCGGCGGTCCTCTCGGCCAGCAGCGCCAGCCGCTTGAAGCCGTAGGTCTCCGCGTCGCGCCGGACCGAGGCGAGGAGAGGACCGGCGTCGGGATCGCCGAGGTCGCTCTGGATCTTGCCCAGGGCCAGCCGGGCTTCGATCCCGGTGGCCAGGAGCCCCATCCGCATCGCTTCCTCGCTCACCTGGCGCAGGGCCTGCGCGGCCTCTCCCTTCCGGCCTTCGGCGGCGTCGAAGCGCGCCAGCCGGACGGAGAGCGCGAGGGCGAGCGGGCGGTCCTCGGTTTCGGCCAGCCGGAGGCGGGCCTGGCGGGCGGCCTCCCGGGCCGGCGCGCTCAGGCCCTGGACGGACAGGGACTCGGCCAGGATCGACTGCGCCCGCGCCTCATGACCCGCCATGCCGTGGGAGCGGAACCAGCCGACCGCCTGGCGCGCCAGCAGGGCCGCCTCCCCGAAACGGTCGGAGGCGTAGGCGAGGGTGGCGAGATCGAGATGGATCTCCGAGGCCCGCAACGCCTCCTCCACCGCGAGGCTGGTTTCCAGGGCCTCCTGCAGCAGACGGTGGGCGGCGTCCAGATCCCCGGCGGAGTAGGCGACGCGGCCCAGGTTCTGGAGGGCGGAAGCGGCCAGCGGCTTCGCGCCGGTCTCCCTCGCGATCCGGCGCTGCTCTTCGGCGAGGGAACGGGCGGCGGCGAGGTCCCCCCGGAGCCAGGCGATCCGCGCCCGGATGCCCAGGATCCGGCCGACGCCCAGCCTGTCCCCGATGTCCCGCTTCATCTCCAGGGCCTTCGCCGAACGTTCCCAGGCGGTGGCCAGATCCCCGAGCCGCGCCTGGTCGTCCGCCGCGCCGGCCAGCGCCGTGGACGCGAAGCCCGGGTCCTTCAACCGGCTCAGGATGGAGAAGGCCTTCTCGTGCTGGCGCCGGGCGTCGTTGAGCTTCCCCTGGAAGGCCAGGGCGCTTCCGAGGTTGTCCAGCGTCCGGGCCTCGTAGGCGCGGTGGCTCAGGGCATGGGTCAGGGTGAGCGCCCTCTCGAACCGGTCCCGCGCCTCGGCGAGATCGCCCCGCGAGGTGAGCACCATGCCCATGCTGTTGAGGACGCGGACCCGCATCACCCGGTCCCCGATCTCTTCGTACCAGCGGAGGGACTTCTCCAGGAGCGCCAGGGCTTCCTTGAGCTCGCCCCGCTCCTGGGCCAGGTTTCCCAGGATGGAGAGCTGCGCCGCGATGCCCACGGCGTTGCCCAGATCCTGGGCGATCTTCAGGGACTCCCGGTTCACCCTCTCCGCGTTCACCAGGTCTCCCTGGTTCTGCAACGCGGCGGCGATGTTGGCGAGGGCCTGCCCCACCCCCCATTGGTAGTCCGCCTTCGCCGCCAGGGCCTTGGCCTCCTCGAACAGCGCGATGGCCTCCTTCGCCTTGCCCATCTGGAGGAGCGCGTCCCCCTGATAGACGCGGGCCTGCGAGACGACCAGCCAGTTGCCGGACCGGCGCCCTTTCTTCTCGGCCGCCTCGGCGGCCCGCTGCTGGGTCACGAAGTCGTACAGGCGGCGCGAGTTCCGCGCCTCCAGCAGATCGATCCGCGGATCCTCCCCCGCCGGCGGCGACAGCCGCCGCAGCGACGCGAGCGTGGCCGCCGCCTCCTGGCCGTGCCCCCCCATCATCAGGCACTCGGCCAGTTGCAGACCATATTCGACGTCGTCCGGGTAGAAGGTCCACAGCGCGCGGTAGGTCTGGCTCGCCTTGTCCCAGGCCTTGCTGACCTGGTGGAAACGGGCCTGGGTCGCCAGCCGGTCCTCCTGCGGGAGGGTCCTGGAGAGCTGGACCGCCTTCTGGGCCGCCTCGCTCGCCCGGGAGTCGTAGCCGAGAGTCGCCCAGGCCCGGGAGAGAGCGGTGTAGATGACCGCCGTCGAGGGATCGGCCTCGACCGCCTTCTGGAGGATCGGCAGGGCGCCGGGAGCGTCGAAAGAGCGCAGCCGCGCCAGCCCCTGGATGTAGAGGCTCGACGCCTCCTCGTTGGACGGCCGCAGCGCCAGAGCCTGGCGCGTCTGCTCCGGCGACAGCGCCTCGACGCCCAGAGCCGCCCGCAGCTTCACCCCCGTGCGCGCCACCAGATCGAAGAGCGCCGGCTGCCGGCCCACCTGGGCCAGGGACGCCTTGATCTCCCCTTCCGGCAGCTTCAACACGCGGAGGTCGACGCGGATCTGGTCCTTGTAGGGGAGGAACCTGCCGGTCACGATGAGGTCCGCGCCCAGCAGCTCGTGGAGCCTCTTCAGCTCGTCGGGGCCCAGCCGGCCGGAATCCGGGAACGACAGCGACTTCATGGCCTGCGCCACTTTCTCGCCCCGGATCACCCGCATCCTGCTGCCCCCCGCCAGCTCCGTAGTCAGCATCTCGGCGAGCGCGGTCTCCATCCACCGTAGACTGGGATCGGGCGACAGGCTCTTGATCTCCATCACCGCGACCGACGGGCGGGGGGGCTGAGCCGGCCCGTCGGCTCCCCGCAGGAAACCGAGGAGGACAGCCGCGCCGGCCAGCGCCAGCGAGAGCGTCAGCGCCCACGCCACCGCGGGCCGCCGCCAACCGCGGAACACGGCCGCCGGGGGCCCTGGGGTCGCGACCGCCGGAGCCGCCACCGCCGGGGAGGAGGGCGTCTCAGCCGAGGCCGGCGGCGCGGCCGGCGGAGCCTGGGGATCGACGAAGATCGGAAACTCGCCAGTGACGGCCCGGTCGACGCGCCGGACCTCCCCCGCGAAGGAATAGCCCTGGCCGGGCATGGTCTGGATGTAGCGCGTGTCGGTCGCCTTCTCGCCCAGGCTCTTGCGCAGCGAGAAGACGTTCTGGGTCAGGTTGGCTTCGGTGACGACGGTCCCGGGCCACACCCGCTCGAGCAGCTCCGTCTTCTCCAACACCTCGCCCGGCCGCTCCAGCAGCACCAGCAGGATGGACATCGCCTTGGGAGTGATCGCCACCGGCTCGCCCGCGCGCAACAGCACGCGGCGGACGGGGTCGACGACGAACTCGTCGAACTCGTAGAGAGATTTCGATTCAGTACGCGGGACCACGATGCACGTCGGGACGAGCCGGGCAGAGACTCCGTTTCGATTGTTGGTCTACGTAGTCTACCGCATCAGCCGCGCCGCAGCGCCTGGAGGAAACGCCGCCGGAGGTCCGGGAACTTCTTCCGGTAGTCCTCCTGGCTCCGCCGGATCACCTCGTGCGCCTCGGCCCGGCCGTAGATCTGGCGGATCTCGATCGTGCCGCGCTCCGCCTCGGGGGGCCGCTTGTAGGTGAGGAAGTAGTGCTTGAGCCGCTCGACCAGCGCGCCGGGCAGGTCCCCGATCTCCTGGCAGTGGCCGTAGGCCGCGTCGTCCTTGAGGATGGCCACGATCTTGTCGTCCGCCTCGCCGCGGTCGATCAGCCGCAGACCGCCCACCGGGATGGCCTGCAGGATGAAGTCCCCGTGCGAGAACGTCTTCTCCGTCAGGATACAGATGTCCAACGGGTCGGCGTCGCCGCGGACCGTCGGATGATCGCTCCGTTCCTCCGCGAAGGCCGCCACCTCCTCGCCGCAGAACGTCTGGGGAACGAAGCCGTACAGAGTCGGGCAGAAATTGGAGAAAAGCTGCGGCCGGTCCACCTTGAGATGGCCGCTCGGCTTGTCGATCTCGTACTTGACCGTGTCGGTGGGAACGATCTCCACGTAGGCCGTCACCACCTCGGGCGCGCCGGAGCCGATCGACAGGCCGTGCCAGGGGTGGGCCTGGAAGAGATGGGTCATCAGCTCCCAGGTCTGCTCGTCGTCTTGGATGGGGTCCATGCGGACAATCCTAATATGATCGGCCCGCCATGCGATGGATCGCGGTCTGGCTCCTCCTGGCCGGCGTGTACCTTGCCGGCCAGCTCGTCCTTCTCCCCGGAGGCGGGGAGTACGGCCGCAAAGAGCTGCTCCACCTCCTCGCCGTTCCCCTCGCCCAGACCGCCGCCCTCCGGGTCGTGACGCTGGTCCGGCGGCACAGCCGGAAGCAGTAATCCAGACTTGACTCAATCATTAATTTGCATATAAGTTAGCGCTGAATTTTGGATCCCATGGATCCTCTGCGCTGAAGGGAGAGAACACGGAGAGCTTTTTGCCGGGATGGGGAAGTCTCATCCGCGGTTCTCAGGGATGGGGTCTGCCCATCTTCAAAGGAGTACAGATGAACAGGAACCTACGCCTCGGGACCCTCACCACCGCCCTCCTGCTCGCCGCCGCCGCCATGTACATCGAGCCGCGCCCCGCTCACGCCATCTGCGTTTGTGACACGGAAAACGGCCCCTGGGTCACGGATTGCTGGGGTAAGGGCTCCGATTGCAACGCGGCTGTGGCCAACCTCCCCACCGCCTGCCGGAGCCTCGCCAACCAGATTTGCTA
Organism: Thermoanaerobaculia bacterium; assembly: GCA_036376245.1. Taxonomy (GTDB): domain Bacteria; phylum Acidobacteriota; class Thermoanaerobaculia; order Multivoradales; family UBA5704; genus DATARR01. The sequence continues at coordinate 73,870 of DASVAS010000005.1, read as the reverse complement.
CAACGACCTGGGTTACGACGGCGGCTCCTGCCAGCAGACCGTTGTCCAGAACACGCCCTACTACTGCTGGTATGACGCCGCCTCGGGCATGTACGTGGTCGACGGTGTCGTGACGTTCAAGTGCAAGACCTGCACGGACATCGATCCGATCGATCCGAGACCGTAAGCCACCCCTGCGGGGGAGGGAGCCTCAATCCTCCCCCGCTTCCTCCTGAAAGACCCGCCAGTCGTCCAGCCGCAGCGCGGTGAGCTGCCGTCCCCAGGCGCAGCCGGTGTCGAGCGCGGCGACGCCGTCCTGGATCCGCAGCCCCAGCGCGGCCCAATGGCCGAAGATCACGGTCGCTCCGGCGCTCTTGCGGTCCGGCGCGGCGTACCAGGGCCGGCATCCCTTGGGGGCCAGGGCGGGCGGACCGCTGAAGTCCGGGCACATGCGCCCTTCGGCGTCGAGGGTGCGGAGCTTCGCGAACCCCGCGAGAGCCGTCCGTGCCCGGTCCTGGCCGGTCAGGCTCTCCTTCCAGCGCTCCGCCGTCTTCTGCTGGAACCCGGCCAGCAGCTTCGGCGCCTTCTCACCCCGCAGCCGCTCCTCCACCTCGCGGGCGAGCCGTCCGGCTTCACCCGGGCTCCACTCCGGAAACAGGCCGGCGTGGACCATGAGGGCCTCGCCCTCCCGGTGCGCCAGCGGGCGCGAGCCCAGCCATTCCAGGAGGTCGTCCCGGTCTGGAGCGTCGAGGACTTCATCGAGGGTGTCCTTCTTCCTGGCTTCCGCGAAGCCCGCGGCGCGGGCCAGCAGGTGGAGGTCATGATTGCCCAGCACCACCACGATGCGGTCCCCCTGCTCCGCGGCCCAGCGCAGCACGTCCAGCGAGCGCGGCCCCCGGTTCACCAGGTCGCCCACGAACCAGAGACGGTCCCGCCCGGCGTCGTAGCGGATCCTGCGCAGCAGCCTCTGAAGAGTCCCGAAACAGCCGTGGACGTCGCCGATTGCGTAGGTCGCCATCCGGCAACGATATCGAAAGTGGCGCGGCCTGTCAGACGCCTCCCAGCCAGGGGTAGCCCAGGTCCTCCCAATACCCGCCCGGCCGCTCGCGGGTGAAAGTCATCTTCGTCAGGTACTTGGTCAGCTTGTAGCCCAGCTTGACCGGGGAGTAGAGGCGCAGCGGCGCGCCGTGGTCGATCCGTAGCGGCCGGTCGTTGAAGGCGTAGGCCAGGATGGTCTGCGGGTGCATGGCGCTCTTCAGGTCCCAGCCGTTGTAATAGCCCCTGTCGAAGGAGTCGAAGCGCAGGTATTCGGCCGCCGCCGTGGGCTCCACCAGGGCGGCCACCGCCGAGACCGGCACGCCCGTCCAGGTGCCGATCGCCGACCATCCCTCGACGCAGAAATGCTTGACGGTGTACGTCACCCGCGGCAGCGCCTCCAGCATCTCGCGCGTGAAACGCGTCGGCCGGCGCACCTCCCCGCCCACCTCCAGCGCCCAGCCGGGCGGCACCACCAGCCGCTCGAGAGGACGGGTGATGGAGTAGGCCGGGAAGTGCGGCTCCGGCGTGCGTTCCGAGACCGGGTACTGGGGCGCGAGGCCGTCTCCGGACAGCAGCACCTTTTCTCCCACCCAGTCGTTCAGACGGGAGGCGCCCTTCAGCATGGGAAGGAGAGGGCCGCCCTGCCAGCCGCAGGCGGAGACGAGGGACGCGGCGCCGGCCGTCAGGCCCAGCCGCAGGAGATCGCGCCGGCTCAGAGATCGGTCAGTCATGGCTCGGGAACCTCCCCCGGTACCAGCCGGTGATCATGGCCCGCAGCGACGCGGGGTCCACCAGGAAGACCAGGGCGACATGGACGACGGTGAAGGCCACGAAGATCCAGACCGCCCAGAAGTGCCAGTAGCGGGCGAGCTCGTAGCCGCCGAAGAGGGCCGTCAGCCACGAGAGCTGGACCGGCTTGTAGATCGCGAAGCCAGACAGGACCGAGAGCGCGCCGAGCAGCACGATGAACGTGTAGGCGAATTTCTGCAGCGCGTTGTGCTTGCCCTGCGGCGGGTGCTCCTTGCGCAGGCGCAGATAGTAGAGCTGCATCTGCCAGGCGCGGGGGATGTCGCGAGGGCGGAACAGCAGGGACCGCCACTCCCCGGAAGCGGTCAGGAAGACGAGATAGATCAGGCCCGTGAGCACGAACGGCCAGGCCAGGGCGAAGTGCCAGTTCAGGCCGCCGGCGAGCCAGCCGCCGAGGCGCGTCCAGGACGGGATGTGACCCGTCATGGGATTCGGATAGTACGGACCGCCGCGCAGTCCGAAACGCGGAAACGCCGAATAGATCTGGATCCCGCTCCCGATCATCCCCAGCAGCAGCAGCGCGTTGGCCCAGTGGGCGGCCCGCACCAGCCCGTGGTGGCGCTTGACGAGCGGACGCCGGGCCGGAGCGGGAGGGGGTTCGGGTTCAGGTTCGGGCTCGGGCTCCGCTTCCGCCGCGGCCTCTGCTGCCTCGGGCGCTTCGTCCATGGTCTCCATCCCTCCTGATCCTAGAGTACGTCGCCTGGACGCTCTCCGGACTCTTGGATGCCGCGGGGGAGGGAGGGTTTCAGATTCAGGGGCGTGTTGCCGGACGGAGGCGGCATTCCCTGCGAGACCTCACCCTCGGTCCCTCTCCCATCTCCCTGCCGCCCGCCCCCGGGAGAGGGAGGGCCCTGCGATTCAAGTCTTCTTGAGCTTGGCAAGATCGTCTGCTCATCGTTCCCCCTCTCCCGGTCGGGGGAAGGGCGGCGGGAGAGGGGGCCAGGGGGTGAGGCTTCGCAGGCAGACCGTATATAACTAGAGGATCCCATGAAGCCCCGGATCCTTCTTGTCTTCTTTCTCCTCCTCCCCTGCCCCGCCCTGGCGGACCGCGTCCGCATCCTCGACACCGACCGCGAGGCCCTGGAGGCGCGGGCCGAGCTGGTGCTGACGGCCCGGGAGGAGATCCTCGCCGCCGCCTTCATCTTCGGCGACGATCCGTTCACCCTGACCAGCCTCTCCCTGCTCCGCGACGCCGCCCGCCGGGGCGTACGCGTCCAGGTCATCGCCGACGCGCAGTGGAACAAGATCCCCCGCGCCGTGCAGGCCCACCTGCTGGCCGAGGGGATCGAGATCCGGGAGTACCACCCCTTCCGCCTCGACAAGCTCCACTGGGTCACCCGCCGCATGCACGACAAGCTGACCGTGGCCGACGGCCGCCTCCTGCTCGCCGGCGGGCGCAACCTCGAAAGCCCCTACTTCGGCTTCGGCCGCCAGCTCAAACGGCGGAACTATCTCGACTGCGACCTGGAGGTGGAAGGCGACGCCGCGGCCGAGGCCCGCCGCTACTTCCTCACCCTCTGGACCAGCCGCGAGGTCCGTCCGGCGCGGGTCAAAGCCAATCCTGTCGAGCTTCGCGACGCCGCCCTCGCCCTCGACAAGCACAAGGCCTGGCTCGACGAACAGATCGAAAAGGCCCGCAACGATCCGTCCCGCGTCCCGGCCGAGCGCACCGAGGTCGGCCCGGTGCGCTTTCTTCACGATCCTGTAGGCCGCAAGGGCATCGACCCCGGCGTCGCCCACGCGTTGCGCGACCTGCTGAGCTCCGCGCGCGAGTCGGCGGTCATCGAATCTCCGTACCTGATCCCTTCCCGCACCTTCCGGAAAACACTGCGGCAGGCGCTCGCCCGCGGGGTCCGCGTGCGCATCCTCACCAACTCGCTGGGGACCACGGACAACCTCTGGGCCCAGGCCGGCTACGTGGGTCACAAGAAAGACTTCGTCCGCGAAGGCGTCGAGCTGTGGGAGTACACGGGCCCCGAGTGCCTGCACACCAAGACCGCGGTGATCGACGGCGAGACGGTGATCGTCAGCTCCTACAACCTCGATCCCCGCTCCGAGCTCCTGAACACGGAGCTGGCCCTCGTCGTCCAGGACCCCACCCTCGCCGCCGAGATGCTCGCCTCCATGGACGACCACCTCGAGCGCTCCACCAGGATCGACGCCCGTGGCTATCCCGAGGGGGCGGACGAGCCGTACCCCGGGATTCCCAAGAAAAAGATCCTGAAGCTGCGCCTGCTGCGGCTGATCGCGCCGCTGGTGAAGAATCAGCTATAGAGGCCTACCGGAACCCCGCCATCGCGATCCGCGTCATGTTCAGCACCCGGACGTTGTCGTTCAGGGCCGTGGTCCCCATCGGCTTGCCGTTGTACTTCTTCTTCGGGTTCGACCAGTAGTTGACCCGCGGGCACTCCAGGCCCTGACACGGGTACGCCATGATCGTCCGCCACCGCGGCCCCTGCGTGTACTGGTACCCATGCCCGTACGCGAAAGGCTTGGAGCTCGGGTCGACGGAGGGGTCGTGCCGGGCCGACAGCAGATGCCCGATCTCATGGGCGAACACGGAATTGCCCGCAGTGCACTCCCAGTGCAGGATGGCGAACGCGCTCGTCGCGGTCGAACCGATCCCCGCCGCCACACCGCACGCCTGCCGCGCCTGGTTGTCCACGATGAGGATCGCCACGTCCGCGCCGTAGGTGTCCCGCGCCTCGTGGACCTCGTCCATGCGGCCGTCGTTGCGGATCATGAACCGGTTCAGGTCCTTGATGATGTCGCCTTCGCCGTACAGGGTCAGCGCCTTGTGGACCAGCACCAGGTTGATCAGCACGCCGCTGTTGGCGTAGCCCTCATTCGACTCCGCCACGGCCAGCTCGATCATGCCGTCGATGTCCGCGGCCTTCTCGTTGACGAAAGGCGTGTAGTACACCATTACGTTGATGGTGCTCTTCTGCGGCCCCCGAGGCGGTTTGGGCTTGGCCTTCTCCTGGCGGACCGGCATCGGCACCACCGGCGGGTTGTACCCCGCCGGGTGATCGGGAGGCAGCGCGCTCTCCTCCACCTCCACGATGGCGTGGCCGCCGCTCTTCAGCGGCCGGATCTGGTAGAGCTGGCCGTTGAAGTGGACGTTGCCGGTGATCTTGTCCCCGTTCCGCACCAGCAGCGCCGAATTGACCGCGTCGAACTGCACCGAATCCGGCGAGAACGACGTCTTCAGGCCGTCCGGGTTCTCGATCACGCCGGACCACACCATCGATCCGGACGGATTCCGGTAGGAATCCACCCGATGCGCCCGCAGCTCCAGACCCGGCGCCAGGTTCAGGGTCAGCGACGCCGTCTTCTCCCGCAACGCGTCCCTGCGGACCTCCACGAGCTGAAGCGACGCCGTGGACGGACTCTCGGCGAGGGCCAGATACGACGGATCGAGGAACAGCGCCTTGTTTTGCGGGATGTCGAACGAGAACAGCCGTTCATCCGCATGCGCCGAGACGGCCATGAACGAGAGGACGACAGCCATTCCGAGGGATCGGATTCCGGGCTTCATCATCGCTTCCTCCTGTAGAGAATCCTCCCGGGATGCAGGATGCGCGCCTATGCTTACGGAGACGGCCTCCGAAGGTTTTTTCCCGGACCGAGACGATCGCTGTCCTATAGCGTGGCCAGGGTGTCCTGAATCAAGGACGGCCTCCGGCGTGCTCGCACAATTCTCTCATACTCGCCACGATGCGGTCCGGCCCGGCGGCATTCAGTTCCTCCGGGCTGCCGTATCCCCACAGGACCGCGATCGCTCCGATCCCGTTGGCGCGGGCGCCGGCGATATCGTACGACCGGTCCCCTATCATGCATGTCTCGCCGGGAGAAAGCATTTCATGGACAATGATCTCCCGGATCAGCGCCCCCTTCTCCGCGTTCACCCCTGACAGCTCCGAGCCGTAGACGCTCTCGAAGAACCCATCCAGCCCGAAGTGCCGGACGATCTCGCGGGCGAAGACGTGCGGCTTGGACGTGGCCACCCACATCCGGTGCCCTGCCCGCTGGAGGGCTTCCAAGCCGCCGGGGATCTCCGGATAGACGCTGTTCTCGAACATCCCCGTCGTGACGAACCGCTCCCTGTACAACCGCACCGCCTCCGCCACCCGCGCCTCTTCTTCCGTCTCCAGGAGCTCCGCGAACGTCCCTTGCAGCGGCGGACCGATGTAGCGCCGCAGGACCTCCATGGCTGGAACCGGACGGCCGAGAGACACGAGAGCGTGTTGAATACAGCGGGTGATGCCCATCCCGGGATCGGTGAGGGTGCCGTCGAGGTCGAAGAGGAGGTTCATGATTCTTCGATCAAGCCATCAGAGCTCGCCGAGAAGGTGGCTGATCGACAGCCGCGCCGCAATCCCTCAATCGAAAAACCGGCGAAACGTCCCTCCCAGGACGCCCAGGAGGACCTCCCCCAGGAGCGAGCCGCGTTCAGACGTCGGCAGGAGCTGCTCGCGCTGCTGTTGCTGGCTCCAGGTCTGGAACTTCTCGCCCAGGACCTTCTGGCGCGCCTCGATCCGCGCCTGCTCCTTCTGGATCTTCTCGGACCGCTCTTCCCCGCCTTCGCGGATCCAGCGCAGCAGGCGGTCGAGCTCGTGGAGGTCGAACCAGAGCCCGTGCCGGGCGCAGACGTCCACGATGACGCCGCTCTTCCTTCCATAGTTGAGGCGGTTCATCAGCGCCCCGCAGGTCACGCACGGGCGGTACTGGAGGGAGGCGCCGCCGGGCCGGGGATCGGCGGCGGCCGGGGTGCCGCCCCCGAAGCCCTCCGCGAGGCCGCCGGCCCGCGCGCGGTCCGCCATCACCTCGAAAATCTCCTTGTCGATCCAGATCCCGCCGCAGGAGACGCACTCGAAAAGCGCCACGTTGGCCTTCCCCAGCCGCCGGCTGGAGAGCGGACGGTCGCCGCCGCAGGCCGGACACCGGGCGCCGTTCTCGGCGGCGACCGCCTGGGAGGGCAGGAGAGGCGTCGAGCAGTGATGACAGAAGCGCGCCCGTCCGCTCACCCGCGCCATGCATCCGGGACAGATGGTGTTGAGGTCCCGCTCGTGGACGGTGAACTCGGACGAGCAGAACCGGCAGACGGCCTCCTGCCCGCTCCGCGGCGCTCCGCAGGAGGAGCACCGCACCACCGCCGCGTCGTGCGCCCGCGGCAGAGGGACGGTCAGGGTCTCGCCGCAGGAGCAGGAGATGGCCGAGCCCACGGCACGGCCGGTAGCGTCGTACTGGCGGCTGCACCCGGGGCAGGCGACGAGGAAGCGCAGAGGCGACATGAAGATGGCGGGAGGATACACGAAACCTCCTCCCGGCAAAGCCGGGAGGAGGGACATAAGGGACGGAGAGAGCCTCGGATCAGACGGCCAGCGGTTCGGAGAGAACCGGCGGCTGGGGCGTCGCGGCGAACGAACGCTGGCCGAGCAGGACCTCCGACGTGCGCGCCCAGAGGAACGCCAGGCCGTTCAGCAGGTTGAGCGACACGAAGAGCAGCACCAGGCCGAAGGCGGAGCAGATGAAGGCCTCGGGGAACGTGTCGACCTGCCAGTCCCAGACGTCCAGACCGAAGTTGAGGTCGTCGCCGGAGTCGATCCAGCCGGAATCCCATCCGTAGTCCACCGTGGCGACGGCGAATGGCGCTAACAGGAAGGCAGCCGTGGTCGCCAGCAGGGTCACCAGCAGGATGAACGTCACGATCCCCAGAGGGAACTTGATCAACAGGAAGGCCATGCCCTTCCAGGTCACCGGGTTCGTGTAGAAGGCGTAGACCTTCTTCCAGAAGCCCTGCTCCTCCTGCACCGGCGGCCGCGTCCTAGGCGGCACCTGGGCACGGAGCAGGTGGATGGCGGACTGCCGCTCCAGACCGGCGAGCCCCCAGCTCCCGGCGAAGACGAGCGCCAGGACCGGGATGCCGATCCAGATGATGGTCAGGCCCAGCCCCAGCGGCAGGCCCACGGCCAGGAAGATGAAGTAAGCCAGCCCCAGGGGGAAGGCCAGCATCAGGTACAGCAGGTTCGAATACGTCCGCAGACGGAACGGCGCCAGGAAGAAGGTCTTGATGGCGCCGGTGAAGCTCAGCTCTGTGGCTTCAGTGGTCATGATCGCGCCTCCTCGGGATGGACTACGAGGAGGGGCGAGGGAGGGTTTCAGGGAGGAGTTGCCGACCCAGCCGGCATGCCCTTCGAAACCTCACCCCCTGCCCCCTCTCCTGACCCCTCCCGCCCTCCCTCCCCAGGAGAGGGGGAACGATGAGGAAGCGATCTTGCCGATCTCAAGAAGACCTCAATCGCAGGGCCCTCCCTCTCCCGGGGGCGGGCGGCAGGGAGATGGGAGAGGGACCGAGGGTGAGGTCTCGAAGGGGCAGATCGCCCCAGCCGGCAAGATCAGGTGAGCGTCACTTCTCCCGCCGGCTCACGCAGGTTGTACCAGGAGCTCATCACCCGCCCGTAGGCCCCGGCGTTGGCGATCAGGAGCACGTCCCCCTCGCGGGTGGGGGGCAGGCGGCGGGAGCGGCCGAGGATGTCGCCGGTCTCGCAGATGGGACCGACGACGTGGGCGATCCAGGTGGCGGGCTCGTCCAGGCGCGTGAGGTTCACGATGGGGTGGTAGGCGCCATACAGGGGAGGCCGGATCAGCGAGTTGATCCCGGTCTCCAGGCCGACGTAAATGACCTCGCCCTTGCGCTTGACCTGCGTCACCCGCGCCAGCAGCGCCCCCGCCTGCGCCACCAGGAAGCGGCCGGGCTCCAGCCAGAGAGAAAAACGGGGATTGGCGGCCTTGAACCTGCCCAGCAATCCGCCCAGAACCTCCAGGTCCAGCGCCGACTGCCCGGGACGCTCCGGCACGCCGAGACCGCCGCCGAGGTCCAGGACGCGGACGTCCGGGAAGCGCTCGGCGGCTTCGGCCAGGAACAGCGCGACCTCGCTCCAGGCCTCCGCCGTGCGGATGCCGCTGCCGGCGTGGGAGTGGAGCCCCACCACGCGGACGCCGAGATCGCGCAGCAGCGGCTGGATCTCCTCCAATTGATCCGGCGCGATGCCGAACTTGGACTGCGCCCCGGCCGTGCGGACGTGGGCGTGGTGCCCTCTCCCCCGCCCCGGGTCGAGGCGGAGGAAGACCTCCCGCCCCCGGAACACCTCGGGCCACTCGCGCAGGGGATGGAGGTTGTCCACCGTCACCTGGACGCCGGCCGCGAAGCCCCGGACGTACTCCTCGCGGGGGGCGAAGTTGGGGGTGAAGAGCAGGCGCTCGCCGGCGAGGTCCGGGAACAGGGCGCGGACGTGGTCCAGCTCGGCCGCCGAGACGCACTCGAATCCCAGGCCCGCCGCGTGGAAGACCCGCAGCACGTCCGGATTGGCGTTCGCCTTGACGGAGTAGAAGACGCGGTCGATCGCGCTCAGGGAGCGCAGGGAGCCGGCGGCGTCCCGGAGCGTGCCGGCGTCGTAGACGTAGGCCGCTCCCCGCCCGGCGATCTCCAGCAGCTCTTCGCGGCGGGCGCGCCACCACTCCTGGTAATGGACGACCGCCTCCTCCGCTTCCTCGCCGAACATCTCGCTCCAGGTGGGGCCGAAAATCTCGCTCTCCCCCTTTTGCCCGAAGAGCAGGCCGTGGAGCTGCCGCACCAGGCGCTCGCTCTGCTCCTCGTCCACCAGGAAGGTGAGGTTGAGGTCGTTGGCCGCCTGGGTCAGCAGGTGGACCTTCAGCTCCTCGAAGACCTCCAGCACCGGCCCCAGCTCGTGGAGAATGGCGCGGATGCCCCGCCCCACCAGGGAGAGGGAGGCGGTCGAGGGGATCACCCGCGGCTCGCAGAGCTCCGCGAGATCCCGCGTCAGCGCCTCGATCGTCGACTCTTCCAGCGCGTTGGCGCCGGGATCGAGGGAGACCGTGACGTTGGTCTCCGAGGTCGAGACCGAGTCGATCGACAGGCCGTGCCGGGCGAAGGCGGCGAAGGCGCGGGCCAGGAAGCCGACCTCCTGCCACATGCCCACCGTCTCCATGGAGACCAGGGTGATGCCGCTCCGCGAGGAGATGGCCTTGACCTGCGGGCCGGTCACCGGACCGACGCCCGAGATCACGGTGCCGGGCTCGTCCGGCCGGTCGGTGCAGAGGACGTGCAACGGGATGCCGTGCCGGCGCAGCGGCGGGATGGAGCGCGGATGGAGGACCTTGGCCCCCATGGACGCGATCTCCTGCGCCTCGTCGTAGTTCAGGGCCCGCAGCAGGCGCGCCGAGGGGAGGAGCGCCGGGTTGGCCGTGAACAGGCCGGGCACGTCGGTCCAGATCTCGCACCGCGCCGCGCCCAGGCGGGCCGCGAAGTAGGACGCCGAGGTGTCCGAGCCGCCCCGCCCCAGGAGCACGGTCTGCCCCTCGCGGTTGCGGGCGATGAACCCCTGGGTGATGACGGCCGCGGCGGGCAGCCCCCCGAGGCGCTCCTGGAGCTCAGGATCGGCGTCGAATTCGCAGGTGGCGGAGAGGTAGGCGCGGGGACCGAGATTGGAGTCCTCGCGGGCTACCAGGGAGGTCCGGGCGTCGTGCCAGGCGGTGGCGATCCCCTGGGACTCCAGCCAGGCCGCGCCCAGCCGGGTGGACATCAGCTCGCCGAAGGCCATGACCCGCGCCTCCAGGGCCGGTCCCGCCTCGCGCAGCAGCGAAGCGGCCAGGGCGAGACGGGAGAGCTCCTCGAAGTCGGCCCGCAGCAGCTCCCCGGCATCGATCCCCAGGCCGGCTCCCAGCTCCAGGTGCCGTTTCTGGATCCTGTCGAGCGCCTCCTCGTGCCGGCCCTGGACGGCCAGACCCAGCAGAGCCTGGAGCTGATTGGAGATCCCCGACAGGGCGGAGCAGACGACGAGGGGACTCAGCCCCTCGTCGATCCGCTGGCGGGTGAGCCCGGCGATGGTGCGCCAGCGCTCGGGGGTCGAGACGCTGGTGCCGCCGAACTTGAGGACCACCCAGGCCCTCACCCCCCGGCCCCCTCTCCCGACCCCTCCCTTCCTCCCACACCGGGAGAGGGGGAGAAAGACATGGTCACCCCTTGGCTGCCTGGATCGCCTCGGTCAGCGCCGGCAGCACCTCGTTGAGATCGCCCACGATCCCGTAGTCCGCCACCGTGAAGATCGGCGCGCCGGGATCCTTGTTGATGGCCACGATCACGGACGAGCCCTTCATCCCCACCAGATGCTGGATGGCGCCGGAGATGCCCGCCGCGATGTACAGCTTGGGGGCGACCGTCTGGCCCGAGGAGCCGATCTGGCGGTCGCGCGGCAGCCAGCCGTTGTCGATCACCGGACGGCTGGCGCCGATCTCGGCGTTGAGCACCCGCGCCAGGGCGTTGATGGGCTCCATCTTGTCCGCGCCGCCGATGCCGCGGCCCACCGCCACGATGACGTCGGCCTTGGTGAGGTCGATCTTGTCGCCGCCGACCGACTCGTAGCCCAGGATCTCGCGGTCCGGCTTGACGCCGGAGAGGTCCGCCGCCAGGGGCTTGACCTCGGCCTCGCCGCGCGCGGCTTCGTCCGCCGGGAAGGCGCCCGACTGCACGGAGACGATCACCGTGCCCTCGCCCTTGACCCGCACCTTGGACTGGAGCTTGCCGCCGAGGACGGGCCGGCTCCACAGCAGGCCGCCGTCGCCCTGGGCGAAGCCGGTGACCTCGGGGAGCAACCCGGCGCCGATCTCCTGCGCCAGGCGGGCCATGTAGTCGACCGACTGATAGGTATGGGGGAAGACCACGAAGGCCGGGTTGGCCGTCCGGATGGCCGGCGCGAGGGCGCCGATGTAGCCGCCCGGCGTGTAGTTGCGCAGGGATTCATGATCGGCCACGTGGACCGCCGCGAGGTCGAGCTTGGCGACCTCGGCGGCGGCGAGCCCGACGCCCGAGCCGAGGACCACCGCCTCGGCCTTGCCGCCGAGCTCGGCGGCCAGCTTCTGGGCGGCGGCCACCGCCTCGAAGGAGATCCGCGGGAACTGTCCGTCCTTGTGCTGGAGAACGACCCAGACCTGGTTCGCCATCAGAGCACCCTCGCTTCTTTCTGCAGTTTGCTGACCAGTTGGGCGGCCACGGTCTTGGCGTCCCCTTCGAGGATCTGCGCGCCCTTGCCGCTCTCCGGGAAGCCGACGGAGACGATCTCGATCCGCGAGCCGGCCTCCCCCACCTGCGACGGGTCGAGCCCCAGGTCGGCGGCCTTGACGTCGGCGATCTCCTTCTTCTTGGCGGCCATGATGCCCTTGAGCGAGGCGTAGCGCGGGTGGTTGATACCCGCCTGGACCTCGAACACGGCGGGCAGGCGCACGCGCGAGACCTCGTTGACGCCGCTCTCCATCTCGCGGGTCACCTTGGCGGACCCGTTGCCGTCCTCCAGCTCGACGCCCATCACCAGCCAGACGTGCGGCCACCCGAGGTAGCCGGCGACCACCGAACCGGTGCCGCCCCAGCGGGTGTCGTCGGACTGCGAGCCGGTGAGCACGACGTCGAAGGAGTCTTTGGCGATGGCGGCGGCGAGGGCGCGGCCGGTGGCCATGGCGTCGCCGCCCTTGAAAGCGGGATCGGAGAGGTGGACGGCGCGGGCCGCGCCCACGGCGAGGGCCTTGCGCAGGGCCTCCTTGACGCGGTCCGGCCCGAGGCTGAACACGACGACCTCGCCGCCGGTCTTCTCGGCCAGCCGCAGCCCCTCCTCCAGGGCGTATTCATCGCTTTCATTGATGACGAACGGCAGGTCCTCCTCGTCCAGCCAGCGGCCGTCGCGGCCGACGCGCAGCCGCGCCTCCGTGTTGGGAACCTGCTTGATGCAGACGGCTATCTTCATGGTGGATGGGTTCTCCTAAGGGGGAGCTAATGGGCGCGGCCGTTGAGCAGCCGCCGCAGCAGGGGCGGAGCCGGGTTGAAGGCCCACACCCGGTCGTCGAAGCGCAGGGTGGGCACGACGCGGCGGCCGCCGCTCCGCTGCAGGATCATGTTCTCGGCGCCGGAGTCGAGGTCGATGTCCACCTCGTCGAAGCTCGCCTCCACCTCTTCCAGCACCCGCTTGGCGCGCCGGCAGTCGGGGCACCAGGAGGTGCTGTAGACGACCAGGGTCTCGGCGTGGATGCCGCCGCCGGTCGCCAGCCTGGCGGTCTCCTCGTGGGTGAGGCGGACGCCGACGATGCGGATCTTGCCGTCCGGCTCGGTGAGCACCACGGCGGGCAGGTCCGATTCGGGCGAGATGCCGAGGCGGACGAGCCGCTCGGCGGCACCGGGGTCGGCGGCGAGGTCGACGGGGTCCCCGCACTCGACGGGAGGTTCGGCGTGGCGCGCCGAGTCATAGTAGATGTGGCAATCCAGGTGGCTCATAGAGTCGGTCCAGGGACCCGCACCGCGGCGCCGTTGACGGCGACGGCGGCGGGGGTCGTCAGAAAGTGGATGACCGAGGCGACGTCTTCGGTCTTCGCCCAGGTCGATGGATCGGTGTCGGGCATGGCCGCCCGGTTCGCCGGGGTGTCCATGGTGCCGGGGAGGACGGCGTTGGCCCGGCCGCCGAACGGCGCCATCTCGCGCGCCAGCGACTCGACCATGCGCAGCACCCCGGCCTTGGCGGCCGCGTAGCCGCCGACCCCGGCCGCGCCTTCGAAGGCCGCCGGGGCGGAGACCGCCACCACGGAGCCGCCGCCCGCCCGCTCGAAGCGGCGGGCGCACTCGCGGAAGACGCGGAAGGTGGTCTCGAGGTTGAGCTTGAGGAGGTAGGTCCAGTCGGCGTCCGAGAGGTCGGCGAACCGCGCCCACCGGAACCCGCCCACCAGGTGGACGACCGCCCTGGGAACGCCCGACTCGGCCTCGGCTTCGTCGAACAAACGGGTGACTTCATCCGTAGAAGAGAGGTCCACGCGCCGGACGACGACGGCGTCCGGGCCGGCGAGGGCCGCCAACTCGGCCAGGGCGGCCTCGCTGGCGTCCACGGCAAGAATGCGGTCGCCGGCTTCCACGAAGCGTGCTACCACGCTTCGCCCCAACGCGCCCGCGGCGCCGGTGATGAGGACTCGACCGCTCATGCTCTCTCCAGGGTTGTGTACAGCAAAGGGCGTAGCCCCGCCATAGCCCTATATGTGCGTCGGCAGGGCGGGAGAGAGACTAGCATGGCTCCCTGGGGTCGTGCCATTCGGGGCGGAATGCCCTTCGAGACCTCACCCTCGGTCCCTCTCCCATCTCCCTGCCGCCCGTCCCCGGGAGAGGGAGGGCCCTGCGATCCAGGTCATCTCGAGCTCGGCATGATCGCCTCCTCATCGTTCCCCCTCTCCCGGTCGGGCGGGAGGGCGCCGGGAGAGGGGGCCAGGGGGTGAGGTCTCGAAGGGCACGCCGCCGGCAGGGCAACACGCCTCGAATCCCCTGGGCCGATCTTTGCATTTACAATCTCCTGTCCTATGTCGTCCCGTCGCGTCTTTCCACCCGAGCCGCCCGCATCCCCCAAGGAGACCCGCCTCCAGCGGTGGCACCGCAAGCGGCGCACCTACGTGCTCCGCTGGTTCGACCGCGCCATCTTCTCCCTCTACCGCCTGATCTCCTGGCTCGACCGCAAGGCGCCCATCGAGCGGCGGTACTTCCGGGTGGCCATCTTCGGATCGAGCCGCATCCAGCCCGAGGACAAGACCTACATCCAGGTGCGGGAGCTGGCGCGGCAACTGTCCTACATGGGGTGCGACATCGTCACCGGCGGCGGTCCCGGCCTGATGCGGGCGGCCAACGAGGGGGCGCGGGCGGGCGCCTACCACTACAAGACCCGCTCCTTCGGCCTCACCATCCTCCTGCCCATGGAGGAGCAGCCCAACCCTTTCCTCGACGAGGTGGCCCAGCACTCCACTTTCTTCTCCCGGCTCCACCAGTTCATCCGCCTCTCCCACGCCTACATCGTCATGGACGGCGGCATCGGCACCACCCTCGAGGCCATGATGGTCTGGCAGCTCCTCCAGGTACGCATGCTCAGCGACCGCCCGCTCATCTTCGTCGGCCCCATGTGGCGCGGCCTGCGGACCTGGATCGAGAGCGAGATCATCCGGCGCGGCCTGGCCTCGCCGCCGGACCTCGACCGCGCCGTCTGGGTGGATACCATCGATGACGCCGTGGAGGAGGTCACCCGCTCCCTGGAGGATTTCCTCCGCCTCCACAAGGTCGTCCTGCCGCCGCCCATCGAAGCTCCCCCCGAAGTGGAGGAAGAGATGGAGACCGTCGCCGCCGAAAGGGCGGATTGAATCCCCAGGCACGGCGTTTGCTGACGCGGGGCCGCCATGGTACGTTGCCCCGCCGACGGACGTATACGGGCGAATAGGGAGCGCGCATGTTCACGACGGCATTGATGTTTCTCCAGATCGGCGGCCAGGAGGGGCCGGGGCTCTTCGACTTCTTCCTGCAGTCCGGGCCGATGGCGAAGTTCATCCTGGCGGTCCTGACCCTGTTCTCGCTCGGCTCCTGGGCGATCACCTTCGGCAAGCTCGCGCACTTCCGCCGCGCCGACCAGCAGAGCGAGAAGTTCCTCGAAGCCTTCCGGCGCAGCCAGCGCTTCAGCGAGGTCAACGCCGTGGCCGGCCGGCTGTCCGCTTCCCCCCTGGTGGGGATCTTCCAGTCCGGCTACGCCGAGATCGACAGCCAGATCAAGAACGCCCCGGACCCCGACCGGCCGGGCGAGAAGCGGGCCTACCGCATCAGCTCCCTCCCCTCGCTCCAGCGCACCCTCGCCCGGGCCATCAGCGTCGAGCACCAGGCGGTGACCCGCTGGCTCGGCTTTCTCGCCACCACGGCCGCCGCCACCCCCTTCATCGGCCTTTTTGGCACGGTCTGGGGCATCATGGAGGCCTTCAACGACATCGGCCTCCAGGGCTCGACGTCCATCGTGGCCGTGGCGCCCGGCATCGCCGAGGCCCTGATCAACACCGCCGCCGGCCTCGCCGCCGCCATCCCGGCCATGATCGCCTACAACTACTTCTCGCAGCACGCCCGGCGGCTGCGGGCGCGGATGGAGGACTTCGTCCTGGAATTTCTCAACCTCGCGGAACGTAACTTCACTTGAGGACGCTCCGTCTGTAGAAGAGGAAAGGACAAGCATGGCCTTCGGTCTCGGCAACGGCGACGATCAGGATCCGGTCCTGGCGGACATCAACGTCACGCCGCTGGTGGACGTGATGCTGGTGCTGCTGATCATCTTCATGATCGCCGCGCCCATGCTCCACCAGGGCGTGGAGGTGGCGCTGCCGCGGGCCGAGGCGCGCAACCTGCCGCTGAAGACGGAAGACCCGCTGGTGGTTTCCATCGACCGCAACGGGCGTGTCTATCTACGTGAGGACGCGGTGGAGACCGAGGAGCTGGTCGCCCGCGTCAAGTCCGCGATCACCGCCAAGGGCGAGGACCAGACGGTGTTCATCAAGGGGGACCGCGACGTCCCCTACGGCAAGGTGATCGAGGTGCTGGACCTCCTCCAGCAGGGGGGGATCGTCAACGTGGGCATGGTGACGGAGCGTCAGAAGGAGGGGCGGAGCCGCTCGTGAGCCTGGCGGTGGATCGCATCCTGGAGCGGCGGGCCCGCGCCTTCAGCCGTCCGGCGACGGCGGGCATCGTCGCGGCCTTCCTGCTGCACGGCCTGTTCGTGGCCCTGGCGCTGATCCTGCCGCGCCTGACGCAGCCGCCCCCGCCGCCGTCCTTCGTGCCGGTGACCATCATGCCCGCCCAGGCCCTGGGCGTGCGCCGGCCCGCCAGCCGCCCCAAGCCCGAGAAGCCGGCCCCGCAGCCGGAGAAACCCGCTCCCGAGCCCGAGCCGGAACCGGAGCCGGCGCGGGAAGAGGCGCCGGTCCTGCCGAAAGAAGACGCGGAGCCGGAGAAGCCCAAGCCGGCCCCCACGCCCCGGGAGACGCTTCCGAAGCCGGTCCGGGAGACCCCGAAGAAGCCCGAGCCGCCGAAGCCGGCCTCCAGCGCCGAGACCGGCCGCAACCCCGCCGGCACCGCGGCCCAGGGAACCCCGGAGGGCGAGGCGGGCCGGCGCGGCGACGCCGCCGGCAACCCGCTGGGGACGACCGCCTTCGGCTCCGCCATCGCCGGGATCGACTCGGACTTCAAGTTCGGCTACTACATCGACCAGCTCCTGGGAGCCATCGACGCGAAGTGGAACCGCCCGTCCATGGGCGACGACGTGCGGGCGATCATCTCCTTCCGCATCGGGCGGGACGGCCGCGTGACCGACCTCGAGGTGGCCGAGTCCTCGGGCTACAATTCCTACGATCTCGCGGCTCTGCGGGCCGTGCAGAACGCGGCGCCCTTCCCGCCCCTGCCGCGGGGCTACCGAAAGGACTCCCTGGACGTGAAACTGATCGTCCGCTAGACCCGGACCCGACGAGGTGCCATGAGACCGAGAACCGCGATCCTGACCGCCGCCCTCCCCTGCCTGCTCCTTCTTGGATGGGCGCTGCCCCAGACCGCCGCCCAACAGCAGCCGCCGCCGGCCGATCCCAACGCCGCGGCGGCCCAGGCGCCGGAGCAGACGGGCCAGCTCATCCTGGAGCTGAGCCGGCGCGCCCGGGGCCAGAAGATCAAGCTGGCCTTCCCCGCCGTCCGGGGGACCGGCCAGCTCTCCGGCGAGGCCGCCCGGGCGGCGCGGGAACTCGAGGAAACGGTGCGGCGCGACCTCGACTTCTCCGGCTACTTCGAGATCCAGGGCCCGGACGTCCTCTCCGGCCTGCGCCTCACCGGCAACGTCCAGGAGGACCTGCCGGTCTACCGCTCGACCGGCAACCAGATCCTGCTCCTCGGCGACGCGCGCGCCGAAGGGGACCGGGTGGTCTTCGAGGGCCGGCTCTTCGACCTCTCCAGCGGCCAGGCGATCCTGGCCAAGCGCTACCGCGGGCCGTTCAACTCCGCGCGCCGGATCGGCCACACCTTCGCCGACGAGGTCATCCGCTTCCTCACCGGCAACTCCGGCGTCGCCCTCTCCACCATCGCCTTCACCTCGGACCGCACGGGCAAGGGGCTGAAGGAGATCTTCCTGATGGACTACGACGGGGCGGACCAGCGGCGCATCACCGGCCACCGCTCGACTTCCATGTCGCCGGCGTGGAGCCCGGACGGCGGCTCGATCGCCTACACCTCCTTCTTCAACGGCCAGCCGGGCATCTACCTGGCCGACGTCGCCACCAACCGCAAGCGGCCGGTGGTCAGCTCGGGCTCGCTCAACACCAGCCCGAGCTTCGCGCCCGACGGCCGGCGCATCGCCCTGGCCCGTTCCGTGGACGGCAACGTGGAGATCTTCACCGCCGACCTCAACGGCGGCAACCTGCGGCGGCTGACCAACTCCCAGGCCATCGACACCAACCCGGCGTGGAGCCCCAAGGGGGGCGAGATCGCCTTCACCTCCAGCCGCGCCGGCAATCCGCACATCTACCTGATGGACGCCGAGGGGGCGAACCAGCGGCGGCTCACCTTCGACGGCGCCTACAACGACGGCGCCTCCTGGAGCCCCGAAGGGGACCTGATCGCCTACGCCAGCCGGCGCGACGGCGAGTTCCAGATCGCCGTCACCAACGTCGTCACCCTGGAGACGCAGGTGCTGACCTCGGGCCCGGGCGGGAACGAGTCGCCGACCTTCTCGCCCGACGGCCGCAAGATCGCCTTCACCTCCCGGCGCGGCGGCAGCAAGCAGATCTACGTCATGGACCTCGACGGCAGCAACGTGCGGCAGCTCACCACCGAGGGCAACAACGACCTGGCCGACTGGTCGCGGGCCGCCGCGGCCGGGGCGGGACAATGAATGAAGCGGGACAATGAACGGCCGGTTTGATACAGTTTCCGCCCGATGTGGCATCGGTATCGCCGGCACGGGTATCACCGCAGCGGTCATTTACGAGATCGACAAGATCGAATTCGAGGAGAGATAAAGGCATGAGCCGAAAACTGATGGTCTGGATCGCGCTTCCCGTCCTGCTGACGTTCCTGTACGGCTGCCCCAAGAAGAAGCCGGCCACCACGGCTCCGGACATCGACGTCGAGACGACCTCGGTGCCGGCCCCGACGACGACCCCGGCCCAGCCCACCGACGTGGAGCAGCCGGCGGCGCCGGTCGTGAACGACGAGGCGGAGATCGATCCGCTGGCCGGGAGCGACCTCGGCGCCATCAACGCCGAGCTCCAGCGCCGCGGCTTCAGCGCCGACGTCTACTTCGACTACGACGAGAGCGGGCTGACCGACGACACCCGCGACAAGCTGGCGCGCAACGCCGACCTGCTGAAGAGCAACCCGCAGTTCCAGCTCACCGTCGAGGGGCACGCCGACTCGCGGGGCACCAACGAGTACAACCTGGCCCTGGGCGAGCGGCGCTCGATCGGGGTGCGCGACTACCTGTCCTCCCTGGGCGTCGGGGCGGACCGCATCCGCACCATCTCCTACGGCGAGGAGCGCGGCGTCTGCACCGAGGAGGAGGAGAGCTGCTGGTCGCAGAACCGCCGCGCCCACATGATCATCACCGGGCGCGCCTCCGGTTGACGGGAAGGCCATGAAGAAGCACATCCGTTCTCTCGCGGTCTGCCTCGCGGCGGCGCTCGCCGCCGCGGGGTGCGTCTCGCCGCAGGACATCGAGGGGTTGCAGTCGCAGCTCTCGGACATCCAGCGGCAGATGCTCCAGCTCCAGAAGCAGGCCCAGCAGGCGCCCAGCAAGCAGGAGGTGGCCGACCTGGAGACCAACGTCGGCCGCCAGATGCAGTCGCTGCTCCGGACCGAGGCCGACATGCTCGTGAAGCTGCAGGAGCTGTCGAGCCAGATCGAAGCCCTCCAGGGCAAGCTGGAGGACTCAAACTACCGCCTGTCTCAGCTCTCGCAGCAGATCGCGGCCACCAACCAGGAGCTGAAGGCCTTCCGCGCCCAGGCGACGGCGCCCGTGCCGCCGGCCGACGGCGCGGCCCCCGTCCCGCAGCAGCCGCCGCCGTCCGGGAGCGGCTCCGGCGCCGACCCCAAGAGCCTCTACGACGCGGCCTACAACGACTACCTCAAGGGGAACTACGACCTCGCCCTGCGGGAGTTCCAGGAGTACCTGGCGAACTTCCCCAACACCGACCTGTCGGACAACGCCACCTACTGGATCGGCGAGTCCTACTACCGGCAGAAGCGGTTCCGCCAGGCCATCGAGCAGTTCGACGCCGTGCTGAGCCGCTTTCCCCGCAGCGACAAGGTCCCCAGCGCCCTGCTCAAGAAGGGCTACTCCCACCTGGAGCTGGGCGAGCGCTCGCAGGGGGTGGTGCAGCTCCAGCACGTGGTCCGGCAGTACGGCACGAGCGACGAGGCGAACCTGGCCCGGCAGCGGCTGCGCGAGGTCGGAGTTGACGTCCGCTAGACACTGATGCTATAAAGCTCCGTCGCACTTCGGTGCGACTTCGTGTTTTCAACCACCCGTTTTTTTGACCACCCCGAACGAGCGAGAGCAAGGAAGCAATGGCGAATACAAAGTCGGCTGAGAAGCGGAACCGTCAGAACGTCAAGGCCCGGGAGCGCAACCGCGCGCACCGTTCGACCCTGCGCACGGCGATCAAGAAGCTGCGCGCCGCCGTGTCGAGCGGCGACGCCGCGAAGGCGCAGGAGCTCCTGCCCGCGACCCTGGGCGTCATCGACAAGACGGCGCAGAAGCAGGTCATCCACGCGAACACCGCGTCGCGCTACAAGTCCCGCCTCGCGAAGAAGGTCGCCGCTCTCGGCCAGTAGGGCCCGCGAAGGGCCCTCACGGACCCCACACGGACGAACACAGACCAACATGGACGATCACGGCATCGTCCTTGTGAGTCCGTGTCTGTCCGTGCCGGTCCGTGCCCGTCCGTGGTCCTTTTCTTCTAGAACCCTTCCAGCAAGCTAGTCACCAGCGTCTCGGCGAACTTCTTCGAGGCCTCTTCGATGGCCTCGTCCTCGCGGTCGAAGAAGTCCTCCGCGTTGGGGTCGACGTCGTAGTTCTCGCGGAAGGTGTAGCGGTCGCTGCTCCAGAGGACCTTCTCGTCGCCGCCGACGCGCTTGAAGGCGATCTGGGCGGTGATGGAGATCTCGTACTGCGTGGCCCGGCCCGTGTTGTCGAAGGTCACCGGGGTCACCCCGAAGCCGGTCACGGCGCCGGCGATCTCCGCCTGCGCCTGGTCGGCGCTGCCCACCACGGAGAAGCGCTGGCGGGCCACCAGCTCGTCCGCCACCGCCCGGGTCAGGGACTGCTCCACCTGCGAGCGCTGGGTGCGGTTCTCCAGCGGCTTCAGGTAGACCGCCCGGACGTCCTCGGGGATGTTGCTGCCCCGCCCCACCAGGGCGTAGCCGCAGCCCGTGAGGACCAGGAGGAGGGCTCCCAGCCCTCCGGAGAGCATCTTTCTTTTCGCCGTTGTTCTCACGGTCATGCGGATTTCCTCGTCACCAGGTTCATCAGACGGCCCGGCACCAGGACGGCCTTGGCCACTTCCCGCCCCGCCAGGTGCTCCTGCACCTTGGGGCTGGCCAGGACCGCGGCGCGGACTTCCCTTTCGTCCGCCGTGGCGTCCACCTCCACCCGGTCGCGCAGCTTGCCGTCCACCTGGACCACCAGTTGGATGCGGTCGCGGCGGAGCTTGGCCTCGTCGTGCTCCGGCCAGGAGGTCTCCAGCAGCCCCTCGGTGTAGCCCCGGCGCTCCCAGAGCTCCTCGGTGATGTGCGGAGCCATGGGGTGCAGGAGCTGGAGCAGCGTGTCGAAGGTCTCCTCGCAGCGCAGCCGCGAGGCGGTCTTCTCCTCCAGGGCGCGGGAGAGCGAGTTCGAAAGCTCCATCAGCGCCGCCACCGCGGTGTTGAACGAGAAGCGCTGGAAGCTGTGGGTCACGCGCTGGATGGTGGCGTGACGGTCGCGCTCCAGCTCGGCGTCGGCCGGCGCCGTCGGCGGCGCCTCGGGCAGGCGCTCCAGCATCCGCCAGACCCGCGTCAGGAAGCGGTAGGCGCCGGAGACCGCCTCGTCGCTCCACTCGGCCTCCTTCTCCGGCGGGCCGATGAAGAGCGTGTAGACGCGCTCCGTGTCCGCCCCCATCTCCTCGATCAGCTCGTCCGGCGACACGGTGTTGCCGCGCGACTTCGACATCTTCTCCACCCGCCCGGACTTGTCCGAGAAGCGGGTGATCATCCCCTGGTTGAACAGGTTGGCGAACGGCTCCTCCCCCCCCACCAGCCCGAAGTCGAACAGCACCCGGCAGATGAAGCGGGCGTACAGCAGGTGCAGGATGGCGTGCTCGATGCCGCCGATGTACTGGTCCACCGGCATCCACTTCTTCGCCAGCTCCGGGTCGAACATGCGGTTCGGGTCCCGCGGCGAGAGGTAGCGCAGGTAGTACCAGGAGCTGTCCACGAAGGTGTCCATGGTGTCGGTCTCGCGCCGGGCCGGGGCGCCGCACTTCGGGCACTTCGTCTCCACGAAGGCCTTGGAGCGCGACAGCGGGTTGCCCTCGCGGCCGGTGAACTCGACGTCGTAGGGCAGCTCCACCGGGAGCTGGTCCTCCGGCACCGGCACCATGCCGTGCTTGTCGCAGTAGACGACCGGGATGGGCGTCCCCCAGTAGCGCTGGCGCGAGATCAGCCAGTCGCGCAGGCGGTAGGTCACCCGCCGCTTGCCCCAGCCCTTCTCCTCCAGCCACTCGATGAAGCGGCCGATGGTCTCCTTACCGTCCCGCAGGCCGTCGAACGGCGGCGCGTCGCGGATCACCCCCTCGTGCAGGACCGCCTCGGTCATCGTGGCGGCGTCCACCTCGCGGTCCTCCGGGTGGTAGACCAGCCGCACCGCCAGCCCCTCCTGGCGGGCGAACGCCAGGTCGCGGGTGTCGTGCGCCGGCACCGCCATGATGGCCCCGGTACCGTACTCGGGGAGCACGTAGTTGGCGATCCAGACCGGGATCTCCTCCCCCGTGACCGGATTGAGGGCCTTGACGCCCAGGTCGAGCCCCTCCTTGGGAGAATTCTCCCCCTCGCGCTCGATGCGCGGCGTGTTGCGCACCTTCTCGATCCAGGCCTCGATCTCCGCCCGGTTGGAGCGGCCGGCGATCAGGCGCGGCACCAGCGGGTGCTCCGGGGCCAGCACCAGGAAGGTGGCGCCGTGGACGGTGTCCGGCCGCGTGGTGAAGACGGTCACCGACTCTTTCTTCAAGGAGGGGAGAGGGAAGTGGATCTCGGCCCCCTCGGAGCGGCCGATCCAGTTCCGCTGCATGGTCTTGACCTTCTCGGGCCAGCCCTCCAGGCCGTCGAGCCCCGCCAGCAGGCGGTCGGCGTAGTCGGTGATGCGGAAGAACCACTGCTCCAGGTCGCGCTGCACCACCGGCGTGCCGCAGCGCTCGCAGGCGCCGTCCACCACCTGCTCGTTGGCGAGCACGGTGCGGCAGCCCGGGCACCAGTTGACCGGCGCCATCTTCTTGTAGGCCAGCCCCTTCTCCAGCATGCGCAGGAACAGCCACTGGTTCCAGCGGTAGTACTCGGGGAAGCAGGAGCCGACCTCCTTGGACCAATCGTAGAGGATGCCCCAGCGCCGGAACTGCTCCTTCATCACCTTGATGTTGCCCAGCGTCCAGTCCCTGGGATGGACGCCGCGCTGGATGGCGGCGTTCTCGGCCGGCAGGCCGAAGGCGTCCCAGCCCATGGGATTGAGCGCCCGCTTGCCGTTCATGCGCAGGAAGCGGTAGAGGGCGTCGCCCAGGATGTAGTTGCGCCCGTGCCCGACGTGCAGACGGTCCCCGGACGGATAGGGGAACATCATCAGCATGTAGTACTTGTCGCGGGCATGGCGCACGTCCACCTCGGCGGCCCGCTGCTTCTCCCAGCGGTCCTGCCATTTGGCTTCCACGGCCTTGTGGTCGTAAGAGTTGTTGCTCATCCCTGCCTCTCTCTCGCGCGCGATTTTCGCGGTAGCCGCGGTAGCCGCGGCGGCGGGCGCCGGCCGCGGGCTCAAGATCACATCAGGTCAGACTGCCCGGGAAGGTGTGCTGCTTCAAAAGGCCGTCGAGGAGGCCGTTGACGAACCGTCCCGACTGCTCGGAGCCGAACTTCTTCGCCAGCTCGATGGCCTCGTCGAGCACCACGAGCTTGGGCGTCTCCCGCTCGTGGAGCATCTCATAAACCGCCAGACGGAGGATGTTGCGGTCCACCGCCGGCATGCGCTCCAGGCGCCAGTTGTCGGCCTGTCCGCGGATCATGCCGTCGATCTGCTCCTGGTTGTCGACCGTCCCCCGGACGAGCTGCTGGGCGTATTCGAACGCTTCCTCGATCCGCCTCCTGCGTTTCGTGTATTCGCTTCTCTCCTCCGCCGTCGGCATGCCGCGCTTGCTCTCGGCGGCCGCCTCGCGCGCCAGATACTCGGTGAGATCGAACGTGCTGAAGATGTTGGGTAGAGGGCTGCCTCCGAGATCGCTCTGGTAGAGCATCTGGACCGCCATCTCCCGTGCCATGCGCCGTTTTCCTGCCGTCATTGACCTCGCCTCAAAGAACCCCATGAAAAGAACGTCATCGAAAGCAAGGGCCGCTCCCTGACAGGGAACGGCCCCCTCCGGTCGGCAATCATACCGGGGGCCGGGACGCGCCGCTAGGTTCCGGAAGCGCGCAGCCGCGCGAAGAGGTCCGCCATCTCGAGCGCCGCGAGGGCCGCTTCCCAGCCCTTGTTGCCGGCCTTCCCGCCCGCCCGCTCAGCCGCCTGTTCCGAGGTGTCGCAGGTGAGGAGACCGAAGCCCACCGGCACCCTGTGCCGCTCGGCCACCGCCGCGATGCCGCGGCTGGCCTGGGCGCAGATGTAGTCGAAGTGCGGCGTCTCGCCACGGATCACCACGCCGATCGCCACCAGGCCGTCGACACCCCCGGCCGCGGCCAGCTCCTCCAGGGCCTGCGGGATCTCCCAGGCGCCCGGCACCGAGACCAGGTGGACGTCCCCCGGCTCGACCCCGTGCCGGCGCAGGCAGTCCACCGCGCCGGCCACCAGCAGGTCGCCGATGCGCGAGTTGAACCGCGACGCCACGATGCCGAACCTGCGTCCGGCGCCGGTCAGGGACCCTCTTGTCTCTCGGATGTCGTTCAAGGCGATGGCTTTCAAAAGGCGCGGGAAGTATAGGAAGGGGGTCCTATGGGAGTCAAATCAAAGTGATCCGGAGGCTTGGCTGGCGAGCTGCCGCAGCCAGACCCCGTAGTGCGGGGCCAGGAACGACTTCATCACGATGTCGGTCAGGATGCCGGCCAAGGCCAGCGCCATCAGCCGGTATTCCAGCCGCTCGAACGGCCAGATCCGGCGGACCAGCAGCGGCCGGGCGAACAGGCTCCCCAGCAGCACGAACGCCATCACCCGCACCACCGACCAGGGCACCCAGGCCACGATCGAGCCCAGGAACGGCTGGTGGCTCGCCACGGCGTAAGACCCCACGAAGTAGCTCATGTAGGCCGTCAGCGCCGCCCCCAGGGCCAGACCCAGATAGCCGCCCGTCAGCCAGGTCAGGAGGAGGAACACGCCCAGGTGCAGCAGATGTTCCGGGATGAACTCCGAAGGCATGTTCTCGCGGCCGGCGCCGGTCTCGATCCAGCCGAACATGGCCTGGCGGTAGGGCTCGCCGTTGAGGATGCCGTCGCGGGCCGCCTCCGGCATCCAGAAGACCATGGCGATCACCCCGGCGCTGAGCAGGACGGCCCAGAGCATCCCCAATCCCCAGGCTCCCAGATAGTTGCGCGCCCGCACCCGCTCGCGGAAGGCGAAGTAGAGCGTCAGCGGCGCCAGCAGCGGCAGGGCCCAGCGGCCCCCCGGCAGCAGGGTCAGCAAGGGGAGCAGCGGCGTCAGCAGGAGCAACCAGGTCAATCTGTCTTTCCTCAAAGGGCCCCTCCCGCCGGCCCGAGGTGGACCTCCTCCACCAGAGTCGAGGGATCGGCGTCGAGCACGTACGCCAGGGCGCGGGCCACCTCCCGGGACGGCACCATGGCGGCGCGGTTCCAGTCCCCCGGAAGCTGGTCCCAGATCGGCGTGTCCGTGGCTCCGGGGTAGAGCGCGGTGATCCGTATGCCCGTCCCCTGCAGCTCCTCGCGCAGCACCGCCACCACGCCGGCCAGCCCCCACTTGCTGGCGCAGTAGGCCGACCAGCCGGGGAAGCCCCGCCGGGCGGCCACGGAGAGCAGGGGAAAGATCCATCCCCTCCCCCGCTCCTTCATCGCCGGCAGCAGGGCGCGGATCAGCAGGAAGGCGCCGGTCAGGTTGGTGGCCAGGATGTTCGAGAAGTCGTCCGCCGAGGTCTGCTCTATGGGCGCGATGGAGGCGATGCCGGCGGCGGGCACCACGATCTCGGCGCCGCCCCAGCGGGCGCGGATCTCCTCGGCGCAGCGCTCCAGGGCCACGCCGTCCCGCACGTCGCACGGCAGGATGCTCCCCTGGCAGGGCGCCGCGGCCTCCAGCGTCTCTTCCAGGGGGGCCTGCCGCCGGCCCAGCAGGGCCAGATCGTACCCGCGCCGGGCCAGCTCCAGGGCGATCTCCCGCCCCAGGCCGGACCCGGCCCCGCTCACCACCGCCACGCCAGCGTTCTCCGTCATCGGGACGGGAGCATATCAGCGGCTGGCGATCCGGGTGCCGCGCGCCTCCCGGATCGCCGCCAGCAGCTTCGCGTTGTCGACGACCCGCTCGTCCTGCGGGCCGAACTGGGCGGCGAGCGTGACGCCGGCCTCCCGCGCCAGCGTCTCCGCCTCCTCGTAGCGCCCGAGTCCCTTCAGGCACTCCGCCAGCGTCGACTTGGACTTCGCCAGGTCGGGATTGTCAGGCGCCAGCCCCTTGCGCCGGATCTCCAGGGAGCGGCGCAGGTAGGGCTCGGCCTCGGCGAAGCGCTTCCGGGCCAGATGGTTCCTGCCGAGCTCGCGCTGGACGAAGGCCATGTGGGGATGGTCCGGGCCCTCGGCCTTCAGCACGATCTCCTGCGCCTCCAGCGCCAGCCGGATCCCCTCCGGAAACAGCTCGAGCTCGCGGTGGAGCGAGGCGAGCAGGAGGAGGGCCCCCGCGACCTCGGGGTGGCCGGGCCCCAGGGCCTTGCGGCGGACCTCCAGAGCCTCCTTGTACAACGGGATCGCCTCCAACCCCCGGTTCTGGGCCTGGAGCGTGATCGCCAGGTTGCCGGCCACGGACCCTACCATCCAGTGGTCCGGCCCGTACTTGGCCCGGAGCTTGGGCAGGATGTCCCGATAGAGGGCCTCCGCTTCCGCTTCGCGTCTCAGGTTGTGGAGCGCCAGGGCCAGGTTGTTCCCGGTGCCGATGAAATCGGGGTGATCCCGGCCCAGAATCTTCTCCTGGACTTTCAGGTTCTGCCGCAGCAGCTCCTCCGCCTCCTTGTACTTGCCCTGTTCCAGGAGGGACTCTCCGAACACCGTCCGGTGAAGGAGGTACTGGGGGTCCCGTTCCCCCAGGATCTCCCGCTCCATGGCCAGCCCTTCCCGGAAGAGCTTCTCGGAGGCGGCGTAGTCCCCCAGGTCCATCTTGAGCTTCGCCATGAGGGTCAGCGTCTCGGCGACGACAAGCCCTTTCGGGCCTTCCTCGGCGCGGGCGATGGTCAGGGCCTGGTCATGAAATTTTTCAAGATCCCGGCTGACCTGCCGCTCCGAGAGCGAGGAGCCCAGGAGGTTGAGCGTGCGCGCCACCTCGATGTGGCGGCTGCCCAGAAGGCGCCGCTTGATGGCGAGCGCCTCGCGGAGGAGCCGCTCGCCCTGGACGGCGTCCGAGCGCTCGAACCGCACCCGGCCCAGTTGCTCCAGGCTCTCGGCGACCTCCAGGGACCGCGGGCCATACATCTCGCTCCGCAGCAGCAGCGCCCGCTTGAGGAGCGGCTCGGCCTTGTCGTACTGGCCCAGGCCGAATTGGGCCTCGCCGAGGGATTGCATCACCGCGGCCTGTACGTCGGGCCGTCCCTTGAGGTCGCTCCCCACCCGCCGCGTGCCCTGGTCCAGGATCTCCTGCGCGGTCAGCCGCTCGCCCCGTGCGTGGTACGGATCGGCGTTCTTGAACGTGTCCACCAGGAACGACAGGGCGTACTGCGCCTTGTCCCTCTCCCGGACGAGCAGGCGGTGCTGCCTGAACAGGCTGGCCATGAAGCCCGCGACGACCAGGGCCACCACCACGGCCGCCGCCACGGCCGCCCGGTGCCGGCGCACGAACTTGCGCGTCCGGTACCGCAGCGTGTCCGGCCGGGCGATCACCGGCAGGTCCTCCTGGTGCCGTTCGAGGTCCCGGGAGAGCTGGGCCACCGAGCGGTACCGCCGCCCGGGCTCCTTGCGCAGGGCCATCAGGATGACGTTGTCGAGATCGCCGCGCAACCGGCGCTGGAGCGCCTGGGGACGGATCTTGCGGGCCCTGGCGATCTCCTCCGGGGAAGCGGCGCCGGCGCGGAAGACGGCGGCGCTGGGCCGCTCCGGCTCCTGCTCGCAGATGGCGCGCTCGATCTCGTAGGTGACCTCCGCCGCCGGATAGGGGCTGCGGCCGGTGAGCATCTCGTAGAGGAGGACGCCGAGGGTGTAGACGTCGCTGGCGGTGGTCACCGGCTCCCCCTTCACCTGCTCGGGGCTGGCGTAGCTGGGCGTCATGACGCGCAGGCCGGTGCGCGTCAGGGGAGCCGGATCGGCGGCGGCCTTGGGCTCGAGCTGCTTGGCGATCCCGAAGTCCAGGAGCTTGGGCTCGCCGTCCGCCGTCACCAGGATGTTCCCCGGCTTGAGGTCGCGGTGGACCAGCAGGTTCTGGTGCGCGTATTCGACCGCCGAGCAGATGCGCCGGAAGAGGTCGAGACGCTGGTCGACGGTGAGCTGGCGCTCGTCGCAGTACCGGTCGACCGGCACCCCGTCCACCAGCTCCATGACCAGGAACGGCCGGCCGTCGGCCGTGGTGCCGCCGTCGTAGAGGCGGGCGATGTTGGGATGCTGGAGACGGGCCAGGATCTGCCGCTCGGCTAGGAACCGGTGGTAGGCCTCGGTCCCCTCCAGGCCGGCGCGGAGGATCTTGATGGCGACGTCCTGCTGATACTCCGCGTCGTCGCGGCGGGCCAGGTAGACGGTCCCCATGCCGCCGCCGCCGATCCGGCGCAGCAGGCGGTAGGGACCGAGGCGCCCGCCCTCCTCCTCCTCGCCGGTCAGCGCCCGCCAGCCGAGGATCTCGCCGGCCGGCCGCTCCAGGAAAGTGGAGTTGCGCTCGTCGGCGGCGAGGAGGGTCTCGACCTCGCGGCGCAGCTCCTCGTCGCCGGCGCAGGCGTCGTCGAGGAACGCTCCCCGCTCGGCGGGGGGCAGCTCCAGGGCCTGGGCGAAGAGGCGGTCCACGGTCCGCCAGCGTTCAGGGTCGTTCACACCGTTCCTCACCCGGCCGCAACTGGCAGTAGAGCCAGGCCTTGGCGCGCCGCCACTCGCGGCCGACGGTCTCGGCCGAGATCCCGAGCTGGTCCGCGGTCTCCTCCAGGTTAAGGCCGGCGAAGAAGCGGAGCTCGACCACCGCCGCCTTGCGGGGATCGAGGGTCTCCAGGCTGGAGAGCGCCTCGTCGAGGGCCAGCAGGTCGGGGCTCTTGGAGAGCGCCAGGTCCGCCGCCTCGGCGAGCGTGACCCGCTCCCAGCCGCCGCCCCGCTTGGCGCGGTTCCGGTTGCGGGCGTGGTCCACGAGGATGCGCCGGATGAGATGGGCGGCGAAGGCGAAGAAATGGGCCCGGCTGGGCCAGTGGAAGCCCGCCTGTCCCTGGAGGCGCATGTAGGCCTCGTGGACCAGGGCGGTGGCTTCGAGCGTGTGGTCGTCCCGCTCGCGGCGGAGCTGCCGCGCGGCGATCCGGCGGAGCTCCTGGTAGACCATAGGCAGCACTTCCGCGGCGGCCTGTGGGTTGCCGGAGCTCCAGTCCTGGAGCAACTGGGTAACGGTTCCGTCTGCTATCCGCATAGGCTTAACGAATAAGTGTCGGAAACCCACTGAAACGTCACACCCGTCCTATCCCCTGTTTCTAGATGTCTAGATTCCCACTTTCGTGTCGGGGCCGGACGGCTCTGTCAGGAACGCTCTCTCC
Organism: Thermoanaerobaculia bacterium; assembly: GCA_036376245.1. Lineage (GTDB taxonomy): Bacteria > Acidobacteriota > Thermoanaerobaculia > Multivoradales > UBA5704 > DATARR01. Next base: position 44,032 of record DASVAS010000005.1, on the reverse strand, counting down.
TTCTACGGAAGCCGGAGGTATAATGTCACAGAAGCATATCAGGGAACGACATGGATGGAGGCTCTCTGCAAGATCCGTGAAGGGGGGTCAGGTCCGGCGTTCCGGGGGGGATATGCCCTGCCTTCCGGCACCGGAAGAGGACGCCGCCGCCCTTTCCAGATGTCTGGACCTCCCCTTCCACGTCGGGGGTAACTTCGTTGCATTGAATGCGACTATCCTGATCGATCCCGACTACCCTCTTGACATCGAACTCGCCATCTGGCACCGTATTCACATCAAGCAGCACTGATTCCCCTCCGGCGCCGATTCGCGGTTCCGGAGCGTTAAACCCGGGCTCAGGGAGGCCCAAACCAAGGAGAAGGACCATGTTGAAGCAGGAAACGACGGTGAAGGGAAGGTTGGGTAAGTTGCAGCGGTTGCAGGCGAGGTTGAGCAGCAACCGGGCGGAGCTGGCGCACCTGGAGGTGAGCCTGGCCCGTTTCGAGGCGTTGCTGGCGCAGGTCACGGAGGCCGCCGACCGGCAGGCCTTCCACACGGCCGGCAAGCAGGAGGCTTCGAAGCAGTTCCAGGCGGCTCTGGTGGAAGGTGAGCGTCTGGCCACGGTGCTGCAGTTGGCGGTCAAGCAGCACTACGGCATCCGTTCGGAGAAGCTGGCCGACTTCGGCCTGAAGCCGTTCCGGGGCCGGAAGTCGAAGACGCCCGCCCCCGCGACGCCCCCGGCCACCGAGCCGGAGCCCACCACCCCCACCACCTAGCAGGATCCGTTCCGATCATTTCGGGGGACGTGCCTCGCACGTCCCCCTCTTTTTTTCTCCCCCCCTGGGACCGCCGGCGTCCCGCCGGCCCACATCCTCCAGAAATAAGCCCACGTCCGCGCCACATGAGCTTATGTCCTCATCCGATCCCTTCATCTCGCCAGATATAAGCTCATGTCCTCAACCCGTGAGCTCATGGGCTCACCACATCTCCTTATATCTCCAGAGATAAGCTCATGCGCTCGCCACATGAGCCCACGAGTTCAGCCCATAAGCTTATCGGCGGGGATATAAGCTCATGTCCTCGACACATAAGCTCATGTGCTCAGCCCACAAGCTTATCGCCGGATATATGAGCCCATGTCCTCGACACATGAGCTCCTGTGGACAGCCGATCGCCTTATCAGCCGGGATATAAGCTCATCGGCTCGGCCCATGAGCCCATGTCCTCGACCCACAAACTCATCGGCGGAAAGATAAGCTTATGGGCTCGCTCCATGAGCTTCTGTGCTGAGCACATCCGCTCATCGCCGGAGATATGAGCCCATATGGCGAACGCATGAGCTTATGGGCTCGGCAGATCTCCTTATCGGCGGAAATATGAGCCCATGTTCTGACCACATGAGCTTATCTGGCAGGCACATTAGCTTATCGGCCGCGATCTCTCCACATCGCACGACGGCGCATGCCGGCCCCGAAGGGGCACAGGCGCACAAGCCTGGTGCTTCAGCGCCAGGGAGAGAAAACCGTTGTTTCCCGGAGTCCCGCAGGGACGCAGGCAGGGGCTCGATGAACGGATCTGGCCAATTCCGGCCGTTCCGTCGACGGCGAGTTGACCTCGCACAAGACGCCTGGAGCGCCACAAATCCCGCCGTACTGATCTGGTCAATTCCGCCCTCTAACAAACCGGTGGCAGACCGGCCCAACGGGCCGGGAGATTCTAGCCCAGGGCTGAGGCCGAAGGCCGATGCCCTGGGTGAAAAACCTCATACATTACAGCGGCCTGAAGGGCCGCGAGAATCCCCGCCGGGATCAGCCCAACTTCGGTTCAGCCGATGTTCTCGCGACCCTTCAGGCCGCTTTGATGCTCTCTCTTCCCTGACCCAGGGCATCGGCCTTCGGCCTCAGCCCTGGGCTGGGATCTCCCGGCCACGTTGGGCCGGTTTTATGCGGAACTCTTACGGCCACGCTATGTCAATCGTCCCGCTCCTCGGGTCGCAATCCCACCGTACTGATCTCGTCAATTCCGTCTATAACACACCCTACCGTCCGCTCGGCATCTTCATCGTCGGTCGCAATCCCACCGTACTGATCTGGTCAATTCCGCCGACAAAAAGGACGATCGACAGAGAGTCCGAGTTCTCCAACAGTCGCAATCCCACCGTACTGATCTGGGCAATTCCGACCGCGTGCTGGTGTACCTCTTCGAGTACGACGTCGAGCTGGAGAAGTCGCAATTCCATCATACTGATCTGGTCACTAATACACCCACACATAGAGAGACACCGAATCCAGGGAAATGGTTCAGAGCGAGGCCCCTCTCCGGGTTCGACTTATGAAGCCCGGAGGGCTGGCGGCATGTAGCCTGGGGCGCGAGCCCCAGGCCCCAAGCGCCTCTATCCTCAACAGCCCCGGCAGGGGCGACGGCAGACACCTTCCCAAGAACTGCCGCCGCCCCTGCCGGGGCTTTCAAATTTTTCGGGGAATCTCGCTTCCTGGGGCTCGCGCCCCAGGCTACATGCCTGCACCTCTTCGAGGCGCTCTGAATGATGACCGCCCCAATCCCACCGTACTGATCTGGGCAATTCCGACTATATCGTAGAAGTCTCCTATTCGTTTGGCCCTGGAAGGTCGCAATCCCACCGTACTGGTCTGGTCACTTCCGACCGGTCCGAGTCAGAATGGTGGTCCAAGTTCCGATCAAGAAGTCGCAATCCCACCGTGCTGATCTGGCCAATTCCGACTCCAGGTCAGCGGCGGCCTCTGGCTTTCCGGCTGCACCGGTCTGTCGCAATCCCACCGTACTGATCTGGCACCTCTGACAGTCGAGTTGTCGAGTTATTCGCGGAGCTCGATCTGTCGTACATGATTCGGTCGTTGTAATCCCACTGTACTGATCTGGTCAATTTCAACAACATCCCGGCGACGATGCCCCTCTTGCCGATCCCGGTCCTGGTGTCGCAATCCCACCGTACTGATCTGGTCAATTCCGACGGAGTTCTCCAAGAAGGACGTGCCCGGCAAGTGTACAGTCCAGAAGTCGCAATCCCACCGTACTGATCTGGTTACTTCGACGAGAAGATCAGGTACGAGCTCAGGGATGGAGGAGGATATGCCCAGGCCGCAATCCCACCATACTGATCTGGTCACTTCCGACTTCATCTTCGTGAACCAGGACGGTTTCAACCTGTTCCGGTCGCAATCCCACCGTACTGATCTGGGTACTTCCGACATCAACCTCACCGACAGCAGCCTCCCGGCCGTGCCGATCCAGAAGTCGCAATGCCACCGTACACAATTTGATAGACACGGAACCAGGAAAAAGGTTCGGCGCGCGTCAACCGGGACCCGCCCCAAAGGGGCACAGGCGTAAAGCCTGGTGCTTCAGCGCCAGGGAGAGAAACCGTTGTCTCCCAAAGTCCCGAAGGGACGTAGGCAGAAGCCCACCGAACGGATCGGGTCAACTCCGGCCGTCCCGTCAACGGCGAGCGGACCTGGCACAAGACGCCTGGCGTGGCGCAAATCCCACCGTACTGATCTTGGGCACTTCCGACGGTCAACACCATGCGTTCGCTCGAGTCTTTCAGAAAGTCGCAATCCCACCGTTCTGATCTGGTCACCTCCGGGGTCACTTCCACGGACGACGGTGGGGCCGCCATTTCCGCCGGCTAGTCGCAATACCACCGCACTGATCTGGTCAATTCCGACGCCGACAACAACAACTCGAACCAGACCCCGATCCAGAAGAAGTAGGAGTCGCAATCCCACCGTACTGATCTGGTCAATTACGACTGCGAGGCCCAAAAACCGTCATCGGCCTCCCTACAGAAAGTCGCAGTCCCACAGTACTGATCTGGTCAATTCCGACGTCAACAAGAAGAACCGCGCGCCGAGCTGGCTCGCCGGAGGTCGCAATCCCACCGCACTGATCTGGTCACTTCCGACCTCCCCGACGATCCCCGGCATCATGCTCGACCCCGACACGTCGCAATCCCACCTGATTGATCTGGGCAATTCCGACGATCTTCAAGAAGAAGAAGGTCAAGATCCTTCACGTCACGACACTGTCGCAATCCCACCGTACTGAGCTGGTCACTTCCGACCCGAAGAACGGCGCGAAGGCGGCCGACAACCCCGAGATAACCTTCCCCTTGTCGCAATCCCACCGCACTGATCTGGTCAGTTCCGCCCAAGCCGTGGGCGAGCACGCATTCGTCGCAGGACTAGAGTCGCAATCCCACCGTGCTGATCTGGGCAATTCCGACGGAGTCTCATCGTCGATGTCACCGGCAACTCCGGCAGGCAGAAGTCGCAATCCCACCGTACTGATCTGGGCAGTTCCGACAGCCAGTACACGAGTTTCACGCCGGACATCAACCAGAGGTCGCAATCCCATCGTACCGGCCTGGTCACTTCCGACCTCCTCGCGATCATCCTCGAGGTGGCCGGTGTCGACAACACGAAGTCGCAATCCCACCGTACTGATCTGGGCAATTCCGACTCTCTCGGTCTCTTTGCCGACGTCGTCCTTCGTCCCACTCTCGTCGCAATCCCACCGTACTGATCTGGTCACTTCCGACGATCTTCCCGGCCGCAACGGCCACTTAAACTACCTAGAGTCGCAACCCCACCGTACTGATCTGGTCTTCCGACGAGCGGGTGCACCTCCCTCACCTCCCTGTCCGAGGGGTAGTCGCAATCCCACCGTACCGATCTGGTCACTTCCGACGGCCATCATCGAAGAGGCAATTGATCCCAGCAGTCCGGAGATCCAGGGCAATTCCGACCCGGCCCAAACCTGAACGCCACCTTCAAGGACTGGCTCCTGGCTTCGCAATCCCACCGGACTGATTTGGACAATTCCGCCGCTCGGAAGCAGGATCAAGAGTTAGAGGGTAAGAGCATCGAGTCGCAATCCCACCGTACTGATCTGGGCAATTCCGACAATTCAAGAGATTCTTGCCGTTGATCCCGATGGCGTTCGTGGTCGCAATCTCACCGTACTGACCTGGGCACTTCCGACCTTACGGAGGCCTTCACAGGAGTCCTGATAGGAGTCAATATATGGAGTCGCAATCCCACCGTACTGATCTGGGCAATTCCGACTGGAGTGGACGAACGTCTTCCTCAAGGGCGATTCCACCACGTCGCAATCCCACCGCACTGAGCTGGGCAATCCAACGAAGGAGGACAAGACCTACGGCAAATACCTGACCGCACTGTCGCAATCCCACCGTACTGACCTGGTCAATTCCGCCAGCTGCGATCCCGACGCCGTTGACGGGGGCCGTTGTAGGTCGCAATCCCACCGTACTGGTCGGGTTTACCCGGCTCTTTTGGGGTAGTCCGGACATTTATGTCCGGGCGGGGGCTGCCTCCAGCAGCATCTTCGCCCACTCTTTCTCCTGCCGCTTCCTGACCTCTTTCTGACCCAACCGCTGCACCATCGCCTGCGCCACCTTCAGCCGCTCCGCGCCCTTCAACTGACCCAGGATGCGCGGGACCACGTTCGCCGCGTTTCCGAAGTTCAAGCTCGCGACCAGCGGCTCCCAGATCACCTTCTCCGCCTTCGGCCCCTCCGGCAAGCTCATCCGCCCATACCCGGCGGCCGTCTTCGCTCCGATCCCGTCCAGCTTCAGGGCCTCGCGGAGAATGTCCAGCGCCGCCTCCGTCCACTCCTCGGGACCGGTTACGGCCAGCAGGTACTTGCCGCGGGCGGTGAGGAAGGGCACGGGAGTCGGATTGTCCCAGTCCGCCGGGGGAACGCCGCCGCTCTGGTAATAATCCGCATGGTGGACGGTCATCACGTCGAGATCGAGCGGCAGCTTGTCCCCTTCCGGAATCCAGAGCGCGTCGTGAAACGTGACGTATCCGCCGCTCTCGTGATCTCCGAAAAGAATCCGGTGCGACTCGCCCATCGCGCCGTCTGCTTTCACTTTGCGCCACTCCTCATGCTCGAGGCGCTTGTGGGCCGCTGCGGCGGCGAGGCCTTTCAAGGCGGAGCCGGGGATGTAGGGCACGCCGTAGGTCCGGTGCAGCGAGATCGACGTCTCGAGGACCGCCTCCGCGCCGAGGCCCACGACCATGCGGCCGGAGACCCGCGCCTCGGCCGTGCGCGTGTCCGCCATGCCTTCCAGGGAGCTCCGCCAGCGCGCGAAGAAACGCGGATAATCGCCGGGGATGCGGACGTTCTTGAGTATCTCCAGGATGTGATCCTGCTTGAAGGAGTCCTTGCCCGCCACGTCCGGCAGCGCTGTCTCCAGCCAGACGCCGGCGTGGGTGCTGGCGGTGGGCTGCAACTCGGTGAGAATCTCGCGGCGGCTGCTCATGTTCCGGCACCCTGATCGCCACTGGTCGGATCCACGCCCCACTCGGAACGCGCCAGCCGGCCGTACCAACTGATCGTCGCCAACGCCTCCCGGGTCAGCCACACATAGTGCGCAAGATCAGCCTTCCTGGCCTTTCCGCACAGACTGTCCACATCCCGGATCTCAGGATCGACTCTCTTCAACTGCCCCGCGATGTGATCCAGGAGCTTGTTGAGAGGATCTTTCTTTCGCGACTTCACGAAGTGGAGAGCCTGGCAGAGACCCGCGGAGCGGATCAACGCCGGCAGCTTCTGCGCCATCGAGCCATAGAGCTCCCGTTCCTTCTGATCCTTGACCTCTTCGACGTCTTTGTAGGCCATCGCGGCCCGCTGCTGTTCGAGCGTCATGACCGGCCTCCCGCGATGCGCACGAAGCAGCTCCCCTGGCCCGTCGTCGCCTTGCCGCCAAGTTGGACGAGGCTGTTCGTCAAGGAAGAGACGTGATGGAGGAGATCCTCCGACTTCCTGTCGTTGCGTTTTACGTCCGCCGCCACGGCGATGCCCGCCAGCACGCTCTCGGCCGGCAGGGATTCCTGATACCAAAGGGCTCCCCTCTGGACGGTCTTGGTATCGTTGTCCAGCCGGATGTGCGCGTTCACCTCCGTGGCGGTTTCGAGCAGGAACGACATGATGTCGTCATGGATCAGGCAGATCCGGTCCTTCAGGCACGCCCGCCAGTCCGCCCAATCCGTGGAGCCTTCGGGAAACAGCCGCTTTCCAAGCTCGGCGGCGAAGGACTCCAGCTTCGCGGTCTGCTGGTTCTCGACGGTGAAATCCAGGTCTTCGAACACCACCCGCTTCTCGTCTCTGAGCGGGATCGCCAGCGTGTCGTTCAACACGCAGCAGCCTTTGTCCAAAGGGGAATCCGGGAGGTCGTCCAGCTTGAAGCCCGCCTCGCCGGCGGTGCGGGCGAACCTGCGGATCAGGTAGCGCGAGGTGACCCAGGCGAAGGTGCCGCGGACGCTGCGCACGGGGAGCAGCAGGAGGTGCGCGTCCGAGAACTGGACCGCGCCGGAATGCTCGGAGGAATTCTCGGTTTCCGGCCCGAAGACGTCGAAGGTGATCTGATCCTTCCGGCCGCTCCTCGCCCGCAGGGCGCCTTTGATCGACGAACCGGGGATCAGCGGGATGCCCGTGGGGCGCTCCCGGGCGATGGGCAGATCGATCGCGCCTACCGACTGGCCGGTGCCCGCGTGCAGGGGCGACATCGCGTGAATCAGAGTGAGGCGGGTTTGCATACGTTCTCCGATCTAGAACAGGGAGCGGAACGTCCCATCGTTTTCGAATACCTTCTCGATGCGTGCCAGCGTTGCGTCCGCGTGGGCGCGGATGTCGTAGTCCTTCATCACGTCCCGCGCCTTGGCGTCGCCCTTGGGATCGGTCGTGACGAGCGGCCGGGCCTCCGCCGGCAGGGTGCAGTCCGTGAAGATCGCCACCGGGATGTACACCGCTCGGTCCCTCTCCCAGATCCGGACCGGCCGGAGAAGGAGGGGGCTCGAATAGCGCTCGAGCTTTTTCCACTTGTCCTTATCAGGGAGCGCTCCGAGAATATGATGATCTGGAGGCTCGGCCGCCTTGTCCTTGAAGTGAAGGATGATCGGCAAGCCAAGTGCCACGCGGGGATACTGACCGGCGTTCACCGTCTCCGCCCCATAGAGCCAGTCCTGGTGGGGATCGTGCTTCAGGCGCACCGCCTGCGGCTCCGGCCAATTCGACCGGCCGTACTTGTTCTTGGACTGCTTGCGGTCCTGGCGGGCCTTCTTAAGGGCTTTAAGCAGCTCGATCTGCGCCTTCTCTCCCGTGCTCTCAGGACGCCCTAGGAAGACCTTGCGTGTTCTGGCGAGAGAGAAGAGGCCGTCGAGGTTCACGTCCCGCCGAGCGCAATACCGCCGGAGAAATGCTTCCAATTCCGGCAGCGTAGCCGGCAGGCCCAGCTTGCGGGCTTCTTCCGGTTTGCCGACCGCGACGGCTCCGCAGCCGCGGCGCGATCGGGCACCCACTCCTCCGAGCGTCAGCCAGATCCGCAGGCTTTCCAGAAGGATTTTCCGCTCCTCCTCAGGCGCCGGTGACGCCAGATGAATCACGGACCAGCTCTGCGGCGAGGGCTCTGCCACCCTGGCGGCCTCCTGTCCCATGTCTTGCGCGGGGAAGAGGGCATAGTTCAGCGGACTGCCCAGGGACTCTCTGTACGTCGCCGGAGCCGTGGCCAACTGCCCGCTCGTCGTCACCGTCAACGCTCCGGGACCTCCCTGAACCTTTCCGTCCTTGTCGAAGGTACCCGGCGCGCCGAAGAGCTGCTGCTCCTTCTGGCGCAGCGTTTCCAGTGACTCGAATTCGTGCGCGTGGGCCGCGCGCCACCAGGACCGCAGCGCCGACTTGGCGGCGGAGGAGCGGAGCCAGCAGAGATCGTCCACCTCGCGCGTCCTCGCGCCCCCTCCGAACAGACGGGTGATCAGGACCACACGGGCGTCGCACGTCCACACCGGCTTGCGTTTCACCTCGACCGGCGGTTTCGGAGCGGCTCTCATTCCTCGTCCTCCCACGTGCCCAGCGCCACGAGACCGAAGCCGTCGCGGCGGTCCTGTTCGCCGTCGCTCACACAGGCGAGCCACGTCTCGTCGCACCAGCGGCGGCGATCCTCCGGCGAACCGTTCAATTCCACGAAATAGACGCTCCCGGCGGGGGCCAGACGGCGGCTCCGCTTCGGACGGCCCTTGAAGAGATCCCAACCCGAAACCACCTCCGGACGCGGCACGGCGGCGGCGCGGACGTTGACGGTGATCGATCCATCCAGCGGCCACGCTCCGCCGCTCCAGCCGGGCAGCGCTCCTTTCTCGAACACTGCGGGGGTGAGCAGCGCCAGACGCGCGCGCCCCGTTTCCGCAATCTTTTCGCGGATCGCCGCGGGCATCTCCGGCCAGCCATGCGAAGCCGGCGACCAGCGGGCCAGGCGGCGTTCGCCTCCCAGCGGCGCGATCTGTGGCCTCAGCGCCAGATCCCGCCCCGCCACGTGGCCTCCCCGGCACCAGACCGAGAGCGCGAAGCGGCGGGTCTCGAAGCTCGGGCCGTCCTGCCGCGTGTTCTGGAGAAAGCGGAGGCCGGCGGTCTGGAAGAGCATGCCGTCGATCCCCACCCGCTCTCCGGGCTGGATCGCGAGGTGCGCCCGCCTCTCCACCGGCAGGCTGGCGGCGCCCAGGGACTGGAGATCCACATCCCTGCGGTCTCGCGGCGAGATCAGCCACGTCTCGAAATCCTTCCAATTCCAGAACGCGGGAATCCCGGCCGGCGGCTTGCCGTAGGTCTCGCCGCCGTGGAAGCGGAGCGGCGTCAGATCCTTCTCCAGGAGGGAATCCATCGCCTCGCCGGACCTGAGCGGACGCGGCGCGAGACGCTTGAGATTCACCTTGCCGGCGTCCTCCAGAAAGACCGCGTCCCGGGGGGCGGGCGCGAGCCATTGGGAGATTTCATCCTTCTCGCCCGCCATCTCGGCCAGGAGCGGACCGCGAACGATCACGTTTTCCCTCAGTTCGCCGAGGGATTCCCTGGGGATCACGAACGCGCCGCCCTCGCTGCCCATGCGCGTGCGCACGGCTCCGGCGGTCATCGAGGGATAGGGGAATCCCACCGTGGAGAAGCGGCCCACCGCGGCCGGCCGGCCGTCGCGGGCGATCAGGGGATCAACAGGCTCGATCAGCCAGACGCTCACGGTTCCACCTCCTGGAGAGGAAGATCAGCCTGATCCTCCGCCTGCGCGAGTAACCGGGCCACAATCAATCGGTTGGAGACTTCCCTCACCGGTAAACCCTTGATGTCCTGTTCCAGCCTCGTGAGCACCTTGTCGTCGATCTCCTTCAAATTGCCGTGCTCGGGCTGCTTTCTCTTCAGGATTCTGACGGCCTCGGACCTCACCAGCTTTGCCAGCGTCTGGAGCTCTTCGCCCTGGACTCTGTCGGTCAGCAGGGCGAGCTCGCGTAGCTCATAGGCCGCGCCGTCCGGGACCTGATCGCGCCGGTGCATCCAGATGTAGTCCTTCAGCCGTGCGTCCAGGGTGCCCCAGACGCCCGTCACCTCGGTGGGTGGACCGGACCGCTTGTCCACGATCACCGACAGGGAGCCGCGCCGCACCTTGGCAAGCTTTTCCGCCTGCCGCGCCAGATGGAGCGCCCGCCGCAGCGGATCCATGAAATGGGAGATGCCGATGCCCGCGGAGAGCGTCGGCGTGTGCCCCTCTTCGTCCACAGGGAAGCCGGTGAGGGCCTTCTGGAACTTGCCCGCGAGATCCCGGGCGCAGGCGACCACGCGGTGGAGAGGCACGAACGCGAGCACGTCGTCGCCGCCGGCATAGATCAGCTCGCCGTCATGATCTTCCTCCACGACCTTTTTGACGCTCTGGGCGAACTCGTCAAGCTTCTGGGAAAGCTTCTTGTGATCTTCAAAGCTCTCCTGCCGCTCGATCGCCTTTCCCATGTGGTCGCCGTCGGCCACGAGAATGGCGTAGTAAGGAAGGGGCGTGGAGACGCCGAGCTTCTGGAGGAACGCGGAGAGGGCTTCCCGGGCCTTCCGCACCTTCTCCTGGCGTGGCCCTGGATCGGCGACATCCTCGTAAAGCTCGGCCAGACGGCCCTCGAAGAGCAGGCTTCCGTCATAGCGGCCGAAGATCCTGTTGTGGCTCCGGCCTCCGGGCTGCACGATCTCCCACTCTTCCAGAGGAGCGCCGGAGGCGTTCAGGACGTCGATGTATCTCTTCCAGGCCGCCGCGAGCTCCGGATCCTCGAGATCCTTGGTCCGGTAGAACAATGGCCACGCCGCGAGGTGGCCCGTGCTCAGGAACCGATGCTCGTACCTGGAGCGCTCGCGGGTGCCGTTGCGCTTCAGCAGACCGACCGCGCAGAGGCGCTCCGTCGGTCCGACGCCGTAGCGCGTCCGCACGTGCTTCGGGGTGAGCTTCTCCTTCAGGACGTCGTCGAAGAGGCGCTCGTCGAGGACGGATTCCCGCTCGCCGTCAATGGAGGACTTTGGAACCTCGCCGCCCCATTGGACCTTGCTCCACAACCGCGTGTTCTTGCGGGCGGTCAGGAGAGCTTCCGCCTCCCGCCGCGCCTCGCGGTATCCGTTCGCTCCCCGCTCGGGCGCGCTGACCCAGGAAATCTCGATCAGGTCCTTGACCTGGGCCTCGGCGTTCGGCCAGACGAAATACTCGGAATGGCGGAATTTTTCGAAGGCCTGATCCCGGAGCCGTTCGAGGCGCGATTCCATACCCTGACGGCCCTTTTCCGCCACCAGGGCCGGATCTTGATCCTCCGGGACCCGCACCACGATCTTGTTCGCGACCGACGTATCACTTCCCGGATCGAGCTCCTCCGCTTTGAGCACACCCGGGAATACGAGGGAGTCCAGTCCGCACTCGTCGGCCATCGCCTTCGCCGTGGCTTTCGAAAGCTCGCTCAGCAGCCAGGAGCCGAACCAGAGGTCGCGGCTCCGGCGGGCGGCGGCGATGAAGTCCTGGATGGGACCAAGGGTAATGATCAGAACGTGCGCCAAGTCAAGCCTCCAATACGTTGCAAGAGACTTCATGACCCGCCGGTCCTGTTCCCCGGGTCCAGAGGGAAGAGGCTCGATTCTCTCCCCGTCGCCGCCCGGCAGGACCGGCTTGTCGGGTAAGACACGCTTCGGAAAAGAAGGGTAAGAGGATGTCTGGAGATCTTTTTGAAAGCCCGGAGGGCTGAGGTTGTGTAGCCTGGGGCGCGAGCCCAACCTCTTACACACATGTTGTCAGTCATGGACGACCTACCGGGAAGGCGGTAGAGACGACCCAGCCCGTTTCAGAACGCCCTCCGCAGGCCTCCCACGTCGGGTCGTCTCCGGGACGGAGATATCGCTACGGATTCACGCCTTCGTTGGACGAGGAGAAGGGATCGTTTGGTGTGCCCGCCGAACGAATAGCCAAACGGACCGGGATTCCCGCCTCGAGAGACGCCCCGACGTGGGGGGACTGCAAAGGGCGTTCTGAAACGGGCTGGGACGTCTCTACCGCCTCGCACATAGGTCTTCGTACCAGAGGCGAGATGTCCCTTTCGACCGACGGCCTATGACGGTCAGAATCTGTTCGACGTGGACCACGTCCACCCGAAGTCGCAATCCCACCACACTGATTTAGTCACTCTCAAGGCTCAAGCATGCTCCCTACCCTCCAGCCACCGCGCATACGCCCGAACGTCGATCATCGGCACCGTCGCAACCATTTGCAGCCGTGCGATCAGCTCGAAGAGAAACTCGGTCGCGGCCTTGTCGCTGTGCGAGATCGAATAACAGCCCTGTTCATCGCAGGAAAAAGCCCCATGAGCCGCTACGCAACCCAGCTCCAGACGACGGTCATCGCTCCCTTTGGACAAGGCCTCCAGCATCGTATCTCCGAGCTCGGGTGACCATCCGCTCTTGAGGGTGAGGATCCCCGCCAGAATGCGGGCCGGCGTCTTGGCCGGATATACGCCGCCGGCATGCGGGATGGGAAGGCTGGTGCGGTGCAGGCACCGGACGCTCGCGGCCTTCTCCTGGGCGGCGAGAACGTTGCGGGCATCGATGGTCTGCTTGGCCTCGAAGACCGCGTAGACGCTCTCCGCGGGGACGACCTTCTGGTCCTCGAAATCGAAGATGAAGGGCGAGTATTGACGATCGAAGACCACGATGTCGATCTGCTGGCTGAATTTGCCGTCGCTGTCCACGACATGCGCCCTCTCGGCGCGGTACCTGGCCGGCAGATACTTCTGCAGCATCCCCAGCCATACCCTTTCGCTCGCGTCGCCCATCACCACACCGTGGCCGACATCGTTCGAAATGGCAAGACGGCTCGAAATGTCTTTATGAAGGTTATGCAGGATGTGAGGAAGAGACCAGGTCATCATATCGTGTTCGGTCCTTTCATCCAGAGTCTGGGGCCGGAGAGCCCTCCCCTCGTTGAGACACCGGGGGTCAGGAAAGGGTAAGACCGCTCTTCTCTCACGAGAGTCCCGCCCCTTCAGGTTCCCTGTTTGAACCGTCCCTTGAGGGACAATCGTGTGTAGCCCCATGGTCTCAACCTGGGGCGACGGAGACCTCTTACCAATCCCGCCCCAACCGTGTCTCCCTGTACCGGGTGAGTGCCGCGCCCTGGAGCGGCTCCGGGAGTCGGCAACTAGCGGAGGACCCCGATGTCGTTGTTCTTTGATAACTGATGGAATAAGTTCACCTCGGAATTGCCCTGATCTGTAGGGTGGGATTGCGACTCGAAGGCCGCGGGATCAAGATGCGCGGAAGCATCCAGCCCTCGGAATTGCCCTGATCTGTATGCTGGGATTGCGACCTGGTCGTGAAGGAGGAGTTGAAGGTGACGACGTTCACCAGTTGAGCTCGGAATTGCCCTGATCCGTATGGTGGGATTGCGACTTGACGGTGGCGCCGGCGTTGAGACCCGTAAACATGTTGCTCGGAATTGCCCTGATCTGCATGGTGGGATTGCGACATCCCTCGGAGATGGCGGATGATGGCCGCCGTATCGCAGGCGCTCGGACTTGCCCTGATCTGTAGGGTGGGATTGGATTCAAACCCACCAAGGCCCTTCGAACCCACGTTGAGTTCCGCCCCTTCAGGGCAGATGGGAACTTGGGAGGGGGGACCGCCTACCCGGCGCTGAAGCGCCGGGCTATTCAAATTCCGTCCATTCTGGGCGGGTTCACGGTCCGCGTGATCGGCAGAGACAGCCACATCGTGAAATCCGATCGGAACCGTCCCTTGAGGGACAATCGTGTGTAGCCCCATGGTTTCAACCTGGGGCGACGGAGGCCTCTTACCAATCCCGCCCCAACAGTATCTCCCTGTACCGGGTGAGTGTCGCACCCTGGAAGCGGCTCCGGGAGTCGGACACTAACGGAGGACCCCGATGTCGTCGTTATTTGACAACCGATGGAATAAGTTCACCTCGGAATTGCCCTGATCTGTAGGGTGGGATTGCGACGCGTTTGGCTTCTTCATCAAGCCACCGTTCCCGCCAACGCCCTCGGAATTGCCCTCATCTGTATGGTGGGATTGCGACTTCTGAGGGGCCCCGGTAGTACGCGCCCTCATGCCGAGGATCCGATCGTCCTGATCTGTATGGTGGGATTCCGACACAACGAACCCGACATTGGATGAATGGAACATCCATCCCTCGGGATTGCCCTAATCTGTATGGTGGGATTGCGACTCGGTTCGCCCATAGACGTAGCCTTCCCCCAGGCGGACGATACTCGGAATTGCCCTGATCTGTAATGGTGGGATTGCGACAAGCGCTGGGGGAGCGGGGTGATGCCAGGGTAGGGTTCTATCTCGGAAATGCCCTGATCTGTATGGTGGGATTGCGACGGCTTCGTCATGCGCGCCCTGATCTCGGCAGCCGACCTCAGAATTGCCCTGATCTGTATGGTGGGATTGCATTCCAACTCACGACGACCTTCAAACCCACGTTGGGTCCTGCCCCTTCAGGGCAGAGGGGAATCGGGGAGGCCGCCTACCCGGCGCTGAAGCGCCGGGCTATTCAAATTCCGCCCATTCTGGGCGGACTCGCGGTTATGCATGATCCGTGGAGACGGCCGCATTGTGAAATCCGATCGGAACCGTCCCCTTGAGGGACAACCGCGGGTAGCCCCACGGTTTCAACCTGGGGCGGCGGAGGCCTCTTACCCATCCCGCCCCAACCGTGTCTCTCTGTATCATGTGAGCGCCGCGCCCTGGAGCGGCTCCGGAAAAGGATCGAGGGCTCTTACCAAACCGGAGGAGGACCGTGTCAGACTCTATCGCCTGTGCAAGGAATGCGCGGAGCAGGTGGAGATCCGGGGGGCCGGGAAGCTGGTGGAGGATCCCGACATCGTCGTTCTTTGACAACCGACGGAAGAAGTTCAACTCGCCATTGCCCTGATCTGTACGGTGGGATTGCGACGGCCGAAGGTGGCGGAAGGGCTCCGGCTTGGCGGTGAGCAGGCCCTCTGAATTGCCCTGATCTGTAGGGTGGGATTGCGACTTCTGAACCTGCTTCATGTCCAGCCGAACCAGCGCCTGGGAACACTCGGAATTGCCCTGATCTGTATGGTGGGATTGCGACTTCTTTAGGTGATCGTTCAACAGTTTCAACCCCTTTTGCAGCTCGGAGTTGCCCTGATCTGTATGGTGGGATTGCGACGCGACCTGGAAGTTGGGTCCTGCCCCTTCAGGGCAGAGGGGAATTGGGGGGGACCGCCTACCCGGCGCTGAAGCGCCGGGCTATTCAAATTCCGCCCATTCTGGGCGGGTTCACGGTCCGCGTGATCGGCAGAGATAGCCACATCGTGAAATCCGATCGGAACCGTCCCTTGAGGGACATCCACGCGTAGCCCCACGGTTTCAACCTGGGGCGGCGGAGGCCTCTTACCAATCCCACCCCAACGGTGTCTCCCCATACGGGTGAGTGCCGCTCCCTGGAACCGGCTCCAGGAGTCGGAACTAACGGAGGACCCCGATGTCGTCGTTCTTTGACAACCGATGGAATAAGTTCACCTCGAATTGCCCAGATTTGTATGGTGGGATTGCAACTCCAGTTGGCCAATCCGAGCTTCCTGGCTGGTCAGCCTAGACTCTAATCTCGGAATTGCCCTGATCTGTAGGGTGGGATTGCGACTTCTTCTCCGGGATCTTCTCCGGGATGGCGACGGGTTGGCTCGGAATTGCCCTGATCTGCATGATGGGATTGCGACTCCTGAAGGATGAATCCGCCGGCGGGCATCCGGCTAAGAACCTCGGAATTGCCCTGATCTGTAGGGTGGGATTGCGACTCGTAGCCTTCATCGGAGTAGCCGAGGTCGGAGGGCTTCTCTCGGAATTGCCCTGATCTGTAGGGTGGGATTGCGACCCCGCGAGTCAAGAAATAAAATACCTACTATTATTCCTCAACCTCGGAATTGCCTTGATCTGTGTGGTGGGATTGCGACGGATACAACCATTTGCCGATGGCACTCTCTATCCTTCTATACTCGGAATTGCCCTGATCTGTATGGTGGGATTGCGACCGAGAAGCCAATCTCGCAAGCGTATGCCCGGAATCTCCGCTCCCTCGGCATTGCCCTGATCTGTATGGTGGGATTGCGACGTGGTGTACTGCGTCTTCCAGCCGTCACGATCGCTCACAGCTCGGAATTGCCCTGATCTGAAGGGTGGGATTGCGACTTCTTATCTGCCCATCGGATCCCACTCGGGACCATGGCGATCCTCGGAATTGCCCTGATCTGTATGGTGGGACTGCGACCCGGCGAAGCTCCAGCGGGCGATGTCGTCTCCAAAGTGGACTCGGAATTGCCCTGATCTGCATGGTGGGATTGCGACGCGAGGTGGCGATCTACAGGGACTTGGTGAATGGATGACCTCGGAATTGCCCTGATCTGTACCGGTGGAATTGCGACCCGGAGTTGAAGTCAGGAACGCAGCGGGGAACCGCCTTCGTCCTCGGAATTGCCCTGATCTGCATGGTGGGATTGCGACGGGCCGTAGCGGGTGTAGCGGTAACCCTCGGCGTTGTGCCCTCGGAATTGCCCTGATCTGTATGGTGGGATTGCGACTGCTTGAGCAGCTTTTCGGCCTTCTCGGCCCGCTGCCGTTCCTCGGAATTGCCCTGATCTGTATGTGGATTGCGACTCACTTCGGAGGATGGTCTGCGAAGCTGGGCAACTAACATCGATCTCGGAATTGCCCTGATCTGTATGGTGGGATTGCGACACCGATCCGGATCTGCCGATCGTCGCCTGGACGATCACCCTCGGAATTACCCTGATCTACATGGTGGGACCGCATTCAAACCCACGATGGCCTTCAAACCCACCTTGGGTCCTGCCCCTTCAGGGCAGATGGGAAATTGGGGGGGCCTCCCTACCCGGAGCTGAAGCGCCGGGCTATTCAAATTCCGCCCATTCTGGGCGGTCCTGCAGGACAGGCATGCTCATGGATGGCAAGGCTCCCTGTTTGAACCGTCCCTTGAGGGACAATCGTGTGTAGCCCCATGGTTTCAACCTGGGGCGACGGAGGCCTCTTACCAATCCCGCGCGACGCGTGTCTACCCGGATGAGGTGAGCCGCCGCGACCTGGAACGGGCTCCAGGAACCCCGTCGCGCTCCCCTTCCGGGAGGCCCATGGAATACAAGAACTTTAGGGTGAGAATCGAGGCCGCGCCCTCAGGCGGTTTCAGGATCTCCGGCCAATCCGAGCTCGGCGAGGAGACCGACACCTTCAGGGTCCCTTTTCCCAGGCGGCGGATCGAAACCCTTCCTCTTCTCTTCGAGCGCCTCCGGAAGGCCCAACGAGAGGAACGAGAGCTCCGTCCGACGGCGGAGGAGATCGGAGATGAGCTGTTCCGTTCCCTGTTCTCCGGCAAGGTGGGCAAGCTCCTTCAGAAGACCCTGGTTCGTCTCGAAACCCAGGGGCGGGATGAAGGTCTTCGAATCCAGCTCGAATTCGATCTCAACGACTCCAGCCTCGTTCCCTTCGCGGCGTTGCCCTGGGAACTGATGCGGGACGGCTCCGAATGCGGCTTTCTTTCTCTAACCCCGCGGACTCCCCT
Organism: Thermoanaerobaculia bacterium; assembly: GCA_036376245.1. GTDB lineage: Bacteria > Acidobacteriota > Thermoanaerobaculia > Multivoradales > UBA5704 > DATARR01. Next base: position 26,097 of record DASVAS010000005.1, on the reverse strand, counting down.
GGTCCGCTATGTCCCCATGAGCTGGTCGGCTGTGAACAATTTCGAGGGGAAACTCAAAATCCTGGTCGTCCAGTCGTCTCCAAAGGAGAAGGGCTTCGACCCTATCGACTTTGAAAGTCAGTGGAAGGCGATCTGGAAGAATCTCGACCCACAGCCGGACATCCGCGTTTATTCCCTGCTCCAACCAAGTTTGTCCGGATTGCAGCGCAAGCTCCTGGAGGAGCCATGGCATGTGCTGCACTTCGTGGGGCACGGGGGCCTGGATTCGGAAACAGGACAGGGCCTTCTCTACTTCGAGACCGCAAACGGGCGCAGAGCCGAGCCTGTTACGGGGACGATGCTCGGTCAGCACCTTCGGTCCCACCCCGAGCTCCGTCTGGTCTTCCTCAACGCGTGCAGGTCCGGCATGATCCGGCGCAACCGGCAACATCCCTTCAATTCGGTCGCGATATCGCTCTTGCAGGCCGGCATTCCCGCTGTGATCGGAGCGCAGGCTCCGATCTCGAACGAGGCCGCGGCCCGCTTCAGCGCGGCGTTCTACGATCGTCTCGCCGCTCGCGATCCGGTGGACGCCGCGATGGTCCAGGGCCGACTCGCGGTTCTGCGGGACGTTCCTTTCGATTGGGGAAATCCCGTTCTGTTCACCAGCTTGGCGGACTGCGACATTCTGCGGCCAGCGGCGCCAAGCTCCGTTCAGGAGACGCTGTGCCCCACCTGCTCCCGCCGGACCTCCACTCCCCTTCGCCTGGGGATCCGCACGTTCTCGGACACTCCCGGCAGGCCGCTCTGGGGCAAGGAGATGGACGACGAGTGCGACGACATCCTCGATCTCCGCGCCTTCTTCACCGGCGAGGGTGGCCGCTACCCGGTGGACCCGTCCGTCTGGCAGGCGGAGGTCGTCCCCCAACTGCGGAATTTCCTGCGGAGAGCCATCGCCGCGCGGCGGCCGATCCATCTGAACTTCGCCAGCCATGCCAGCACCGCGTTCGCGGCGGGCTATTTCCTGGAGGCGAAGAGCGGGCTGGAGATCACCATCCGGCAGCGGGGACAGGCCGGCTTCTCGGAGTGGCGCCCCCTGGCCGGCAGGGATCTCAAAGGGCCTCTGTTCCTGCGGGAGGAGGATCGGCCGGGAACCGAGGACGCCCGCGACGTGGCCCTGGCGCTGGGCGTCACCTGGCCGGTTCTGCACCATGTCGAGGAGTACATGAAGAACGCCCGGCTCGCCGTACACCGCGTGCTGCCGGCGACGCTCGCTCCCGCCCCGTCCCAACTCGGAGTCCAGGACGGCCTGCACGCGTTCAGGCTCGCCGAAGCCATCATGCACCGGGTCCGGCAACGGCCGTCTTCGGAGAGCGGCGGCACCGTCCACCTTTTCGCCGCCGCGCCCAACGCGGTGCTCTTCTTCCTGGGTCAGCTCTGGCAGGGGCTCGGCCAAGTCCAGCTCTACGAGCACGACTTCTTCAGTGGCCGTCTCGGGGACTACAGCCCTTCGATCCTCCTGCCGCCCGCCGAGAGTCCGGAGAAAGAGGAGGGATGACCGACGCCGGCGAGCGGAGGGCACGGGCCGCGGGTGCGCTACACTACCGGCACCGTGCCCTACCGGACCGCAACCGTCTCCCGCCCGCGCTCCTCCCGCGGCGTCTCCTCCGCGGAACGGACGTGACCGATCCCTGGCGGGAGACTCCGGAGCCCGTGTCCGCCGACGACCTGATCGATCGTCTCGTCACGCGGATCCAGTCCGGCATCGACGCCGAAGACCATTTCGGCCAGCTCTACAAGCACTTCCATCCCCGGGTGGTCCAATTTCTCTTCAAGCTCGGCCTGCCTCGCACGGTCTGCGAAGAGCTGACCCAGGAGACCTTCATCCGCGTCTTCCACGAAATTGGTACGTTCGAGCGCCGCTCGTCCTTCACCACCTGGCTGTTCTCGATCGCCAGGAACCTTTACCTGAACGAGCTGCGGAGACGACGGGCCGTCAAGCGGGACGGGAGAGAGCTGCCCCTGGAGGAGGAGATGGGACCGGGCTTCGAAGAAAGCGGGCAGGTCGCGCCCGCCCTGGTGGACGGCACCCCCAGCGCGGAGGAGGAGATCGAGCGCCGCGAGCAGTCGGCGGCCCTCCGGAACGCCGTGGCCGATCTCCCGCCCCAGATGCGCAGGTGCGTCCTTCTGCGGGTCTATCAGGGTCTCAAGTACCGGGAGATCGCGGACGTGCTGGGCATCAGCCTCGACGCCGTCAAGGCCCATCTCGGCCAGGCCAAGACGCGTCTCCAGCAGTCGCTCGGAGACGGCGAGCGGGCGCTGGCCCGGCTCACCGAGAGCGGCCGGGAAAGCGAGGGAGAGCGGTGACGGATCATCCCACCCTGGAACGCCTGGAGGCCTACCGCCAGGGCACGCTCGGACCCGAAGAGGCCGAGGCCCTTCAGGACCACCTGGCGGTCTGCGAGGAGTGCGTCCAGACGCTGCTCGAAATGGGACGCTTCCAGACGATGATGGCGGCGCCCGAGCCCAAGATCCCCGAGGACGGCCGGCCGTCTCCGGCGGAGACCGAGGCCTCCTGGCAGGCCCTGCGGACCCGGCTCGCGCCGCGGCCCGGCGCCTCGCGGCCGGTCCTGGAGGCCCCCGGCCGGTTCCGCCGCTGGACGCCCTCGCGCCGAGCCTTCTTCCAACTCGCCGCGGCCTTGCTCGCCTGCCTGATCGGTTTTCCGCTCTGGATGCTCTCCCACCGGCCCACGGAGACGCCGCTCCTTCTCGTCCAGCCCGGCGCTTTCGAGATCACCCGCGGCGGGAGCGATTCCCGCCCGCCGATCTCCGTGGCGCTGGCGGACGCGACGGCGGTCCTCTCCCTGCCCGTGCCTTCGCGGGCGGCGTTCACGTCGTACCGGATCGAAATCCTCACCCCGCGCGGCGAGACGCGTCTCACCGTGACGCCGTCGCTGGTTCCTTCAGCGTCCCCGCCGGGCGTTGCCGTTCCCGGAGAAACCAGGAGAATCGTCGCGTTCTCTCTTCCTCAGCGAGCGCTTTCTCCCGGCGACTACCGCCTGCGCCTGGTGGGCCTGCAGGGCGCTCGCGAGGAGACCCTTGCCGAGCACCCGCTCCGCGTCGTCTCTTGAAGCCCTTATAATCTCCGTTGAAGTCCTGAATTCGCGGTCCCATCCGTCCCGCTTCCGTTGGTCCGGCATGGGCTGCTCTGGCGGGAGGGATTCCTGGCGATTCTCCGTTTCCAGCGGCTCTGCCTGCTGCTCCTTCTGACCGCCCTGGCCGCGGCGACCGGCGCGTGCGAACGCTCCCCGGCGCCTCAAGAGGCCTCCGGGGCCGCTCCCGAGCCCTCCCCCGCTCCCTCGACGGTCTCCCCTCCCAGGCCCAAGCCCGAGCTCTTCCCCTTGGCGCCAGGGACCGGCCAGCCGCGACGGCTCGCGGCAGGCCAGCTCCACGTCTACCGGATCGATCTCGGCCCGGACGAATACCTCGACGCCACCTTCGAGCAGAGCGGCGTGGACCTCATGATCGAAGTCTTCGCTCCCGGCACAGGACGCCTGTACAAGGTCGACAGCCCGAACCGGGACCAGGGGCCCGAAGACGTCCATCTCGTCGCCACCGCTCCCGGCGCCTACCGATTCGAGATCACCACGACAGACGACGCGACAGACGATGCGGCGCCCGGCGCTTATACGCCGAAGCTGCGCGCCGTGCGCACCCCCACGGAAACCGATCGCAGCCAGGCGGCGGGCGACATGGCGTTCTATCAGGCCAAGGAGATCGAATCCGCTCCAGCGCGCTTCTGGGAGACCGTCGCGAAATATGAGCGGTCGATCCGGCTCTTTCAGGAGGCGGGGGACCGGTTCCATGAAGCCTACGCCTATCTCAGGCTGGCCCGCGTCCAGGCGCGCCCCACCGGAAAGCGGGAAGCGCTCGAGCTCTTCATCCGCGCCGAAAAACGGTTCCGTGAGATCGGCGCCGTTCACTTTCTGATCCTGGCGCTCAACGATCAAGGCCGCTGCGCGCAGGATCTCGGGGACTTCGAGCGCGCCGAAGCGGCGTTCCGGAACGCCGTCGAGTTGGCCGGCCGCTCCAGCGATATCTGGGACCAGGCGGGGAGCCATCACAACCTGGGCAATCTCCTTCAGAGCCAGGGCCGGTCCTGGGAGGCCCTGGGCCACCTCCGCGAGGCGCTGGCTCTCTGGCGACAAGCCGGCGTCGAGGCAAGAGCCAATGAAGCTGAGGTCTTGACCAGCATCGGCTGGACCTACCAGTCGACCGGCGACTGGCAGCGGGCCCTCGACGCTCATGACCGGGCGCTGCGTCTGCGCAACGGCGTGGGAGATCCGGGGCTCCGTTCGGTCTCGCTGACGCAGATCGGTTCCATCTGGCTTTCCCTCGACCCCCGGCGCGCCTTGCCCTATCTCGAAAGGGCTCGCGCGTTGCAGCAAGGCCCCCCGGGAGGCAGGGAGGCCGCGACGCTCGCCGGCCTCGGAGTGGCTTACCGCCAGTTGGGTCTCCACGGTCAGGCGCAATCAGCCTACCGGAGGGCGCTGGATCTCTACACGACGCCCCCGGATCTCGGGGGGCAAGGGATCGTGTGGACCAACCTCGGCTGGGTCGCGTTGGAACTGAACCAGCCGGCCGAGGCCCGCCGGCGGTTTGAGAAAGGTTTACGCCTCGCCCGCCAGACGCGCAATCCCATGGCCGAAGCCCGCGCCTTCCTGGGGCTGGCCGACGCCGAGAGCCGGCGAGGCAACGACATCCTGGCCCAGCGCCGGGCCGAGGAGTCCCTCGCGATCGTCGAGTCGCAGCGCTCCGCCATCCCCCGCGCGGACCTTCAGACCACTTACCTGGCCGCCAACGAGAGCCCCTACGACCTGCTGATCCGCATCCTGATGGAAAGGCACCGGCGGCAGCCCGGAGGCGGCTTCGATCTCCAGGCCCTGAGCCGTTCCGAGCAGTCGCGTGCGCGGGGGCTGATCGACGCCCTCCGCGAGTCCCGCCAGGCCGAGGAAGCCGCTCCGTCCGCCCCGCCGGAGCTGCTGGCCAGGCGCCGCTCTCTGCTCGAAGAAGTGGGCGTGATCGACGGCAGACGCCGTCGGCCTGATCTGGCGCCGGCGGAGATCTCGGCGGCCGAGAGAGAGCTGGCGGAGGCGCTGGATCGCTTGAGCGAGGTCGAGGCCTCGATCCGGCGCCATCGCCTGGGCCAGGGTCCTCAGGCCCCTCCTCCCGATTCGCTGGAGGCACACCGGGCCGCGCTTCTGGAACCTGACACGCTCCTGCTCCAGTACCATCTCGGCGACCGCCGGAGCTATCTCTGGGCGGTCTCGGCGACGGGCGTTCAGAGCTTCGAGCTGCCCGGCCTCGAAAGTCTGGAACCGCTCCTCCGTGCCACGTACGCCGAGCTCTCGGGGACCTCCGGCCCGGGTGGTCCGGAAGCTTCCCGCGGTCTCGAGCTCAGCCGCATCCTCCTGGGTCCCCTGGCCGGTCATCTGCGGGGGAAGCGTCTGCTGATCGCCGCCGACGGCCTCCAGCGGTCCATCCCCTTCGCGGCCCTCCCCTCCCCCGTGGGCAGCCATCAGCCGCTGCTCCTGGAGAACGAGGTCGTCTCCATCCCGTCGCTCACCGTGGCCGCGGAGCTCAGGGATCGCTCGGCCAGGCGCCAACCGCCTCCCGGCGCCCTGAAGATCTGGGCCGACCCGGTGTTCGATGCGAGCGACGAGCGCCTCGCGCGGACTCCCGCGCCTCGAGAGCGGGATGAGAATGGGGACGAGTTCCTCCCTCGTCTGATCCTGTCCCGGGACGAAGCGGCTGCCATCGCGAAGCTGCTTCCTGGACGGCAGCCTCCCATCGCCCTCGACTTCGAAGCCAGCCGCGACCTGGTCCTCGCGGACAACCTCTCCGATTACCGGATCCTGCATTTCGCCACGCATGGGATTCTGCGCACCGATCATCCGGCGCTGTCCTCTCTGGTGCTCTCGCGTTTCGATCCGCTGGGAAACCCGCGCAACGGGTACCTCCGGGTCTCGGACATCGCCGGCCTCCGGCTGCGGGCGGACCTCGTCGTATTGAGCGCGTGCGAGACCGCTTTCGGGCGAGAGGCCTCGGACGCCGAGACGATCGGCCTGCCGGAAGCCTTCCTGAACGCGGGAGCGCGAAGAGTCCTGGCGAGCCTCTGGCACGTCGAGGAAGAGTCCACGGCCGCCTTGATGGAACGATTTTATCAACACCTGCTGGACGACGGCCTGCCCGCCGCCCAGGCCTTGCGCGAGGCTCAACTGGCCATCCGTGCTCAACCCCGGTGGAGCGCTCCCCGCTACTGGGCGGGTTTCGTGCTCCTGGGGGATTGGAAGTAATCCGGCTTTCGGCTTCCTCTCCCTCTTACCAAAATCGCTCTTCGGGTGTCTCCCCTTTCAGCCACCACAGTGGATGGCCACATCAAGCAACCAGGAGGGAGTCATGACCGAAGCCAGGTCCACCCGGCCGGACAAAAGCAAAACCCAGGAAGAGAAGAAGAATGACGATCTTGGCGACGACAAGGTCCAGGTGACCACTGTCACTCCTACACCCACTGACCCCGCCAAGCCTACTGGCCATCGCGACGATCAACCGAAGCAAAAACGTATTTGATCCGGGCTCGGAACGGCCGAGGTGGAGAGAGCTCTCATGCGATCACGGCTCACTTTTCATCCCATGGTCCTTTGCGCTCTCCTCCTCGGCCTGGCACTGACGCTTCCCGCCTGCCGCCACTCTCCGAAATCCGATCATTCCTACGATCAGATTCGCGCTCTGGTGGCCGGCAAGTCGGCCTCCGAGATCGAGCACCTTCTGGGAGAGCCCGACGCCCGCGAAAACGTGCTCGACGAGCAGCGCTGGATCTGGTGGAACTACACGTTTCTCGACGGGGATCAGTACGCCCCCGAGATCCGCGGGCAGGTGGTCCATCTGGAGATCATCCTCAAGAATCCCGCCGCTTCAGGCGCCGCGATCCCTGTAGCGCAATGGAGAGTTACAGGCCCGCTTTCCGTGAGCTATTCCATGCCTTCCCGGAGCCACTGATCCCATGATGATCGAATCGACCGCGACCTATCCGCTGCCTCCTATCCCCTACCTCCGCCTGCGGATGACCCTGCGCGCCGAGGAGCCGGCCTCGCCGCCGCCGTTCCATGGCTCCATGCTGCGCGGCGCCTTCGGTCACGCGCTGCGCCGGGCGGCCTGCTCCATGGGACCCGCGCAGGCCTGCGAAAGCTGTCTTCTGCGGCACGCGTGCGTCTATGCGCGGATTTTCGAGCCCTGCGTCGTGGGCGAGCCGCCGCCGTTCCTGCGCGGCATCGATCAGGCGGTCCGCCCCTACGTCTTCGAGCCCCTCGATGGCGCCGTGTCCATTGCGCCAGGAGACCCGCTCCGCTTCGACCTCCTCCTCTTCGGCCGGGCGGTCGACCTCCAGGCGTACGCCATCGTGGCGGTCGAGCGCATGGCGCGGACGGGGCTGGGCGCCGGGCGCGCCCGCTTCCGATTGATCGAGGTCGAAGCGGCGGACCCCGGTGGCTCCCCGCGGCGCCTCTTCACGGCCGGCTCGCCGCCCTCGACGGTCCCCGCCTCCCCCGTGCTCCCGCGGCCGGCTCCGCTCCCCTCAGGGCCGCTGACCCTGCGGCTCCTCACTCCCCTCCGGATCAAGGCGCGCGACCGGCTGAACGACCGGCCCCGCTTCCGCGATCTCGCCTTCAACATGCTGCGGCGCGTGTTGGAGATCGCTCACTTCCACGTCCCGGGCGCCGCGATCGACTGGAGCTTCCGCGACCTCCTCAAGTGTGCCGACGCCGTCCGGGTCGTGGCCTCCGATCTGCGCTGGCACGACTGGAAGCGTTGGAGCCAGCGCCAGCAGGCGTCCATGAAAATGGGCGGCCTCGTAGGCGAGCTCGTCGTGGACGGCGACCTTCAGCCCTTCTCGGATCTGTTGCGGACAGCCGAGATCGTTCATATCGGAAAAGGAGCCACCTTTGGATTGGGGAAGATCGCGGTGCAGCGATGAGTGCCAGCTCGACGAGAAACAGATCGCCCGGCTCCGCGCCAGGGTATCCAAGCTCATCGAGCCCCAGGAGGACAACGTCCGCATCTACCGGCTCTGCGGGGAGTGCGCCGCCCGGATAGAGATCGTGGGGGTCGGGCAGGTGACCGAAGATCCGCAGGTGTTCGTCGTCTAACTTGGGATCGTTGGGAAAAAAGCATGCCAAGCCCTAAAGGCCGATTTTGGAGGGAGGTAACGGCGGAAAAGCCAAATGGTTGAGAAAAGAGGCTTTAGAGGTGAGCACGACGGCTTGGAAGGCCGCGGATTCCGAGCTCCAGGCCCCCTCGCCAAGGGGGTAACGGCGGAAGGCCTCCTAAACCTTGATGTACAATGGGTTGCGAAGGCGCCAGTTGGAATTGACCAGATCAGTACGGTGGGATTGCGACCGTTAAAGGTGAATCACGACATGAATGACTTCTACTACTTAGGTTGGAATTGACCAGATCAGTACGGTGGGATTGCGACCTTGTCTGCCTCCTCCAGCGTCGGATCGGTAAAATACCTTGTTGGAATTGACCAGATCAGTACGGTGGGATTGCGACTTTCTTCATCTCTTTCCTTTCAAGTTAGTCTTGTGAGACAGAGCAGTTGGAATTGACCAGATCAGTACGGTGGGATTGCGACTTCCTTCGTCTATCTTTACCGCTAGACCAGCTAAGACCAACGTTGGAATTGACCAGATCAGTACGGTGGGATTGCGACTCTTGGCGAGCGCCGTCGGGAAAGTCGCCGTAATCATGTTGGAATTGACCAGATCAGTACGGTGGGATTGACCAGCTCGGATATGGCGGAGAGGAGACCGCCGGAAGGCGGAGCGAGAGAGCCACGCGTGAACGAAACCTCCGCTTATCCGATCCCCGCCATCCCCTACCTGCGCCTGCGGACGACCCTGGAGGCGGAGGAGCCGGCATCCCTGCCGCCGTTCCAGGGCTCGATGCTGCGCGGCGCGTTCGGTCACGCGCTGCGCCGGACGGCGTGTACGATGGGACCCGAACAGCCGTGCGCGAGTTGCCTCCTGCGCCACGCGTGCGCCTATACGCGGCTGTTCGAGCCCTACACCGCCGGCGAACCGCCGCCGTTCCTGCGCGGCATCGATCACGCCGTGCGTCCCTATGTCTTCGAGCCCCTGGACGGAGGAGGGTCCTGGAAAACAGGAGACCCGCTCCGCTTCGATCTCCTGCTCTTCGGCCAGGCGGTGGATCTCCAGGCTTATGCCTTTCTGGCCGTCGAGCGCATGGCGGGCTCGGGGCCGGCCACCCGCGCTTCCGCCTGGCCCGCATGGAAGCCGTGGGAGCCGACGGAGCTTCGGCCTGGGAAAGATCGCGGTGCAGCTATAAGCCTCCCTGGCCCGCATAGGCCCAAGGTCCAATTTCCAACCCCCCGGCCGCCCCATAGACTGGCGGCGAGAGAGGAGGATGGGATGAGAATCCAAAAACTTACGTGGAACGCTATCGGTGTGCTTGCCTTCGCTCTCGCCGGGAGCCTCCCGGCGCATGCTCAGACCGATAACCATCTCTGGCCCAGGTTTTCCATCATCGGCGGCTCGTACTGGATCGAGGTCGACGACACGATCCGGGTCGACGCCACGAGCGAGAGGACCGGCTCCGAGGTCGAGCTGGAAACCGACCTCGGGCTGCCGGACAACGACTCGCTCCTCACCTTCGGCTTCGACTGGGGATTCGCGCGCCGGCACTCCCTGGGAGTGCGGTACTACTCCTATGACCGCGAGGGATCGCGCTCCATCGACCGCGTCGTCACCATCGGCGACCAGACCTTCCCGGTCGGCGCGCGGCTCGACGCCTCGTTCGAGACCGAGTCGATCGAGGCGATCTACGACTACTGGTTCGTGCGCAAGGACAAGGTCGGCTTCGCCGGCTCGCTCGGCCTCGTCTACCTGGGCCTGGACGCCTCGGCCACCGGCACCGCCGTGTTCGGCACTTCCGGCCAGACCGAGACCCGCTCGGTCAGCGCCAGCACCGACCTGCCGGTGCCGATGATCGGCCTAGCCCTCAAGGGCAGCCCCGCCAGCCGGCTGGTCCTCCGCGCCGACGCCCGCTACCTACCCTCCGTCCAGATCGGCGACATCGACGGCGAGGCGGCGTCCTACAGTTTCAGCGCCGACTTCTACCTCTTCGGGGGCTTCGCGCTCGGCGCGAGCTACTCCGGCCGCATCTACGAGGTCGACGTCGACCAGACGGACTGGAACGGCTCGGTCGACCTGTCTTCCGAAGGATGGCAGGGATACCTGCGGCTGTCCCTGTGACCGCCGGCCCCCCGTCCGAGCCCTCACCCCCTGGCCCCCTCTCCCGCCTTCCGCCCCCTCCCCGGGAGAGGGGGAAAAGGCAAAGAAGAAAGGGACTTAAAGGACACCAGGGACCTCAAGGACGATAGGGACAATGCTTTACTCGTCCCTGGTGTCCCTGGTGTCCTTTCTTGCTGTTCCCCCCTCTCCCGGTGAGGGAGGGAGGGGTCGGGAGAGGGTCGGGGTGAGGGCCCAGGGCGGCTACTGCCGCCCTCCCGGTTGGAGCGCCCCCGGCCGGTAGCTGGCGGCCAGGGTCCGGCTCGGGCTCTGGCGGAAGCTGGCGGCGTCGCGCGTGCGCCGCGCGCCGTTCAGCCGCGCGGCAAGGTCGCGGTCGAGCTGGCTGCGGCTCCGCGGATCCGCCTCCGACCACGAGCCGCCGCTCCACTTCTGCCAGGCGCCCTCGTGACGGCGGTAGACGTTGCCGTCGCGCCCCGCGTAGAGGTCGCCGGCATCCGTCCGGGTCACGCGGGAGGCGCGCGGCGCGCCGTAGACGTTGGCGCCCCGCCGCGTGCGCGCGCGGGGATTCCACGCCTCGGTCACGCCGTAGGCGTTGTAGGAACCGTAGACCGCCGCGGCCCGCTCGTAGACGCGGGCGCGGGGGTTGTAGGAGGCGCCCGCTCCCGCGCCGCCGTAGGGTCCATAGACCGAAGAGCCGCGACCGTACGCGCCGGTCCAGGGGTTGTACCAGGCGCCGAAGCCGTAGGTGGCCGGGTGCGGGAAATAGGCGGGGTTCTCCTCCCCGGACCCGACGTAGGGCGGATACCGCCACCCCGTCCCCCAAACCGCGCAGCCCCAGCCCGTCATCAGCCCGATATAGCCCGCCACGTAGGAGGACGTCACCCAGTCGTCGCCCGGATCGTCGTCCGTCACCGTCACGTAGGTCACGTGATGGATCGGCGAGCTCGCGGGGATCCTGTAGATCTCCGCCGGCACCGAGGCCGCGACCGCCCACGGACCGGCCGCGTCGCCGCCTTGGAACCACACGCCCTGGTAACACAGATAAAAGACCGCATCGTGCTGGACCACGTCCTTGTCCGTGTTCACCGCGCGGGCGAGCGAGGTACCCTCGATCGGCTCGAATACAGGATCGCCCTGATAGATCACCTCGGGCGCCTCGAGCTCCTTGCGGTGGACGCGCGCCGCGCGCGGAACCCGCGTGAGCAGGACGGCCTCGGCCGCCTGATCGGTCCCCGGCACCGCCGCCAGCACGCGCGAGCGCTCGTGCTCGAGAGGGATCTTCCTGAAATCTTCCGGCAGCCGCGGGGTCGCGAACGTCCAGGGCCCGTCGAGCCCCGGCGCCGAGAACCACCGGCCGGCCACGAGGTAGTAGAAGGGCCCGTCCTCCCCCAGCCGGAACAGGTCGGATTCCGTATTGGCGACCCAGAAAAGGCCCGTCCCCCAGACCCGCTCATACCGGGGCTCGCCCGACAGCAGGATCAGCTCGGCCGGCTCGGTGGAGACGAACACGGCCGGCGCCGTCTGCACGGTCAACGGCCGGCCCGGCAGGTTGGCCCTCACATCCTTCCAGTTGTCGTCCGCGGGCAGCCTGGCGAAGCTCTCGGGCAGCCTGCCGGCGGGCCGCCACGGCCCCTCGGCCGCGGCGGCCTGGAGCCAGGAGTCCTGGTCGCGGAGATAGAAGGTCTTCGACGGCGGATGCTCGAACACGTCCCAGTTGGTGTTGACGGCGAACTGGAGACCGGTGTCCTTCACCGGGCTCCACACCGGCGTGCCGTCGAAATTCACCAGCACCGCGAACCGGGTGCTGAGGAAGATCCGCGGCGGTTCCGCCTTCAGTCCCGGAGTCTCCTGGAAAGAGACGCGGCTCTTGTCGACGCCGGCGAGCACACGGTCGAGCGCGATGACCTTCTCCGCATCTGAAATCGCCTTTTCCAGGTCGTGCGCCACCGCGCGTTCCTGCTCGCGCGGCAGCGAAGGAAAGTGGAATTCGGGGATCTGGAACGTATCGAGACGCACCAGCCGCTCGTCCACGGCGACCGTGGTGTCCGCTTCGAGCCTGACCGCGCCCGGCGCCGGCTCCCCGGCTCCCGGGGCCTGATACGACACGGCCGCCCAGGCCGCCAGACGCCGCCCGTCCCAGCTCGCGACCTGCGGCGCGTGGACGAGGGCCGTCCCGCCTTGCGCCAGCGCATAGGCCCGCGGCCAGCCGGGATCCACGGGCGGGCGGGCCGCCGTCCGCGCGGCCGGCGGCGGCAGGCCCGGGAGCGGCAGCAGGCAGAGGAGCGCGACGGCCGCTTTTCTCTTCACTTCTGCTTGCGTACGTTCTGCAGGCGCACCGGCTCCGAGGAGTAGTTTTCGAGCTCGATGCGCGTGCCGTCCTTGCTCACCGCGATCTTGGTGGCGAGCGACAGGCGGCCCTCCCCCTTCTGGCCGTCCTTGTCCATGTGCAGCTCGATGAGCGTGAACGGGTAATCCATCGTGCGCGTCGAGTTGGCGGCCTCCTGGAAGGCGATGGCGCGGTCGGTGGCCATGAAGACGCGCTGGCCGCCGCTCTGCAGAGGCGTCAGGTAGGCATAGTGAAGGTCCCAGCCCAGGGTGTTGGAGGTCCGTATGGTGCCGATGCGCGGGCTCTTCTGCAGCGCGTCCAGCAGGCCCGCCTGCCCCTTCGCCTTGAAGGCGTCGATGAGCCCCTGGCGCTCCTCCGGGGTGGACCACCGGTCGATGGTGATCTGGAAGATCTTCGAGCCGCCGCCGCCGCCGATCGAGCCCATGTTGATCCCCTGCGCCGTGAACCGGATCGGTTTCGGCTTTTCCGCCTTCTCCTGAGCGGCCGATCGCGCGGCCGGGGAAATCGCCAGGCTGAGTGCCGCCGCGCCCAGGACCAGCGCGGCGGCGATGGCCGTCCGGCGCCGCGTGTTGTGTGATCTCGACATCGTCTGTCTCCTTTCCATCTTTGTCGCGGTCAGGGTCGCTCCCCGGCGCGCGGCACGGCCGGCACGGCTTCCGGCTCCGGCCGCGCCGCCGGCGCCCGGTACCACTCCTCGTTCGCGACGACCTTGGGCTGCTCGGGATCGCCCTCGTACGCGGGCGTCATGATCTGCACTCCGTATTCGTTGAAGACGTCGAGGATCCGGCGGTGCAGCTCGGCGTAGAGGCGCGGCATCAGCGGCGGATCGGCGCACGGAACGTTGATCTCGTAGGTCACCGCGAATTCGCCGAGCGACTTCAGCAGCACGTACGGCGGCGGCTCGGCTGCCAGGCCGGGCGTGCGCCGCGCCGCCTCCAGCAGCATCGCCTCGACCTGGCGCCACGGCGTCCCGTACCCGATGTTGACCTGGGTGTGGAGGATCAGCCCGTGGTCCTGCGCGAGGGTGGTGTAGTTGACGATCTCGTCGGCGAGGAGCTTGGAGTTCGGCAGCACGACCTCTTCGTTCTTCGGGGTCCGCAGGTGGGTGACCATCAGCCGCACCTTCGTGACCCGGCCGAGGATGTCGCCGTAGCGGACCATGTCGCCCTCGCGGAAGGCGCGCCGGTAGATCATGGTGAAGCCCGCGATCGCGTTGCCTACGATCGACGAGGCGCCCAGCGACACCAGCACGCCGAAAAAGATGGAAATCCCTTTGAACGCCTCGCTCGACGATCCCGGGATGTACGGATAGGCGATCACGATACCCAGCGCGATCACCGCCAGGCGGACGAGCTTGTAGGTCGGGTCCGCCCAGTCGCTGTCGAAGTGCTCGAAGGAGACGTCGCCGCGGCCGACCGCATCGAAGAAGAGCCGCAGCAGGCGGAGCACCCCGCGCACCACGAAGTAGAGGACGAGGAGGAAGATCAGATCGGGAAGGTGCTCGACGAGAGAGCCGCCGAGCAGCCGCAGCGGATTGACGATCCATTCGCCGAGCCGGTCAGCGGCGGCGCGCGTCCACGGGAACTGCGCGAGCGCGTATTGCAGGAAGAGGTAGCCGATCAGCGCCAGGACGATTCCCTTGCCGAGCCGCACGAGGTCGCGGACCACGGTCAGCAGTTGCTCCGCGCGCAGGACCTCGAACGACTGGATGGCCACCGCATGGACCCGTTCGCGGAGACGGCTCTGGAGCCGCCGCTCGATGCCCCGCCCGAGGCGCAGCACGGCGAAGCCGGCGAGCGCCGCGAGCAGGAAGGCGAGAACGGCCCGCCCCGCCGATCCCAGCAGCGCTCCCTGAGTCCGCGCGGCGCGGTAGGCGACCATCGCTTTGCGGAAGGTTTCCAGCGCGACCTTGGCCAGGGCCTTGCGGTCGAGCGCCTCGACCGCCCCGTCGGCATCGAAGAGCCGCAGGATGGGCGTGGAGCCGCCGGCCATGAGGCGGGACTCGTTCCCGGTCTCGACGATCCGCAAAGCCGCCGGATTGAACGACGGGTCCTCCGCCGCCTCGATGAACCGCCGGGCGACCGCGGCGGCGCGCCGCTCGGCCGTGTAGGCCCCCGCCCCGCGCAGCCGCAGGAGCGTCACGCCGTCGACGACGACGGGCGCGGTGACGACCTCGTCGTCGAGCGGCTCGCGCCTGGGAGCCTCCTGCGCGAGGGCGACGCCGCTCCACGCCGCGAGGCCGAGCGCGAGGACGAAGGGCAGAAAACGCCGGAGGACGATCATGCGCGGCCGATCCATGATCCCGTCAGGGCTTGACCTTGATCAGGTCCAGCACCTTCTTCACGCCCTTGGTCTTGGTGGCGGCGTCGAGGGCGATCTGCTTGCGGCTGGCGTCCGGCAGCGTGCCGCGCAGGCTGACGACGCCGTCCACGGCCTCGACCTCGAGGTCCTTGGCCCGCTTGCCGATCTCGTTGTAGAGATGCCGCTTCACCTTCGATTCGAGCAAGGCGTCCGCCGTCTCCTCCTCCAGCGTGCGGTCGGCCTTCTGGACGGCGTTGCCGCCCGGCGGCGGCGTGATGCGCAGCCGGTTGTCCACGGACTTGATGCCGTCGACGCTCAGCGCCACCTCTTCGGCGAGCTCCTGCGCGGCGCGCGTCGGCACCTGGCCGGTGAGGATCGCCTTCGTCCGGTCGACGGTGACCTGGATGCCGAGGGCCTTGTCGCCTCCCTTTTCGAGCAGCAGATCCCGGATCTCGAGCTCCTTGGCGTAGTTGGCGTCCTGCTCGGTGGGTTTCTTCTCCTGGGCGGCGGCGACGCCCGCCGCGGCGGGGACGATGAGGAGGAGAGCGAGGGCGAAAACGGCGAACCTGCGAATATTCATGACGACCTCCTTGAGAAGGAAAAAGTTTTATCGGCGCTCCACGAAGCGCTTCAGCTCTTCCGCTGAAAGCGCGGGGGAAAAATAGTGCCCTTGCGCCAGACCGACGCCGGCCGCGCGCAGGAGCTCGACCTGCTGGGTCGTTTCCACCCCCTCGGCGACGACCTCCACGCCCGACGAGCTCGCGAGCGCCGCGAGGTTCCGGATCCAGTCCATGTCCGGCGATTCGGGCGCGAGGCGGTAGACGCACGCCCTGTCGATCTTCACCTGATGCACCGTGCAGACGCGCGACAGGACCATCAGATGGGCGCCCCTATGCCCCGCGTCGTCGATCGCGATCCTGCAGCCGGCCTCGGTGGCGAGCGGGAGGGCGTCGATGCCGAGCTGATCGGGCAGCCCGCGCTCGGTGATCTCGAGCACCAGTTGATCGACCAGGTCGGCGATCCCCGCGTGCCGGATCGTGGAGGCCACGCCGCCGCGCCCCAGCAACTCGGGAGGCACGTTGACGCTCAGGGAGAGATCGGGACGGGAGCGCAGCAGATCGCCGATTTCCCGCGCGGCGGTTTCGAGGACCCAGTAGGTCAGTGGACCCGACAGCGGCGTGCCCTCCACGAACGGGATGAACTTGTCCGGCCGCACGACTCCGCCCGGCCGCCGCCAGCGCGCCAGCGCCTCCGCTCCGACGCAGCGCCCCGTCTCGATCTCGACCGTGGGCAGGTACTCGAGGAAGAACTCGCCCTGGTCCAGGCCCGTCCGGATCTCCTCGAAGAGCTTGTTCACCTCATGCTCTCCAGAACCTCGACCAGAACCTGGTCGTGAGCGTCCACACGGATGAAACCCAGGCGTGGATATTCGATGTCCAGGATGACGAAGATGCTGATGCTCATGATCAACGCGAAACCGACGATGTGCGCCCAGGCGCGGGAGGACGCCGCCGCCATGCCATGGCCGGCGATCGCCGCGCACAGGAGCCCCATCCCGAACAGCAGCCGGTAGATGATCTTCGGCGGATGGGTCCTGGCGGCCATGGTGCGGGTGGTCGTGATGTCGATCATCTGGTTGAGGGCGGGGAGCACCAGCATCGCGGACGAGGGGTGCGAGCCTTCGGCGCGGCTGGCGGCGACCGCCTGGCTCCAGATCCGGTTCTGCAACGCGACGGATCTCGCCAGCTCTTTCAGTGCCGCGTCGAGGTCCGGGAGCTTGCGATAGGTCTCCAATCTCGACTCCGTATACCGCCGGAAGAGATCGCGCAGTGCGGGTTGCGCCTCCGGCGCCAGCACATCGAGCCGCAGGTAGGCGGTGCCGATGTGGTTGGCCTCCTCGACGACCAGGGCCCGCCGTTCATCGAACCGCCCCGCGGCGCCGGAAAAGCTGAAAGCGACCAGCAGGCTGAAAAGCCCGAAGAAAGCGCCCTCGACGACTCCCAGGCCCGCCTGCGACGCCTCGGCGCCTTTGGGCACGTGTTGCATCCGCCACAGTCCGATGCGGCGGCCGATCTCCAGGCAGACCAGCATCCCGAGGAACAAGCCGCCGGCGAACAATGGCGCTGAGATCACATCTTCCATGGCACACCTTACGCCCTTGCTTGGCGGGCTTCTGTCGCCATCTTGAAGGGAAGCGAAAGGCGGGGGAATTAGACCTTGGTCTTACTTGCCTCTTGCGCGGCCGGGCCGAATCATTACCGGGAACCAACAGGAGAAATCCTATGAACCCATGCGCGAAAGCCTTCTATCAGACCGCCCTTCTGGCGCTCCTCGCCGCCGTCCTCGGCGCGCCGGCGCAGGCGGCCCAGCCCCCGTCGCAGACCACCGTCCACGAGACCTTGACCATCACCGCCGAGGTGGTCGCCGTCGACCAGGCCACACGGCATCTCACCCTGCGCGGACCGCTCGGCGGCGAGATCTCCGGCCGGGTCGACGACGCCGTGAAGAACCTCGGCCAGGTCAAGGTCGGCGACATGCTGACCATCTCGTACCAGTCGTCGATGGCGCTGTCGGCGGCGAAGCCGGGGCAGCCCAACCCGCTGTTCACCGGCGGCGAGGCCTCGACCGCCGAGGAGGGCGAGCGTCCCGCCGTCTCCGTCTCGGAGCAGAGCAAGCACACGGTGACCGTGGTCTCCGTGGATCCCGAAAAACGCTCGGTCGTCCTCCAGAGCGAGGACGGCACGCTCTTCCCGGTCGAGGTGGCGCGCGCGGAGTTCGCCCGCAAGCTGGAGGCCCTGCGGCCGGGCGACAAGATCGACGTCGTGTTGACCGACGCGATGATCGTCAAGGTCGATCCGGCGCCCCCCGGCGCCAAGGCGGGGATGAGCTACACGGCCAGCACCCTGATCATCGAGCGCGGCGAGGTCCTCTGGCGCTCCGGCAACACCATCCTCGTCCGCGACGAGCGGGGGCGCACGGTCAAGGTCACCGTGGACCCGAAGTTCAAGTTCATGGTCAACGGCAAGGAGGCCACGGTCGCCGATCTCAAGCCGGGCACCAAGCTGACCCGGACGGCGCTGCGGACGGAGAAGGTGGAGTCGGAGTAAAGGACCCTCACCACCCCGGCCCTCCTCTCCCGCCCCCTCCCTCCCACCCACACCGGGAGAGGAGGGAGAAAGGCAAAAGAGCTCCTTCAAGTCCCCCTCTCTCCCGGTGTGGGTGGGAGGGAGGGGTCGGGAGAGAGGGGGCAGGGGGAGTGAGGGCCGGTCACATCAACGCCACAATCACACTCCCCCACAGCGCCAGCAGCACATTCCCCACCGCGTAGGCCACGCCGTAGCCCAGCGTCGGCACCGGGCTCTTCGCCGACTCCTGGATGGCCGCCAGGGCCGGCGTCGCCGTGCCGCCGCCGGCGCAGACGCCGAGCATCACGCCCACCGGCATCTTGAAGACCCAGCGGCCGAGGCAGATCCCGATCACGTGCGGCACGGTGGCCGTGGCCAGACCGGCCAGCAGCAGGCTGACGCCGCTCGTGCGCAGGCCGACCACGAAGTCCGGTCCGGCGTCCAGGCCGACGACCGCCACGAAGCCGGCGAGCCCGACCGACTCGAAGACCCAGAGCGTCGGGCCCGGGATGCGGCCGAAGAAGCGCGGCCACATCGAGCGCAGCCAGCCGCAGACGAGACCGCCCAGCAGCACGCCGACGCTCAGGCTGAGACCGATCTCGATCCCGGCCCAGCGGACCGCCGGAATGCCGATAAGCGCTCCGGCGACGATGCCGAGGGCGACCAGGACCATGTCCGTGACGTCGGTGACCCGGTCGGGCACGCCGAGCCGCTCCACCGCCTGCGCGACCCGCCGCGACGGTCCCGCCACCGTCAGGACGTCGCCGCGCTGCACGGTCGTCGCCGGAAAGACCGGGACCGGCGTGCCGGCGCGCCGGATGGCGCGGAGATAGACGCTCCGGAACGCCTCGTCGGCGGCGAGATCCGCGAGCGTCCGCCCGTCGACGTCGGAGCGGGTCACGACGATGTCCAGCGTTTCGGCCGGGATGGCGAGCAGGTCCTGATCGTCCACCTCGCGCAGGCCCAGCCTCTGTTCGTCGAGCTTCGGCACCATCCGCTCCCGCCGGCCGGTGATGGCGAGGATGTCGCCCGCTTCGACCGCCGTGTCTTCATCCGGGTCGAACACGCGGCCGCCCCGCCGCATGCGTTCGATGAACAGACGGTCCTCGGCCGCCACCCGCTCGAGGTCGCGGGCGCGGCGGCCGATCAGCGGCGATCCCGGCTGCACGGCGTAGGCGCGGTACTCGATCTCGCGCCGCGCCGTGGACGAAGTCTCGCGGACCCCCTGCATCTTTTCTTCGTACCGCCGGCATTCCTCCGCGAGATCGATCCGCAGCAGGCGCGGCGCGAGCTGCGCCAGGAACCAGGCGGTGCCCACGACGCCGATGAGGTAGGTGACGGCGTAGGCGATGGCGACGCGGTTGGTCATCGCCGTGATCTCGGCCGGCGGCAGGGGCAGCCGCGCGATGGCGTCGCTCGCCGTGCCGATGGCCGCCGACTGGGTCATCGAGCCGGCGATCACGCCGGCGGCCGTGCCGGGGTCGTAGCCGAGCAGGCGGCTCATCGCGTACGCCACCACCAGCCCGGAGGTGGCCACGATCGCCGCCAGCGCCCCCTGCTGGATGCCGTCGCTCTTGAGGCCGCGGAAGAACTGCGGGCCCGTGCGGAAACCGGTGGAAAACAGGAACAGGAGGAGGAAGATCTGCCGCACCTCCTCCGACACCTCCACCCCCATCTGGCCGACCGCCACGCCGGCCAGCAGCGTGCCCGGCACGGCCCCGAGCGTGAAGCTCCCCAGTCTCAATTTGCCCAGCAGGTAACCGATCCCGAGCACGAAGAAGAACGTGACCTCGGGATGATGGCGCAGCATACCGGCGATGGTGTCGAGCATGACGGCTCCCTAGGCGTGAACGGACGCGGGCGAGGGCGAGGGCGCGGCCGCCGCCTGCGACGCCGCCCGGCAGGCCATCACGTAGGAGCGGGCGACCGCCCTCACCGCGCGGCCAATGTTTTCGTAGACGTCGTCGTCGAGATTCGCGAACGACACCCGCACCGACCAGTCGGGCGCCTCGAAGCCGCCGCCGTTGAGCAGCACGATGCCGTGGTCCTCCGCGAGCCGGAACACGATGTCGAGCGGGTGGATGTTCTCCTTGACCCAGGCGATGACGTCCTCGCCGCCGTACTTGCGGAGCCAGAATTCGAAATCGATCAGGCCGTAATAGCCGTCGAACAGCGGGTTGGGATCGATCTGGATGCCGAGCCCTTCGATCGTGGCCTGCACGCGTTTCCCCACGATGTCGAGGCAGGCGCGCTGATACTCCTTCCGGTCGTCGTGAAGCTCGGCGAGCGAGAACAGGGTCATCATGACCTGCTGCGGCAGCGAGAGCCCCGCGGTATGGTTCAACGCGACGTCACGGCTGTCGGCGACGATGCGGTCGATGAAGCGGATCGAGCGCGGCTCCAGCGTGAGCGGTCCATAGCGCTTGTCGAGCTCCCGCGCCACCGTCTCGGGGTGCGCCGCGATGGCACGGTCGAAGACGTTGTCCTCGTGCAGGGCGATGACGCCCAGGCGCCATCCCGTGCACCCGAAATATTTGCTGTACGAGTACACGCCCAGGGTGTTGTGAGGAAACTCTCCCAGCAGCGAGCGGAATCCCGGGACGAACGTGCCGTAGACGTCGTCGGTGAGCAGCATGAGATCCGGACGCTGCCGCAGGACCTGGCCGATGTTGCGGATGCTCTCGCCGCTCAGCGCGACGGCGTAGGGGTTGCCGGGGTTGACGACGAAGAACGCCTTCACCGCCGGATCCAGCAGCGGCTTCAGGTCTTCTTCCGTGTATTGCCAGCGCTGCTCCTGGCGGGCGGGCAGGAAGACCAGGTTCAGCCCGTAGTCCTCCAGGTGCGGCATTTCGAGGTACGGCGTGAAGATCGGCGTCGCCAGGGCGATCGTGTCGCCGGGATTGAGCAGGCGGTTGGCTTTGAGCGATTTGAAGATGTAGCACATCGCCGCCGTACCGCCCTCGACGGCGTACAGGTGGAACGTGCCGGCCGGCCGCGGCTCGCCGCACATCGCCCACTGCAGATACTCGCGGACGATCCGCTCGTTGTGCACGAGCATGCGGTCCGGGAAAGGATAGTTGTCGCCGAGGATCGAGTCGACCAGCTCGTAGACGAAGGCGTCGGCGTCGAACCCGAAGGTCTCCACCGCCCACGGGATGACGGCGGAGAGGAACGCCGCCCCGGGCGCGTCGGGCCGGGCTTTCACCCAGTCGTGGAGGCGCGCGGCCACGCCCGGCGCTTTGGCCATGCCGCCGATGCCCGGAAGGTCCATCGTCCGCTGGCTTTCGGTGATCGCGAACTGCCCGAGCAGGAAGAACGCCGAGCGGGGCTCGGTCGCGATCCAGTTGGGGTTGCCGCGGCCGGCGTTCAGATAGGCGACCTGGGCGGCCTTCGCGCTCTTCGTCGCGATCCTGGCCAGATCGTTCTTGACCTCGAACGGGCTCAGCTTCTCGTATTGGCGTAGCGTCACGGCGTCCATGGCGGCTCTCCTTCGCCTCGCGAGCCTAGGGACCGGCCATCTTGCGCGCCCTGGCCTGCGCCTCCTGGGCTTCGAGGATCAGCTTGTAGGAAACGTAATATTTGTAGATGTTGCGGACGTAGGTGGTCGGCTCGATGCCCACCTTCTCGGCGACCACCAGCTCGACGTTGTTGAACCACTGGTCGGGATCGAGCCCCCGCGCGGCGGCCTCGCGGCGCATGCGCGCCATCGTTCCCGGCCCGGCGTTGTAGCTCGCGAAGGCGAACAGCGTGCGGTCGGCGCCGGTGAGCTTCGCGTCCTTGAAGTACCGGGTCATCAGGATGTCCATGTACTTGACGCCGGCGTGGATGTTGGATTCGAGGACCTTGACGTCGCCCACCTTCATCTCGGCGCCGGTCGCCGGCATGAGCTGCATCACGCCGATGGCGCCGACGTGGCTGCGCGCCTGCTGGTCGAGCCGCGATTCCTGGTAGCCCTGCGCCGCCAGCATGATGGGATCGAATCCGTACTGCTGGCCGTATTGGTTGAACAGCGCGAGGGTACTTTCGAACCGTTTCCAGTCCGCCGATTGCGTCGGGTCCTTGATCTGCTCGACGCGCTTCATCGCCTGCGCCAGCCGGTAGGCGTGCGAGGCGCGCTGCTTCGCGTACTTTTCGTAATAGTCCTGGATCTCCGCGGCCAGGCGCGGGCTGCCCTTGCGGATGGCCCAGCCGATGCTGCCGCCGTCGCGGACGGCGATGTCGTCGTGGACGACGATCTTCGGCAGGATCTGCGCCCAGACCTCGGCCTTCCAGTCGTCGGCGACGAGGAAGTCGATCAGTCCGGCGTTGGCCATCTCCATCATGTCCTCGTCCTCGAGCGCCTCCGGGACGAGCCGCAGCACGGCCGGCCGCAGGCCCTGCCGCTGGAGCCGCTGGTTCAAGGCCGCGAGGCTTTCGTGGTAGCTCGAAGACCGGCGCACGTGCACCGTCCGGCCGGCGAGGTCGGCCAGGGTCTTGATGGGCGGCGCCTTGGCGCCCGAGACGACGACCTCCTTGACGGTATGGCCGCTTTGGATCACGAAGTCCGCCACCCGCTGACGCGCCGGCGTCACCGTGAGATTGCCGGCGGCGATGTCGCCGAGGCCGCGCGCCAGGTCCGGCAGCAGCTTGTCGCGCGTGGTGGGGATCAGCAGGACGGTGAGCGGACGGTTGCCGGTCTCGTGCTTCTGGTTGAGGTACTGCTCGAATTCGCGGACCGCGTCGGCGGTGATCCCGCGCTCGCGGCCCTTGTCGCTGAAGTACAGCGTGCGGCTGTAGGGCACGAGGACGCGGATCCGCCGCCGCTCGAGCATGGCGTCGAAATCGCCCGTCCAGGCCGTGGTCTTCACCGACAGTTGCCGCACCGGATCGGTGGGCTCGGGATCGGGCTGCGCGGGCTTCTGGGCCGCGGGCTTCTGGGCCGCGGGCTTGGGGGCCGCGGGCTCGGGGGGCGCGGGCTCGGGGGGCGCGGCCTGGCCGCACGCGGCGACCAGGAGCGGCGGGAGCATGACCGCGAACAGTCCCAGAGCCCGTCTGGCCTTCTCTCTCACCCGATCCCTCCTGGCTTTAAATTCCCCCTACCGGGAGAGTAGAAGAGGGACAGACGGACGGCCATTGGACCAAAGTCCAATTGACCGCCTTGCCATCGTCGCCCGATTCTTCGGAGCATGGGAGACAACGGTCAACGGCTGGAACGCAAGGCCTACGAGAAGGAGCTCGCGCGCCTGCACGGCGAGCTGGTGAAGCTGCAGGAATGGGTCACGCACAAGGGCCTCAAGGTCTGCGTGGTCTTCGAGGGGCGCGACGGCGCCGGCAAGGGCGGCACGATCAAGGCGCTCACCGAGCGCGTCAGCCCGCGCGTGTTCCGCGTCGTGGCGCTGCCGGCGCCGAGCGACCGCGAGAGGACCCAGATGTACATGCAGCGCTACCTGCAGCACCTGCCGGCGGCCGGCGAGATCACGATCTTCGACCGCAGCTGGTACAACCGCGCCGGGGTGGAGCGCGTCATGGGCTTCTGCAGCGAAGCCACCTCGCGCAAGTTCCTCAAGCAGGCGCCGCTGGTGGAAAAGGCGATGGTGGATTCCGGCATCCTGCTGACCAAGTACTGGCTGGAAGTGAGCATGGAGGAGCAGACCCGGCGGCTCACGGAGCGCATCGACGATCCGCGCAAGACCTGGAAGCTCTCGCCCATGGACCTCGAATCCTACAGCCGCTGGTACGACTACTCACGGGCCCGCGACGAGATGTTCGCCGCCACCGACACCGAATACGCGCCCTGGTACGTGGCGCGCTCCAACGACAAGCGGCGCACGCGCCTGAACATCATCTCCCATCTGCTCAGCCGCATCCCCTACAAGAAAGTGCCGCGCAAGAAGGTCAAGCTGCCCGAGCGGCAGAAGCGCGGCGATTACCGCGAGCTCGAATATGAGTTCAGGTACGTCGAAGAACGCTTCTGAAGCGAAATGATCTGGGTCGAGCTGCTCATCCTCCTGGCCTGCATCGTGATCGGCGCCCGCTATGGCGGGCTGGCGCTCGGCACCATCGCCGGCATCGGGCTGGCGATCTTCGTCTTCGGCTTCGCCATGCCGCCCGGCGGCCCGCCGCGGGCCGTCATCGGCATGATCATCGCCGTGATCACCGCGCTGGCCACGATGCAGGCCGCCGGCGGGCTCGACTACCTGGTCTCGCTCGCCGGCCGCATCCTGCACAAGCGGCCGCAGCTCATCACCTTCATCGCGCCGGTGGTCACCTACGCCCTCGTCTTCGCGTCCGGGACCACGCACGTCATCTACGCGCTGCTGCCGGTGATCGCGGAGGTCTCGCGCAAGGCGGACATCCGTCCCGAGCGTCCGCTGTCCATCAGCGTGATCGCCGGCTTTCAGGGCGTCCTCGCCTCCCCCATCTCGGCGGTCACGGTGGCCCTGCTGGGATTCCTGGTCGACAAGGACGTCTCGCTGCCGCGCCTGCTGGCCATCACCATTCCTTCCACCTTCCTCGCCGTCCTGGCGGGCGCGCTCTCCGTGGCTTGGCGCGGCGCGCCGTTGAGCCAGGACCCCGAATATCAGCGGCGCCTGGCCAGCGGCGAGCTGAAGCCGCCCGAAGCCCTGCCGGAATTCTCCGGCAAGCAGCTCTTCAACGCGCGCGGCTCCACGCTCACTTTCTTCGCCGGCATCCTGCTGGTCATCCTGATCGGCATGTTCCCGAATCTGCGGCCGGTCTACGAGACGGTCGGAAACGGGGGCGTGGACCACGATCAGGTCAGCATGGACATGGCGATCATGATCGTGATGTTCGCCGGCGCCGGGCTCATGACGGTCCTGTTCAAGGCGTCGCCGGAAACCACGCTGAAGGGCACCATGATGCGCAGCGGCGTAGCGGCGATCATCTCCATCGTCGGCGTGGCCTGGCTGGGCTCTTCTTTCTTCGAGGGCAACCGGCAGACCATCGTCAACGCGATCTCCGGCGTCATCACCGACTATCCCTGGGCGTTCGCCGCCGGGCTGTTCATCCTTTCCAGCCTGCTCTTCAGCGCCGCGGCCTCGGTGGTGATCCTGATGCCGGTCGCCCTGGCGCTGGGGATGCCGCCCTCCCTGCTCATCGCCTTCTACCCCGCCGCCAACAGCGTCTTCCTGCTGCCGACCTACGGCACGCTGCTGGCCGCGGTCAATTTCGATCAGACCGGGACCACGAAGATCGGCAGGTTCCTGTTGAACCACAGCTTCCTGCTGCCGGGTTTGGTTACGGTGGTTACGGCGATCGGGTTGGCTCTGGTGTTGGTGAAGGTTTTTCCGGTGTAGCCAGGCAAGGACCTAAAGGACATAAAGGACCTAAGGGACCTAAAGGACAGGGGACAACAAACCCTGATGTCCTTTGGGTCCTTTAGGTCCTTTATGTCCTTTAGGTCCTTGCTTTCTTATTGGCCGTCCGCCGCCTGCTCCTGCGCCGCCGGCCAGCCGCCGCCCAGGGCCTTGTAGAGCCGCACCAGCCAGACCAGGTGGCTGCCGAAGGCCGACGCCTCGTCGAGCTCGGCGGCGAAGAGCGAGCGCTGGGCGTCGAGCACCTCGAGGTAGGCGGTGACGCCGCCGCGGTAGCGCGTCTCGGAGAGGTCGAGCACCTTGCGCACGGCTTCGACGCGCGCCGTCTGCGCCTGATGCAGCTCGCCGGTCTTGCGGTAGGCCACCAGGGCGTCCTCGGTCTCCTGGAAGGCCAGGAGGATCGTGCGCTGGTACTCGTAGAGCATCTGCCGCTGCCGCGACTCGGTCATCTCCACGCGGCGCTTGTTCTGGCCGGCGTTGAAGATGGGCTGGATCAGATTGCCGAGGAGGTTCCACGACGTGCCGTCGAAGAACTCGTCGATCTCCGTGCTGGCGAGGCCGAAGGAGCCGGTCAGCGCGATGCGCGGAAACAGCAGCGCCTTCGCGGCGCCGATGTTCGCCGTCATGGCCGCGAGCGTGTGCTCGGCTTCCTTGACGTCCGGGCGGCGCTCCAGCAGGTCGGATGGCAGCCCGGCCGGTACTTC
>DASVAS010000078.1:0-124022 GCA_036376245.1 Thermoanaerobaculia bacterium | reverse complement strand
TCATCGTCTCGTATCTCTGGGCGCCCCACTCGAGGCCCGACTTGATCGCGGCCAGGCCGTACAGGAGCAGGAGGACGTGCGGGACCGCGTCGAGCCACCGGTTGCGGAAGAGCGGCGGGATCCGGGAGGGCTCCGCCCTGCGGTGGAAGAAGAACACGTCCGCCAGCCGCGGCAGGTCGGGCGCGACCAGGATCACGGCCATGACGAACAGCTGCAGGGAGTACAGCTTGACCGGCACGTCGTAGCACATGTTCAGCAGGAAGACGAGGATCATGTTCGCCGTGCAGATCAGGGCCCCCAGCAGCGTCGTCCGCGGCAGGAGCAGCAGCACGCCCCCCAGGAGCTCGGCCAGGCCGGTCGCTCTCTCGAAGGGCGGGGACGCGCCGACGGTCCACCATAGCAGGTGATTCGGAAAGATGTCGCCGATCCGCTGCTGGAGCACGGGCAGCGGCGGCGGCGCGATCATCTGCGAGGGGATGATCTTGATGGCTCCGTACCGGATCATGGCGCCCGCCAGGAAGTAGCGCATCGCCAACCGGAACCACGGATGGAGCCGCGCGTACTGGACCCTGTTCCGGTCGAGCACCGACCAGATCAACGTGGCCGCGCCGGCCAGGGTCACGGTACAGAGGAACTGGACCCAGCCATACGGTGCGTTGCTGACGCCGCGCTCGTCGAACGCAAGCTCGTAGGGGACATGGACGACGGCCTCGTCGGCCCAGACCACGACGGCGTCCCAGAAGTCGAAGTACCGCTCGAGCAGGAAATCGTTGCGGGCAGCCAGCGCGGGGATGAGGAAGCAGAGGGCGAAATAGGAAAACAGGAACCGGAAGGCGATCCTCGTCGCCGGGCTCCAGCGCGGTGGCTCGTGCCGCTCAGTCATACCGTGAAAAGTCGGTGATCCAGTGGAACCACGGAGAGCTCAGCAGCACCTTGCGCAGCTTGGCGCGCGTGCGCCGGCCGTCCAGCCGCCCGTCGAGGACGAGCACGCCCTCCTCCGGCTCCTGGAAAGTGAAACGTGCCCGCCGGCCGAGCGTCATGGTCTTCCCCGCCATGTCGAGAGCGAGCGCATACCGCTGCCGCGATCCAATCCGGAGCTCGGCGTCGAGCGCTCCCGGATCCTGGAACAGGACATAGCGCCAGCGTTGCGGATCGGCCGATTCCTCGCCGTCCACGGTGAGCTCTTCCACCGCCCAGGCGCCGTAGAAAGGCGGTTTCGGCGGATGAAGCGCCACCAGCCGCGGGACGGACACAACGATTCCCCACGCGATGACGCCCGCGCCGAGGAGAAGCAGGAGCCGGTCAGGCCCTCTGCCCGCGGCCGGCGGCGCCTCGGCAGGCTCCGCCACAGGGCGGTCGAGGAAGAACAGATCGACCAGCCGTCGCAGGTCGGGAGCGACGAGGAGCAGCGACAGGGCGAACAGGCAGGATACATAGAGCTTGGACGGCAGGTCATAGGACAGGGCCAGAGTGACCGCCATCGCCAGGTTCGCGGCGCAGATCAGGGCGCCGAGGAGAGTCGTCCGGGGGAAGAGCAGCAGCACGCCGCCGAGCAGGGCCGCCAGCCCGGTGAACGACTGGAAGACCGGCGAGGCTCCGAGGAACGTCCGGAGCAGCTCCCCCTGCGTCAATTCACCCAGCCGCTGCAGCAGGTCGAGCGGCCGGAGAGGCGGCATCTGCACGGGGATCAGCCGGACGATCCCGGAGGCGATCATGGCAAGCGCGAGCGCGGCGCGTAGCAGGAGGCGGAGCCCTATGGAGGGCCGCGCGTTCCAGGCGCTCCGCGAAACGCTTTCGATCGCCATCAACCGATCCCTTTACCAGGTCCGCCGCAGGGGATGGGCCTCGGTGTTGAAGACGACCTTGTCCAGGTCCAGCGTCTTCTCGGGCGCGAAGAGGAGATAAAGATATTTGAGCGTCTCGGCCAGGAAGTAGCTGGGCATCAGGTCCCCCTTTTCCTTGGTGACGACGCTCTTGAGAGTGGTGTAGCCGGCGTCGGTCCGGCAGTGCTTGACCAGCCCCTCGAAAAAGGTCCGGCCCATCTCCAGGTAGCGGGGATCTTTCGTGTACTGATGCAGGTAGTAGGCGGATTCCATGATCTCCGGACGCAAGGGATAGCCGGCGTGGCGGACCTCCATCGTCCGGTAATCGATCACCTCGGGCTCGATTCCGGCTACGTTCCACATCTTGTAGGTCGAATCCTGGAGACGCTTCGCCCGGCCGAGATCGCCGCCGAGCGCCAGGACGGCCGGGAGGAAGGCGTGCAGGGCGCCGAACTCCGTGGCCGTGCGGCGGCCCGTCGACATGTCCACCTGTCCGTACCAGAGCCCGGTGGGGGCATTGTCGGCCAGGTGCTTGTCGAGGGCGCGGCGGCTCTCCTTCCACATCGCGGCGCAATCCTTGTCGCCGAAGAGCTTCGCGAACTTCAGGAGGTATTCGTAATAGGAATCGATCCCGCCGCCGACGTGACTGGCGGGACTGATCCACTGGCCGGTCTCGACGTCGATCTCCTCGCCCACCAGGCCGATCTTCGAGCGCCGGTTGTAGAGCTGGACGAGGGCGTTCTTGGCCTTGTCATAGAAGATCGGCTTTCCGGTGAGCTTCGAAAGGGTGCCGAATTCGAGGATCAGGGTGCCGATCTCCGCCGGATTGGTGCGCGCGCCGGAGGTCTTGCCCGTCTTGAGGTTGACGTACATGTACGGCATGCCCGTGGGGGAGTCGAAGGCGGGCAGGAGCCGGTTGCCGAGATCCTCGGCGAGACGGAGCAGGCGGGGATCGCCGGTCATCTGGTAGCCCGAGAGCAGTCCGCCGAGGATGCGGATGGTGATCTCGAAGTTCTTGACCGTGATGTCCTTGTCGAAGGAGAGCTTCTCGACGATCAGCGCCTTCGCCTTCTCCGCCTCGTCTTTGAGCCCCAGGAGGAGCAGCGTGTCGAGGGTGTCCACCGGGGTCATCAGGAGAGGCTCGGCGTGCCAGTCATGAGGAGCTTTGCTCAGGGGCTTGAGCTCGTCGTGCCCCCAGGCGTACCGCTCGTAGGCCTGCCATGAGGATTGAAGCTCGGCACGGACCCGGGCCGCCAGCTCGGCGCGGTCCACGGGAGCGGGCTTCGGACCGGGGACAGCAGCTTCTGTAGTCAGCAGGGCGAGGGTCAGAAGGATGAGGCTGGCTTTCATGAGAAGACTTTCATTTATTGACAGGTAGAGAAGCGACAGTAGATCTCTGGAAAGGGGAAGTCAAGGCGTACGCTGGAACAGACGCCGCTTGACAAAACGATTTCGTGAATTTTACACTTGATAAATCCCCGGCTCTACCCCCTTGACTCCTCACCCGCGGGCGGCTCTTTCGCGACGACGTTTCTGCCGCGGCTCTCTCTAGGGACTCGAACGCAAACGAACCAAGGAGGAGATCGCTATGAAGAGAAACTATCGCGTCCTCTGCAGTGTGCTGCTCGTGCTCGCTCTGGCGTCCCTGGCTGGGTGCGATGCCTGCCGCAAGAAAGGGAGCGACGTCGCTGCCGCCCCCCCCGTCACCCCCGGCGTGGACGCGTTCCAGACCGCGAGCGGGCCGGGCAAGACCACCAGCGTGGATTTCGCCGCCACCCCCATTCCGGCGGACTTTTTCTGCACCGGCTCTCCGGTTTTCAACGGCCGTGTCGACCTCGTGGGGGCGCCTCTGACCACGAATCCAGCGGGCGTAGCATCCACCAGCGACACCCTCGTGGAGCGTCTGCAGGAGGCTTCCTTCAGCAGCACGCCCGTCACGGTCCCGATCAGGGTGCGGGCCCTCCGGCTGACCAGCGCCAGCAATATCACCGTCAACTGCGCGAGCGGCGCCACACAGTGGCGGCTTGACGTGTGCGAGTGCGGCAACCAGCCGACCACCGATATCACGGTGAAGGTCGATGAACCGTGCGGCTGCGGCCACTTCGACGGCAGCCTCAAGATCAAGACCTGCCTGCGCTTCACGAATGTGGCCGACAACACGGTGAAGGGGCCGATCACCCAGGATGTGGACCTGAAGATCAACGCCATGCCCTGGTGCCCCAAGCCGGTGCAGGGCGCGCTGCAGATCAATGGTCCTTTCAGTGTGAAGGATTGCGAAGGCAACGACGTGAACGTGCGTGGAACCAGCAACTTCTTCCCCGGCTATTCCTGCGCCGAACAGGGCCCGGGAGTCGATTGCTGGACGAAGCACGCGGACCTCACCCGGTGCCACGAGGGGCCGAGCCCGGACCACCAGCACTGCGTGAACCCGGTCTGCGGGAAGCGACAAGGTTGATCTCTCCATTCCGGCGCCGGGCTGGCAGTTCCTCTCAGCCCGGCGGGGTCTGCTGAGCCGCGGCAAGGTGGCGCGCTCCCTTGCATTCATCCCCGGCCTTCGGGTACCTTGGGCCGCTGAAGGGAGCCCCTATGTGCCGGAACATCAAGATCCTCTTCAACTTCGATCCGCCGGTGACGGACGAGGAGGTGCGCGCCGCCTCGTTGCAGTTCGTGCGAAAGGTTACGGGCTTCAACAAACCGTCCAAGGCGAATGAAGCCGCCTTTTACGCCGCCGTCGACGACATCGCCAGGATCTCGAGCGACCTTCTCCGCGGGCTTGAGACCAGCGCTCCTCCGAAGAACCGGGAAGAGGAGGCGATCAAGGCCAAGGCCCGCGCGGCGCGCCGGTTTTCGGCCTGATTCTCCCGCTTTTCTCTCTTATTTCCTCCCTTTTTCGCGACGCGATTCCTGAGACGTAAAACCGGGAAAACGCGACGTGAAAAGGAGCGCGGGAAGGGCGGAGAGCCTTGCGGATGGCGTGCTCTCCGCCCTCAACCAGAACTAATCGAGGAGAGTTGCCTCCGTGCCCGCACCCATGCACGGTTGTTCCTCCGTACAGCCCGTCGGGCAGTCGCAGGGATACGTGCAACTGGTCACCACCGCGGCTCCGCCGGAGACGACCGCGGATTCGAGGAGAGCCAGGGTCTCCCGATTGAGGCGCAGCTTCTTCTTGAGATTTTTCTTCATGGGGAATCTCCTAGGAATCCGAAGGACACAGAGTCTGGACGGCTTGCGCGCAAGGCGCGGCGCAGTCGCCGTTGGCGTCGCTTCCGACACAGATGGCGCTGCCGTCCGGGCAGGCGCACAGGCAGAAGACTTCGTTGGGGATGATCACGATGTCGGTGGCCTCGGCTCCGGTCAGCGCGGTCAGGCCGAGCGCTCCCGCCAGGGCGAAGAGACGGATCTTCTTCATGCTTCCTCCTGTTCCAGTCAAGGATTGACGTCCAGCTATGAATCATACCCAGGTCGGCTCCAGGCTCGCAACCTTCTCTTCTCCTCTCTCGTAGGGCTGGACTGGATGCGGTCTCTGAGAAAGCGAGGGTTCCGTGAAAAAGGTCCTGTCTCTACAAATACTGCTCCTGCTCTTCCTGCTGGCCATGACGACGACCCGGGTAGACGCTCAGCCCCGGCCCAGCAAGGAGGAGTCCGACGCGCTCTTCCGGACGATCTCGGCCCTGGATGCCGAGCTCTTCGACGCCTACAACCGGTGCGACGTGGAGAAGCTGGCTTCGTTCTTTACGGAAGATCTGGAGTTCTACCATGACCAGACCGGGCTGGACCGGGGGCGGCAGTCTCTGGTCGACGCCGTCAAGAAGAACATCTGCGGCAAGGTGCGCCGGGATCTGGAGCCGGGGACGCTGGAGGTGTATCCCCTCAAGAACTACGGCGCGGTCGAGATCGGCGAGCACCGCTTCTGCAACCCGAAGGAGAACGAAAAGTGCGTCGAGGGGAACAGCGGCATCGCGAAGTTCGTCATGCTCTGGCAGAACCAGGGCGGGACCTGGAAGATCACGCGGGTCATCAGCTTCGACCACGTGAATTCGCACGAGCTGCCGGCGAAGAAGTGAAGGCACTCCCGCCCTCCCACGCCACACCGGGGGAAAGGACAGAAGGACACCAGGGATACCAAAGACACCAAGGACGGATGAAGGCGCTGTCCTTGAAGTCCTTGGTGTCCCTGGTGTCCTTTGAGGCCCCCTTGGCTACCCGACCCCGATCCTGTACAATACAGGGTCGTCCGAGGAGCGTTGCAGGAGGCCCCCCTCCCAGGCTCGGACAGCCGGCATGACCGGACCCAGGAAAACGGCGCTCACCAAACCCTTTTGGGCCCAGGTGAGCGTTCCTGTGGTCCCGACCTTCTGAGGAGGTTTGTCATGACCGTCGCGATTCAGTCCTCCACTCAAACTGATTACCACGTCGCGGATCTCTCCCTGGCCGACTGGGGCCGCAAGGAGATCAAGATCGCCGAGGGCGAGATGCCTGCCCTGATGGCGATCCGCAAGGAGCTCGAAGCCAGCCAGCCCCTCAAGGGCGCGCGCATCGCCGGCTCCCTGCATATGACCATCCAGACGGCGGTGCTCATCGAGACCCTGCAGGCCCTCGGCGCCGAGGTGCGCTGGGCGAGCTGCAACATCTTCTCGACCCAGGACCACGCCGCCGCGGCCATCGCCGCCAGCGGTACCCCGGTCTTCGCCTTCAAGGGCGAGAGCCTGGCCGAGTACTGGGACTTCACGCACAAGATCTTCGAGTTCCCGGAAGGCGCGGCCAACATGATCCTGGACGACGGCGGCGACGCCACCCTGCTCGTCCACCTGGGCGCCAAGGCTGAGGACGACCCGTCGGTGCTGGCCAATCCCACCAGCGAGGAGGAGCGCGTGCTCTTCGCGGCGATCAAGAAGCGGAACGCCGCCCAGCCCGGCTGGTACAAGAAGCAGCTGTTCGCCATCCAGGGAGTCACCGAGGAGACCACCACGGGCGTCCACCGGCTCTATGAGATGGCCAAGCGGGGCGAGCTGAAGTTCCCCGCCATCAACGTCAACGACAGCGTCACCAAGAGCAAGTTCGACAACCTCTACGGCTGCCGCGAGTCGCTGGTGGACGCCATCAAGCGCGCCACGGACGTGATGGTGGCCGGCAAGATCGCCGTCGTCTGCGGCTACGGCGACGTGGGCAAGGGCAGCTCCCAGGCCCTGCGCGCCCTGAGCGCCCAGGTGTGGGTCACGGAGATCGATCCCATCTGCGCCCTCCAGGCGGCCATGGAAGGCTACCGCGTGGTCACCATGGACGAGGCCTGCGAGAAGGCGGACATCTTCGTCACCGCCACCGGCAACTACCACGTGATCACCCACGATCACATGGCACGGATGAAGCACAACGCGATCGTCTGCAACATCGGCCACTTCGACAGCGAGATCGACGTCGCGAGCCTGGAGCAGTACCCGTGGGAGGAGATCAAGCCGCAGGTGGACCACGTGATCTTCCCGGACGGCAAGCGTCTCATCCTGCTCGCCAAGGGCCGTCTGGTGAACCTCGGCTGCGGCACCGGCCATCCGAGCTACGTGATGAGCTCCTCCTTCGCCAACCAGTGCCTGGCGCAGATCGAGCTGTGGACGAAGAAGGGCGAGTACGCGATCAGCGTCTACACCCTGCCCAAGCACCTGGACGAGAAGGTGGCGCGCCTCCAGCTCACCACCCTCAACGCCAAGCTCACCGAGCTCCGCGACGAGCAGGCGAAGTACATCGGCGTGGACAAGAACGGGCCGTACAAGACGGACCACTACCGGTACTAGGCTGAGACAAAGCTGAGTTGTAGGAAAGGGGACCGGGAGACCGGTCCTCCTTTGCTTTTCCTGGGAGCGCCGGCGTCCCGCCGGCCTGCTAATTTTCGAGTTGAACTATTCGGAGTTTCCGAATAGTTGCCCCAGAATCGAGCTCTGCCCCCTTACAGATTATCCCTGCGGTCCCTATCCGGCCGCCTCAAGCTCGCCGAGAACCACATCGATCTCCCAGGGCCGCACGAAGCGGATGGGGATGCCGTCTTCGACGGTGTCGAGCCGCAGCGAGGCGTTGACCACGCCCAGGCAGGCTGGACGGTAGGCTTCGAGGAAGCTGTGCGTTCCCCGGGATACCGTTGGGCGGGCGAGCTCCGCCGCTTTGACCTCGATCGCCACCATCCGTTCCCCGCGCCGCACCACGAAGTCGATCTCCGCGCCGTTTTTCGAACGCCAGAACAGGATCTCATCGAGGAGCTCCAGGCGTTTGGCCAGCTCGTTGAAGACCGCGTTCTCCCAAAGCGCGCCGCGATCGGCCCTCTCACGGTTCGCCTGGAAGCCGCCGAAGACCGCGTTGCGCAGGCCGTTGTCGAGGAAGAAGACCTTGGGGGTCCCGGTGATCTCGGAGCGCTTGCCCCCCGCGAACGGCGGCACCAGCCGGAGCACGTGGGCCTCTTCCGCGATTTCCAGATAGCGCCCGACGGTCTGGCGGGAAGACTGAGCCAGGCCGGCCCACTCTGTAAGGTTCACCAGGTTACCCACATCCGCCGCCGCCAACTCCAGGAGCTTGCGGAACACGGACGGCCGCTCGATCTGGTGGAGATCGGAGGTGTCCTTGAGGACGAAGGCCTCTACCAGGTAGTGCAGCACCGTCGTCGGATCGGGATCGAACCAGGGCTCCGGATAGCCGCCCATGACGACCAGTTTTTCCCACAGGTCGCGGAGCCGCAGGTCGCGGATCGCGGGTGTGAGCCCCTCGGGAACGAGCGCCGCGACTTCCTGGAGCGAGAAGGGCAGGAGCTGGGTCCGTCGTGCCCTGCCGGCCAGGGATTCCCGCGTCCGGGCGCTGAACGCGAAGGACGAGCTGCCGGTGGCGACGATGCGTCGTGTCCTGTCAAGATCGACGAGGCCCTTGATGAAGAGCGGCGCCTCCGCCAGGTGCTGGATTTCCTCGAACAGAAGGAGCGTCTCGGGGCTCAGGACCTCGCTCAAGGCATCCAGCGCGAGCGCGGGCGACTGGGCGAGCTCGCGAATCCGGGGCTCCTCGGCATGGAGGATGAGGATCGGGGCCTCGAAGTGGCTCAAGACCTCCCGGATCCACGTCGACTTTCCCGCCTGCCGCGGCCCCACGACCAGCTCCGCGCGCCCCGGACGCAGCTCGAGCCGTCGGTGACGTTCGACGAACGGCTGAGGCAGGGTGGCGGCGAGCAGAGACTGCTGGTCCCCAGGCCGGTCCAGCCATGGATTGTGGATGCGAAGCGTCGCCAAGAGTGCCGGATCCATACCGGTTGAGCATACCACTTGGCGATTAGCCTGGATAATCGGCGCCCTGCCCGCCGATTAGTAGGGTTGGAGCGGACGGCGGCCCTCCTCTGGAGCCGCCGCCCGTGGAACAGCCCGCCTCAGAACGTCTTGAGGAACTCGATCAGATCCATCTTCTCCGCGTCCGTCAGTTGCGTTCCCCAGAGATGCCCCTCGTTCGAGTTGCCGGCGACCGTGGTGTCGAACAGGAAGCTGTTCGCCTTCGCCGCGTCGCCTTCGCTGATGAAGCCCAGCTTGACCGGATCGTAGAGGTCAGAGCCCCGGTAGAAGCGGGCCGGCCGCTTCTCGACGGGTTGCAGCAGGTCCCAGAGCGTGGGCACCGAGCCGTTGTGGAGGTAGGGCGCCCGCGCCCAGGTGCCGTCGATCGGCAGGTTGGCGTAGCCCTCGGTCTTGGCGTAGGAGCCGAAGACGAACGGCCGCTCCTGGATCGAATGGAACGCCTTCACCAGGCCGGGCGTGAACGACTTCAGCCGGTGCGGATCGGTCGCCACCGCGGCGATCGGGGTGACCTTGCCGACGTTCGGCGCGCCGAAGGCGTGGCAGTCGGCGCAGTTGGCATTGAAGATCGCGGCGCCCCGCTGCACGCCGGCCTGATCGACGGGGAAGGGGAACTTGGGCGGCGGCAGTTGGAGGACGTAGTCGGTCACCATCTTGAAATGGCTCGGCAGCACCGAGTCCGGAGTGGCGCCGATCGCCATCGCGGCCGCGTAGTTGCGCTCGTTGATGTCGTTGTTGTTGCCGTCCCAGTGGAGGTGCATGCCGACGCGGGGCTGCTGGTTCCAGATCGCCGGCAGGTCGACCGTGCCGATCGTGCCGTCGTCGGGGATGTGGAAGACCGTGATCTTCGTGGGATTGAAGGTGTCGGTGCGCCCCCGTCCCTGCTCCGGCCGGCTCTTCTGCCACGAGTAGGCGGCGGCCTGCGTCTCGAGGCCGGACTTGGCGATGGGCAGGATCGCGTAGCGGTAGACCTGCTTCTCGAACCAGCCCAGGTCCTCGACCTGCTCGATCTTCGACAGCACGTTGTCCGTGTTGAACCGCGCGTCCTTGGCGCAGTTGTAGAGGAACCATTGGAAGGCCTGCAGGTCGAGCTGGTGGGCCGGCGCGCCGAGGGCGAGCTGTTGCGGCGCGCCGGCGCTGGTGCGGTAGCCGCCGGTGTGGCAGAAGGCGCAGTTCGGCTCGACGCTCGGATAGCCGATCTGCCGGCGGGAGATGCCCACAGGGAATTCCTTGCCCTTTTCATAGAGCAGTCCCAGGGAGGCCCAGCCGCCCGGGCCCGGCAGCAGGTCCGGACAGACCTCGGGCATGACCTTCCAGACGTATTCAGGGATGCGGTTGGCCGCGCTCAGACCGATGGCCCCGTACTTGAACTGCTCGGCCGAATCGGCGTACACCACGTCGGGCTCGGCCTTGATCAGGTTGACGTAGATGCCGTAGGCGAGGAAGCCGCCGAGGACCAGCACCACGACCGCCAGGGCGGCGTCCAGCGGGGAGCGGAGCGCGCGACCGACGTCCGCCGCGAGGCCGCGGAAAAATCCCGCGAGGTTGGCGAGCCCGATCTTGCCCGCTTCCGGCTGAATGCGATGCAGGGTGACCGCCAGAGCGATGGCCAGGATCGCCTCCACGGCGAACAGGATGCGGCTCGGGCCGGTCAGGTCAAAGCGGATGAGCTGGAAGAGCCAGAAGACGGCGAGCGCCGCCCGCGCGGCCACGGCGAGCCACGCGTAGACCCGCAGCCGCACCGGATCGGACAGCACAGGGACCGAGAAGACCACGATCTGGAGCAGCAGCAGGGCGGCGTTGCCCAGCCAGACGTAGTTGAAAGCCACCAGAGAGGTCTGGAGCCAGGCCGCGACGCGGTCGGGGAAGAACACGCCCGGGATGGCGAAGGCCAGCTCGCAGGCCATGGCGATCCACAGGACCCAGCGGAACGCGGTGAGCCCGGACGAGCTCGCGGGCGCCGGCGCCGGTTCCGCGCTCGGCGCGTTCTTGCCGCGGAAACCCATCGTCAGCAGCACGAGGAAGAGGAAGAAGAAGACCGTGTCCATGATCCAGAACTGCTGGATCGGACCGGAGAGGCCCCAGCGGAACTTCTGCCAGATCCAGAACGACGCGGCCATGCCGCGGCCGACGACGGAGAGCCAGGCGTAGAGCCGGTAGCGCACCGGGTCCTTGCCGGCCGGCATGTAGAACAGCGTCGCCAGGGCCAGCATCAGGCCCGCGTTGCCGAGCCAGACGTAGGACAGCGCGGACGCGCCGGGACCCAGCATGGTCTCGAACGCGTCGGGTTGGAACAGGGCGGGCAGGATGAAGCCGAGATTGGCCGCCACACCGATCCAGGTGAACCGCCGGAACCATTGAAGCCATGAATTCATGATCGATCCCTCCTTGCCGTCATCCAGCGTCTACAGGGTTTTCTCCAGGTGCTCGAGGATCAACGGATAGATGTCCCGTGCCGCGTTCTGCCCGAACATGCAGTCGATGTGACCGTAGTCGGGGATCACGTGCCGGTCGTACAGGTCGGAACCGTTGCTGCTGCACAGCAGGTCGTAGGTCAGCTTGGTGCTGTCGGGCAGGTAGCACCGGTTCTCCGCCCCGTGGATGAAGCGGATCGGGATCTTGAGCCGGTCCATGTGCGGCATGTAGGTGTCCTCGCCCTCGTGCGACATCACCTGCTTTTCGCGCACCATGAGGGCCAGGTGCTCGAAGGTCGAGATGTTGCCCACGCCGAACAGCTCGTGGAGGTTGTCGTGGATGCGCTGTCCGAGCTGCTCGTGCTGGTAGAGCAGCGAGTACATGAAGGTGATGCGGTGGCAGACCGGGCTGTGGCACTCCTGGCCGTCCGGCTCGGGCGCGAGGCGCAGGACGGCGTCGAAGAGGTGGCTCTTCCAGCCGGAGTTGGACGCGGTGTAGGCGGTGAGCGAATCGACGCCCAGGGCGTCCAGCAGGTTGGGCAGATGGAGGCCGCTCTTGATCTTGGCCGAGGTGCCGGAGATCAGGTTGGCCGCCACCTGCGAGCAGACCACCGAGCGCACGCCCTCCATGCCGGCGAGCAGGGCCATGAAGAAGGTGTTGGCGCCGTAGCAGTGAATCACCGCCTGGATCGTCTCCGCGCCGGTGAGCTTGCGCACCATCGCCACCGCCTCGGGATGATCGATCAGGGCGCACTGGTCGCCGTTCGACTGCTGCTGGCTCGCCGGCAGCGCGATGCTGACGCGGAAGTCGAGCAGCCAGACGTCGAAGCCGCGGGCGTAGAGATATTCGAGGAGGTTGGTGTCCGGCAGGTCGGTGGAGAAGATGCCGCTCGAAACACCGGCACCGTGGACGAGCATCACGGGGCCACGGTTCCCGCCCTGGTAGCGGGTCAGCAGCAGATCGACGCCGTCGCTGGTGCGGAAGTAGTGCAGCTCGGGCGGACCGACGCGCAGCGGCCGCTTCTTGCGCGGCGGAGCGTCCGGATTGAAATATTTTTCCGGCACGAAGATGCCGCCGTAGGCGTCGAACAGGACGCCCGCGAAGAAGGTGCCGAAGCGGGCCATCCCCTCGATCTGGGTCTTCAGGTCCGGCGCGTTGATCACCTTCATCGTCGTCATCTGGCGCGCGAAGTCGGCCGGCTCGATGTGCAGGATCCCCTTGCCGAACACCGGCCCGGTGTCGTCCTTTCCTTCATAGACCGTGACGTACAACGTGGTCGTCTGCGGCCACAGCTCGAGCAGGGAGGAGTCGTCCACCTTCTTGAAACCGTGGAAGTAGAAGGACTTGCCTTCCTCCGAGTCGAGCGTCATGCGGTAGATCATGTTGCGGACGTCGACCCCCTGCGGGTTGTCCACGAACAGGTTGAACGTCCCCTCGGCCACCGTGAGGGGGTCCGCCGAGAGCGCCCGCGACGAGACGGTGCCGACGATGGTCGCGGCGTGCTCGGGATTTTCGATCATGGCGTCGAGGTCGTTCGACTGGATCGTGAGCGTGAACTGCATCGTCGAGCCGGCCTCTTCGCCCTGCTTCTCGGCTTTCTCGTAGTCGTCCTTGACCACCGTCGAGAAATGACCCTTCATCGTCTCGGTGAAGCGGATGCCGGGCGTCGTCACCGCCGCGGCGGCTTGCCGGGGCTTGGAGGGGAGGGTCTGATCGATCGTCCAGCCGCGGTCGGCGCAGAGCAGGGCCATGTTCCGCTCCGAGAGCGCCGAGATGGTGAACAGCGGGTTCACGCCCAGGCTCACCGGGATCATCGAGCCGTCGCTCACATAGAGGTTGTCGTAGACCGCGTTGCCGCTGGCGCCGCTGAACACCTGCCCCTTGTGATTCACCACGCCGCCGCCCGCGTCCTCGGCCATGCAGCAGCCGCCGAGCGGGTGGACGGAGATCAGGCTGTCGTTGAGCGGCTTGGTCCAGATCGGGTCCTTGATGAAGACGCCGTCGAGCACCTCGCTGACCTGCGCGAGCTTGTCGTTGATCGTGTCGAAGATCGGTTTCTGGCCGACTCCGGGCCAGTCGATGCGCAGGCGGTCGTCCTTGAGGAGGAGCTGTCCCTGGCTGCCGTCGTGGGCCATGACCAGGTAGGTCTGGGTGCTGTCGACGGCGCCGTGGTAGGAGCCCCGGAGGATGCTCTCGGCGGACCGCAGCCGCTCGACGATCTTCTCCGTCGCGGAATCCGCCTCCTGGACCCCGATGAGGTCGCCGAGCGCCGCGAAGGAGAGGGGGAGGACCGGCGCCAGCGCGCCGGGGATCGAGCCCTCCTCGATCACGAACCCCTGTTCGACGTCCTCGGTGTGCCGCAGGTCGATGATGCCGGTGATGCAGGGCCCCACGGGCGGCAGCTCGCCGGGCTGGTGGGTGCCGAAGCCGATACCGTGGATCGGGCGGTCGCAGTCGAAGGCGAAGGCGAGGACGTCGCCGTTGCCGGAGAAGCGCGCGCCGACTTGATCCGACAGCGGCAGGCCGTTCTGCTTCGAGCGCAGCAGGATCTCGCTGGAGCCGAGGGTGCCGGCGGAGACGATCACGACGTCCGCGGTGATGAACATGTCCGGCGCGTCGAAGATCTTGCGCCCTTCGCCGAGCAGCTCGAAGTGGACGATCCAGCGGCCGTCGTCGCGCCGTTCCAGGGAGCGGACCGACACCTCGGTGTAGATCTCGGCGCCGTAGTTCCAGGCGTCCGGAAGGTAGTTCATCAGGGTCGTGTTCTTCGCCCCGTAGTTGCAGCCGGAGACGCAGTCGCCGCAGTTGACGCAGGCTTTCTGGGGCACGCCCGCGGGGCTCGGGCCGTCCTGGAAGGTCACGTTGATCGGCGGCCGGTAGAAGGACTGGCCGTCGCCGGTCGATTCGGCGCTGGCGCGGAGGGCTTCGAGCTTGGCGATCTGGGGATAGCTGTCGGGATACGGGTTGGGGCGGAGCATGGCCTCGGCCGCCTTGTAGCCGTCCTCGACGCGCGTCGGCAGGTCGGCGATCACCTCGGCCGGCCAGTGCGGGTCGGCCCAGACCCCAGGGACGGCGCGCAGGGAGACGTTGGCGTTGATCAGCGACGTGCCCCCGAGGCCGCAGCCCACCACGGCGTTCATGTAGTCATTGACATGAAAGTCGAACATTCCGAGGCGGGAGCCGATCTGTCCATCGGGCGTGTTGAGCTGGAGCTGCTCCGCGGCCTCGGGCAAGGTGTCCGGGTACTCGCCGGGGATGATCTCGCGTCCGCGCTCCAGCAGGCAGACCTGCTGGCCGGCGCGCGCGAGCCGGGACGCGGCGATCCCACCGCCGTAACCGGACCCGACGACAACGACTGTATAGTGGCTTTTCAGAGACTCGATCGGAGACGACAGACGCGCCATAGAGGCTCCTCCTCCGCTGAAAATGAATCGACACGGGTCATCCAGGGCGCAACTCTCTACGCGGCCGTGCGCGCCCGCCCTGGAACGTTGGTAGCCCAGTCCTCAAGAACACATGGAAGTTGAACGAGCGGAGTATACACCCTGGGAGGGCCGGCGAACCCCCGGCCGGCAAACTGGTTCTACGTCCCTCAAGTTGGTTCCGGGCTGGTTGCCAAGGCACGCCTGTCCCCTGGAGAGGGCGTTTTTTCTGCGGATCAGGGTGTTCCGCGGCGGATCAGGGTGTTCCGCGCGTGAGCAGGGTGTTTTGTCTCCTGGAGAGGGCGTTTTTTCCGCGGATCAGGGTGTTCCGCGGCGGATCAGGGTGTTCCGCGCATGAGCAGGGTGTTTTGTCTCCTGGAGAGGGCGTTTTTTCGGCGGAGCAGGGTGTTCCACGGCTGAACAGTCTCTTTCGCTTCTGGAAAGGCTGTTCGAACCCGGAACGGACTTGAGGGACGTAGTACTGGTTCTACGTCCCCGAGGCCGGGCGGGAGCGGTGGGAACCATCGTTTCCGGTAGAATCCGAAGTACGAAACCACAATCCCCATGAACGAGCTCCGCGTCCTCTTCGCTGAAGCCCCCGACACCGGCTACCGCGCCCAACTCGCCGACGCCGAAGGTCGCCGGCTCGGCGTCGAGGTCCCGTTCACGCCCTTCCTCACCGAGGACGACTACGAGGACCTGCGCTGGTATCTGGAGGAGTACATGGACCTCCCGGACGGCGGGGCGGTCGCCGGGCGAGGCGCATCGAAGGGGAACTGGACCGGTAGGGCTACTGCTGTGTGTGCCCAGGCTGGCTTTGGAGATGGTAGCCTCGGTCCCGCTGACGAAGAGGCCTTGCCAAACTCGATGGATTCTCCGCCCCGATCCCCAGGCCGCTGGGATGTGCGGGGGGCTCACCCAGGGCATCGGCCTTCGGCCTTGGATGCCCTGGGCTGTTTCTCCCGGCCCGTTGGGCCGGTTTGTAAAGGATTTGGTTAGCCGGGCCGGCGGGACGCCGGCGGTCCCAGGGGGGCCTACCCCAGCTTTTCGCGCACGATCACGCTGATCAGCTTGGGATTCGGCTTCCCCCCCCCCGCCGAGACCCTCTTCACCACCTGCCCGATCAGGAAGCCGAGCTTGCCGGTCTCGCCCTGGCGGTAGCGCTCCGCCTCGGTGGGGTGGGCGGCCAGCACGTCGTCGACGATCGGCTCGATCTCAGGGCGCAGCCGGTCCAGAAGCTCCTGTTCCTCGGGCGAGAGCGGTTCGGGAGCCTTCTCTTCCTTCACCTTCGGAGCCTTGGGCTCGGCGGGCTTGGGCGGCGGCGCGGCGGCGGGCTCCTGCTTCTTCGTCTCCTGCGCCCAGGAGTCGCGCAGCGAGACGGTGCGGTTGAAGACCAGGCGATCGGGACGCGAATCCACAGGGTCGCGGTAGAAATAACCCTGCCGCTCGAACTGCATTCTTTCGCCGAGATCCACCGCCGCCGGCTCCAGGCGGCTTTCGGTCAGGGTTTCCAGCGACTGCGGATTGAGATATTCCTCGAAATCGCCCTCTTCCAGGTCCGGACGCTCGACGCGGAACAGGCGGTCGTAGAGACGGACCTCGACCGGCACGGAGTGGTCCGCCGACACCCAGTGCAGGGTGCCCGGCACCTTGCGGCCGTCCGGGGCGGAGCCGCCGCGGGTAGCGGGATCGTAGGTGCAGCGGACCTCGGTCACCTCGCCCGTCGCGGGGTCCTTGACCACGCTCTCGCAGCGCACGATGTAGGCGTAGCGCAGACGCACCTCGCGGCCGGGGGAGAGGCGATGGAAACCTTTCGGCGGGTCCTCCATGAAGTCGTCCCGCTCGATGTACAGCGTGCGCGAGAACGTCACCTTCCGCGAGCCCTCCTTGGGCACGTCGTGCGGATAGAGCGGCGCCTCGAGCTCTTCGACCTGACCCTCGGGATAGTTCTCGATCACCACCTTCAGGGGTCGCAGC
This sequence comes from Thermoanaerobaculia bacterium, assembly GCA_036376245.1. Taxonomy (GTDB): domain Bacteria; phylum Acidobacteriota; class Thermoanaerobaculia; order Multivoradales; family UBA5704; genus DATARR01. Next base: position 107,078 of record DASVAS010000078.1, on the reverse strand, counting down.
ACGCACATCACCCGCGGGACCTCGGGGTTCAGAGCCTCGCGCTGGCAGTATTCGAGGAGCGTCACGTCCACCGTGCTGTTGGCCTTGGCGACGCCGACGCGCTCGCAGAGGTCGCGGATCGCCTCGGGGGTGAAGCCGCGGCGGCGCAGGCCGGACAGGGTGGGCATGCGGGGATCGTCCCAGCCCGCGACCAGCCCCCGCTCGACCAGGGCCAGCAGCTTGCGCTTGCTCATCACCGTGTAGGTGAGGTTGAGGCGGGCGAATTCGGTCTGCCGCGGCGGCTCGGGGAAGGGAAGGGTGTCGACCAGCCAGTCGTAGATGTCCCGGTTGTTCTCGAACTCCAGGGTGCAGAGCGAGTGGGTGATGCCTTCGATGGCGTCCGAGAGCGGGTGGGCGAAGTCGTAGAACGGATAGATGCACCAGGTGTCGCCCCGGCGGTAGTGGGTGGCGTGCCGGATGCGGTAGAGCAGCGGGTCCCGCAGCTTCATGTTGGCCGCGGACATGTCGATCTTGGCCCGCAGGACGTGGGCGCCGTCCGGGAACTCGCCGGCCTTCATGCGGGCGAAGAGGTCGAGGTTCTCCTCGACGGAGCGGTCGCGGTAGGGGCTGGGGCGGCCCGGCTCGGTGACGGTGCCCCGGTATTCGCGGATCTCCTCCTCGCTCAGGCTGTCGACGTAGGCCTTGCCCAGGCGGATCAGCTCGACGGCGAAGTCGTAGAGCTGTTCGTAGTAGTCGGAGGCGAAGAAGAGGTTCTCGCCCCAGTCGAACCCCAGCCAGCGCACGTCCCGCTGGATCGCTTCGACGTACTCCATGTCCTCGGTTTCGGGGTTGGTGTCGTCGAACCGGAGATTGCAGACGCCGCCGTACTCCTGGGCCAGGCCGAAGTTGAGGCAGATCGACTTGGCGTGGCCGATGTGGGGATAGCCGTTCGGCTCCGGGGGGAAGCGGGTGACGACCCTTCCGCCGTACTTGCCGGCGGCGCGGTCACGCTCGACCATCTCGCGGATGAAGTTGCGGGCGGGAAGGGTAGAGGAGGTATCGGACACGGCGGAAATCCTCGGATAACTGGGGTTTGGATGCGATCCGGCCGCCTGGCCAGGAGCCGCGGGGCCGGTCGAAGGGCGGGAGGATATCACAGGGCTTGCTGAGCCCTCACCCCGACCCTCTCCCATCCTCCCTCCCACTCAACCGGGAGAGAGGGGGATGAAGAAGCTTCCTTTTGGGCCTCTCTTTTTGGCTAATTTCTCCCTCCTCGCCCGGCGGACGGGAGGGAGGCTGGGAGAGGAGGGCCGGGGTGGTGAGGGCTCGGGCGGGCGGCTTGGTCGAATCTGCACGGGAACAACAACGGAACCTCGAGCTTGCGGCCGAGATTGAGAAGGCCGGAAACGAGACTGAGGTCCGTCCCGGCTTCTGGCGGGATCTGGTCCGGTCCGCGACGGCCATGCAGGACGGACCACGAGCGGAACGATACGAGAAGCGTTTTCATGAGGCCCTCAAGGAGAGGGTCGGCAAACGGGCGCAAGGGGAAGGGGGGATGTAAGCTAGACCTCATGGAACCGAGAAAAGTCTTCCGGGCCCCGTGGAGCCGGTCGCTCCAGTGGATGACCGGGATTTCGGTCGGCATTCTCCTGGCCATCCCCCTCCTCGGACTGACCACAGGCCCGCGATATCTCCTCATCTGGCAGCTTGGCATGGTCGTCATGCCCCTCGCGATCCTTCTCGGGTCGGCGCTGTTCGTGATCCGCGGCTACGAGCTCGAATCCGGAAAGCTGCTGATCCGGCGGCTGCTCTGGACGACGACGGTGGATCTCGCGGGATTGCAGACGGTCTCCCTCGGTACCCACCTGATGCGGGGCTCCATCCGCGTCTTCGGGAACGGCGGCCTGTTCTCCTTGACAGGCCGTTTCTACAACCGCCTGCTGGGGATGTACCGGGCCTTCGCCACAGATCCGGACCGCGCCGTGGCTCTGCGTTTCGCCGACCGGGTGGTGGTGATCACTCCGGACGATCCCCAGGCGGCGGCCCGGGAACTGGACGCGTTGGCGCTGCAGCCGACCTGAAAAGGCGTCGAGCTTCCTTCGGACTGGGCTCCTTGATCCCATCGAATTCCGACCCCGAAGCCGAAGCGTGAGAATTTTGTTGAGCTCGTCCGTCTCTCTATGATGTGGCTTGCTCGGGAGAGCGGGTTTCGCAATAGTATTTTCATTGCGGCTTAAGGTCGAGAGGCGCATGGACATATCGAACCGTCGCGACGAGCGATCCTGTTCGAGCATGCGCAATCCCAGAAGAGGATCGAATCATGCCGCAGGCCCTCGTCCAGGACTTCACCGATCAGGAGAGCCGTCCCTCCGCCCGCGAAGAGCGCGAACGGCGGCGGAGTTTCCACACTCCCCTCTACCGGTGGGCGCGCCTGATCAGCGGCCCTCGCGCCTCGAAACTGGACGGCGCTTGCCTTGTTGGGCGAGTGCCGTCCCGGAGGCATCCGGATGTAGAAAAAATCATATGAGTCACTATGCTTGCTCCTGTTGACGATGTTTTTTGAGGCGGGTTAAAATTAATTTCTTATGCCCCGCCTTTTTACACCCAACCCACACCCAGGAGAATAAGCTATGGCAGACTCGATCCTGTTTTGGAATGCAGTAGCGCTCGAAGCCAATCGCGTCAGTCACAGTGATCCGGATAAGAGAGAGCAGAATGGTCCGACGCTCTCGTCGCGAGCATTGGCGATTGTTCATTTGGCGATGTATGACGCTTATGCGGGGGTTGTCGGAGGCGCGGGTTTCCCGCGTTATTTGACACCGCCACCGCCACCGCCGCCGACCGGAGCATCGGCGCGAGATGCAGTCGCGGGTGCGGCCCATACGACGCTGACTGGACTCTATAGAGCTCAAAAAGACTACTTCGACGCACAGTTGGCCTGCTTCAACACCGACCCAGCCAACCAGAGCTACCAGTTTGGCCAGGCGGTCGGCCAGGCTCTCCTCGATCTGCGGGCCAACGACATGGACGCGAGAGACGGCGGCTACAAGTTCTCGCCTGATCGCGGCAGGCATCGCGTCGACCCGGACAATCCAGGGCAGGGCTTTCACGCGCCGTATTACGGCGCACAGACGAGAGGCTTTGCCATTTCTCAAAGGCACGACCTAGACAGGCCTCCCTTCAACAATGGCAAGGACCCAAAATATCTGCTGGCGCTGGCAGACGTAAAGGCGCGAGGCATCCGGCCTGACTTGACGGGGACGTTGCCCGTTTCCCTTTTCGACAAGAGAAGAACCGGGCTCGATACGCTGATCGGCATCTACTGGGGGTTTGATGGCGCGAATCGGTTGGGCACGCCGCCGCGCATGTACAATCAGATCGTTCGCGCGGTGGCAATGAAGAGGACCAATCCCGCCACCGGAAAGGTAAATGGCGAAGGAGATAACGCCCGGCTCTTCGCTTTCGTCAACGCGGCCATAGGCGACGCCGGAATTCTGGCTTGGGAACAGAAATACTGCCATGACTTCTGGCGCCCAGTCGTCGGCATTCGTGAGCACGATGAGAACCTCGGACCGAGCGCGCCATATAAGGCGGATGTCAATTTCAACGACGGCGACCCGGGATGGCTGCCGCTAGGCGCGCCGAGCACCAATTCGTCGGGGATGAAGAATTTTACGCCGCCCTTTCCCGCCTACCCGTCGGGACACGCCACGTTCGGGGCCGCCGCATTGCACATCACCCGGATGTTTTATGGTATCAAGGCGAACGATAAGAAAGACGACAAACTGTTCCCCGAGTTCTTCATTTCCGAAGAATTTAACGGCGGCAACCGCGACAACGACGGCACCGTGCGTCCGCGGCACACGCGGTATTTCCCCGGCGGATTATGGGACATGATCATCGAGAACGCCCTCAGCCGCGTCTACCTCGGAGTCCATTGGATCTTCGACGCCTTTGACTTTACCAAAGACAAGAACGGCAATCTGGTTCCCGATTTGAAGAATGAGAGGATCGGCGGCGTGGGGTTAGGGCTGCGGATTGCCAGAGACATTTTTGCATCCGGCGGCGGCAAGGCACCCAAAATGACGCCGTCCGGTGTAGCCGAGCCGCCGATCCAGACGCCGGAGCCGGACTATCCGATGCCCACCGTTCCCAAGCAGCCGTCAACGGTGAAGGGCTGTGCCGAAGCGGGAAAGGCGCCCAAGGGGAAGAGGAAGGTTCAGGATGTGTTCCCGCCTGAGACTTCTGAGGAAGGTCAGGTCCCGACGGAGGGCACGGTTCAAAACGTCTACCCGTCCGGAATCTCCGAGAAGTAGCGCTGAAGGAGATCGACTGGCGCCCGGCGGGCTGGCACCCCGCCGGGCGCCATCCTCAACAGATTGGAATGCTGAAGAAGAGATGCTTAGCCGCTTATAGAAAAATGGCGAATAAGCCGAGCGTCTTTATCTCGTATTGACGCGGATTCGGACCTCCCGATAGAATTCCATAAAACCTGCTCAACCACCGCGAACAGGAGCGGCCCCATGCGATTCAGGTCCCCACGTTCGAGATCCCACCAGGTGTTCGCCGTCAGCGGAATCAACACGATTTCCTTCGGCATCCAGTCCAGCGCAGCGGCCCGGCGCGGTCTGCTCGGGTTCGCCGTCGAGCGCATCGACCCGGCGGCGAAGGAGCGGTACTTCATGCCGGGATTCAAGGTGTTCCGCTCGGTGATCCCCAATCCGATCCCGGACGCCTCCGTCAGCACCTGGGATCACCCGGTTCAAAGCTTCGTGTGGGACGACTTCACGGCGAAGCCGGACCATGAATACGAGTACCTTTTCTATCCGATCAAGGGAACTCCCAAGAACCTGGACCGCAGCGCGAAGCCGGTCCACATCCGGGTGCGGACGGAGCCCCTGTTCAGCAAGGGCTTGCACGACATCTTCTTCAATCGCGGCGTAGCCAGCAGCCAGGCGTACCGGCGCCGCTTCGGCAATCTCGCGCCGGACAAGCTTCCTCCGGAGAAAGGGAAGGAGGCCTTGCAGTGGCTGACGCGAGATCTGGACGAAGCCATCCTGCGCTTCATCGGGAACGCCAAGAAAGGCGATCTGCTGCTCGGCTGCTTCTATGAGTTCCGCTACGAACCGGTGGCGAAGGCGCTGAAGGATGCTATAGATCGCGGGGTGGACGTCCGGTTGATCATCGACGGCAAGGTCAACGAGCACACGGACAGCAAGGGCAATTTTCAAGAGAGCTTCCCGCGCGAAGACAACCTGCGGATGCTCAAGAAGGCGCGCATCCCCAGGAAAAATGTAACTCTCCGTCAGGCCAAGCCGGGCAACATCCAGCACAACAAGTTCATGGTGCTGGTGCGGGGCGGCAAGCGGCCGGAGGAGGTATGGACCGGCTCGACGAACCTTTCATTGGGAGGGTTCAGCGGCCAGACGAACGTCGGTCACTGGGTGCGCGACCGCGACGTCGCCAAACAGTTCGTGGCCTACTGGGAGTTGCTGAAGAAAGACCCCGGCGCGGTGGCGGGGCTCGAACGGAGCGAGGCGTTGAAGGCCAACCGCGCTCTGCATGACGCGATCGCCGCGCTCGACGAGACTCCGACCACGATCGAAGACATCCCTGAGGGCACTACCGCGGTCTTCAGCCCACGCGCGGGTCAGAAAGTGCTGGACATGTACGTGCGGCTCGTCGACTCGGCGAAGGGGTGCTCCTGCATCACACTGGCCTTCGGCATCAGCGAGGTTTTCAAGAAGGGGTTGCTGGACAACACGAATCTCAACCCTGTCGTGTTCATGCTGCTGGAGAAGCGGGACCGGAAGAACCCGCGCAGCAAGACGCCTTTCGTCCCTCTCACCGCCGCGAACAACGTCTACCAGGCGTGGGGCTCGTTCATCCAGGATCCCGTCTACCAGTGGGCGCGCGAAACCAACGCCAGCCTGCTCAAATTGAACTCGCACGTCTCCTATGTGCACTCCAAGTTCCTGTTGATGGACCCGCTCGGCGAGGAGCCGATCGTCGTCACCGGCTCGGCGAACTTCAGCAAGGCGTCGACCAATGACAACGACGAGAACATGCTCCTCATTCGCGGCGAGCAGCGCGTGGCCGACATCTACTTCACGGAATTCAACCGCCTGTTCAATCATTACTACTTCCGGTCGGTCACCGAGGCGATGACCGGGAGGCAAACCCCTGGCGACGCGGAAGGGAACCTTTTCCTGACGGAGGACGCGGAGACCTGGCAGGCGAAATACGCGCCCGGGAAATTGCGGACCAAGCGTCTGCAACTATATACAAAAATGGAAGGAGCCGTGACGCTGTAGGCGTCGCGGCGGCAGTCTTTCCGTCGGACGGGCTGGCATATACTGGGCCCCATGTCAGCCCCGATTCACCTGACCATGGAAGAGCTGATGACCGGCCTGGACGAGATCCGCGCCGCGCCCAGGGAAGAAGGCGTGCTGGATCTGATCGTCCGGCGGCCCCGGGTCGACGAGCGGGAGGTGCTGCGGGAAGCCGAGCTCGATCTGAAGGAAGGTCTTGTCGGAGACAACTGGAGCACGCGCGGAAGCTCCCGCACTCCGGATGGGACTTCGCACCCTGACATGCAGCTCAACATCATGGGCTCCCGCGTGATCGCTCTGCTGGCGCGAGATCCCCGGCGCTGGCAACTGGCGGGAGACCAGCTCTTCATCGATCTGGATCTCAGCGCCGCGAACCTGCCGCCAGGGACGCGGCTGACCCTGGGATCGGCGGTGGTCGAAGTCACGGCTCAACCCCATACCGGTTGCAAGAAGTTCGTGGAGCGGTTCGGCATGGACGCCATGAAGCTCGTCAACTCGCCGGTTGGAAGGGAGCTGCGGTTGCGCGGCCTCAACGCCAGGGTCGTCCAGCCGGGCACGATCCGCGTGGATGATTTCGTAAGGAAGATCCGATGAGCACGGAAGAAGAAAACCTCGAGATCGCACGGCGGCAGGATCGTGCGACAGCACGACTACGACTGCTTCGATCCCTGGTAAGAGATGTTGCGCCTAAATACTGAGGTATGAATAATTTATTGACAGCCGGCTGCGCCGTGGTTAAGGTTGGTACAACTCTACGACGGAACGGAGGTCGTCATGCGCAAGCGATTTCTGACCCTGGGAGCCGTCCTCTTTGTCCTCTGCACAGTCCTTGCCCTGCCCGCCGCCGCTGACGAGATCTGGATCGCCCCGGGCGAGAAGGGCGACGTAGCGGTCGGGGACTGGGGGCTCACCCCCACGGGCGATGCCCACTTCACGTTCGCCGTGCCCGATTCCCTGCACCGCTTCACCAGTGCCAAGGTGATGGTGATCAGTAAAGCGAACCGGCAGATCACCTACGACCTGAGCCTGTCGATCGCGCGGGACGGCGAGGGCCGGAACGCCTTCAGGGCCCAGGACACCGATCTGCCCGCCACCCTGGACCGAGACAAGCTGACGGCGCTCGACGCGTCGTCCCTCTTCCCGGCGCTGAGGCCCGGCGAGGACGTGGTGGCCCTCCACTTCCGGGCCTCGCCGCAGGGCGATCTGCGGGTGGTGGGGCTGCGCTTCGAGTTCGAGCGTCTCCCGGACCAGGCCGGTCTCGGCTGCGGCCCGCGGGAGGTGCTGGTGGCGTTCGACGCGGCCGGCGCTCCCGTCTGCGTCAGCCGGAACCGCCTGCTCGAGGGGCTGCTCTGTCCGCCGCAGCAGTTCCTGATCGGCTTCGACCCGGTCACCGGCCAGATGCGGTGCGGCGACAAGCGGGTGCTGCTGGCCGGCCTCTCCTGCCCGCCCGGCCGGGTCCTGGTGGGCTTCGACGACCTCACCGGCGATCTCGTCTGCAAGACCCTGGAAGCCGTCATCGCCGGCGGGGGAGGTGAAGGGGAAGGGCCGCTCGTCTCGATCGACAACGTGGAGCTGCCGGAAGGCAACGCGGGCACCCGGGACTTCGTCTTCACCGTCGCGCTGACCGAGGCGAGCGCCACGCCGGTGACGGTCGACTTCAGCACCCGCAACGCCACGGCCCTGGCCGGGAGCGATTTCATCGCCACCTCCGGGACGCTGACCTTCGCGCCGGGCGAGCTGACGAAGCAGATCACCGTCCAGGTGATCGGCGACACCGTGCGGGAGGACATCGAGGTGTTCTTCGTGGATCTCTCGAACGCCAGCGGGGCGACTCTGGGGGATCCCGAGGGTCTGGGCCGCATCTTCAACGACGACGCCGAGGAAGATCCGGGCGGCGGCGGCCGCGACTAGCCTGGACTTCGCCGCGGTTCGTTCCGGGCCTGCGGAAGGCACCGCCGGCCCGGAGCCCCGCCCGGGCATAAATGCCCCGGCTAGTCAAAAGAGCCCCTGAAGGGGACTCCATCAGTCGGGTTTACCCGGCTGTTTTCCGGTAGCCCGGACATTTATGTCCGGGCGGGGTGGCGGGGCCTGGAAACCCTTTTCCTGAAGCCGGCTCTATACTGCGGAGATGGAGCTTGGCATCTACACCTTCGTCGACAGGACCCCGGACCCCGTCACCGGCCACACGATCAGCGCCGCGCAGGCGGCGGACGAATTCTTTCCCGCCTACGCCGACGTGATGACCCGGCTGGGCGAAGAGCGCGGCTGGCCGCCCATGACCAGGCAGCAATACGACGCGCTGCTCTCCCCGCGCGGCGCGCTGATCGTCGGCAGCCCGCGGCAGGTGATTGACAAGATCCTCTTCCAGCACGAGGTCTTCGGCCACCATCGCTTCCTCGCCCAGCTCAGCGTCGGCACGATGCCGCACGACCGCATCCTGCGCGCCATCGAGCTGTTCGGCACCGAAGTGGCGCCGGTCGTACGCAAGGAGATCGAAAGCCGGGCTGGATCAGTGACGAGCCCGGTCCGCTGATCTCCGCCTGACAGATCTCGCCGCCCAGCGCGCCTCCTGCGCGAGGGCGCGGAGGGAGGCGCGGCCGATGAACAGGATCGGCGACGTGCCGCCGAAGGCGCCCGCGATGGCGTAGAGGGTGCGCACGGAGACCTGCCGCCGGTTCGTCACCGCGTAGATCGGCTTCCAGCCCTCGGGCTGGAACTTGTGCTTGAAACGGTCCAATCCTTCAAAGTTGTAGAAGCGCCGCCCGTGGACGCGCACCCAGGCGAGCAGCAGGCGGACGCTCCAGGGCGGAACCGGGTCTTGCGACACGGCTCGTGAGAGAGGCGACAGACCCAGGGTGACGTAGTCCGCCCCCTCGGCGGCCAGCGCGCGGATCGCCGTGTCGAGCAGGAGCTCGGTGGTGCCGTTCGGCGCCGCGCGGCCGCGGACGATCTGCTCGATCAACCAGCCGTTGCGCAGCGGGATGGGAGAGGCGATCAGAAATCCGATGATCCGCCCGTCCCGCTCCGCCACGAACAGCCGCCGGTCGAGGAGGCGCGAGAGGACGTTCCATTCGACGAGGAAGCGCATGGGGGGCAGCCCACGGGTCTGCAACCATTCGTTCAGACATCTTTGCAACTCGGGATGAGAATCCCCGGCCGCGGCGGGCCAGGGATTGACGATCACGTTTTTGTTGCGGGCCCGGGACAGTTGCGCTCGCAGCGAGGCCTTGCCGGCGATGATCGCGGGCCAGTGCGCAGGGTTCCAGAAGGGTTGGGCGCCGAGGAGCAGGCTGGACATCGGCCCGCGCCCGGCCAGGATCTCGATCAGCCGGTCCTGCGCTCCGAAGTAGCAGAGCCACTGCCCGGCGCGCCGCGCGTCCGCCGCGAATTCCTCCGCGACCTCGGCGAGACGCTCCGAGGGGCAGACCGGGGCGCCGGCGACGACGCGGCATCCATGGGCGCTGGCGTAGCCGATGACGGCCTCACCGTCCGCGGAGAACCAGCGCCGTATGCCGGGGTTGAGGATCTGGTACGCCATGGCGTTCCAGCCATAGCGCAGAACCAGCTCGCGAGCGCGCTGGACCGAGGGAGAGGGCGAAGAGCCTGGGTCTGAACCCATCGGTTTTGACCTTATCAGGAAGCGAGAGAACCATGCCGCTTGAAGATTATGCCGGACAGCATTATGCTGTTCTGCATAATGGAGTTCGTCGATCGACAGAGTGAGTTGGCGCGGCTGGACCGGGTGGCGGCGTCTGAAGAGGGGGGGTTGGTGGTCGTCTATGGGCGGCGGCGGGTGGGCAAAACCCGCCTTCTGTTGGAGTGGGGGAGGAAGCACACCGGACTCTATACGGTGGCGGATCAGTCACTGGCCGAATTGCAGAGGCGTTATTTCGCGGAGGCTCTCTCGGAGCGCCTGCCCGGTTTTGCCGATGTGGAGTACCGCGACTGGAGATCGCTCCTCTCGCGAGCCGCTCGGGAGGCCCAACTCGCCGGCTGGCAGGGTCCGTTGATCCTCGATGAGCTGCCTTATCTCGTGCTGGCCTCTCCTGAGTTGCCAAGCGTGCTCCAGCGCTGGATTGACCATGAAGCCCGAACGGCGCGGCTCCGGGTGGCGATCGCTGGGTCGAGCCAGCGGATGATGCAGGGTTTCGTCCTCTCCAGCGACGCTCCGCTCTTCGGACGTGCCCGGGAGATCCTGGAGATCCAACCCTTGTCGCCCATCTATCTCGGTGAGGTCTTCGGGACCGAGGAGGGGACCCGCCAGGTAGAGCTCTATACGGCGTGGGGCGGAATACCGCGCTATTGGGAACTGGCCCGTGACGCTGGGGACGATGTGGCAGGTCAGTTGGACCAGCTCGTTTTGGACCCTCTGGGGCCCCTCCATCGTGAGCCGGACCGGCTGCTTCTCGAAGAGATTCCTTCCGCCCTCGAAACACGTCCCCTGCTCGACGCCATTGGCGCGGGCGCTCACCGGGTATCGGAGATAGCGGGGCGGCTGGGAAGGCCCGCGACTTCGATGGCACGGCCCCTGGATCGCCTGCTGAATCTCGGTCTTGTCCGCCGCGAGTTGCCATTCGGCGAGAGCGAGAAGGGAAGCAAGCGCGCTCTCTACAAGATCGCCGATCCGTTCTTCCGCCTGTGGTTCCGCGTGGTGGCTCCCCACCGGGCGCAACTCGCCAGCGGTACCCCTACCGCCCGCCGCCAGCTCTTGGCGCGCTTCTGGGAAAGCCTTTGTGCTCAGGGTTGGGAGGAACTGTGCCGGCAGCAGGTGCCTCAGACCACGTCAGAGTGCCTCGGGAAGCACGGTCCTTGGGGGCCGGCGTCGCGCTGGTGGCATGGGACACAGCCGGAGTGGGATGTCGTCAGCGAGTCGATCGATGGCCAGCGAGTGTTGCTGGGGGAGGTGAAGTGGAGCTCCCGGTCGTTCGACCGCAGAACCCTGGAGCCGTTCTTGCGAGATCTGGCCGCGAGGCCCGCTCCCCCCTTGCCAGCCCGGCTGTCGGAGGCTCGGATCGTAAGAGCGCTTTTCGTCCCCAAGATGCGCACACAGTCAGGTCTCGCCGCACAGGAACAAAAAGATTTGTTGTTGATTTCCGCGGCAGACCTCTTGGGCGATCGATGACTTACCGACCCTTTACCCTGGGGTCTCCGCGAACAGCGAGAAACGCTCGCGCCGCTGCGCGAGGGGGAAATGGCGGTTGATGCGGGCGAAGAGGTCCAAGAGAGCGAAGCGCCAGCGCAGCGCGAAGGGGGGGCGCGGAAAGACATAGCCGGCGAGGATCGACATGGTGGCGCGATGCACCTCCAGCGGTCCCTGCCCGCTCAGAAAGAGCTCGCGGAACGAATGGTCGTAGTACATGTCGACCAGGCGGAAGAACATCGACGAGCTGTCCTCCACGAAGCGGATGTAGCGGCGCCGCAGCCGCGCGGGATCTTCCCCCTGCCGCACGGCCGCCAGGATCGCCCGCCCCGCCTCGGCGCCGCTCATCATCCCCATGCAGACGCCGGTGGAGAAGATCGGATCGACGAAGGTGGCGGCGTCGCCGGCCAGGAAGTAGCCGGGGCCGGCGTATGGCGCGCAGCGGTAGCTGAAATCGGCGATCACGTGCGTCTCGGTGGGGAAGACCGCGCCGGCGGTGCGCTCGCGCAGGACCGGGCAGCGGGAGATCCCCCAGGCGAGCATCTGGTCCATGGGCACCCCCACCTGGCGCGCCAGGTGCTCGTGCATGACCAGGCCGATACTGGTCCGGGTCTCGTCCAGGGGGATGATCCAGAACCACCCCTCCTCGCACGCCACGATCACGATGTAGCCCCCCTCGTCGCCGGGGCGGCGCCAGACGTTCTCGAAGTGCCCGAAGCAGGCGACCTTCTTCAGGTGGGGAAGGACGCGGCGGGTGCCCAGGTGCTTGCCGAGCAGGGTGGACTGGCCGCTCGCGTCGACCAGGAAGCGGGCGGCGACCTCCCCTTCGTCCGTGTCCACCTCGACCCTACCGTCCTCCAGGCGCAGGATCTTGCGGATCGCGACCTCTTCGCGGACCTCCGCGCCCGCTTCCCGGGCGGTCGCGAGCAGCCGGGTGTCGAAGGGCGCGCGCTCGAGGTTGTACGACATCGGCTCGCTGGGTACCAGGCTCATGGTGAACGGGAAGAGGGAGGGTTCCCCACCGTTGCCCATGATGAACTCGGCTCCCTTCTTGTCCACCTTGGGAACGTCCTTGAGCGCGTCCAGGAGGCCGAGCTCGCGGAACAGCGCGAAGTTCCGCGGCAGGAGGGATTCGCCGACGTGCAGCCGCGGGAAGGGGGTGCGCTCGTAGACCCGCACCTTCAGCCCCTCCCGGGCCATGACCAGCGCGGCGGTCGATCCCGCGGGACCGCCGCCGATGACGACAGCATCCAGAGAATTCTCGTTCGTGCTCATGCCCGGGGGATTCTAGCCCGCCGGACGATCGCGCCGCGACCCTTCGGGCTCTACAGGCGTTCGCGCCGCCGGGCGAGGTGGGCCCAAGCGGACCTCGAACAGGCGCTCGCCGAGCGGACCTTCCCGATGCTCATACCCCGCAGTCGAACGTGCCGTTCACGCATTGGCAGAGATGGTAAGCACACCTGGTCGTCTGGCACACGAATCCTTCTTCTGGGGAGCAGGGCTCGCCTTGCATCGAATAGCACGTGTCCCCACAGATTGCCAGGAACGTCAAGTCGCGGGCTGGATCGATAGGAAGGCTCGGCGCGCTCTCCGTTGAGACGGCGCTCCCGTCGATCCCGGCCGCAGAAATTTCTTGCCGTGCCTCTTGACAGCTGTTTTCCGTCCAGGCCGCACCGCAGAGAACAACGAGCCCCGCCAGGAACAAGCCAAACACTTTGCTCATTTTTGTCTCCTTTCTGGTTCCGCGTCACGGTATTCCTTTACATCAGAATCCGAGCCGCGCTCCGATCTGGTATTGCCGGCCCACGATCGATAGAAGCTCATCAGCTCTCCTTGGCGGGCTCACGGGAGGGCTCCCGTGAGGCTCCGCTCGGACGGGAGGTGGGCTTACGACGGCTGGTGAAGCTCCGAATGCGTGACGTAACGCTTCATTAAGTGTGGTGTTCGGGAGGTTGATTTTGTGACAGAGCTGTCTCCCGACGTCGGGCTCTCGGCTATACTGGAGCCATGAGAAAATTTGCAATCTGCGCGGGAAGTGCCTTACTGATCGCCGGGTTCCAGATCTCATCCGCCGCCGCGGCTTCCGACCCGGAGCCGCCCGGACCAGCGGCGGAAGCCTATGCGAAGGGCCGGGAGCTCCTGGCGCGCCGGACGGCCGACGACATCCGCGACGCCGTCGACGCGTTCGAACGGGCGACCGAGGCGGACGCCACGTTCGCTCCCGCCCATGCCGGTCTGGCGGAAGCGCGCGCCCTGCTCTACGACTATCCGGGCGCCCGCGACGCGGCGCGGCGCGCGCTGGAGCTCGACGAGCGCCTGGCCTCGGCGCACGCCGTGCTCGGCTTCGTGAAGATGCACGACGAAAGGGATTGGGCGGGCGCCGAAACGGAGCTGCGAAGGTCCCTGGAGCTCGATCCTCAGAAGGCGACGCCGCGCCTCTGGTACGCGATCCTCCTGGAGGCGACCGGCCGCGCCGACGAGGCGGTGGGGGAGGCCCGCCGGGCCGTCGAGCTGGAGCCCAAGGACGCCCGGGTGCGCGCCGGGCTCGGCTACCGTCTCTTCTGGGCGCGCCGCTACGACGAGGCGGTCACGGAGCTGACGGCCGCCCTGAAGCTCGATCCCACGGTCGACACGGCGCAGTACTTCATCGGCCGCGCCCGCGTGCAACAGGGCCGCTTCAAGGAGGCCCGCGCCGCCTTCGCCCATACCCGGGAGCTCTCTCCCCGGGACGGCAACCTCATCTCGGCCGAGGCCTATCTCAACGCCCTGAGCGGGAAGCGGACGCAGGCCGAGAAGGCCATCACGCAACTGGAGCGCCTCACCACCCAGGGCATGCGCTATTCCTCACAGATCGCCGGCATCTACGCGGCCCTGGGGAACAAGGACGCCGCTCTGCGCTGGCTGGAGCGCGCCGAAGCGCAGCGCGAGGGAGCCCTGGTCTGGCTCAAGGTCGACCCCCGCTTCGACTCTCTGCGCGGCGAGCCCCGTTTCGCGGAGATCCTGCGGAACATGGGGTTGGCGGGGAACACGGCGCTCTGAGGACCTGAAGGACACCAGGGACACCAGGGACACCAAGGACGACAACAATAAGGTTATTGTCCTTGAGGTCCTTGGTGTCCCTGGTGTCCCTGGTGTCCTTTTCAAGGTGAAACCATGATCCTGGCCTGCGGCACCTGCACGCACTGGCTCCTGTGGACCGCCTTTCCGGCGGCGACGCCCTGGGCGATTACTTTTACGATCTGGTTTCTGGGGCTTTCTCTGGCGGCGACTGTGTCGCGGGCGGAGCTGACCGCGGTACCGAGGCTGCCGGTCGCGACCGCGCTCGTTCTCGGCTCCCTGATCCTGGGGGTGGCGATCCTGGGGCCCCTGGCGGGACTCTGGTTCGCACCGTCCTGTCTTCTGGGCAGCCTGGCCGCGGTCAGGCTCGGGTCCCAACGGGCTGGTGTGCGCCGCGTCGTGCTTTCTATCGCGGTGGCGGCGGTCGCCGTGCTCGGTGCGCTCTGGATCTGGTCCAGCGCCGCGTACAGAAGCCTCGGCGGGGCGGAGCGGGTGCTGCTGCTGGAGGGAACGCCGGCCTGGCCGATCGAGCTTCGCCGCGTAAGCCGCGGCGATTGCGCCACTCTCAAGGCGGTGGCCGAGAAGGCGAATCATGAGAGGCTGGCCGCGACCGCGGAGAAGAGATTGGCGGACGAATGTGCGTCGAGCTCATATGGAGGCACACAATGACGGATCCCAACGCGGAAGAGCAGGTAAAACCACGGACGTGGCGATCGATAAGTATCCCCGTGCTCTCCATCGGCATCATGGCGGTGCTCTGCGCCATCGCGTTGAAGACCCTCCTCTGGTTTGCCGATCCCCCATCGCCTCCCAATCATCGAGAAGAGCCACTGGTATCCGAGGCCATTGCGAAGGACGTGCCGCCGTATACCTTCCCTCCAGGCGTCGCGGAAGATCTCCGCAACGCCAGATCCCTGGAGGTCTACCTTGTCGGTATCCGGCCGGACTACTCTGACAAGGGCGAAAGCTTCCACAATTGGCCTGTTTTCGGCTCGACCAGGGTGACATCATCAAAAGCCGTTGAATCCATCGTCGAGAGTCTGATTCGAGGAGTGGCGTACAAAGAGGATGAGCCGTTTGGGTGCTTTTTCCCCAGACACGGAATCAGCGCATCCTTGAAGGACGGCCGGCGGATCGATCTGGTGATCTGCTATCACTGTAGGAACATGGAGGTATATACCTCGGAAGAACCTGTGGAGGTATATACACTCTCTGACTCTCGACCCTTGCTGAACAAAACCTTGCAGAATGCAGGCGTTGACCTGAAGCAACCGGTGGTCTCGTACATGTTCGAGCCCTAGGTTCGGGAATGTGGGCTACTGGATGCGGATCAGCGCTGCCGGCCGCGGCATCGCCATCTTCGCGGCTGAGACGGCGGCCGAGTTGCCCGGGCGGAGCTTTCGGCCAGATCTCCTCTTCGAGATAGCGAAGGAGTCGCTCCCTCGTTCGCGATGAGCCTGCTGCAGGCGCAGGCGCTCGCGGCGTTCCTCCAGGGCGCGACGGACGGTTTCCGTCTTGCTCTCCCCGGTCATCGCGGCGAGGGCCTCGACGAGTTTCTCAACTTCCGGACTCTTGATGCTCAGGGCCATGCTCAGCAGAATAGGTAGAAAGTTGGATGATTTCAACCATGTTGGAGGCGACCCCTACTGCAACGTCGCCTCCGCCGTCCCGCCCGCCGTGACCGTGGCCTGACCGGTCCAGGAGCGGCCGTCTGAGGTCCGGACGGTCAACTGCCAGACGCCTACGGGGATGCGGTCCAGGTTCCTGATTCCCTGGAAGAGCTCCCACTCCGACACCACCTTGCCGCTGAAATCCATCGCTCGGAAGGCGCCTCCGGGGCCGGTGAGGACGAGCTTGGCGACGACGCTTTCGCCCACCAGCGTCGGCACCTTGACCCGCAGCGCGCCGGCCGCGGGGAGGACGACGCGGACCGCGGGACCCGGCACCGAGACGGACACGGTGGCCGGAGCGGACTGATCCGACTGGACCAGGAGCTGCCAGCTTCCGGCCGGCACGTTGGAGACCCGCGTCCGGCCGTTCTCTCCCGTGGGATAGGAGCCGGACGCGACGGTCTCGCCCTGGGGACCCAGCACCGCGACCCGGAGGTGGTCCGGGGCCTGGCCGGACGGCTGCTGGGCCTCGATCGTGACGCCCTCCGTCGGTTGCAGCTTCAGCTCGATCTCTTCGGCGTCGGAGCCGTCCACCTGGACGGTCTGCTCGGCGGGCGCGTAGCCGTCCCGGGTCGCCCTCACCTTCCAGGCGCCGCCCCCCACTTCCAGGATGCGGAAGGTCCCCCGGGCGTCGGTCTGCGTGTCGGGCAGGGTGAGGAACTCGTTGCTGGCCTGCGCGGGCTCCAGGGTGACGCGGGCGCCGGAGACGGGGGAGAGGTCCAGGGAATCGATCACCCGGCCGGTCAGGCTCGCCGTGCGCAACTCGACGCGGATGTCGCGGTCGCCGTTGATCTCCACGTCCTCTTCCTGGCGGCCGCCGTTGGGGGCGCTGACCGCCAGCTTGTAGAGCCCGTCCTCCAGGCCGCCGAAGCTGAAATTCCCCTGGTGATCGGTGCTCTGCGAGGCCCGTTCGGAGGTCCCGGTCCGGGTCAAGCCCAGGGAGGCCCCCGCCACCGGCTGGCCGTTGCGCAGGACGACGCCGCGGAGCTCGTGACCGCTTCCGAACTGGAGGTCGAGTCTGGCTTCTTTGGCGCCGGGCTCCAGGGTCACACGCCCGGTGGCGCGCAGAGAGGTATTGGGGATGATGGCGGTGACCTCGTGGCTCCCTTCGGGCTGGTTGGGAATCCGGTAGCCGCCTTCGGGATCCACCTGACCCTGGTTGCCTTCGAAGTCGGCCCAGATCCGCACGCGGCCGAGCTGGCTGGGCTCCAGTCCCGAGAGCCGGCCCGTGATCGTGCCGCCGGAGGAGAGCTTCACCTCGACCCCGGCCACCGAGGCGCCGGCCACCGTCACGCTCTCGCCCCGGCCTTCCATGGTGTAGCCCTCTTTATGGGCCATCAACCGGTAGGTTCCATCCTGGAGGCCGCCGACCGTGAAGGCGCCGTCGGCTCCGGTGACGGTCTGCGGAGCGTTGAGGATGTTCCGGCCGGCGAGGAGCCTCACGGTGACGGAGGCGATGGGGTTGCCGGCGTCGTCCACCACCCGGCCGGAGACGTCGAGGCCTCTTTCCAGCACCAGCTCCACGGTCTTCGTCTCCGCGGTCACTTCCACGTCGCGCACCGCCCGCCGGTAGCCTTCGGCCTTGGCCTCCACGGTCCGCGGGCCGGGGGGTATGCCGTCGATGCGGAACTGGCCGTCGCCGTCGGTGGTGGCCTGGAGATCGGGAAAGGAGAAATCGTTGGCGGTGGGGGCGAGCACGGCCACCTCGACTCCGGGCATGGGCCGTCCGTCCGCGCTCACGCGCCCTTCCACGACCCCGCCCGGCGCGAGCAGCAGCTCGACCCCCGTCAGCTCCTGGCCGGCCTTCACTTCCAGGCCTTCGAGTTGCGCCCGCTGCCGCCCCGGCGCGCTCGCGCCCACCTCGATCGGTCCAGGAGCGACGTTTTCGAACGAGAAGGCTCCTTCCTCGTCCGTGACCGTCTGCTTGAAATTCGCGGCGAACAACCTGGAAGAGCCGCCTCCGAAGCTCATCGAGGTCATCTCGCTCATGTTCACCTGGGCTCCGGCCACCGGCCTGCGGTCGGGCCCGGTCACCTTGCCGGATACCCGCGCGTTGGGTTGCAGAACGATCCGGACCGGCTGCTCGCTGGGGACAGCGACGCCCGGGGCCGATCCTGGTCCGTAGCCCGGATGGGAGACCGTCAGGTCCAGCGACTCGCCCGGAGCGCGGTCCTCCAGCGTGAAGAAACCGTCCGCCCCGGTCAGCGCGTCGGCGGGACCCTGTTCGCGCATCCGGATGGGGAACGGCATCGTCTCCCCCGCGGCGGCGGCGGCCCGTACTTCAGCCCCCGCGATGGGGTTTCCCTTGGGGTCCGTCACCTTGCCGCTGACGGCGGCGCCGGGCGCCAGCATCACCGTGCCGAGGTCGGTCCGGCCCTTGCCGTCGGGCACCACGAGGCCGGGAACGGTGAGCGGCGCGAAGCCCCGGCCGCGAACGGTGAGGTCGAACGTTCCCGCGGGGAGAGCCTGGATCTCGAAGCGTCCGGAAGCGTCGGTGACGCCTTCGAACTTGTCCGGGTTGCGCGCCTGGCGTATACGGGCGGTGGTGCTCGCCGGGACGGGTTGGAGGGTGACGCGGGCGCCTGCCACGGGTTGACGTCCGCCGTCCATGACCGCGCCGAACGCCGTGCGTCCCGCGCGCAGCACGATCGTCATTTCCGTCCCCGGCTGTCCGGGCTCCCGCGCCGGCAACTCCAGCTTCAGCGGCGCGAAGCCGCGGCGGGTGACCTTGAGGTCGTAGCCGAAGCCCGGCAGGAGGTTGCCGAGCCGGAACCGTCCGGACTCGCCGCTGCGGCCCAGGCCGCCGCTCCGGAAGGCGTTCGGATTGCTCATCAGCCGGGACGACGTCTGGATGGCGGCCCTGAGGTCGGCGCCCGCCACCGGCCGGCCGGCCTCGTCCACCACCTTGCCGGCGACCCCGTAGACCGGCTCCAGGGCCAGGGTGGGAATCCGGCCGCCGGCGATCTCGCCGTCCCGGGTGAGGAAGCCGGCCGCCGCGGCCTGGATCCAGGATTCGCCCGCGGGAGGAGCGGGGAGCTTGAAACCACCGTCGGCGCCGGTGCGGACGAACGCGCCGACGTCGGACGTCCAGACCAGGGCTCCGGTCACAGGGCGGCCGTCCCGGGCCGAGACCGTCCGGCTGCTCACCGGCGTCACCGCCGGCAGCACGGCCACGTCGGGCTCCTGCTGGGGCCCCGGCTTCGCGGCCTTGAGGCGGAAGCGGAGCCGCCGGCCGTCCGCGGCCGCCAGGAGCAACTCGGCGCCGTCGCGGTTGGGGAGGGCCAGATCGAGCACGCCGGCCTCGGAGGCGCGTCCGGCGAGCCAGGAGACGTCGTCGCTGTCGTCGACGCGGACGAGCACGCCCGGCACGGGCTTGCCCTGGGGATCGCGGATCTGCAACCGGCGCGTCAGGCCGGCCGCGAACCGGAGCGTGGCCGAGCCCTCCCGCACGTTCTTGCGCTCGGCGAGGGGGAAGCCCGGCGTCACGGCCCGGACGGTCACGGCCTCGTCCTTCCCGCGAGGCAGGGTCACGGCGCCGCTGGCATCCGTGACCGCGCGCCGCTCCGCCACCCGCCAGGAGATCTCGGCGGAGCCCATCCTCCGCTCGTTCGAAAGGCTCACCCGGGCGCCGGCGACCGGCTTGCCCTGGGGATCGGTGACGCGCGCCTGGAAGGGGACGTCCCGCGCGAGCTGGACCTCCGGCAGATCGGTCTCCTCCAGCAGGGGGACGAGCAGGGCCTCCTGGGGGACGAAGCCGGGAGCCTCCACCCGGACCCGCCACATGCCCGTCTCGGGAGCCGCCAGACGGAACGCGCCGTCCGCGCCCGGGGAGACGAAGGCCACCGGCTCCGGGATGAGCTTGCCTTCGAGCTGCAGACGGCCGGCCTCCACCTCGGAGAGGAAGGGGATGAGGAGGACCTTGGCGTCCGGCACCGCCTTGCCGTCCGAATCCACGACCCGGCCGTTGACCGGGACCGTGGCCGCGCGCAGGGGAAGGGCAAAGAGGGCGAGAAGCAGGACGACGGACGCCAGGGCTCTCTTCATCGCGGGTCTCCTGGGAGGTATTGAGTAAGAAAAGGATATCAAGGATGCGGCGGCACGTTCCAGGGATTCCTACCTGAAGATGCGCGAAGCGGGGGGCTGAGCGGCCCCCCTCCCCGAAACCCCCACCCCTAACCCCTCTCCCGACCCCTCCCTCCCACCCTCACCGGGAGAGGGGAATGGTTTGTCTGTTTGTCCCTTCTTTTGGCTAACTTCTCCTCCTCTCCCGGTGAGGGTGGGAGGGAGGGGTCGGGAGAGGAGGCCGGGAGGTGAGGGCCCGGGCGGGCGGCGCGGCTGAAACGGATTCCGGGGGCTAGCCGTCTCCTCAAGGCAAGGAGGAGCGGAACCCCCCATGAAGAATCTCTGGATCCTGATCATCGCGCTGCTGGCGTCGCGGACCGCGCTCGCGCAGCCGGCGACGCCGGACAGCTTCATCGCCGCCTACGCCGCCGAGCACAACTTCAACGGCACGATCCTGATCCAGAAGGATGGAGACGTCACCTTCGCCAGGAGCTTCGGTCTGGCGAACCTGCCCTTCAAAGTCCCGAACACCCAACAGACGAAATACAAGATCGCCTCGATCACCAAGCTCTTCACGTCGACGTTGATCCTCCAGCTCCACGAGCAGGGAAAGATCGACCTGAACAAGACGGTCGGGACGTATCTGCCGGATTACGCCGGAGAGGGGGCTGACAAGGTGACCGTTCACCAGCTCCTCAATCACACCTCCGGCCTCGCGAACTTCGACACCGTCAAGGACATGGAGACCGCCCTCGCGAGCGGCATCCCCGTCTACCAGACGCCCTATACCAGCGACCAGCTCCTGGCCAGGTTCTGCGCCGGAAAACTGGTGAATCCGCCGGGCAAGGTCTTCGACTACAACAACGCCGATTACATCGTGCTCGGAAAGATCGTCGAGCGCGTCTACGGCGCTCCCTACGAGCGGGTCCTCCGGGACAGGATCCTCCAGCCCCTGGGGATGAAGAACACGGGAATGCTGCACCAGAGCGACATCGTAGAGGGGCTGGCGGACACCTACTTCTTCAGGGACGATCTGAAAGCCCTGGTCCCCGATCTGCCCGTCTACCCGGAGAACTGGTACGCCGCCGGCGCGATGTACTCGACCGCCGCCGACCTCCTGACCTTCGCGAACGCCCTGTTCGGAGGGAAGCTCCTGAAGAAGGAGACCCTGGCGCTCATGGTGACGCCGGGCCTCGACGATTACGGCTATGGTCTCTGGTCCTACGAGACCAAAATCAACGGCAGGAAACACCGGGTCGTCAAAAGGCCGGGGCGGATCATGGGGGCCCAGACCCAGCTCTACCACTTCCTGGACGACGGCGTCACCATCGTCATCCTCAGCAACACGGGAACGACGGACCTCGACGAATTCGTCGCGGAGATCGGCAGGAAGGTCGTGGGCTGACGCGCCCCTCGCGAATGGGACACGGCCCCTTCGGGTGCGACGCTCCCCCCGATGGATTGGAACGCCATCCCCCGCGTCTGGGACGCTCCCCTTCCGGGTTGGAACATCCCCCCTTTGGATTGGAACACTCCCCTGCGAGTTTGGGACGCTCCCCTTCGGGATTTCGCGACTCGTCCCACGGATTTCGCGTTCCAAACTCAGGGGGGAGCGTTCCGTACCTGAAGGGAAGAGGCGCGGGAACGTTCCGTAGCGTCCCAGGAACGTGTCCGAGGACCGCCCCCGTGTTTCTTCGCGTCGCGGGACGCGACTTTTGTGTCTCGTGAACGTTTCCCGGAGCCGTGGACGCGGAGGGTGGCGTCTCAATCTTCGAGGGAAGGGTCCAGATCGGTCTGCTGGTAGCTCGTGGATCTCTTCCCTCGGCCCGGGGACCGCAGGGTGAGGAATCCTTCGTCCACGAGCTCCCTGAGGGCGCGATGGAGAGAGCTGCGGTTCGGCTCGTAGCCGAGCGCCTTCCGGAGGTGGCTTGCATCGAACACCTCCGGCACCCGCGGCAGCGCCTCCCGGATGTCCCTGTAGAGATCCCAGGCCCCCCGGCGCGAGGGACCGGCCGGCGCCGCCGGAGGGGGTACGGCCGCCTGCGGCTGGGGGACCGCCGCTGTCTCCGCCTGAAGAGAGGGTAGGGGGGTGCCCTCCCCGTTGGTCATCCGCCAGATCAGCTCCACCGCCCCGACCTGATGCCGGTAGGACGCCTGGAGGATCTCGATCCCCAGCCGAAGCTGCTCCTCCAGCCGCCGCAGGTGCCGCTCGTATTCGTCACGTGTCATGGCTTGTGTTTCGTATTGTGACGTGAGCGGGGGATGAGACGCAAGGGGGCTTTTGAGGCGCCACCGGGGCGAAGCTACTGAGGTTGTCCCGGGGGCAGTTGTCTTCGTTGCTGCGTCGGCACGTGCCTACAGAGGCTCGGCTGTAATATCGCCAGCCCGCCGGGTTCCCTCCACAATTAAGGAGTAGGAATCCTGTAGGCACGTCCGTCTATGAAGTAGGACCGATAGGTCCAGCGATTCGCTATAATAAGATAAGGCGATCGGCAAGCACACCGTATCAGGCTAAGTTGAATATATGGCACGAATTTACATCTCCTCGACGTACCTCGATCTTCTGCAGGAGCGGCTTGCAGCCCGAGAAGCGATCCTCACCCTCGAGCATCTACCGCGATCGATGGAGAGTTATACAGCTTCTGAAGAGCGCCCGCTCGACCTCTGCCTTGAAGATGTACGTTCATGTCAGGGGTATATTGGCATTTTTGCTTGGCGCTATGGCTTCGTGCCACCTTCACAGACTAAGAGCATCACCCATCTTGAATATGAAGAAGCTGGCCGCAAAGGTATTCCACGCCTCCTTTTCTTACTTTCGGACAAGGCTGTTTGGCCTAAGGAGCGTCGCGATGGCGATCCACGAATCGATGCTCTGCGCAATGAAATCCGGTTGCTTAAGACAATACAGGAGTTCAGTACTCCGGACGAGTTGCGTGCCGCAGTGACCGCCGCTGTTGCCCGGGAGTTCGGCTCGGGACGCCCTATCCCCCCACTACTGCCTTACCTCTGCGACCGCAGTCCCCAGGAGTTTGAGCTTGAGGAAGCTCTGGTAGAGCGCCCTCGAAATCGATTGCTAATGGTCGTCATTCACGGTGATGAGTATCAGTCCCAGGAGATGTTTTTCGAGCGGTTACTTAAGGATTATTTTCCCAAGCTTCTTGATCTTGGAGATCAGGCTGCAGTGATCTCCTATTTCCTGCGGTGGCCCTCTGGCTGCCAGACTGCTGAGGAACTGCAGAAGCGACTACGGGGGTATCTCGCGGAGTCAGTCTGCAATCGGCGTACTGCTTCAGTTGTGGACATACAACGGACTTTAAGCCTGAGCCCGGCGCCTGTGGTGATCCGCACTCAAGTATTAACAGAAGATTTCAAGCGATTAGGCCCCACGGCCCTCGAAAGTTTCTTTGATTTTTGGCGACAGTGGCCTGATCTGGAGCCTGGACAACAAATATTTGTGCTTCTTTTTCTCAAGTACGAGATGAAAAATGCTCTCGCACCCGAGATGCGGCAGGCTTATGAGCAACTGAATGCTGCCCTTGAGAGTTTCCTTGCCAGCCATCACTTTGATGGTGAACAATTGCCCGGAGTTACCTTGCGGAAACTCGAAGGAGTAGCACGCACGGATGTTGAAACCTGGGCTCTTGAAGAGGTTCCGCCTAACCTCTGCGCCAGCGATCAGATCTTTCCTGACATTCGCCGGTTATTCGAGCGATGGGAGGTCGAGCGGTCCTCGACAACCATCCCTATGGAGGAACTGGCTTGTAGGCTGCGGGAGTTGCTCTATGGGTACAACTCAGTGAAGGAGTTTGCATGAAACGCCTCTTCTACTCAGGTGAGGGCACAAGGCCGGGAGGGCAGATCGAGGTACCCGCTTCGCGACGGACGGAACTAACGAAACCGGAGAATTACCGTGCTGAGCCTGGCCTTGCTGCTGCCGTTAATGTCGCTCTCCTCCTTGGCCAGCCAT
The DNA here is from genome assembly GCA_036376245.1 of Thermoanaerobaculia bacterium. GTDB lineage: Bacteria > Acidobacteriota > Thermoanaerobaculia > Multivoradales > UBA5704 > DATARR01. The sequence goes on along the minus strand of DASVAS010000078.1, from coordinate 82,871 downwards.
TGCTGCTTACCGGAGAGCCTGGCACAGGTAAAACACAACTAGCCTACAGCTTGGCTTGGGAACTGGATTACGGGGAGCCGCTGAAGTTTGAGACCAAGTCCACTAGCACGGCCCGTGACCTCTTCTATACCTACGATGCACTTGGCCGCTTCCAGGCTCGCGAGAGCGGTGCAAGTGCCGAGCCTCTGTCTTACATCAATTTCTGCGCGCTGGGTATCGCTATCATGCGTGCCAACGACGAGAAGGCTGTAGCGCATTTCCTGCCTACCGGTTTTGAGCACGGCGGGCAACGCCGTTCGGTGGTGTTGATTGATGAGATTGACAAGGCTCCTCGTGACTTTCCTAATGATATACTCAATGAAATTGAGGACATGTATTTTCGTATACCGGAGTTGGGTAACGAGCGCATTGCGGCGGAACCCGGAATGCAACCAGTTGTGGTAATTACCAGCAACTCAGAAAAGGATCTGCCAGATGCCTTCCTTCGGCGCTGCATATACTACCATCTTTCCTTCCCTCAACCTGAGCGGCTAAAGGAGATCGTCACCAGCCGTCTGGGAGAGTTTGCCGCATCCAGTAGCAGCTTGCTCAAAGACGCTCTGGATCTTTTCTTCCTTCTTCGCCGTGACGCTAGCGGATTACGCAAGAAACCAGCTACTGCCGAGTTGCTAGGATGGCTAATTGCGCTGCGCCACGCCGAGAATGGGAAAAACCCACTCGCCGGGTCACCTGATCTTGCGCTTTCGACTCTGAGTAGCCTCGTGAAAACCACCGAGGACCAGCCGCGGGCAGAACAGGTTGTCAGACAATGGTTCAAGAGTCGCGGCCGATAGGTTTTCCCTGGGCCGATCCTGAGGCTCTGTTGGGATTCGTCGATGAATTGCGTCGGGCGGGCTACAACCTCAGTCTTGACCAATACGCAGCAGCACAGGACCTTGTTTTAGGTTTGACCGCACGAGGCGAACCTCTTGGGCCTGCCGAGCACTTTCGCGATCTGCTTGGTCCGATCCTCTGTAGCTCACCTAAGGAACAGGCCGAATTCTCAGACCGATTCAAGCGCTGGGTCGAGCGATCCAGTTTCCCTGCCGCGCCTCCCTTGCTTCCAGGCGGACTACTTGTCGCCTCACGCGAAAGCGCTGGTGGGCTTGCTGACGAAATCAAAGGCCTCAGTCTACGACGCCTGTTTTGGGTTGTAGGGATTGGTGCAGTCTTGGGACTGATCGTTTCAATCCTCGCTATATTTGTTCTCTGGATTCAGGACGAACCTGCTATTATCTCAGCGGGCTCGGGTTGGAGTGTGGCTGGAACGGCCGGGTTTATCGCGTTGCTCGTTGCGATGGTTGCTGCTTATCGGCGATGGTGGCGGAGGCGGGCTGAGCTTTTCCTTGTCCGTCGACAGGTAGCTGACGAAGGGATCTCGCTCCAGCCGCTCGCTGTTCGAGATTTATCTCACCGGCTATTTCAATCAGTGTCCTTTTTTCGTATCGCCCAGGATCTGCGGCGGCGGCGGGAGATACCGTCCCCAGATCTTGACATCACTGCGACGGTTGCCGCTACAGTCTCTCGTGGCGGCTGGCTGACACCAATACATGCTCTCCGTCAGATCACTCCGGAATATCTGGTCCTGATAGATCGAGTGAGTTACTTGGATCAGCAGGCACGGCTCGCTGATGAATTGGTTGGTCGCTTGGCGGAGCAAGGACTCTTCTTCAATCGGTTTTACTTCCAGGGAGATCCCCGAATCTGTTTTCCCCGCGAGGAGGGTGGCGTACCGGTTCGGCTACAGGACCTCGCGTCCCGTTACCCGTTCCATAGACTGATCTTGTTCACCGACGCGGTCGGTCTATTCAGCCCGAAGACGGGAGAGCTCGAGCCCTGGGTCGACCAGTTCACAACTTGGGAACAGAGATCGCTGATGACGCCTGAAGTGCCTGAGCAATGGGGAACGATGGAAGGGGGTCTCATGCGTGTTTTCAGTGTGCTGCCAGCGACCATCGAGGGGTTCGCGGCCTTGGCGCGCCGGACGCAGGGGGGGACTCCGCTGCCACGGCCAGCTTACAGACCGATTTCTCCTTTCCCTCGAGAACTCCGGGACCAGCCTCTACGGTGGGTGGACCGCAACCCTCCAGGACCAGCAGAGGTTGACTCTCTCCTCTCCTCTCTCCGTCGCTTCCTTGGGGAGCCGGGCTTTTTCTGGCTCGCATCCACGGCCGTTTATCCGGCGCTGGATTGGGGACTGACATTGTACTTGGGCGATGGTCTCCAGATAGACGGTGCACCGCTTCTGGATACAGGCCGGCTGCGTAGCCTAGTCAGAACCCCCTGGCTGCGCCACAGCTTTATGCCGGACTGGCTACGTGAAAAGCTGCTGTCGACGTTGTCTTCAGATCAGGAGAGGAGCGTACGTACGGCCATCGAAGAACTACTGGTCACCAGCCTTGAGCGTCCTGTTGACGCCTTTCGACTCGAGATAGCTCAGGGAGACCGGCAAACCCTGCGCTCTCTTGGGCGGCAGATCCTCCGACTCCGTTTGCGGGAGGCACCCGAGGACAGTCCATTACGTGATCGGGTTTTTCTGAGCTTCATGACAGTAGGCATACAAGATCAGTTGGCGGTCCGCCTACCGAGTGTCCTACGAGGCCTCTTTAGCGGGATAGGTACTCTCAAGTCAAGGCCTACTGGCGCGACTTGGAAAAAAGCGGTTGTGGAGGACAAGCTGGATCGTCCTGGCAATCCTTGGGAGAACCGAGCACAGGTCGGGATATTACGAGGATATTTGAAGACACTTATACTTTTTGTGGTAAAGCCGTTGAGAGCATACAAGCTTACCCACCGACGCAGAGATCACTCAAGTCCTTTGCTGTTTGTCACTATCTCGGGCATCCTTGGCTTTGCCTTGAACTTGGTGTTATCACAGATTGCTGTATCCTACAACATATTGGTATCAGGACTGCTGGGGGCTCTGGTAAGTGTAATTTTATCATTTTTTGGCCTAACGATATGGCTCATCGCGCTTCATATCTCCCTTGTTGTGACGAGGTCGCTCAAGAACTCTGTAGCGGGCTTCCAAGGGAGCCTCCGTGTTGTAGCCTATGCTTGTGTTTCGCAGCTTTGTGGGCTGATGCCTTTATTCTGCTTGAATTCTCTCCTGATGCTTATCTGGTTGGTACTCCTTACACTTATCGGGGTCCGAGAAATTCATTGTACAAGTTGGCGAAGGGCAATACTAGTCGTCTTTGTGACTCTAGCCCCAATTTGGTTATTCTTGCTTATTATTTCCTATGCTGATTGGTAGTTTTAGATGCCGGAGGATGGTGCTCCGTCCGGTAGGCGGCTACGAACTAGGAGTAGACCTCGTAGAACCACCAGGGGATAGCGTGGCTCGCGGCGTGGATCCGAGGCTTCGCCGACTTCTTTATCGTCTCCGGCTGATGGTGCGGATGTTGGTCCAGGATCGCTTCCCGGCCCAGCGGCTGGAGCTGAGTAGAACGGGCGTGCGACAGCATCAGGCCCATATGACCCTGGCGCATCCTCTACACCCCCGGGCGGCGGGAAACGTCCACGAGAGCATCAGCGGCTTGGGGCAGGGGGGGCATCACGTTCCCGACGGTTGCGCTTATGCCCTGGGAGGGAGGTCGTCCTGTACGAGTTGCTGGGCTAGAAGTGATGCGAGTTAGGATAGAATCCGACGGTTGGCCGTCTGTTGGCGCAAAGAGTCCAGAGCGGAGGGAATTTTCGTAGCCACCTAAAGGAGCCTCGTATGAAAAGGAACCTGCAAGTCGAGCGAATCAGCCGCGGGTTGGTCACCATTGATGCCGATGATCTCGGCGGTGTCTTTGGCGGGACGGGTGACCCTGATGCTGGAGGTAATGGAATAACGATCCCTCCTCCGGATGACAATGAGCTCCATGGCCGCTGGGACGGAAACTACGCTGACGGGACGGGCGGTTAGGACGTCCATCGATGAGCGGGGACCGGGATGCTGAGACTGACATCGCCACTCGGGAGTCTTGGAAGACTCTTCCAATCCCCGAAGCTCGTGCCGAATTGAGGTTCTCGCAGACGTACGATCTTGCCGATTTTGAGCGCATCAAGCGCGGCTTGATTCCGGAGGCGATGGAGGACAAGTGGTTCATATTTTTTGAGGAACCCTGGCTCTATCTGCACCGGAGTTGGACGGGCGCTTGCATCTATGGCGTCCGTTTCCAGCCAGGCGAGGGTGGTTTCACCGCCGTGGAGTCATGGGTGAGCCGGGACCCGCAGCAATACAAAGAGGACAGCATCGATTACGACCGGGCCGTTCTCGGCTTTCTGATCGATCGTATGCTTTTGGGACGGCCTGTTCCCTTTCCAGTCCGCAGCGATCTGCCAGCGGGTACACCGGAAGGTGTGTACCAGCACCACATCGTTGGACGCGCATACCCGGAGAGAGAATTTCGTGTTGCGCAGCCGAAGCGTTCTGTATGGTCCTGGCTGAAAGGCTTGTGGGGGACGCGGTCGACACCATAGCGAGGCCTGATCGTTCCCCCTCCCCCTTCACAGCCGGGCGCGGATATAATCAGCCCATGAGCGACCGCCTGGAGCAGAACAAACAGAACGCCGTCAGTTTCTACGATCTGATGTTCAACCAGTGCAGGCCGGCGGAAGCCATCGAGCGGTACGTCGGCGCCGAGTACATCCAGCACAATCCGCACGTCGCCGACGGCAAGGCGGCGTTCATCGAGTACTTCGAGAGGATGGCCGCGGAATATCCGGGAAAGCGCGTCCACTTCAAGCGTGCGCTGGCCGAAGGGAACTACGTCGTCCTGCACTGTCACCAGGAATGGCCGGGGGACCACGATTACGCTGGGATCGACATCTTCCGGTTCGACGATGACGGGAAGATCGTCGAACATTGGGACGTGCTGCAGATCCTGCCGGAGACCTCGGCGAATGGGAATGGGATGTTCTAGATGGATTTGGATCTCGCGATAGGAGTCTCGATGCCGGACGTCAACGAGTTGCGCTCTGTACTGACCTTCTCCGCGGCGCTCGGCTGCGGGCTGATCGCCGGCGTGTTTTTTGCCTTTTCGGCTTTCGTAATGAGAGCCCTCGGCCGGATTCCCCCGAACGAGGGCATCGCCGCCATGCAGTCCATCAACGTCGCCGTTCTCAATCCGGTGTTTCTCTCGGTCTTCATGGGAACGGCCGCGCTCTGCGTCGTCGCGGTCGTCTTCGCCTTTTTGCGCTGGCGCGAGCCCGGCGCCGCCTATCTGCTCGCCGGGGGCCTGCTTTATCTGGTCGGAACCTTCGTGGTGACGATTGCGTTCAACGTCCCCAGGAACGACGCGTTGGCGGCCGTCGCGCCCACCGACCCCGCGAGCGCACGCTTATGGGCGAGCTATCTCTCGAGCTGGACGGCCTGGAACCACGTCCGGACGGTGGCCGCGCTCGCGGCGGCGGCGGCGTTCACCCTCGCGTTCCGTTACGGACCCGGACCGTCGTAGACTGCGCTCCATGGCCAGGAGCGACAACCTTTACGCGCTTCCCAAGGACCTCCCCGTGCCGGTGGACGACGGCGCGTGCGATCACCTGCCGGGGATGGCGATGCCGGCGATCCCGCTCCCGTCAACGGCCGGGCGGAGCGTGGACCTTTCGGCGCTGCCGGGCAGGACGGTGGTCTATCTCTATCCCCACACCGGGCGGCCGGATCGGCCGGCGCAGCCGGGATGGGACGAGATCCCGGGCGCCCGCGGCTGCACGCCCCAGTCGTGCGCCTTCCGCGATCATCACGCCGAGCTGCGGGTCCTCGGCGCCGGGGTGTACGGTCTCAGCACGCAAGACACGGACTATCAGCGCGAGGCCGTCGAGAGGCTCCATCTCCCCTTCGAGCTGCTGAGCGACGAGCGGTTCGAGCTGATCGGAGCGCTCCGCCTTCCCACCTTCGAGCTGGACGGCATCCGCTATGTGAAGCGGATCACGTTGATCCTCAGGGACGGGAGGATCGAGAAGGTTTTCTATCCCGTCTTCCCCCCGGACCGGAACGCCGAGGAGGTGATCCGGTGGCTGCGCGAGCGCGATTGACGTCCGCTCCCGGAGACGGTGACGACCTTTCGCTGCGACGAAATCCCCGAGATCACGGGCTGAAGCGGCGGGAACGGTTTTTGCGTCCTGCATCGTCACGATGATTCCGCGACCGATGACTTCGCAGATCAAGTGGACATTTTTCGCCGCGGTCTTTCTCCCGCTGATCCTGGCCGGCGCGGCCCAGGGCCAGCCCACGCCGCCCGCGAGCCGGAATCCGGGGAAGGTGGTCCACGTCGTGGTCGCTCTCTGCGACAACCAATATCAAGGCATCGTCCCCGTCCCGGCCCGGATCGGCAACGGCGACGATCCCGCCAACAATCTGTATTGGGGAGCCGCCTACGGCGTCAGGACTTTCTTCCGCAAATCGAAAGAATGGCGGTTCCTGTCGGAGACGAAGAATCCCGCTCCGGGAGTGCTGGAGCGGGTGATCTTCAGGAATGATCAGCGGAACGTCTTCCTGGTGGCCGACGCCTATCGCGGCCGGGAGATCCAGCGGGCCACTCTGGATTTTCTGAAGTTCGCGGCGGGGCAGAGCGTCCAGAAGGTCGAAGCCCGGACCGCCGCCGAGCGTTGGACCCTCCAGGCGGGAGGCGGGGCCGACCTGGTGGCCTACGTGGGGCACGACGGGCTGATGGATTTCTCCCTGCCGGAGATCCCGCGGCGCGCCGACGCTCGCGGACGGCAGGCGATCCTCCTCGCCTGCGCCAGCAAGAATTACTTCCAGGGTCCGCTCCGGCAGACCGGCGCCCATCCGCTCCTCTGGACCACCGGGCTCATGGCGCCCGAGGCGTACGTCCTGAAAGCGGCGCTCGACGCCTGGAGCCGGGGCGAGGGTGGGGAAGCCGTCCGGCAGAGGGCGGCGGAGGCGTACCACAAGTACCAGAAATGCGGCCTCTCCGCGGCCCGCAGGCTGTTCGCGACCGGCTGGTAGAGGCTTTTCAGGACCGGAACCGCACGTACACGAGGGTGTCCAGGAACCGGCCCTCCTTGAAGACGCTCTGCCGCAGCGTCGCCTCGTACTCGTAGCCCGCCTTCTCCAGGACCCGCCCGGACGCCGGATTGCTGGAGAAGATCCATCCCTCCAGGCGCTGGAAGTGGAAGTTGGCGAAGACGTAGTCGGTGAAGCCTCTCAGCGCTTCGGAGGCGAAGCCGCGGCCCCAGAAGTCCTCGCCGAGCCAGTAGCCCACCTCGGCGGTGAAGCGCTGGACGTCGTCCAGGGTATGGAGCCCGACGTTGCCGACGAACTCTCCCGCGTGCTCGATGACCAGGTTCTGCGGCGGATCGGGGATGGAGGTCTGGAGCGCGATCCACTGCCGAGCGTGCTCCAGAGTGTAGGGGTAGGGGAAGAGGTCCCGCAGATTGATGGACACCTTGCGGTTGTTCGCGTGGCGGGCGAGGGGCTCCTGGTCTTCCACGCGCCAGGGACGCAGGACCAGCCTCTCGGTCTCGATTCTCATGGTCCCCCTATTATGATGCGCCGATGCCGCATCCCCGCCAGGCGCTCCTGATGATGGCCGTCGCCTCGGCCTGTTTCGCCGTGATGGCCTTCGCGGCGAAGCTCGCCTCGGACGATCTCGCCGGCAGCCAGGTGGCTTTCCTGCGCTTCGCCTTCATGACGGTGCCGGTCCTGATCGTGCCCGGGGTGGCGCGCAAGGCGGTGACCTACCACCGTCTGGACCTGCTGTTCTACCGGGGCCTTTTCGGCGGCACGGCGGTGTTGCTGTACTTCCTGACCATCGAGCACATCCCGGTGGGGATCGCGACGCTGCTCAACTATTCCGCGCCGATCTTCAGCGTCACCTTCGCCGCCATCTTCCTGGGCGAGCGGGTGGACCGCCGGCTGCTGCCGCCGCTGCTGGCCGCCCTCTGCGGCGTGGTGCTGGCGGCCGGGGGAGGGGGCGGTCTGGGGGAGCTCCGCTTCGGGATCTGGGAGGCGGCGGGGGTGGCGTCGGCGGTCCTCTCCGGGGCGGCGGTGACGGCGATCCGGGCCGCCCGGCGCACGGAGGGCTCCTGGGCGATCTACGGCAGCTTCACGCTCTTCGGCCTCCTCGCCACGGCCCCCTTCGGCCTCCCCAACTTCGAGGCGCCGACCCCCTGGGAGTGGCTGATGCTGACCGTGGTGGGGCTCACCTCGGTGACGGCCCAGCTCCTGATGACCTACGCCTACCGCTGGGTGACCAACCTCCAGGCGGGCGTGCTGGCGCAGCTCACGGTCATCCTGAGCATGATCCTGGGCGCGGTCTTCCTGGGGGACCGGCTGGCGCCCGTCCAGATCCTCGGCAGCCTGCTGGCGCTGGCCGGCGTGGTGGGCGTCGTCTGGGTGCAGGCGACGCCGCGGGCGGTGGAGTAGGGCTCATCTTCATCCGGGAAGCGGGATTCTTCGTAGGGGTGTATGGCCAATCTACGGGAGGAGAATACCGATGAGCAACAAAGAAACTGTGCGGGAATTGTACGAAGCCTTCGGCCGCGGGGACGTCGGGGCCATCCTGGAGCGATTGGACGAGAACGTCGAGTGGGAACCCGGCGAGGGGGTGAGCGACGTGCCCTGGTTGCAGCCGCGGCACGGGCGGGCCGGCGCCGCCGAGTTCTTCACCAGCCTCGGCGGCCTTGAGATCCATAAGTTCGTTCCCAAGGCGATCCTGGAGGAAGGCGGGCTCGTCGTGGCCGTGATCGATGTCGAGGCCACCGTAAAATCCACGGGAAAGCGGTTCGTGGAGGAGGACGAAGTCCATCTCTGGCGCTTCAACGCCAACGGCCAGGTCACCCGGTTCCGGCATCGCGTGGATACGTGGCGGCAAGTGCTGGCCTGGGGAGGATGAGACCGGAGGTCATAGGGGGCTGGACGCGAGCGGGTATGCACTACCATGTAGTGCATGCAGAAATCAGAGGTCTACAGTTGGCGTCTCTCTCCACGGCTCAAAGCCGAGTTGGAGGAGGCTGCGCGTACGAAGAAGAAGAGTGTGGCGGAGCTCCTGGAGGACATCGCCGAAGATTGGTTACGGGGTTCCAGGAGCGAGGGGGAGAGCGATGCACAGAAACAGCAGCGTCTACGTGAATCGGCTATGAAGTTCATCGGGACGCTCGAGGGAGACCGATCCGACCGGGCTGAGAACGTCCGGTCCGAAGTCCGTGCGAAGCTCGCGCGACGTCATGGGCGATAGACCTCGAGGCCTGATCGACACGGGAGCGATCCTGGCTCTCCTCGATCGTCGGGACCGCTGGCACGGGGCGTGTACCGAGGCCTTTTCAACTCTCCCCCTTCCGCTGGCGACCTCCGCGGCGGTGTTGACCGAGCTTTTCCACCTTCTGGATACCCACGAATCTCCGCGGCCTGGGGTTTTCTCCGATCTGGTGCTGTGATGGTCTTGCCGATAGGGGAAGAGAATCTTCCCGATCTGGAAGCGCTCATGCACCAATATAGAGACCGTCCTATGGATTTCGCGGACGCCACCTTGGTGCATCTCGCGCGGCGCGAGTCGCTTTCGACGGTCTTTACCGTGGACCATGACGATTTTGAGACCTACCGGATCGAGGGAAGGCGGAGGTTTCGGATCGTGCCGGAGCGGAGATCGAGCAGATTCTAGAGAGACGAGGAGATCGGCGCCCCGGATCTCCATCGCCTCGTCGCGAGCCCTTCCCGGCTCCGGCTGGTGGGCAAGGGCGGTACGATTCTCTCTCACGGGATTGAAATAGACACTAAATAGATCCCCGGCCCCTCTCTTTCAAGCCTTCCGCAAGCACCTACATAGCGGAACACCCACGTATGCGCGGCCTCTCAATTCCGGGAGGCCGGCTCGCGAAGGAGAGGATGTATGTCCAGGAAATTAGTTCTTCCTATTCTCGCCCTTGCGCTTTTCATCATCGGCGCCCAGTCCGCCATGGCGAAGGAGCAGTACGTCTATTCCGTGAAGTTCGTCTGCGGCTACAACGACACCAACGTCGGGCTGACCTCGAACGGGATCGCGGCCGGCGAGCCGCCGGTCAAGTTCGGCAACTACGCCACGGAGATCAACATCGTCTGGCCGGAGATCTACGCCCCGGACGGGACTTCGGTTTTCATCGGCAAGCACCTGGTCGTCCTGGTGGAGAACGGGCGTCCGGTCGGCCGCGAGCCCAACATCATCCGGGCGAGGCAGTACGCCGATTCCATTTTCCTGCCAGGCATGAGCGGCACGATGGACGACTGCAACCGCATCTCCGAGCTCCTCTACGGCGTGGTTCCTACGCCGCTCCCGCTGACCATCGGGTATCTGGTTCTCACCACCACGCATGAGATCGACGTCACGGCGGTCTACACCTCGCAGGCGTGCAGCCAGTGGACGAAGTCGCCCGTGAAGCTGGAGTGCCTGGATGCCAACGGCGCCCTGACGGGCGTGAGCAGCTCGATCGAGGTGGAGAAGATCGAAGGGCGGAAGCTGCAGCTTCAGTTCTAGCGCTGAGCGAAGGAAAACCCTCCCTCCGGGAAAGCCGGAGGGAGGGCTACGCGGCGGCGAAGGCATAGAATCCTCCTTCATGGACGGAAATCTGGTCATCCGCCGGGCTGAAGAGGCGGATTTCGACGGGATCTGGGAGATCTTCCACGCCGTGGTGGCGAAGGGGGATACGTACGCCTACGATCCGGCGACGACGAAAGAGCAGGCGCGGACGATCTGGATGGCTCCCGGTATCTTCACCTACGCCGCCCTCCTGGACGGCGAGGTCGCGGGGACCTACATCCTCAAGGCGAACCAGCCGGGCCTGGGCTCGCACGTCTCCAACTGCGGCTACATGGTCCACCCCGGCCACGCCGGGCGGGGCCTCGGCCGGGCCCTCTGCGAGCACTCCCTGGACGAGGCCCGGCGGATGGGCTTCCTCGCCATGCAGTTCAACGCCGTGGTGAGCACCAACGAGCGCGCCGTGGCGCTATGGCGGAAGATGGGCTTCGCGATCGTGGGGACCGTGCCGAAGGCCTTCCGTCACCGCGAGCTCGGCCTGGTGGACCTCCACGTCATGCACCGGTTCCTCTGATTCAGGAGCCTCTGTTTCAAGAGCGATTTGCCGCGCGCCGCCGCTTCGGGACCGGATCGTCGGGATCCCAGCCGAAGCGTTCGAGGTCGATCCGCCCCGACTTCTCGAAGACGATGCCTTCCTCCTCCAACAGGTGGCGCTGGTATCCCTCTTCCCAGCCGATGCCGCCGCGGGCGCTGATGCGGCCGCCGGCGTTGATCACCCGCTGCCAGGGCAGGTCCAGGCCCTCGGGTGTGGACCGTAGCACCTGGCCGACCATCCGCGCCCGGCGGGGGAGCCCGGCCAGGGCGGCCACCTGGCTGTAGGTCGCCACTTTCCCGGGCGGGATGCGGCGGATGACGGCGTAGATCTTCTCGCGGAGGTTCTCCATTCTCGTACCTCGGGAACCGGAAGATGGAGAGGTGATTCTAAACTCATGAAGCGGCACCGCCGCCATCAGGACGGGGTCTGCCAGAGGCCCCGGACGGGACGACTTCAGGGAAGGAGATGAGATGTTCCGGAAATTCGCTGCTCTGATCCTCGCGGCCGGAATCGTCCCGGCCGCCGCGTACGCGGGAGAAGCCGGCAAAGCGGAGAAGCCGGCCTGGCCCTCGAACGCCCGTGTCGTCGAGGCACAGCTCACGAAAAAGGCGGTGCAGGGGATGGAAGGCGGGTTCAACCTGCCCCAGTTCCGGGTCTACGACGCGCGGGGCCACAAGGTCTTCGACGCCAACGGATATTCGCACGACTTTGCCGCCAAGCTCTCCGAGCTCCTCGCGGTCGGCGGCAAGCCTGACGCGTCGTCGTCCTCCCTCGGCAGCGAGCTCGCCGCGGTCGTCTCGCCGGACGGCAAGCCCATCGGCTCTCTTCCGGAGGCCCCGCTGACCTTCGTGAAGTACTGGGCGGAATGGTGCGTCCCCTGTCACGCCCAGAGCCGCGACCTGGTGAAGATCCTGGGGGAGCACCCGGACGTACGGGTGACCGTGCTGAACGTGGAAGCCGACATCATGAAGATGATGGGGGCTGAAGGGCAGACCGTGCGGCGGATCAGCCTCGAGGAGATCGATCCCGAGGCGGCGAAGAAGCTGAAAGACCCCAACCTGACTGAGGAGCAGAAGAAGAAGATCCTCGAAGAAGCCCTGGCGAAGTCCAAGAAGGAAGGGGTGAAAAAGGACAAGCCGTAGGCGGTCCCCCCGAAACTCCTGATCCGCTTCGGGCATCTTCCTTGCTAGACTGGTCCCGCGAGAGGAGAGTGTGCCATGAGGTGGACACCCGGAGGCCGTAGCGCGGATCTGGAGGACCTGAGAGGCGCGAGAGGAAGAGGGGGATTCGGAGGATTCGGCGGCGCCGGTCCGAAGGTGGGATGCGGCGGCTTCGTCGTGCTGCTCCTGCTGAGCGTCATCTTCGGGCAGGACTTCTTCTCCCTGCTCGGCGGCGGCTCGGGCGGACAGGCGCCGGTCCCGCCGGGCCAGGAAGCCCCGCCGGTCTCTTCCTCGCCGGAGGAGGAGCGGCTCATCGAGTTCGTCTCCGACGTCCTCGACTACAACCAGGAGACATGGGAGCAGACCTTCGCGCAGGAGGGGCAGCAGTACCCGCGCGCCAAGCTCGCCGTCTTCCGGGACAGCGTGGACACCGGCTGCGGCTTCGCGCAATCCGGCATGGGGCCGTTCTACTGCCCCGCGGACCAGAAGGTCTACATCGACCTCTCCTTCTACCGTGAGCTCGACCAGCGTTTCGGCGCGCCGGGGGATTTCGCGCAGGCCTACGTGATCGCCCACGAGATCGGCCACCACGTGCAGAACGTGCTGGGGATCAGCAGCCAGGTCCGCCAGGCCCAGCAGCAGAACCCGCGCAACGCCAACGAGTTGTCCGTCCTCCTCGAGCTGCAGGCGGATTGCCTGGCGGGGGTCTGGGCCCACACCGCCGCGCAAAAGAACCTTCTAGAGACCGGCGACATCGAAGAGGGCCTGGGGGCCGCCGCGGCGGTGGGAGACGACCGCATCCAGCAGCAATCCGGCGGCTTCGTGAATCAGGAGACCTGGACCCACGGCTCTGCCTCCCAGCGTTCGCAGTGGTTCCGCCGCGGCTTCGAAAGCGGCAACATGGATAGCTGCAATACGTTTGAGGCGCGGTAGAGAGGCAGCCAAGGCGCCTCGTCGATAACGGACGACCTACCGGGAAGCGTAGAGCCCGTAGAGACGCCCACAGACGATGTAGCAAATCCTGCCGAGTCCACGGACGGCGTGGCGTCTCTTCGGAGGGCAGACCGCATCCCCCTCAGCAAGCCGGATTGAACTGGCCCAACGCTGCGTTCCTTTCTCTGCGCCAGGGAACAGATCCATCAGAAGAGCCTGCCTTCTGAAGCGATCTACCCTCCGAAAGACGCCACGCCGACGGTGGCCTCGGCAGGTGTTGCCACATCGTCTGTGGCGTCTCTACGAGCACGTGGCTGAAGATTTATGTAAGGGGTTGGCGGACGCCTTCAGTTTCCCAGGCATGAATGCCTGGGCTAGGCCGCTGGACCCCTGGCGGGGTCCCAAAGGTTTCGAGGTCAGGACCTCTCATTCGGGGGCTTGGTCTCCTGGGGTCCGGGAGCTGGCGTCGGTCTGGCATTTTTCTTCGGTTTTGAGGCTGAACTGGCAGACTTCTTTGGAGCTCTCGGAGTGGCCTGTTTGGCTCTGTCTTGTTTCTGAGCCCCTTGTTTCTTCGTCTGCTCCTTTCTTTTTTCCTCCCGGCGAAGCTTTTCCTGGAGCATGAGGAAACCGATGAGGACACCCACGCCTCCGGTAAGTATGAGATAGGAAAGTCCGAGGATTTGACCTCTTCTTTTGATCTCCCTGCGTTCCCAGCAGCTTGCGATCGCGTCAGGAGTGAGTGAAAGATGCTGTATGCAGCCTACAGTATTCTGCGGATTTGGACACTTACAGGAACTAATGGGGGCGGAGCCAACTAGTACGGTTATTCTCTTGTTTCCCCGGTCCACAGTTTCCGTGAACTCACCTCTCAGGAAGTAGAATAGGACAAACCCGGTCACTAATGTAACAAAAGATATTCCAAAAAGCTTGCGTAGGAGGGGTCGGGAAATCCGTTCCTCGGAATAGAATTGGATTGCCACAACAATAAGGCCCATTAGAAAAGCCGACAGAGTGATTAGCTCTGACCTGTCCTGAAATGGCATAACGCTGATAAGCGCTTTAAAGCCAGGCACGTTTCTGGTGCCTAGAAATGGAGCCAGTCCAATCGCCAAGGCCACAAAGAAGCTCAAAATGTGGCGAACAAAGCGCTGAGGCAGATGTGTCAGTGGTGGAGAGCTATCAGGTTCTTGGGCGCTCATGGATCCTGGCACCTCGATTTTCGAGAAGTTTCTTCTATTGCTTTGCAGGACCTTAGTGGACTATTAAATCTACAGTCTATGAAGAAGTTGTCCCAACTCAGAAAATCCAAGGGTATGCATCCCGCCGGGTCATTTGGAAAGCACTTGCTCAGCTGATCGCCGGGTAGCTCAACTCGATAGGCATAAAGGCCGCGCGGTACGACCACTGTACCGTTGCTGTAGGTTGTATATTGCTTTTCGTCATAGCTGAAGGCATGGACTAAAACGTCCGCTCCTTGTTCAGGTGAGGTCTTCACGCACACCTTGATTATGATGTCGTCATTCTCAAAACGCTTGATGATTAGATCTAAAAAGTCGACGAGAGCGTCTAGCTTGCTCTTTGGCTCCGTAGCGAGCCGTGCGGCAACAGGTTCTGCCGATATGGCTCCGCTAATGCTCAGTACAGCAGGGACGAACCTGGGGAGTGAACGTGAAGAAGCAGCTCCGGCAGTTTCTTGCGCCAGTGCCTCGCGGATTTTTTGGAAGCGGTCACGCACAGAGTCGTGAAGCGCCGCAAATTTAGGGAAAGGCAATGCATCGAGCAATTTTCTTTCAGTACGCTCCAGCAGTGCGTAGATAACCGCCAAATCCACGACCTCAGGAAGACCGTTGACTGCCTTCAAGTACTCGGCGCGGATTTTTCTGATCCGAGCGGCGATCTCTAAATATAGTGGATCCGTCGGGGGGGCGGGCTCAGTCAGGAGATAGCTCAACCTGAACAGAACCCCCCAGTCCCCATCGCCGACGCTCGTTTCCATTCGGCTGAAGAGACGAGGGCCGAGCCGCGCCTCTACGCCGGCGAGGGCGAGCGTCGTCTCGCTGTCGAGCCGCGTCAGGGAGTCCAGGGTCGTCTCTACTTCCCCGTAAGGATCGCGGTATCGCAGGTGATCTTCGATCTCCACGTCGGTCCAACGATGGCTCACGCCAATGTAGGAAACGACCTGGTTCCCGGAAAAGCTGTAGCCGGCCCGGGCTGAGGCTTCTTGGACTTCCCGGCTAAGCCGGACTTCGTCTTCCAGGACGTTGAAGCCCGAAGGGCCGAAGGGCGGAGACCGGTCGACGGTGAAGCTGGGGAGCCTCTGGAAGCGGTAGCTCGCGCCCGTGAACCAGGGACAGCCTTGGCACAGGGAAGTGGCAAGGTCGAGACCTGCCCCAAACAGAGATCCCCTGCCGTCGAGGGAGGAACTGTCTTCTGCCCGGGTACGGTCGTGGAAGTCGAGGCTCACGTCCGCCGAGGCGGCCTGGAAAACCAGAGTCGGGTAGAGCCTCAAGTCTCGCGGCAGACCCACGCTTGGGAGAGCGATGGCGGGCTGGATTCCAACGCCTGCCAACTCCAACTGAAGATCGAACTTGCGATTCAGGAGCCCGGGATCGGTCCGCATGACCCCGATCTCCTCCCCTCCGGTCAGGAGGTCCCGGGTCCGGACGGTCTGCTCCAGGAAAGAAAACCTGAGGCTCTCCTGGTGTTCGAAGAAGACGTCGAGCCCGAGCCCAAACCGTGCCCTGGCCGCGCCGGGCGCCTCCACCGCCCAGGGTGGCTTCGTATCAGAGGCCCGTCCGAAGAGGCGGTTCCAGAAACTGCCGCCGCCGCTCTTCACCAATCCCAGATTCCATTCCTGCTCCGCCGCGGATACCTCAGAAGGAATGAGAGCCAGAGCCAGCAGAGCGAGAGCGGAGACGACCAGCCCGCGTCTCAAGAGACTGGAAAGATCCATGGGGAGATCCACCAGCGGGCCCGGAGATGTATCCATATGAATGTATCCTTTAAGGATATCTAAGAGATTATAGTACAATCGGGGGAACAAGGGAGAGACTCCATGGGAACGGCGTCAGGCCCGGCTGGTCCGGCGTGGTACCCCGCGATATTGACGGCCGCCGCATTCTGCGTACTGGCGAGTCCAGCCTTCACGAAGGAGGATTCCTGGAGCACACTCGCGGAGATGCCGACTCCACGCCGTCTCCTCAGCGCAGCGGCGTTCAAAGAAAAGATCTACACCTTCGGCGGCTGCGGCTCGCCCTGCTTCGAGCCACCGGTCCATACCTCCACGTTCGAAGAGACGCTGGTCGAGGTCTACGATCCCGGAACCAATTCCTGGTCGCGGCGGAAGCCGATCCCGGCCATCCTCTTCGGCGCCGCGGCGGTTACGGTCGGCAAGAGGATCTATCTGTTCGGCGGCGTTGTGACCGGCAACGCCACCTACGCCTACGATCCGAGGAATGATACCTGGCAGCGGCTGGCTCCGATGCCGACCTCGCGGCACGGGATGGCGGCGGTGACGGTGAAGGGAAAAGTTTATGTCCTCGGCGGCAGCACCGGCGCCGCCGCGAGCAACGCGCTGGAAATGTACGATCCGGAGAACAATCGCTGGGAACGAGGGCTGGCGCCCATGCCGACGGCTCGCGTGTTCCTCGCGGCCGCGGTCGTGGGCGGAAAGATCTACGCCATTGGAGGCTCACCGGACTGCTGCGGCAAGGCTGTCACCAACGCGGTGGAGGTCTACGATCCGGAGAAGGACGAGTGGAGATCTGTCGCGCCGCTCCTGGTCGCCCAGCAGGTCTCCGCCGCGGCGGCGGTCGATGGGAGGATTTATGTTCTCGGTGGTTTCATCCCGGGCTCAGGAGCCCAGGGCGGAACCTTCGAGTACGATCCAGCGGCGCCTTCGAACCCCTGGCGGACGCTTACCGCCATGCCGGAGCCGCGCGATCAGGCTCCGGCAGTCGTACTAGAGATCGACGAAAAAGAAACTGTTCATATCCTGGGCGGCTCTGTGGATTGTCATTGCCGCGCTCTCGGCACCCATTCGAGCTACTCGCCGCCTTCGCCGGCGCCTACGCTAACGGCCGACCTCCAGATCCGGAAGGAGATCCGCCCCGGAGAGGTCCTGCCGGGTCAAAGGGTCCGCTACACGATCACCGCCACCAACGCCGGCCCCGATCCGGTGACGGATGCCCTGGTGACGGACGACTTTCCTGAAGAGCTGAACACCGTCACCTGGACCTGCGTGGCCTCGCCCGGCGCGCGTTGCGCCCCAGGCCCGGTGGCGGGAGCCATCGCTGACCGGGTGAACCTTCTTGTAGGGAGCACGGTGACCTACACCGTGGACGGCGTCCTCGACCGGGAGGCGTCGGGGACGCTCGAGAATACCGCCAGGATCGAACCTCCCAACAACGTCGAAGACCCTCGTTTCGACAACAACACTTCCACGGTGACCCGCACGATCGGGGAGTGCATTGAGATCGATAAGACCGATGGCCGGGACGACATCGCTCCGGGAGGCGGAGTGCTGTACCGGATCACCGTCCGCAACGATTGTCCCGCGGCGATGCCCGTGATCGTCACGGACGACCTGTCAGCGGCCGGGCTGAAAAACGTCCGGTGGTGCCGCGGTCAGGGTTGCACGCCTTCCATCCCCGGCGATCTTGTGGACGACTTTGAGCTGCCGTCCGGCGGCACCGTCATCTATCAGGTGGGGGGAACCGTGCCGTGCGAGTGCGAGCTCCGTTCCATAACCAACACGGCGTGCGTGGAGCTTTCCGGTGGATCTACCTTCTGCGCCTCGGACACCAACCAGATCGTGCCCGAGCCGGGAGCCGACCTCGCCCTGGATCTCGTCGGCCCGAAGTCTGTCTGCGCCGGTGACATGGCGCGCTACACGATCACGGTGATCAATCAGGGGCTCTGCACCGCCAAGGGCGTCGAGATTCAGGCCCAGCTTCCCTCGGGTTTTGAGATCGTGGAAATCTCCAGTCCATCGTGCGCGCAGGGCTTACCCTGTGAGCCTGGAGACATCGCTCCGGGGACCAAGGTCGAGGTCGCGGTGACCCTCAAGGCGCCCCCTGTGTTCACCCCGCCGGCCGCCGTGACGGTCAGCGCCTCGGTGACGAGCGGATGCGATCCCGTGGCTCCGAACAATATGGATTCCGTGCCGACCGAGGCCGCCCAGTGCTCCATCGACCTGGCGATCACCAAATCAAACGGCTTGGACACCGCGGCGCCGGGAGACGCGATCACTTACACGATCGTCGTGGAGAACCTGGGGGAGAGCGCTGTCACCGGGGCGCGGGTCGAGGATGTCTTTCCCGCGGAACTGGAGCAACTGAACTGGTGCCGGGGATTGGGTTGCGCGCCCAACCGGGGCGGCAATTTGGTCGACACGCTGGACCTGCCGGCCCTCGGCAAGGAAACCTACATCGTGGAGGCCGTGGTCTCCCCCATGTTCGCCGGAACGCTCAGCAACACGGCGACGGTCTCGCCGCCTCAAGGCGTCGTGGACGCGGTCCCCGGGAACAACTCCTCTACGGACACGGACGAGATCCTGCCGGCTCCGGGAGTCACCGCGATCTGCAAGGAGATCACCGGCACACCGGTCGAGGGTGGGATGATCACCAAGGTCTTCGTGCTCTGGAATGGCGGGCCCGAGGACCAGGCGGACAATCCCGGTGACGAATTTGTGGATACGCTGCCCCCCGGGTTGACCCTGGTGAGCGCCGTCGCGGACAGCGGCGTGATCATCCCGGGGAATCCCGTGCGCTGGAACGGAGCCATCCCGGCCAATGCCATGGTGACGATCCGGATCACGGCGATGATCGACCCGGGGACCGCCGGGCAGACGATCTGCAACCTGGGGACGGTCTCGTTCGACGGCGACGGCGACGGCGTCAACGAGTCGATGCGTGAGAGCGGCCCCTGCTGTGTCAGGGTACTGGTGATGATCCCTGTCCTCACTGGGCCCGGTGCGGCGGTGCTGGTGCTGCTGCTGGCGCTGATGGCGCTGGCGCGGATGCGGCGGGGGACGGCGGTGTAGCCGGAAGAGGGTAAGGACACCAAGGACACCAGGGACACCAAGGACTCCAAGGACAAGGACCCCAGCCTGTTCGTCCTTGAGGTCCTTGGTGTCCCTGGTGTCCTTTCTCCCTGGCATCTCTTCCGGCCAACCGTTGTCTCCAAAGACACCGCTGGACAGAACCGCCGTGACGTTGTACCGTCACGGTGGTTCCGCTCAGCCGTGCAATGTTCTTCTACGCCGATCTTCACGTCCACTCCAAGTACTCCCGGGCCACGAGCCGGGACGCGGATCTTGAAAACCTGGCCCTGTGGGCGCGGCGGAAGGGGATCACCGTCGTCGGCACCGGCGACTTCACCCATCCGGCGTGGTTCGAGGAGATCCGCGCCAAGCTGGTGCCGGCCGAGCCGGGGCTGTTCCGGCTGCGGCCTGAGATCGAGCGGGAGATCGAAGGGCGCCTGCCGCCGAGCTGCCACGGTCCGGTCCGGTTCCTCCTGGAGGTGGAGATTTCCACCATCTATAAGAAGGGGGACCGGACGCGGAAGGTCCACCACCTGATCTACGCCTCCAATCTCGACACGGCGGCGCGCCTGCGCGAGAAGCTGGGCGCCATCGGCAACCTCAACGCCGACGGCCGGCCCATCCTCGGCCTCGACTCCCGTCACCTGCTGGAGATCACCCTCCAGAGCGGGCCGGACGCCTGTCTGATCCCCGCCCACGTCTGGACTCCCTGGTTCGCCGTCCTGGGCTCGAAGTCCGGCTTCGATTCGGTGGAGGAGTGCTACGGCGATCTGACGCCGCACATCTTCGCCGTGGAGACGGGGCTCTCCTCCGATCCGCCCATGAACTGGCGGGTCTCGCGGCTCGACCGCTTCACCCTGATCAGCAACTCGGACGCCCATTCGCCCCCCATGCTGGGCCGCGAGGCCTGCGCCTTCGACACCGACCTCGACTACTTCGCCATCCGCCGATCGTTGGAGACGGGGGAGGGGTATCGCGGCACGGTCGAGTTTTTCCCCGAGGAGGGCAAGTACCACATGGACGGCCACCGCGCCTGCGGCGTGCGCCTGGAGCCGCCGGAGACGCGCCGGTGCCAGGGGCTCTGTCCGGCCTGCGGCAAGCCGCTGACCGTGGGCGTGATGCACCGGGTGGAGGAGCTGGCCGACCGTCCCGAGGACGCGCGCCGGGAACGCACAGACCCCTTCCGCTGCCTCGTGCCGCTGCCGGAGATCCTCTCGGAGATCCACGGCGTGGGAAAGAAGTCACGGGCGGTGGAGAACGCCTTCTCGCAGGCGGTGTCCCGGCTGGGACCGGAGCTGGACATCCTGGAGCGCATTCCCCTGGAGGACATCGCCCGGCTGGAGGGCGGGCTGCTGCACGAGGCGCTGGTCCGCCTGAGGGCCGGGCAGGTCCGCCGCGAGGCGGGGTACGACGGGGAGTATGGGGTGATCCGGCTGTTCGAGCCGGACGAGATCCGGGGGCGGGCGGTGGTGGCGCCGTTGTTCGGGCCCTCACCCCCTGGCCCCCTCTCCCGACCCCTCCCTCCCACCCACACCGGGAGAGGGGGAACGGTTAGTCAGGAAGGGGCTGGTTCCCTGGCCCAGCGAGAAAGACCAGAGCGATCTTTTTCGGACAAACTTGGACAAACTCTTCCCCCTCTCCCGGTGAGGGTGGGAGGGAGGGGTCGGGAGAGGGGGTCAGGGGGTGAGGGCTCGGGTGGCGGCTTCCTCGCCACCCTCGACCCCGAGCAACGCGCCGCCGCCGAGATCCTGGAAGGCCCGCTCCTGATCGTCGCCGGCCCCGGCACCGGCAAGACGCGCACGCTCACGCATCGCCTCGCCCATCTCGTCTCCGAGCGCGGCGTGGACCCGGAGAGATGCCTCGCCGTCACCTTCAGCCGCCGGGCCGCGGCCGAGATGGAGGAGCGGCTGGCGGCCCTGGTCCCCGGGGCCGGCGGCCGCTTCCCGGTCTTCACCTTCCATGGATTGGGATTGACGCTGCTGCGCGAGCGGACCGCCGAGGCCGGGCTCGCGCCGGGATTCCGGATCGCCGTCCCGGCCGAGCGGGAGGAGATCGTCCGCGAGCTGTTCGACGTCGCTCCCTCCAAGGCCGAGCGCCTGCTGGAGCAGATCGGAGAGGTCCGCCGCCGGCAGGGGAATCAGGAGGTGCTTCCCGAGATGGCACACAGAGCGGCGCTCTACGAGGAAGCCCTGGAGCGCCGTGGCCTGCTGGATTTCGACGATCTTCTCCTGAAGCCCCTGAAGCTGCTCCGGGAGCGGCCGGACCTGGCGGACTTCTATCGCGAGCGCTTCCGCTGGATCTCCATCGACGAGTACCAGGACATCGATCCTCTCCAGTACGCACTGATCCGGCTTCTGGCGCCTCCCTCGGCCAACCTGTGCGCGATCGGCGATCCGGACCAGTCGATCTACCGCTTCCGCGGCGCGGACGTGGGCTTCTTCCTCCGCTTCCGGGAGGACTGGCCGGGAGCGCGGACGATCCACCTGACCCGCAACTATCGCTCGACGCGCACCGTGGTGGAAGCGGCCCGCCAGGCGATCCGTCCCGGCAGCCTCGTCCCGGACCGCCGCCTGGTGGCCGTGCGCGACGGCGTGGCTCCACGGATCGTGACGCAGCAGTCCGCGAGCGAGCGGGCCGAGGCCGAGCTGGTGGTCCACACCCTGGAGCGGCTGCTGGGCGGCACGACCTCCTTCTCGTTCGACAGTGGACGAGTGGAGACCTGGGATGGCGCCGGGCTCTCCTTCAACGACGTGGCGATCCTCTACCGCACCGAGGCCCAGACGCCGCCGCTGATCGAGGCCCTGGCCCGGGCCGGCATCCCGTTC
Organism: Thermoanaerobaculia bacterium; assembly: GCA_036376245.1. Classification (GTDB taxonomy): domain Bacteria; phylum Acidobacteriota; class Thermoanaerobaculia; order Multivoradales; family UBA5704; genus DATARR01. Next base: position 60,816 of record DASVAS010000078.1, on the reverse strand, counting down.
CAGAAGCGCTCGCATCGTCCCCTGACCGACCAGCCGGGAGTCCGCGCCCTGATCCCGCTCCTGCAACGGCAGGCGTTGGAAGAGCCGGGACGGAGCGTCGAAGCTCTCCTGGCACGGGTCACCGCGGATCTGGAGTCCGGGGGAGCCGCCGCCGAGCTGCTGCGTCCGCTGGCGGTCCGGGCCGGGGACGACCTCGACCGCTTCCTGGCCGAGCTGGCCCTGGGCGGGGAGCTGGACGCCTGGGACCCGCGGGCCGAGCGGGTCTCGCTGCTGACCCTCCACGCCGCCAAGGGGCTGGAGTTCCCGGTGGTCTTCCTCGTCGGCTGCGAGGACGGCCTCCTGCCGCTGACCTGGCCCGGTTCGGACCCGGCGGATCTCGCCGAAGAGCGCCGCCTCTTCTTCGTGGGGATCACCCGCGCCTGCTCAAGGCTCTTCCTCTTCCACAGCAGGAAGCGGACCCTTCGCGGTCAGACGGTGGAAGCGAAGCCTTCGCCGTTTCTGGCGGATCTGGAAGAGGCGCTGCTGGAGCGGCGAGTAGGGGAGACGCGGGAGCGGAAGCCGGAGCAGCTCAGTCTGATCTAGGTTCCCTGGGAGCGCCGGCGTCCCGCCGGCAACTTACTTTGTTTTAGTTAGTTGGCCGGCGGGACGCCGGCGGTCCCAGGGGGAGACTACCCCCGCCCGTACGCCGTCTCCCGGTCCAGCACCTCCAGCGCCCGGTAGTACAGCTCGTCCGCCTCCTCGCGGCTGTTGCCGATGGCGGTCATGCCGAGCTTGCCGAACTCGGAGACGGCGCCGATGATGTGGAAGAGCACGCCCGAGTCCGTGGCGTAGTTGTAGTGCAGGCGGTTGACGGTGAGGATGTCGATCAGGTCCTCGGGGAGGAGGCCGCGGTAGGACTCGGCGCGCAGGTTGTCCGTCGCGCGGTAGTACTTGGGCAGGCCGGATTGCGAGAAGAAGAGGCCGGTGTTGGGGTCGTGATGGCCGCTGGTCAGGAAGCGGAGAGCGAGGAAGGGATGGGTCGTGCCGCCCATCCGCAGGTTGATCTCCAGCGCGACCATGTTCCAGTCCTGGGCGGGGTCGTCGCGCCAGAGCAGGAAGTCGATGCCGAAGCGGCTCACCACGCCGTAGGCGGCCAGGACCTTGCCGATCCGCGCGGAGGCTTCGAGGAGGCGCAGCCGGTACTCGTCGCGCGCCGGGAAGGTGCAGCCGAGAAAAACCTGATCGCTCGGGCCGCCCAGGATCTGGTCGTGCGTGGAGATGTGCAGCACCTCGCCGCCCGGGCTGATGCGGAGCTGCGCGCTCGGCGAGATCTTTTCCTGGCCCTCGATGAACTCCTCGACGATGCCGCCCATGCTGGCGAACTTCTCGAAATAGGCTTCGCACGTCTCCTCGGGCACGGAAAACTGGATGTTCCGCAAGGCTTCGCGCACCGCGGCCCGGCCGCCGACTTCCGGATAGCGGAAGATGGCGTTGCCTTCGCCCGAGAAGCTGTCGTTCAGCTTGATGACGGCCCGCCGCAGGCCGGGCCGCCGCGCCGCCAGCTCGATGAGCGCCTCTTCGACTTCGGCCGTGCTGTGGAGATCCTCGAAGCCCTCCGGCAGCGGCACGCCCGCCTCGCGGAACGCCTGGCGGCTGCCGGACTTCGTGCCCAGCCAGGCGAGATCGGGGTCCGCGCCGTTCAGCGGGATGCCCAGCAGGACCGCGAGCTTTCTTTCGAGCGGCGTCGAGTTGAAGACGGTCAGGTAGGCGCGCGAGAGGTCGGGGATGCCCTCGCGGATGCGCTGGATGAGGCGCGGGCGTTCGAGGATCTTCTCGGTCAGCGAGCGCGGCGAGGCGTCGTGGGCGCAGAGCAGCGTCAGGCGCGAGCGGGCGTGGCTCGCCGGGATGCCCGCGAGGAGCTGGAAGTAGTAGTCGAGGATCATCGGGTGCACCGGCTGCGAGGTCACATAGACCACCCGCGCCTTGGGATTGCGCAGCCGGATCAGCAGGAAGAGCAGCCGTTCCTCGTAGAAGCTCGCGCCGGCCAGCTTGCGGAGCTCGCTCTGGTCGAGCGTCAGGGAGGGCACCACCACCGAGGTGTGGGCCTCTTCGTCGCGGAAGTTGAGGGCTTCCCAGACCTCCTGCAGCCGGGGCTGGAGACGCCGGAATTCGGCGATCTCGGCCTCGGGATCGAGGTCGGTGGGGAACGCCAGCTTGGGAGTCACGATGCCACGCGGTCTTCGTGCAGGTCCACCGCCAGCCCCAGCGCTTCCGCCCGCAGCCGCACCTGCCGCCAGAGGTGGAAACGGAGCGGCGCCAGGAGCGTGTAGTTCGAAGTGACCTCCAGGAGGTTGTCGGAGTCCTCGTCCGGATAGGTCCGGGTCATGGTCTCCCGCCGTTCCGCGGCCCACTGGGCGCTGACCTCGCCGCGGGCGACCTTCTGTTCCAGGATCAGGAGCTGCCGGGCGCGGTTGACGATCTCCGGATGGTGGTTGACGCCGAAGACGCGCGGCATCATCCCCCCCGCGTCGCGCGCCAGCTCCACCATGGTGAGCGCCTCGCCCTGGGGGCCGTCGACGCCCAGCGTCTCCCAGCCGACCGGCGTGACCCCGGAGGGGAAGGAGGTGGAGCCCGGGATCAGGTCGAAGAGGCGGCTGTCGAGGATGCGCAGCCGCTGGCCGTCCGGCAGCTCTTCGCTGAAGCGGCGGAACCAGGGATGCCCTTCAGCCTCGGGCGCCAACACGTTTTCGAGCACGCCGGCGCTCTTGCCCCCCTTCTCCGGGCCGCGCAGCACGGGCCGGGCGATCCCCGACCAGAGGCAGAGCACGCCGAAGGTGTGGCAGACGGCGAAGAGGGAGGCGCTGTCGTCCGCCAGGATGGCGTCGAAGAGGCGGCTGGCCGGAGCGAGCCAGGAGGGGTCTTCATGGATCCCCTGGCTGCTCTCCGAGACGCCGTCGTTGGCGTACGGGTCCAGGTGCCCCGGGCCGCCGGTGCCCACGTAGACCTTGAAGCGGTCGCCCGGCAGCTCCGGGAGCATCCCCGCGCGGCGCACGTCGAAGGAAAGAGCGCGCACGCGGAGGCCCGTCTCGTCGTAGACCGGCAGGAGGTCGCAGGCGTCGTCCAGCAGGGCGTGGACGAGAGAGTCGTGGCCGAGGTTCGGCCAGCCGTGGTTCATGTCGAGGACGGCCACGTCCACGATCCGCGGATCGGCGGGAGGGAGGTCCTCCAGGCGCTCGACGCGGACGTACTCGAAGGCCCCGCAGGGCGCGTCCCCGGGATGGTCGGCGACGCAGAACTGAGGTCCCCCGTGGACCTTGTGGCGGCAGACGAAAGGCATGGCGCTCCATACGCGGACGCTCCACGAATGCCCCGCACCGGCGGGATCTGGCGTCCAGGGTTCGATGATGCAACTTTAACACCCACCGGCCGGCTCTTGGCGGTCGCCGGCAAAGTAGATATCATTGCGCCAATCGAAAACGCGTCATCCAGTCAGCCCGGGGGCTGCGGAGGAGCTGTCTTGGCGGGCATTTCCTCGTCTATTCATGAACAGGTCGCGGCGCGGCTGGCGCCCTACATCGGCCAGTTCAACGCGCAGATGTGGATCAAGTCGGTGGCGCGGCGCGACCTCGGGCTGTCGCCCGAAGACCTGACGCCCGCGCACCTCAGGCCGTTGATCGACGGATTGCGGCCCTTTCTCCAGACCTTGATGGGCCGTGGCACGGCCGACGACCTGCTGCGGCAGATCGGCAGCGAGGTGCATTGATGCGTTTCCGCGGACTGGCCGTCTTCCCCCTTCTCTACGCGGCGGTCTTCATCGCCGTCTCCTGGTCGCTGCTGGGCAGTGAGAGCCTGGCGTCCTTCCTCGTGGGCCAGCGCCTCCTGGTGCGCGTCCTGGCGCTCGTGGGCTGCTTCGCGGCGATGTCGGTCTTCGAGCGGGGCGATCACCTGCGCCGGGCCTGGCTCCTGCTCGGCTCGGGAACGGTCCTGATCCTGATCCGGGACCTGCTGCGGCTGAACGACTCCTTCAAGCCGGCGAACGCCGGTCCCTGGGAGACGGCCATCCTCAGCTCGCTGGTCGTCCTCGCCAACCTCGTCCTCCTCGCCGGCGTCTGGATGCTCTCGCGGGCGTGGAAGAAGGCGGCCCTGCTGATGCCGGGGGGACGGTCCGGCTTCCTGGCGGTGGGCGCCATCACCGCCGTGCTGGCGGTCGTGGTCGCCGGCCCGGCCGCCGTGGAGAATGCCCGCAAGCTCGGCGACGGGGACTGGACGTATCTGGGCCCCATGGTCTCCGCGATCGCGGACATCCTCTCCCTCTCCCTGATCAGCCCGCTGCTGCTGACCGCCGTGTCGCTGCGGGGCAGCCTGTTCTCCTGGCCGTGGGCCCTGATCACCGCCGGCCGGGTCTCCTGGCTCCTCTATGACGCGGCGGCCGCCCTGGACTCCGGCCTGCTGGCCCCGGACTTCCCGCTGGCGGAGGTCTTCCGCGGCCTGGGCGAGAACTTCGCCTTCGCCGCCGGCCTCGCCCAGTTCTTCGTGGTCCGGCACGTCCGCCGCGCCACGCTCGCCCGCGCGCGCCCGGTGGAAGCCCGGCCCGTTCCCGAGTAACCTTTGCGCCGTGACCTTCGTACATTGAAGAGACCGAAGGAGGTCGTGATGCTCAAGCTCCGTGCCGCGGGGGGCTGTCTCGCCCTCGCTCTTATGCTCGCTTCCAGTCCCTGCCTCGCGCAGGACGATCCCGGCGACGCGCTGCGGCGCGCCGCGAGCGCCGGCGACCTGGCGAAGGTCCAGGAGCTCCTGGCCGCCGGCGTCGACGTGAACGCCGCCAACAAGTACGGCGGCACCGCCCTCGCCTTCGCCTGCGACAAGGGGCACACGGCGGTGGTCAACCTGCTCCTGGAACGCGGCGCCAATCCCAACTCGAAAGACACCTTCTACGGCGCCACGCCGCTCAACTGGGCGGTCCAGAAAGGGCACGCCGAGATCGTGCGGGCGCTGCTGGCGAAGGGCGCCGAAGGTGAGGACGGAGCGCTGACGGGGGCCGCCTCGGAAGGCCAGGCCGCCATCGTGAAGGTGATCCTCGAACGCGGCAAGGTCGGCCCCGAAGCGCTGAGCGACGCCCTGGCGGCCGCCTCCAAGGGCCAGCAGGCCGAGGTCGTGACCCTCCTCGAGGCGGCCGGCGCCAAGCCGCCGGCGGTGGTGACCGTCGATCCCGCCATCCTCAAGACCTACGAAGGCGTCTACGAGAGCCCGAGGTTCAACCTCACGGTCGCTCTGAAGGACGGCAAGCTCATCGCCACCGCCGACGGCGGCTCTCTCACGCTCGCGGCCACCGATCCGACGACCTTCCGGGCCGAAGAGTTTGCCGGCATCAAGATCCAGTTCCAGAGCGAGGGGGGAAAAGTCACCGGCCTGACGATGGACCAGGGCGGGGGCACGCTCCCGTTCAAGAAGAAGGAGACGCCATGAAGAAGATCGTCGCTCCGCTCGCCGCCCTGCTGCTCCTCGGCCTGTCGCCCCTTCTGGCGCAGGAACCGGCGCAGAAACCGGCGGAACAACCGGCGGAGAAACCGGCCGAAAAACCGGCGGAAAGTCCGGTGGAGAAACCGGCGGAGAAGGCCCCGGCCTGGCCCTCGTTCCGCGGCCCCCTGGCCTCGGGCGTGGGCGAGGGCCCGGCGCCCGCCTCCTGGGACGCCGAGAAGGGGACCAACATCCTCTGGAAGACCCCGATCCCGGGCCTGGCCCATTCCAGCCCGGTGGTCTGGGGCGACCGCGTCTACGTCACCACCGCCATCTCGGCCGAAGCCAACCCGACCTTCAAGCACGGTCTCTACGGCGACGTCGATTCGGTCGAGAACGAGGGCGAGCACAGTTGGAAGGTCTACGCCCTCGACCGCAAGACCGGCAAGATCCTGTGGGAGCAGGTGGCCCACGCCGGCCAGCCGAAGGTCAAGCGGCACATGAAATCGACCCATGCCGACCCGACGCCGGCCACCGACGGCGAGCACGTCGTCGCCCTCTTCGGCGCCGGGGGCCTCTTCGTCTACAAGGCCGACGGCACGCTCAAGTGGAAGAAGGATCTCGGCGTGCTCGACGCCGGCTGGTTCTACGACCCGTCCTACCAGTGGGAGTACGGCGCCTCGCCGATCATCTACAAGAACCTGGTGATCGTGCAGGCCGACCTGCAGAAGGGCTCCCACATCGCCGCCTACGACCTGAAGGACGGCAGCCAGGTCTGGCGCACGGACCGCGACGAGAATCCCTCCTGGGCGACCCCCACCGTCTTCGAGACGGAAAAGCGCGCCGAGCTGGTGACCAACGCCACCAAGTTCGTCCGCGGCTACGACGCGGCGACCGGCAAGGAGCTGTGGCGCCTGACCGGCGGCTCGGAGATCGCCGTCCCGACCCCGATCTCCGCCCACGGCCTCGTCTTCATCACCGCGGGCTATCCGCCCGTCCGCCCGGTCTACGCCATCCGCCTGGGCGCGGCGAACGGCGACATCACGCCCGCCGAAGGCAAACCGGCGAATGACGCGCTCGCCTGGAGCCTGAAGCAGGGCGGCACCTACATGCCGACGCCGGTCGTCTACGGCGACCACCTCTACACCTGCGCCAACAACGGCGTCCTGACCGTCTACGACGCCAAGACCGGCACGCAGGTCTACCGCGAGCGGATCGCCGGCAACAACACCGTGGCCTTCACCGCCTCGCCGGTGGCGGCCGACGGCAAGATCTACTTCCCGAGCGAAGACGGCGACGTCTACGTGGTCAAGGCCGGCCCGAAGTTCGAGCTGCTCTCCAAGAACCCCATGGGCGAGGTGCTGATGGCCACGCCGGCGATCGTGGACGGCATGATCATCGTGCGCGGCCGGCAGAGCGTTTTCGCCATCGCCGAGACGACGCCGCCCGCCAAACCCGCGAAATAGATCAAATTCCTTCTGATCGATTCTTTAAAAGGGCGGCCCTGGAGGCCGCCCTTTCGCGTTCCCGCCGGGTTGACCCGCCTCCCGAAACCGGCATACCATAAGGAAAACCTGTAGCGAGTCGATCGAGCGGTTCAACCCAGAAGGGGGAATCATGCGCGCGCGTATACTTATCTCGTTGATGATCGGAATGATGCTGTTTGCGTTGGGTTGTGAAAAGGCCCACCTCGCGAAGATCGGGCTCGCCGACGATCCCGCGGATCTCGCGAAAAAGCGGGTGGAGTTCATTCTGAAAGCCCTGCAGGACCGCAACAAGGAGCAAGAGCAGGTGGCGATCTGCCGCTGGTACAAGGACGTCGTATTCATTCAAGACCAGGGCGTGCAGGAGGTGGCGGTGGACGCCTTCGATACCTGGCGTCGGGAGGGGGGCATTTATCAGGGCATCGATTCGTACGAGGTCCTCGAGGCGAGGCCTTCCAAGAAGACCGAAGGGACGTTCTACGTCGACGTGAACATCAACGGAGAGAAGAAGAAGCTGAAGGTCCCCAAGGACGACTACATCCGGTGGTCGAGCTGACGGCACAGCCTCCAGCCGTGACGATGTCAGGAGGCGGAGTGACGACATGAGCTCAGGGAGTGACGACCTGGGCTCATGGCGTGACGAAGTCTCCTTGTGTCCTCTCTCCCGCGGGCCGGACCGTCGCGAAGTCGGCTTCCGTCCTCCCCAGGGCCGCCTCTCTCCGCTCTCTTCGAGGTCACGAAGCTTCGCCATCTTCTCCGTTCCTGACGACAGGAGCAGGGATCGTCACTTTTCGGGCGTCTTTCGCCTCTTTCTCGCGCGGCATTGCCAGGTCGTCACGCCAAGTCGTCACGGCTTGTGCCCGTTTGTGAACAATCCGGAGGCCCTTCGGCACGGAGTCTCCTGGCCTCCTCTCGCGGCTCCGCCGTGGCGAGGTCGCGAGAGCTGACATGGGCACGCCTGGAGTCGGGGTCGTAACGGATGAGAGAGCAAGGGAGAGGATCGTGACGGAACGCCCGCCTCCGCCGTAGAAGATCTGTACGGCTTCGATCCACTTGGGCACGGCTCGGGAAGAGCCTGTCGCAATCGGCGGCGGTGTCGTCACGGTCCGTCCCCGCCTCGCGGCTCCTGGAAGGGGAGTGACGCCGGGCCGGGTCGGTAGGCCGGCGTCGGAGGAAGAGATGAGCGTGAGACTGTCGGTCGCGGACGTGTTGGCGCACATGGAGGCGCAGTTGGCCCGTCACAAGGAGCAGGAGGCATATCACGACGGGCGGGAGGTCTTCCACCGGGAGCAGAAGGCCCTGCACGCCGCCGAGTACGAGAACGTGCTTCAGCACTACGAGGCCTTCAAGGCCGCGGCGGGCGCGGCGGTGGAGATCGCGGCGCGCACGGCGTCGGCCCCGGAGCCGGAGCCGAGGGAGCTGCCGGAGCTGCAGCCCGGGCGGCGGATCATCCGGAGCCGTCTGGTGACCCGGGTCATGGAGGAGGTACCGGTGGGTTACACCTTCGGGGCGGCGTGGCTGGCGGAGGAGGTGAACCGGCGCTACGGCCAATATCTGAAGAAACCCGCCAACGCCCGCCTCGCCTCCGCCGCCCTCCGGCGCAAGCTCGCCCACGGCGAGCTCCGCCTGGCCCGGGAGGGCAAGGCGCATCGGGAGGCGCTGTATACGAAGGCGTAACGCCGTCTTCACCCGGCCACCTGTCTCCTCTCCCCGGCGTCAACATAGAGCGATGGCGATTTTCCACTTTATCCGTCGGCTAAGAGGGTGTCTGGAAAGCCCAGAGGGCTGGCGGCATGAAGCCTGGGGTGCGAGCCCAACCTCTTACACACATCTTGAGCCACGTCCTCGTAGAGACGCCCACAGACGATGTAGCAACACCTGCCGAGGCCACTGCCGGCGTGGCGTCTCTTCGAAGGGCAGAACGCCTCAACGGGCAGGCTCTCCTGAAGCCTTGCCATGGCCGGAGAAGGACAGGCAGCGTTGGCCCCGTTCAATCCGGCTTGGCCTTCTGATGCGGTCTGCCCTTCGAGGAGACGCCACGCCGTCCCCGTGGCCTCCCAGGCGGCGTCGTTGATCGTCTGTGGCGTCTCTACGAAAGCCGCGGACCGGCAAGATGTGTGTAAGAGGCTGCGCTGAAGCCCCAGGCTTTATGCCTGTGCCCCTTCGGGGGCAGACACGCCGCCTAGAGATGTGTGTAAGAGGTTGGGCTCGCGCCCCAGGCTACATGCCGCCAGCCCTCTGGGCTTTCCAGACATCCTCTAAGCAGCCCATCCCCTCAGCGCCAGCTTGGACGTAACGCACAGGCTCCAAGAAGTTTCCGGACGCATCCGAGGTAAGGTCCTGGACTCCATACCGTCCAGGCTTCACGCCGTATAACACGTCGACATAGAGCGATGGCGATTTTCCACTTTATCCACCGGCCAAGCTGACGACCGCCTTTCGTCCTCAGAGTCGGCTTACACGTCTGTTCATCCGCGGTTGACGCCGAGCTACGGCGCCTTGTAGAATTCTGTAAAGCCAGTCCGGAGAGAAGATTACGTGAGCCTCCGCGCTAAACCCTGCCAGTGTTCTGGAGGCTGGAGCGTGCGGATAAGCAGCTAGAGATAAAGGTTGGTGAGGCGTATAAACTAAGCTGGCCGCTGAAGAGAATCAAGATGAAGAAAGTTCAAGTCGTCTTACTTTTCTTTATTACGGCTAATGCTTGGGCTGAGCCACTGACGAAGGTTCAACTACTTGACCTGCTCTCGAAGGGGGTTGATCCAGATCTCATCCTGAGCTTGGTCGAGAGGGACTGTGTCGCCTTTGATCTTGATGCTGCTGTCGTCGCGGAGCTGTCTCCGAAAGTCTCCACACCTATTCTTAAGGCTGCAATTGAGTGCCGAGGACGGATTTCGGTAATTGCCCAGCCTTCCGGAAAAGCAGGAAGCGAGGAGGCGCCCCAACCTCCTTTGACTCTCAGAGATCTCAAGACAGTAACGGTCATACCTTTCACCGTGGATGGGAATACCGACAGCGCACTGACCTCGGTCTTCTCGAAGGAACTGGCTGAGCGTAAGCCCAATCTGAAGCTTCAAGATTCCCTGTCGCTTGCACTTCATCTTGAGGGTAGCCAAGCGTACGATTCCAATACACCACTGCTTTCACTAATCAAAGCTGCGAGAGCTTCCGGAGTTGATGCCTTCTTTCTCGGCATTGCGACGACGTATCTGGTCATGGGCAACCCTGGCGTGCGTCTTGACGTGAAACTTGTAGAGACACGCCAAGGACAGGTACTTTGGTCCGCTGGAGGAGCCTCAAAGGGAGGAGGACTTTCTTGGCAGCATGCACGCGGTATGGCGTCACGATCCGTCCTACGCCAGTTGCCGTAGTGGCACCAACACAGAGACAGCGCTGGCCGCCTGAACTCATATGCCCGACTTGCGTCACCTTGTTGATTTCGACCTAAACTTCCTCAAGGAGGTCTTGCAGCTGCTGGACGCAAAGCTTACTGAGCTTTCGAAGGAAGCAGATCAAATTGAAGACCCTGACATGTCCGGCCATTATGAACGAATGGAGTATATCATTGGTTTCGGCTTTGTCGCCTGCCAGCAGTACTTGGCCGCTGTAATGGGCACAAGAGAGAAAAAACGTGGTCTATCCTTAGGACCGACTCATCGATTGGGTGACCCTATCGCTACCATCGTAAATGCTGCCGCTAATTATTGGAAACACTTACCGGACTGGGATTCGCTCGCAGACAAAAGAGCCATGAATCAACGTGAAGAGACGCGCAAACCACTCCTAAAGCTCGGAGTTAACCTTCAATGCTCGTACCCTCTGAGTTGTGTGCTGGCTGAGCTCTTGTCTCCACCTACGGCTTGCTTCGAGGAGCTACTACCTCTTCTGGTTGTTTGGCGTGAAGCATGGCTTCGTGAAAGGCCCTCGGCCGAAGTGCGCCAGGGGACGTAGACCTTAGGGCGCATTTAGTCATCACTTAGATGGCTATGCCTACAGCCCTCCGCCGAACGGGAAAACGCATGAGCTGCTTGGCACCTCCGCTACGCTCCGGTGCCAAACAGCTTGGAGCCTCTCGGCTGCGTCCAGAGCGTTCGTTGTACAACTCGAGCCAGCTTGGTGCCTCCGCTACGCGGGCATCAAACTGGCACTTGCGAGTAGCGGAACGTCTAGCCATGGTGCGGTGCTCGCGGTAGAATCGGAGCAGCCGCTGTAGAGGAGAAACTGCATATAAATATCGCAACGTATCGGTAGTGCGGCCAACCCAGCGCTCAACCGGACGACAACCACAAACAGCGCGGTTGCCGCCGGTTAGCTTCCAGGGCGTTAGGCGTCAGAATTGAAATGGCAACCTTACTTCTAGACAAGTCAGCCCTTGAAGGTCTCACTCTGGAAGAGATTAGGGTGAGTCAGGGCGAGTTCCAGTTGCTTGCGACTGAGGTCTTGCTCTTGGAGATACTTGGCGATCTGCGCTACCAGGATGGGCGAACTACGAGTCTTTCTAAGAAGCTTCGCTCTAGCCATTTCCAGGTGAACATGCCGTCTGACCTGCTCTGCGCTAGCGAACTCCTCGGCAAGAGCATTCCTATGGCAAGAGCCCCTTTCCTAGAAGACTATGACGCGAAGGACTCCTCAGTTGCCAGTGCGTATATTCTACCGTCAGAATGGGAAAGTGACCTACGGCGATGGGCTGACGGGAACTTCGACACACAAGACTTGAAGGATGCAAGAGCCTGGGGAGACGGCATCAAGGAGATACCCTTGGAGGATTTTCGGCGTGCAGTTCGCCGGTCAGTGCCTCGGGAGCAGATCCCAAGTTCCGTTGATGACGTCGGATCTGTGTTTGAGAGAGCATTGAGTAACCGTGACACTCAGCAGCGGCTGCTTGACACCGCATTGAACTGCCTTTCTATTCCGGAGGAATGGATTGAGCTAATTCGACGCCGTTGGTCTGCTGGAGGTCTGTGGTTGCCTAGAGACGCACCATATACTACTTTCTGTACTCGGATTTTATTCATCCTTGCGGATGCGATCGTTGGCCCGTGTCAATTTGTGGGGACGCGCAGAACCAACTTTGTCGATGCGCAATACTTGATGTATCTGCCTTTCTGCGACCTCTTTGCATCGGGCGACAAGGTACACGCGAACTTGTTCCCCCTTATTAGTATGCCGGGCCAGGAATTTTTATCATTGAACGAGCTTAGGGGGCGGTTAGCTCAGTGTCCAAAATCGAGGGAAGCGCCTAACCCTTATGAGGCCCCCGGGCGTCAAGGGGTGGACGGTCCGTAGGGGCTGTCTTGATTCGACAGCCCGAGTCAAGGAGCACGATGGGAGCGAGATGATCGCCTCTGTCTTAGTTTCCAAGCGGCGCAGGGACTGCCTGCACCAAACACCCAGGCCCTCAAGCGGACGGCTGACGCAGTATCTGCTAGTGGTGGTAGAGTAATAGGCGTTGCCGTCTTGCAGCTTGGGTGGTCAAGGCGGCCCGCTCGCTTAGGGCCAAGGGCGTTAGCCGCATTGAGATCGAATTATGGCAAACCCGCTAGGTAAGGTTCTCATGCGTGTAATGACTGGGTATGGTCAGGTGAAAGCACTCCTGAGCACCACATCCATTTCTCTCCCCGCAGCGCGAGAGGAGGTTCTACGAGAGAGTGTCTCGAATCTCCAGTTTCTTGCCAGTCGCTCCCCATTGAAGGAAATTTTCTCTCCTGGAAGCAAAGCATTTGAAGCTATGGGTGGATTTGCGGGGACTGTGAAGGTCATGGCGGAGAACCAACTTACGTTCTACCTGAATGCTGTCACGACTGCTGCGTTAATCTTTTCGCATACAGTCCTCGATGCTGCGGTCACTGATTTCTGTCGCGTGATAGCTGAGGAGTCGCCGGAATCCTGGGATTCGTTGCTCGATAACAAAACAGCTAAGTTTGAGCAGGTTCGCTCCTCAGGCGTTGACGCGATTCGTTGCCAGTTACTTGACTCTCTTCTTAATCAGCTTGACCGTGAGTCGCTTCCCCGTCGCATAGAAAGGCTGCTGGGAATCTGTAAGCCATCTGATTTGATCCTCAACTCTGAAGGGTACACCTTTTGTGCTGAGCGCATCCGGCGTATCGATGATTGGCGTCACCAACTCGTCCATCATAGTGGAGCAGTTGCTCCTACGATGGAGGAAGTGCGGGAGGAGGTTGATTATCTCGAGGTTACTACCTATCGTCTAATGAGTTGTCTCTTCGAGCGTTTTGAAATCTTTCCAGATCTATCGCCTTGAGGGCCCCTGTTAAGGTTGAGGAGGGACTTGTCATGGTCGAGTTTGACGGCCGTGCCCGTAAAGACATCGTTTTTCGGCTCATTCTTATAGCACTCTTGGTTGCTATCGCCACGCTGCAGTTCCTGATACTGCAAAGACTCCCCGCGGCTCCTGTTACCCTTAAGGATATCCGCGAGGCGAAAGATCCAAAGACGCGTCAGGTACTCCGAAGCTCGGTACCTCTTGTCGCCGTTTATGGTGCAGTTGAAGTGCAAGGCTACGTGGACGTTAGTAACACGGTTGACGTGAACATCACGAACGAGCCACTACCAGTAGAAGCTTGGTGACGACAAATGAGATCTCGCACCTTCAAATCGACTGTAGGGGCGGGACGGCTAACCTCATTAATGCACCGGACGCCAGCCGCACTCCGTGCGGTCGTCGTTGGTGATCTATGAGCGTTATGCGACCCGAGACAGCGTCCTCCTCTTGAGGTCCAGCAATGACAAAACCATCGTTATTCGTCGGTTCATCCTCAGAGGGCTTGGAAATCGCTGAAGCCGTTCAGTTTAAACTCTACAAGAGCGCGAACGTCCGGCTCTGGAATGAAGGTCTCTTTGGCCTCGGACTCGGGACATTGGAGGGTCTTGTTGATCTCTTAGGCAACTATGACTTCGCAGTTCTTGTTGCTACACCGGATGATGTAACCGAGAGCCGTGGCCGCGTAGCTCCATCGCCACGCGACAACGTTTTCGTAGAGCTAGGCATGTTCGTCGGGAGACTCGGACGCGAGCGCGCATTCTTGCTATGCGACGACTCCGCTGATCTCCGCCTCCCGTCCGATCTTGCAGGGACCTCTGTGCCTAAATACTCTCACGACTTTGCTGGCACCGATCCTATATCTGCCGTCGGGCCAGCTTGCACGCTAATCAAACGGGCAATCGACAAGCTTGGAAGCCTCGCGTTGGGGAGCCTACCTTACAAGCAGCTCCTTGATCAGCTCACCGACAATGACGTTCGGTCTCTATTGTTTCTCGAGAGAGAGCACAACACCCGACCGGCAGCAATTTATCAGCACTTTGATGGCAAAGCCCCTGTTGACCTCGGAGGCCTTGACAAGTTCGCTACACGGATGGTCAAGCTCGCGCAGCTTCGCCTAGTCAGCATGGTGGGCGGTTCAGAAGTTCAACTCTCACCACTGGGGCGTGCGTTTCTGCAATCGGTGCGCAACGTGAAGGAGCCAAAGTACGTCAAACTGCTTCCAGAATCGTAAGCCGGCCGTTGCGGTGGATCGCATAACTCGGGCAGTCGAGCGGACGGCAAACGCGCTCCGCACGCTTACCGCACGGTGAGCTTCCAAGGCGTAGAGCGGCAAGCGCCCATCAAACGAATCTCGCTCGACGAACGTGGGGTTTTCTATGCCAAGCTCTACCGATCTCTCTCCTCGCCAGCGAGGTGGCCTCGTCGTCGCCATCATCGCTTTAGGCGTCTCCCTCAACTCACTCAACCGACAATTTGCCGTCTGGCTCCGCGACGAGGTAGTGTCGGGCGTGCCCTTCTGGCTCGACCACATCGCCTTCATGGTTACCTTTGTGCTCGTGGTCTGGGGGCTGATCGGGCTCCTTATTCTCGGGCCGCGGGGCACCGCGCTGGGGCTGCCCAGCCGACCCCGGGAAGCTTGGTTCTCCGGCATTCTTTCTGGCCGGCCTGGGTCAGTCACATGCTGGCAGACACCATCATCGACAATCTCTTCAAGACCTGAACGACGCCCAGTTTGCCACCTAACAACCGCATGAAGCGGACGTTGACTACGATGGATACAAAAATGAAAATGATCTTCAAAAGAGCGCTCAGCGTAACGGCTTTTTGCTTGTTCATGCTGTATCTTCCCATTTACGCGCAAGGTGCTGGCACAGCCAGCCAGCCGCTCGAAGGAACATGGGAGGGGTTCATGGTGGGCGCGGAGAGCAGGAAAATCACCATCACGATCACCGGCAATTCGCTCCACTTTCACCGGGACACGAACTTTTGGTTTAAGACGACATTTACCCTGCCTGCCGGCGCAGACCCCAAGCAACTGCACGCCACCATCAGGGAGGGTGCGCCAGGACAGGAAAACAGCGTCGGCAAAGTGGTCGTCGCCATCTACAAGACTGAGGACGGGAAACTGACCTTGGTCGCGTTAGGTGACGGTGACGAAGAGACGCCGAAGAGCTTTGAAGCCGCTGAAGAGCAAGGGCTGAATCGCTACGAGCTCCGGAAGGTTCAGCCGCAAAAGAAAAATTCCGAACCACCCAAAACCAAATGAACCGAAAACGGGTCGCTGAGCTTGGGTCGTTCAGGTGGTCGAGTTGAGGCACAATGGGCGGCATGCGGAAGCCGCCCGGTGAGACCCGTCCCCTCTCGACCATTTTCGCCCTTCGCCGCGATCCTCTCGGATTCCTGGAGCGGGTCGCGGCCCGCCACGGCGATCTCGCCCATCTGCGGGTCGGTCCCTATCGCCTCCTCTTCATCAATCATCCCGACCTCCTTCACGAGGTCCTGGTCGCCAAGCATGAGAGCTTCGCCAAGGGGCGGGCCCTGGACCAGGCGCGGGACGTGTTCGGCCAGGGCCTGCTGACCAGCGAGGGGGAATTCCACCGCAAGCAGCGGCGGCTGATCCAGCCGGCCTTCCACCGGCGGCGCATCGAGGCCTACGCCGAGGCCATGGCCGCGGACGCCGAAGCGGCGGCTTCAAAATGGCGGCACGGCGAGACCGTGGACATCGCCCAGGAGATGATGCGCCTGACCCTGCGCATCGTGGCGCGCTGCCTTTTCAGCGTCGACGTCGAGGAGGACGAGGCGCGCGAGGTGGGACAGGCCCTCGACGACCTGATCGCCGCCTTCAGCGTCTCCGTGCCCCTGGCGCGCGTCCTCCGCAAGCTCCCGCTCCCCTCGGTCCGCCGCGCCAGGCGGGCGGTCGAGACGCTCGACGCCCTGGTCTACCGCCTGATCGCCGAGCGGCGGCGGGCCGGCGGGGGAGGGGAGGACCTGCTCTCCCTGCTGCTGGACGCCCGCGACGAGGAGGGGGGCGGCATGGACGACCGCCAAGTGCGCGACGAGATCATGACCCTCTTCCTGGCCGGCCACGAGACCACGGCCAACGCGCTGTCCTGGTCCTGGTATCTGCTCGCCGGCCACCGGGAAGCCGAGGCGCGGTTTCACGCCGAGATCGACGCGGTCCTGGGCGACCGCCTGCCCGGGGCTGCGGACGTGCCGTCCCTGCCCGCCGTGCGCCAGGTGCTCGCCGAGTCCATGCGCCTCTACCCGCCGGCCTGGGCCATCTCGCGGCGGGTCGTCGAGCCGGTCACCATCGGTGGCTATCCGCTCCCGGCCGGCTCCGGCGTGCTCGCCTCCCAATGGATCGCCCACCGCGATCCCCGCTTCTTCGCGGACCCTCTCAGTTTCCGTCCCGAGCGCTGGACCGAGGACTTCGAGGCGAGCCTCCCCAAGCTCGCCTACTTCCCTTTCGGCGGCGGGCCGCGCCTCTGCATCGGCATGGGCTTCGCGTGGATGGAAGGCATCCTGCTGCTGGCGACGATCGGCCGCCGCTGGCGCATGCGTCTCGTCCCCGGCCATCCCGTCGAGCCCTCGCCGCGCATCACCCTGCGGCCGAAACACGGAGTACGGGTTATGCTGGAACGCAGACGTCCGGACATCTCCGCGTGAGGGGAGAGAGGGGGTTCGCCAAATGCCGGAAAAGCCGCGCCGCGCCGTTTACGTCCTGTTCACCGTTTTCCTGATCGCCGCCCCGGCCTTCGCCAGTCAGTATCCGGCCCGCATCCTGCCGCCGGAGCAGGCCGCCGAGGACGTCGCCCTGGTGCGGCGCGCGCTCGAAACCATTCATCCCGGCTACGACCGCTACACCTCCAGGGCTGATCTCGACGCCGCCTTCGCGCGGCTGGAGGAGCGGGTCACGAGGCCCATCCTGGACGTCGAGCTCTACGGCGAGGTCTCCCTGCTGCTGGCCCGCATCCATTGCGACCATACCAAGGCCGAGCTGCCCGGCGCCCTCTCCAAGTACCGCAAGGAGAACCCCAGCCATTTCCCGTTCCGCTTCCGCCTGTTCGACGGCCGGATGTTCGTGGAGTCGAGCGATCCCGCGCAGGCGCCGCTGGAGCGGGGGACGGAAATCCTTTCGATCAACGGCGTGCCGGTCCGCGCGGTCCTCGAAAAGATCGCGCCCGCCATCTCCTACGACGGTCTGACGGACTTCGTGAAGCCCGCGAAGCTGGAAGCGGACAGCGATCTCATGGGCTCGGACTTCGACCATTTCTATCCAATCTTTTTCGGCTTCCCGGAGGAGCTACGTCTGGAGATCCGTCCCCGGAACGCCGCCGGACCGCGGACGGTCACTTTGAAGCCCATTTCCTTCCAGCGTTGGACGGAGCTCCCCTGGCCCGCCGTGTCCGAGGGGGCCGAGTTCCACAAGACCACCTCGTGGAAGATGTTGAACCCGAAGACCGCCTATCTGCGGATCGACACCTTCGTGAACTATCGCAACCCGGTCGAGCCCGCGACGGTCTACGATCCGATCTTCCGGGCGATCCGGACCCACGGGGCCGAGCATCTGATCGTCGATCTGCGGGAGAACGGCGGCGGATCGACGGACGCCTCCTACGGCCTCGCCAGATATCTTCTCGACAAGCCGTTCACGGTCACGAAATCCGTGCGATTGAAAACCATCCGCTACGGCGATCTGCCGAAATACATCCAGACGTGGGGCGATCCCAAGGAGCTTTTCGAGCCCGCCGAGGAGAAGTTCACCAGACTGGCGGACGGCTGGTTCGAGGAGAAGCGGGAGGAGGTGGAACAGCCTTCCCCTTATCGTTTTCAGGGGAAGGTGACCGTCCTCACCGGCCCCGGCAACGCCTCCGGCAGCACGATCCTGATCGCCAGGCTCAAGGACGAAGGCCGGATACGGACCGTCGGGCAGCCGACGGGCGGCAGCGCCGAAGGCCCGACCGCCGGCCAGATCTTCTTCGTGAAGCTCCCCAACAGCGGCATCGTCGTGCGGGTGCCCACGAAGCGGAGCCTCGTCAACGTGGCCAACTTCCAGCCGGGCTACGGGGTGTCTCCGGATGTCGAGGTGAAGCCGACGGTGGAGGACTTCCTGGCCGGGCGGGATCCGGTGCTGGAAGCGGCGCTCCGGTAATCCCGCCACGAGCTCCCGCGGCCAGGAGAAAAAAGCAGGTGGCGATCCGCCGCTGGCACAAGGACGTTGTGTTGGACGCTACATCAGGTGGTCGAGCTGACGGCTCCTCACTTGCCGCCTTCCAGCTTCTTGTGTTCGGCTTTCGGACCCTTGAACTTCTCGTCGCCCTCGAGGATCTCGCGATCCAGCAGGTCTAGCTGCCAGAGCAGATCGAGCACGTGAAAGGGGTCGTCATCGTGCTCGATGATCTTTCCGTCCTTGATGCGGACGAATTCCGTCCCGGCGGTGATGACTTTCTTGCCGGTGGCCTTCTTGCCGAAGGCCGGCCCCTTGTGGGTGCCCGTCATCGACCAGCGCAGGACCACCATGTCGCCCTCCGCGACCATCAGGACTTCCTTGAATTTCTTGTCGGGGAAGGCCTCCTTCTCGCGCATGATCTCGGTCTGCACGCGCTTCATCACGGGGCCTCTGCGCAGCTCCTGTTCGAGGCCGAGGGCGAGGCTGCGGTCTTTGATGTCCGGGTGCAGCAGCTCGCGCACAACGTCGGAATTCCCGGTGTTGAAAGCGTCCAGCATGCGCCGTACGACGGCTTTGTTGGCTTCGAGTGTCTTGGGGTCTGACATCGCATTCCCTCCTTGGCTGCGCTGATCATAAGGCGGCGCCGGCAGGGCATCTTCTCCCTCCTTGCGGACCTCGCCGCCCGGTCGGCGCGCAATTTGAGAGAAGCCGCCGCGGGCGCGATTGCGCCACCATCGCGGCATGCTCGTCTCGCCGCGAGACTCGATGCTCTACCTGTTGGAACCGAAGGACGTCGAGGCAGGCCTGCCAGACTTCATAAAGGTTTATCAAGCGCCCGCGGAGCGTGTCGTGCGGTGGGCGCACGATTATCTCTGCCAACCTCATCCCGCGCTGGGCCGCGAGGGGCCTGTCTGCCCCTACACCGAGCCCTCCCTGAAGCGGGGGCTCTTCTGGCTGACGGTCTATCCGGGCCCCGATCCCAAGCTCGAAGAAGTGTCCGCCGTCGTCGCCAGGTATCGGGAATGGTTCCTGGAGCTGGAACCGGCGGCGGGAAAAGAGACGGAGTACAAGGCGATCCTGATCCTGTTTCCGGACCTGGCGCCGGCCCGCGCCCCCGGCGTCATCGACGCCCTGCAGGCCGCTCTGAAGCCCCAGTTCGTCGCGGCGGGGCTGATGATCGGCCAGTTCCACGCCGGCTGCCAGGAGCCGGCGCTGTGGAATCGTGACTTCCGGCCGCTCCGCAGCTCCGTGCCGTTGCTGGCCATTCGCCACATGGTGCGCACGGATGCCGCTTTCCTGATCAAGGACGCGGGCTCGCTCGCCAGCTATCTGCGCCGGTTCGGCGGCGACGTGCCCGGCAAGCTGCTGCCCGTGGTCCGCGATGCGGCGCTCCGGTTCGGTCTCGAAGATCCCGAGGCGTGACCGGGCGCCGGCTGGGAGGGCTCCGATGTGCGGAATCGTAGCGAGCGTCTCGAGAAACGGAGCCGTCCGCGCGGAGGCGATCGGCCGCGCGACGGAGCGGCTGCGCCACCGCGGTCCGGACGCGCAGCGGGTCTGGGTGGCGCCCGACGGCCGGGCCGGCCTCGGCCACGCGCGGCTGAGCATCATCGACCTCGCGACCGGCGATCAGCCGATCGCCAACGAGGACGGCCGCCTCCGCATCGTCGCCAACGGCGAATTCTATGATTTCGAGCGGATCCGCGCCGAGCTGGAGCGGCAGGGGCACGTCTTCCGCACGCGGTCGGACAGCGAGATCGCGCTGCACCTCTACGAGGACCGCGGGGCGCGCGCGGTCCATTCGCTGCGCGGCGAGTTCGCCTTCGCGATCTGGGACGAGCGCGACAGCCTGCTGTTCGCGGCGCGCGACCGCTTCGGCATCAAACCGCTCTATTACACGGTCCACGAAGGGACCTTCCATCTCGCGTCGGAGGTCAAGGCGCTCGGCGCGCTCGGCGTCCCCCTCCGCTGGGACCGCGACGCGCTGTACGACATCCAGTTCGTGTCGCATCCGCCGGACCGCACGCTTTTCGCGGGGATCTATCAACTCCCGCCCGGCAACTGCCTGTTGACGGACGGCGAGCAGGTCCGCGTCCTTCCCTATTGGGACTGGGACCTTCCCCGTGCGGACGGAGCGGAGCCGGAGGGGGATCCACGCCAGTGGGCCGAGCGGCTCGCGGACTGTTTCGCGGAGGCGGTCCGGCTGCGGTTGCGCGCGGACGTGCCGGTCGCGTGCTATCTGAGCGGCGGCATCGACTCCTGCGCCATCCTCGGATTCGCGTCGCGCCTCCTGGACCGGCCTCTCCAGGCGTTCACGCTCGCTTTCGATCACGCCGATTACGACGAGAGCGCCATCGCCGAGGAGCAGGCATGGCTCTCGGGCGCGGAGATCCACCGCATCGACATCCATTCGGAGGACCTGGCGGACCATTTCGCCGCCGCGATCTATCACGCCGAGCGGCCGTTCGCGAACGCGCACGCGATCGCCAAGTACCTGCTCAGCCGCGCCGTGCGCGACGCCGGCGTCAAGGTGGTGCTGACGGGAGAAGGCGGCGACGAGATCTTCGCCGGCTACCCGCACTACCGGCGCGACCTGGTGCTCTATGGCGGCAACGGCCACGATCCCGAGGGCAAGGCGCGGCTGCTGGCCGAGCTGGAAGCCGCGAACCGCGTCTCGGCGGGCACGCTCATGCCGCAGGGAACGACGGCGCTGGAGAGCGTGCGCGGCGTCCTGGGCTATGTGCCGTCGTATCTGGAGGGGTGGGCCCAGGTCGGCGCCGAGCTCCTGCGGGTGGCCGACGCGGGCTTCCTCGCGGCGTACGCCTGGCGCGACACCTACCGGATCGTGCTGAGCTGCCTGGACGTCGAGCGGCAACTGGCGGGTCGCGACCCGGTGAACCAGTCCCTCTATCTCTGGGGGAAGACCCTGCTGCCCAACTACATCCTGTGCAACGTGGGAGACCGGATGGAGATGGCGCACTCGGTGGAGGGACGGCTGCCGTTCCTGGATCACCACGTGGCCGAGGAAGCGGCGCGCATGCCGGTGGCGATGAAGATCCGGGGGATGACGGAGAAGTACGTGCTGCGCGAGGCCGCCCGGCCGGTGTTGACGGAGACGGTCTACAAGCGGCAGAAGCACCCCTTCAAGGCGCCGCCCGCGACCTTCCGGCGGGACAGCCGGATGTATGCCTTTCTGCAGGATACGTTGCGCGGCGGCGCGCTCGACGGGCCCGGGATCTACGACCGCGCCAAGGTCGCCGCGCTGCTCGACGCGATCCCTTCAATGGACACTGCCGGACGCGCGCGCGCCGACATGCTGCTGATGTGGATGGCCAGCCTCTGTCTGCTGCACGAGTCCTTCCGCCTGTAGCTGGCGCCACTCCGCCAGCAACTGCGCCTCCCGCTCGCGGGTCATCCCGGCGCGCGGGGTTGCGGCGGGGCCGCGCGCGGCGTCCCAGTCCAGCGTATCGCGCACGGTGTCGGCCAGCGGCCGGCAGAAGAGCCCCGCGGCCAGCGCGCGGCGGCAATCGACGGTCGCCGCGCCGGGGGCGCCCGGCATCCAGAGCGGCAGCTCCATCCTCGGCTTCACGCCGGCCGAGAGCAGGAACCGGTCGTCCACCCAGGTGAAACGCGCGTCGCTCCGGGCCTCCGCCCGGCAGGTCGCGAGCAACTGTTCCAGGGTCAGCGGCATCGCGGGACCGGTGGCGTTGTAGACGCCGGTGCGTCGGGATTGCACGGCTCCGAGGATCCAACTGGCGAGGTCCCTGGCGTCGATGATCTGTACGCGCATCTCGGGCGTGCCCGGCGCCAGGACTTCGCCGCCCAGGGCCACGCGCCGTGGCCAGTAGGTGAACCTATCGGTCGGATCGTGCGGCCCCGCCAGCAGGCCGGCGCGCACGATCAGCGCGCGGCCGGGCACGGCGCTCTCCACGGCCTCTTCGCACAGCGCCTTCAGCGGCCCCATGGTCTCCGGCCGCACGGTTTCGAGCGTGGGATCGGCGGGCGAGACGACCGGCGCGTTCTCGTCAAGACCCGGCACCGCCGGGAAGCCGGCGTACACCGCGAGCGTGGAGATGAAGATGTAGTGTTCCACGGCGCTGGACAGCAACTGGGCGGAGTCGCGCACGGTCCGCGGCACATGGCCCGAGGTGTCGATCACCGCGTCCCAGCGCCGGCCGCGCAGCGCCGCGAGGCCGCCGTCGCGGTCTCCGCGCAGCTTTTCGACATCCGAAAAAAGGTCGGGGTTGTGGCGGCCGCGGGTGAACGTCGTGATCTCGTGTCCACGCAGGCGCGCGGCTTCCACGATATGCCACCCCAGGAACACCGTGCCGCCGAGCACAAGGATTTTCATGATCGGAACATAGCAACGCGGGCCCGTCCCGGCTTCTCCCGCGTTGCGCGGGCGGGGCCTGATCCTTGCAGCGTGCGCAAGGCGGGAGAAGCGGCGGCCGGCGCCGCTTTGTAGCATGGCCACAACAACGGGGGGAATCGAATGATCAAAGGCATGCACGTCACGTTGTTCAGCTCGGAGGAGGGGGTCGAAGAGCTGCGGGCTTTTCTGCGCGATACGCTGCGGTTGCCGTCGTTCGATCCGGGCGGCGGCTGGTTGATCTTCGACATGCCCGGCGAGATCGGATGCCATCCCGACGGCGAGGAGAAGGGGGAGAAGGGACCGTCCGGGGTGGAGCTCGGCTTCGCCTGCGACGACATGGAGAAGACGGTCGCCGAATTGAAACAGCGCGGAGTGGAGTTCGTGCGGGACGTCGAAGACGCCGGCTGGGGGCTCCTGACGCGTTTCCGCATGCCCGGCGGCCTGGAGGCCGATCTCTATGAGCCTCGCTACCGCGCCCCCGACCGCTGAGCCCGCCGCGGCGGCGCCGCCGGCCTCCCGGCGGGCGCTGGCCCAGATGCTGGTCGGCAACCAGGTGCAGCAGGCGATCCACGTGGCCGCCAGGCTCGGGATCGCGGACCTGCTGGGGGACGGCCCCAGGTCGAGCGGCGAGCTGGCCGCCGCCGCCGGGGCCCACCCCGGGGCCCTCTACCGCCTGCTGCGGGTCCTGGCCAGCTTCGGCGTCTTCGCCGAGGACGGCGAGCGCCGCTTCGCGCTGACCCCCCTCGCCGAGCTGCTGCGGCGGGACGCGCCGGAGTCGATGCGCGCCCTCGCCCTCTGGTCGGGCGGGGTGAGCTATCAGACCTTCGGCGGCCTGGAGCACAGCGTGCGCACGGGGGCGCCCGCCTTCGAAGAGATCTTCGGGACCGGCTTCTTCGACTATCTGGCGCACGACCAGGAAGCCGGCGCCCGGTTCGACGACCTGATGACCTGGAACACGGCGCCGGTCGCCGGAGTGCTCGCGCGCTACGACCTCGCGGGCGTCGGCACGATCGTGGACGTCGGGGGCGGGCGCGGCGTGATGCTCGCCGCCATCCTGAGCGCTCACCCCGCCATGCGCGGCGTGCTCGTGGATCACCCGCGCGTGCTCGCGGGCGCCAGGAGCGTGCTGGAGGCCGCCGGCGTGGCGGACCGCTGCGAGACCGTCGGCGCCGACATCTCGCGATGGGTGCCCCCCGGGGGGGACGCCTACCTGCTCAAGAGCATCGTGCACGGGCTGGACGACGGCGAGGCCGCGCGCCTGCTCACGCTGTGCCGGCAGGCCGTGCGCCCCGGCGGCAGGCTGCTCCTGGTGGAGCTGGTGATGCAGCCCGGCAACGACCCCGGTCCCGCGAAGCTCATGGACCTGCTGATGCTGGTGGGCTGCCACGGCCGCGAGCGCAGCGAGGAGGAGTACAGGGAGCTCCTCGCGGCGGCGGGGTTCGGGTTTTCCGGGATCGCGCACACGCGGTATGGGTACAGTGTGATCGAGGGGCGGGCCGCTTAGAAAGGACACCAGGGACACCAGGGACACCAAGGACCTCAAGGACGACAGCATTGTCCTTGTCGTCCTTGTCGTCCTTGGTGTCCCTGGTGTCCTTCTAGGTAAACCGCCACGGCGCGCCCGGCAGCCAGCAGGCGCCGTCGGCGTGCTCGAGCAGGCCGGCGGCGCGCGGGTCCTCGGGCAGGGTGGCGAGGTCGCTCCGCACGGCCGCCGCTGGGATTCCGGCGGCGTTGAATTCCGGTTCCCATTCGGCGGCCGGCCGGGCTCGCAGCCGTTCGGCGATCCGCCGTTCCAGGCAGCCGCCCGCGTCCAGGCCGCAGACCCCGGAAACGATCTTCAGCGCCCGCTCGCCCGCCGCTTCCAGGATCAGGAAACCCTCGGCGGTGGCCAGCGGCCGGTCGAGGATCCCCCACAGCGGCCTTCCCTGACGCCTGCCGTCTTCCCGGCCCACGGCCATGCCTTGCAGGACGTGGCCCTGGAGGGTCAGCGCTCCCCCGAGCAGCGAGGTGTCGACGCGGCGGCCACGCCCGTCGCGCTCGCGCAGGTAGAGCCCCGCCAGGATCCCCTCGCAGGCCAGGAGGCCGCCCATGACGTCGATCAGCGTCAGGCGCGAGGGGAACGGCGGCTCGTCCTCCGGATTCAAGCCTTCCCCGCATCCGGCGTGGGCCTGGACGAGGTAGTCCCCGGCGATGGCGCCGTCGCCGTCCTTGCCCCAGCCGGACGCGTGGGCGTAGACGAGCCGCGGGTTGCGGCGGGCGAGATCGCCGTGGTCGAGCCCGAGCCGCCCGGCCCGCCCTTCCAGCCAGTTGTGGAGGAAGACGTCGGCCCCGGCCGCGAGGCCGGCGAGCTCCTCTTTTCCTTCGGGCCGCTTGAAGTCGATCTCGACCACCCGCTTGCCGCGGTTGTAGGCGAGGTAGGCGGCGCCCGTGGAGCCGGCGAGGGGAGGGGAGCCGCGGCCGAAATCGCCTCCGGGCGGCTCGACCTTGACCACGTCCGCGCCCAGCATCAGCAGCAGGAGCCCCGCCAGCGGCCCCTGCATCCGCGAGGTGACCTCGATCACGCGCAGGCCGGCGAGCGGCGCGCTCCCGCGGTGGGCGCCGGCCGGACTCGGCCCCTCCCCGGTCCCGGGCGAGAGGGTCCAGGGCGCCGCGCGCCACGGCGTCCCCGCGAGCAGCTCGCCGTAGGTGCGCAGGCGGCGCAGCGCGACTCCGGATTCCGCGGCGGCGCGGCCCAGCTCTTCCAGCGTGTGCCGCGCGGTCGCCTCCTGGAGCGCGGCGGGCAGCGCGCAGCGGCCGGCGAGGTAGCGGTAGACGAAGGGGAGCCAGGCCGCTCCGGGCGTCTCGGACCCCGCCAGCCCGAGGCGCCGCCAGAATCCGTCCCAGGCGTCGTGGCCCAGCGCCTCCAGCTCGACCCAGTGGCCGTCGGCGGTGGGGAAGGGCGGCCCCGCCTTCTCCTCCGCGGGCCGCAGCGGAAACCGGCCGCCGCAGGTCGCGATCGCCAGGTGGTGGCGCAGGAAGAGGAGGGCCGCCTGGAAGACCGAGGTCTCGACGCCCTGGACGCCGAGGCCGCGGGCGCGGGCGATCAGCGCCGCCAGCACCCCCTGGGCCGCGACGACGCCGGCCGCCACCGAGGCGACCTCCAGGCCGAGGCGCCGGGGCGCCAGCCGGTCCCGTCCATGGACGCCCATCAGCCCCGAAACCGCCTGGACGACGGCCTCCGAGCCGGGCGCGCCGGACGCCAGCCAGCCGATGGCGCAGTCGACGCCGTCCGCGCCGGCGCCGAGCAGCGCCAGGTGCTCGTCGCGGATGCGGAGGGAAAGCCCGGGCGCCGCCACGGCTCACCCGGCCAGCGCGCGCAGCGCGGGGAGATCGACCTTGCCGAGCTTCGTCCGCGGGATGCGCTCCAGGACCCGGAGGTCTTCCGGCAGCTTGGAAGGCGCGAGCACGCCGGCGAGGGCGGAGCGCAGGGAGTCGAGCCCGGGGACCTCCCCCGCCGCGGGCACCACGCAGGCGCAGACCGTCTCGCCGAGGATGGGGTGGGGCCGCCCGACGACCGCGGCGTCGGCGATCCCGGCGCAGCCGAGCAGCGCGGCCTCGACCTCGACCGGGTCGATCTTGAGCCCGCCGCGATCGATCTGGTGCTTGAGCCGGCCGTGGACGTAGAGGCGGCCCTCGGCGTCCAGGCGGCCGAGGTCGCCGGAGTAGTACCAGGAACCCGCGACCGCGGCGGCCGCGCCGCTCTCCGTCCCCCAGTAGCGGACCGGATAGACCGTGCGCGAGAAGGCGATCTCGCCGATCTCGCCGTCCGGGAGCGGGGCGCGGTCCGGTCCCACGATGGCCACCGAGCCGGGGACCGGCCGGCCGACCGAGCCGAGGAGCATGTCCTCGCGGTCGGTCGTCGCCACGCCCACGCCCTCGCTCGACCCGTACATGTAGGCGAGCTCCATCCCCAGCTCGTCCCAGATCGCGCGCAGCAGAGGCGGCGGGAAGCTCGCCGCCGTGCCGACGCCGAAGCGGAGGCTGCCGAGGTCGTGGCGCGCCGGGTCGCGGCGGCCCAGGACGAGCTGGAAGTGCGCCGGCGCGCCGTTGAGCACGGTCACCCGCTCGGCGCCGATGGCGGCGAGCGCTTCCTCCGTGGAGAAGCCGGGCAGCAGGACGAGCCGGCCGCCGGTGAGCAGGGCCGCCACGGCCATCATCAGCCCGAAGCCGTGCGAGAGGGGGAGGTGAGCCAGGTGGACGTCCTCGGGAGTGAAGCCGAGCCAGCCGCCGAGCCGCTGCCAGCGCTGGCTCAGGTTGCCGTGGTAGCCGAGGGTCGCCTTGGGCAGCCCGGTCGTCCCTGAGCTGAGGAAGATCAGCGCCGGATCCTCCGGCGCGGGACCCGCCGGCGCCTCCCCGCCGTCCGCGAGCAGGCCGGCCAGGGGGAGGCAGCCCGCGGGGGCTGGCAGGTCGCCGGCGACGACGACCCGGACCCCCGGATGGCCGGCGAGGATGGCGCGCAGCGCCAGGAAGGGATCGGCGTCGCCGGTCCGCGGCTCGTAGATCAACACCCTGGGCTCGGTGAGCGCGACGGCCCGCGCGAGCTCCCGCCCGGTCGTTTCAGGGTCCAGGCCGACGTGCACGGCGCCGCTCGCCCAGGCCGCGCCGAGGGCGGCCAGGTGCTCGGGACGGTTGGAGAGCTGGCAGACGACGCGGTCGCCGCGGCCCACCCCCAGGCGCCGCAGGCCGGCGCCCAGCCGCTCGACGGCGAAGCCGAGCTGGGCGTAGGTGAGGCCGCCCGGGCCGTGGATCAGGGCGCGGCGCTCCGGCCAGCGGCGGCAGGCGGCGGCGAGCGCGTCCGCCAGCGTGCCGGGGGTCATGACGCGGCTTCCGCGCCGCGCCAGGCCGCCAGGATCTCGAGGATCCTGCGGCCGGTGGGCCACAGCAGGGACTGGCTCCAGGGCTCGTAGAGGATGAACGCGTGGCCGGTGGCCGCCTCGAACTTCGCGAGGTAGCCGATCTGCGACCGCACGACCCCTTCGCCGAAGCCGACGCCCTTGCGCTCCAGCTTTTCCACCGCCGCGGCGACGTCGTCGACGAGGAAGATGGGGACGATGCCCCGGGCGTGCGCCGGGTCCAGGGCCCGCGGCGAGTAGATGCGGCCGAAGTCGTCCACCACCGGCGTCCGGTGGATGTGGTGGGTGGCCAGCAGCAGGCCGCCGGCGTCGTACTTGGCGACCCCCTTCTCTTCCGGCGGGCAGGCGGGGTTGCAGCAGTGCACGCGCTCGATGTTGTTGAGGCCGAGGGCGCCCTGGTAGTAGGCGAGCGCCTCGCCGGAGTCGGGCACGAACATGAAGAGGTAGACCAGGGGCTTGCCGTCCAGTCCCGCCGGCTCGCCGTTTCCGGCGGCGGGCCGGGCCGGGGGGCCGATGAGGTCCGGCCCGCCCTGGCCGGCGGCGCGCCACAGCCGCCGGAGACTCTCGCCGCTCGGCCACGAGAGCGCCTTCTCGGAAGGCTCGTAGATCATCAGCCGGTGGCCGTTGGGGTCGTAGAAATCGGTGACCAGCCCGATCTCGTAGGTGCGCCGGCGGCAGAATTCCACCCCCCGGGCCTCGAGGTCGCGGCGGACGGCGTTGATGTCGTCGACCAGGAAGACCAGGTCCGAGGCGTCGTCGCTGCGGCCGGTCAGGGTGACGCCGTAGTCGGCGGCGCGGGCGAGCCAGAGGATCACCTGGCCGGCGTCGAGCTTGACCGAGCCCTCGTCGGCCTCGATGACCCGCAGCCCGAGGCGGCGCTCGTAGAACTCCCGGGACTCCAGCAGGTCATGGACGTACAGCATCAGAAGGCCGATCGGAGACTCGGCCAGGACGGCTTCCGTCTCCGCCACGGGCTGCGTCGCCGCGATGGTCATGGGGGACCTCCTCTCGATCGACGGCCTGGGCCGGATCGATGTTGTGGTTCAGGCGGAACAGGTTGTCGGGGTCGTAACGTCTCTTCAGCTCCACGAGCCGGCGCCAGGTCCGCGGGTTGTAGGCCTCCCGCACCCGCTCCGGCCCCTCGTCGCCCAGCTCGTTGACGTACACGCCGCGCGTGAACGGCCGCATCAACGTCCAGGCCGCGTCGGCCCACCGGATGTGCCGGCGGGACTCCCGGGCGTCGCTCCAGACGGCCTGGACGGCGAGGTCGAAGGCGGTGCGGCGGAAGCTGAAGGCGGTGCTGTGCTCGCCGACGCGCGCCACCGCGCCGCCGAGCGGCGACAGCATGACGATCGAACAGGGCGACGTGAGGCCGGTCGCATACACGGCCGCGAGGGCCTCGACGGCGTCGTCGCCGAGCCGGGGCAGATGGCCGGACCGGCCGTAGGTGAGATGGCCGAACGCGCCGGCCGCGTCGTAGAGGCGCTGCAGCCGCGCGTAGGGCAGCGGCCGGATGCGGTCGATCAGCGGGCCCCACTCGCGCAGCGGGGCGAGGTCCCGCGCCGCCGCCTCCGGCGGGCCGAGATGGCAGACCGGGACCGCCACCACCGGCGCGCCGACCAGGTGGGGAGGCACGAAGGGAGCGGGCGGCAGGAGGAGGAAGTTGAGCTGGGTGGCCAGGTCCTCGGACGAGGCGGCCGCGAAATCGCGCCAGGCGTACAGCAGCTCCCGCGCCCGTTCGGCGGCGTAGAAGGCCATGCCGCCGGTGACCGTCGGGCCGACCGGGTGCAGGCGGTAGGTGAGCGCGGTGACGACGCCGAAGTTGCCGCCGCCGCCGCGCAACCCCCAGAAGAGGTCCGCGTTCTCGGCCGCGCTGGCGGTCAGCAGGCCGCCGTCCGCCGTCACCAGGTCGGCGGCGAGCAGGTTGTCGACGGCCAGGCCGTGCCGGCGCATGAGCCAGCCGTAGCCGCCGCCGAGCGTCATGCCGGCGATGCCGATCGAGGAGATGCGCCCGCCGGTGGTCGCCAGGCCGAACGCCTGCGTCTCGTGGTCGAGCTCGCCCCAGGTCAGGCCCGCCTGCGCCTCCGCGGTCCGGCGGCCGGGGTCGACCCGCACCCCCTTCATCGCCGACAGGTCGGCCACCAGCCCGCCGTCGCAGACGCCGAAGCCGGCGGCGCTGTGGCCGCCGCCGCGCACCGCCAGCGGCAGGCCGTGGGCGCGGGCGAGGCGGACCGCCGCCACCACGTCCGCCACCCCGGCGCAGCGCACGATCGCCGCCGGCCGGCGGTCGACCGCGCCGTTGTAGACGCGCCGGGCGGCGTCGAAAGGCGCGTCGCCGGGCGCCAGCACCTCGCCGCGGCAGGCCTTGCGGGCGGCCTCCGCCGCGCCGGCCTCAGAGCCGGATGCGCTGGTAGTTCTCGGCGTAGGCATAACCGGGCTCCCGTCCCGTGCGCTGCATCCAGTCGTAGAGCCAGGAGAGCGACTCGCGCGGGTTGGGCCCGCCCACCTGGCTGGCATGGCAGCAGATCGCCTGGATCTTCTTCTCCATGAACCCGGTCGCGTCCACGAAGTGGTCGGCCCGCTCGTAGGCCGGGATCCAGACCTCCTTGACCCGGTGCGGCGCCAGCCCCGCCGCCAGCAGCTCCGGGTGGGCGCGCGCGTTGGCGGCGTCCGGGAACACGGCGGCCAGCGTGGCCTCGCCCACGGCGATGTGGTCGGGGTGCGAAGCCTCGATGGGGATCTCCAGCACGCGGCGCGGGAAGTGCGTGATGACCAGGTCCGGCTTGAAGAACCGGATCTGGCGCGCGATGGCGGCGCGCAGCTCGGCGGTGGGCGCCAGCAGGCCGTCCGGGAAGCCCAGGAAGACCACGTCGCGCACTCCCAGGGCGGTGGCGGCCTGGCGCTGCTCCTCGCTGCGGACGGAGGCGAGGTCCTGCCGCGGGATCGCCGGGTCCCGGCTGCCGTTCGCCCCGTCGCTGCACACCACGTAGCTCACCTCGCCGCCGTCGGCGACGAGCTTGGCGACGGTGGCGCCGAACAGGAACTCGGGGTCGTCCGGATGGGCGGCGACGACCAGCGCGCGCCGGGGGGCTCCGTTGGTGGGGGTTTCAGGCCTGGACATGGTCTCCCTCCTGCGCCGTTGCCGCGAGCAGGCCGCGGAACAGCGCGATGCGTTCGTCGGACAGCGGGATGGTCAGGCGCAGCACGTCGAGCCGCGGCGCGGGCAGGACGGGCGCGGGCGCCGGCCGCAGCGCCCGGATGCCGCGGCGTTCCAGCCAGGCCGAGGCGGCCCCGCCGGGGTCCGCGAGGCCCGTCCAGGGCAGGTCCTCGTGGTTGTCGAGGACCGCCAGGCCGGCGGCGCGGAGGAGCCGCACGGCCTCGGGCTTGACCGCCCGGACGCGCGTGCGCAGGCGGGGGAAGACGTCCCCCGCCGCCAGCAGCGCCAGGGCCGCGAGCAGGGAGAGCTCGCTCGCCAGCATCGGCGCCACCAGCCGCCGGACCGCGCCGGCGATCCCCCGCGAGGCCACGGCGAACGCCGCGCGCATCCCGCCCAGCGAGTAGCCCTTGGTGAACCCGCGCAGCACGACCAGGTTGTCCACCTCGTTCACCAGCCCCACCGCGCTCGCCGCCGGGCCGAGGTAGGGCGCGGGGCTCTCGTCGATCACCACCGCCGCTCCCAGGCGCGCCGCCGCCCGCGCCACCTCCGCGAGCTCGTGCAGCGGCAGGAAATGGCCGAGGAAGTCGGGGCGGTCGAAGTAGAGCAGGGCGGGCCGCGTCCCCTCGAGGTGCGCCAGCAGGCGTTCGCGGGTGGCGGGCCCGGCGAGGAGGCGCGCGGCGCTCCCCCGCGAGACGGCCCAGGCCGCGAGGTCGGGATGGGCCAGCTCCGGCGCGGCGACCGGTCCGCCGTCCGCCAGCCCCGCCAGACCATGGAGGAGGGACGTGACGCCGGCCCCGAAGGTGACCTGGCCGGGCGCGAGCGGCGCCCCGAAGAAGCGCGAGACGGCGCCGGCCCCGCGTTCGCCGCCGTAGGGGTCGTCCGTCGGGTAGCTGGCCACGGCCTCCGCGCCGCCGCGGCCGGCCGCGCTCACGACGCTCTTCCAGACCGCGGCGGGCGCCGGGTCGAGGAAGGGCGCCTCGTCCGGGGCGTAGCGCAGGTCCAGGCGGACCCCCGGCGGCGTGCCCCAGGAGGCCACCGCCAGGGCCTGCGGCGGCGCGGGCGGGCGCGGTTCCTGTCGTTGCCAGGCCATGCGGCGACCCCCTTCGGCGGTCAGACGGTCAGGAGACGCAGACCGGCAGGTCGAGCGGCAGCGCCAGGATCTCCTGGATCTTCCGCCCGCTGGGCAGGGCCAGCGCCTCCGCCGAGGGCTCGTAGAGGAAGACCAGGTGCCCGGTCGGATCGTCGATGCGGGCGATCGCGCCCACCGGCGCGCGCCGCACCTGGAGCGCCAGGTCGGGATACTCCCGCGCCATCTCCTGGGCGACCTTCTCGAGGGCCGGAACGTAGAAGACCGGCGCCACCCCCTTCATCCGCCCGCCCTGCAGCTCGGGCGGCGGGCACAGGTGCTGGTCGAACTCCTCCTGCGTGCGCTGCGGCTCGACGTGGTGGGTGGCGATCATGACGCCGCCGGTGTCCCACTTGACCACGCCGTCCTCGTCGCCGCCGGAGGTGCGGCTGCAGGGGCCCCCTTCGAGCGCCTGCAGCCCGAGCGTGCGGTGGTAGAAGTCCTGCGCCGCGCGCGAGTCCGGCACGAACGAGAACAGGTAGATGAGCTCGGCGTCGGCCAGGCCCGGCGGCTCCTCTCCGGCTGGCGGCGGCAGGGACACCCGCTGCTGGACGTCGCCGCCGTTGCGCCGCCGGCGGGCTTCCATGACGGCGCGGATGCGCTCGCCGCTCGGCCATGCGAGCGCCTCGGGGGACGGCTGGTAGAGAGTGAGCCAGCGGCCGTCGGGATCGTAGAAGTCGGCGATCCCCCCGGGCTGGTACCAGTCGGTGGGGCGGAACTGGACGCCGCGCGCCGTCAGGTTGGAGGTGGCCTGCTCGATGTCGTCGACCAGCCAGACGACGTCGGTGGAATGATCGTTGATGTCGGGCAGGACGATGCCGTAGTCGGCGGCCCGGTTGAGCGCCAGGATGGCGTGGCCGCCGTCGAGCTTGACGCAGCCTTCATCCTCCTCGATCACCCGCAGCCCCAGGGTGTCGGCGTAGAAGGCCCGCGACGCCGCCAGGTCGCGCACGTAGATGAAGACGTAGAGCACCCTCGTTTCGTTCAACATATCGCTCTCCTTTTCAGGCCGTGCCCGTTGGCGATCTCGATCACCTTGGGGCCGCTGCCCCAGGTCAGGCATTCCGCCGACGGCTCGTAGAGGCAGAAGCGGTGGCCCGAGGGATCGTCGAACCGGATCGTGCCGCCGATCTCGCTGTACCCCGCGCGCGGCGTCTTGAACGCCACCCCGCGCTCCAGGAGCGCCGCCCGCGACCCCTCCAGGTCGCCGGTGTGGAAGACCAGCAGGTAGGCGTTCCGGCGCGGCCGCAGACCGTCCGCCGCCGCGTCGCCGCGCGCCAGCCGCAGCGGCACGCTGCCGGTGGCGAAGCAGGCGCTGCCGTTCGTGCGCTCCATCAGCTCCAGGTCGAGCACGTCGCGGTAGAAGCGGACCGACGCCTCCAGGTCGTCCACCGTGAGCCGCAGCTCCGCGATCACCGGATGCCCCTCCGCGGGCTCTTCCCCCGCCGCGGCCCGCTGGAAGACGAAGTGATGGCCTTCCACGTCGGTGAACAGGCGGCCGTCCCGGGTGCTCAGCCCGGAATCGAGCTCGGTCAGCCAGCGCAGGGGCCAGGCCGGCGAGACGGCGAGCACCGTCTCGAGCGCGTCCGATTCGCCCGCGTGGAACCGGTTGGGACCCGAGAGGTTGAGGGAGAAGATGATCTCGCCGGCGTCGTACTTGGTGACGCCGTGGCGGTGGTGGGGCAGGTGCGGCTCGACCTCGATGAGCGGCAGGCCGAGGATCCGCTCGAAGAACGCGCGCTGCTGGGGGATGCGGGTCGTTTCCATGAAGACGTAGAGGAGCGGGGCTGCGCGCAGGCTCATGACGGAAGGTCCTCCTGTTTCAGGCCGGTGGCCGGAAGCGGGCCGGATCGAGCGTGGCCGGCAGGGCCGGCCGCTCGCCCGCCACGACGGCGCGGGCGAGCGCCCGGCCGATCTCCAGCGCCGGCGGCAGCCCGTGCCCGCCGAAGCCGGCGGCGATCCACAGGCCCGAGCCATCCGGCCAGGCCCCGGCGAGCGGCCGGCCGTCGGGCGTCTGGTCCATGATCCCGGCCCAGCGCCACGCCACGCGGACGGGCGGCAAGCCGGGGAAAGCCTCGGGGAGGAAGCGCTCCAGGGCGTCCTGGATGCGGGGATTGAGCCCGACGCGGCCGGTCGCTTCGGCCGCCGGGTCCAGGTGGTGGCACCCTCCCAGCACCACCACGCCGTCGGGGGCCTGGCGCCAGTACACCGCGCCGTAGTCCACCGCCAGCCCGGGGCCGAAGAGCGCGGGCAGCGGCGCGGTCGCCAGCACCTGTCCCCGCGAGGGGGACAGCAGCGCGCGCAACGGCCGCCAGAGCCAGCCGCTGGCGGCGCCGCAGGCCAGCACCACCTGGCGCGTCCGGACGCGGCCCCGCGAGGTCTCCAGCTCGAAACCGTCGCCGTTGGAGACGCGGCGGAAGCGCCGCACGCCCGTGCCGGCGGCGATCGTCGCGCCGCGGCGGGCCGCCGCGTCCGCGAGCCCCGACACCAGACGGGCCGGGTGGACGGCGCCGGCGCGGGGCATCCACCGGCCGCCGGCGAACCCGGCGGCGATCCGCATCCCCAGCACGTCCTCGCAGGCGCCGCGGTCGAGCGCCTGGACCGGCATGGCGCCGGGCGGCCGCCGGGCGATCTCCTCGCGCATGCGCTCCAGCATGGCCGCCGAGCTCGCCAGGGCGAGATGCCCGGGCTCGCCGTAGTCCGCGTCGAGCCGCTCCTCGGCCAGCACGGCCCGCATCCCGTCGAGCGACGCCGCGTTGCCCAGGACCAGCCCGGCGTTCCGGCCGCTGGCTCCCCACCCCGGGCGCCGCCGTTCGAGCAGCAGCGGCGAGGCCCCGAGCCGCGCCATCTCGTAGGCCGCCACCACCCCGATGACGCCGCCGCCGATCACCGCCACCTCCGCACGCGCGGGAAGGAAAGCGGGCGGGGCCTCCCTCATCCCCGACTGGCTGAGCCAGTAGGTCGGCGCCGCCCGCGATCCGTTCCCCGCCGCGCCGCGCCGCTTCACGCACTCACGCTCTCCGGCCGCGGCGTGGCGACCAGCTCCGGGGCCAGGCCCGGCAGAGCCTCCCCTTCACCCACCGCCGTGTGCACCCGGTGACGGTTCTTCTCCCAGATCTCGAAGATGTCGGGGGGCGCGGCGTTCAGGTGGTCGGCGAAGATCTCGTCGTCCTTCGAAACCACGATGTCGAAGGCCGTGAGCTCGCCGGGCACCAGTTTGCCGACCGTCTCGCCCGTCTTCTCGAGGACCAGCTTCACCGGGCCCGTCGTGGCGTGGAAGTGGGTTCCCACCGGCGGGTAGTGGTTGACCTTCGCGGGCCCGAAGATGAGCGGCTGATCAGGATCGGTCAGCACCGGGCCGAGCGCCGTCTGGATCTTCCACGAAACCCTCCAGATGCCGATCGCCGGGAAGTCCTGGCCCCCTTCGCCCAGCGACTTCACCAGGCCGTCGTTCGGCCGCGCGAAGTTCTGCTCGACGCGGATCGGCCCCAGGGCGGCCTGGATGATCTCGCCGCCGTGCATCAGGATCTTCAGATACATCTCGTTGCGGCCGTCGCCGTCCAGGTCCATCCGCGGGCTGCGGTGCATCAGGACGATGCCGTTCTTGACGCTCATCGGGTAGTCCTGCACCATCCCGTCGACCGACAGCAGGCACGAGCAGACCCCCTTGAGCAGCTCGACGCCGCCGATGCGCGGGAAATTGGCGTTGAAGCCGCGGACCACGCCGGTGAGCGCGTCCTTCTCCGAGCTCCGGCTGGAGAGGCTCTTGACCTGGGAGAGGGCCTCGCAATAACCGGAGTTGGTCTGCGCCTCCATCTCCGCCTGGCGGGAGCTCCACTTGAAGATCTCGATCACCTTCACGGGGTCGCCGTTGCCGCCATGGCTGCGCAAGACCTCGACGGGATACCCGTCGGCCAGGCCGTTCTCGCGCAGGATCGCCCACTTGGCCCGCACCTGGTCCACCAGCGCCTCGGCGTTCGCCGGGTCGGTGAAGTAGGTCTCCATCTGGATCAGTGACTCATTTCGATACGGGTATATCGACATACTGGCCTCCTTGAAAACCGGCTTTCTAAGGATTTTCGTCGCCGCTCAGGGGGGGCACGGCGAACGGGAAACGCCCTCCAGATCGCTGAGATCACGGTGTATCGAGACGGTGATCTTTTGCGGCTCGCCCACCAGCTTGAGCGGAACGTCGGGCAGGAGCCCGAGCTCGGCGGCGCGCAACTCGTTGAAGCGGACGTAGCTCCACCCGACCGTCAGCACGTCGGGCTTGCCGCCGCCGCAGCCCGCCGGCGCGTTCTGGCACGCGCAGCCTTCGACCTCCACGGCCTCTTCGGGGACGCCGTCCAGCGGGCCGAGCTTCTCGAAGACAAGCGAGCCGTCCGCCTGGACCTCCACTTCCAGGCGGTCCCCCCGCTTGACTCCGGAAGCCTTGCGGATGGGGACCGGAAACCGGATGCATCCGATGTTGCCGACGTACGAGTACGCCGTAGCGTTGGTTGCGACATGGCTGGCGCGTGTTTTCAGACTTTTTTGTTGCATATCCTTTCTTTCCTTCGACCCGCGGTGGCGTGGCCCCGTCGCTGGCATCACGGTAGAACGGCGTGAGAAAGGCGTCTTATCCGAGATTGCCTTCTTCCATGTTTTCCGTTCGAAACGGTCGGAATTTCTCCCCGGTTGCGAATCTTTCACTTTTTCATTGCACTGTGCCTTAAACAGCGTAGACTGCTGGCTCTGTCGTCGCGCGATTCTGTTGGGGGAAAGACGTTCGAGCTGTTGTGGATCGATGAGCTCCAGGGCTGCTCACGAGGAAGGGGAGGCCCCATGACAATGATTGCGCTCGCCAGCACCAGCCGGCCCGACACCATCCAGGCCCATCGCCGGGCCGTGGACCGGGTCATCCACGCGATGTATCAGAACCTGGCCCGGGAGTTTTCGCTCAAGGACATGGCCAGCGTGGCGCTCATCAGCCCCTACCATTTCAACCGCGTTTTCCACCAGGTGGCCGGCATGCCGCCCTGCCAGTTCCTGAGCGCGCTCCGCCTCTGGCAGGCCAAGCGCCTGCTGGTGACCACTCAGCTCAAGGTCACCGACATCTGTTTCGAGGTGGGCTACAACAGCCTCGGCACGTTCACCCGCCGCTTCACCGATCTGGTCGGAGTGCCGCCGCAGCGGCTGCGGGCGCTCGCCCGTTCAGGAGGGATCGAGCCGCTCCTCAGAGGCCTGGGAAGCGGTCTCGCGGCGGTCGATCAGGTGGGGCCGAACAGTCTGCATGGAAAGGTGAAGGCGCCGGAAGGCTTCCGCGGACCGGTGTTCCTCGGGCTGTTCGCCAGCCCGCTGCCGCAAGGCCGGCCGCTCGCCTGCACCGTGCTCGCGCAACCCGGGCCGTTCCAGATCTCTTATCTTCCGGACGGCACGTTCCACCTCTTCGCCGCCGCCGTCGACCCGGAAGCGCAGGACGCCGCGGAGCTCCTGCTGCTGGAGCGGGCGTTGCGCGGCACCCTGCGGCGGGCGGTGAAGGTGCGCAACGGCGTGGCGGCGGCGCCGGTCGAGGTGACGCTGCGCCCCCCCGAGCCCATCGACCCGCCCATCCTGCTGACCTTTCCGCTGCTGCTGGCGGAGCGGCTGGCGAGCCCGCCCCTGGCGGGAGCGTGCTCCACGGCCGTGCATTGAACGTGTTCCAAGGTACCCGAAAACCTATCAATCATCCCGCGGTATGGGTCGCTCGGCCGCCAGCCGGTCGAGCAGCTCGCGCGCCTCCTGGAGATCGCGGGTCGCGAATCCTTCCTGAAAAGTCTGATAGACAGCGGCGAGAACGGGCAGCGCCTCCGCCGCGCGGCCCTCGTCCGCGAGGAGGCGGCCGAGGCTGACCGCCGCGCGCAGCTCGAAGGCGCGGGCCCCCTGCTCGCGGGCGACGCCGAGCGCCTGTTGAAAAGAAGCCTCGGCCGCCTGGGGATCCCCGGAGGCGCGCAGCAGCTCGCCTTCCAGGCGGTGGAGCTCGGCGACGTCGTTGACGTCGAGCTGGGTCTCCGACATGGCCAGGGCTTCGCGGGCGGCGACCAGACCCTCGGCGAGCCGCCCGGCCGCCAGATGGGCTTCGATCAGGTAGCAGCTCCAGTATCCCCAGCCCAGCCGTGACCCGGTGGCCGCGTAAAGGTCGAGACCGGCCTGGATCAGCGCCGTCCCGCCCGTCAGGTCGCCGCGCTGGCACAGGGCCCATCCTTTTCCGCACTGGGCGGCGGAGTAGAGAATGACCGCCTCCTGCTCGCCGGCCACGTCCATCAGCCGGTCCGCCGCTTCCTCCAGGCCCGGCGCCCGCAGGTCGCGCAGCAGGGTCATCTCACAGAGCAGCGCCGTGCCGAGCTGGAAGGGGGCGCCCAGGGAATCGAAGAACGAGAACATCTCGTCCCGTTGGCGGAGCGCCCTGTCCGGCTCGCCGAGGGCCCACAAGGTCCAGACCTGATAAACGCACGGCATGAAGATGGACTCCGGGCCGAAGTCCTCGATCTCGGGGATCATCGCGGGCTCGAAGGTCGCCAGCACCCGCTCGCACAGGGCCAGCGCTTCCGCGAACCGGCCGCCATGGTAGGCGGTGTACGCCCGGATCGCGTGGCCGATGTAGGCCTGCGCGGGGGTGGCGGCCAGGCGCGCGATCTCGTCCGCGAGGTCGATGGAGGGCTGGCGGTCTCCGCGTAGAAAGTGGCAGGTCCACAGGCCGTAGAGCGCGGGGATCAGCGGCGCCTCGTCTCCGATCTCCCGGCAGAGAGCCACGCAGCGCTCGGCGTTGGCGGCGACGTCCGGATCCCCCCAGCCCTTGACGGCGCCCAGAGCCAGGGCGAGCACGGAACGCAGGGCGAGCTCCCGCTCCAGCCGCTCGGGCGCCGCATGCAGGGCCGGCAGCAGGTCGAGGGCCCGGGTCAGGTGGCTCACCGACTCGACCGCCGCCGGGCGCTGCATGGCGCGCTGGCCGGCCGTCAGGAGATAGTCGACGGCCTCCAGCGTCAGCAGGCCGCGCTCGCAGTGATACGCCATGAGCTCGGGCTCGGCCTCGGCCACCGCCGGGAACTTCTCCTGGAGCAGGAGAGCGAGCCGATGGTGGAGCTGCTGGCGGTCGCTCGCCAGCAGCGACAGGTAGGCGGCGTCCTGGATCAGGGCGTGCCTGAAAACATAGCGCACCCCCCGCGCCGGCCCGCGGCGGTGCAGGATCTCGGCCTGGACGAGCCGCCCGAGCGCGGCGCTCAAGGCGGCCCCCTTGATCCAGGAGAGGGCTTCCAACTGCTCCAGTGTGAAGGTGCGGCCGATGACCGACGCGAGCTGCGCCACCGTCTTGGCCTCCCCCAGGCGGTCGAGGCGGGCGAGGAGGGAGCCTCCCAGCGTCAACGGGATGCCCGCCGGCTCCCGGAGCGCGCCCCCTTCCAGCACCGCCCGGGTCAGCTCCTCGACGAACAGCGGGATGCCGTCGGTCCGCGCCACGATCTCCCGGCGCACGTCGGCGGGCAGCCCCTTCCCCTCGGTGACCCGCTCGACCAGTTGCGCGGCGTGGGTCTCGCTCAAGCGGCTCAGGTTGAGCTGTGTGACCGCGGTCTGGTGGCGCCAGGGGGCCGTGAATTCGGGCCGGAAGGTGGCGACGAGCAGCAGGGGAAGCACGGCGATATCCGCCAGCAGCAGGTCGAGGAGCTCCAGCGTCGAGGGATCGATCCAGTGCAGGTCCTCGACGACCAGCACCAGGGGATGGCGTTCGGCCATGGCGCCGAGGAGCGCCAGGATGGAGGCGAGCATCCGCTTGCGCCGCGCCTCCGGGCTGAGGGCGAGGGGCGGGTAGCGCTCCTCGACCGGCAGCGCGAGCAGCTCGCCCAGCGGCGGGGCATGGTCCGGACGGGCGAGGCCGTGCTCGTCGAGGACGGCCGCGAGCCGGCGGAGCCTCTCCTCGGTGGAGAGATCCTCGCCGTCCCCGGCGGCGAAGATCACCCGCGAAAGGAGGTGGAGGACGGGCGACAGCGGCGTGTTCTGGGTGTACGCCGAGCCCTGGGCGACCAGCCAGATCGGCGCCTCGGCCGCCGACCGCTCGGACAGCGCCCGGATCAGGCGCGACTTGCCGATCCCGGCGTCGCCGACGATCAGCACCGCCTGGCCCAACCCCGAGCAGGCCAGCCGGCAGCGGTCGAGGAGGATCTGCATCTCGGCCTCGCGGTTGACCAGGGAGGTCGCCTGGCCGTCCTTCAGGCTCTCGCGCTCCAGGGGAGCCCCCAGCTCGTACAGGTCGACCGTGGCGTCGAGGTCCTTCAGATGGACGGACGGCAGAGGCTGGGTGGCGAACTTCCGGACGAGCAGTTGACGGCTCGCCGCGCTCACTCCGATCCGGCCCGCGGGCACCTGGCTCTGGATCGCCAGGGCGATGTCGAAGGTGTCGCCGGGCTGGAGCGTTTGGCCCACCGAGGGCCGGGTCACCACCACGGCGGGTCCGGTGTGCACGCCCGCGCGGACGGCGAGCCGGTGAGCGGCGGAGACGGGCAGGGAGGCGAAGCGCGCCTGGAGCTCCCGGGCCGCCCGGACGGCCCGCTCGGCGTCGTCTTCGTGCGCCCGCGGGTACCCGAAGCAGAGCCACAGCGTGCGGTTGAGGACGGCGCCGAGAGAGCCGTCGAGGTCCTGGCAGATCTCCCGCCCCAGGTTCTCGAAGTTGATGGCGGCGTCGGAAAGGATCTCGACGTCGAGCGCTCCCGCCTGCCCGGAGGGCCGGTCGAGTTGGATCAGCGCGCAGCAGACGACGGTGACCGTCCGCCGCTCGCCGCTCTGCCTCTGCGGATCGACCGGCGCGGGCGGCGGCGGCGCGGGCTGGCGCGGCCGGTCGGCGAGAGTGACGGCGGTGGGCTCGTCGAGCCGGGGCGGCGGAGCCGGCCGGCGCGGCGGCTCCGCCTTCGGGGCGGGATCGGTCGCGGCTTCCAGGATCGCCAGCACCTCGGCCGCGGACTGGGGCCGGTCCTGCGGCCGCTTCTGCAGCAGCCAGTCCACCAGCTCGCAGATCCCGGACGGGATGCCAGGATGGGTCCGCTGGAGCGGCGGCTGCCGGTACTCCACCACGCGGGCGACCGACAGCGCGGGGGTCTCCGCCCGGAAAGGCGCCTGCCCGGTCAGCATCTCGTAGAGCAGCGAGCCCAGGGAGAAAAGGTCGGAACGCTCGTCGAGGTCGCGCCCGAGCACCTGCTCGGGAGACATGGCGTAGCAGGTGCCCAGCAAGGCGCCCGGCACCGAGCCCGTCAGGTCCTGGCTCTCTTCGGCGCTTTCTTCGCGCGGGATCTCCTTGGCCAGCCCGAAGTCGAGGATCTTGGCCCGGCCCGAGGGGGAGACGATGACGTTGGAGGCCTTGAGATCGCGGTGGAGGATGCCCTGCGCGTGCGCCTCGGCGAGGCCTTCCGCGATCTCGCGGCAGAGCTTCGCCGCGCGCGCCGGAGGCAGGGCGGCCTCTTCCTCCAGCAGGCGGCGGATCGTCCTGCCCTCGACCAGCTCCATCACGATCCAGTCGTCGTCCGCGCCCTCCACGACG
Source organism: Thermoanaerobaculia bacterium (assembly GCA_036376245.1). Classification (GTDB taxonomy): domain Bacteria; phylum Acidobacteriota; class Thermoanaerobaculia; order Multivoradales; family UBA5704; genus DATARR01. The sequence goes on along the minus strand of DASVAS010000078.1, from coordinate 19,361 downwards.
TCGTAGACCTGGACGATCGACGGATGGTTGAGGCGGGCCGCGGCGCGGGCCTCGCGCCACAGGCGCGCGCGGCCATGGCGCAGGGCCACGTCGGCGCGGATCTGCTTCAACGCCACCCAACGCTGCAGACGCTCGTCCCGCGCCCGCCAGACCACGCCCATGCCGCCGCTGCCCAGCGGTTGGTCGAGCCTGTACGGACCGAGCCTCCCCGGCGGGTCCGGACCCGGATTTTCAGAGTGCACGCTGGAATCCTACACGAGGAGCTCGCGCGCCTCTATAAGGTCGCGGGTCTCGAACCCCTCGCTGTACGTCTGGTAGAGGGCGGCGAGACGGGGCAGGACCTCATGCCCGCGCCCCTGCCCGGCGAGGAGCCGGCCCAGGCTGGTCGTCGCGCGCAGCTCGAAGGCGGGAGCCTCCTGGTCGCGCGCCACCGCGAGCGCCGCCCGGAAGGCGGCTTCGGCCGCGCCGGCGTCTCCGGAGGCGCGCAGGAGCTCGCCCCGCAGGCGGTGGATCTCGGCATCGAAGTAGGCGTCGAGCCGGGTCTCCGACCTGACCAGGGCTTCGTCGAGGACGGCCAACCCTTCGGCGAGCCGCCCGGCCGCCAGGCAGGCCTCGGCCAGGTAGGCGCCCCAGTACCTCATCGTCAGCCGCGCCCCGGTGGCCGCGTAAAGGTCGATGCCCGTCTGAATCAGGGCTGTCCCGCCGACCAGGTCGCCGCGTTGGCAGACGGCCCATCCCTTCCCGCAGTGGGCGGAAGCATAGAGAAAGGCGAACCCGTGCTCGCGGGCCAGCGTCATCAGCCGCTCCGCCAGGTCCTCGACCCGTTCCGGATCCCGCACCCGCAGGTCGTGCAGCAGGGTCATCTCGGACACCAGAGCCATGCCGAGAACGAACGGCGAGCGCAGGCTCTCGACGGTCGCCAGCGCCGCGTCGCGCTTGCGGACCGCCTTGTCCGGCTCGCCGAGCCGCCACAGGATCCAGGCCTGATAGGCGTGCGGCATGAGGATGGACTCGATGCCGAAGGCCGTGAGCTCGGGGAGCATGTCGGGCCGGTAGAGAGCCGTCGCCTGCTCGGCCAGGACCAGCGCTTCCCGCGGCCGGCCGCCATAGTAGGCGACGACCGCTTGCGTGTAGCTGCCCATGTAGACCTGCGCGGGAGTCGCGGCCAGGCGCGCGATCTCGTCCGCGAGAGCGATGGCGGGCTGGCGCTCTCCCCGCAGGAGGTGGTAGGTCCACAGCCCGTAGAGCGCCAGGATCAGCGGCGCGCCGTCCCCCATCTGCCGGCAGAGAGCCACGCAACGTTCGGCGTTGGCGCCGGCCTCCGCGGACCCCCATCCCTGGGTCGCCACCAGGGCCGGGGCGAGGGTGGAGCGCAGCGCGAGCTCCAGCGCCAGCCGCTGGGGGGAGGGCGGCAGGCCGGGCAGCAGGCCGAGGGCGCGGCTCAGATGGCGCACCGCCTCCAGCAGGGCCGGACGCTGCGCGGCGCGCAGGCCCGCCCGCCGGAGGTGCTCGACGGCCTCCGCGATCAGGCCGCCGCGCTCACAGTGATGCGCCATGAGCTCGGGCTCGGCCTCCGCGACCGCTGGAAACTCTTCCTGGAGCAGGAGGGCCAGCCGCCGGTGGAGCTGCTGGCGGTCGCTCTCCAGAAGCGACAGGTAGGCGGCGTCCTGGATCAGGGCGTGCCGGAAGGTGTAGCGCATCCCTTGCGCCGACCCGCGGCGGTACAGGATCTCGGCCTGGAGAAGGCGTCCGAGCGCGGCCTGCAGGGCGGCCCCCTTGATCCAGGAGAGGGCCTCCAACTGCTCCAGTGGGAAGGTGCGGCCGATCACCGCCGCGAGCTGCGCCACCGTCTTGGCGTCCCCCAGCCGGTCGAGGCGGGCGAGGAGGGAGGAGTCGAGCGTGAACGGGATTCCTGACGGCTCCCGCGGCGGCGTCCCCGTCTCCAGCACCGCTTTGGTCAGCTCTTCCACGAACAGCGGGATGCCGTCCGTCCGCGCCACGATCTCCCGATGCACCTCGGCGGGCAGCCGCTTCCCCTGGGCTACGCGTTCGATCAGTTGCGCGGTGTGCGTCTCGTTCAGGCCGCCCAGGCTGAGCTGCGTGACCGAGGTCTGGTGGCGCCAGGGAGCCGTCAGCTCGGGCCGGAACGTGGCGACGAGCAGCAGGGGAAGCGCGGCGATCTCGCCCAGCAGGAGATCGAGAAGCTCCAGCGTCGAAGGGTCGATCCAGTGCAGGTCCTCGACGACCAGCACCAGGGGATGGCGCTCGGCCATGGCGCCGAGGAGCGCCAGGACGGCCGCGAGGGTCCGCTGGCGCCGCGCCTCGGGGCTCAGGACGAGGGACGGATAGCTCTCCCCGGTGGGAAACGAGAGCAGCGCCGCGAGCAACGGGACGTAGTCCGGCCGGGGAAGGCCGTGCTCGTCGAGGACCCTCTCGAGCCGGCGGAGCTTCTCCTCGCTGGAGATCTCCGCGCCGTCACCGGCGGCCAGGATCTCCCGCGTGAGGAGATGGACGATGGGGGAGAGCGGCGTGTTCTGGGCGTACGTCGAGCCGTGGGCCGTCAGCCAGGCCGGCGCCTCGTCCGCCAGCCGCTCGAACAGGGCCCGGACCAGGCGCGACTTGCCGATCCCGGCTTCGCCGGCGATCAGCACCGCCTGGCCCGATCCTGAGCAGGCGAGCTGGAAGCGGTCGAGGAGGATCTGCATCTCGGCTTCCCGGTTGACCAGAGGGGGAGCGAGCTCGTTCTCCTGGCTTCCATGGTCCAGCGCGCCCCCCAGCTCGTAGACGTCGACCGTGGTGTCGAGGTCCTTCAGATGGACGGCCGGCAGGGGCTGGGTGGCGAACTTCCTCCCGAGCAGCCGGCGGCTCGCCGCGCTCACCCCGATGACGCCCGCCGGCATCTGGCTCTGGATCGCGAGAGCGATGTCGAAGTTGTCGCCGGGCAGGAGCGTCTGGCTCACGGAGGAGCGGGTCACCACCACGGCGGGTCCGGAGTGCACGCCCGTGCGGACGGCCAGCCGGTGAGCGGCCGAGACCGGCAGGGCCGCGAAGCGCGCCCGCAGCTCCCGGGCCGCCCGGACGGCGCGCTCGGCGTCGTCCTCATGCGCCCGCGGGTACCCGAAGCAGAGCCACAGCGTGCGGTTGAGGACGGCGCCGACAGAGCCGGCGAGCTTCTCGCAGATCTCCCGCCCGAGGTTCTCGAAGGTGATCGCGGCCTCGGAGAGGGCCTCGATCGCGCGCGCGTCCGCCTCTCCGGAAGGCCGGTCGAGCTGCACCAGGGCGCAGCAGACGATGGTGACCGTCCGTCTCTCGCCGCCGCTCTGCCGTTGACTGTCGTCCGGCGGCGCGGGCCGTTCGGTGGGCCGGCGCGGCCGTTCGGCGAGAGTGGCCGCGGTGGGCTCGTCCACCCGGAGCGGCGGCGCCGGGCGGCGCGCCGGGCTCGTCCACAGAGCGGAGGAACCGGCCGCGGCTTCCAGGATCGTGAGCACCTCGGCCGCGGACTGCGGGCGGTCCTGCGGCCGCTTCTGCAGCAGCCAGTCCACCAGCTCGCAAACCGCGGCCGGAATCTCGGGGTGGGTCTGCTGGAGCGGCGGCTGCCGGTGATCCAACACCCTGGCGATCGACAGCACGGCGGTCTCGGCCTTGAAGGGAGCCTCCCCGGTCAGCATCTCGTAGAGCAGAGAGCCCAGGGAGAAGAGGTCGGAGCGCGCGTCGAGATCGCGCCCGAGGACCTGCTCGGGAGACATGGCGTAGCAGGTGCCCAGCACGACGTCCGGAGACGAGATCGTCAGGTCCTGGTTTTCCGGCCCGCCCTCGCGCGGGATCGCCTTGGCCAGCCCGAAGTCGAGGATCTTGGCGCGGCCGGAGGCGGTGACGATGACGTTGGACGCCTTGAGGTCGCGGTGGAGGATCCCCTGCGCATGCGCCTCGGCGAGGCCCTCCGTGATCTCGTGGCAGAGCTTCACCGCGCGGGCCGGCGAGAGCGCGATCTCCTCCCGGAGGACGTCGCGGACCGTCCTGCCCTCGACCAGCTCCATCACGATCCAGTCGCCGTCCGTGCCCTCCACGATGTCGTAGACGTGGACGATCGACGGATGGTTGAGGCGGGCCGCGGCGCGCGCCTCGCGCCACAGACGCTCGCGGCCGTGGCGCAGGGTCACGTCCGCGCGGATCTGCTTCAACGCGACCCAGCGCTCGAGACGCTCGTCCCACGCCCGCCAGACCATGCCCATTCCGCCGCTGCCGAGCGGTTGGTCGAGCCTGTAGGGGCCGAGCCTCCCCGGCGGTGCCGATCCCCGGCTGTCGGTGTGCACGAACGGATGATATACGAAGCCCCTCGCGGCCGTTCTGCGGCGACTGCCCTACAATGGGTTCCCGAGAGGAGAATGAGGATGAGATTCCTGAAGGCAATAGCCCTTGCGCTTTCGCTGCTCCCGCAAGCAACCTTCGCGCAGGACGGCGTCATCGACACCCGCGACCCGTTGTTTCTCGCGCTTCTCGATCACCCTGGACCTGCCCGGGATACCGCTATCGCCGCGTTGTCCAGCAGGCCCGACGGGTGCGAGAGCGGCTTGTTGCGCGAAAAATTGCTGACGCTGCTCCGTGATCCCGACACGTCCGTCGACCACCGGTTGTCGATCCTGTGGATGTTCCGTGTCCGGGATCAATTTCGCATGGTCGAATCGGACGCCTTGCGTCTCGCTCGCGACCACCGGTTTGAGCTCGCAAGAGGCGCGGCGACGGTGTACGTCGTCTATACTTGCTTGAAGACGAGAACCGCGTTGACGCCGTCCGTCAAATCGCCCTTGCGAAAACGGGCGTCCTCTCCGAGGTCGCCGCGGAACAGCTCCTCTCCGGCGCGATGGAACGCCAGGACTCGCATGCCTTTCCCATCCTGGTCGACCTGGTCGCCTCCCTGGCGGAGTCCAGAGAAGCGCCGCCGGAAGCCAGAGGCGAAGCGATCGAATCGCTTGTGTTCTACGACACCGACCCCAGGGTCGTACCGGTGCTGTTGCGGCTGCTGTCGCCAGCCGGTTGGTTCTTTGGCGCCGCGGGCCAGCACTTCCCCGTCCACAGTCTCGGCAAGCTCATTGTCCCGCTGAGGGATTCGTCCAACGATCAGATCCAGGCCGCGCTCGCGGCGCTGCCCGGTCTCGTCCATCAGATTCCTGAAGCCGAAGGTCGCGATTACGTTCAGTGGGAAATCGACACGTGGGTCTTGAAGCGCAGGTGAGAGCGCAGGCGCACGAGCGGCCTTCGTAGGCTGTTGCTCCCGCGAGGCTGGCGGACTTGGAACGCTAACCATGCACGAGACACACGTCACCAAACTCCTCGACCGTCTTGCACCTACGGATCTGGTGCTCGATGTTGGCGGGTGGGCTTGTCCCTTCAACCGCGCCCAGTGGATTCTGGACGCCCAACCGTACGACAGCCGCGGCTTCTATAGAACATTTGGGGGGCCACCAAGCCAGGGCGGCGATCGCGAATGGTTTACGCGCGAGACGTGGGTTCAGCACGACATCTGCAGCAGCGACCCCTGGCCATTCACCGACAAGCAGTTCGACTTCGCCATTTGCTCTCACACGCTTGAAGATCTTCGCGATCCTCTGCGTGTATGTCGCGAGCTCAACCGCGTCGCGAAGGCCGGTTACATAGAGGTGCCGTCACGCCTTCACGAATCAATCATGGGGCTCGAACGCCCCGGCCAAGTCGGTCTCTCTCATCACCGGTGGCTCATCGAAATCGCCGGGAACCACATCCGTTTCATGCAGAAGTACCACATGATCCACGCAGATTGGAGATTCCACATTCCCCATAGCTATCGGAGCCGCATCACACCCGATGCGGCGATTGCCTGCTTGTGGTGGGACAATTCCTTCACCTACGAAGAAGTTGAGGTCTACGGTGTTCCAGCGCAAGAGCGTGAGCTCGCGGAATTTGTCCAGAAGGCGTTCCCGAGGCCCGAATGGACTCACCGCGTCCATGCAGCAGTGCGAGGAATGAAATCCCTTGTCCGCCGCGGTCGGTCCTGGTTCACTCGGAAGGTACTTCGCGGTGCCGCCGAAACTTCGGCTGAACGACGGTGAGCTGATCCCGGAAGGGATTCCCGCGCCTTTCAAGCCGCCGGGATGCGCGGAAGCTTTCTCACCCAGGGCATCGACCTTCGGCCTCAGATGCCCTGGTTGGCGGACGCTCTTGGCGCCCCATCCGCCAATCCTGGCAGCCGCTTCATCCAAATCCCGGCGAAGTCCGTATCCGGGAGGAAAGGAGGAGGATTCCATGATCAGGATGAAAACGCTGGCCGCCGCTTTCGTGCTGTTGGCCTGGATGTCGGTTCCCGCCGTCGCGCACGAGAATTCGCTCTACAAGAGGATCGGCGGCTATGATGCGATCGCCGCCGTCGTCGACGACTTTCTGGGCCGGCTGGCGGCCGATCCCCAACTTGCGAAATTCTTCGCCGGCCACAGCACCGAATCGCTCCAGCGCATCCGCCAGCTCGTCGTCGAGCAACTCTGCGAGGCGACCGGCGGCCCCTGCTATTACACCGGCCGCGGCATGAAGGAGTCGCACCAGGGAATGAAGATCTCGCAGGCGAACTGGGACGCGGCGGTCAAGCACCTGGAGGCCACGTTCGACAAGTTCAAGGTTCCCGCCAGAGAGCGCCAGGAACTGCTGTCGGCCGTAGGGGGACTGCGGGCCGACATCGTGGAGCCCTGAAGCCGGGCGGCAGGCGGCTCGGGAACCATAACGCGGTTTTCGGGGTCCAAGGAAGTATGAATACTCTTCCTCGCTCCGCCCCGATCCTCCTCGCCGCCGTTCTCGGACTCGCTCTGGCGCGATCGGTCTCCGCCTGCTCGTGCGTGGCGGATTTCGGCGCGGACAAACCGTGCGAGACCTATTGGGGAACCGATAGCCTTTTCCTCGGCCGCGCGATCAGCGTCGAAGCGGTGGACGACGAGGAGGAGGGGGAGATACGGCTTCCTCCCTTCTGGTCTCGCCGCTTCCAGTTCGAGGTGATCGAAGGCTTCATCGGCGTCGAGGGCCCCACCGTCGAGGTCTGGACCGGCAGCGGCGGCGGCGATTGCGGGTTCGAGTTCAAGATCGGCGAGACCTATCTCGTCTACTCGGGGCGCGCCAAGGACGGCCGGCTCCATACTTCGATCTGTGGACCGACCCAGCGAGCCTCCAGGGCGGCGGACGCCGTCGCCTACGCGCGGCGGGTGGCCGAGGGAACCGCGCAGGCGAGCCTCTACGGGCGCGTCCAGTTGGAGCAGGACAGCGAGAGAATGCCGACGCTCGCCGACGGCGTCCCGGGCGTCACGGTCGACATCGAGGGGCCTCGCGGCGAGCGGTTCCAGGTGGTCACCGATCAGCAAGGATATTTCGAGATCGAGGGACAGCTCGCGGGGAAGTACACCTTGCGGGCCCGGACGCCTGAGGGCCTGCCGCGGATCAAACCCCAGACGGTCGAGATCCTGCCGGGCCGGTGCGCCGGCGCGTTGCTGGAAGTGCCGATCCGTCGATAGATCGGGTGGTCTGGATGATGGGGTTGGCTTAAGATGACCGGACCATGTGGATCGTCGAGAAGATCGAAACCCGTAGCCACGAGATGGATTTCAGCACCTCCGGGCAGGCGCGTCACGCCACGACGAGCCTGATCGCCGACGGCATTGAAATCGTGAACGCCCTCGACCTCCTGGACTTGACCGAGAACGCCGGCGAGTCGATTCAACTGATCGTTTGTGATTGCTGCGGCTATCCCGGGTGCAACTCCGGAGACCGCGTCGCTTTCCGGCGGCTCGAGGACGGCTTACTTTTCATTCCGTCCTTCGATGCGATGTTGCGCGGGAGATGGGAGGCGGACGAATACGTCCCTCCGTCCTTCATCTCTAAGAAAGGAGCCCCATTCTTCAGGGGGCCTGCTCTGGACGCTCTCTCTTCCCATCTGCCGATCGTCAGAGACCTGTCGCATTCGCCCATCCTGAAGGCTCGCGAAGCCGCCCTGCTTCTGCAATGGGAGGCGCCCGCCAAGGTCCTGGGTGAATTTCCTTCCGGGCCCAGATTGCGGCGAGATCTGATCCTGACGGACACGCGCGCCGAGATGCTCCAGACCCTCGACCGGTTGCTCGCCGAGGCCCTCGGCAGTGAACTTCCGGTCTCCTTGATCGGTGGAGAGACTGTGACGTTCTACATCGACCAGGAACAAGCGGCCTACCCCGAGTGGGAGCCTCTCGTCCTGGTCGATGGCGGTTATCGTCTGGCGTTGGCGCGCGGCCAGGGGATCCTGTTCGGATAGAGCCTCACTGTCCCCACACCGACGCCTTTTTCGCCCACGGGCTGTCCGTGAAACGGGTCTTGAAATGGCCGGCCGTCTCCGCCAGCGCGCCGCCGTCGCCCGTACCCTTGTATTTCGAGACTCCCGCCCAGTAGAGCGCCTCCGGAGCCACGTCTCCCGACGCGGAATCGTCGGCCAGCTCGCGGTAGCGGCGCTCCGCGTCGGTCCAGTCGCCGCGCGCCCGGGCCGCGTGGGCCAGTCCCAGCCGCAACTGCGCCAGGAAGTCCGGCGCCGGCAGGTAGCCCTCGAGGCGGTGCCGCTCCGTGCCTCCCGCGTCGCGGATGGCCACGGTCGGCGTCCACTGGACGTCGAAGCGCTCGAACGCCTCCGGCTGTTCCTTGACGTGGGCCCGGTACGGAACGAAGTTCTCGCTGATGAAGGTCGAAACCTGGGGATCGGGGTACACCTCGGCTTCCAGCCGAGCGCATGCCCCTCACATGGGGGCGGCGGTGAAGTCGAGGAGCAACGGCCTGCCGGCCTGGCTCGCCTCCCTCTGCGCCGCGTCGATGTCCCGCTGCCATTGGATTGCCATAGACACCTCCTTATCCCTGGAAAAGGCAGCAAACCTCGTGCCCGTTCCGGGCAAAGATGTCTAGCTTTGGAAAAGATCGACCGGGATGCCGGTGCCGGAGCCGAAGTAGGGGCGGGAATTGGCGCCGGGGAGGGCGAAGCCGTTGATGGCGATGCGCCGGGGAGCGGCGCCGCGGTTCTCGGCGCTGCGGTGGACGACGTAGGGGCCGAAGAAGGCGGCGCTTCCCGCCTTCAGGAGCGCGGGGACGCCGGGACCCCGGTACTGGCTCCGCACCAAGGCCGGATCGAGATGGCCCTGCCGTCCGCTGCCCGGATAGAAGATCAGCGGACCGTTGTCCAGCGTCGTGTCGTCGATCGCGACCACGGTCTGGATGTAGGACCCGCGGCCGTCGACGTCGCGCCACTCCGGGGTGCCGTAGCGGCGGTGCTCGCTGTCCTGGTGGGGCTCGAACTCCAGCCCGTCGTTGGGGTACTTGGCGTGCAACTGGTTGAGCAGGTGGACCGCCTGGGATGAGTCGAAGAGCTGGCCGACCACGGCGGTGAGCCGCGGGTCCCGACCGCAGGCGAGGAACGCCGGCTCGCAGCCTCCCGCCCAGACGACCCGCAGCAGCCGGCGCGATCCGTTCGTGCCGCCGAAGACGAACTGGCTGCCGGCGTGCTCGACCTTCTGCTCGGCCGCGCCGTCGCCGCCGTCGGGGAGCGCCGCCGCGAGCTCCCGTCCCATCGCGCGCAGCCGCTCCGTGGCCTCGGCCATCCCGGCGACTTCCTCGCGGGAAAAGAGATCTTCGAGGATGAGGAAGCCGTCGTCGTAATACCGACGGATGTCGGAAGCGGAAAGCTGTGGGGTCATGATGATGTGATTCTAGCATATAGATTGTAAGCTTCAAGCTTCCGCCTACAATGCGCCCATGAGGACAGAGCGGGACTTTTCCCACGTACCCATCGTCGACGTCAGCGAGCTGGTGGCCGGCGGCCCCGGCCAGGGGGAGGTCGCCGCGCGTCTCGGGCAGGCGTGCCGGGAGAGCGGCTTCTTCTACGTCGTGGGGCACGGCGTGGACGCGGGCCTGCAGGCGCGGCTGCGCGATCTCAGCCGGGAGTTCTTCGCCCAGGACGTGGAGACCAAGATGCGGATCCGCATGGCTCTGGGCGGCCGGGCCTGGCGCGGGTACTTCCGGGTGGGCGACGAGCTGACCTCCGGCAAGCCGGACCAGAAGGAGGGCCTGTACTTCGGCGCGGAGCTGCCGGAGGACCACCCGCTGGTCCAGGCCGGCACTCCCTTGCACGGCCCCAACCTCTTCCCCCACGAGCCGGCGGGCCTCCGCGAGGCGGTTCTGGACTACATGGCGGCGCTGACCCGGCTGGGGCATTGCCTGATGGCCGGGCTGGCCCTGAGCCTGGACCTGGAGGAGTCCTACTTCGCGGACCGCTACACCGGCGAGCCGCTGACCCTGTTCCGCATCTTCAACTATCCGCCGCCGGCCGCCCCGGAGCTCTGGGGCGTGGGGGAGCACACCGACTACGGCCTGCTGACGATCCTGTTGCAGGACGACGCCGGCGGCCTGGAGGTGAAGTCGCGGTCCGGCTGGGTCTCGGCGCCGCCGGTGCCGGGCTCCTTCGTCTGCAACATCGGCGACATGCTGGACCGCATGACGAAAGGGGTGTTCCGCTCCACGCCGCACCGGGTGCGCAACCCGGCCCCGCGGGACCGGCTGTCGTTTCCGTTCTTCTTCGATCCCAACTTCTCCGCGCGGGTGCAGCCGATCGATCTACCGGGCGTGGAAGCGCCCCCCGACGATCAGGACGAGCGCTGGGATCAGGCCAACGTCCACGCCTTCGAGGGCACCTACGGCGACTACCTGCTCAACAAGGTGGGTAAGGTTTTTCCGGAATTGCGGCGAGAGGCGCTGTAGCCGTGGCCGGCGTGGCGATCTTCGGGTAGAATCCCTTTGCTATGAATATCAAGGCCCTCTTCGATCTCATGCCGACGCCTGAAGCGCGCGGCGCCGCGGCGGCCGCCCTCGGCCTCCAATCAAATGGAGAATGGGCAGAAGCCTCTCAGCCGGGAGCACCTGGAGATCCTGTTCTCAAAAATCTCCCAATCTGCCGATCAGGTCATCCAATCTAGTCCCCAGCTCGTTAGGCTCGTCGTCATCTCGCAGGCCTGACTCACAAAGCTCATCAGCCAGCACCTCTCGAAGCATCTCTCTCTGCTCGTCCGTTAGAGGTGCTTTTTCAAGCGTCTCCACGATCTTCAACAGCCTCGGCTCCCGCCTGGAAATTACGGCGCGAAGGAGCTCCTTATCTTTTAGAGCCAAGCGAGCGTTCTCCTGGCCTAGTAGGTGTTCTAATCATAGATATCAAAGTCGAGAGTCAGGCCAAGCTTGCCTAGGGCGGACAGAAGGTTCGAGTCAATCGAGAAACCAAGATTACCCGTACTTTCTCCAAATACGCCGACAAAGATGTCCATTCTGTAGCCCAGTTCACGTAAGCTCTTCAGCTCCTTCTCGCGGTCACGTAGCAGTTCCACGATGGTGGATAGCCGTTCCTCCAGATTATTAGCTTCCTTGGACTGTAAGCTCAGCGCCCAGAGTCCCTCCGAAAAATCGGAATACCTGCGACCCGATTTGCCAATATTAGGATCGCCCTTCTTATGGCTCTGGCTTGGTTCCATGCCTAGAATCTGCGAAACCAAGTCGGGATCCAGATCTGTGCCCATGACTCGAAAGGATAGCGAGAAGGTTGTCATGAGTTGTGCCCCTTTAGAAGCCATAGAAGCCATCATTCCTTGTTCCTGCACGCCGATTCAACTACTGCTTGCAAGATATGTCTTCCATTTGGCCACGTTTTCCATAGTGATGGGATAATTTATTTCTGGTGTGGCCCACTCGTTAGCAACGGCAGTAACCCTTTCTCCTTGCTGATCAGTGCCATCCCAGAGAAAATTGTCGGAAGCTATCAGTATGAATCCAATTGCCTTGAGATGGTCTGCTGTAAGTTTTCCCTCCAGAAATGCGTCGCAAACCATTCCCAGGTGGTGAGGCGTTACCCAAAAGTCCTCTGTCATGTCTGTGACGGTATAGCTTGTTGAAGTGCTACCAGCATCAATAGCGCCATCCAATGCTTCCGCCAGTACCTGGGCGCGGATTTTTCCTGTGAAGAAATCAAGAAGCAATTTTTCGTTCATAACTTCGTACCTATCTCACCGAATATGCCGCTCAGGGCTTGGTACCTTGACTCCTCGATGGATGAACTTGCCCTTGTTATCGAAGGTGTCATGGTAGAGCTTGACGGTGCGTCCGTCTTGATTTACGACTTTGACCCAACGCGTATAGCTACCTTTCGCCCGTCCTGGCACGCTGACTGAGAACTCCGTAAAGCGACCTAGTTTTCTTACGGCGTGCCCAAACGGGTTGCGCTTCGCGAACTGCGTAAAGAACTTCGAGCCTTTGATGCCTGCATAAGCTGCGTTGTCAAGTGGTCCAGGTATTACCGCCATCGCCAACTCAACACCGAGTTCTCCTTGACTATCAGGGACAAAGAGCTCATCGACGGCGAAATTCAATAGCGCCATGGCCGTATTTCCTTCAACGGCGTAGTGCTCGAAATTGCGTTGGTAAAAATCCCGCGCGCTAGTCACATCCAGCAATCCGCCTCCAGTCGCGAGAGAGTTCCAGAAATCGCTGCCAGATGATAGAGATCCTACTCCCCAAAGGCCGGTATACGGATTGGAAGTTGTCCCACCCCTCCACGCAGGAGCTGTCACAGTGATGGTACCGCCATTGAAGGTGGCCGCGACATCATCAACAGTCATCCCCGTCGGCGCGTACCCCCTCCCCATCGCCTGCATCCCCGTCGGATCGGTGTAGCTCATCACCCGCCCCATCACGTAGGCGTAGCGGTTCCAACTCTGCGGCACCGTTGGAGTGCCTCCGATCGGATCCACACTCAAGAACCGCCCCGTCACCGGCGAGTAATGCCGCGCGTGCATGTAATCGAGATCGTCCCCATCCCCCGCCACGTTCGCGAGGTCGCGCTCGTGGCCGGTGAATTTCATGCGGTCGCCTTCCTGGAGGGTGCTCTGCTCGCGGCCGTAGGGATAGTAGGTGTGGAACGCGACCTGATTGCCTGCGGCATCCGTAACCAGGCGCGGCGTCCCCAGGTGATCGACGTCGAAGTGGCGCTGCTGGCCGTTGGAACGGTAGTTCGCCAGCAAGGCGGAGCCGCGATAGATGTAGTCGTCGTAGTCCCCCCAGCCCAGATGAGAGTTGTACTGCCGCAGGACCATGCCGGAAAGGTCCCGGAGCGTCCACAGGGAGCCGCCTCCGGCCGTGCGGTAGCTCCAGAAGCGCTCGTCGTCCGGGCCGTAGAGGTAGACCCAGTCCTCCGCCCCGGACGTGTAGCGCGCCATCTGGTTGAAGGCGTCGTATTGGTAGGCGTTGCCGTTCCAGGATGTGAGGTTGCCCGCGCCGTCGTAGACGCCACCGGTCAGCCGGTTCGTCGAGGCCGAGGTGGGCGTGTTGACGGTCGAAGCGCCCGTGGTGATGGTCAGCAGGTTGCCGTAGTTGTCGTAGGTGTAGCTCTGGGTGATTCCGGAAATGTTCCCCTGGACTACCCGGCTCAGGCTGTCGTACAGGTAGGTCTGGGTCCCGGTGGCCTTGACGTTGCCCGTCCCGTCGTAGGTGTGGCTCCCCGCGGTCCAGAGATTGGTGGCGCCCCGGGCGGCCGTGATGTTCGAGGGCCGCAGCATGCCGTTGGGATCGTTCTGCTGGGTGTAGAGCACGCCGTTCGCGTGCGGAACCTGATTCAACAAGCCGTTGGCGTGATAGGTGATCTGGGTCACGCCTCCCGCCGTGCCCGTGTAGCCGGGAACGCTTGTCAGACGGCCGTAGCCGTAGCTGTAGGTCACCGTGCGCGGCGTATCCGACGCGGGGCAGTCGCCGGCGACGCAGTCGGGATAGCCGAGCGCGGAGACGAGGCCCAGGCCGTCGTAGGCGTAGGTGGAGGAGAACTTCTCTTCGGCGGCGCCGTTGAAGAACATCTGCCGCGAGGTCTCCGAAAGCCTTCCTTCGGTTCCCCGGTAGGCGAAGGTGTCCCGCACTTCCACCGTGGCGTTGAAGGGCGATCCCACGTAGTTGAAGCGCGAAGCCGACGTTACCTTGCCTGTCCGGTAGTCGGTGCCGGAGATGTCGGTGAAGTTGGAAGAGGCGTAGGTCAAGGTCTTGAGGACCCTCTGCGCGCCGCCGGTCTCCCGCACCTGGGTCAGCCTCTCGGCCTTGTCGTAGGTGAAGGTGAGGTCGTTGGGACCGTCGACCTTCCTTCCCACGTGCCCCCGCGCGTCGTAGTTGAAGTAGGAGACGACGCCGTTGCCGGAGACGCCCTTCTCCGGATGCTGCTCGGAGAGCAGGAATCCACGATGATCGTAGGAGAAGAGGCGCGTCTGCCCGCAGGTGGCCGTGCCGGTCCCCGTGGCGCCCTGGCAGACCTTGCTGAGCCGGTTGCCGACGTCGTATTCGTACCGTGTCTTGACGCCGTTCGGTTCCGTGACCTCGTAGAGCCGCCCATGACGGTCGTAGATCTCGACCGTGGCGGCGTTGGTCTCCGCGGACAGGCTGGTGGCGACCTTGGTGGTGCGGGTGACCTGCCGCACGCCCTGATAGCTCACGGTCACGTTGTGCGCGTTGCCGTCCGGCGGGGTGATCGTGACCGGTCGTCCCAGGGCGTCGTAGGAATAGGCGGTACTGCTCGCCGAGCCCTGCTCGGAGACCAAGGTTCGCCAGCCCAGGGCGTTGTAGGTGATCGTCCGGGCGGCGTAGGTGCCGGACGGGGGCATGCGCTCCGCCTCTTCGATCATCCGGCCCCAGTCGTCAAAGCGGGTGCGGGTGGCGGTGAAGTCCGAGCCGTTGACGGTGGCCCGCCGCGCTTCGATCACCTGCCCTCTCACGCTGGCCGGACAGGCTGTCGTGGAGGTCGCCGTGCAGTAGTTGTAGGCGGTCAGCAGGTCGTCCGCGGGGTCCGCCACCGTCAGCCGGCTCAGCGCGTCGTAGGTGAAGGCCGTTTCCTTGCCCGCGGCGTCCCGACTGTGGCTGGGCAGGCCTGTCCCGGCGTCAATGGTCAGATCCAGGACGTTCAGCGTGCTGCCGCTCACGTTGACCGTGGTCTTCGAGCGCACGCCCGCCGAATAGAGATGGCTGTACTGGTAGACGGGGTTGGCCGGCAGGACCATGCCGCAGACGTTGCCAGGCAGGGACTGCGTGTCACCCCCATAGAACGACTCGGTCGCCACATTGCCTACCGAATTGTAGGAAAAGACCTGGAGGAGATCGTTGGGGTGCTCCGCGGCGCCGCTGTCCTTGAGGATGCGGTGGCGCAGTATGACTCCCTTGCTGGTGTCGTAACAGGTGACCCGGTATTGATACTTGCCGTTCTCGAAGTCCCAGTTGAACAGGGAGGTGTTGAGAAGCCAGGGCGAGGTCGCGGGCCAGGGGACGTACCCCGCCTGGCCGTAGGTGCCGATGGAGTTGTTGTAGGCCACGTGGGTCGACCGCGAGGCGCTGCCCGGGAAGTTGCCGTTGGCGATACGGCGGCGGTAGTGGCCCAGGCCGTCGAAGTCCAGGAAGGTCTCGTCGGCGTAGCTCGATTCCATGTTGTCGAGGAACAGGGTCCGCTGCGTGGCCAGACGCTGATTGAGGCGGCTGCGGTCCTCGACCGTAGCGCCCAGGGTGGCGGCGTCGTGCTCATAGCGGACGTAGGTCTCGCGCAGCACGTTGCCGGTCGAGTCCATGATCTGGGAAGAAATGAAGCGGCCGGTGCCGTCCCCATTGACGTCCCTCCCCACAGGCAGGCCGTATTCGTACTCACCGTCAGGGTGGGAGCAGTTGCCCTTGCAGACCGAGAAATAGCGGGTCACCTTGGTATTGACGGGAGCAGGGTCGGTGACGCTGTTGATCAGCCGCGTCTCCTGCGCGGTGGTGCCGCCGGCGAGGCTGGTCGTGTAGGTCCACGCGCCGATAGACGTCCCCGAAGCGTTCAGCAGCCGCCGCACGCCGACTCCTGTCGTCTTCTGCCAGATGTTGCGGGTGGTGGAGGACGCCGGGAAGTTATAGAGGATGTAATCCCATTCGATCGCTCCCAGGGTGGGGAGCCGCAGCCGGTTGAGGAGCCCGGTCTTGCAGGGAGTCGTCGCGTTTCCCGGCGTGTTGGTCGAGAAATAGGAGGACTTCGGGCTTTCGTAGAACGAGCCGTCCGGCAGCACGATGCGGGTCAGGAGCCAGACCACGTGGTTGTCTCCCAGGGTCCCCGGCTGTACGCAGCCGGCCAGTGGGACCGGCGAGCCGGTGGTGCTCTGGTCGTCCGTGCTGTCGTTGTAAAGGAATTTGTAGACCGCCCGGTTGCCCGTGCCGAAGGCCTGGAGATCCACCCGGGTGACCACCAGCGGCTGATCGACCTGCCCGGTATCCCGCAAGGTGATGTTGTGGACCCGGCCCTGCCGGTCGGTGATCTGCCAGAGGCGGGCCTGCGAGGGCTGACAGGGAGCGGACGGGCAATCCTGATAGCTCACCCGCACCCAGTTCCCGAACGGGTCCTTCATCTCGGTCAGATAGCCGTTTTCCAGGGCGCTGAACGTGTGGACGGTGCCGTCCGGAAACTCGATCTGATTGGTGGCGGTCTTCAGGCGGAGATAAGAGCCGTCCCGGGTGTATTCGACTCCCGCGACCACGGTCTCCCCCTCGTGGAGCGTGGGATAGAAGACGTGCGTGGCGCCGTCCGCCGCCAGGTAGGTGTTCCGGTCGCCGTCCCCTACCGGCATGCTGGAGAGGTCGAGCCGCGGCGGATTGAGGCGCCCCAGTTGCAGGGCCCAGCCCAGGCCGGCGTTGGAGGCCCGCGCCGGGATGACCATCGTCGTGTCGTCGTACGTCTCCTGCTCCCAGGTCTGGCTGTTGTAGGTCAGCGAGAGCTGATAGGTGAAGCCGGCGTTCACCGGATAGGCCTGGCCGATGGGCAGCCGGACCACCAGGTTGCCGTTGAACGGATTCACGGAATCGACGTCGACGGTGCCGAAGCCGGCGGTCCGGCCGGCGCCCTTGGCGACGTTGGGATGCTCGGCGGCGGCCAGGGCGGGCCAGAGCGTCAGGAGCAGGGACGCCTTCAGGATCGTCGCGCGCATCAGTTGGGCACCTTGACGAGGGTGATTTCCAGCACGGTGGGATCGAGCGCCAGCACGACGTCGTCGCGCTGGAACACGGAGGGCGCCTCCGGGCCGGTTTCCAGCGGGCTCAGGCTCTCCAGCAGGCCCTCCACACGGCCATCGATGACGCCGTCGCCGTCGCTCCCATCACCGTCCTTGAGGCGCGCGGCCCAGACGCCCACGCTCGGCCGCACCACCAGAAGCTCGAGAATGCGGCGCCGGTCCTCCACAGAGTCTTTGCCGTCCGGCCGCCGGCCGGGCCCGCGCCCCCGCCAGTCGACCCGCCGGAGGCCGAGGGCTTGGGGAGAGACCGTCTCGAAGTCGCCGCTGGCCAGGTCCACGGCCGCGAACACGGAGCGGACCGGAACGCCCCCTTCGACTGGGTAGCGCACCACGCCGTCCCCGTCGTCGTCCATGAGGACCTCCAGGTGGCGCCGGGCGGTGGGGTAGTCGTCCTCGCCGATCTCGCGCGTCACGCCGAGGAGCGCCGCCTTGCCTTTGGCGGTCAACCCCGAGATCACCACCGCGTCGTTTTCCAGGGTCACTCGGAACGGCGCCGCCGCCAGGGGAGACGCCGTCAGGATCAACAGGGTCAAACACGCTGCGAGCCGGGTCATGGCCTTCCTCCAGAGTCGACGAAGAATATGCGGAAGAGGTATACGAGAAGCTCGCAAGGGATGTCTAGTACCGGGGTGCTACCATACCCCCGACATGCCCAATCCAGACCGCCTCCAGGCCATGCGCCGCGCCCGCGGCGAGCTGTACGAGCTGCGGGTCCCTCCCACCGATCCGAGCCTGTGGAACGCGGACCTGGCCCCCACCCGCGTCGAGCAGCGGACGTGGAGCACCTATCACATCGCGTCGCTGTGGATCGGGCTGTCGATCTGCATCCCCACCTACATGCTCGCCGCCGGCCTGGTCGAGGGCGGGATGAACTGGTGGCAGGCGCTACTGACCATTCTCCTGGGCAACCTCATCGTGCTGGTGCCCATGATCCTCATCGCCCATTCGGGCACCCGCTTCGGCATCCCCTTCCCGGTGCTGGCCCGCGCCTCCTTCGGCACCTCCGGCGCCCATGTGCCCGCCATCCTCCGCGCCCTGATCGCCTGCGGCTGGTTCGGCATCCAGACCTGGATCGGCGGGCAGGCCATCCACATCATGCTCACCACCGCCTTTCCCGCCTGGCAGCGGGTGCCGGGTGGAATGTGGATCGCGTTCTTCGCCTTCTGGGCCTGGAACATGGTCATCGTGGTGCGGGGCAGCCAGGCCATCCGGCGGCTGGAGGCCTGGGCCGCGCCGTTCCTGATCCTGGCCGGTGTGGCCCTGCTCGCCTGGGCCATGGCGCGGGCCGGCGGGCTGGGACCCATCCTGGAACGGCCGAGCCGGTTCCAGACTTCCGGGGATTTCTTTGCCTTCTTCATCCCGTCGCTCACCGCCACCGTCGGCTTCTGGGCGACCCTCGCGCTCAACATCCCCGACCTGTCGCGCTACGCCCGCGATCAGAAGGCCCAGATCCGCGGGCAGCTCCTCGGCCTGCCGACCACGATGACCTTCTTCTCGTTCATCGGCATCGCCGTGACCTCGGCCTCGGTCCTGATCTTCGGCGAGGCCATCTGGGATCCCGTCGCCCTGCTCTCGCGGCTGGGCCAGCCGCTGGTGATCCTGATCTCGCTCTTCGCGCTGCTGATCGCGACGCTCACCACCAACGTCGCCGCCAACGTGGTGGCGCCGGCGAACGGCTTCGCCAACCTCTGGCCGGCGCGGATCACCTTCGCGATCGGCGGCCTGCTGACGGGGATCCTCGGGATCGTCATCATGCCCTGGCGGCTGCTGTCTGATTACGGCACGTACATCTTCGGCTGGCTGGTGGGCTATTCAGGGTTCCTCGGTCCGATCGCGGGGATCTTCATCGCGGATTACTGGCTGGTGCGCAAGGCGCGGCTCTCGCTGCCGGATCTCTATGATCGATACGGGATCTACGGCCGCTGGAACGCGAAGGCGATGATCGCGCTCGTCGCCGGCGTCGCCGCCGCCCTGATCGGCCTCCTCGTGCCCAGCCTGCGCGTCCTCTACGACTATTCGTGGTTCGTCGGCTTCGGCGTGGCGTTCGCGCTCTACTCGCTGCTGATGCGGGGCACGCCGGTGATCGATCTGAGCGGCGTGCCGGACGCGGAGGGTGGGTAGCAAGCGCGGCCCTCACCACCCCCGGCCCCTCCTCTCCCGACCCCTCCCTCCCACCGCACACCGGGAGAGGAGGGGAGAAAACCAGACAAACCCTTCCCCTCTCCCGGTGTGCGGTGGGAGGGAGGG
>DASVAS010000001.1:0-83131 GCA_036376245.1 Thermoanaerobaculia bacterium | reverse complement strand
GGCCCCCTCTCCCGCCCCCTCCCACCCTCCCCGGAAGAGGGGGAGAAGGGCAGGACGTTCTTTCTCCTCTCCCCCTCTCCCGGGGAGGGGGATGGAAGGCGGGAGAGGGGGCCGGGGGGTGAGGGCTCCGGGGGGGCTCCGCCCCCCATCAGCCGCCAAACCCGCAACAGCGACGTCTCCGCGAAGTCCTCCCCTTCCTCCCCCTCCACCGTCCACTCATGCAGCCGCTGGCGCGCCCCGGAATCCCCCCGCAGGCACGCTTCCGCCACGGTGCAGAAGCCGCAGCGGCCGGGCTCGCTGCGGCCGTCCGGCTCGACCAGGCGGGGGAAGAAGCTGCCGGACTCCCAGGCGGCCAGCACGGCCTCGGAGGCGGCCACGAAGGCCTCGGCGAACTCCTGGTCGCCGGAGATCACGGAGAACTCCCGGGCGTCCTCCTCGAGGCCGGGGCGGAGGAAGAGGTAGCGCCCCATGGACTCGCCTTCGGAGCCCAGGAGGTAGGCCACGGCCTGGAGATTGGCGCCGGACTTCACGCGCTCCAGGAAGTGGCGGCGGCGGACCTCGGGCCGCTTGGCCCTGGAGATCGGCTTGCCGGTCTTGTAGTCGGTCCAGACCACGAGGCCGCGGCTGTGGTCCACGCGGTCGGCCTGGAAGAGGACGTGGCGGAGCGTGCCGGGGGAATCGCCCACGTCCAGCTCCCCCTCGGCCTCGGTGGCCAGGACGGGCACCACGCCGCCGGACCAGTCCACCTCGCGGACGGTGTCCAGCATGGGCCGGGCGCGCTCGGCCAGGGAACGGGCGAGGCCGGCGAGGCGCACCCCTTCCAGCGCCAGCAGGCGCTCGGCCTCCTCGTGGAGCACGCGGTCGAGCACGTCCTCGTCCGGCCAGGCCACGGGCACCGGGGTGAGGCCGCGGACGCCGCGCACGTCCTCCGGCTGGCCCGGCGGCCGGGCGATGCGGTCGAGGGTGGCGTGGACGACGTTGCCGAGCAGCACGGCGTCGAGGCCGGGCAGGGCGGCCAGGGGGTCCGGCGTGGGCTCCAGGCGCAGCAGGCGCACCAGGAAGAGCTGCCAGGGACAGGCCGCCAGGTTCTCCAACTGGGTGATGTAGAGGTCGCGCAGGCGGGGCTCCCCCTCGCTGCCGGGGAGGCGGCCGATGAAGCCGAAATAGGGGCCGAGCCGCGCCCGCGCCGCCCGGCCCTCGGGGGTGCGGAGGTCGGGGTCCAGCTCATCGAGCACGGCGAGGCGGTAGACGGCCAGGCGGTCGGGCCGCAGCTCATAGACGGGGGAGTCCAGCTCCGCCCGCGCCTCCTCCAGGGCCAGCGGCAGCACCCGGCCGAACCAGCGCCGGGGCGCGTGCAGCCCCGCCAGGACGGCGTGCTCGAAGGCGGTGCGCGGCCCCGGGAGGGGACCAGTCAGGGGGAGCGCCCAGAGGGCCGGCGCCCGGCCGACGCCGGTCCGCTCGCGCAGCCGCTCCACCAGCGGGGAGGGCGAGAGGGGCTTGCCGTCGTCGTCCGCCGCCTGCCAGGAGAGGGTGACGGCCGGGCTGGCCGAGAGGAGCTGGGCGAAGAGGTAGCGCTCCTCGTCGAAGCCCGAGCGCTTGATCGGCACGTCCGGCAGCACCCGCCGCAGGATGCGCCGGAGGTCGTCCGGCAGCAGCGGGTCTTCCCGCACCGTGCGCGGGAACGAGTCGCGGTTGAGGCCGCAGACGAAGAGGTGGTCGAAGGTGCGGCCGCGCGCCTCGGTCACCGAGAGGACCTGCACGCCGCCGCCGCCGCCGCCGAGGCCGGAGGCGCCGGCCTTCTCCAACTGCCCCTCCAGGAGCAGGCGCATCTCGTCCGGCGCCAGGCGCAGGCGGGCCGGGACCTCGCGCTCCAAGGCGTCCAGGCCCTCGAACATGGGCCGGCTCTCCTCGGCGCCGGAGTCCCAGCCGAGGTCGTCCACGAGCAGGGAGCGCAGGCGGGCGATGTGCTCGGCCGCCGTAGCTTCGTCCGGCCAGGCGGCGAGGCGGTCCCGGGTGGCCTGGGCGGCGCGGACGGCGGCGCGCAGGAGATTACCCGCCACCCGCCGGCGGCGGGCGTGGGCCTCGTTGCGCCGGCCCGCCGGCGCCTCGTCGTCCTCGGGGCCGCCGTCCTCCTCGCCGTCCAGAGCGGCGGCGGCGGTGCGCAGCCCCTGGCGGATCGGCAGCGGGAAGGAGTCGTTGCGCTGGTTCCGCAGCACCTCTTCGACCTGGACCTCGGAGGCGTCGCGCAGCCGTCCCGCGCCCAGGGAGTAGAAGGCCAGCCGGAGGTCCACCCAACCCCCCGCCCCGCGGACTCCGGGCAGGGCCGCGACGGCGTCCAGCCAGCGGTCGGAAGGAACGCTCTCGCCTTCCCGCAGCAGCTCCAGGAAGGCGCGGGCGCGCCGGCCGGCGGGGTCGAGGGCGCCGTGCTCGCCCACGCCCGAGAACGGGACGCCCAGGCGGCCGAGATGCCGGCGCAGGGCCAGGCGGTAGGGTCCGAGGTCACGGGCGACGACGCCGATCCCCTCGGGCCGGGCGCCGCCGTCGATCAGGATGCGCGCCCGGCGGGCCAGCTCGCGGACCTCGGCGTCGGCGCCGGCGGCCTCGAAGGCCTGGAGGGAGGCCGGTCCGCCGTCGCGGGAGACCTCGGCGGTTTCGATCCGGGCGGCGGAAGCGAGGCGCTCGGCGAACCGGCGGGTGAAGGCCTTTTCGGTCCCGTCGCCGTCGGGCCGCGGCGGCTGGTCCAGGATCAGCCAGGCGCCGCGGCGGCGCAGCAGGGCTTCCAGCAGGTCGGTGGCCACGCCGGTGGCGTCGGCGAAGCCGTGGATGAGCACGGCGCGGCCCGGCAGGACGGATTCTCCGCCGGGGTCGGTCTCCAGAAGCTCGGCGGCGCGCCGCAGCAGGGTCGAGGCGCGGCCCAGGCCGAGCCCGCGCATCCACTCCTCGGCGCGGGCGGCGGCGCGCACCAGGGCGCGGGCGCGCTCCACCTCGGCGCGGCTGGCGGCGAGGGGTCCGTCGCTGGCCAGGGCCTCCTCGGCGGCCTCGGCGTGGACCGGCTCCAGCCCGGCGTCGACGAGGTCGCGCAGGGTGCCCGGCACGGTGGCGAAGCCGTCCACCAGGTCCTCCAGGCCGCGGCGGAGGGAGCGCTCGGCGCGGGCGGCGCGGCGGGCCAGGACCTCGAACAGCCGGGCGCCGCCGGGGACGGGCTCGCCGGCCCGCTCGACGATCTCGGAGGCGAGACCGAAAAGCGTCTGGAGGACCACGCCCGCGGCCGACCGGCCGCGCCGGCGGACGAGGGCGGCGGCCAGGTGCAGGCGCAGGCTGCGCGAGGGGACGACGACGCGCACCGGCCTGGCGAGCAGCGCGGGATCGCGGCGGGCTTCGGCCAGCAGGGAGTCGAGGTGGTCGAGGAGGACCGCTTCTGCGGCCCGCGCGCCTGGCGCGATCAGGAGCCGGCCGGGCGGGCGAGGGGGTTCCGGGGGGACGTCGAAAAGGCTGAGCTGCAACGGCACGAAGGTAGGATACACGGACGAACACGGACTGGCACGGACCGGCAAGGACAGCTCAGCCGTCCTTGACAGTCCGCGTGGGTCCGTGTCAGTCCGTGTTCTTACCCTACCGGCAGGTCTTGGTGCGCCCGCCCTTGCAGCTTCCGGAGCAGCACTGGGAGTTCGCGGTGCAGACCGCGCCCCTGAGGAGACAGACCGGGCCGCTGGACCCGTAGAGGTCGTTGATGGCGGAGTTGTCGTCCGCCGCCGTGGTGGCGGGGTTGTTGTCGCAGGACGACACCGACGGGAACATCGTGGCGCCCGAGACGTTCGAGTGGCCGAGGCCCAGCAGGTGGCCGACCTCGTGGACCATCACGCCCTCGATGAAGAACTCGCTCGAGCAGCCGTCCGGCTCACCCTGCGAAGTCCAACTGAAGGCCGTGTTGGTGACGATGTCGGCGTCGTTGATCCGGTTGGTGCCGTCCCCCCGGCCGCTGTAGAAGCCGGTGAAGGTGGCGGCGAGGCAGGAGCCGGTGCAGACGTTCTCCGGGTCGGTGAAGTTGAGCATCGGCTGGCCGTCGCCGAGCTGCCAGCCGGCGACCGATCCCACGCTGGCCGTCAGCATCGTGCCCTGGCCGGAGCCGTTCCAGGCCTGGTTGGAGGTGATGGCGGCGACGGTGCGGGAAGCGCCGCCGTCGCCGTCGGTGATCGACGACTGGCCGCGGCTGTCGACGATGACGTTGGGCGGGTTGTCCCAGGTGCGGCGCGGGCTCAGGAGGACGTAGGCCGAGATCGACCCCGCGACGACCAGGAGCAGCACGGCAAGGACCAGGACTCGCGAAGGAACAGTGCTTTTCATTTCTCAGTTCTCCTTTCCCGAAGTCCTAGTTCTCGAGGTGACGGCCGCGGGTGCGGGCCGCTTCCGCGCGGAGCTGCGCCTTGAATTCGTCGAGCCGCACCGCCTTGGGCGCCGCGGCGGGAGTGCCGTCGCGGTGGAGCAGGCGCACGCCGGGACCCAGCGAGGGCACCGCCATCTCGACGCCGGCCTTGTCGCGGACGATGTCGTACTGCCCCTGCCGGTAGCCGGTGACCTCGGCCACGTTCGCGCTGTTGCGGAGGAAGAGGACGGCGCGGTCACCGACCTTGAAGCTGGGGAACCCGTGCGCCTCGACGGTGTAACCGCCGACGGTGCCGCCGGCCGTGCGCAGGATCACGACGCCGGGGGCTTCGCCCAGGATCTTCTCTTCGACCTGCACCATCACCTCGGTCAGGATCACGCGCCCCGAGGGGCTCCAGAAGGAGCTGACCTTCAGGATCCGGCCCTGGACGACCGCGTCCGACTGCGCCACCAGCTCCCGCTGGTCCAGGGCGACGAAAGTCGACGCGGCGGCCGGCGCCACGACGGCCACGGCCAGCAGGACCAAGCCGATCCATGAGAAACGCTTCATGAGACCTCCTTTCCTCTCATCCGGTTTGTCCGCTCCCGGCGCTATGGTGCGCCGGGAAGTCACCGACTAAAGCTCAACGGCCGCGGAGGTCTCGACGCCGTCTTCGTCCTGGCTGGCGGCGAGCTCCTGGTCCTTGTACTGCAAGAGGTAGAGGCGATAGTAGACGCCGCGCAGCGCCAGCAGCTCCTGGTGGGTACCGTACTCGCGGACTTCGCCCTTGTGCATGACCAGGATGTGATCGGCCTTCTGGATGGTGGAGAGGCGGTGGGCGATGACGATGCTGGTACGGCCCTCGAGGAGCCGGTCGAGCGCCTGCTGGATGATCTGCTCGGTCTCGGTATCGATGGACGAGGTGGCCTCGTCGAGGATGAGGATGCTGGGATCGAAGGCCAGGGCGCGGGCGAAGGCGATGAGCTGCTTCTGCCCCACCGAGAGGCCGGCGCCGCGCTCCTTGACCACGGCGTCGAAGCCCTCGGGCAGCCGCTCGATGAAGGGCAGGGCGTGGACCTCCCCGGCCGCCCAGCGCACCCGCTCGTCGGTGATCGCCGCCTCCCCCAGCCGGATGTTGGCGTCGAGGCTGCCGGAGAAGAGGAAGACGTCCTGGAGGACCATGGCGACGCTGCGGCGCAGCCGGGCCAGGTCCCACTCCCGCACGTCCACGCCGTCCACCCGGACGGCGCCGGAGTCCACGTCATAGAAACGCAACAGGAGGTTGGCCAGGGTGCTCTTGCCGGCGCCCGTGTGGCCCACCACCGCCAGGGTCTCGCCGGGCTGGACCCGGAAGGAGATGCCCCGCAGGACCTCCTCCCCCTCCTTGTAGGAGAAGCGGACCTGGTCGAACTCGATCTCGCCCCGCACCTTGTCGGGCCGCCAGGCGCCGTCGGGCGAGGTGATGGAGACCGGCGTGTCGAGGAGCTGGAAGATCCGCTCCGAGCTGGCCATGGCGGACTGCAGGACGTTGTACTTGTCCGACAGGTCGGTGAGCGGCTGGTAGAAGCGCTGGGCGTACTGGAGGAAGGCGATCAGGCCGCCGATGGAGATCGCGCCCGTGACCGACTTGCCGCCGCCCACCCAGATCAGCAGCGCCGCCCCGAGGGCCGAGAGCAGCTCGACGCCGGGAAAGAAAACGGCGTAGTAGAAGACCGACTTGATGTTGGCGTCCCGGTGCTCGGCGTTGATGACGCTGAAATCGCGGAAGGCCGCCTCCTGCCGGTTGAAGAGCTGCACCACGGGCATGCCGGTGATGTGCTCCTGGAGGAAGGCGTTGATGCGCGCGATCTTGACCCGCACCTCGCGGAAGCTGTCCCGCGCCTTGGCCTTGAACCAGAACGTCAGCAGGAAGAGGGCCGGCACGATCGACAGCGTCACCAGGGCGAGCTGCCAGTCGAGCCAGAAGAGCACCCCGACGATGCCCACCAGCAGCAGGATGTCGCCGAAGATGCCCACGATGCCGGAGGTGAACATCTCGTTGAGGGCGTCGACGTCGGAGGTCACCCGGGTCACCAGCCGGCCCAGGGGGTTGCGGTCGTAGAACGAGAGCGGCAGGCGCTGGACGTGGGCGAAGATCTGCCGCCGCAGGTCGTTCATGATGCGCTGCCCCATGAACTGCAGGATGTAGCCCTGGATGAACAGCACCAGGAAGACCAGGCACAGGATCGTCAGGTAGGCCACCGACACGATCGCCAGGCCCGGCACCGCCGCGTCCACCGTCTCGATGCCCCGCGACAGCAGGGTGTCCCGGACCCAGAGGCTCAGGCTCGTCATCTGGTGCGGGTTCGGGTCGTCCGGACGGATGAAGAGGTCGAGCGCCACCGCCGTGATCAGCGGGCTGAGAAGCTGCAGAGCGGAGGAGAAGAGGATCAGGGCCAGGCCCGCCAGGACCATTTTCTTGTACGGGCGGACGTAGACCAGCAGCCGCCGCATGAGGCGGGCGTCGTAGGCCTTGCCCAGGACCTCCTCTTCTTGTTGGTGTCCGCCGATTCCGATGGGCTCGCTCACCGAGCTACGATACCTCAAGTCGGCCTCAAAGTGGCTTATGTCCTTTCATCTATTCCCTCAATGGTGTAGACTGCCGGCAGTTTCGCCCGTCCAACTAGAGCTTTGGAGTCTGTGGTCATGCCGCCGACACTGAATCAGTTGTTGAAGTCCATGGTGGAGCAGGGGGGATCCGACCTGCACATCACCACCAACTCGCCGCCCCAGGTGCGCGTGGACGGCCATCTGCGGCCGCTCTCGCTGCCGCCGATGACGCCCACGGAGACGAAGCAGCTCGCCTACTCCATCCTCACCGACAACCAGAAGCACCGGTTGGAGGAGAACCTGGAGATCGACCTCTCGTTCGGCATCAAGGGGCTGGCCCGGTTCCGCGCCAACATCTTCCACCAGCGCGGCGCCATCGCGGCGGTGTTCCGGCAGATCCCCTACGAGATCAAGACCTTCCGCGAGCTGGGGCTGCCGGCGGTGGTCGAGCGGCTGTGCGAGAAGCCGCGCGGCCTGATCCTGGTCACCGGGCCCACCGGCTCGGGCAAGTCGACGACGCTGGCCGCCATGCTGGACAAGATCAACCGCGAGCGGTCGGAGCACATCGTCACCATCGAGGACCCGGTGGAGTACCTGCACAGCCACAAGAAGTGCATCGTCAACCAGCGCGAGGTGCACGCGGACACCCACGGCTTCACGGCGGCGCTGCGCTCGGCCCTGCGGCAGGATCCGGACGTGGTGCTGATCGGCGAGATGCGCGACCTGGAGACGGTGGAGTCGGCGCTGCGGATCGCCGAGACGGGCCACCTGACCTTCGCCACCCTGCACACCAATTCGGCGGCGCAGACCATCAACCGCATCATCGACGTCTTCCCGGCCCACCAGCAGGGGCAGATCCGGGCGCAGCTCTCGCTGGTGCTGGAGGGGATCGTCTGCCAGGCGCTGCTGCCCAAGGCCGGCGGCAAGGGGCGGGCGATGGCGATGGAGATCCTGATCCCCAGCGCCGCCATCCGCAACCTGATCCGCGAGGACAAGGTCCACCAGATCTACGGCATGATGCAGACCGGCCAGGCCAAGCACGGGATGCAGACGTTCAACCAGTCCCTGGCCGCCCTTTACTTCAAGCGCATGATCACGCTGGAGACGGCCCTCTCGCGCTCGTCCCTTCCGGACGAGCTGCAGGAGATCATCAATCGCGGCCCGGCCAGCTTGAACCCTACATTGACGGCGTAGGGGGAGGAGTTCGAGTATGCCCAGCTTCGTTTGGAAAGGTAAGACCCGCAGCGGCCAGGTCCAGGAGGGACAGTTGCTGGCCGACACCCGCGAGGCCGCGGTGCTGGCGCTCCGGCGCCAGCAGATCCAGATCACCAGCCTGCGCGAGAAGGGGCGCGAGATCAAACTGATCCCGCGCGTCCCGCGCGGCGTCGGGGCGAAACGGATCGCCATCTTCACCCGCCAGTTCTCGGTGATGCTCGACGCCGGCCTGCCGCTCGTGCAGTGCCTCGAGATCCTCGGCGACCAGGAGGAGAACCGCACCTTCCAGGCCATTATCCAGCAGGTGCGCACCGACGTCGAGGCCGGCTCCTCGCTGGCCGACTCCATGCGCAAGCACCCCAAGGCGTTCGACAACCTCTACACCAACATGGTGGCGGCCGGCGAGGCGGGCGGTATCCTCGACATCATCCTGCAGCGCCTCTCGGTGTACATCGAGAAGGCGGTCAAGCTGAACAGCCAGGTCAAGTCGGCGCTGATCTACCCGGTGTCGATCATCGTCATCGCCGCCCTGGTGGTGTTCATCATCCTGTGGAAGGTCATCCCGGTGTTCGCCCAGCTCTTCGCCGGCCTCGGCAGCGAGCTGCCGCTGCTGACCCGGATCGTGATCAACGCCAGCAACTTCGTGGCGCGCTACTTCCCGTTCCTGATCCTGGTGGTCATCTTCGGCGGCGTCGCCCTGAGCCGCTGGCACAAGACGCCGCACGGGGCGCGGGTCATCGACGGCTTCCTGCTGAAGATCCCGGTGATCGGCATGCTGCTGCGCAAGATCGCGGTGGCGCGCTTCTGCCGCACGCTCAGCACCCTGACGGCCTCCGGCGTGCCGATCCTCGACGGCCTGGAGATCACCGCCAAGACGGCCGGCAACGCCATCGTCGA
Organism: Thermoanaerobaculia bacterium; assembly: GCA_036376245.1. Lineage (GTDB taxonomy): Bacteria > Acidobacteriota > Thermoanaerobaculia > Multivoradales > UBA5704 > DATARR01. The sequence continues at coordinate 74,067 of DASVAS010000001.1, read as the reverse complement.
GGACGCCATCATGGCGACGCGCAAGAGCGTCGAGGAGGGCAAGAGCGTCAGCGAGCCGCTGGCCCAGACCAAGGTGTTCCCCGCGATGGTCGTGCAGATGATCAACGTCGGCGAGCAGACCGGCGCCCTCGACCAGATGCTGTCGAAGATCGCCGACTTCTACGAGGACGAGGTGGACACGGCCGTGGCCGGCCTGATGAAGCTGATCGAGCCGGTCATGATCACCGTCCTGGGCGCCGTCATCGGCACCATCGTCGCGGCCATGTACCTGCCGCTCTACTCGATCCTCTCGAAGATCGGATAGGGCTGGTCTGATGAGCTTGGACCGGAGGCGGCGTTCCGCGCCGCCTCCCCCCGCCGCGACCTTCCGATGACGCCGCTGGCCCATCAGCTCCGCTGGTACACCGCCATCCGGGTGGTGGCGATCGTCAGCGTCCTGCTGCCGTTCGGCCTGTTCCAGCTCTGGACCACGCCGCAGGCCGACCCCGGCATTCCCGGCATCGTCGGCCCGCCGGCGCCGGGCCCCGCCGGGTGGGACATGCTGCCCGGCAAGGTCGTCTGGCTGCTCGGCGGCGCCACCTTCCTCGCCACCCTGGTCTACATCGCGCTGATGCGGGTGCTGCGGCGCTCGCCCACCGTCCAGGCCTACATCCAGTTCTTCGGCGACCTGGTGCTGATCACCTGCCTGGTCTACTACCTGGGCGGCGCCTCCAGCCCCTTCTCGCTGCTCTACCTGATCGTCATCGCCGTGGCCTCGACCCTGCTGCGGCGGCGCGCCGGCGTCATCGTGGCGAGCCTCGCCTTCCTGCTCTACAGCGTGGTCATCGTCTCGCTGTTCTTCCGCTGGCTGCCGCCCGCCACGCCCGCCCAGGAGGTCGTCCCCGGCTGGCGGCTCGGCTACAACCTGGCGATGCACGGCTTCGGCTTCTACGCCGTGGCCCTGCTGACCTACTACCTGGCCCACAACGTCACCCGGGCCGAGCGCGAGCTGGAGGAGAAGAAGGAGCACCTGGCCGACCTCCAGGTGGTGCACCGCGACGTCATCCAGTCGATCAGCAGCGGCCTGGTGACCACCGACCTCGCGGGCACGGTGACCAGCGCCAACCACGCCGGGCTGGAGATCCTGGGCAGCACCGAGGAGGAGCTGGTGGGCGCGCCGATCCACGGGCCGGGCTTCTTCACCCCCGAGCATTGGCGGGAGGCGACCGCCGCCAGCGAGCAGACCGGCCGCACGCGCTCCGAGCTGGAGATCAACCGCGGCCGCGAGCCGCGCTACATCGGCTTCTCCATCTCCCCGCTGCGCGACGGCGAGGGGCAGCACCGCGGCTACATCGTGATCTTCCAGGACCTGACCCGCTGGCGGCGCATGCAGGAGGACCTGCGGATGAAGGACCGCATGGTGGCGGTGGGCGAGCTGGCGGCGGGCCTCGCGCACGAGATCGGCAATCCGCTGGCCGCCATCTCGGGCTCGGTGCAGATGCTCTCCGGCTCGATCGGCGGCGATCCGGCGCAGCGCAAGCTGGTCGAGATCCTGCTCAAGGAGAGCCACCGCCTCGACCGCACCATCAAGGGTTTCCTGCGCTTCGCCCGGCCGCGCGAGCGCTCCAGCGTCGCCTTCGACATCGCGCGCCTGCTGGCCGAGAACTTCGAGCTGCTCCGCAACAGCGAGGAGGTCTCCGAGCGCCACCGCCTGGAGGCGGACCTCGATCCGCCCTCGGCGCGGCTGTTCGCGGACCCCGACCAGGTCAGCCAGATCTTCTGGAACCTGGCCCGCAACTCCCTGCGCGCCATGCCCGACGGCGGCACCCTGCGCGTCGTGGGCCGCCTCGCCGGCGACTGGTACCGCATCCAGGTCGTCGACACCGGCCGCGGCATGACCGAGGAGCAGCGCACCAATCTCTTCCACCCGTTCCAGTCGTTCTTCGACGGCGGCACCGGCATCGGCATGGCGATCGTCTACCGGATCGTCCAGGACCATGGCGGCCGCCTGCGCGTCGACAGCCGCCCCGGCGCCGGCACCACGATCACCGTCGAGTTGCCGACCGCCGGGGCGAGCGTGACTCTCGTCTCCGCCGAGGTGCCCGCATGAGCCCGCGTTCCCGACTGCTCGTCGTCGACGACGAAGCGAGCATCACCGACTTCCTGAGCCTGCTCTTCGAGGGCGAAGGCTACGACGTGGCCACCGCGCGCTCGGTGGAAGAGGCCCGCAAGCGCCTCGACGACGGCAGCTTCGACCTCGTGCTGTGCGACATCATGATGCCGGACGGCAACGGCCTCGACCTGCTCAAGGAGGTCAAGGCCAACGAGGAGAGCCCGGCGGTGATCATGATGACCGCCTACACCTCCACCAAGTCGGCCATCGAGGCGATGAAGCTGGGGGCGGCGGACTACGTCTCCAAGCCCTTCGACGTCGAAGAGCTGAAGATCGTGGCGCAGAAGGCTCTGGAGCGCGAGGAGCTGGAAGACGAGAACATCTACCTGCGCCGCGAGCTGGAGCAGAAGTACACGTTCAACAACATCATCGGCAAGAGCGGCCGCATGCAGGCCATCTTCGCCCTCATCGACCGCATCGCCCGCACCACCTCGACGGTGCTGATCCACGGCGAGAGCGGCACCGGCAAGGAGCTGATCGCCCGCGCCATCCACTTCGCCAGCCCGCGGTCCAACCGCCGGTTCCTCTCCATCAACTGCGGCGCCATGCCCGAGAACCTGCTGGAGAGCGAGCTCTTCGGCCACGAGCGCGGCGCCTTCACCGGCGCCGTGCGCGACAAGAAAGGCCTGTTCCAGGAGGCCGACCGCGGCACGCTGTTCCTGGACGAGATCGGCGAGATGACCCCCTCGATGCAGGTCAAGCTGCTGCGGGCGATCCAGGAGAAGGTGGTGCGCAAGGTGGGCGGCACCGAGGAGGAGCAGGTGGACGTGCGGATCATCGCCGCCACCCACCAGGACCTGGAGTCGCGCATCCAGACCGGCGAGTTCCGCGAGGACCTCTACTACCGGATCAACGTCCTGCCGATCCACCTGCCGCCGCTGCGGCAGCGGCGGGAGGACATCCCGCTGCTGGTGGAGTTCTTCCTGGAGAAGTACTGCCGGCAGATGGAGATGCCGACGCGGCGGATCTCCGTCGAGGCCATGCACATCCTGGAGGGTTACGACTGGCCGGGCAACGTGCGGGAGCTGGAGAACCTGATCGAGCGCGTGCTGGCGCTTTCGCACTCCGAGACCGTCACCACCCGCGACCTCCCCGTCCACCTGCTGACCAACCGGCGGACCAACCCGGACCTGATCCAGCTCCCGGACGAGGGTCTGGACCTGGAGGCCTACCTGGAGTCCATCCGCGCCCAGCTCATGGTGCAGGCCCTGGAGCGCACCGACGGCGTCCAGACCCAGGCCGCCGAGCTCCTCGGGATGAGCTTCCGCTCGTTCCGGTACTACGCGAAGAAAGCGGGGATCAAGGGCGGGGAGTGAACCTGCGCTAGCAGCCGCTGGCGATCCTGGGGCGGTCCGCCGGGCGGGGCTCCCCGGCGCCCCGCCCCTTCGCCGCCATCCTCGCGACGTTGTCCTTGAAGGCCGAGAGGTCGAGGATCGGCTTGGTCCAGTGGTCGTCGCAGCCGGCGGCCAGGGACTTCTCGCGGTCGCCGGGCATGGCGTGGGCGGTCAGGGCGACGATGGGGGTCTCGTCGAACGCCGCGTCGGCCCGCAGCCGCTTGGTCGCTTCCAGACCGTCGTACTTGCCGCCCAGGCTGAGGTCCATGAGGATGAGGTCCGGGCCGACCTCGCAGGCCAGGGCGACGCCGTCCTCGGCGGTGGTGGCCTCGGTGACGTCGTGGCCGTAGAGCTCCAGCGTGAGCCGCACCAGCTCGCGCGTGTCGGGGTCGTCTTCAACCAGCAGGATTTTCGCCATCGGACGGTGTCACTCCCAGCTCTTCGAGGGTTTCGCGCAGGCGCGTCTGCAGGTCCGACATCAGGAGGTCGCCCTTGCGGATCACCTCCGCGATCTGGTCGACGATCAGCCGGCGGTCCTCGGGCGTCAGATCCTTGCCGGTGAGGATGAGGACAGGAGTGTGCTCCGTCCTGGGGTCGTGGCGCAGGCGGGCGATCAGCTCGAAGCCGCTCATGCCGTGCGGCATGATGAGGTCGCTGATCACCGCCTGGGGAACCGCCTGGGCGATGGCGGCGAGGGCGGCCTCGCCGCTCGCCACCGGCCGCACCCGGTAGCCGGCCTTGCGGAGCGCGGTGGTCAACAGCTCGCGGACGCCGTGCTCGTCGTCCACCACCAGGACGTAGCCGTCTTCCTCGGGGAGCTCCGGCCCGCCGACGCTGCGCAGCAGCAGGGTGAGCTGCTCGGGATCGACCGGTTTGAGCAGATAGGCGGAGGCGCCCAGCCGGTAGCCGAGGGCGCGGTTGTCCACGATCGAGCAGACGATCACCGGGATCTCCTGGGTGCGCGGGTCCGCCTTGAGCGCCTGCAGCACGCGCCAGCCGTCCATGCCGGGCATCATCACGTCGAGGGTGATGGCGGCGGGCTGGAGCTGGCGGGCGAGCTCCAGCCCCACCGAGCCCGAGGGGGCCAGGCGGAACCGGTAGCCCGCGCTCGCCACCGTCTGGGAGAGCAGGGCCGAGGCGTCCGGATCGTCCTCGACGATGAGCACCAGACGATTGCCCTTGCCGTTGGCGCCCGCGGTCTCGTGCCGGCCCAGCAATTCCTGATCCGCGGCGGCTTCGGCCAGGGCGCTCTCCATGGACATCAGGTCCGGATCGGGAGCCACCAGGGGGATGTCGACGGTGAAGGTGGAGCCCTCGCCCACCGTGGAGGCCACCTGGATGGAGCCGCCCAGCAGCTCCACGATCTGCCGCACGATCGACAGCCCCAGACCGGCGCCCCCCGCCGCGCGGGACATCGAGCCGTCCACCTGCCGGAAACGCTCGAAGATGACTCCCATCGAGTTCTCGTCGATCCCGACGCCGGTGTCGCGCACGACGAATCGCCACCTGCCGTGGTCCGCCGGGGTCAGCTCGGCCTCCACCGCCCCGTGGGGGGTGAACTTGATGGCGTTGGAGAGCAGGTTGATCACCACCTGGCGCACGCGCAGCGGATCGCTGAAGGCGAACGGCAGGGGCTCCGGCGCGTCGAGGCGGTAGTCGAGCCCCTTCTGGCGGGCCAGGGACTGCAGCTCCCGGAAGGCGTTGCGGACCACCTCCACCAGGTCGAAGGGCTCGCGGTGGATCTTCATGCGGCCGGCCTCGATCTTGGCCACGTCGAGGACGTCGTCGATCAGGGCCAGGAGATGGCGGCCGTTGCGCAGGATGCGCTCGAAGGCGGTGGCGTAGGGCTTGGGGATGTTCCCCCCCTCGGACATCTCGACGAGCTGGACGAAGCCGATGATGGCCGTCAGGGGCGTCCGCAGCTCGTGCGACATGTTGGCCACGAACTCGGCCTTCAGGCGGTTGTACTCCTCCAGCCGGCGGTTGGCCAGCCGGAGGTCGTCCACGAGCTGGCGCTGCCGTTCCTCGCTCTCGCGCAGGGCGCGCTCGGTCTCGGTGATGCGGAGCAGGGCGCGGACGTGGGCGAGCAGGGTGCGGCGCTCGATGGGCTTGGCGAGATAGCCGTCCGCCCCGGACTCCAGGCCCTCGGCCTGCTCGTCCGGCGAGATCCGCCGCCCGGAGATCAGGATCACGGAGCTGCGGGAAGTGTCGGGGTCCGCCTTGATGCGCTTGCAGACGTCGAGGCCGTCGCCGTCGGGCAGGAAGGCGTCGAGGAGGACGAGGTCCGGCCTCTCGGCGGCGCAGAGGCGCAGCCCCTCTTCCGCCGTGGCCGCTCCCGCCACCTCGTGGCTCGCCGACTCCAGGATGCGTCTGTAGGCCTGAAGGAGAGGCGCCTCGTCTTCGACGATCAGGATCCTGGCCATCCACCCTCCAGCCCCCGCCGTGGCAAAGAAACGTAGAACGTGGAACCCCGGCCCGCCTCGCTCTCCACCCGGATCTCCCCGCGGTGACCTTCGACGATCCGCTTGACGATGGCGAGCCCGAGCCCCGTGCCCTTCTCGCCAGCCGTGCTGCGCACCCGCGTCCGCTCGAAGGGCCGGAACAGCCTGTCCAGCTCGTCGGCCGGCACGCCCGGTCCACGGTCCCTTACTGAAATAGTGACGGAATCCGCGGCGACCGTGACGCCGACGTCCACCGCGCTCCCGGGCGGCGAGAACTTGACGGCGTTGCCGATCAGGTTGTTGAGGACCTGCTCCAGCTTGACCGGGTCGGCCACCATCTCCAGCGGCTCCCCCGGCCCGTGGAAACGGACCGCGATGCCCTTGCGGACGGCCAGCGCCTGGTTCAGGGAGACGTTGCGCTCCACCAGGGCGGCCAGGTCGATCCGCTCCAGGTCGAGCTCCAGCTTGCCGGCCTCGATCCGGGCGATGTCCAGGAGATCCTCCACCAGGCGGAGCATGAGCTCGCTGGACGAGCGGATGGTCGAGATGAAATCCACCTGCTCGGCGGGCAGGAGCGGGGCGGCCTCCTCCAGCAGGAAATCGCTGTAGGTCAGGATGACGTCCAGCGGGTTGCGCAGGTCGTGGGCCGCCATGCCGAGGAACTGATTCTTCTGGTCGTTGAGGCGGGCCAGCTCGTGGTTGGACTTGGCCAGCTCCCGCTGGGCCGTGACGAGCTCGTTGTTGAGCTGCGACAGCTCGTCGAAGTAGAAGCTGTCCCGCTCGCCCGCCGCCACGTCAGCCACCACCCGCCAGCCGGCCGGCCAGGGCGACCGACTCCAGGGCATCGGCGGCGGAACCGTCCGCGCCGATGCGGCGCCAGAGGTCCGGGTCGATGTTGAAGGGATGGCCGCCCACCAGCACTTTGACGCGGTCGCCATGCTCCGCGCGGACGGCGTCGATCAGGTCCGTCACGGCGCGGACGTGGAAGGTCATGGTGGCCGAGACGGCGAGCACGTCGGCGCGGCGCTGCTCCAGCGTCCGCAGCAGGTCGGGCTTGGGCGTGTTGGCGCCCAGGTAGAAGGTGTCCCAGCCCTCCATCTCGAAGAAGTCCGAGACCATGCGCACGCCGATCTCGTGAAGGTCGCCCGAAACGCAGGTGGCGACGAGGGCGCGGCCGTTCTTCTCCGAGGCGAAGATGTACGGATAGAGCTGCGACATGATGAGCTGGGTGGCCGCCGTGCAGTAGTGCTCCTGGGCGACGCTCAACTGGTTGGTCTGCCAGAGGCGGCCGATCTCGTGTTGACTGCGCTGGAACACCTGCAGGTAGATGTCCCGGATGCTGGTCCCCCCTTCCACCGACTGCCGGATGAGCTGGCTGGCCACGTGCCGCTGGCCGTCCAGCAGGGCGCGCAGGTACCGCTGGCCCAGCTCGAACAGAGGGTCGGTCCGGCAGACCTCCTCGTCCCGGGCCTCGATGCCGAGGACCCGCAAGCCCGCCTCGACGAACTCGGAAGCGAGACGTCCCGGGTCGCCGGGCAACTCCCGCTGGAGCGTCTCGGAAAGCGTCCTCAGGTTGTCCGCCAGATCCTCCGTGGGGATGCCGCGGGTGGAGAGCATCACCCGGGCCCATGCCACGTAATCGGCGAACAACGACGGGGAGACGCCGGCGATGGAATCCGCCAGATAGGACAGGTGATATTCGGCGTCCTGGAGGCACTTGGCCCGCCCGCGCTCGCCGTAGCGTCGCGCGAGATCGGGGCGCAGCTCGTAATGGCGCTCGGTCAGCGCCTCGGCCAGGGAGCGGCGGCGCGCGTCGAGGGTCCGGCTGACTGCGTGGTGGAGGTCCTGGTCGTTCATGAACAGACGTGGTCGAAGTAGCGGATCACGGTGCTCTTCGGCACCAGCTTGAGGCCCTTGGGGATGCCCTTGTGCGCTTCGTGGTGGAGATGGCCGCCGTGCCAGGCCTGGAAGCTGGCTTCGTCGCTCCAGTAGGTCAGCAGCCAGATCTCCCGGGGATCGTCGACGGGGCTCAGCACCTCCATGCGCACGAAGCCGGGAGCGTCGTCGACGAGGTGCGGGCGGTCGCGGAAAGCTTGCCGGACTTCGTCTTCCATGCCGTTGGCCACGGTGAACCGGCTCATGGCGACGAAGCGGCAGGCTGGGATGGTGGCGGTCGTTGGCGGGCGGGTCTCTTCGATGGCTTGCAAGACAATTCCTCGAACGGGTTCAAGGGAACCCGTCCTATTGCCTGCAAAGGACGTTCCAATTACACGAACAGATTTGCCGCTTCGTCTTGACGAAGGATAAGTGGAAGTAACTACGAAAGAGCCATTTACCCGAGGGCGGCCCGTCTTCGAGGCTCCATTGTCTCGGAAGATCGGAACCAGAAAAGGATGCGATCCTTAGCGTCGGTCCAAGTTTCGTAGACTTCGTCAGGCCCCTGGAAAAGTCCACCCAGGGGATCACTCGTATCCTGTAAAGACACCCCGAAGCCTTGCCAGGATCGCCACTCCACTATGACCCACATTCCGCCGTGCTCAACGTCGAGCCAACCGGATTGCCTCCCATGTTCCGGCTCTTCGATCTTCAGCTCGGCGTCAGGGAGCTCCTGCCGTAGGGCCTGGATCAGTTTCTGGAAGTCATTCATCCCAAACCTTCCTTCCGTCGGAACCGGGTTTATCGAGATCGAGGAGACCAGAGCGAACGGATCTCACCTGCATGGCTCCATTCTCCGCGATGTACACATTATGGGATCTCGTCCGCATGCGTACTACATCAGGATGATCACGAACCCTGTGCCAATTATCCCGTTGCGGAGGATAGAGCCTGCCATCAGTCCTCCAGTTTCGAGGATCGTTCGGGATTTCCGTAAGCTCGTCCTCCATGGCTTCCAGAACCGTGACCAAACCGGCATAGGCCTCTTCGAAGCTCGAGAACGGCGGGTGCCGGTCCAGACGAGCGAAAAGCTCGTGGAGCCGGACAGATATCGGCGGAACGGGTCGTCCCCTCTTTTCCTCGGGCATGAACTGGACCTGAGTCGCTTGAAGACATGATCCAGTCTACGATCCCTGACATCTCTTCGCAAGTCCGCGATTCATGAGGCCGGTACATGTCACGCTCTGCGGCTACTCCGCCCCCGCCGCCACCGCCCCGGGCGCGGGCTTCAGCGTCTTCGCCAGCACGCCGTAGCCGGAGGTGCCGAGGAGGAGCTGGTCGCCCACGATCCGCGCGGCGGAGATGTCGCGGGCGGGCACCGGCGGGTCGAGGCTCTCGAACTGACCGGTCTCGCGGTCGAAGAGGCGGACCGAGTCGCCGGCGATCAGCAGGGCGGGACGGTGGTCGTCCCCGGTCGGGATCACGCGGGCGGGATCGCGGGTCAGCTCGACCCAGTCGCCGTCGGAGGCGCGGGTGAAGACGCCGCCCGATCCCCAGAGGAGGAGCTGGCCGCCCATGCGGTGCAGACGCCCACCTGTGAACGGCGCGGGCACGGTGTCGTTGGCCTTCGCCGTCAGCCGGTACATGCCCTGGGCGTCGGTCACCCAGAGGGCGCCGCCGAACAGGGCGGCCGAGCGCGGCACGCCGTGCTTGAAGGTGGTACGGGTGAACGTCTTTCCCTTCAGCTCGAAGAGCTCGTCGGGCGTGCGGGCGAGCAGGCGCGGGCCGTCCATCATGAACTGCTCGACCCGGCCGTCGCCCAGGTCGCGCACCCAGTGCCAGCCCTCGCCCCGGCGCTCGAAGAGCCCGCCCTCCGTGGCCGCCCAGAGACGGCCCTGATGCTGGACGAGGTCGAGCACGGTGGGGAGGAACTGGAAGTCGCCGAAGGTCTTGCCGCCGTCGTGCGAAGAGTAGAGGCCGGAGAACGGCCCGGCGTGGCTCACCCCCACCAACAGCTCGCCGCCGAAGGAGCCGAAGGAGGAGATGCGGGTGTTGATCATGCCCGCGGCGGAGGGACGGAGGGTCACGCCGCCGTCGTCGGAGATCCACACGCCCGCGCCCTCGGTCCCCAGGAGCACCCGGTCCGGACGCGAGGGGTGGTAGGTGATCGCGTGGATGGAGATCCCGGGGTCTCCCACCCGGCGCCAGGTCTTGCCGCCGTCGTCGGAGATATGGAGACCGGCCACGGTGCCGGCCAGGAGGCGGCCGCCGGGGAGGGCGTTGAAGCTGGTGGTGCGCCGTTCCTGGAAGCCCTCCTTGAAGCGCTCCCACTTGCCGCCGCGGTCGGCGGTCTTGTAGACCCAGCCGCAGGTGCTGGCCCAGATCTCTCCGGGCTTGCCCGGCACCGGCGTGAGGCTGAAGACCTCGGAGTCGAGGACCATGCCCTCGAAAACCCCCGCCCAGGTCTTGCCGCCGTCGTCGCTGCGGTAGGCGCGGCGCCAGGTGCCGGCGGTGACGGTGTCCGGCTGCTGCGGATCCACCAGCAGGCTGGTGACCTTCTGCACCTCGGGCAGGTCGCCCGTCAGTTGCTTCCAGGTGTCGCCGCCGTCCTCGCTGCCGAACACTCCGGTGAGGGTGCCGGCGTAGAGGCGGCCCTCGCGGCCGGGGACCAGCGCCAGGGAGTAGACGGGCTCGTTGGGGAGCCCCTGGCGGGCGCGGGAGATCCAGGTCTTGCCGAGGTCGTCGGTGGAGGCGACGTGGCCGCCGCCCCAGATGCCGCGCAGGGCGGCCCACAGGCGGCCCGGCTGGTTGGGATCGAAGCGGAGGGACTCCACGACCCAGCCGGGGAACGGCAGGTGATTGCCGGCGTTGGCCCAGGTCCGGCCGCTGTTGCGGGAGACGTAGATCTGGCCGGAGGACGTGCCGGCGAAGACCAGGTCGGGATCGTCCGGATGGATCGTCACGCTCCGCACGTCGCCGCCCCAGATGGACAGGTACCGCCAGTCCGCGGGACCGGCCGAGGCCCCGCGGGCCGAGGCCAGGAAGAGGAACAGCGCCCCGCACAGGGTCACCGTGAATCGGTCAATCAGTCGGTCAGTCTGCCGCCACCTTCTCATAACGAGTACCAATGACCTCCGCAAGTATCGAAATCGCGATCTCGCCCGGGCTGTCGCCGCCGATCGGCAGACCGATCGGCGCGTGCAGCCGGACCCCTGAAAGATCGAAGCCGAGCGCGGCCAGCTCAGCGCGGACGCGGCCGACCTTGCGCCGGCTCCCCATGAGCCCCAGATAACGCAGCCCTTCCGGCGCCTGCCGCAGCACCGACGCCAGAGCGGCGGTGTCGGTCTCCCAGCAGCGGGTGACCACGGCCACGTAGAGCTCGCGGCGGCGGAAGGCCGCCAGGAAGTCGTCGCGGTAGTCGCGGTCCACCTCGGTCAGCCGGGCGTCCCGGGGGAACAGCTCGGGGTTCCGGAACTCCGGCCGGTCGTCCGCCAGGAGCACCTCGAAGCCGGCCAGGGACGCCGCCCGGGCCAGGGCCTGCCCCACCGGGCCGCAGCCGCAGATGACGAGGACGGGCGCCGCGACCATGACCTCGAGGAAGACCTCGGCCATGCCGCCGCAGACCATGCCCGTGGGCTCGCCTTTGGTGGCCTCCTCGGTGAGGTAGTAGCGCTTGATCTCCGAGCCGGACACGCCGGCCCCGGAGCGCAATTTTTCCAGCGCGTCCGCCTTCACCAGCGCCTCGAAGGCGCCGCCGCCCAGATTGCCGTGGAACGTGCCGTCCGGCCTCGCCAGCAGCTTCCAGCCGACCTTGCCGGGGGTGGAGCCCTCGGCGCGCACGATCTGGCACAGCACCACGCGCCCGTGGGATTGCAAGGAGCGTTCCGTCTCCGAGAGAACCTCAGCGGGAGGGGCCGTCAACAGCATGTGACGAGGATAACACCCCGAGGCGACACGGACTTACACGGACCAACACAGACGCCACGGACAGCCTTCAACCCTCCGTGTCGGTCCGTGCTTGTCCGTGCTCGTCCGTGCTCTTCCGGAAAACCCCCTTCACCCGGAACCAGGCGTTGCGCAGCTTCCAGAAGCGGCTGGCCTCCATGCTCGCCACCAGCCCTCCCAGCCGCTGGACCTCACGGGCCATGCGGGCGAGATCGATCCGCTCCCGCTCATAGGCGGCCCAGGCGTCCGCCTTCTCATGCTTCAGCGAGCCGATCTCCAGGCGGGCGGCGGCGAGCAGCAGGCGCTCGATGGAGCCCGCCCAGAGAGGATGCCCCCGGCCCCGCCCGTCCACCGCCCGCAGCAGCAGGACCGCCCGGGACCGCGAAGCTTCTTCAGGAATCGGGCAGACGCAGCGCCAGCCCGGGCGCAGGCCCGGACGGCCCAGGAGGCCCGCCACGTCGGCGCGGTCCAGGTCCACGGGAGCGGAGGCGAGAAGCTCGCCGTCGAGAAGAACCTCGACCGACCGCGCGTCGTCGCCGCTCCGCACGGCCGCCCAGCCCTCCAGCTCCAGCCGGCCTTCGGAGAGGCGGGCGCTCTCCACGAAGAGCAGCGGCTCCGCCTGGAAATCCAGCGCAGAGAAGTCCAGCCCCGGCCCGGCGACATAGAGGTCCTGGAAGCCGCAGAGCGCGCGGGGAATCCGGCTTGACGGCACGCCTTCCCTCTCCAGGGCGTCCCGGACGAACTCCTCGGTCACCCAGGTGGAGCCGTAATCGCTGGCGTCGAGGGAGCCGCTCTCGCTGGTGGCGTGGAAGAGGAAGCCGGATTCCGGCATCACCACGCCCGGCGGCAGCACCTCGGGGGAATGGGCGCTGAACACGAGCATCCCTCCGGGCTCCAGCAGGCCGAGCAGGACGCGCAGCCACTCGACGAAGCGCGCCTCCGGGAGATGGGTGAAGAGGGAGGTGACCAGGATGGCGTCGAACCGCTCGGCGCAGACGAAATCCGCGGGCCGGATCGCGGAGACCGTCCCCCGGACGCCGAAGCGCTCCTCCTGGAAGCGCACACCGTCCGCGTAGACGTCGGCGACGCGGAGGCGGTCCGGCGGGATCTCCCGCACCAGGAAGCGGGTCACCCGGCCGTAGCCGCTGGCGAAGTCGAACGCCTTGCCGATCGTCCCCGGATCGCCGAAGCGCCAGCGCAGGACCTGCCCGAGGGATTCCGCGATGCTGGCGCCGGTCCGGAAGTACTGGAACAGCCCGCGCTCGCGGTCCCCCTCCTCGGCCGCGGTGAGGAAGCCGAGCATCTCGTCCCGCTCGTCGATGGCGAGGTCCAGGGTCCCCGGCGCGACCCGCAAATCCGCGAGCAGGGCACGGACCAGCGGGTTGTCGTCTTCGGGGCGGAAGGCCAGGGCCATGGGGGAGCAAGATTAGCAGGGTAAGATCCCGGGCCATGCTCAAGCGTCTGGCGCTGGGCCTGCTGGTGGCGTGGGCGGGGGCCGGCTTCCTCCGGGAGGTGAACGGCGCGCTCGCGGGCTGGGATTCCCGGGCGGAGCGGACGGAGCTCCCCTGGCTCTGGCGCCCCGGCATGCCCCAGACCGCCGAGCTGGAGCGCTGCCTCACGGCGGCGCGACGGGAGATCCCCGCCGGGACCGTGGTGGCCTTCTCCTCCCCGGACGATCCCCCTGGGGCCGCCTTCTACCGCTGGCGATGGGCGGCGTACCTGATGCCGGCCCACGTGGTCGTTCAGGACGGAGCGCCCGGTGTCCAGCCGCAAGCCCGGATCGCCTGCGGCCCGGGCGGGCGCCTGCGGCGGGAGCGGCTTTGAGCGCGCTGGCTCTCCTGGCGGTCCTGGCTCTCCTGGGAAGCCGCCTGGGGGGAGCCCTGACGATCCCGGAGGACGGTCTCCTCCACCGTTGCGCCCTCTACGTCATGGGCGGAGCCGTGGTCCTCCATCTCCTGCTCACCCTCCTGGACTTCGCGGGAATCCCCTGGAACCCGTTCCTCCTGGCCGGCCTGGCGATCCTCTTCTTCATTCTGGGCCGCCGGTTCCTTCCCCGCGCCCCGGAACGGACCCGGCTCCCCTGGGACCCGGGCTGGGGGGACGCCCTCGCCCTGGCCGCGCTCGGCGCCTTCGTCCTGATCGGGCTGACGGGCTGGATCCTGTTTCCCGACTTCGTCTACCACTGGGGGATCAAGGGGCACCGCTTCTTCCTCGCCCGGGGAGTGGACTACGCCTGGCTCTCCCCCGGCTGGAACTGGGTGGTCCATCCCGAATACCCGAACCTCGTTCCCGAGCTGTTCGCGGTCTCGGCGCTGGCGGCGGGACGGTTCGAGGCGCCGGCCATGGTTCTCGGCGCGTCCGCCTTCTGCGCCCTGCTGCTGGCCGAGGTCCGGGAGGGACTGCGGCGCGGCGGCGCGGACCGCTTCACCCGGCAGGCGGGACTGGCGCTGACCGCCCTGGCCGTCCTGGGCTTCGGGATCGGGCACAGCATGGCCGCCGCCGCGGACTGGTGGATGGCCCTGGCCCTGGCCGCGGCCGTGCCGGCGCTGCTCCGGCCGGCGGACCGCCAGGGAGACCTGCAGATCGGCGTCGCGGCCGCCTTTGCCGCCGCGTCGAAGGTGGAAGGGGTGACCCTGGCGGCATTCCTGGCGCTGGTTCAGCTCGGGCGCCGCGCCTGGACCGAGCGCCGGCTGGACCCCGGCGCCGCGGCGCGCGTCGGCCTGCCCGCGGCCGCCGTGGTCCTCCCCTGGCTGGCACGGCTGGTCCGCCACGACCTGTTCCTCCCCCTCCACTCGGGTCCCTTCCAACCCGATCGGGCCGGCGCGGTCTTCGCCGCGATCCTGGAAGCTCTGAGGACCCCGGCGTGGCACGGCTTCGGCTTCGCCGCGCTGCTGCCGCCGCTGCTGCTGATCCCCCGCCGGACGCGGCCGTTCGCGGTGGCGGCCACCCTGCAGCTCGCGTTCTACGTCTACGTCTACTTCACCGCCCGGGTGGAGGACCCGCGCTACTTCGTGCTCTCCAACTTCGCCCGCCTGATCCTGCACCTGATCCCGGCCAGTCTGGCGATGACCCTGATCGCGTTGTCCCAAAAGAAAACGGCCGGCGGGGAGAACCCCACCGGCCGCCTTCGGGACCCTGGCGCGCCGCCCTGATCAGGGGGTCAGTTAGCGCCGCCGGGGCAGGACGACGGTCGCCGTGTTGCTGTACCCGGAGGCGCCGCCCCCGCCCACCGCCCGCACGCGGAAGACGTAGGTGGCCCCCGGGCTCAGATCCTCCACGACCGCCGAGGTCGCGTCGGCCTCCACGGTGAGGGCCTCCGCCCACTTGGCGCCCTTCTTCTTGACCTCGATGCTGAAGCTCTCCTCACCCCTGGCCTTGTCGCGCCAGGTGAGGCGGACCGAGGTGCTGGAGGCGGCCTTGGCGGTCAGCTTGGCCGGGGCGACGAGGTTGGACGGCCCGCCGGGCGTGGGGCTCCCGCCGTTGCCGTAGAGCTGCGCGATGCCGGCCCGGTCGTCGTCGATGAGCTGGGCGCCGCGGTCGTCGTTGTGGGCGTTCGCGAACATCAGGGCCTCCGGGTCGCTGGAATGCCCCAGGCCGAGGGTGTGGCCGAGCTCGTGGGCGAAGACCTCGCGGGCGACGCTGTCCCGGTTGCGGAACAGGCACTCGGTGCCGTCGTTGGTCATGATGTCCGCCTCGGCCGTCTCGTGGTACCGGTTGCCGCGGAAGGCCTGGGTGGAGCTGAAGAACCAGGGCCCGCCGATGGCGATGACGCCGCCCCGGCCGCAGGCGAAGGTCCCTTCGACCGCGTCCTCCGGGTCATCCCGGAAGGGATCGTCGAAGGCGATGGCGTTCACACCGTCCGCACGGGCCAGGCCGTTCGTGGCCGACGTGGTACCGAGGTAGTTGTACTGGATGTTGGTGGCGCCGTCGGCGTTCCAGACCGCGAGGGCGTCTTTGAAGGCCTGGACGGTGGCCGCCTCGCCCAGACCCGGCTGGCCGCCGGACTGGAGCCGCCAGTCCACCCGCTGGCCGCGGTCGAAACGGAACCAGCGGACGGCGTTGCCGCTCGCCGGCGCCAGGAACGAGAACTTCTCGGTGACCGCCGAGAGCGCCTTCTCGAAGCCCGCGGACGTCCCCACCACGTAGTCCGCGCCGCTCTCCACGCCGACCGCGCGGTCGGAGACCCAGTCGGAGAAGCGCCCGAAGTCGCGGACCACGTCCGCGCCGCCGGAGAGATCCTTCTGCCCGACCGCGTGCGCCTCCGAAAGGTCGCGCAGGGCCACGGCCTGGCCGTCGACCGTCCGCTTGTGGAAGGCGCCCAGCATCAGGTGCATGATGCGGTAGGTGCCGTCCTTGGCCGGGCTGAGGAAGAGGATCGTCTCCTCACCCTCGGCGAACCGGGGAGCGCCCCAGATCTTCAGCCCCAGCCCCTCCGGGTTGACGCCGCCCGGCACCCGCACCAGGACCGTGCTGCCCGGGAGGTCCCCCTTGAGGACGCGGCTCACCTCGACCAGGTAGTCCGTGGCAGGCATCCCCTCGATGTTCGGGGCGAACTCGACGCCCACTACCCGGGCCTCGACCACGGCCGGGGACTGGTCGGTCAGATCCTGGTCGGACATCATCATGTAGGTGGTAGCGGCCGCGGGGAGCGCGGCGAACGGGAGAAGGAGGAGAAGAACTAGGAGGCGGAGCGGTGACTTCATCGACGGTCTCCTGAAACTTCGCGGACTCGGGATAAGAGCGGAACGGACCGCCCATGGGATTGTAACATCCCGGGCGGCCGCCTCATTTCCATGAAGAAGGTGCTGTAGAAGGGGAAGGAAGGGACGGAGCTAGTCCGTCCCCCCCGTGGAACCCGAGCCGCCCGAGGCAGACGAGGAGCCGGAGCTCTTGGACTCCGCCGGCGCCTCCTTCTTCTCGCTCTTGCTTTCGGACTTCGTCTCCGTCCCGCCGCTCCCACCGCCGCCGCCCTTCTTGCCCGCGTAATCGGTAACGTACCAGCCGCTCCCCTTGAACTGGACGGCCGGCGCGGAGAACAGCTTCTTCACCTCGCCCCCGCACTGCGGGCAGGCGGCGAGAGGCGCCTCATCCATGCGCTGCAGAACCTCCGTCCTCTTCCCGCAGCTCTGGCATTCGTATTCGTAGATCGGCATCGCGCGTTGGCTCCATCATCTTCATCATCAGGCGCTGTACTTGTCGCCCTGGGTCTTGAAACGGATCTTGATCGCGCCCGTCGGCTCCTCCCGCCGCGGCTCCGGCCCCGGCGGCGGCGCCGCCGACACGCTCCGGATGAGCTGGAGGATCTGGAAGGCGTAGAGCAGCTTGCCGTTCTCGGCGGCGCTGTGCGGCCCCTGCGTACAGACGTCGAAGAGGTTCCGCCGGCCGTCGACCAGGCTCAGCAGCCTGTACTCGTCGCCATCCAAGGCGAGCTCGATCAACTGCTCCGTCTTATAACACGGCTCGAAGACCGTCTCTTTCCGGCCGAGCCGGGCGACCAGGGCCTTGGCGTCCGGGGCGCGCCGGATGCCCTGCAGGATGACCTGCCGCATCGGGAGCTGGATGCGCACCGAATCGGGCTCCCGGAAGTCGCCGATGGTGAAGATGACGCTGCCGTCCCGCCAGTAGAAGAGGCTCCAGACGATGGCCTCGACCTGCTTGCGAATGGCCTGATAGATCTCCCCGGGGGCCAGGATGCCGTGCTCGATCAGCAGCACGCCGTAGCGCTTCTTCGAGCGCTCGCGCTCGCGCATGGTCTCGGCGTACACCTCCGGCGAAAGGGCGCCGCTGCGCTGGAGCCACGTCCCCAGGCTATCCTCGCGGTCCGTCGAGGTGGCGTGGACCACGTTGCCTTCCTTGATGAACACCTGCTTGATCACGCCCTCGCGGCTGGCCTCGATGACCCCGGGCACCTGGAACCGGTCGATCGTATAGAGGATCTCCGGCAGGGCCGTCTGGGAAAGGTCGCCGCGATATTGAAAACTGCTCTCCACCGTCGCCACGGAGAGATACCTCCCGTCGAGGAAATCAATGGAACCTGGGAAAGTCGGGGAAGTATACCATTTGGCTAATTTATGGCATCGGGAGATGGACACATGGAAGCACCTCTGCCTCCGCGAGAGGCCTGGCGGAAAATCGAAGAGCGGCTGACACCCCTCCCCGAGGAGACCCTCGGGAGGCGGGAGGCGGCCGGGCGGACGCTGGCCCGGGACCTCCTGGCGACGGTGGACGTGCCGGCCGCGGACGTCTCGGCCATGGACGGCTACGCCGTGGCCGGCGCCATCGGCCCCGACGAGCGCCGGCCGGTGGCGGGAACCGTCGCGGCCGGGGACCCGCCCGGGTTCGGGCTCGTCCCCCCGGCCGTGGTCCGCATCATGACCGGCGCCCCGGTGCCCGCCGCGGCCGACCGCGTGATCCCGGTCGAGGCCACCGACGGCGGCCGGGACGAGGTCGTCTTCCGCTCCGGCACGGCGCCGGGCGAGCACATCCGCCGCCGGGGGGAGATCCTGCGGGCGGGCGACCCGCTGCTGCCCGCCGGCGCCCGCCTCACTCCCGGAGCCCTGGCCCTGGCCGCCACCCACGGCTACGCCGCCCTGCCGGTGCGCCGGGCGCCGTCCGTGGCCGTGATGGCCACCGGCGACGAGGTGGTCCCCCCCGAGTCCACCCCGGCGCCGGGCCAGCTCCGGGACTCCAACACCGACTTCCTCCTGGCCGCCGGCGCCAGCCTGGGGCTCCGCTTCGAATCCCTGGGGATCGCCCCGGACCGGGTGGACGTCCTGCGGGAAACGATCGCGCGCGGTCTCCGCTCGGACGTCCTCCTCCTCTGCGGCGGCGTCTCCATGGGGGAGTTCGATTACGTCGAGGGGGTCCTGGCGGACCTCGGCTGCCGGGCCGTGTTCGACGCCGTGGCCATACAGCCCGGCAAGCCGCTGGTCTTCGCCACGCATCCCGGCGGCTGGATCTTCGGCCTGCCGGGCAATCCCGCCTCGGTGATGGTGAGCTTCTGGCTGTTCGTGCGGCCGGCCCTGCGCTGCCTGCTGGGAATCAAGGATTCCTGGTGGGGCGGCGCCCTCGACGGCGTCCTGGCGGCCCCCCTGCCGGGCGCCGGCAACCGCGACCGCTTCCTCCCCGCCGCCGCCGAGCCCCAAGACGGCGCGCTCCGGGTCACCCCCTTCCCGCCCAAGGGCTCCCACGACCTCGCCGCCTACGGCCAGGGCAACGCCCTGGTGCGGGTGCGGGCCGGAGCGCCCCCGGCGAAGCCGGGGGATGGGTGCCAGGTCATGGTGGTGTTGCCCCCCTGATGGCCTGCCCTTGAGACCTCACCCTCGGTCCCTCTCCCATCTCCCTGCCGCCCGCCCCCGGGAGAGGGAGGGCCCTACGATCCAGGATTTCTTGAGCTCGGCAAGATCGCTGACTTATCGTTCCCCCTCTCCCGGTCGGGGGATGGCGGCGGGAGAGGGGGCCAGGGGGTGAGGCCTCGGAGGGCACCCCGCCACGCCTGGCAAGCCCCCCCCGAACCTCACCCACAGCACGAAGTCGCTTTCGCTGCCGCTTTCTCCACCGGCGCGATCGAGCACACCCCGGTCTCCGGCAGCTCCAGGTGGACCTCCCGGGCGGCCGGCCAATCCCCGGCGAGGGCGGCCGCCACCGAGCGGACCTGCTCGTAGCCGGTCAACAGGAGGAACGTCGGGGCCCGGCCATAGCTCTTCATCCCCACGATGTAGAAACCCTCCTCCGGATGCTTCAGCTCCTCGGCCCCGTGCGGGCGCACCGTGCCGCAGCTATGGACGTTGGGATCGATCAGCGGCGCCAGCGCCGTGGGGCTCTCCACCGCCGGGTCGAGCCCCAGGCGCAGCTCGCCGAGGATCGAGAGGTCCGGACGGAAACCCGTGGTGGCGATGACCTCGTCCACCGCCGGCAGGGCCCCGTCCTCGCCCACCAGGACCAGGCCCTCGCGGATCTCCACCAGCTTGAATCCCATGACCACCCGCACGGCGCCGGACTCCACCCGCTCGCGCAGCCGCGCCCCCAGCTCGCCCCGGGCCGCCAGCGCGTCGTTGGCGCCGCCGCCGAAGACGCGGTCGAGCGAGGCCCGCCGCACCACCCAGGTGATCTCCGTGCCGGGCGCCTCGTCCGCCAGGGCCACCAGGTCGAGCAGGGCGTTGAACGCCGAGTGGCCGCTCCCCACCACCGCCACCCGCCGGCCGGCGTAGCGCTCCCGGTGCCGGCCCAGGACGTCCGGGATGCCGTAGAAGATCCGCTCCGCCAGCGCCCTCTCCCCCGCCGCCGGCACGCCGCTCGCCCCCAGAGGGTTGGGCCGTTGCCAGGTGCCCGAGGCGTCGATGACCGCCCGCGCCAGCACCGCCTCTTCCCGCTCGTCCACCGTCCGCACCTGGACCAGGAACGGAGCCGCCTCGCGCCCGGCCGTCTTCATCTTGTCGAAGCCCAGCCGCGCCACCGACTCCACCCGCGCGCCCAGCCGGATGCGCGGCGCCAGCTCCGGTGTGGCCGCCAGGGGCTCCAGGTACCGGTCCACCAGGTCGTCGCCCGTCGGATACCCGCAGCCCGACGGCGCCGTCCAGCCCGTGGCCTCCAGCAGGCTCCGCGACGCGGAGTCCACCACGTACTGCCACGGCGAGAAGAGGCGCACGTGCCCCCACTCGCGGATGTTGGCTCCCACCCGCGTCCCCGCTTCGAAGACGAGCGGCTCCTCCCCGCGCGCGATCAGATGGGCGGCGGCGGCGAGCCCCACCGGCCCGCCTCCGATGACTACAACCGGCAGTCGATTCGTCGTCATGATCATCTCCTCCACTCTTCCGGAAAAGTCGAATTGTCCGGGCAAATTTTTTTACCGTTCAGTCCTTGGCCTTGCCGGCCGCCCCCGCCCCGATCGTCACCACGGGATTGCGGGTGCAGCACTCCTCGTACAGGAAATCCAGGAGCGCCCGCAGGCTCTGGTCGTCCGCCAGATAGCGCAGGAACCGCCCCTCGCGCTGCTGCTGGACCAGCCCCGCCTGCCGCAGCTCGTCCAGGTGATGCGACAGCGTCGACGCCGGGATGCTCAGCTCCTGCTGGATCTCTCCCGCCACCATCCCGTGAGGATGGGAGGCCAGGAGCCGGCGCAGGATCTCCAGCCGGAGCTCATGCCCCAGGGCTGCGAACTGGCCGGCGTAACGGCGGGCGTCACCCTTCATGATTCGACTTTACCGGAAATGTCGGCGGGTGTCAAGCAAGCCCGCAGAAACGCGGAAATACGCTTATTGGCCGCGATTAGATAAAGTATACTTGCCTTATTTGGAGCCAATAAGCATGATAGCCCCTCCACAAGAGATCTTCTCCGTGCTCCGGCAGTACAACCCCTGGTGGGAATCCGGGGCCGTTCGGGACCTTCCCGGCTGGCGGCGGACGGCCTTCTCCGAGCTCTTCTTCTGGCTGGAGGACCCTCCGGCGCCGCGAGCCATCCTGCTCAGCGGCGCCCGTCAGATCGGCAAGACCACCCTGCTCCTTCAGGCCGCCGAGGAGCTCCTGGCCCGCGGGGTCCATCCCGAGCGCATCCTGTACGCGACCTTCGACCACCCCCTGCTCAAGCTGATCGGGTTGGAGGGGGTCCTCAACGCCTGGAGGGAGATCCAGCCCCGCTCCGACGAGACCGAGTACATGCTCCTCGACGAGATCCAGTACACCCAGGGCTGGCAGACCTGGCTCAAGCACCAGGTGGACTTCGACAAGCGGGTCCGCATCGCGGTGACCGGCTCGGCCGTCCCCCTGGAAACCGAGGATCTGGAATCCGGAGTCGGCAGGTGGCACACCATCCGTCTGGCCACGCTGTCGTTCGCGGAGTACCTCCAGATCCAGGACATCCAACTGCCCAGTCTCCCGGAGCTGGACTCCCTCGCCGAAATCTTCTCGTGGAGCCCGGCCGATCTCGTCCGCGCGGGTGAGACGGCGCGCCCCCTGGTCGCCTACTTCCACGAGTACCTGCTGCGGGGAGGCTTCCCGCAGACGGCCCTGATCGAGAGCCTGCCCCTGGCGCAGAAGCTGCTGCGGGAGGACATCGTCGACAAGGTCCTGAGACGGGACATGACCGCCCTGTTCGGGGTCCGCCGGGTGCTCGAGCTGGAACGGATGTTCCTGTATCTCTGCCTGCACGACGGCGGCCTGCTGGACGTCCAGGTCCTCTGTACCCAGCTCGGTCTCAAGAAGCCCACCGTCAGCCGGTTCATCGACCTGCTTGAAGCCTCCCATCTGATCTACCGCCTCCCTCCTTACGGATACGGCAAGGAGGTCCTGCGGGGGAAATTCAAGGTCTACCTCGCCGACCCGGCCATCGCCGGCAGCGTCCTGCTCAAGGGAAGGGCGCTCCTGGAAGACGACATCCGGCTGGGCGCGGCGGCCGAGACGGCGTTCTTCAAGCATGTCTACACCCGCTACTACCAGATCGGCGTGAGCTTCAGCTACTGGAGGGGCCGCAAGAGCCTTGAGGTGGACATCCTGGCCGAGGTCAATCTCCGGCTGATTCCCTTCGAGGTGAAGTACAGCCGAAGCCCGGTCCAGGAGAGCGATCTCAAAGGGCTCCGCCGGCTGTGCGAGGAGAAGGAGATCCCGCGGGGCTACGTGATCACCCGCCAGATCTCCGACTTCGGGGTGGTGACGTTCCCCGGCAAGGTGGAGGCGGCGATCCTCAAGATCCCGGCGCCGCTCGCCTGTTACTGGCTGTCGCGCTCGGAAGGACGGTCGTGACACCGGTATAATCCCGCCAACAATTCGCTGCTGAGCTGTGACTCTCCGTCAAAGAGGGGGGAGCTTCATGGGCGCCACCAAGCTGCGGGTCAAGGTCGCCTCGGAGGACTGGGAGCTCGAGCGGGTCAATGACCTGAACTACCGGACCTTCGTCGAGGAGATTCCCCAGCACTCGCCCAATCCGGAGCGGCGGCTGGTGGACGCCCGGCTGGCGCACAGCGTCTGCTACGTCTGCCTGGACGGACAACGGCTGCGGGGGATGGTGGCGATCTGCGGCCGGCGCCCGTTTTCGCTGGACGCCAAGATCGAGCGCCTCGACGACTTCCTGCCTCCCCACCGGCGCCCCTGCGAGGTCCGCCTCCTCGCCGTCGAGAAGGACGACCGCGGAAGCGCCGTCTTCATCGCCCTGATGGGTGCGCTGCTGCGCCACGCCCGGGAGAACGGCTACGACCTCGCCGTGCTCTCGGGGGCCAGGAGCCAGCTTCACCTTTACAACCACATGGGCTGCGTCCCCATCGGTCCGCCGCTGGGGACCGAGGCGGCGCCCTACCAGGGCATGTACCTGACGTGGGATCGCGTCAGCCCGGCGATGCTGCGCCGGATGCGGGAGGACGCGGCGTGAAGCGCCCGATCAATCTCCTGCCCGGCCCGGTGGCCATCCACGATTCCGTCGCGCGGGCCCTGGCCGGTCCTCCCGTGTCCCACCGCGGCGCCGGCTTCCTGGACGAGGTGGCGGCCATCCGCCGCGAGCTCCGCCGGCGGACCGGCGCCCCGCACGTCGAGATCCTGCTGGGCTCCGGGACGCTCGCCAACGAGGCGGTGGCGGCCCAGTTGTCCCTCCTTCCCGGCCGCGGCGCGATCCTCGTCAACGGCGAGTTCGGCTCCCGGCTGGCCGCCCAGGCCCGGCGCTGGCGTCTCCCCTGCCGCGAGATCGCCGCCGGCTGGGGGGAGCCCCTGCCCCTGGGCGAGCTGCGCCGCGCGCTGGAGACGGATCCGGAGATCCGCTGGATCTGGGCCGTCCATTGCGAGACCTCGACCGGCGTGCTCAACGACCTGGAAGGGCTCGCGGCCATCGCCCGGGAACACCGTGTCGCCCTCTGCCTCGACGCCATCAGCTCGCTCGGCAACGTGCCGGTCGACCTGTCCGGCGTCCATCTGGCGACGGGCGTCTCCGGCAAGGGGCTCGCCTCCTTCCCCGGCCTGGCCCTCGTCTTCCATGCCGAGGCGATCGAGCCCGCCCCCAACCTGCCGCACTATCTCGACCTCGGCAGCTACGCACGGTCGGAGAGCATCCCCTTCACCACCTCGACCAACCTGTTCGCGGCGCTCTCCGCGAGCCTCGCCCGCTCCGCCCGGCGGGACGGCTTCGCCGGACGCCGCCGGCTCGCCGCCTGGCTGCGCCCCCGGCTGGAGGATCTCGGCTTCTCGGTGATGGCTCCCGAGCCGATCGCGGCGCCGATGGTCCTGACGCTCCTGCCGCCGCCCGGGGTCCAGGCGCTCGCCCTGGGAGATGCGCTGGCGGAGCGGGAGATCTGGGTGAGCTACCGCAGCGGCTATCTGATGGAGCGCAACCTCCTCCAGGTCTGCCTCATGGGAGAGCACCACCGCGGGGAGCTGGAAGAGCTGCTGCGGGTCCTGACTCCCTGGGTGACAGAGGGAGTGGCGTGGAGGGGGTTCTGTGAAACCCCCTCCGGGATACTGACCGCCTGAGCTATCCCTTGATCGTCCGGTCGTGGCAGCCGCAGCGCTCCACGCCCGTCGAATCCACGTACGGACCGCAGGTCTGCGGGAAGGCGCAGAGGATGATGGCGCAGAGCTCCGGGCAAGTCTTCGGCCAGAGCACCTGGACCTGGGCCGCCGAGGGCAGAGCGGTGAGGCTCGCCAGGAGGACGAGCGCGAGCGCTGTCAGACGCATCATGGATTTCATGGATCTACCTCCGTAATCTGAGAGGGAGCTTTCCCTCATTCAATGAGGTGCCGGAGACCGTTTCCTCCGAGCAGGCCTCGGCCTGCCGGCGTACGGGGAGCCCCGGCGCGGGCACGTTGTCCTCTGGAGAGGGCGTCTTTTCTCCAGGCGAGGGTCGCCAGCCGCGGACGAGGGTCGCCAGCCGCGGGCGAGGGTCGCCAGCCGCGGGCGAGGGTCGCCAGCCGTGGGCGAGGGTCGCCAGCCGTGGGCGAGGGTCGCCAGCCGCGGGCGAGGGTCGCCAGCCGCGGGCGAGGGTCGCCAGCCGCGGGCGAGGGTGTTCCGCCGCTGAACAGCCTCTTCCTCCACTGGCGAGGCTGTTCCTCATCCGTTGACGCCTATTCCGGCAGAGACAACCGCCCTAGAACAATGATCAGACCAATCTCGCAGGCAAACGTAGCGGAACGGGTTGACGGATGCGCCGGATGGTGCTAAAAATAAACCATCGACGTCGAATCGACCTTGCAAGACGATTTTGAAGTACCAGGATCATGGGCCGGGTGGATGAGCCACGCCGGTTCCAAAGCTAAACGATGCGGAAAGAAACAGGAGAGGATTCATGCGGAACCAGAACACGTTTGGAGACAAGGTGGCGAATTGGAAGGTCATCAGCAACAACCTGACGGCACACCTGGAGGAGATGCCCCACCTGCGGCCAATCCACGCCGAGTTGCTGGCGTTGATCGCTGAGGCGGAGGCGCACGATGCCGAGCAGGAGATCGCCCGAGGCCGGCTGCGCGAGCTGACGGCGAAGCGGCGGAACCTCGCACAGCGGGGGCAGACGCTCCGCAGCCGGGCGGGCGCCCATCTCAAGGGGACGTTCGGCTACACGAGCGAGCAGCTCATTCAGTTCGGGCTCAGTCCCCTGAAGACGACCGGGCGCAAGCGGGCCGTGCGGAAGAAGAAGACCGACGAGACGCCCTCGGCCCCGGTCCCCGCGGCGCAGTAGGCGGGCAGGAGTCGCGAAGCAGGCCAGGAGGGGAGCGGCGCCGCTTCCCTCGGCTGATCTGAGATGCATGAACGGCCCGAGGGCTTCTCACCCCCGGGCCGAATCGGCACGATTTAGGGACTATGAAGTCAACGCGCTAGCCGAGGCCGTCCTCATAGGCGCAGTTCCAGCGGCCGGACTCACAGACGCAGCGACCCCAGACACCGTCTCCCCAGGCGCACGCCGGGGTGAGGGTCGAGGAGCAGGCCCGCCAGTGCAGGTTCTCGCAGGCGAGACGGGCCGCGGCAGGCTGGGACGAGATGGCCAGGCTGGCCAGCAGGAAGGCGGACGACAGAGCTAGGCGCAACAGGTTCTTCATTAGCAAACGTCTCCTTGTAGTTGCGTGCGTTGCTCACCGCACGTCGAGGAGAACGTATCCAGGCCGGCTTTCCCCTCACCCTCGGGATGGAAAAAAACGGCGGTCCGCTTTCAGGGGCAGGGCTCGCCGCGGTCCTGGTGACGCAGGCAGGTGATCATCTGGTAGCTCGACTTGAGCGCCGAGTTGTAGGCGCCGGCGAAGCTGCCGTTGTAGGTCGAGTAGTCGCAGGCCTCGCCGGCGAAATACAGTTGGTGATCGATCGGCTCCGCCAGCTTCTGGCGCATCGCCGCCTGGCCCGGCAGGGCCGCCGAGTAGGCGCCGAGCGTCCATTCGTTCGCGCCCCAGTCCGTGGTCCGGGACTTCACCAGCGCGCGGCCGGCGTCGCAGTCGCACATGTCGCTCATCGCCGCCAGGGCCAGCTCGATCATGCGCTCGCGGCCGTGATCCGGCAGCTTTTCCAGCTCCCAGGCCCGCTTTCCACCGAAGAATCCGATGGCGATCGGGGTGCCCATCGGGCGGAAGACGAAAGCCAGATCGTCGTCGCCGCGGTCCAGGTCTCCGCCATAGAGCAGCCAGGCGTTCTCGACCATCGCGCCGTCCTTCACGGGGAAGACGTCGGGCGACGAGAACTCCAGGATCACCTTGTTGAGCAGGCCCATCGGCAGGCCGCGGATCGCCGCCACCTTGTCGGCCGGGAGCGCGGGCTCGAACCGGATCTTGCCGGCGGCGAGGACACCGGTCGAAACCGTCACCAGCGCCATGCGCGCCGAAAAGCGCTCCCCCTGCTTCGTCTCCACGGTCACGCCGCCGCCGTCGCGGACGATCCGGGTCACCGGCGAGCTCAGACGGACCTGGGGGAGCACTTCCTGGCCGTACTCCTCGACGAAGATGCCGTAGCCGCGCTGGATCAGCACGTCCTCGCCGGCCAGGAACTCGCCCGCGTCGATCGTCGAGCTCTCCTCCAGCTCCACCGCGCTTTCGAGCGGTCCGATGTTCAGCTCGACCAGCTCGCGCAGCTCTTCGAAGGTGGGCTCGCCCGGCGCCACCGGCTCGCCCCCGGGCTCCTCCCGGGGCAGGTGATCGGAGGCGGCGCCGTCGTGATCCAGGGACTCTTCGAGCGACTCCTCGAAGGCCTCGTTGATGCGCTGGAATCTTTCCCGCTCCCGCGGACTGGCGAAGTGGTCCTCGAAGAAGAGATAGTCCGACGCGTCCACGTCGGTTCCCTGCGTGGCGTACCCGCTGCCGGTGATGATGGGCGTCAGGGGGTTGGTCTTGACGTTGTGGATCCAGGCGCCGCCCAGGTCGATCGGGGCGCTGAAGGTGGTCGTGTCCGTAAGGCCGCGCCCGCCGATCCGGCCGGTGGCTTCCAGGATCAAGAAGGACCGCCCGGCATGCTTGAGAGTCTTACCCGCGGTCAGGCCCGCCATGCCGGCGCCGACGATGATCACGTCATAGCGCTGCGATGCGGTGGCCGACCGGACCTCGGCGGGCGCCGCGGGCCGGGGGGACGGCTGCGACGCGCACGCCGTCGCCAGGACGAGGAAGCCGACCGGAACGACGCGCAGGAACCGGACCCAGACTCTGTACACCACGGCTCGCGATCTCCTCTCTACCACTCCCGAGGTCCGCCATCCGCCACAGTCCTTCTCAGAGGGGTTCCTCCTATCTTATAGAAGTATCGCCCGCCAGGAGGTGGCCCGGCCCGAGGTTCCATCCTCCCGGGCCGGGCCGGCTAGCTCGCCAACCGCAACCGCTCTACATCAAGGGACCGTCATAGACCGCTACGGTCGCCCGGACGAGCTCGCTGTTGTCCTGGTTGTTCAAGTCCCAGTAGTACAGACTCAGCTTCCCCGGCGCCAGGATGGTCATCTCCAGCCGCGTGCCCACGCCGAAGAACGTCTTGCCGCCATCCAGACTGCCGACCAGACTGCCGTACAGGAACTCGAAATCACCCTTCTTGAACGTTCCGAAGTTACCGCCCAGGGGATTGCCGAGACCATTGGCGTTGGAGGTCCGGTTACCGCCGCCCGCGCTCCATCTGTCATCGGGGGAAGCGGTGATCGTGAGAAGCTGGCCGGGCTTGACCGAGATGTTGGTCTGCAGCGGAGCTCCGCCGCTGACGCTGTTCTCCTTGGCTTTTACATCGAAATCATGCTGTGCCACTTTCGTTCTCCTTCTTGTCAATATTGATCCATTGCGTCTCCCTGTGCATGGTTGCCGGGGAGCCACCGTCCTATAATCCTTTCGGGTCTCTTCAGGGTTACAAGGACGGGCTCGTCTCTTCGCCGATCATGCGACGGCGCTCACCGGACAAAGGCTTTGAGACGGGAATTCGGGCGGAGCGGCAGGGTTCAGGCACGGATGCGGCGACCGCTCCTCGGCGGTCGCCGCATCTCAATGGCGGAAGCGCATGGGAATCGAACCCACCCCGACGCCGCAGCAGGCGCCGGCAAATCAGAAGCGGATGGGCGGGCCCTTAGCCCATCCGTTTCCGCTTCACCGGAGACAAGCCACTAGGGGCACGAGGCGCAGTACTCGGCGAAGCAAAAGCTGAATCCGGTCACGACGCCCCAATCGACCGGTTGCCCACAGCAGTTGGAGCCGCGCGCTCCCACAATCTGGCTATAGCTCGCGTCGCTGTAGTACTTACAGATGCTGCCAACGCCCGCGGTCGCGGTCTGAGGCACGGAGGCTAGAACGGCGGCCACGACGACAACTACCAAGAGAAGCTTACGAAACGGCAAGATCCGGTGCATGAAGCTCTCCTTTCTCGCTCTACTCAAATAGAGTGCGGGCCGCCCTTGGTGCGGGACAGTCCAAGGAGAATGACGCAGATTGCGATCCCTGAGAGGGCCTGGCTAGCCGCGGCGGGGACGCTGGGATAGATTCCTGCCTGGTCCACAGCCCTCTTCGTGCGGTGAGGAGCCGACCATGAGCACCGAAGATCCAACCTACAACGAAGCCTGCGCCGAGGTCTACGATCAGTGGTTCGGTTCCTGCGAGGACGCCGCCGTCGAATTTCTGGCGGAGTTGGCCGGGACCGGACGGGTCCTGGAGCTGGGCATCGGCTCGGGGCTGCTCGCGCTCCCCCTGGCAGCCCGGGGGATCGACCTGCACGGTATCGATCTCTCACCGGCCATGGTCGCTCGCTTGCGCGCCAAGCCCGGAGGGGAGGCCATTCCGGTCACCATGGGCGACTTCGCCGACGTGGCGGTCGAGGGCCAGTTCTCCCTGATCTTCGTGGCCTACAACACCTTCTTCGCGCTTCCCACCCAGGACGAACAGGTGCGCTGTTTCCAGAACGTGGCCGCGCATCTCACCGGAGACGGAGTCTTCGTGCTCGAAGCCTTCGTCCCTCAGAGCGCCAACTTCACCGGCGGCTTGAAGGTCACCGCGGTGACGGACGAGCGGATTGGCCTGAAGGTATCGGAGCACGATCCCGTGCGCCAGCGGCTGAAGAGCCAGCACGTAGTCATCCGGAATCAGGAGATCCGTCTCTACCCGGTCGAGGTCCGCTACGCCTGGCCCGCGGAGCTCGACCTGATGGCGCGCCTGGCCGGCCTCCGGCTCCGGCACCGCTGGAGCGACTGGAACCGAACCGAGATCGGGCCCGACAGCCAGCGGCACGTCTCCGTGTACGAGAGGATTTGCTGAGGATGGCGGAAGCGCATGGGAATCGAGCCCACCCCCGACGCCGGACAACGGCTTTGAAGACCGGATGATTCCTATGCCTTCCGTTCTGTATCTGCTTGGTTCTTCACGGCTTAGCGGTTTGATTCGAGAAGACTCCAGGCTCTTGTCTCAAACCCGTGTCACTCTCCGCCTACAGCCTCCCGAAGACCCCCGGAGCACGGCACGTGGCCACCATCTACAAGCGTCTCACAAGGACGACAGAGTCCGCTACGGCTTATATACGCCTGAAAGGGCACCCAGGTAATCCCAGACCTCCGACCGGAAGGCGGATGCCATCCGGTGGACCAAGCTCTGTCACATTGACCTCGCCTTGAGGTGCAAGAGGATGAACTCGCACCGATCTGCGTCGTGTATAGGCAAAGAGCCAGCCCGAGCTAGCCCTGAGGCCCTTGCAGCCTTCAATGCTGTATGTTATTTTAAACTTAACCAGGAGGAGCACGCAATGCGGAAATTTTCTGTCCTTGTAATTGTGGCCATTCTGCTAGCACCCCTCACCGCCCATGCGCTGTCGCAGTGGACTGCGGTAGGAGTTTCCGGCTCGTTTGCCAGCGCTAACATAAAAATCGGCACTTTTACCACTCCAATTGGGGTAGGGAACGGAGTTGGAATCACTTATTATGCCGGAAGTGCTGCGGGGACAGATCCCTTTCCAGTGGCATACAATGTCACCTCGTATGAGACGCTGCCACCTTGGACAACTTTGACGATCGGTTACAGCGGGGTAGTCTCAGGAACCTCGATCGTTGCCACGCTCTATAGCGTGGCTCCGGCGACCGGAATCCGTACGGCGATCTGCTCGGTCTCCAGCCTCACAACCACGACGACGACAAGTTGCACCTTCAGTTCGTCATCCATGGACTTCAGCACCAACGCCTATTACGTCGAGGTGATCATCGATCGCAGCACGACCTCCCAGTTTCCGACCATCAACTACGTCGGCATCAACTGAGTGTCCTGGCCGCTCAGAGTTGGCCCCATCTACTTACCTCTCCGCTCCACAATAGAGGAGAGGTGAGGGTAGAGAGGGAATGCGACTTCGGCGAAGAGGAACACGGATTCCTGAAGCGCTCGGGGGCTGGTGCCTCCTGTGGTCTTCTCTGTGTCACTGCCGTGTCACTGGAGGCGCAGATGATTTGGGGGAAGCAGGACGTCTGAAGCTGAAGCGAAGACTGGTTGGCCCCCATGCGAGCCGCCTCCGGCATCCCGTGCTCGTCCATCCCGGCCACCGCGGCGCCCTGCCCACCACGTCATGCACCTCCCGGTTCTTTGTCACGGTGCAAGGGGGACAATCACCTTGAATGATGAAGTACCGCCAATGTTGGTACAGGAAAGGGGGAAGAACGTGAAGGTTGCCCGATTTGCCTTGTTGTCCCTGTTGGTTACGGTTTCCGCTATGGCTGCCGACTCATCGAAAGGTCCCTTGGGCGGGGATAAGCCTAGTGCCTCGAGCGCAAAAGCATGCGATATGTAGGTGCCGCAGCACCACTCAGGTGTCGTGCGCGGACCACAATCGATCCACCTACTGCCTGAGCTACTGCGAGCAGGTTTGCGGTAGATCCTGCGAACCCACGTAGTCTGAAGTTGAGGCCATGTTACTGGCCGCACCGCAGTCCTAGGGCAATCCCGGGGTAGGTTTCTACCCCGGGTATCCACCGAGATAATGCAACGAGAATCGAACGGCATAAAACCAACTAGGAATCAGCTCTACGCGCAGATGCAGTAACTGGCATCACAGTGGGTACCGGTTTCGCAAGTGTCGGTGTAGCAGGGAGAGCAAGCGGATACCCCCGTTACCGGGCAAAAAGTCGTAGCTCCCGCAGCATCCTTGAGACGCCCCGGCTCCAGCCTCAGCAACGTCTCTCTACAAAGGGTCAGCTTCTTGACGGCTTTCTTCACGCATTTCTCCTTTCTTGAGCAAGCCTTCCGGCCTGCTTGTCCATGGCAAGGCGCTACAGAGCTTATCGCCGCCCGAAGTGCCCCCCGCGTCTGTGTCACTGCGTAGATTCGGGAAGAAGGTAGTCTGAAGCTGAAGCGAAACTGGCGTCGAGAAGCTGTCGTAAACCCTTGAAGGAATGGCGGAAGCGCATGGGAATCGAACCCACCCCCGACGCCGCAACCGGCGCCGGACAACGGTTTTGAAGACCGCAGGAGGCACCAGCCCCCGAGCGCTTCCGGGGGGATTCTAGCCCAAGGGACCCCGGATCTGTGGGATGATCTGCGGCTCAAGGAGACCCGACCATGATCCGGAAAGCGCTACCCATCCTTCTCTTGAGCCTCTGCGCCTGCGGCGACCGCGGCGAGGCTCCCGCCGTCAACGACACCGCCGAAGCCCCCGCGGCGGAGACCACCGCTCCGGCCCAGCCGTCGGGCGAAGTCCCCGGACCGATCTCGTCCCGGGGGTCCATCCCCAGCGGCGGGGCTCCCAGCGAGGGCGCGGGCCTCGGCTTCGACATCCCCACGGGCTGGCAGTCCGAGCCCCCCTCGTCCGGCATGCGCGTGGCCCAGGCCACCATCCCGGGGCCGGGCGGGCCGGGCGATCTCGCCGTCTTCTACTTCGGACCCGGCGGCGGCGGCGGTGTCCAGGCGAACCTGGAGCGCTGGCACGGCCAGTTGGAAACCTCGGACCCTCTCAAATCCCAGTCGTTCGAGGCCAACGGCTACCAGGTGACCTGGATGGAGGTCCAGGGGACCCTGCTGCCCAGCCAGATGGGCACCGGGCCGACGGAGGCACAGCCCAATTCCCGGTTGCTGGGCGCGGTGGTGGAGGGACCGGGCGGCCCATGGTTCTTCAAGGTCACGGGGCCGGACGCCACGATCGCGCCTCAGCGCGAGGCCTTCGTGGCCATGCTCAAGAGTGTGCGGCCGCAGAGTTAGCCGGCTGAAAGGAAGGAGGGCGGCCGCGAGGGGGTAGAGACCCGCGGCCGCCCTGATGAAGAAAGGAGGTCCGTCTCAGAAGGACGGGCCGGAGGAATCCTTTTCGCTATCCTTGCGGTCGCGGTCCCGCTCGAGCTTCTCCCGCTGCTGCTCCTGGCGGCGCTCCCGTTCCCGCTGACGCTCCTCGCTCTGCTCCCGGCGGCGTTCCCGCTCGCGGTCGAGCTGCTCCCGCTGCTGGTCCCGCTGGCGCTTCCGCTCGTCGCGAAGCTCGTGGTTGCGCTGTTCCATGCTGCGGCGGATCTCTTCGCGGACGCCCTGCATGTGCCGCTCGATCTCTTCCCGCATCTCCCGCTGGGAGCGCTCGATCTCTTCGCGGTGCTCGGCCATGAACTTGCTCCGCATCTCGGTCCGCTGCTTCATCATCTCCTGCCGGAGCTCCCGCATCCGCTGGCGCTCCTCTTCGCTCGGGCGCATCCGCTCCGCCATCTCCCGGGCCTCGCGGGCGATCCGCTCCCGTTCCTCCTTGGAGAGGTTGCCGTCCTCGTGGAACTTCCGGGCCTGGGCCTGGAGACGAGCCATCTCCTCCGGGGAGGGACGCATCTGCTCGGCGAGCTTCGACATCTCGGCGGCCAGCTTCTCCATCTCGGCGGAGTGGGATTCGTTGAACTTCTCGCTCATCTCCCGGGCGAGTTGATCCATCTTGGGCGCCATTTCGCGCTGCACCCGCTCGGTGATGCGCTGGGCTTCCCGCGTCGCCCGCTCGACCTCGCGCTCCAGCCGCTCCCGCTCTTCGTCGGTCAGCTCGCGGCCTTCGTACCGCGCTCCTTCCTGCCCCAGACCCAGCATGGCGGCGTCCGCTGAAGCCATGGCCTGGGAGACGATGGAGTCGACGTCCATGTCGAAGTCGAGCTCGAATTCGTGGTCAAACTCGAACTCGAATTCCTGGTCGAACTCATGCTCGAATTCGAGCTCGAATTCCTGGTCGAATTTCTCGAATTCCTTTTCGAACTGCCGCTCGAAGTCCTGCTCGAACTGCTTCTCGAGCTCCTCCTCGTCGAGCTCGAAACCCTCGTCGTCGGAGTCGTCCTGGTTACGGGCCTCGGGCCCGGATCCCCGCACCTCGACAGCCGGGGGCTCGGAAGCGGCGGCGGCGTCCAGGGCGGCGGCCTCCACGGGCTCCGGGCTGTCCGGACGGGCGGCGGATATGGCCGGCGCGGCGGCGGCGACGACGATCACCAGCGCCGCCATGGCGGCTCCCAGCAGCCAGCGGCGAGCCGGCTTCTCGGGCGAGCGGCTGTCGTCCAGCAGCCGGCGGATGCGCTGGGCGAGATGCGACGGCCGGTCGGCCATGCCCGGCACGGGCAGCGACCGGGGGGCCACCGACCAGCCGGCTACTTCGGCCAGACAGCCGGCCAGGGAGAGCGGACGGCCGGTGCGGGTCACCGCCCATTCGTCGCTCAGCACCTCGGAGATCTCCCGCATGCGGCGGCGGGCCACCCAGTTGAGGGGCTGGAAGAAGAGGACCGACGAGATGAGATGGCTGAGGGCGAGCCAGAAGGGATCCCGGCGCGCCAGGTGAGCCAGCTCATGGGCGAGCATCCCCTCCTGCTGCTCGGCCGTCAGGCCGGCGAGCGCCCGGGGAGGCACGCAGATCTCGCCACGCCGCAGCCCCAGGGCCAGCGGCACCGGCACCCGCGAGGAGCAGGAGAGGCGGACCTCTTCGACGAACCCGGCCTCCAGCGTCATCATCCGGAGCTGGGAGAAGAGGGTGCCGCCGACCACCCGCGGCCGGGGACGCAGCCAGCGCCGCAGACGCAGGAAGGACGCGCCGTATCCCATGAGAAGAAGCCCGGCGCCCAGCCCCCAGAAGCCCAGGGCCAATGACGGCATCGACGGCATGGAGGGCATCCGGAAGGCCGGGGCGGGCGCAGGCGCCGGAGCGTCCGCGACCTTCATCCGGGGGATCTCGGTCCTGAAGACCGGCGCCGACAGGGGCGCGGGAACCCGCTCCCCGGTCACGGCGACGGAGGTGGAGACCGTCTCAGCCGGCCCGGAGGCCAGGCCCCAGCGGCCGGCCAGCGGCTCCCAGCCAGTGGCGGCAAACTGGAGGGACGCGGTGAACAGCGCGCCGACGAGCGCCAGCTTCCAGACCGACTCCTCCGCCGCTACCGACCAGCGGGAAAGCGGCTTGGAGACCAGCCAGGCGAGGCCCAGCAGCAAGGTGCTGTGCAGCAGATAGGTGAGCATCCAGGCGATGGCGTGGTTCGCGAGCATCAGCGTTCCTCCTTGCGCTCCCGGGCCGCGATCAGATCGCGAAGCTGCGCCAGCTCCCGTGAGTCGATTTCATGCTCGGACAACAGGTGATTGACGAAAGCGGTGACGTCTCCCCGGAAGAGCTGTGAGGACAGGTCGGCCACCATCGAGCGGCGGACCTGGTCTTCGGTCACCAGGGGGCGATAGATGAACCGGCGGCCTTCGGCCCGGTGATCCACCACGCCTTTCTTCTCCATCTTGGTCAGCATCGTCGCGATCGTGGTCAAGGCGAGTCCCCGCTCGGGCTCGAGGGCTTCGTGGACCTCCGCCACGGTGGCCTCGTCCCGGTTCCACAGGACCCGCATGATCGCGAGTTGCAGGTCTCCTAGGTGATGGGCTGTCTCTGATTCCATTCTGGCCTCCGCATCAACTACCCGGATAGTACTACTCGGGTCGTTGACTGTCAAGGAGGGATACGGAGGCCCGTGGAAAAGGTTGCGGGGTAGAATCGCGGGGTCCCATTTCCCTGAAAGGGGGCCGCATCGTGCGATTCAACGTGTGGAAGATCCTGCTCCTCCTCCTGCTGGTCGCCCCCTCGGCCCAGGCGCAGCTCTGGCGCGGGCCGGCGGCGGTGGAGATCCGGGCCGAAGACCAGAAGGGCTTCGCGGTGGCCGGCGCGCAGGTCCGGCTGCTGTACAAGTCCGTCGATCCCAAGGACGGACCGCCTCCGGTCACCACTGACGCCAAGGGACGCGTGAACGTCAGCGGCCTGGCGGAAGGTCCCTGGAGCCTGGAGGTCAGCCGCGAGGGATACATGACCTTCCTCGCCGAGATCGCGGTCCGCGAGGGCGGCCGGATCCAGGTGTCCGAGACGGCGCAGCTCAACGTGCCCGGGGCCTTGCGGTTCATGGAAGTCCGGGTAGCCAAGGGACGAAAAGAGCCGGGCTCCCGCGAGACCGTGGTGGCCGAGCGGGCTCCGGCCCCCGCGCCGCGGCCTGTGGAACCAGCCCCGGCCCCACCGCCTACCCGGCGCGCCGAGCCGGCTCCGAGCCAGCCTCCGGCCCCCCGGCCCGAAACCCGCCCTCAGCCGGAGACGCCGCGGGAGACCCCAAAAGAGACACCGCCTGCCCCGGCCCCAACTCCGGAGCCGCAGATGGCCCCGCCCCGCGCCCCGGCGCCCGCTCCGGCTCCGGTCGAAAAACCGCAGCCCCCCGTAGAGCCCGCTCCCAAGCCTGCGCCCCCACAGCCGACCGTGACACCGCCGCCCGCCGTGGTCCCGCCCCCGGCGCCCAAGCCGGCTCCACAGCCGCCGGCTCCGCAGCCCGATCCCGTGCGTCTGCGGACTCACAAGGACCGGACTTGCGTGGAGTGCCCGCCCGGTGAGTCGGCCCTGTCGACGGAGAAGCTGATCCTGGCCGGAGCGGGGTCCTGCGGCGGGGACATCGCCTCCCGTCTCCAGGGCGGCGCGATCCCCGCGAACCTGCCCGACGGCTGCCACGTGCTGCGGATCACTCTGCCCGCCGGAGCGCGCTACACGGGATACCGGTTCGATCTCCAGGATGGCGGGAGTACCCGCGACTGCCTCGCCGGCCGGGACTGCACCGGGGGTGGAGGACGCTGGCCGGTCGATCCGGTCCTGGTGCGCGATCCGAGCGGGACGGTCATCCTGGCGCCGTTCGAGAGCGGAGGGGCGGAGCGGGAGCGGCGGGCGGTGTTGACGGTGTATTTCTCGACGGGGACGGCCAAGCGGCGGTAGGTCTCCAGGGCGAGTTGCTGTCTGGGGCGGCGCGCCCTCCGAGACCTCACCCCCTGGCCCCCCCTGGCCCCCTCTCCCACCGCCCTCCCCCCGACCGGGAGAGGGGGAACGATGAGGAAGCGATCTTGCCAATCTCAAGAAGACCTCGATCGCAGGGCCCTCCCTCTCCCGGGGGCGGGCGGCAGGGAGATGGGAGAGGGACCGAGGGTGAGGTCTCGAAGGGGCAGAGCGCCCCAGCCGCTTACCCTTTTATGAGCGCCAACCGCTTCCCCGTCCACCCCGGGAACAGCTTTTCGTCGTCCACGATCCCGAGGTGCCGGCCGGTCAGCTCGCAGAAGACGGCGCGGAAGTCCGTGGTCACCGGTAGATCCCGCCCTTCGTAGAGCGCCTTTGCGTCGAGTCCGGGGAAGGTGCCGTGGACCTTGCCCCCATCCACCTGATTTCCCAACACGAAGAGACAGGAGCCGTGGCCGTGGTCCGTGCCTCCCGAACCGTTCTCCCGGACGGTGCGGCCGAATTCGGTCATGGTGGTCAGGAGGATCTGGTCCTGGCGCGGACCGAGGTCCGTCCAGAAGGCGCGGATCGCCTGCGCGAGGTCCCGCGCCTGGCGGGGGAAGGCGACCGACTGCTGGACATGGGTGTCCCAGCCTCCCGACTCCGCGAAGGCCACCTCCAGCCCCACGTCGGACTTGATCAGCAGGGCGATCTGGCGCAGGGCATCGCCCAGCGGCGAGCGCGGGTAGTCGGCTCCGTTGGCGGGCCGGTAACCCCGGATCTCCGCCTCGGAGAGTGTATGGAGGGCCCGGAAGGTCTCGCTCCCCGTGTCCCGGAGCAGTTCCTGGGAAGCCTGCTCGTACAGGGCCTCGAAGCCCTGGCCGGCGGCGGCCGCCGTGCGGTCGGCGCCCGGGAGTTGGACCTTGAAGTCGGCCAGGTTGGTGACGGCCAGGGCGGGCGCTCCGCCGTAGAGGGCGCGCGGCAGGGCCGGCGTCAGGGAGACGGCGCGGAAGGGCGAGCCGTCGTGGCCCAGGAGTCCCACGGCGCGGTTGAGCCAGCCTGAAGGCGTGCCCTTGCGGCCGGGCGTGCCGGTCTCCATGTAGTCCTGGGCGTCGAAGTGGGAACGCGTGGGGTCGGGCGAGCCCACGGCGTGGACGATGGCCAGCCGCTTCTCCTTCCACAGCGGCAGCAGCGGCTCCAGGGCCGGATGCAGGCCGAAGCCGTTCTGGAGATCCAGCAGAGCAGCGTCCCCGGCCGACCGGGCTCCAGTCATGGCGAGGCGGGGACGCAGGGTCTTGAGGGCGGAGCCGTCGATGGGCGGCACGGCGGCGAGGCCGTCCATGGCGCCGCGCTGGAAGATGGTCACCAGGACCTTGCGCTTGCGGGAAGGCGTCGAACCGGTGCCGGGGGCCGCCAGGGCGGCGCGGGTCAGGAAACCGGGGCCGCCGCCCACGCCCAGGGTGACGAGGGCGACGCCGCCGGCCTTGAGGAAGAATCTGCGGGTCCACATGGCGGTCACCTCCTCTGGAACTCGGGCGATCCCAGGATCACCCCGACGACCTGTTCGACCGCGGTGGGCGGACGGCGGTCCTCGAGCTTGGACTCCTCCTCGCCGGGGGCCGCTTCGTCGATCTTCCGGACCAGGTCCGGATCGGCCACCATGGGGCCGAGGAGCTTCAGGGCCGGGGCGAGATCCCGGCCGGGCATCAGGAGCCCGGCGTAGACCTTCAGGGCCTCCTCCCGGGATTCGGGCTCGCGACCGCCGTTCAGGTCCGGGAGGTCCATCTCGATGCCCTTCACCCGGCCGGCGGCGAGCTGCAGGCCGAAGTTCATTCGGTTCAGAAGGGAGCCGGTGTTCACCCAGGACTCGGCGCGGTCGGGGTAGCCGGTGGGTGCCTGATAGGCGTAGAGGGGCTGCCCCATGCGGCCGATCCACTTGAGGATCTCGCGCGGCTCCTCGACCTCGCCGCCGGTGGCGCGCAGGGCGGAGGCGGTCAGCTCGAAGGGGGATTTGACCTTGGCCCCGATCGCCTCGCGGCTCCAGAATTCAGGGGATTCGGCGATGGCGGCGAGCATGCGGCGGATGTCGCCGCCGGTCTTCAGGTAGACGTCCGCCAGGCGGTCCACTAGGGCCCTGGGCGGTTTGTCGGAGACGAAGCGGACGGCCAGCTTGGCGGCGAGGTGACGGGCGGTCGCGGGGTGGCGGGCCAGCAGGTCGAGCACGGCCTCGCCGTCTTCCATCCCCCGCCCGGCGGGGAGCTGGGTTCCCAGGACGGTCTTGGCGCCGGCGTCGTGCTGGTCGGCGCGGAAGAGGAACTCGCCTTCGCGGTGGAAGCCCAGGCCGCCGGCCCTGCGGACGCGGGCGAGGCGGCTCTCGGCCATGTCGCGCATCTTGCCCGGAGGCATCACGGACCAGCCGGTGAAGGCCCGGGCCACCTCGACGACGTCCTTTTGGGTGTAGCCGCCGTCCACCCCCAGGGTGTGCAGCTCCAGGAGCTCGCGGGCGTAGTTCTCGTTCAGGCCCTTGGGACGCGCGCGCCCGCCAGTCTCCGGGGCATTCCTCCTCATCCGCCTCTCCAGGGTCGTAGTGGCTTCGGCCGCGGCGGAGGACTGCGCGTTGTCCAGGTAGAGCAGCATGGCCGGGCTCTTGGCCGTCGCCTCGAGGAGGTCGCGGAAGCGGCCCAGGGCATTGGGTCGGATGGCGTCGCGCTCGTAGGGGAGGAGGTAGGACCGCGTCTGGTTGTCGGTGAGGGAGACGTTGAAGTGGTTGAACCAGAAGTCGGTCATCACCTCAGCGAGTTGGTTGTCCGAGCCGACGGCGCGGACGAGCTTGGCGGTCATGAGCTGGCCGAGCAGCTCCTTCTGGGCGCGGTAGCCCCGCTCGCGGGCGAAGTCGTAGACCTTGTCCCGCAGCTCTTCGCGGTCCTCGTCTTTGAGATCCTTGCGGTTCGTTCCCTCGGGGATGACGCCCGCCTGTAGAGCTTCGGCCAGGACGATCCCCGGCGGCGGATAGGTCTCGAGGATCTCGGCGGTGGACATGCGGAGGGCTGGCAGGCGGCGGAGCTGGTCCTCCAGTTGGCCGTCGGGGATGCCGGCTGCGAGCTGCCGCTCGAACCAGCGGTCGAGGCCCATCTTGACGACGGCGTCCACGTCTCCAGGACGCGGGCCGTAGGCGAACCGGTTCAGCAGATAGGCCGCCGCCTCCCGCTCGGTGAAACCAGACTCTTTCCATGGCAGGTGGACTGTCGGTGATTTCCCGGTGACGGCGCCGGCCCAGGCGCAGAGGGCGAGGGTAATGACGGTGAAGATTGCTGCGTGCTTCTTGCTCATACGTCGGTGGAACCCGGGAGAACAAGGTTTCCTGCGATTCAGGATAGCGGTGTCCTTTGGACGGTGTGCCCTTGAGACCTCACCCTCGGTCCCTCTCCCATCTCCCTGCCCCCCGCCCCCGGGAGAGGGAGGGCCCTGCGATTGAGGTCTTCTTGATCTCGGCAAGATCGTTTCCTCATCGTCCCCCCTCTCCCGGTCGGCGGGAGGGCGGTGGGAGAGGGGGCCAGGGGGTGAGGTCTTGGAGGGCATACCGGCGGCAGGGCACAACACCCTGAAGATCCCCTCCCAAACTGTGTGACACTTGTAATACACTCTTCGTAGAACATCCTGAGTCGCGAATCCTGGGAAGGCCGGCGGGCATCTCGGCGGGGAGAGCTTCGTCTCATGATCGAGCTGGAGGACATCAGAAAGACCTACGCGGACGGCTACGAGGCCCTCAAGGGTGTCTCGCTGCGCCTGGACCAGGGGATGTTCGGGATGCTCGGCCACAACGGGGCGGGCAAGACGACGTTCCTGTCCATCCTGGTGCTGGGTCTGGAGCCCACGGCCGGGCGGCGGGTCTATGACGGGCTCGACGCGGCGTCCCGGCGGGCGCGGCTGGAGATCCGGCGGCGGATCGGGTTCCTTCCCCAGGACTACCACCCCATCGGCCATCTCACCGGGCGGGAGTACCTGACCCACTGCGCCCGTCTCCGCGAGGTCCGCCTCGGCCGCCAGGAGCTGCGGCGGCGCGTGGCGGAGCTGCTGGAGGCGGTCGGGCTGGAACGGGCCGCGGACCGGCGGGCCGGCGACTACTCCGGCGGCATGCAGCGGCGGCTGGGGATCGCCCAGGCGCTGATCCACTCCCCCCGCATCCTGGTGGTGGACGAGCCCACGGCCGGTCTCGACCCGGAGGAGCGCATCCGCTTCCGGTCCCTGATCACCGAGGTGGCGGAGGACACGGCGGTGCTGCTATCCACCCACATCGTGGAGGACGTGGAGGCGACCTGCCCACGGCTGGGCGTAATCGCGGGCGGGAAGCTCCTGTTCGACGGCTCGCCCACGGAGCTGATGCGCCGCGTGGTCGGCCGGCTCTGGCAGGTCCCCGCCGAATCGCCCCTGCCGGAAAGCGCCGTCGAGGTGAGCCACCGGACGGACCGGCAGGGAGGCGTCGAGCGGGTCGTCTATCACGACGGGCCGGTCCCGGGCGCGGTCCCCCGGCCGCCGACACTGGAGGAGTCCTACGCCGCCTTCCTGGCGCTCCAGGGGATCGAGGTCCCTCCCGACGACGCGGAGGACGCGGCTTGAGCGTCACCTCCGCTTTCTTGGCCCACGAGGTCCGCACCCAGGCGCGGTCGCTCCGCTTCCGGGTGCTGGCCGCGCTCTACGTCCTGGCGGGATCGGGACCGGCAGTGCTGGCCCACGTGAACCGGCCAGAGAAATCCCTGACGGTCGGCAGCGCGAGCTACGCGGCGGAGGTCCTGGAGATCCTGCCGCTGCTGACGGCCGTGGTGGCGTTCCTGATCTCCCTGGACGCCATCTCCCGGGAGCAGGACGAAGGGGCGTGGTCCACCGTGAGCCTGACGGGGATCTCCAGCGCCGGCTACCTGCTGCGCCGGTGGCTTGCGCTACAGGCCGTGCTGCTGCCCCTGACGGCTCTGCCGGTCCTCGCCGCCGCCGTGGCCGCCGCGGCCGGAAACGGTCTCGATAGCCTGCCGGCCGGCCCGTTCCTCGGACCCTGGCTGATGCACGTCGTCCCCATCGCCCTGGGGATCTCAGCCCTGGGGGTGGGACTGGGGACGATCGCCGGGGGAGCCATCAACTCCTTCCTGCTGGGAGCGGTGGTGCTGATCCTGGTCCCCATGCTCCTCGACGCCCTGCTCGGCCGCTTCGGGGTCCGCCTCACCGGCCCCCTGAGCTGGCTGCAGTTGCGGGGCCTCGCCGGCTCGGCGCGGCGGGTCGTCAGGATCCAAGGTCCCGAGAATCCCTGGGGCGAGACGTTCCCCCTGGAGATGAGCGGCGCGCCGTACGACTTCTGGGTGGCTGCCGAACAGTACCTGGCCGCGGCGGCGCTACCGCTGGCCCTGTGTGCCGGGGTGCTGGGACTGGCGGTCCGTTTTCTCCGCCGCACCCGGCCCGACGTGAGGCCCTGGCGGATCCCGCCCGGGCATCCGCTGCGGACCTTCCTCGCCATGGTTTCCCGGCTGCGGGAGCGCTACACCCCGGACCCCAGGCCGTCCCGGGTGGACCTGCTGGCCATGGGGCTGATCCTGCTGGCGTCGGCGGGGTTCGCGGCCCTGATCGTGGAGCGGGGGATCCGGTTCCAGGATCTGGGCCGGGACCGCTTCGCCACCGAGAAATCCGAGGGGCCGGCGCCCACACCGCCCGACGTGATCCCCAGCCGCTGGCGGGTGGAGGGGACGGTGGGGCCCGGGCGGGAGGTGGCGCTCGCGGCGACCCTGGAGATGCGCAACCAGGGTACGAAACCCCAGGGTCATCTCGCGTTCGAGCTGAATCCCTTCCTGCGGATCGAGGAAGCCCGGGCCGGCGCGGGCGGTCTGCGGCTCTCGCGCCGGTGGGACCGCCTGGCCGTGGACCTCGCGCCGCCGATCCCGCCGGGCGGGAGCCGGGAAATCCGGTTCCGCCTCGCCGGAGCGCCCGCGACGACGAGGTTCAACCTGAGGGCCCCCTTCTACGGCTTCCACAAGGGGTTCGGCGACCATCTGCACGCGCGCTTCTACCGTGACCTGGAGGATTTCTCGCGGAGCTACCAGGTGCCGGCGGTCTCCGGGAGGCGGATCGATCTCGAAGCCTCCGACCTCTTCCCGGTGCCCCGCTACGAGCCCTGGAAGATCGTCAGGGATCCCGAGCTCAACCGCTCCACTGTGGCGGGGGAGACCTTCCGGCCGCAGGCGGACGTCTCGCTCTCCCTGGCCGTGCCGCGGGACGTCTTCCTGGCCGACGCCTGCGGCGGGACCGCCCGGGAGGGCCGCTTGGCGAGCCGCTGCCGGATGCCCCCGGCGGATTTCCTGGTGGCCGGAGGGGGTCACCGGCCCCTGCCCGTGCCGGCGGGCGGCGCCACCATCGCCGTCTTCCCGCCCCACCAGGCGCTCGGCGACATTCACCTGGGGTTCCTCGCCCGCGGCGCCTTCCGTCTCGAAGAGGCCTGGCCTGGGCTTGGCGATCTGCGGCGGACCGTGGTGCTGGAGTGGCCGGACCAGAACGTCCATCAGATCGACGCGCTCACGAGCTCTCTGGCGTATCAATGGGATGTGTTCAATTCCGCGCCGGTGGAGGTGCGGGGCAACCTGATGCTGCTTCGCGAGTGGCTGCTGCTCCGCTCGGAGCCGATCAAGCCGGACTCGCTGATGGCCGAGTTGGTGGCGGGCCGGCTGGAACGGCGGCGGGCCCAGGCGGCGCGCGACTCCTCCCTGTTCCACCACCTCTTCCGGGAGCTGGCGCTGCAACGGCTCGGGCTGGGCTCGGGGAACGGCGCCGTGGTGGCCGGCCTGCGCACCGGGATGGAGGAGATCATCCGCATCCCGCCTCCCGAGGGTCCCTACGCCCCCAATTACTGGGGCAACCGCTTCCCCGCCCTGGTGGCCGCCCTGCGGTACCGGATGGGCGAGGAGACGCTCCGCCTCGCGCTGGACGACCTCCTCTCCCGCGAGGGGACCGCGCCGCTCACCCGGGAGGAGCTCTACGCCCTGCTCGCGGAACGCGGCGAGGTCGGACGCATGATCCAGGACTACTTCGTCCAGGGGGCGATGCCGGAGGTGCTGCTGGAGGACGTCGCCTTCCGCCGGGCCGGGGACGGCTGGCAGGTGACGGGCAGGATGCGCAACCGGGGGACCGGCGAAGCGCTGTGCAAGGTCGTGCTGACCACCAACCTCGGCCCGCTGGAGACCCTGGCGCGGGCGGAGGGCGGCCAGTCCGGCGGCTTCTCGTTCTCGACCGTCCACCGTCCCCAGGCCGTCCTGCTCGATCCCGACCGGGAGTGCCACCGCCTGGCCGTCAACGCCGGAGACCGGGTCTTCTTTCAGGGTGGGACATGAGGGGCGCCCTCCGTTCTCTCCGCCTCTCGCTGGAGCTGCTGCTGGGACGGCGGCTGGCGCTGTTCGCGACGATCGACCTGCTGGTGGTGGGTCTCGCGATCCTGATGATGCTCCTCGAATCCTCGGGCGATCCGGGCGAGGTCTACCGCTCGGTCTTCCTCTTCCCCGCCCTGGCCCTGGCGCTGCCGGCCCTCGCCGGCATGGTGGACCTGGAGCGCCGGGCCGGCTGCCTGGACCTGGCCCTCTCGGCGCCGTCGGCCGAAGGCTACTTCGTGCGGCGGGCGGCCGCCGTCTGCGCGGTGGTGGCGTTCCAGGGAGAGCTGACCCTGCTGCTGAGCTGGCTCTACTCGGGCTTCACGTTCCCCATCCTCCCCCCGGCCCTGCAGATCGTGGCGGCGAGCGCGTTCCTGGGGACCGTCTCGCTGTTCTGGGCGGTGCGCCTGCGGACCGCCGGCGGCGTCTGGCTCGCCTCGGCCGTCACCATCGGCCTGGGAGCCAAGTGGTTCTTCTTCAACCCGGTCGCCCAGGATTTCGGGCAGCTCTACGG
This sequence comes from Thermoanaerobaculia bacterium, assembly GCA_036376245.1. GTDB lineage: Bacteria > Acidobacteriota > Thermoanaerobaculia > Multivoradales > UBA5704 > DATARR01. The sequence goes on along the minus strand of DASVAS010000001.1, from coordinate 29,832 downwards.
CTCCTTCCTGCCCCGGGCCGAAGACACGCTCCCGTGGCTCGCGAGCCTCGGCGTCCTCGCCGGGGGCTCCCTCCTCTTCTTCCTCTACGCCCGGCGGCGGCTGCGCCGTCCGGAGCTGATGCTCTCGTGATGGAGGCCGTATGAGATTCGTCCGCACCTTGCCCTTCCTCTTTCTCCTCGCCGGCTGCTTCCGGCCCGCCGAGATCCCGGAGGAGGCGCCGCCGCTGCCGGTGAAGCTGGAGAAACTGGAGCGGACCTCGTTCCAGCCGACGTTGACGCTGCTGGGCGTGGTGCGCCCGGCGGGCGAGGCGGAGGTGTTGATCCCGGTGGCGGGACGCCTCCGTTACCCCGGGCGGTTCAACGGCGGCCTCTCCTCGGGTGTCCAGGTGGGGGCCGGCGAGGTGCTGGCGAGGGTCTACAACGCCGACGCCGAGCAGGAGCTGGCCGAGGCCCGGCTGCGGCTGGAGGTCGCCGGCACGGAGTTGAACCGCTACCGGAAGGCTTTCGAGAGCGGCGTCCTTCCCCAGGCGCAGCTCGACCGCTACAAGGCCGAGGCGGATCTCGCCGCCCAGCGGGTGACGGCGGCCCGGCAGCGGCAGTCGAGCCTGGACCTGCGCTCCCCGGTCTCGGGCTGGCTGCTGGTCGAGCGGCGCCTCCCCGGCGAGAGCGAGGTGCAGGCCGGCACGCTGCTCGCCCGCGTCGCCGCCGGAGGGAAGCCCAAGGTGGAGGCCCGGGCCGCGGCGGCGGACCGGCCACGCCTGCGCGAAGGGCTCGCCGTGCGCTTCGTCCTGCCGGGCCAGCCGGGGGCCGCCGGGCGCGGGGTGATCCGCGAGATCTCGCCGGTCCTCGACGCCGGGGGGACGGCGCCGGTGGTAGCGGAGGTGACGGAAGGCGCGGCCCTGCCGTCCCCGGGCGAGGGGATCGAGGTGCAGGTGGAGCTGGACGTCCGCGAGCAGACGCTGACGGTGCCCGAGGAGGCTCTGCTGGTCTCCGAGGGGGGCACGGCGGTCTACGTGGTCGAGGGCGGCGCGGCCCGCCGGCGGACCGTCACCCTGGGAGGCCGGGCCGGCGGCCGGGTGGAGGTGCTGAACGGCCTCTCGCCGGGCGACAAGCTGGTGGTGGATGGGGCAGCCCTGCTCTCGGACGGCGTCAAGGTCAGCCCGGTCGAGGGAGGAGGTCAGTGATCCGGCGCGCCATCGAGCGCCCGGTCTCGACGCTGCTGGGCGCGCTGACGGTCGTGGTGCTGGGGGTCTTCTCCCTGCTGCGCCTGCCCGTCTCCCTCCTCCCCTCCCTGGAGCGGCCGAGCCTGGAGATCACGGCCTCGGCTCCGGAGAGCGGGCGCGAGGAGGTGCTGGAGCGGATCACCCGGCCCCTGGAGCTGCGCCTCGCCGCCCTCTCCGGAGTCACCTCGGTGCGCAGCGCGACCGGGGACGGCTTCGCCCGCGTGCGGGTGGAGAGCGAGTGGCAGACCGACGCCGACCTCCTGCGGATCGAGGCCGAGCGCCGCCTCTCGGGGCTGGACCTCCCCGGCGCCACCCTCGCGGTGGAGCTGGCGGCCGGCGATCCGGAGCCGATCGTCGAGGTGGCGGTCTTCGGCGGCGAGTCGGCCGCCGTCCGGGCCGCCTTCGCCCGCGAGGTGCTGACGCCGGAGCTGGCCCGCATCGACGGCGCCGGCCGCATCGAGACCCTGGGTCTCGCGCCCCGGCATCCCGTGGTGCGCCCGCGCGCCGCCGCCCTGGCAGCCCGGGGTCTCACCCCCGCCGACCTGGTCGAAAGGCTGCGGCCGGTGGGCGCCGCGGTGGCGGCGGGGCGGGCGCGGGCCGGCGCGGTGGTCCGCCCCGTTCTGGTGCGCGAGGACGCCGCCTCCCTGGACGCCCTGCGGGCCCTGCGCATTCCCGGCCCGCGCGGCGACAGCGTCCTGGGCGACGTGGCCGAGGTGGCCCTGGAGGAGGTGCGGGACGAGACCGCCTTCCGCCTGGACGGCAGGGAGGGCGTCCTGGTGCGGGTCTTCCGGGCGCCGGAGGCCAACGCCGTGGCCCTGGCGGCGCGGGCGCGGAGCCGGGCGGAGGACCTGGGACGCCGGGCCGGCTCGTCGCTGCGCGTCCAGGTGGTGGCGGACCGGAGCGCCGAGGTGGTCGGCGCCCTGCGCGAGCTGGGCGTCGCGGCGCTGATCGGCCTCGGGCTGGGGATCGCCCTGCTGCGCTGGATGCTGGGCAAGTGGCGGCCCACTCTGGCCCTGTCGGTCGCCGTGCCCGCCTCCATGCTGGCGGCCTTCTGCGGCTTCCACCTCGCGGGGCTCTCCCTGGACGTGGTCTCCCTGGCCGGCCTCGCGCTGGCCGCCGGCATGCTGGTGGACTCCTCGATCGTGGTCCTGGAGGCCATCGAGACCGCCCGCGCCCGGGGGGAGGAGGAGCCGGAGGTCATGGCCACGCGGCAGATCGCCCTGCCGGTGATCGCCGGCTTCCTGACCACGGCGGTGGTCTTCCTGCCGCTGATCTATCTCAAGGGACTGGCCCGCGCCTTTTTCGGCGCGCAGGCGTTCGCCATCGTGGCCTCGCTGGCCGCCTCGCTGCTCTTCTCGCTGACGGTCACTCCGGTGCTGGCCCGCGACCGGCGGTCCATCCCCACCGGGGGGAAGAGCCCGGGCCGGGCCGCCTATCTCCGGCTGCTGGACCGGGTGCTCGCCCGGCCGGCCGGCGCGGTGCTGGCGGCCGCCGCCGTGGCCGCCCTGTCGTTCCTGGCCCTGGGGCTCCTCCCCCGCGAGCTGGTTCCCGACGCCGCGACGCGGGACCTGGTGGTGCGCTACCGCCTCTCGCCGGACCTGACGCCCGAGGCCGCCCGGCGACGGGGTCAGGAGGTCGAGGCGCGCGTGCTGGCGGCCCTGAACGGCGCCCGGGCCTCCCGGCTCGCCGTGCAGCTTCCCGAGGTGGAGGGAGGGGACCGGGAGGAGACGGGGCGGATCGAGCTGCGCTTCCCGGACCCGGGGACAGCCGCCGCCGCGCGGACCCGGCTGCGCACCGCCCTCGCCCGCATCCCGGACGTCGAGGCCTGGGCCGAGCCCCGGACCAGCGCCTTCGTCGAGTCCATCGAGCGCACCGGCCGCCGGCTGGAGGTGGTGGCCTCGGCGGCGACGCCCGAGCGCGCCGGGGACCTGGCCCGCCGCGCCGCGGACCGCCTGCACCAGGCCGGGCTCCGCGAGGCCGGCGTGCGCCGCGACCGTCCCCGGCCCGCCGTGGTCCTCGCCTGGGACGTGCCGCGCCTGGCCGCCCTGAAGGCCGACCGCGACCGGCTCGAAGCCCAGGTGCGGGAGGGGCTGGGGGACCGTCCCGCCGGCCGCGCCCGAATCGAGGGCGCCGAGCCCGAGATCCTCGTGCGGCCCACGCAGCCCGAGGAGCCGGGGCTGATCCCGGTGTCGGCGGGGGATGGCGGCGTGGTGCCCCTCGCCGCCGTCGCCCGGCTCGGCGCCGGGGCGCGTCCCCCGGTCCTGGAGCGGCAGGACGGCCTCCCCTCGGTGCGCCTGGCCTTCGAGGGTCTGGGCCGCCGCGATCCCGCGACCCTGCTGGCGGGCGTAGCGCGGGCGGCGGACGAGGAGGTCTCGCCCGGCGGTCAGGCCCTGGAGCTGAGCCGGTCCTTCGGCCAGCTCCGGCTGGCGCTGATCCTCTCGCTGATCCTGGTCTTCCTGACCGTGGCCGCCCTCTACGAGTCGCTCACCACGCCGCTGGTGGTGATGAGCACCGTGCCCGTAGCCCTGGGCGGCGCCCTCGGCCTGCTGGCCGTCGCGGGCCAGACCCTCAACGTCATGTCCTTCCTGGGCCTGATCCTCCTGGCCGGCATCGTGGTGAACAACGCCATCGTGCTGGTCCACCGCGCCGAGGACCACCTGCGCGGCGGCCTGGGGATGGACGAGGCCCTCCGCCTCGCCGGCTCCGAGCGCTACCGGCCGATCCTCCTCACCACGCTGACCACCGTCGCCGGCATGATCCCCCTGGCCGTTCTTGGGGGCGAGGGCGTCGAGCTGCGGCGCGCCTTGGCCCTGGCGGTGATCGGCGGCATGACCACCTCCACCTTCGCCTCGCTGCTCCTGGTGCCGGTGCTCTACCGCTTCGCCCACAGGAAGACATGAGCCGCCGGCCCCTCGCCCGCCTGATCGTCACCCTGGCCCTGCTGGTGCTGGGGGGCGTTGCCCTCGCGCGGCTGCCCCTGGACTACCTCCCCCAGCGCAGCTTCCCGGAGCTGACCGTGGGGCTCGCCCTCGGCGAGGATCTCGACCCCGCCGAGGTGAGCCGCGAGTGGATGGAGCCGATCGAGAGCGCCGCCCGCTCGCTGGGCCGGGTACGGGGGATGGCCGGCGAGGTGCGGACGGACGGCGCCGAGCTGACCGTCCGCTTCGCGCCGGGGACCGATCCCGAGCGCAAGGCCGCCCGCCTGGACTCCGAGCTGACCCGCCTGCGCGCCCGGCTGCCCGGGGGGGCGGTCCTGTGGGTGGACCCCGCCGCCGAGCGGGAGGGGGACTTCCTGGCGATCGTCTGGCTCTCCGGCGTCCGGGACGACGGAGGCGTGCACGCGGCGGCCGAGGCGATCCGCGCCGTGCCCGGCGTCCGGGACGTCCGACAGGTCGGCGCGGGAGAGGAAGAGGTACGGGTCGAGCTGGCGGGCGGCGCCCTCGACCCCTGGGGGCTGGCGGGGACCATCCTCGACGAAGCCCGGCGCTCGCTCCGCACGCCGGCCCTGGGATGGAGCCACCTGGGCGACCGGCGGCGGCCCGTGGTGGCCCAGACCCGGGGGGAGCTGCGGATGCTGCCGATCCCCACCGGAGGGGGCGCGGTCCCTCTCGGCTCGCTGGCGGCGATCCACGAACGGCGCAAGCCCCAGGGGGCGGAGATCCGCTTCCAGGGGGAGCCCGCCCGCGCCCTCTACGTCTGGAGGACCCACGGCGCGCAGCTCCTGGCGGTGGACCGCGCCTTGCGCGAGCGGCTCGGCTCCCTTCCCGGCGGGATCCGCGGCGAGGTGGGCTGGAGCGAGGCCGATCCGCTGAGAGAGCTGGCCCGCCGCCTCGCCCTGGCCGGTCTCCTGTCCGTGGCCCTGGCCGCCGCCGTGGGAGCCTGGCGGGGAGGCCGCTGGGGGGCGCTGTCCCTGGGGCTCGCCCTGCCCGCCGTGATCTCCGCCGCGGCGAACGCGTTCCTGCTGGCGGAACTCCCCCTGAACGTCGCCACCCTGATCGCGTTGGCCGTGGCGGCCACGGGGTTGATCCCTCTGGCGATGATGCGGATGGTCCGGGGGTCGATCTGGATCTGGGGATGGACGGCTGTCGCGGCGGCGGCGACGGTGCCGGTCGCGGTGGCGCTCGCCAGCGCGGAGCTGGGGCCGTTGCTGGCGGAGCCGGCGAAGGCGTTCTGGCTGGCGGTGGCGGCGGGGGTGGGAGCGGTAGCGATCCTTCCAACTCCCCCACCCCGAAGCCCTCACCCCCTAACCCCCTCTCCCGCCCCCTCCCTCCCACCCACACCGGGAGAGGGGGAACAGCTTGTCTGGGGGGAGAAAAAGACAACAAACTCCAACAAACCTCTCCCCCTCTCCCGGTGTGGGTGGGAGGGAGGGGGCGGGAGAGGGGGCCGGGGGGTGAGGGTCCGGGGCGGAAGGCGGCTCCTTGGGGTCGTGAAATCCCCCCTCCGCGACCCCGGCACCGCCCTGCTCGCCGCCGCCACCGCCGCCTACCTTGCCATCGCCCTCTTCGGCGGCGCCCTGGTCCCCCGGCCTGGGGAGCTGCGGCCGGACCAGTCGAACCTCTCCATGGTCCTCCGTCTGCCGCCGGGGACGCCCCTCGACGAGACCGTCCGGCGGGTGCGCAAGGCCGAGGAGCTGCTGGGCAAGGCCGAGGAAGTGGAACGGGTCTGGAGCTATTCGACGCCAGGCCTCGCGGAGGTCGTGGCCGAGCTGCGGCCGGACAGCCGTTCCCCCGAGGAGCGGCGCCCCCTGGTGATGAAGCTCCAGTATGAGATGAGCGGCCTGGGCGCGGTGGAGATCACCAACGGGAGACGGCGCTCCGGCGGCAGAAGCGCCGGCTTCCTCGCGGACCTGGAGGACCGCGCCGAGACCGACGAGGAGGCCACGCGCTACCGCGTCGTCCTGCGGGGGGCCGACCTCGGGGCGGTGCGGACCGCCTACGACCGCATCCTGAACCGCCTGGAAGCCCTCAAGGTGCGCCGGCATTGGATCTCCGGCTGGGGCGACCCGGCCGTTCACCTGCTCCTCCGGCCGCGCCACGGCGCCACGGCCGAGGAGGCGGCGGAGATCGCCGGCCGGCTGCGGCGGGAGAGCGCTCCGCCCCCGGCCCTCCCCCTCCCCGCCAGAATCCCGGGAGGCGCGGAGCGGTCCCTCACCGTGGTGCCCGCCGGCACGCCGGAAGACCTGGACCGCGCCATCCCCCAGATCACGGCCCTGCTCGGCCAGCCCCTGCGCCTGGGAGATCGCACCGTCGTCCCCGCGTCGCGGCTCGCCCTCACGGAAGAGGCGCTCTATCCCCGGGTGATCCGGCAGTCCGGCCGCTTCGTGGTGCCCATCGAGATCCGGCTCCCCTCCTCCAGCGAGGAGGTCCGCAAGCAGCGGCGCAAGGAAGTCGACCGCAGCCTCGGTCTGCTCCCCCTCCCGGCCGGCGGCGACCTGGAGCGCCCGTCGCTTACCGGCGACTCCTGGCGGCGGGAGCGCGTGCGGGTGGTGGCCCTGGCCCTCGCCGTCCCCCTTCTCCTCTTCGCCGTGGCCGCCTGCCGGCTCGGCTCCCTGACCCGGGGGTTGGCAACCCTGCTCCCGCTGGCCATGGGACTCCTGGCGGCGCTCCCCTTCGTGGCGTTCAGCCTCGGCCGGGTGGACGAGCTGACCGTCCTCGCCTTGGCCGCGGCCCTCGCCCTGGCCCTGCCGTCCGCGGCCGAGGCCGCCGCGCCGGACGCCTCCACGGGCGGACGGCTCTATCGATCCTTGCGCCAGCAGGTCCCATGGCTGGCGGGCGCTTCGCCCCTCCTGGCGCTGGTCCTGGCGGCGCCGGCCCTGGGAGTTGAGCCCACCGCCGCGCCCTGGTCCGTCCCCCTGCGGGCGGCGGCGGTGGCGGGCGGCGCCGCCCTGGCGGGCTCGCTCCTGCTGGCCCCGGCGCTCCTGCTGGTGGGGGACCGCTGGAAGCGGCGCGATCCCGAGGAGACCCGGCGGCGCCGCCATCCGCCCGCCTGGACCGAGCCGGGCGAGCCGCGCCTGGAGGTGCGCAGCCTGACCAAGGTCTACGGCGGGAGCTTCAAGGCCCTCTCGGGAGTGGATTTCGCCCTGACGCCGGGCATCGTCGGCCTCCTGGGACCCAACGGCGCGGGCAAGACCACCCTGCTGCGCATCCTCACCGGTCTCCTGGAGCCCACGCGGGGATCGGTGAGCTACCGCGGCGTCGCCATCGGTCCGGAGAACCTGGCCGAATACCGGCGGCGGATCGGCTTCCTCCCGCAGGAGTTCAACGCCTACCCGGGCTTCACCGCCGAGCAGTTCCTCGACCACTGGGCGCGCGAGCGGGGCATGGACGACCCGCGCCGGCGGCGAGAGGAGATCGGCCGCCTGCTCGACACCGTGGGCCTCGCCGAGCACGCCAACCGCAAGGTGCGGGACTATTCCGGAGGCATGCGCCAGCGGGTAGGCATCGCCCGCGCCCTCCTCGGCGCGCCGCCCATCCTGATCGTGGACGAGCCCACCACCGGCCTCGACGTCGAGTCCCGCGACCGCTTCCGGCGCATCCTGCTGGAGCAGGCGGGCGACCGCATCGTGGTCTTCTCCACCCACATCGCCAGCGACATCGAGGCCGCGGCCCTGCGCATCCTCCTGCTCCACCGCGGGCGGCTCCGCTTCGACGGCCCGCCGGAGGACCTGGTCGCCCGCGCCCGGGGCCGCGTCTTCCGCGCCCTGGTGGCCGACGCCGATCTGCTGGAGTTCAGCCACCGCTACCGGGTCACCTCGCGGGTGCGCGTGCTCGAAGGTATCCAGACGCGGGCCATCGCGCGGCCGGACGAGCCGCTGGCGGGCGAGCTTGTCGAGCCCAATCTGGAGGAGGCCTATCTCGCGGAGATCTCGCGGGCGGACCTGGAACGGCCAGCCGGGGCATAATCCCGTCCCATGTCCCCGAAGTGGCGGCTCCGGCTGGTGAACTTCTATCCCCCCTACCTGGGCGCGGGCGTGCGCGTGAAGTCCTCGCCCGACCTGCGCACCTACGAGGTGCGGATGAAGCTCCGCTGGTGGAACCGCAACTACGTCAACACCCACTTCGGGGGCTCGCTCTACTCGATGTGCGACCCCTTCTTCATGCTGATCCTGATGGAGGCCCTGGGGCGCGGCTACATCGTGTGGGACAAAGCCGCCACCATCCGCTTCCGGCGTCCGGGGAAGGGCGCCGTGCGCGCCGTCTTCCAGATTCCTCAGGAGAGGGTCGAGGAGATCCGTGCCGCTGCCGACGCCGGCGCCAAGGTGGAACCGGTGTTCATGGTGGAGGTGGTGAACGAGGAGGGCGAGGTGGTGGCCGAGGTGGAGAAGCTGCTGTATGTGAGGAGAAAGGACACCAAGGACACCAAGGACACCAAGGACACCAGGGACACCAAGGACTGAAAGGACAATTTGAGCCTGTCCTTGGTGTCCTTGGTGTCTTTGGTGTCCCTGGTGTCCTTGTCATCCCCCGAGCCCGCCGCTAAGCTACGGTATTCCTGAGGACTCCGCCGTATGACCAGAACGCTGTTCACCCTGCTCCTGCTGCTCGCCCCCCCGTCTTTCGCGGACACCCTGCTGACCCTCAAGAGCCGCGTCGAAGGGCTCCAGATGCCGGGCCAGTCCCCCGACGGCACGGCGCGGGTCTGGATCGCCGGAGACAAGCTCCGCCGCGACGACGGCGAGACGTCCACCATCCTCCGGCTCGACCGCAACAAGCTCTACATCGTGGACCACGCGGGCAAGACCTACAGCGAGCTCCCCCTCCCGGTCGATCTCCAGAAGCTCGCCGGCCTCCCCAAGGACGCCCTGCCCAAGGCCGACGTCCAGGTGACCTCCACCAACGAGACCCGCAAGGTGAAGGATTGGAACGCCCGCAAGGTCAAGGTGGCCGTGACCAGCGCGGCGGGCCTCAAGCTCGACACCACGATGTGGGTGAGCCGCGACATCCCCTCCTACGCCGCCTTCAACAAGCTGCTGGCCAGCATGGCCGCCCTGCAGCCGGCGGGCACGGAGCTGTCGCGGAAGCTGGAGCAGATCGAGGGCTTCCCCGTGCTTCAGGAGACCCAGGCCGAGGTCAACGGCAGCCGCTTCACCGCCCGCGAAGAGCTCATCTCGGTCGAGACCAAGGCCGCACCGGCCGGCGCCTACGATCCGCCGGCGGGGTACAAGATCCAGCCTTTCGGGGGGATCCCGCGCTAGGACTCAGCTCTTGCCCTGCGAGATCTGCCGGCGCAGCAGCTCGTTCTCGAAGGCCATCCCCACCTGGGCCGTGGCCAGCTCCAGGATGTCGATGTCCTCGATCCCCTTCTCGTTGTCGCCGTTGTCCGTGTAGATGATCGAGATCACCCGCTGGGCGCCCAGGACGGGGAAGACCACCACCTGGCCGTTGCGCGGCGGGCCGACCATGGAGCGCAGAGGCTCCGGCAGCTCGGCCTCGTCGAAGGTGAGGTTCTGCACCTCGGCCGTGTCGAGGCTGCGGGACAGGGCGTTGTCGCCGTACACCGGCACCTTGAGGCCGCGGGTCACCTCGGCCAGCGGCTTGCCTTTGGGATCGTTGCCGAACGCGCCCAGCGCCATCAGGTGGTCGCGCTTGACCAGGAAGAGGACGGCGCGCTCCACCGACTCCGAGATGATGTGCATCAGGTTCAGGGCCACGGTCGCCGAGATGAGCCCCGAGCGGAGGTCGCCGAACACCCGCCGCAGGCGCGCCACCCCGGACCGGGTGTCCGGCCGCGGCGCGCCGCGCACCACGTCGCGCCGGCTCTCGATGACGTTCTCGACGCAGGCCACCACGGCCTCGACCTCGGCCGGCAACGCGGCCAGCATGCCGGTCTCATAGACCCGCGCGAAGGAGGTGCCGGGCTCGACCACGGCGATGAAGGAAGCCTTGGAACGCGAGCGCCGGAGCTGCGCCGCCTCGTCCAGCGGCAGGTTCCCCGGCCGCAGGTCCACCAGCACGATCGGCGGCGGCTCGCCGGGCTCGGCGAGGCCGGCCTGATCCCGCGCGCGCAGCTCGATCCCCGCCACCTCGTGATGGAGCGCCTCCGCCAACTGTTCCGCGAACGGCACGTCCACGGAGACCACGTGCAGGCGCAGCCGCTCCGCCGCGTGCTGCGGGGGCGCGGCTTCCACCCGGACGAGGGTCTCGTCCATCTCGGCCAGGGCCAGGGAGGTGGAAGAGGACGGCGACGGCTCCAGGATCGCCGGATGGGTCGAATCCCCGTCATAGCTCCCGCCCGCGGAGGAATGCTTGGCGTCGGAGAGGTCCGGATGGGTGTTGTCGCGGTTGCGCTCGTCGAAGATGCGCGCCGCCTCCAGCAGCACCATCTGGGTGTTGATGTCGGCGTCCGGCAGGACGTCGCTGGGATAGAGGGCGATGTCGTCGATGGGCCGCAGGTCGTCGATGGCGAACTCGAAGGTGCCGGTGTCCCACACCATCACCTCGGAGACCGCCTGCTCGATCTGCTGCGCGATCACCTGCCGCAGCCCCTCGGCGTCCAGGGAGCCGGAGGCGAGGAGGATCTGGCCCAGCGAGCGGCGCTCGCGCTCCTCGTTCTGGGCACGGATGGCGCCGTCGAGGATGCCGCGGTCGATCATCCCGGAGGAGACCAGCAGGTCCCCCAGCTTGGGCGTGCGCGGCGCCTGGGCGGAGACCAGCCGGCCGCCGTGGAAGCCGATCATCGCCCTCTCCTGCCCGCGGTTCAGCAGCAGCGTGCCCGTCCGCCGGCCGAGGTGGATGAACTGCATCACGTCGGCGACGGAGACGTCCTTGAGACTGCCGGAAATTGCCATAGGCGTCGGAGAGTATATGAGAGCGCGGCCCAGCGCCCGCTATTCGCCGCGCGCCAGCTTCACCAGGCTTTCCAGCGTGCGGAGCTTGCGGTCCTTGGTGGCGAAGAGCCGCGCCGCGAACATCGCGGAGGCGGCGTGGGCGGAGAGCAGGTCGAGCAGGTCGCGGTCCTCGGCCCGCAGGATCGGCTTGTGGTCGAGGAGCTTGAGCAGCACCAGGGCGCCCACGATCTCGTTCTGCACCCGCAGCGGCACCGCCGCCAGCGCCTGGGATTCACCGCTCGGCCCCAGCCGGAGCACGCCGTCCTTGAGGGTGGCGTCCACCATCGGATCGCCGGTCTGGTAGATCTCCACGTCGTAGGGCGGCGTCACGCCGTCGTACATCCCCTCGATCAGGGCGATCTCGTAACCGCCCCCCTCCTCGTCGCGGCGCAGCAGCAGCACGAACTGCTCGGCGCCCAGCAGGTTGATGGCGATCTCGGCGATGGTGGCCTGCACCTCCGCCGGGTCGAGGGTGGCGTGGAGCTGGTAGGTGGCCACGTACAGGTTCATCAGCCGGCCGCCCTGGTGCTCGGAGTCCACCAGGCGTGAGGCCAGCTCCTTGACGTCGGACTCGGCGGTGGCCAGCCGGCGCTCCAGCTCGCCCACGCGCTCGTCGGACGAGGACTCCTCGACCGGCCGCGGCGACGACTCCCGCAGGTTCGACTCGACCACGCGGATCAGCTCGCCCGCGCGCTCCAGGGTGGACCGCAGCTCGGCGATCAACTCCTGCCCGGCCATCTGGGGCGATTCGAGCCGGGGCTTCTCGGTGGCGCTACGGTCGCTCAAGCGGCGGAACCCTTCGCCTCCAGGCGGGAGATGACGGCGAGGATCTCTTCGGTCTGGAACGGCTTCTTGATGTAGGCGGACGCTCCGGCCTCGAGCCCACGCTGCGTGTCCTCCTCCCGGCCCTCGGTGCTGATGATGACGACCGAGAGATCGGACCGCGAGCCGTCCGCGCCGAGTTGGGCGAGGAACTCCAGCCCGTTCATGTTGGGCATGTTGATGTCGAGCAGCACAAGGTCGATGTCGGAGTGCTCCCGGAGCCGGTCGAGGGCCTGGCGGCCGTCCAGCGCGTAGACCAGCGGATACTGGCGGAGCATGACCTCATACATCTTGTGCATCAACTTCGAGTCGTCGACGACGAGCACTTTCCTTGGCTGCACGGCGTTCTCCCGGAAGGAAACCAAATCTTAGCGCAACCGGGGCGAGCCGCGATCTCCAGGATGGCGAGGCATCCCTCGGCGACGAACCCGGCCCCGGCGCAAACCCCGCATCCTGGCTCTTCGATCCTGGGGGAAGTGTAGCGAAAGCGGGGCGGACGTTTCAAGGAAAGCCCCGCGGATGGAGGCAATTCCCCTCGCGGGGATCGTTTCCGCCCCGGCCGGGGTCCGGCCGTCCCCTGCCCGAATCGCGACATCCCTCGCGGGGGCGGCGTCTCCCCCGCGGAATTACGGTCCTCCCCCGACGGGGGCCGGCTCCGCCCCCGGGAGGGGGGGCGCCGCCCCAACGGGGGGAGTCGCCCCCCCGGAAGGGCGCGCGTTCCCCCCGCGGGGGGAACGTCAGCCCCCGGCTGGGGAGCCCCGCCCCCGCCGGGGCGATGGTCGCCCTCGCGAGAGACGGCGCGGCCCCGGCAAGGGGAATCACAGCCCTCTACTTCTATGGATGTCGGATTTCAGGGGATGGGAGGGAGGAAACTGGTGGAGCCGAAGGGAGTCGAACCCTCGACCTCTTGAATGCCATTCAAGCGCTCTCCCAACTGAGCTACGGCCCCACAGGGACGCGGATTGTACAGAGGTCGGGCGGGGGTGTCAAACCTTCGGAGCCCACCCCCTAGGTAGTCCCGGCATAGGCCCTTAGTTATTGGTGGTCGGCTCGCTATTCGTGAAGGTAGCGGTTTTCCGGCATGAACATGCGGTCACACCAGCACATGTCAGAGCGGGAGGCTCGGCTTCACAGCGACAGGCAGTACACCATGTTGTCTTCCCATCTGTGCCGGGATCACAACCAAGGGTCCTGCAGCCACCTCCGCACTCACTGCTTTGGCAAGTGACTGTAATGGTCGATTTGGTTCCATCCGGGTTCGTAATCTCGAACGTTCGCGAAGAGGATCTTGTGAGATCTGCGCTGGAGTACGTCACCTCAACAGGTCCGATTGGAACGATATGTTGCGCGTTCTCCAGGGCCGCAAGGACATCGGCGCTCGTCTCGTCGGTGGAGATCGCGCGGCATTTCGGGCCAGCGTCGTCCTTGGCGGCCCCATCCAGGGCCTCCGCATAACTCAAGAATGGACAAATCCACAGACAAAGGAGCACCAGCGATCCCAGGCGCACTGCATAACGCTTTGGCACGAGAACCCTCCCTTCTGGATTGTATAAAGAATGCTACAGCAGATGAGACTACTCGTCAAAAAGCTCGATGGACCCGGAGGAGTCAGGTCTCACTCCCCCACCCCTTGCAGGTCGTACTTCTTCATCTTCGCCCGCAGGGTGTTGCGCGCGATCCCCAGCAGCCGCGCGGTCTCGCGGATGCGGCCCTTGCACTGGCCGAGGGCGGCCGCGATGAGCTGGCGGTCGTAGCGGTCCAGGGCCTCCTCGTAGCCGCCGGGGACCAGGGTCACGGTCGGCGAGAGGCCGTCCATCTCGGGAGGACGGGCGGCGGCCTGGGCGCCCTGGACGTGCAGGGCGATCCAGCCGAAGTCGGCCATCGTCAGGGTCTCCTCCCCAGAAAGCACGAAGGCGCGGTGGATCGCCGCCTCCAGCTCGCGCACGTTGCCCGGCCAGGTGTAGGCGTAGAACAGCTCGATCACCCCCGGATCGATCTCCTTGGGCGGACGCCCCAGGTCGCGGCTGATCTTGCCCAGGAAGTGCTCCACCAGGTAGGGGATGTCCTCCCGGCGGTTGCGCAGCGGCGGCAGGACGATGGGGATGATGTTCAGCCGGTAGAACAGGTCCTCCCGGAACTCGTTGGTCTTGATGGCCTCCTCGAGGTCCAGGTTGGTGGCGGCGACGACGCGCACGTCCGCCTTCAGGGTGCGGGTCCCGCCCACGCGCTCGAACTCCTTCTCCTCCACCACCCGCAGCAGCTTGGCCTGCACCGACCGCGAGACCTTGCCGATCTCGTCGAGGAAGATGGTGCCGTGGTTCGCCAGCTCGAAGCGGCCGGGCTTCTGCCCCGCGGCGCCCGTGAAGGCCCCCTTCTCGTGGCCGAAGAGCTCGCTCTCCACCAGCGTCTCGGGCAGGGCGGCGCAGTTGAAGTGGATGAACGCCGCGTTCCGGCGCGCCGAGGTGGCGTGGATGATCCGCGCCACCAGGCCCTTGCCCGTGCCGCTCTCGCCGCGGATGAGCACGGTCGAGGGGCTCTGGGCGACCTTCTCCAACATCTGCTTCAGCTCGGCGATGGGGCGGCTCCTGCCGATCAGCGAGCCGAGGTTGTGGCTGGAGAAGATCTCCCGCCGCAGCGACTCGTTCTCTTCCTTGAGGCGCTGCCGGGAGGCGTCGATCTCCCCATAGAGGCGGGCGTTCTCGATGGCGATGGCCGCCTGGTCGGCGAAGGCGGTCAGGAACTCGAGGTCGTTCTGCCCGAAGAGGTGCCGCGACTGCCGGTGGTCGACGTAGATCGCTCCGGCCAGCCGGTCGCGGATGGCGAGGGGCACGCAGAGGATCGACAGGATGTGCCGGGCGACGATCGACTGGGCGCCCTCGAAACGGCCGTCGGTCAGGGCGTCCACCGTGAGCACGGGCTCGCGGGTCTCGATCACCCGCCGGACCACGCTCTCGGAGAGCTCGCGGCCTTCGTTGACGTCCTCGCGTCCGACGTTGCGGGCGACGGCGATCTCCAGGTCCCGGGTGATGCGGTTGGCGAGCACGATCATGCCGCGCTCGGCGCCCAGGCGCTCCAGGACCAGGTCCATGGTGCGGTTGAGCACCTCCTGGAGGTCCAGGGTCGAGTTGACGACCTTGAGGACCTCGTAGAGGACGGCGTTGACGCCGCGGCTGCCGGAGGGGCGCTGGTGCTCGCGGATGCGCTCGATGGCGCCGCTGGTGCGCTTGGACTCCATCTCGGCGCCGAGGCGCTCGAAGCCGACCAGGGCGCGGCGCAGGCGGCGCAGCGCGGTGTCCATGTTCCAGGTGCGCAGGCCCCACTCGTAGAGGCTGCGGGCGTGCTCGTACGGCGCCTGCATCTCCTCCAGCAGCCGCACCCCCTCGGCGAAGAGGCGCTCGGCGTGGTCCACCTCGTCGCGGACGCCGGCGATGCGGCCCTCGATGGAGAGGAGCTTGGCCAGGGTGAAGCGGTCCCCCTGCTGTTCGACCCGTCGCCGGGCCTCCAGCGCGTGCCGCTCCGCCTGCGCGGGATCGCCGCCGCGCAGGGCGAGGTCGGCCAGCGAGATGTGGATGCGGGCGAGGGCCTGGTGGGTGCCGGCGGCCTCTTCGATGTCCAGGGCACGGTGGAGGAAGGAGGCGGCGGCGTCCAGGTTGTCGCGGTCCTTCTCGATCTGGCCGAGCTGGTGGTAGCACTGGGCCAGAAGGTCGCGGTCGCCCAGCCTCTCGGCCCCGCCCAGGGCTTCCAGGGCCCGCCGCTCGGCTTCGGCGGAACGGCCGCGCTTGCGGTCCAGCGAGGCGAGCTGGGCCAGGGCCGCGAAGCGCTCCCGGTGCTCGGGGGCGTCCTCCAGCAGCCGGAGGGCGCGCTCGTAGTGCCGCTGCGCCCGCGACCAGTTGCCCAGCACCTCTTCCACCTCGCCGAGGTTGAGCCGGGCCAGGACCTCCTTCTCCCGCAGTCCCAGGCGGCGCTTGAGGTCGAGGCTGCGGGTGAGAGGGTCGCGGGCCGCCGTCCAGTTGCCCCGGCTGCACTCGAGGATCCCCAGGTTGTTCAGCGTCGAGAGCTGGCCCCAGACGTCGTGGGTCCGCTCGAAGGCTTCGAGGTTGCGGGTGTAGAAGGCGAGCGCGCCCTCGAAGTCGCCGGTCTTCCAGAGGATGGCGCCGAGGTTGTTGCGCAGCGTCATGCTGAGGGATTCGTCGCCCGCCCGCTCGGCCACCCAGAGGCCGCGGCGGACCAGGCGGCCGGCGCGCCGCCAGTCCCCCCGGCCGAAGGAGAACATGCCCAGGGTGTTGAGCAGGCCGGCGCGCTGGGACTGCAATCCCTCCTTGCCCGCCCGCGCGAGGGCCGACCGCGCCGTCTGGAACGCGGCGTCCCAGTCGCCGAGGTCGCGCAGGGCCAGGGCGCGGCCCAGGAGGAGGTCGACCTCCAGCTCGGGGTCGGCCGCGCCCGCGAGCGTCCGCAGCCCCTCGTCATGGCTTTCGAGCGCCGCCTCGTGCTCTCCCAGGCGCGTGTGGAGGCGCCCCTTGCGCAGGAGCATCCGCGGGATGAAGGTCGGATCCTGCGCGCGGAGCGCCTCGAAGCCTGGCCGGCCGAGGAGGTCCTGGTAGAGGCGGAGGGCGCGCGGGAACTGTCCCGCCGCCGCCAGGGCCCCGGCCTGGGAAACGAGGGCCGCGGCGGCGCCTTCCTGATCTCCGGTCTCGGCCGCGGTCTCGGCGGCCCGGCCGTAGAAGTTGGCGGCTTCGGCGTAGCCGTAGACCGCCCTGGCCGCCTCCGCCGCACGCAGCAGGTACGGCAGGCTCCGTGCCCGCTCGCCGCCGCGCCAGAAGTGCTCCGCCACGGCGGCCGGCAGGACGGACCCGCCGCACGCCTCGACCCCTTCCAGCCAGGCGCCCAGGCGGCGATGGAGCTGGACGCGGCGGTCCGGGTCCAGGCCGGCGTAGAGGACCTGCCGGGTGCGGCTGTGGGGGATGTCGTAGAGCGATCCCTCGGCTTCCCGCAGAGGCACGAGGTCGCCGTGCTCGACCAGAGTCGAGAGGCGCTCGTAGACGTCCTGCGGGTCGGTCTCCAGCAGGGCGGCCAGGGTGGGCAGGGAGAAGGGCTCGGCCACGACGGCCGCCGCCTCCAGCACCTCCCGCAAGGAAGCGGGCAGGGTGGAGATCCGCTCCCAGGCCTGCGCCTCCTCGTCGACGGGGGTGCTGGCCCAGCGGGTGAGGGCTGGGATGGAAGGCTTCCATTCCCCTTCCCGATAGTGCAGCGCCCGGTTCTCCACCAGGTACCGGAGCAGGCGCTGGACCTCGCCGGGCAGCCCCTTCGAGCGCTCGTGAAGCCAGGTGTAGAGGTTCGGCAGCAGTCCGGAGGCGCCCAGGGAGGCGTCGACGAGCTGCGCCGTCTCCGCGGCGCTGAAGGGCGCTAGGTCGAAGGTGGACAACGACTCGGAGTCGCTGAGCGGTCCGGGGACCGGCCGGCGGGCCGCCACCACCAGGACGCGGGAACCCTTCAGTTCCTCGGCCAGGTAGAGCAGCAGGTCCTCGCTCTCGCGTCCGGCGAGATGAAAGTCGTCGAGGAGCAGCAGGATCGGCGGCCCGGACCGCGAGTGCGCGTCCAGCGCCAGGGCGATCTCCCGGAAGAGCCGGTAGCGCTCGCGCTGGACGGATTCCCCGGCCGGGTCTTCCGTGCCGGCCTGGATCTCGATCCCCACCGAGGCCAGGGCCTCCAGGAAGATCTCCAGCGGCCGGGAGCGCTCGGCGAGGTCGCGGGCCCGCCCTACCCGGGTTCCCTCGACGGCGGCGAGGAGCCGGAACTCGCGCAGCAGACGGCTCTTGCCCACGCCCTCGTCGCCCTGGAGGAGCAGCGCTCCCCCGCGGCTCGCGGCGGCGGCGGCGAGGTCGGCGCGCAGCCGGCTCAGGATCTCCTCGCGGCCGATGAGGCGGCTCGCGAGCACCGTGCCCTCGGAGAGGGCGAGCGCGGCGGCTTCGACCGGCCGTCCCGACGCCTCGCCGAGGTCTGCCAGCAGGCGGCCCGCCGAGGCATGGCGGTCCGCCGGGTCGCGGCTCAGCAGGCGCGTGAGGATGCGGGCGAGGTCCGGCGGCATGTCCGGGCGCAGGGCCAGCGGATCGGGCGGATCGCCGTCGAGATGGAAGCGGATCGCCGCCATGTCGCCGCCGGCCGAGGGGAGCGTCCCGGTGGCCAGCTCGAACAGGGTCATGCCCAGGGAGTAGAGGTCGGCGCGGTGGTCGTAGCTGTCCTGGAGGATGACCTCCGGCGCCGTGTAGGCCAGGGTGCCCCGGATGCGCCGGTCGAGGGGGCCGCGGACCGACTGGGAGAGGCCGAAGTCGAGGATCTTGAGGGTGAAGCGCCGGCCGTTGCCGTTGGAGAGCCCCAGGTTCAGGGGCTTGATGTCCATGTGGACGACGCCCTGGCGGTGGATGTGGGCGAGCCCCGCCGCCGCCTGGAGGGCGAAGTCGTAGAAGCTTTCCCAGTCCAGCCCGCGGACCTTCTCCGGCAGGCTCCCGGACTTGAGCAGCTCCATGGTGAGGAAGGGGAAGTCCCCCGGCAGAACCCCGAAGTCGTAGACCTCGACGACGTTGGGATGGCGCGCCTCCGAGAGCAGGCGCACCTCGTGGCGGAAGCGGGCCAGGTCCTCGGCGTCGCTGCGCTCCAGCGCCACCTTGAGCGCCAGGGGACGGTCGCCGCCGCCGGTCCTCACCCGGTAGATGGCGGCCCGGGCCGTACGGGCGACCTCGCCCTCGAAGAGGACGTCGCCGAGCAACCGTTCCAGGTGCGACAGGTTGGGACCGATGTCACGCATGGCTCATCCCGGGGCGGAACGGCGACCCCGGCGCTCTTCTCCTTGGGGCGGCCTCGGAACCGCCGCCACTCTGCAAAGTGCCTGGGGGCACTAAATGGGACCCGGGGCGGCTTCGCGCGGCTGCTGTCGCGGGGCCGCCTCGAAGCCGAAGCGGCGGGCCAGCTCGGACCTCAATGCCGGGATCCCCTCCCCGGTCGCCGCCGAGACCCACAGGCCGTCGCCGTTCCGGGGCTCGCCGTCCGAGAGGAGATCGGTCTTGTTGTAGACCTTCACCACCCGCTCCCGATCCACGCCCAGCTCGTCCATCACCGCCTCGGCCACCTCCTCCTGCTCGCGCCAGTGGGAATGGCTGCGGTCGATGACGTGGAGCACCACGTCCGCCGCCGTGATCTCGCCCAGCGTGCTCCGGAAGGAGGACACCAGGTGGTGAGGCAGCTTGCGGATGAACCCCACCGTGTCGGCGAAGACCGCGGTCCGCGCGCCGTCCAGGGAGCCGCGCCGCAGCAGGGCGTCCAGAGTGGCGAACAGCCGGTCCTCGGCCAGCGTGCCGGCGGAGGTCAGCCGGTTGAACAGGGTCGACTTGCCGGCGTTGGTGTAGCCGGTCAGCGCGACCGTGGGCGCGCCCGCACGGCCGCCGCGCTGCACGACCCGGGTGCGCTCGATCTTCTCGAGATCCTCCTCCAGCCGCCGGATGCGCGCCCGCAGCACGCGGCGGTCCTGCTCGAGCTGCTTCTCGCCCTCGCCGCCGCGCTGGCCGAAGCCGCCGCCCTGGCGGGAGAGGTGGCTCCACTGCCGGGTCAGGCGCGGCAGCATGTAGTTGAGCCGGGCCAGCTCGACCTGGGTGCGCGCCTCGCGGGAACGCGCGCGTTGATCGAAGATGTCCAGGATCAGCGCGCTGCGGTCCATCACCGAGAGCTTGGTCGCCGCCTCCAGGTTCTTGACCTGGCTGCCCGAGAGGTCGTCGTCGAAGAGGAGCAGGTCGGCCCCCAGCTCGCGGGCCGCTTCGCCGATCTCCTCGGCCTTGCCCTTGCCGATGAACGTGGCCGGGTCCGGCGCCTTGCGCGCCTGCGCGGCGCGGCCGACGACCTGCGCCCCCGCCGTGTCGGCGAGCTGCGCCAGCTCGTCCAGGTGCTCTTCCACCACAAACCCCGGCTGGCCCGGCAGGATGAGCCCCACCAGGAAAGCCCGCCGGGGGCGTACGGAATGATTCGTCTCCAGGCTGTGCAATCTTTTCGGGTCCGTGAGGGTGTATTCTAGGAGAAGTTCGGGTTCAGGGTCAAAACTTGACCCGATCTTTTCAACATCGGAGCCACTGTATGCATTCCCCCAGCGAGCCCGGCGCGACCGCGGGCGCGCCGCCACCCGCGGCGGGCGGTCCGGTC
This sequence comes from Thermoanaerobaculia bacterium, assembly GCA_036376245.1. Classification (GTDB taxonomy): domain Bacteria; phylum Acidobacteriota; class Thermoanaerobaculia; order Multivoradales; family UBA5704; genus DATARR01. Next base: position 9,774 of record DASVAS010000001.1, on the reverse strand, counting down.
CTCGACCGCAAGTCCCGGCTGTTCCTAGGCGCCCTCGTGATCCTCGCCCTGGCGGCCCTGTTCTGGCCCCGCGGCCAGGGCGGCACCAAGGAGCCGGGAGGCACCCTCTACGACGCCGGCGGCCGCGCGGCCAAGCTCGGCCCCCAACTCGCGCCGGTAACCCTGGTCCATTTCTGGGCCACCTGGTGCCCGCCCTGCATCCAGGAGATCCCGGCGCTGCAACGCCTCTCCCGGGACTTCGCGGGCCAGCACGACTTCACGATCGTGATGGTGGCGGTCTCGGACTCCTCCGACAAGGTCCGCTCGTTCCTCGGCGCCTCCTTTGACGGAGTGCTCTTCGACCCCGAGTGGGAGGTGGCGAACCGCTACGGCACCGAGAAGCTGCCCGAGACCTATCTCGTGGTCAACGGTCGGGTCCTCCGGAAGTACATCGGCATGACCGACTGGGACAACCCCGAGCTCCGGCGGGAGCTGGAGTCGCACCTGAAGAGCTCCGGGTCCACCGCCGCGCTTCTGTCCGGGGGCCGGTGAACGACGACCTCTGGCAGACCGCCGCCAGGATCGGCCTCGCCGCCCTGCTGGGCGGCCTGATCGGCGCCGAGCGGGAGCGGACGGGCAAATGGGCGGGCCTGCGGACCCACATGCTGATCGCCGTCGGGTCGGCCCTGCTGACCGACATCTCGGTCCTGGTGGGCCTCCGTTACGCCCAGGGGTACAGCAACGCCTGGGATCCCGGGCGCATCGCCGCGCAGATCGTCTCGGGCGTGGGCTTCATCGGCGCCGGCACCATCATCCAGTCGCGGGGCGCGGTGCAGGGCCTGACCACCGCCGCCGGGCTGTGGGTGGCCTCGGCGATCGGCATCGCCGTGGGGGCCGGCTTCTACGCTCAGGCGATCATCACCACCCTGGCCCTGCTGTTGATCCTGGCGGGCCTGCGCCCCCTGGAGGCCGTCCTGCGGCGCGACCGGCAGAGCGTGGTGCTGCGGCTCTCCCGGGAGCAGAAGCTCTCGCGGCTCCTGGAGGTCCTGGAAGAATCGGGGATCAAGGTGGAGAACGTCTCGGTCTCCCGGGACGGGGAGGGAGTCTCCGCCACCATTCTCATCCAGGGATCCCGGGAGGACGTCCAGAAGCTGGTCCGGCTGGCGGGCCGCGAGGAATTCGCGGCCCGGGAAGACGACGACGGCGGCTAGAAGTGGAACGCCAGGCCCGCGTGGCCCATGCCGAAGACCTGGGCCTCGTCGAAGTCTACGTAGTGGCCCGAGATCTCGGCCTGGAAGCTCAGCCAGCGGGTGATCGGCAGCTCGCCGGTGAAGCCCAGGACGAGGCCCCACGAGGTGTCGCTGAAATCGTCGCTGGAGAACCTGTCGGTCCCTTCCAGGCGATAGCCTCCCAGCCCCACGTAGACGCCCGAGTCATAGAAGGTCTCGCTGATCCGGTACTCGCCGCTGATCGTCGCGTAGGTGAGATCGGCGTCACTGAGCGAGCCGAAGAACTCGTCGTCGTCGAGGCCGAGCTGGCCGAGGCGCAGGACCAGGTGGGTGCGGGCTTCGGTGACCATCCCGAGGTTGAGCTGCAGGCTCGTGTTGGTGAGGCTGTCCCCCGGGTCGGCGTCGAAGGAGCCGCCGATGCCGCCGAAGACCCCGACGGTGTAGGTGTAGAGCTCCTGCGCGCCGGCGGCGCCCGGAAGCAGCAACAGGCAGGACAGCAGCGAAAGCCCGACGAGCAGGCGTGGTATTCGGATCAAGGTCCCCTCCTCCTTGTGCGTCGTGAAAGCCGTCCGGCTTCCCTCGGTCTCTGAGAGTATATCCGCGGTCCTCATGACTGACCCCGTATACGCGCCCGAACCTCATGGCGTCGCCTCAGCCGGCCGCCGGCTGGCCGACCGCCTCCTCCACCTCCTGCTTCCCGCCCCCTGCCTGGGCTGCGGCGCGGCGCTGCCGGCCCGCCGCAGCGCCCTCGGGCTCTGCGCGCCCTGCCGGGCCCGGCTCGCGCCAGCGCCGGCGGACGCCTGCGCGGTCTGCGCCCGCCCGCTGGCGGCCTGGGCCCTGCCGGAGGACTACCGCTGCGGCGCCTGCCGGCGGCGCCCGCCCGGCTTCGACCGCCTGCTCGCCCTCTGGAGCTACCGGCCGCCGCTGGACGCCGTGGTGCAGGCCCTCAAGTTCGGCCGCCTCGACTACCTGGGGGGACATCTGGCCGCCGAGCTGGCGGCGGGGCTGGGGGACCGTCTCAGCGGCTTCGACCGGGTCGTCCCCGTGCCCCTCCACTGGCGGCGCCACCTGTCGCGCGGCTACAACCAGGCGGAGCGCATCGCCCGCCCGCTGGCCGGCCTGCTGGGGATCCCCTGCCTGCCGGCCCTCTCCCGCCGCCGTGCCACGCCGCCTCAGAGCCTGCTCGGCCGGGAGGAGCGCCTGGCCAACCTCCGCCGGGCCTTCCGGGCGCCCCGCCCGGCCCAGGTCCGCGGCCTGCGGCTCCTGCTCGTGGACGACGTCGCCACCACCGGCGCCACCCTCGACGCGGCGGCCTCGGCCCTCAAAAAAGCGGGAGCGGCGGCCGTCACCGCGGTGGTCGCGGGACGGACGCCGCTCGCGCCCATGCGGGGGGATCGGGAGGAGGACTAGGGCGCGTAGCGCCGGCCGAAGATGGCCCGCGCGCCGTCCTGCCAGACCACCACGAAGTTGCCCGCCGTGCCGACGTGGTCGACCCGGGGCCAGGCCGGCTCGGTGGCGTTGTCGACGTCCGACACCACCTCGAAATCGGCGCCGGTGGGGGCCGCGGCCGCGGTGAAGCGCCGGCCGAAGATTCCCTCGCGGGCCCCCAGGTCGGCCTGCCAGACCACCACGAAGTTGCCCTTGGCGTCATGGGCGATGGACGGGTTCCGCTGGTACCCGGCGGTGTTCGAGTTCACCCGGAACGCCGCGCCGACCTTGCGGCCCAGGCGGCTGTAGCGCTGGGCCAGGATGTCCGTGCGGTCGGCCGCCGGCGGCAAGTCGGTGTGCCAGGCCACGACGAAGGTGCTGCCGCTGCCGCAGGAGACCGCCGGCTGCACGGTCGTCGCCTGGGGAGCGGCCACCACCTGCTCCGGCTCCAGCGGAGCCAGGGTGTTGGAGAAGCGGCGCAGCGAGACCCCCTTGCGGGTGGACTGGAAGGGGGCGAACTGATCCACCACCGTCCAGACCGCCACGATACGGCCCGTGGTGTCCACGCAGACGTCCGGACGGTCGCCGTTGACCAGACCGGTGTTGATCTTGACCGGCGAGCCGAGCGGAGAGCCGGCGGAGTTGAAGCGGCGCGCCAGCACCTCCGGCTTGGTCCCCTCGAAGGAGGCGCTGGCCGGCAGGAGGCTCATCCAGATCACCACGAAACCCTCTTTGGTCCTGGCGACCACCGGGTTGAAGTCGGCGGGGATCGTCGGCTTGCCGGGAGCGTCGAGGCTCACCTGGATCGGAGCTCCAAGGACCGCGCCCGTGGGCAGGTAGCGCTGGGCCCGGATCTCGCTGTTGCCGTTGGCGACCTCGGACCACACCACGACGAAGTTCCCCTGGACATCGCGGGTGATGGCGGCGTCGAACTGATCCGGCGCCACGTCCTTGTTGACCAGGAAGTCCACCGCCGGAGCCGCGCCGGCGGCGGTGAAGAGCCGGCCGCTGACGCCTTCGGCGTCCTTGGTGCTCGTGCCTTCCCAGACGGACATGAAGGCGCCGGTGGTCAGCCCGGCGACCACGGGCCTCTCCTGCCGGCAGGTGGTGCAGGAGCTGACGCGGAACACGCCGCTCTGCGGCGCCGGGGCCGCCCAGGCCACCACGGCGGCGAGGCCGAGCGCGAGCGCCCCCCCGGTGAATATGACGACTCTCCTCATGAATCTCCCTTCCTTCTTCGTATGCAAAGTCAGCGATGTATCTCTACTGTACTACGGATACGGAGCAGGCGGGCCGAGCGTTTGGGGAATTGGGGAAAAGATCCGGTTTTCTTCTCCGACCTTGACGTGTCCAAGGGAGTGGGCGCAGGCTGAAGGAGCCGAGCTCCAGGAGAACCGGTCATGAACGGCGCGCGATCCAGCTTCCGGGACCCCCGCTTGTACCAGATCCTCATGCTCTCGTGCCTGCTGGTCTACGGCGTGGTCCGGCTGGACCTGGAGGTCCGGCCCGGGCGCGCCGCCCTCCTCCTGGGCATGGTCCTCCTGACCCAGTACGCCTGCACCCGGCTCTGGCGCCTGCCGGCCTTCGATCCCAGGAGCGCCCTGATCTCCGGGCTCTCCCTCTGTCTCCTGCTGCGCACCAACTCGGTCTGGCTGGCGGTGCTGGCCGCCGTGGTGACCATCGCCAGCAAGTTCGTCCTCCGCGTCCGCGGCAAGCACATCTTCAACCCCACCAACTTCGGCATCGTATTCCTGATGCTCGCCACGGGCGGCCAGGTCTGGGTCTCGCCGGGCCAGTGGGGCAGCACCGCCTTCTTCGGCTTCCTGATCGCCTGCCTGGGCGGCCTGGTGGTCAACCGGGCGGCGCGCAGCGACGTCACCTACGCGTTCCTGGCCTTCTACCTCGCCGTCCTCTTCGGCCGGGCCCTCTGGCTGGGTCAGCCGATGACCATCCCGCTCCACCAGCTCCAGAGCGGCGCGTTCCTGATCTTCACCTTCTTCATGATCTCCGACCCCAAGACCACCCCCGACTCGCGGGCCGGGCGCATCCTCTTCGCCCTGCTGGTGGCGCTGGGAGCCGGCTTCGTCCACTTCGTGCTCTACCGGCCCAACGGGCTGCTGCTGTCGCTGGCGTTCCTCTCACTCCTGGTGCCGCTCATCGACCTGCTGCTGCCGGGCCGGCGGTACGCCTGGAGCCGTCCCGCGGCTCCGGAACCCGTTCCCGTACCTTCTCTCCTGGAAGAAAGGAGATTCGCATGAGACGTTTCCTCCTTGCCGGCCTGGCGTTGCTGGTCGCCGCCGGGACCGTCCACGCCTTCTGCGGCTTCTACGTCGCCAAGGCGGACACCAAGCTCTTCAACCAGGCCTCCCAGGTGGTGATGGTCCGGGACGGCGACCGTACCGTGCTGACCATGGCCAACGACTTCAAGGGGGAGCTGAAGGAGTTCGCCATCGTCATCCCGGTTCCGACGGTCCTCCAACGCGAGCAGATCCATGTGGCGGAGAAAGCGCTCCTCGACCACCTCGACGCCTACTCGGCGCCGCGCCTGGTCGAGTACTTCGACCCGGACCCGTGCCAGGAGGCTCTCTACCGCCAGGCGGTGCCGGCCCCCAGGGCGGCGGCGGAAAGCGCCGTGGGAGGAGCCGCGGACCGCGCCAAGAGCCTGGGCGTGACCATCGAGGCCCAGTACACGGTCGGCGAGTACGACATCCTGATCCTCTCCGCCAAGCAGAGCACCGGGCTGGAGACCTGGCTGGTCGAGAACGGCTACCGCATCCCCAAGGGCGCCTCGGGCGTGCTGGGGAGCTACCTCAAGCAGGGGATGAAGTTCTTCGTGGCGCGGGTGAACCTCAAGGAGCAGTCGAAGCTGGGGTTCAGCTACCTGCGCCCGATCCAGGTGGCCTACGAGAGCCCCAAGTTCATGCTCCCCATCCGCCTGGGAATGGTCAACGCCGCCGGCCCCCAGGAGCTGTTCGTCTACGCCCTCACCCGCAAGGGCCGGGTGGAGACCACCAACTACCGCACGGTCCGCCTCCCGTCAGACGCGGAGATCCCGCTGTTCGTCAAGGACGACTTCGGCTCCTTCTACAAGGCGATGTTCACCCAGCAGGTCAAGAAGCAGGACATGCGGGCGGTGTTTCTCGAATACGCCTGGGACATGGCCTGGTGCGATCCCTGCGCCGCCGATCCGCTGTCGGCGGACGAGCTCCGGAAACTCGGGGTCTTCTGGGTCGAGCGGAGGGATCCGCGGCAGGGCGGCATGCCGGGCGCGCAGGACGTCTTCCTCTCCCGCCTCCACCTCCGCTACGACTCGGCGCACTTCCCCGAGGACCTGGTGTTCCAGGAGACCGCCGACCGCCAGAACTTCCAGGGCCGCTACATCCTGCGCCACCCGTGGAAGGGCAATGCCTCCTGCACGGCGGCGCGGGAGTACCGCAAGGAGCTGGGGCGGCGCCAGGACCGGGAAGCCCAGACGCTCGCCTCGCTCACCGGCTGGGACGTCAACAAGATCCGCGGCCGGATGAACCTCAAGGCGAGCGCCGAAGGGCCCGCCGAAGACGAGCCCTGGTGGAAGGCGATCTGGAAGGATTGACGCCGACGACCGCCTACTTCACCGGCATCCGGAGCTGGACGGGCCGCAGCCCCTTGACGGGCGGGCCCTCCAGCACCTGGCCGTCCCGCGCGTACCGCCCGCCATGGCACGGGCAGTCCCAGGTCTTCTCGGCGGCATTCCAGCGGACGATGCAGCCGGCGTGGGTGCAGACCGGCGACACGGCATGCACCGCGCCGGACGGCTCGCGGTAGACCGCCACCCGCTCGCCCTCGATCTCCACCACCCGGCCCTCGCCGGCCGGGATCTCGGACAGGTCGTGGATCTTCGGGGACGTCACCCGGTCCTTGACGAAGTCCACCGCCACCTCGAGATTGAGCTTCGCGACCTGGGGGCCCGCCGCGAGCGGCTTGAGCCGCGACGGCCGGTAGACCCGCGCCCAGGGGTTCTCGCGCCCCAGGGCCAGGTCCGCCATCAGCATGCCGCCCAGGGTTCCGTAGACCATGCCGACGCCGGAGTAGCCGGTCGCCAGGAACACGTGCGAGGAGGAGAGCGACTCGCCGATCATCGGCAGCCCGTCCGGCGGATCGTAGAACTGGGCCGACCAGCGGTAGTCGATCGACTCGACGTCCCACCGCTTGCGGACGTACTCCTCCAGGGTCCGGTAGCTCCCCTCCGGATCCCCGTGCCCGGTCTTGTGGTCCGCGCCGCCCACGATCAGCACGTCCCCCTGCCGGCGCGTGTAGTGATAGGGGTCGGCCAGGTCGAAGAAGAGGCCGTCCGGAGGCTCCGCCCCGCCGCGCAGCCGCACGCCCAGCACGTAGGAGCGGAGCGGCTCCAGCTCGGCATGGAGGAGCGAAAAGCCGGCCGGCGTGTGGGTGGCGAAGAGGACCGTATCGGCGGTCACCGTGCCGCGCTCGCTCTTCACCCGGCAGGGCTCGCCGGGATCGACCTCCACCACCCGGGTGTTCTCATAGATCCGGCCGCCGTTGCGGTGCACCGTCGCCGCCAGGGAGGCGAGGTACTCCAGGGGATGGAAGCGCGCCTGGTCCTCGAACCGTACGGCGCCGGCCACGGGGAACGGCAGCGGCAACTCGCCCGCGAGCTCGGCGGGCATGCCGGCCTCGTGGGCCGCCGCGACCTCCTCCTCCAGCCGCGAGACCTCGTCGCGGTGCTCGGTGTAGAGGAACGCCGGGACGCGGGCGAAGTCGCAGTCGATGCCGTCCTCTTCCACCAGGGCGGCGATGAGCTCCAGCGCGGCCCGGGAGGAGTCGACCACCACCCGAGCGTCCTCGCGGTTCCACTTGGAGAGCAGGTCCTTGAAGCGGATGTCCAGGACCTGCGTGATGTGGGCCGTGGTGCCGCCGGTCGTGCCGCTCCCCACCCGTCCCTGGTCCAGCACCGCCACCCGCTTCCCTTCGCGCACCAGCAGGCGCGCCGCCGTCAGCCCGGTGATCCCCGCTCCTACGATGGCCACGTCCACCCGTTCGTCTCCCGCGAGCGCCGGATACTCCGGCATCTCGACTCCGTCATCCCAAAGCGCCTTGTGCTCGTCCTGACTCATGCCGCCTCCTTTCCACCGGCAGGAGGGAGCAAGGCGGGTGCCAGACGTCAAGTCACTGGATGTAGCCGAGGGCCCGCAGCTCGTCCAGGAGCTTCTGATCCGCCTCGGAGGCCTTGGCCTTGCCGCCCTCCTGTCCCCGGGTCCCCCAGGTACGGATCGTCCGCAACGGGCGGGAGCGGCGGAAATCGGCGTCGAAGAGCGCCGTCCGCGGCCGGCCCGCGAAGTCCTCCGCCACCGGCAGCCCCAGGCCGTAGAGCAGGGTCGGCGCGACGTCGTGGATGTGGATCCCCGTCAGGTCGGCCTTGGGATCGATGTCGGGCCCCGCGGCCAGGAGGATCCCGTGCGTCGAAGGCGTGTGGGTGCCGGAGATGCGGCCCAGACCGCGGAGCGCCTCGGGGAAAGGCTTCCCGGCGACCTTCAGAACCGGCGTGACCAGCGCCTGCCGGACGATGACCACGAAGTCGCCGTCCTCGCCCCGCCGCGGATGGGCGTCCCGCACCAGGAAGATCGGCTCGCCGCGGTCGTTGACGACGGTGGCGAGGTCGGCCTCCAACTGGCGGCGCAGCGCGCTCCGCCCCTCCGGGCGGACCGTACCCCCGAAGCGGATCATCTTGGCCCGCTGGAAGTCCGGCGAGCCATAGGTGTACAGGCGGGTGCGGGAGAAGTCGACGGCGCCGTCCCGGCGGGCGAGATAGCCCAGCCGCTGCAGCACGGCGTCCATGTCCAGCAGGACCTTGATCTCCTCGTGCTTCGCGGCGTGGAAGCCATGGTCCGAGAGGACCACGACGTTGCTCCCCTCCGGCGCCGCGTCCAGGATGCGGCCGATCTCCTGGTCCACGGCCTCGTAGACGCGGGGGATGAGATCCCGGCGTTCCGCCAGATCCCTTGGAGAGACACCGCCGAACGCCTCCGGCTCGAAGTACTTCCATTCGTTGTGGCTGACCACGTCCGGGCTGCGGAAGTAGAGAAGGATCAGGTCGTAGCCCTCGTCCGCGAGGTCCGCCGCCGAGCGGGCCATCACCAGATCCCGGCGCTGGGGCTCGTCGTCGTCGAACAGGCCGGGCTCGGCGTCCGCCTTCCGGAGATCTTCCAGGAAACGCGGCAGGTATGAGGCCGGCGAGACCCGGGCGTCGAGGTCCAGCAACGCCCGGTCGCTCAGCACCACGCCGTTGACCGGCTCCGCGGGCCAGGAGCCCCACCACCCGAGCACGGCGACCCGGCGCCCGGTCCGCGACAGCATGTTCCACAGCGCGGGAACCTTGCGCACGGCCGACGAGATCGGCACATCCCCCTTCGGGGTGGCCACCACGAAATCCGTAATTCCGTGGACCTCGGGCGTGACCCCGGTCGCGATGGTCGTCCAGATCACGGGCGAGGAGTTGTAGGCCGTGCGCAGCGTGGTGGCGACGCCGCGGTCGGCGATGGACTTGAGGTTGGGGAGCTTGCCCTGGTCCCACAGGCGGCGGATGACCTTCCACTCGCCGCCGTCGATGCCGACGACGATCAGCGGCGGCCGGCGGGCCGCGGCGGCCGGCTCGCGCCGGCAAGCGGACAGAGCGGCGACGGCCAGCAAAGCGACGAGGAGGAGGAGGGTCCGTGCTTTCACGACGCGTGACTCTACGGGAGCGGAGGAGAAAAACAAAAGCCCCTCGGTTTGAGCCGAGGGGCTTTTCACAAAAATACTTTCCCGGCGACGACCTACTCTCCCACGCACCAACGCGCGCAGTACCATCGGCGCAGAGGGGCTTAACTGCCGTGTTCGGAATGGGAACGGGTGTTTCCCCCTCGCTACAATCACCGGAAAAACCAAAGTTGAAAAGAACTGAAGAGTTCTGCAACTGAATCGGGGTAGAGCGATAGGATCCGCCGGCTTGGAGGAGCGAGCGAAATATGGTCAAGCCGAACGACCGATTAGTACAGGTCAGCTCAACGCCTCGCAGCGCTTACACCTCCTGCCTATCAACCTGGTCATCTTCCAGGGGTCTTCGGGGAGACCTCATCTCGGGGGGGGCTTCCCGCTTAGA
>DASVAS010000096.1:0-53355 GCA_036376245.1 Thermoanaerobaculia bacterium | reverse complement strand
CAACGACCGCCTGGGAGAGAATTCGCCCGTAATACCCATGATCGCGGCCGAAGCTGAAGATCAGGTTCGAGTCGCGCTTGTCCGTGACCGCCACCCGCGGGTTGTCCCGGAGCCGCTGCTTGACCTCTTCGAGGGTGGTGTCCCGGTTCAGCTCCAGGCTGAACCAGATCGAGTGCATGTACTGGGTGTTGAGCTTGACCGCGCTGGAGAAGAGGTTGAGGTCGAGATTCAGGGTCTCGAACACGTGATGGGCGTCGCGGGCGTGGTGGGTGCCGAACTCGGCGTCGTCGTGCTTGCCCACGTTGGGCGCCGGGATGTAGCTGTCCGACTGCGAGATGTCGTTCGCCCGCCGCATGCAGACGAAAGTCCCCTTGTTGATGCTGTACTTGCCGTCGTCGTTGCAGATCGTCTTGATCAGGGTGGTGATGTTGTGGGTGTTGCAGGAGACGACCTGGATGAAGCGGTCCTCGCCCGGCACCAGGACCTCCTCGTTGATGCCGCGGGCGTACGGCTTGCCGAAGCCGAACTCGCTGCCCTGGGCCAGGAAGCCCTTGGGGCCGGAGAGGTTCTCGTAGAACTTCTCCTTGTTCTCGTTGCCGGCCGGCGTGCAGTCGATGACCACCGTGGCCCGCTCCAGCGCCTCGCGGGACTCGAAGCTCACTTCGTGACCCAGCTTCTCGAACTCGGACCGCACATCCTCGTCGACCGCAAGCTTGGCGCCGCGCTGGATCAGGTGGTTCAGCTTGGCCCGGTCAGACGCCAGCGGCGTCCGCTTGTGGAAGGTGACCTCATCGATCCCCATCCTGTCCCGGAAATCGGTGAAGAGACCGAGCAAAGGCTCGCCAATCGTGCCCGTGCCCACGATGTGGACGATCTTTTTCATGTTTCCCTCACGAAATAGCGGTTGATAGACGGAATTGCAGGAACTGCCAGGAGCGACGGGAGAGTAGCACAGGGCACGCCATGGCGAACCGCCCCTCCGGGCCCCTCCAGATTCCCTCACTGGGAGAGGGGAGAAAACCTCAGGGCGAGGGCCGGGGGTAGACACGGCCGCCGCCACTTATTGTAAAGTCTCTATGTGAAGGGCAGTTCCTTCTCAGTCCTCGGGCGTGCCGTCGCCGATCTCGCCGTGGCGGCCGCCGCCGCGCCAGGTGGGGTCCCGCCGGGCGAAGCTGTCGAGATCCCGCGGCACCTCCACGATCGTGCGGGTGACCGCCGGATCGCAGATGTCGTTCTCGCACTCGTAGATATAGACGTTCCAGTCCTCCCGCCGGCTGAAGCTCAGCAGCGTCTGGTAGGTGTTGCAGTTGCCGCACTTGATGGAGATGTTCCGGATGTTGATCCGTTCTTCAGCCATGATGTTGACCTGTTCTTCAGCCATACGAACCTCCGGACCGATCATCCCATGATGGCCCGTCCTTTGCACTCCAGGGGTCCGGCATGAGAGTAGTACCACGCTTCCGGGCGGCCGTAGCGGCCATTGCTTGCTCCTGCTGGGGGCTCCTGGGATTCCAGGCCCTGGCGCAGGAGCCGCCGGCCGGCAGCTTCCAGGACGAGGTCTCGGTCGGCCTGGTGCTCGTCCCCGTGGTGGTCCGCTCCGGCGGCGGCTACGCCAAGAACCTGGACCAGGACGATTTCCGGCTCATCGTCGACGGCAAGCCCGCGGTCATCGAGAGCTTCGAGCGCCGGTCGGACGCGCCGGCCAGCATCGTCGTGCTCCAGGACGTCTCCGGCAGTATGGAGGGGGAGAAGATCGCCCTGAGCCGCCAAGCCGTGCGCTTCTTCCTTGAGAAGGCCCTGGCCGGGGACGAATTCGCCATCTCCACCTTCGCCGGCGAGATGTTCCAGGTGGACGTGCCCTTCACCGCCAACTTGAACGTGGTGCGGGAGGCGGTGACGGGCTGGAAGGCCTACGGCACCACGGCGCTCCACGACGCGGTGGCCCGCATGCCGCAGATCTCTCTGGAAGGACGGAACCCCAAGCGGTTCGCCCTGCTGATCACCGACGGGGTGGACAACGCCAGCCGCCTGACGCCCGAACAGGCGCGGGTGATCGTGCAGGAAGCCCAGCTCCCGACCTACGTCCTGGGGCTGGGCTCCGGGAACCCCTACGAGCTCTCGGAGAGGGGAGAGAAGATCTACCGGTACGCCGACGTCCTCAGCCTGCTGGCGGCCGTCACAGGCGGACGTTATTACTCCATCCAGACCCCTGAGCAGCTTCAGGAGGCGTTGACGGCCATCCTCGACGACGTGCGGCACCAGTACGTCCTCGGCTTCTCGACCGGCGACGGCGCCGTGAAGTTCCGCCGCCTGGCGGTCGAGGTCAAGGGCAAGGACCGGGGCCAGACCGTCGTCTTCCGGCGCGGATACAAAGGAACCCCGCCCGTGGCGACTCGCGCGGGCGGTTGAACGAACCCGGGAGGCGCCCTCCGCCGGAGAGGATGTCCTCCCTACAAGGAGACCAACCATGACGATGAAGCCGTTGATTCTGTCTCTTTCCATGGCGGCCCTTTTGGTGGGCACCACCGGTTGCGCGACCAAGAAGTACGTCCGGGAGGAAACCGGAGCGGTCAACACCCGGGTCGATGGCGTGCAGGGCCAGGTCGAAGAGGCCCAGACCCGTCTGAATACCCATGAGCGCCAGATCGGCGAAGCCTCCAAGACGGCCCAGGACGCGCTCCGCCGCGCCCAGGAGGCCGGCAAGCTGGCCGAGGGCAAGTTCCTCTATGAGACCGTGCTCACCGACGAGAAGGTAAAGTTCGGCTTCGACACCGCCGACCTCTCGCCCGAAGCGCAGTCCGCCCTGGACGAGTTCGCCGGCCAGCTCAAGGGTGAGAACAAGAACGTCTACGTCGAGATCCAGGGGCACACGGACAGCGTGGGCTCCGAGCAGTACAACGAGGAGCTGGGCCTGCTGCGGGCTGAGGCCGTCCGCCGGTACCTCAACCAGAAGCACGGCTTCCCGCTCCACCGCATCAACGTCATCTCCTACGGCGAGACCGCCGCGGTCGCGGACAACAGCAGCCGCGAAGGCCGGTCGCAGAACCGCCGGGTGGCGTTGGTGGTGTTGCAGTAGGGGTTGCCTGCGGGGGCGGGAATCCGCCCCCGGAGCCGATCTCTCCTCAAGGACCTAAAGGACATAAAGGACCTAAAGGACTCAAGGACGAAGTTCGGTCCTTTCCCGTCCTTTGAGTCCCTTAGGTCCTTTATGTCCTTTAGGTCCTGTCCTTTCTCGCCCCCTACGCCCCCGCCTTCTTGATCATCTGCCGCAGCGTATCCCCGTCCGCGATCCCCGATTGCAGCCAGGCCACCTTGCCCTTCTTGTCCACCACCAGGAGGGTGGGCAGGGCCACCACGCCGAGGTCGGCGGAGACGTTCTGGTCGGGGTCCAGCAGCACGGGATAGGGGAAGGGCTTCTTGGCGAGGAACTTCTTGACAGTGTCCAGGTCCTCGCCGACGTTGGCCGCCAGGAACTGGACGCCCCGTCCCTTGTACTCCTTGTAGATCGGCTGGAGGATCTCCGCCTGGAGATGACAGGGGCCGCACCAGGTGGCCCAGAAGTCGATCACCACCACCTGGCCCTTGAAGTCCTTGGGACCGATCGTCCGGCCATCCACCGTCTTGAGGCGGAAGTCGACCGACACGCCGGGCGGCGCGGGCTTGCCGGCCGACGTGGCGTCCCGGCAGCCCAGGATCAGCAGGGAGGCGAACACGGCCGCGACGAGAGGGGAGCGGCGCGATCGGAAGGAACGGGAGAGATTCGTCATCGTCATGGCCTCGCAAGGATAAAGGATTGATGCCCACCCCCGGAACAAAAAGAGGGGGCCGGGAAATCCCGGCCCCCTCCCGCTCCACCTGGCGACGTCCCCACCCCTGAGGACGCTCTGAAGACAACTTAGCTGCAGCCGCTCGTCGAGCCGCAGTTCAGACACTTGTAGCAACTGCCGTTGCGCACCATGATCGAGCCGCAGTCGTGGCAGCTCGGCGCGTCCTGCTGGTAGTGGAAGGTCGGCTTCATCTCCCCCACCCCTACGGCCGGGGCCACCGGCTCGAGACGGCCGCCGCCCAGCAGCGGCAGCGGCGCCGGGGGCAGGTCGCCCCCCAGGTCCTCGCGCAGCACCACCCCCGCCGCGATCTTGTCCTCCCGCGACAGGAACTTCGAGGCCAGCCAGCGGAAGATGTAATCCGTGATCGACTTGGCGATCGGGATCTCCCGGTTCTTGGTGAACCCGGACGGCTCGAAACGGGTGTGGCTGAACTTGTCGACCAGCGTCTGGAGCGGCACTCCGTACTGGAGCGCGATCGAGATCGACGTCGCCAGCGAGTCCATCAGGCCCGAGATGGTCGAGCCCTGCTTGGCCATCACCAGGAAGATCTCGCCCGGCGTGCCGTCCTCGTAAAGGCCGACCGTCAGGTAGCCCTCGTGGTCGTTGATCGAGAATTTGTGGGTGATCGAGTGCCGCTCGTCCGGCAGCTTGCGGCGCACGGCCCGGCGCTCCTGGAGCGGCACCACCGCCTGGACCGGCTCCTCCTTGTCCTTCTTGGTCGACAGCGGCTGGCTGCGCTTGCAGTTGTCGCGGTAGATCGCCACCGCCTTGAGGCCCATCTGCCAGCCCTCGACGTAGGCCTGCATGATGTCCTCCGGCGTCGACTCCTCGGGCATGTTGATCGTCTTGCTGATGGCGCCCGAGATGTACGGCTGCACCGCCGCCAGCATCTTCAGGTGGCCCATGTAGTGGATCGACCGCGCCCCCTTGGCCGGCTTGAAGGCGCAGTCGAACACCGGCAGGTGCTCCTCCTTCAGATAGGGCGCCCCCTCGATGGTGTCGTTGGCGTCGATGTGCTCGACGATCGCCAGCACCTCCTCCTTGTCGTAGCCCAGGCGCTTCAGGGCCACCGGCACGGTGTTGTTGACGATCTTGATCATGCCGCCGCCGACCAGCTTCTTGTACTTGACCAGGGCGATGTCCGGCTCGACGCCGGTGGTGTCGCAGTCCATCATGAAGGCGATCGTGCCGGTGGGGGCCAGCACGGAGATCTGGCTGTTGCGCAGGCCGTGCTTGTCGCCCAGCAGCACCACCTCGTCCCACGACTTCTTGGCGGCCTGGAGCAGGTCCAGCGGCACGTGGGCGGCGTCGACCTTCTTCACCGCGTCGCGGTGCTTGCGCATCACCCGCATCATGGGCTCGCGGTTGGTCTCGAACTCCTCGAACGGCCCCATGGCCTCGGCCACCCGCGCCGACTGGGCGTAGGAGGCGCCGGACATCAGGGCCGTGATCGCCGCCGCGTAGTCCCGGCCGGCGTCGGAGTCGTAGGGCACGCCGCGGGCCATCAGCAGGGCGCCGAGGTTGGCGTAGCCGATCCCCAGCGGCCGGAACTTGTGCGAGTTCTCCTCGATCTTCTCGGTCGGATAGCTGGCGTTGCCGACGATGATCTCCATCCCCGAGATCACCACCTCGCAGGCGTGCCGGAAGCTCTCGACGTCGAAGCCCTGCTCCTCGTTGTGGAACCGCATCAGGTTGAGCGACGCCAGGTTGCAGGCCGTGTCGTCGAGGAACATGTACTCGCTGCACGGATTGCTGGCGTAGATGCGGTCGGTGTTGGCGCAGGTGTGCCAGTCGTTGATCGTGGTGTCGTACTGCATGCCGGGGTCGCCGCACACCCAGGCCGCGTCCGAGATCTTCTTCATCAGGTCGCGGGCCTGGTAGGTGCCCATGGGCTTGCGGTCGCCCGTGCGCGCCCGGGTGTGCCACTCGCCGTCGGCCTCGACCGCCTTCATGAAGTCGTCGGTCACCCGCACGGAGTGGTTGGCGTTCTGGTAGGCGATCGAGTCATAGGCGCCGCCGACGACGTTGAAGCCGCCGTTGTAGCCGGCGTCGATCAGCGCCCAGGCCTTCTTCTCCTCGACCTCCTTGCAGGAGATGAACTCCTCGATGTCCGGGTGGTCGACGTCGAGGATGACCATCTTGGCGGCGCGGCGGGTCTTGCCGCCGCTCTTGATGACACCGGCGAAGGCGTCGAAGCCCTTCATGAAGGAGACCGGGCCCGAGGCGGTGCCGCCGCCGGCCAGGGGCTCCTTCGAGGAACGCAGCTTGGAGAGGTTGCTGCCGGTGCCCGAGCCGTACTTGAAGAGCATGCCCTCGGTGCGGGCCAGGCGCAGGATCGAGTCCATGGTGTCCGCCACCGAGTTGATGAAGCAGGCCGAGCACTGCGGCCGCGGCTCGATGCCGACGTTGAACCACACCGGCGAGTTGAAGCAGGCGTACTGGTAGAGGAGGATGTGCTTCAGCTCGGCGTGGAAGGTGTCGGCGTCCGCCTCGGAGGCGAAGTAGCCGCCCTGGCGTCCCCAGCCGGTCAGGGTGTCCGCCACCCGGCCGATGAGCTGGCGGACGCTGCGCTCGCGGTCGGGCGCCCCGAGCTGGCCGCGGAAGTACTTGGAGACCACCACGTTCGTGGCCGTCTGCGACCAGAACCTGGGGAACTCCACGTCCTTCTGTTCGAAGACCTTCTCACCCTTCTCGTTGGTGATGACGGCGTTGCGCAGCTCCCACTCGACGGTGTCGAAGGGATCCACCCCCGGCGTGGTGTAGTAGCGCTCGAATCGTAGGCCCCGCGCCGGTACGGCGGCGGGCTCCTCCTTCTTTGCGGCCTTGCCACGGGGGCGTGTCGCTGCGCCTCTCACCTCATCGACCTGAAGGGTGGAATGGGGCTCCATGCGTCTCCTCTCCTTGGAGTTGAGTCTCGTTGTTTTTCGGTGGGCTACCAACGCTGACAACTCTTCAACCCTACTCCTGCCGAAGCAGGTCGTCAAGGGGTAAAACCACAAGATGTTGGGGCTGTAACAGGTCCAGGCCCCCAATCGTGGGGGAGCGGCTAAAGCCCTGGGAAGGTAGTACTTACAATCCGCATCTTCCTGACAGGATTTCCACAGCCTGATTTACCAACCTTCCTCGGAGGGGGTGTGGAAAACGGTGTGTAGGCCCTCACCTCCCGGCCTCCTCTCCCGACCCCTCCCTCCCACCCACACCGGGAGAGGAGGAGAGGTTAGTCATTTGGCGTCCCTGGTGTCCCTGGTGTCCTTGGTGTCCCTGGTGTCCTTTGGCTGCCCCCTCCCTCTCTCCCGGTGTGGGTGGGCGGGAGGGGTCGGGAGAGGAGAGCCGGGGTGGTGAGGGCTCGAAGGGCACGCCGCCGCAACGGGCCCGGCCCGCCCTCCCCCCGCCCCCGCACCACTATCTATAGAGCGTCTCCCCGACCGCTCCCGGTGAAGGTTCGCCTAAAGGAGGGATTCCAATGACAAAGCGATGGTCTTTCCGCCTTTCCCTGACGCTGGGCCTCTGCCTTGCCGCCGCGCCGCTCCTGGCGCAGTCCCAGGCTCCCAAGCCGCGGGAGCGCCGCGAGGCCCTGAAGCCGGTCTACCGCGCCCTGCAGAGCGATCCCGAGTTCCGCAGGCTCAAGGGCGAGGCCCTCGCCCGGCCCGCCGACGCCGCGCTCCAGGAGGCCCTTCTCCGCTTCCTGCCGCTCTCCCCCCTGGACTACCTCCAGATCGACATGGACGAGCGCCACTACGAGCTCCAGATCCCCAAGCCGGTTTACGACGCGCACGCCCGCTGGGTCCTGCTGCACGAGACCAAGGCGCGCCAGCTCTACGGCGACGCCCACGTCGACAGCCTGAAGACCGGCTGGCCCGCCGAGCCTCCCTCAGGGAACGCCGGCGCCGGCCCCCAGGACAAGGCCGCGACCGTCGGGACCAACCGCAACGTCGCGTCCACCGACAGCCCGGCGCCCGTCGAGTACCAGGGCGAGATCCAGGTGGTGGTCAACCCCAACAACCCGAACCAGCTCGTGGCCGCGGCCAACACCTGGGACGCGCCGGCCGGCTGCCAGCAGACCCAGGCCATCTTCTTCTCGGGCGACGGCGGCGCCACCTGGGGCTACACCTGCGCCCCCACCAGCGGCTACTCGGGTCTCGGCACCTGCTCCTTCACCGTGTTCGGCTCCGACCCGGCCCTCCACTGGGATGACAGCAACCGGGTCTTCCTCAACCACATGATGATCTGCTCGTTCCTCGGCCTCGTGAACAACTACGCCATGGTGGTCACCCGCTCCACCGACGGCGGCGCCACCTGGACCCCGCACGGCGTGGTGGTCAGCAGTTGGAGCGACAGCGACCTCGAGGACAAGAACTTCTACGCCATCGACAACAACCCCGCCAGCCCCTTCTACGGCCGGCACTACACCTGCTGGGACCGCAACAACAACGAGAAATTCGCCTTCTCGACCAACGGCGGCGTGAGCTTCACCGAGGTGGACCTGCCCACCGCGCCCGTGGGCACCGCGGACCTCGGCTGCGAGATCGCGGTCCAGGACAACGGCACGGTCCACGTGGTGTTCGACTCGCTGACCTGCAGCGGCTCCACCTGCTCGGACGAGGCCATGGTCTATACCCGGTCCACCAACGGCGGCTCCTCCTGGAGCGCGCCGGTCGTGGTGCGCGACTTCAACCTGGCCGGCTTCTCGGGCGCCCACTGCCCGGACGCCCAGGACGACCGCTGCATCGGACCCTTCGGCGCCATCGGCGTGGACAACAGCGGCGGCGCCTGCGACGGCACCCTCTACGCCACCTTCACCGACATCCCGGCGGGTGGCAACGTCAACAGCGCCGACGTCTTCATCAGCCGCTCGACCAACGGCGGCGCCTCCTGGTCCGCGCCGCTCAAGGTCAACGACGACAACCTCGCCGGCCGCGCCCAGTTCCACCCCTTCCTCCAGGTCGACCCCGCCAACGGCCACGTCGTGGTCGCCTGGCACGACGCCCGGAACGACGCCGGCAACGACGCCGTCGAGATCTACGTCGCCCGCTCGACCGACTGCGGCGTGAGCTTCGAGGCCAACGTCAAGGCGAGCGCGGCCTCGGCGGAGTTCAACAACGCCGGCACTACCGCCTCCAACGTGAATTCGGTGGCCAACCCCAACTACAACCCCAACCAATACGGCGAGTACCTGGGCCTCGACGTGCTCAACGGCAAGGCCTACGTCGCCTGGAGCGACACCCGGCACTACTTCCCCGCTTCCACCACCGAACCGCAGAAGGACAACCTCGGCTTCGCCGTGGTGGACTTCGGCGGCGGCTCCCCCGTCACCTGCGGCAACGGCGTCCGCGACGCCGGCGAGGCCTGCGACGGCGCCGACCTCGGCGGCCAGACCTGCGCCGGCCTGGGGTTCCTGAGCGGCACCCTCACCTGCACCGCCGCCTGCGCCTTCAACACCTCGGCCTGCGTCAGCCCGCCGACCACCACCACCTTCACCGCCGTGGCGGCCGAGGACGGCTGGACCCTGGAGAACAACGAGACCTCCAACACCGGCGGCTCCAGCAACTCGACCGACACCTCGACCAGCGCCATCCGCGCCGGGGACGACCGCAACAAGAACCGGCAGTACCGGGGGATCGTCTCCTTCGACACCGCGTCGATCCCCGACGGCGCCACCGTCCTCTCGGTGACCCTGCGCCTGCGGCGCGGCACGGTCGTGGGAGGCAACCCCTTCGCGACCCACGGCAGCCTGAACGCGGACGTCCGCAACGGCGGCTTCAACGGCAACGTGGCCCTGGAGAACGCCGACTTCCAGGCCCCGGCCACGGCCACGGCGGTCTGCACGCTCTCCGCCGCCGCGGCCAACCTCGACTGGTCGGAATGCACCTTCAACGCCGCGGGCCTGGCGGCCCTCAACAAGGCCGGCAAGACCCAGATCCGCATCGCCTTCACCCTCGACGACGACAACGACCGCGCCGACGACTACGTCGGCTTCTACTCGGCCAACAACGCCACCGCGGCCAACCATCCGCAACTGGTGGTGACGTACCAGTAGGCGCGCGCTCTCCTCCCCCGCCCGGGCATAAATGCCCGGGCTCAAAAGAGCCCCCTGAAGGGGACTCGAAACCAGCCGGGTTCACCCGGCTGTTTTTTTGGTAGCCCGGGCATTTATGCCCGGGCGGGGGAGGGAGGGTATATTCCACCCCCATGAACCCGCACCGCCTCCTTCCCCTCCTTCTCCTCCCCCTCGCCCTCCAGGCACAGGCTCCATCTCCCCAAACCCCACCGGCTCCCGCCGCCCCCGAGCCCACGATGTCCTTCGAGGAGTACGAGCCCAAGTCCACCCTCGTCGTCCCCGAGCACCCGGTGACCCGGGCGAAGTACCCCTTCATCGACGTCCACAACCACCAGCGGTCCTCCCGGATGGAGGCCGCCCAGGTGGACGCGCTGGTCAAGGACATGGACGGCCTCAACATGGCCGTCATGGTCAACCTCAGCGGCGGCAGCGGCGAGACCTTCCAGAAGGGGCTGGCCAACCTGACGGCGGACCATCCCCAGCGGTTCGTCCAGTTCGCCAACGTGGACTTCGACAAGATCGACGAGCCCGGCTTCGGCGAAAAGGCGGCGGCGCAGCTCGAGGCGGACGTCAAGGCCGGCGCCCGCGGCCTCAAGGTGTTCAAGAACCTGGGGATGTTCACCAAGGACAAAGCCGGCAACCGGGTGCGCACCGACGATCCGCGCATCGACCCCGTCTGGGCCAAGGCGGGCGAGCTGGGCATCCCGGTGCTGATCCACACCGGCGAGCCGGTGGCGTTCTGGTCCCCCATGGACCGCTTCAACGAGCGCTGGCTGGAGCTCAAGGAGTTCCCCAACCGCCGCCGCGACTCCCCCGAGTTCGCCTCCTTCGAAGAGACCATGGCCGAGCAGCACAACGTCTTCCGCAAACACAAGAAGACCATCTTCATCAACGCCCACCTGGGCTGGCTCGGGCACGACCTCGGCCGCCTGGGGAAGCTGATGGACGAGCTGCCCAACATGTACACCGAGATCGGCGCCGTGCTCCATGAGCTGGGCCGGCAGCCGCGGATGGCCCGCGAGTTCCTGATCCGCCACCAGGACCGCGTCCTCTTCGGCAAGGACGTCTGGGAGCCCTCGGAGTACCACACCTACTTCCGCACCCTGGAGACGGCGGACGAGTACTTCCCCTACTACCGCAAGCGCCACGCCTTCTGGCGCCTGTATGGCCTGGATCTGCCGGACGAGGTCCTGAAGAAGATCTATTACAAGAACGCCCTGCGGATCGTGCCCGGGATCGACAAGTCGCTCTTCCCGGAGTAGCCCCCCCCCTGGAGTAGCGCCCCCTGGGACCGCCGGCGTCCCGCCGGCAGACTAACCAGTCTTATTTAGAAGCCGGCGGGACGCCGGCGGTCCCAGGCAGCACGCCTCCTCCTGAGCTATCCTTTTCCCCGCCCGGCATGCACGAGATCGAGGTCTACCGTCCCGTCAAGACCAGCTTCAGCTCGCCCTGGGGCATCGCGATCGCCGCCCTCTTCTCGGTGCTCGCCGCCTGGATGCTCTTCGAGCGGCACGACTGGTGGTGGGACATCCTCGCGGCGCTCTTCTGCATGGTCTGGTTCGGCTGGAGCGCCGTCCAGCGTACCCACCGCTTCTTCCTGGAACGGAGCTTCGTCCGCCTGGAGCCGGAAGGGATCGTCATCGGCTATCCCCTGCGCACCCGCTTCTATGCCTGGTCCGACGTCGAGCAATTCACCTTCATCGGCATTCCCGACTCCCACAAGACAGGCACCGAGGGGCAGGTGCGAGTGGGAATCCGCCTCAAGCCAAGCCATCCAGAGAGCACCGACCGCCATCCGGACGGCATCGACGTCCTTCTGCCACCCGACCTCCAGGATGTGAACCCCAAAGAGCTCGCCTGGCGCCTCAACGAGCGTCGAATGGGCGCCACCGGAGAGACTCTGGCCGTCTGAGAACGCCCTTCGGGCCTCATTCCCCCGATTTCGCTCCACGTTCCCTGTTCTTCAACCGCCATTCTCCGTCTTTCGGATCGCGTTCCCCGCGGGGAACGCGGCCCGATGCGCCGAGGACAACTCCTGAAGCCCTCTCCTCGCGGCATTCCCCGCCCTTCGCCGCGTCCCGAACGCGGGGAACGGACCGTTCCCTCCGGGGAAAGCCGCTCGCGAGACAGGGAAAGAGATCCGAAAGATCATTCCGCTCCATGCAAACTTCCCTCGGATCGCCCGAAGCCTGGGGAAAGCCTCTCGAGATCCAGGGCATGATCCTTTCCCCGTCTTCCGGAAGCTTCGAAGAACGGTGAAAGAGACTCGATATCCGGGGAATCGGTTCCGAAATGGAGTGAATGGGACCAAAAAGGGAGATGCCAAGACTCTACTTCGCTTCCCTTCCGGGAGGAAGAGAGGGAACGTGGAGGAGAGGCTTCAGCGGGAACCTTCATCCGGGGGCTTGACAAGACAGCCGCTCATACCCATCATTATGCACAGCTTCACCGCAGCACCCCCGGCCGCTCGCGGCACGCTGGATCGGGAACCAGCAGAGAGGACGGGGCCTCCAGAGGTTGGACTCCGGCGCCACTTCCGGCGCCGGTGAATTGGGGTCGTTTTCGACCCGCTTAGGAGAAGACCATGGCAAGAGAACCGCAGTACGGAGTCACCATCAACGGTTGGGAGCGCCTGCTGGCCTCGCTGGAGGCCAACGCTCAGGACTTCCCGCAACTGGAGGTCTACCGCACGCAACTGGCGGCGATGCTCCAGACGGCGAGGGAGGCGGCCGCGCAGCAGGCCGCGATGGCGGCAGGCAAGCAGGAGGCGAGCCAGCGTCTGCAGACTGTGCTCGTCGAAGGCCGCAAGATGGCCACGTTCCTGCGCATCGGCGTCAAGCGTCAGTACGGCGACAAGTCGGAGAAGCTGGTGGAGTTCGGCCTCCAGCCGTTCCGGAGCCGTCCCCGCGCGACCGCCGAGTCCAAGGAACCGGCGCCTCCACCCCCCGCACCCGCTGAACCCCAGCAGTAGAAGGTAGAGCTGTAGAAGCACCCAAGGGGGCGCCGTAGGCGCCCCCTTGATCGTTCATTGACAAACGACGTACGGAGGCGGTCCCGGAACGGGGCGCGGGACCGCCTTCGCCTGCCTATTTCTCTCGCTCGAGAGCGATGTCACAAAACGTCGGCATTTGTTGATAAGTGCCGACGCTTTGTGACATCCGTTGAAGGCCCACATTCATCCATGTGATGACACGGCGGCGGGGGGACCCCATTCACCTCCTTATTCCGCCTCCCGCTCGCCTCCAGCGCCGCCGGCATCCGCCGGCCGGGCCACGTTCAGCCGCAGCGTGCCCCCGCTGGACAGGGGACCCGCCACGCACTCCGCCACCCCCTCCCGCCAGCCGGCGAGCGCCCAGTCCACAAAGGCCGCCCGCTTCACCACACAGACGCGGTAGTCGCCAGGAGCCAGTTGGGGGATCTGGAAGTCCGTACCCGACGCGTCCGAATACTGGCCGCCGTGGCCCCTCGCCCAAGACATGAGTTGCGGGTGGTGGAGCGGCAGCCCATTCTGGAAGACCACATAGGCGAGAGCCTCCTCGCGCGCTTCCTTGGACTTGTAGGGCAGAGAAAACTCCAGCGTGCCGCCGTCCGGCGGCACGTTCAGGATCACCTGGGCGCCGTCCGCCTCCAGTTGATACGTCTTCAAGGTATACCCCGGAGGGCTGACGACGAGTTGCACCCGGTCTGTCCGGGCGGGGATCTCAATCTCGAAGGCGCCGTCCAGCCCCGCGCGCGCCGAGGCGGCGAAACCGACCGGGGGCTGGAGCGGCTGGGCCACCACTGTGGCGCCGGCCACCGGACCGTGCGTGCCCCGGATCTGCCCCCGCAGCGCCTTCATACGGCGCAGCCGCAGCTCGAGCGGCCCCACCTCCTGGGATTCGGCCAGCGTCAGGGTGACGATGTCGCCGGACAACCGCTCCTTTCCGGAGGCGCGAGCCGCGAGTTGGGCGACGCCCGCGGGGGCTCCCCGGATCTCGAACCGACCCTGCTCGGCCGATAAAGCCTCGATCGACTCCGTTTCGGAGGACAGGCCGATTTCGGCCTCCTGGACCGGCTGTCCTTCTTCGTTCACGACCTTGCCGAACACGCGCGTGTCCGGAATACGGAGCTGGACCCTGGCGCGACCGGCCCGGTCCGCCTCCACCTTGGCCTTGACGAAGGTCCCGACGGTGCCGTCCGCCGAGCGGATGTCCACGCGCCAGGTCCCCTCCCGCGGAAGCACACCGTGGAACCGGCCGTCCTCGTCCGATTCCATCTTCACCGAGACCGCCCCTTTCTCCTTTCCGAAGAAGAGAGTGGCAGCCAGCGGGTCGCGCCCCAGGGCCACAGTGCCCTCGACCGTGATGAGGCGGATCTCGATCTCCCTCCGCGCATCCGCCGGCCCCGTGATCTCCATCTCCTCGGAGAGCAGCCCGTCCCCGCGGGAATCGGCGACAGTCACCAGGAACCGTCCGGGACCCTGGCCCGCGATGCTCACGCGGCCCTCGGCGTCCACCGGGCCATCGTGGACCGGCTTGCGCTCGTACCCTGAGCTGGCGTCCGCCGCCCGGAGCACCTTGACCCTCCAGGGCTTGTCCAGCCAGTCGGCGGCGGGCGAAAGGGTCAGTTCGATGCGGACCGGCCGCTTCAGGACGACCGACTGCTTCAGCGCGGTCTCCGCTCCCGGCCAGACGTCGACGGGGAAGACGCGCGCCGCGGCATAGCCGGGCTGCTCCACTTCGAGCTGATAGCTGCCGGGCGCGACGCCCGAGAGTTGGAAGAATCCATCAGGCCCCACCCGCTCCTCGGCGGCGGCCCTGCGGAGACGTTCTGTCAGGGTGGGGTCGCCTCCCCCGGCGGATACGATCGGAGAGAGCCGGGCGACGCACTGGCCGGCCGCGATCGGGCCACCCTCGACCTCGACCCAGCCCTTCAGGGACGCGCCCTTCTTCAGCTCGACGACGCCGACCTTGAGGGCCCGTCCCTCCCGGGGAGTTAGTCCCCACCGATATTGCGGCACGAAGCCGGCGGCGCGGAACGCTACGTCGAGCGGCGCGGCCGGCAGGGTACAGCGGAACGCGCCCTTGTCATCGACCGGACAGGCGACTTGACCTTTCGGGATCTCGCGCTTCGCGGCGGGACCCGGCGGCGATTCGATCGTGACCGTCATTTCCTTTGGAAGCTTTTCCGACGGCTCCTTCAGGCGAAGGGAGCCCTCGATCTCCGCGGCCGGCCACAGGACGAGCGGGCGCTGGGAGCCGGTCCCCGCGGGGCCGACCCAGACCGTCTCGCGGGGCGCCCAGAAGCCGGGTATCTCGGCGGCGACTTCCCACACGGTATTGGCCGGCAGCTCGGCCTGGAGCGTGGGTTTGCCGTCGAGGGTCAAGACCCGTTCCGGTCCCTTGTGGGACAGGGGCTTCAGGCGGAGCGCTCCATTCCAAACAGGCGCCTTTTCTTTCAGGGTCAGCGCGAAGTCCACCCGGGCCGTGGGGGTCTCACCGAGAAGGAAGGCCGGGACAAGGAGGAGAAGCAGGAAGCTGGCCCAGGTGGCCGACCGGGCGGAACCTAGGGGAGGAAAACGCATCAATAGAGGACCCTCGTGCATCTGAAACACTCGGCGGGGCAGGCCTCGCCTTGGCCGATGGTGCAGGATTCCCCTTCACCGCCGAATCCACCTCCTCCAGAACCGCCGCCCCCGGTGACGTCCACGTTGTAGCAAAGATCGCCGCTCGTATAGCAGACCCAACCCCAGCCGTCATGGTATTCGTCGCAATCGGTCCCATCGCCGGTCTGCCCATCTCCCGCGCGAGAGCACTTCTCGTCGACCGTGCCGACGACCCAACTCGCTACACAGTTCCAGCAGCCACTCTGAGCATAGGATGCGGCAGCGGTGACCAGGAGAAGCAGCCCGACGATCTTCGATACCCTGACGACTCTTCCCATAGCGTCTCCTTGTTTGTGCAGAACTAATAACACACGCGAAAAAGGAGGACAACCCTGTTTACTCCCCGAAGTTCGGGTCCCCGCCCATTCAAGGCGGATGGATCTTGGGGGCCGCATACCTGGCGCTGAAGCGCCAGGCTATTCAGATTTCGGCCCTTTCAGGGCGTGCCGCTGAGCACGCCTGACATCTCCCTCCTATCCGCCCCAAAGCCTTGACATTGTCAGACCTCTGAGCGAGACTGACCTCCGCAGGAAGTCCCCCATGGCTGACAACTCGCCAGACATCATCCAGCCGAGAATCCTGGGGGCTCGACTCCGTGAGGCTCGCGAAGCCAAGGGGTGGACGCAGCAGCAACTGGCGGATCGCCTGAAGCTGGCCCGCACCACGGTGGTCGCCATCGAGAAGGGGGAGCGCAGGCTCAAGCCGGCCGAGATCGTCGAGATCACCTCGGTTCTGGGCCTCGACGTGTCCGAGGTCCTTCAGCGCGGCGCGCCCATCGAAGAGCTCGCGGCCCAGCTTCGGGGAAATCTGCCGCCCTCTCCCCTTGCTGGCGAATTGCTTCCCCATATCGGAGAGTTCCAGCACCTCTGCGAGGACTACGCCCGGCTTGAGGAGCTGCACCAGGCTCCTCTGCGGCGGCGCTTCCCGCCCGAGTACGACATCCAAGGCGTCGATCCCGACCTGGCCGCCGAGGACGTAGCCGCCGCCGAGCGGAGACGGCTGGATCTGGGCGAGGGTCCCCTGGTCAGGCTCCGCGAGATCCTGGAAGGCGACATCGGGATCAGGATCTTCCAGTTGGAGCTGCCTTTCGAGGTGGCGGGCATGTTCGTGTTCGCCGAGCCCTTGGGCGCCTGCATGGCGGTGAACCTGCGGCACTCGGCCGAGAAGCGGCGGGAGAGTCTGGCTCACGAGCTCGGCCATTTTCTGACGGCCCGCCACAGAGCGGAGATCACGGTTGAAGGCCGCTTCGATCGCGTTCCCGCCCGAGAACGCTTCGCCCAATCCTTCGCGCGAGCGTTCCTGATGCCGGCCGCGGGTCTGCGCAGGCGCTTCCTTGGGATCGAACGGGACCGTCACCGCGGCCTCACCTATTCCGAACTCTATCGTCTGGCGCACTTCTACGTGGTGTCTCTGGAGGCTATGACCCGGAGACTGGAAGAGCTGCGCCTGATCCCATCCGGTTCCTGGGAGCGGCTGCAGCGAGAGAGATTGAGTGCCTCCGAGGCACAGCAGCCACGTCGAGTGGGACCTGTGGGCACCGACGATGACATCTTTCCTTCGCGCTACGTCGCTCTGGCGATCGAAGCGTGGGAAGCGGCGGAGCTGAGCGAAGGGCAACTTGCCCGATTCCTGCGAACCGATCGGTTGGGGGTACGAGAAAGGATCGATCGTCTGGTGGAATCTTTGACCCGGGGAACCGACCAGGGAGAGCCATTCGGCTTTGGCCAACCCCTCTTCGGATCCACCCGCCGGTGATCCGCTGAATGGTCTCCGGCAAGCGTCGTAGTGAGCCGCTGATCCTCGATGCCTGTTGCCTGATCAATCTCCTCGCGTCGGGACGGACTGAGGAAATCTTCCGCGTTCTTCCTTATCAGTTTGCCACTTCGCGACTCATCGCCACGGAGGAAATCCTGGCGATCGCTCAAATTGACGCCGAAGGGGTGCCCATTGGACGGGAGGTCATCGTCCCATCCGTGCTCGAGGGTCTGGAGAATCTCAGCCTCCTCGATCTCGTGACCACCCAGGAAATGGAGGATTTCCTCCTTTTGGCGAAGGAGCTCGGCAGAGGAGAGTCATCTATTCTCGCACTCGCTCTCTCCCACCGTGGCGTCGTGGCCACAGACGACCGCAAGGCTTTGAAAGTCCTGGCTCGAAGGGCGCCTCACGTATCCACGATGCAGACGCCGGAATTGTTGTACGAGTGGGCTCAGCTCTCACAGGCCCAGGACGATGTCATCAGGGAGGTTCTCCAGAGGATCAGGTTCCGGGGACGCTTCCATCCAAACCGCGATGCACCGCGATTCGATTGGTGGGTTGGGTATCTGTAAATACTAGCCTCTCGTCCAAGGCAGAGGCCGGCACCCTCCGGGGGTGCCATGGATGTGAGGGGGCCTCTCCGTTCCCAAGGCCTGAAGGCCTGGGCTACGTCCCTGCACCCCTGGCGGGGTGAGAAAAACGGACGGGCTCTTCCCTGACCGCCCTCTCCTGTCTCGCCTGCGTTACCCGCAGCACCTTCTTAAATTAGAGGACATCCTCACATCCGAGGAGCGCCTTCAGCCAAAGGAGAACGATGATGCGGACTCAAGCAAGTCGGACTCTGTTCTGGATGATCGTTCTGGGGTGCCTGCTGTTCGTCCCCGCCGCGATGGCGATGCAGGACGGAGATCCAGATGATCCTGATGGAGAGGAGGAGACGGTCTTTACCGACTCCGAGGGCGTGGATGAGGATGGGGACGGCGTCATCGATCCGCCTCCTGCCGGCGCGGTTTATTGCGTCTACAACATCGGCGCGATTCTCCAAGGGAATTGCCGGCAGTTCACAACCGGCGACCGGCTGTGCATCAATTGCCCGGCGAACGGGACGTGCCCGACTCCAGCGAACACAATTGGGCGTTTCGTCTACGTGGATGCATTCGGCAGGGTCATCTGTCGAGGTGAGTGGGCGCGGTCCTTCAATCCCATCAATCCAAACGCTTGTATCGCCTGCAACAACGGACAGGTAGGCTACACGTTCTGAGCGGAGCGCCGGGTTAGTACAAGAGACGTGCCTCTCCGCCCGCCAAGGTGGAGGGGCACGTCGAGCAGAGACCTCAGTTGACTGTGATGTAGACCGTAGCCTGGTCAAACTCCGGCTCGGTGCACCCGCCGTTGAAGCACTGGAGGCAGCCTCCGATCGTGTAGGTGAAGCTGTCGCTCCCTACGTATCCGGGGGCGGGCGTGTACGTCATACCGTCGATGCCGCCCGACAGGACGACCGTCCCGTGCTGAGGCTGGTCGAAGCTCTTCAGATCCTGATCCGGAGTGTCGGAGTCGTTGTCCAGGGGACGGAAAGCCACGGGCGTGTTCGCCGAGGTGGTGATGTAGTCATCCGCGGCCATCGGAAAGACGACTCTGCAAGCCTTCTCGGTCGGTTTGGGGATTCCCAGAGCGGGCAGTTGGATTTCGACGGCCCCATCCTTTCCCGCGGCCGGAGCGGAGGGCTCCGAATGAGCCGATACCGGGATGAGCAGGCAGGAGACGGCAACCAGGCGCATGATGTTCTTCATGAAGGTCCTCCTTCAGCTTGTGTCGCTCGCCAGAAGCGAACAGTCGTCGCTCATTGTATGAAATTTGCAAATATAGTAAACACCCTAAACGGGTAACCGCCCCTCCTTTGGGCTCCTCCCCCGCTTGTGCCATGCTCCGGGCACCATGAAAAAGACCCTGAACCGCCGCGATTTCCTCCTCGCGGGCGCCACGGCCGGGCTGGCCGCGGCAGCTCCGCGCACGCTGTTCGGACAGGCCCCCGCCGTGATCGTGAAGGGCGTCAAACCCGTCGTCGTGGCGTCGGCCAACGGCAATCAGTTCAAGAACGGCGGCGACGTGACGGGCGTGCAGAAGGCGTTCACGATGATGACTCAGGGCGCCGACGTGCTCGACGCCCTGGTCGCCGGGGTGAACATCCTGGAGCTCGATCCGGAGGAGGACAGCGTCGGCTACGGCGGCCTGCCCAACGCGGACGGCGTCGTGCAGCTCGACTCGTCGTGCATGCACGGTCCCCGCAAGCGGGCCGGAGCGGTGGCGGCGCTCGAAGGAGTGCGCACGCCGTCCCTGGTCGCCAAGGCGGTGCTCGAAACCACGGACCACCATCTGCTAGTCGGCCAGGGTGCGCAGGTCTTCGCGCGCAACATGGGCTTCACCATCGAGGACGACCTCAACACGGAGAAGTCCCGCCGGCTGTGGCTGGAATGGAAGCGGCGCATCGATCCGGACCACTACCTCGATCCCGCGAAGCGCTCCGAGGCCGGGCTGGAGGCGGCGCTCCAGATGGCGCGCGAGGGGTTGATCCGACCCGAGCACCTCTGGGGCACCATCAACTGCGACGGCGTCAACGCCAAGGGGGAGATCTGCGGCGTGACTACCACGAGCGGCCTGGCCTGGAAGATCCCCGGCCGCGTGGGCGACTCCCCCATCCTCGGCGCCGGCCTGTACGTGGACGGCGAGGTCGGGGCCGCGGGATCGACCGGACGGGGCGAGGCGAACCTCTACAACCTGTCGTCCTTCCTGATCGTCGAATCGATGCGCCGCGGCGCCCACCCCAAGGACGCCGGCATGGAAGCGCTCCGGCGCGTGGTCGCGAACACGGTCGAGAAGCGGCTGCTCAACGAGCGCGGACGGCCGAAATTCGGGCTCAATTTCTACGTCCTGAACCGCAAGGGGGAGTACGCCGGGGTTTCGATGTACCCGAGCAAGTACGCGGTCTGTACGGAGGAGGGTCCGCGGACTCTGGAGACGGAGGCGCTGTTCGAGGGACAGGCGTAGGCCTGCATCCGCCCGGGCATAAATGCCCGGGCGGGGGCCTCCGGGGACGTCGTACTAGGGACAGGGGAGCTGCGGCTCTTGAGAACAGGGATACATGTACAGGCGCGCGCCGCACGCCTCCCAGCATGCGCAGGAGCAGATGTTTTCACACCATCCCCCCAGCCCACAGGGGTCATCCGCGGACGAGCTTCCGACCCAGCTTACGAAGAGCAAGGACGCCACCACCACGAGTCTCCTCATCTCTGTCTCCTTGAAAGGCCGCCATCCTAAGTCTCTGTGCCGGGTGGGATCAAGCTCGGGCCGGCCGCTGTCTCGCGGCACTCTTCTCACGACCGCCGCCCCGTCGAGGCCGACGACAAGGCGGCGGTCGACGATCGGTACTAGCCTCCCGTCACGCGACCGGGACCGGCTCGCGGTGCCAGGCGGGCGTCATCCGCGCGGTGACCGCTTCGGCGATGCCCGAGGCCAGAGCGGCGTCCGGGGAGATCAGCAGCACGCTGCACGGGGCCTTGCGGACGACCGCGGAGGCCACGCTCCCCAGCATCAGGCGGTCCACCCCGCCCCGTCCGTGGGTGCCCATCACGATGAGGTCGACGGGGCGCTCCGCGAGCTCCTGGAGGATCTCGAACCGCGCCTCCCCGGGCAGCACGGCGGTGTCCACCTCCAGGGGCGCCTCGGCCCGGTTTTCCAGGACGAAGCTACGCAGGTCCTCGCCGCTCCAGCGCTCGGCCTGCTCGGGAGAAACCTCGCCGTCCTTCCGGCGCTGCAGCGCGAGCATCTCCGTGAAGCTCAGGGCATGGACGGCCCGGACCTCGACGTCGGCACCGCCGCCGATCTGAGCCAGCAGGTCGAGACCGCAACGGAAGGAGTCGCCCGACACGGGCGACAAGTCGACCGGAGCCAGCACGCGCCGCGGCGGCACCGGCAGCTCGCCGCGCACCACGAGCACAGGGCAGGAGGCCTTGCGGAGCACGCGGTCCGCGGTCGAGCCGAGCAGCTCGGCGGCGAACGGCTCCAGACCGGTGGCGCCCACCACGATCAGGTCGGCCGCGGCCTTGCCCGCCTCTTCGACGAGGATCCGGTGAGGGACCCCGGCCCTGACCTCGACGCCGGCCAGCTCGCTCTCTCCGATGCCGAGCCGGCCGATCTGCTCGCGGAGCCGCTCCTCGCACCAGGCTCTCAGCTCCGCGGTGAAGTCCCCTGCCATCCCGATCTCCGGGCCGACGATCTTCGGTCCGTCAGGGAAGGCATGGACGAGGAGCACGCGCACGCCGGCGGCCCGGGCCACGGCGAGGCCCGCTCGCACCACCGGATCGCTCTCGCTTTCGAGCAGGGTACCGATGAGCACCGTTCTCAGAGGATGCTGCGGATGGAACGGCGGGAATGTCCGATTCTGGGGAGTCATTGGCGGTCTCCTTCCGATGCCAGCGTACCGGCCGGGCCCGCGGTCCGCGACCTCTGTTCGGGTAGGCGGCGCGGCCCCTATCGGGTAGGCCTCGCGTCCCCCGCGCCACCCGGCGGCGGACCGGCTCCCCGTTCCTTCAACCGGCGACCTCGCGCGGCGGCGGGCCTAGCATGGGATACGGGAGGAACCATCATGATCAACCATTTGAAAACCATCGTCATCGGCACTTCGCTCACCGAGTCGTGCGACGGTGTTGTCCGCACGGGGGCTCGCGTCGCCAAGGCCGCCGGGGCCTCCCCGTGGCTGGTGCACGCCTACTCGCCGACGGCCTACGCCGCCGAGATCGTGGACACTAGGCTGCTCGACTGGCAGGCCGAGAGCGTGCGCGCCGGGCTCGATCTGCAAGCGCACCGGACCGGGCTCGCCGATCTGGCGCGGTTCAAGCCCGATCAGCTCGTCCAGCGGATCGGCTCGCCGGCACACGAGATCGTCGAGCTGGCGCGGCAGGTGAAAGCGGACCTCATCATCGTCGGCGCGGAAGAAGGGGGCGTCCTGCACAGGATCCTCCTGGGATCGACCGCCGCCGGCGTGATCCGCAAGGCTCCCTGCCCGGTGCTGGTCGTCCGTTCCGAGGCCGCGTTCCCGCCCGCGCGGGTCGAAATCCCGGTGGACCTCTCGCCGGTTTCCGCGGACGCCTTCCAGCAGGGGCTGGCCTTCCTGGCCGACACCAACGTGGCGTTCGCCGACACCGAGGTCCTCTTCGTGCTCAACCCGTTCGAGGTCGGGGGCTCGGTCCACTTCGCTCCCGAACAGATCGAGCGTTTCGCCGGCGAGGAGCTGCGGCGCTTCGTGCGGGTCAACAGCTTCGGCAAGGCCCCCCGCCTGGCGCGGGTCCGCACCGGCTATCCCCGGGAGGAGATCCTGGGCGTGCTCGCGGAGCGGCAGGTGGATCTGGCGGTCCTCGGCACCCACGGGCGCACCGGCATCGAGCGCCTGACGCTCGGCAGCGTCGCCTCCGAGGTCATGCACCAGGCCGCCTGCAACCTGCTCCTCGTCCCGCCCAGGGCCGGCGTGGAGAAGGAGGAAGAGCTGCGGACGCTGCCCCTGGAGAGCGCGGACTGGATCTTCGTCTCGGACGAGGAACCGGTCCTTGCCAGCCAGCTCTAGCGGACGGAGACCTCAGGCGCCTTCGAGAGTGAAGAGGCGCCCGTCGGTGGCCCTCAGGTAGAGCACCGGCGTGCCCCATTCCGGGTTGCGCTCGGCGGCGAGGGCCCGGCGCACCTCGCCGACGCAGGCGTCGACCGGCAGGCCGGCGGCGAGGCCCCGGTAGAATTTCTCGGCGAAGCCGCAGGCGGTCTCATCCATGACTTCCGACCGCATGGCGATCACCGCCGGCACGCCGTGCTGGACAAGCGTCTGGGCGGTGCCGGCGAAGGCGTCCTCGCGCGAGGAGCGGGCGCCGTTGCAGGCGTTGAGCACGGCCAGGCGCAGCGACGGATGGTCCTGGAGGAGGTAGGCGAGGCTCGGTCCTCCCACCGGGACGCCGTTGCCGTCCTCGTCCTCGAACACCAGCACGCCTTCCCGCCGCAACTCGCTGAAGCCGCCGTGGCCGACGAAGTGGAGGACGTGGACCGGCGGGCCCGCGCGCAGCCGCGCTTCCAGGGCATCGCGGGTGGGGCGCTCCAACCGTTCGAGCTCGATCAGGCCGCTCGCGCGAAGCGGCTCCAGGACCGCGACGAGCCGCCGCCACTCCTCGTCCGCTTCGGCGAGCTCCCGGTAGCCCAGGGGTGTTGAGATCAGGGCGAGCACCCGTAGCGGCGGCTCGACCTGCAGCGTGCCCAGACCCTCGCTCAGCTCCAGGTAGCGAATGACCGGGGTCCGGCCGGAGAGCGCCAGGAAGCCCCGGCCGTCGGCGTCGTACAGGTACTCCCAGGGCAGATCCGCCAGTTGGGGGACGTCGTTGAGGCGCAGGCGGATGCGCAGCCCCGGACCGTCCTGGGCCTTGGTGAGGCATCCCTGGAAAGCCTTCAGCAGCTCGCCCTGGAAGATCGCGCGGAACAGCTCGTCCCCGGCCCGCTCCGGGCTGTCGCCGCTCGCGGATGAGCCGCCCCGGAGAGCCCCGCCTCCGGAGGGGCGAAACTCTCCGCTGACAAGCGCGGAAGGGAGAGAGAAAATCTCAGTAGCCTCGAAACCGGCGGCGCCGCTCCAGGCCTTGGCGCGATAGACGCCCTCGGATTTCTGATCGATCCAGAGGTCGAAGTCGAGGTAGCCCTGAGGAGTCCCTGGAGTCCGCGGTAGCAAGGTGATCATCAGCAAGCCCACGAGCGTCCCGGCGCTCCCCAGGGTCAGGAGGTAGGAGAGCGCCATGGCGAGCTCGATGAGCCAGCGGTTGTTCCAACAGGGTCGGATCAGCTCCGGACTGAGCCCCATCTTCTGGATGCATTCGGCGTCGGTGTCTCCGGAGCACTCGCAGAGCCCGGACCGCGATGTGCCCACGAGATAGGTGATGCTCCTGTCACCGTAGTCGATCCGCTCCGCGAAACCCAGGTATAGCCCGAGCAGCAGGGTCGCGCCGACCGCCAGCGCGACGAATGCGGCCCACAGGCGCCGCCCGCGGACGACGTCCCCGGCCGTGGCAAACCATTTCCAGGCACCGAGGGAGGCCAGACCGCCAGCGAGGGCCGACAGCGGTATGAAAAGGAACCGCAGGGTCTGCAACTCACCGTCAAGCAATGCGCCGGCGAGTTGCGCCAAAGCCCAACCTAACCCCACGCCGGCCAGAACGATCCA
This sequence comes from Thermoanaerobaculia bacterium, assembly GCA_036376245.1. Classification (GTDB taxonomy): domain Bacteria; phylum Acidobacteriota; class Thermoanaerobaculia; order Multivoradales; family UBA5704; genus DATARR01. The sequence goes on along the minus strand of DASVAS010000096.1, from coordinate 28,831 downwards.
GCGGCGGCGGGGCCGGCGTCCCGGCTCAGCGGCACTGTTTTTTGTCGTCGACATGAGCGCAGATCTGCCTTTCGAAGTGGCAGCAGAAGAAGCTGCTTTCTTTAACCAGGTCCAGACTGAGGCTCGGCTTGGCTTCCGGAGCGCCGGACGGGACGGGAAACTGGATCAGTTGCGCCACCGACCCCTTGCCGAAAGCGGCTTTATAGGCGTAGAGACCGCGAAGGACACGGCCTTTTTTGTTATTGGTAATAATGAGTTTCGCTTTTGACGCTGGCGTGGTACCCCTGATCAGGCCCTTCGGCCAGAAGGTGAACTCTACTTTCTGCTCCGGCGTGCTACCGACCCAGAGATCCACCTCCAGATCGTTCCGGTCGGCGAGGGTCCAAATGCGGCTGACCACCGCCCCCGCCTGGTCCAGGAGACCGTCCGCCTTCTCGGCGGTGATGGCTGCCTCCTGCGAAGCCTCAGTCTTCGAGCTTGCGAGCCTCGGGAGGCTTCCCAGGGTGGCGACCACGGCGACGGCGCGAGGGGTAGACAGGTCCTGAAGCGATGCAACGGTCTGGCCCGTAGGTGGCGCGAGCTCTCCGTGGATGCGCCCGAACTCCTCGGCCGCCCAGGCGCGAAGAGCGTCCAGGTCCGGCTCTCCGACTCGCTCGATGGCCTGATCGAGGTCCTGCTCAGTGCGGGCAATCAGGCTGATCACCTCCTGGCTGGGATAGGCCTTGCCGCCCGGGCCTCGCTCACCCCGCAGAGCACGCCGGTTCGCTTCAAACCTCTTTTTGACTTCCTTGACCTGCTTGGCGAGCGCCACGGCCAACTTGGAGGAGCCGCCTTTCCCCCCAAACTTGATGACTATCTGACCGGCGGCGGGAAGACCGGCCAGGACTAGCAGGCCGGCCAGCAGGACCGCGGCGGCCCGGGCGGACGCCGAAGAGAATCGATCAGTTTTCACGGGACACCTCCAAAGGATTTGCGGAAGCGGCCACCCGAACGGCGGGATCGCCGACGATCGTGTAGTTGCGGGCGTCGTGGGTGGCAGTCCAGAGGTTGGCGAGCGCCTTCTCGTCGAGCTTCTTGCCGAACTCCAGGGCCTCCACCTCCGCCGCCAGGTCGGAGGCCAGCTCCGCGTACCGCTGGTTGAAGATCTCCATGGCCCAGCCCACCGGCTGCCCGGCGAGCAGACGCTTCAGGGCGCTCTCGAAGGCGACGGTCTGCGGTCCGGCGCCGGGCCAGATCAGGGAAAAGCCCCAGGCCCGCTCCACGTGGCCGATGACCGCCAGCGCCCCGCCTTGCCGGTGGCTGAGCAGCCGCTGCGGCAGGCGGCCGAGGAATGCCCCCGGCGCGAGTTCCCGGCGCGGTCCCTGATCCTTGCGGGTGAAATCGTCCCAGCGCGGCGTGCCGGCGCCGTAGCAGGCAAAGCAGAAGGCGACGAGGCCGTGGACGTGGGCCTGCGCTCCCACGTCCTCGGCCGCGAAGTAGTGCTCGCGGGCGATGCGGCCGGCGTCCGGGCCGGGCCAGTCCTGACAGACCAGGGAGCCCTGCCGCTCCCGCTGCCAGGGATCGCCCGCCGGGAAGCCCAGGCCGTGACAGGCGGTGAAGAGGAAGGCCGGCGCCTCGTCGAGCATGCCGCCGAGACGCCCGTGGGTCGCCGCCTCCCCGAACGCGGTCTCGACCTCCCAGCCGGGCTGGTCGCGCATCACCCCCGCCGCCACCGGCCGCGCCAGGTGCTCGCTGATCGCTTCGGTCGCTCGATCTCCCGGATTGGCCGGGGCGAAGAAGCAGGCGCGCGGACGCCGCCCGTTGCCGCCGCTCTCGGCCGCGACCACGCTCTCGGCATAGCGGCGGTAGTCTTCGAGATCGTCGAAGCACAGGCGGCCGACGGCGTACTGGACGTCGAGCTGGTACTGGAACGCGAAGGGGATCGCCTCCGGATCGCCGACCAGCAGGAGGTAGTACGGCACCTTCTCCGGATCGGCCGGTCCGGGCCCGGCGCCATGGCGGGCGAGGAAGGCAACCTTGCTCTCCCCCTCGCGATAGCCGTCCTCGCCCGCGAATTCCCGGAAGAAGCGGGCCTGCCGCTTCCCGGCCTGGGACCGCCGGAGGTCGAGCAACGGGGCGAGGGCCTCCCGCAGGGGCGCGGAGTCAGCCGAGTTGGGGAAGATCACCCCCCATCCGGCCTCGTCGAGCTTGCAGGGGTCGAGCCCCTCCTTGAGCCCCCGCCGCGCCTTGCCCTCGCCGCGCGCCACCCAGGCCTGAAGCTCGCGGACGCGCGCCAGGTCGACCGGAACGCCGCGGGCGAGGTCGACGATCTGCCGCGCCGGCATGGGAGGCGTCAGATATCCGCCTCCCCGGCCGTCGACGCCGTTGAACCAGAGCAGCGGCTCGTCGGGATGGACATGGCCCGGCATCGCGTTGAGCATCGGCATCCTTTTCACTCCTCCAATCCGGTTTAATCCCGAATCAAGGGAGCTGGTTTAGTGCGAGCGATGACTCAACTGGCGAGGCGGGCGGGGGATTGTTACAGAGAGGTTGAAAAAGCTGATGAGCACTACGGAATATTTCAAATAGCACACTTTGAAGGGGATAATCGTTTCAAGCTCCGGAGAATCGTCAGAGGCCGAATAAAGCCGGGTCGCGCACGACCGCCCGCGCCGCCGCGGCATGCTCGCAGCCATCGGCCAGGAACCATGTATCCAGGAACGATCGCAAATCGCGCGCAGCTCCCTCATTCCTCTCCTCTTCCTGCTTGCGGATGAGCTTCAAGAGATCGACGACGGCTTCCACCTTGTTCCGGCGCTGATCGCGAAGGCGACGGCGCGCCAGGTGAAAGACATCGATAGAGACCTCCCCTTTCCGGCTGCCGGCCACGGCCACGACCTGCCCGTCGACCGTGTAGCGGAGGTGCTCTTCGGGGTGGTCTGCGCAGGGATCGAGTAGCAACCGCGCTTCCCCGTCGAGGGGGTCGGTTGACGAAAGCGCCCGGGTGGATTCGTTCTCCAGAGGAAACTGGTCCATTTTTCCGCCGGAGCCCGCATATTGCAGGTCTCCCCAGCGCGGCCGGTCCTTGCGGCGCTGGTTACAGTGGCTACAGGAGGGATACAGGTTGGACCAGGTATAAGCCAGCCAATAGTAGCCTGGATGATCGTTCCGCTCGGCGACCTTGCCCTTGGGACGGAAGTGCTCGACGTTCCAATCGAAGCCGGCCGAGGACTTCGTCTCGCAGTAGACGCATTTGTCGTAGAACAGCGCTTCGAGCGCGGCTCGGACCTGGTCATGGCCGTAGACGCTCGCCCGAGCCTCATGCGCCCCGGCTTCACGCAGGGCGTCACCTTCGGCTTCGGCGGCCAAGTCGAACCAATCCTGATCCGGCCGGATCGGCCGCCCTTCTCCATCGCGTCGGTCGCGGTCGAGAAAGATCACCAGGGTGGCTCAGAGATTGTGCTTGTCGATGAGCTGCTTGAGCTGGCGGACCATCTCGTTGTCCCGCGACTCGGGGACCGGGCGCTCCCGAATCTCCAAGGCCAGACCACGAAGCTCACGGGTCTCAGCGCTCCCGCGCGTCGCCTTCGGAATGGCGGCAAGCTCGCGGTAGCGGCCGACCTTCTCCCGCATCTCCGGCGAGTAGATCTCGGTATCGAAGAGGCGCTCGTCCACGAGCATGTCCTCAGCCGAGTAGCCGGTGAAATCGGGAACCGCTTCCTCCCGGAACACTTCGCCTTCCTCACGGCGGAGGACGATCAACTCGTCCGGCTTGGCGTCGAGGGCGACCAGAGGACTGTGAGTCGTGGCGATGAGTTGGATCTCGGGGAAGACTTCGGTGATACGCGGCAGGATCTCCGCCTGCATGGAAGGGTGAAGGTGCTGCTCGATTTCGTCAATCAGAACGATACCGCGGATATGTCCATCAGGGGTGATCCGATCAGCGCGTAGGGCAAGGCCATAGAGGTCCATCATCCAGTTGAAGGTCATGCGGTAGCCGTCCGCCCAACCTTCCAGGCGGACCGTCCCTCCAAAAGAAGGACCGGACAGCTCGACGCCTCCTCCCTGCGGCAGACGTATCTCATCCTTGGGGACCAGGCCCAGGACCCGTCGGATTCCAGAGATCGCCGCGTCGTACCTTCGAGTCCCGAGGAAGTCCTGAAGACGGCGCAGCGTCAGCTCGGGATCGATGAGCGTGCGCCGATAATCGAAAAGGGTGTAGACGGCGTCAGCGACGCGGTATTCCCTTCCCGTGTCCGACCCGAAGCCGTGCCGACCGGCACCGTAACCACAGGTGAAGGTCTTCGGCCAATCCAACTCGGAAAGACGCGAAACCCGCTCCTGGCCGTTGATCCGGTTCCGGACCAGAAAACTGTTCAGCCTTCGCTTTTTTGGCGAATCCAATTCAATCCGAATCTGCCCTACTCTGGAATCCTTGTAGATCATCGACCCGATCGGCTCTGAGATGAGCGCATTGGCATCGTCACAGATACCCAGAGCGATGGCGCGGAGCACGGTCGTCTTGCAGGTGCCGTTCTTTCCGATGATCAGTGTCCGCTTACGGGGACCTTGAGTGCCTGAGAAATCGATCTCCAGCTCACGGAAACCGCGGATGTTCTCCAGGCGGATGCGGGAGATGTACATGGAGGGTATGTTACCCGAGACTTGGTATCCCCAGCGGGATTCGAACCCGCGTTGCTGCCTTGAAAGGGCAGAGTCCTAGGCCTCTAGACGATGGGGACCCGGTAGGGGACGGCGGCGGGGCCGCCGTCCGGAGGGCGTAATTTACCACAGGTCGGGGAGGGGTCAGGAAGCGGGGCTTTCGTCCATCTCCGCCAGCAGCTCGGTCAGCTCGGACTCGCCGACGTCTCCCAGCACCTCCTCCAGGATGCGGTTCGACAGCTCGCCCAGATCGGCGGTGTAGAACACCATCGGGAGGGTCACCGGCAGGCCGTGCTCCTGGGAGAGCCGGGTGACGAGCTGTGTCGCCAGGAGCGAATGCCCCCCCAGGGTGAAGAAGTTGTCCCGCATGCCCACCCGCTCCAGGCCCAGAAGCCCGGCGCAGACTTCCGCGACCAGCTCCTCCAGGGGAGTCGAGGGCGGCACGTAGGCCGTCAGCGCGGCCGCCGGATCCGGGGCGGGCAGGGCGCGGCGGTCCACCTTGCCGTTGGGCGTCAGCGGCAGGGCGTCCAGGACCACGAAGGCCGCGGGGATCATGAAGCCGGGCAGCTCGCCGGCCAGCCAGCCCCGCACCTCCGGCACCAGGTCCGGCCCGGCGGACGCTTCCGGACGCGGCACCAGGTAGGCGACGAGCCGGCGGTCGCCGCCGTCCTCCCGCACCGTCACCACGGCCTCACGCACTCCGGGATGGCGGGCGAGGGCGCTCTCCACCTCGCCCAGCTCGACCCGGAAGCCGCGGAGCTTGACCTGGCCGTCCCGCCGGCCGCCGAACTCGATCCGGCCGTCGGCCAGGAAGCGGGCGACGTCGCCGGTCCGGTACAGGCGGGCGCCGGGCTCGCCGGAGAACGGGTCGGGCACGAAGCGCTCGGCCGTGAGGTCCGGGCGGCCGAAGTAGCCCCGGGAGAGGCCCTCGCCGCCCGCGCAGAGCTCGCCCCGGACGCCCACCGGCACGGGGCGCAGGCCGTCGTCGAGGATGTGGACCCGGGTGTTGCCGATCGGCCTCCCCAGGGGCACCGGGGCGCCGACCGCCGCCGCCGAGGTCATCGGGTGGCAGCAGGTGAACGTGGTCATCTCCGTCGGCCCGTAGCCGTTGATCAGGGTGGTCCCCGGCAGCTCCTCCAGGACGCGCCGCACGTGGGCCGGCGACAGCACGTCGCCGCCGGCCAGGAGCTGGCGGAGCGGGCGCAGGGCCTGGAGCTGGTAGTCCACCATCGGGTGGAAGAGCCCGGCGGTGAGCCAGAGGGTGGTGATCCCGTGCTTCTCCAGGACTCCTCCCACATCCTCCAGGGAGACCCGCTCCCGCTGGAAGAGGACCAGCCGGCCGCCGTTGGCCAGCGGCGCCCAGACTTCCAGCGTCGAGGCATCGAAGGAGAGCGGCGCGAGCTGCAGGAAGACCTGCTCCGGCCCGAGGTCCGCGAAGCGGCTCTCCCGCACCAGACGGACCACGTTGCGGTGGGTGACCGCCACGCCCTTGGGCCGGCCCGTGGAGCCGGAGGTGTAGAGGATGTAGAGCAGCGCATCCGCGGACGGTGGCACGGGATCGGGTCCCGCGACCTCCGCCGGATCGTCCTCCAGGGGGTGGACCCGGACGCCCGCCGGGACCTCCGGCAGGAGGTCGGCCGGGCCGAGGAGCACCCGGGCTCCGGCGTCGGCCATCATCCAGGCCAGGCGCTCCTTCGGATGGTCCGGATCCAGAGGCAGGTAGACGCCGCCGGCCTTGACGATCCCCAGCAGTCCGACGATGGCGGCGAGGGAACGCTCCGCCGCCAGGGCCACGACCACCTCGGAGCCGACGCCGAGCGCGGCGAGCCGCCGGGCCAGCCGGCCGGACCGGCGGTCCAGCTCGGCGTAGGTGAGGTCCCCTTCCGCGGCGGAGACGGCGACGGCGTCCGGCCGGCGGGCCGCCTGCTCGGCGAACAGCACGGCCAGGCTGACCGGCGGCAGGGCCGCGGCGGTGTCGCTCCACTCGCGCAGCGCCTGGTGCCGCTCGGCCTCGCCCAGCCAGGGGAGCTCCGAGAGGCGGCGGCCCGGGTCCTCCAGCAGCCCGCCGAGCAGCGTCCCGAAATGCGACGCCAGACGCCGCACGGTGGCGGGGTCGAAGAGATCGGCGTTGGCGGTGAAGGCGCCGGAGATCCCCTCCTCGCCTTCCCAGAGCATCAGCTCGAGATCGAAGCGGGTGGTCGCGAAGCCGTGCTCCACCGGGGCGAGGGAGAGGCCGGGCAGGTCCAGCCGGCCGAGCGGGGCGTTCTGGAGCGCGAACAGGGCCTGGAAGAGCGGGTTCCTCCCCGCCTGGCGGTCGGGCTTCAGCTCCTCCACCAGCCGCTCGAAGGGGACGTCCTGGTGCGAATAGGCCTCCAGCGCCGTGCGCCGGACCTGGGCGAGCCACTCCCGGAACGGCGGATCTCCCGCCAGATCCCCCCGCAGCACCAGGCTGTTGACGAAGAACCCGATCAGGGGCTCGATCTCCCGCCGGTTGCGGTTGGCGATGGGCGAGCCGACCACGACGTCCTCCTGCGCGGCGTGGCGGCCGAGGAGCGACTGGTACGCGGCGAGCAGGAGCATGAACAGGGTGGCGCCCTCGCGCCGGGCGAGCGCCGCCAGGCCCCGGGCCGTCTCCGCGGGGACGGCCAACGGCGCGACGACTCCGCGGGAGCCGCGGGCCGGCCTGGGCCGGTCGGTGGGTAGGTCCAGGGTCGGAGCCCCCGCCAGCCGTTCCCGCCAGTAGGCGAGCTGCCGCTCCAGCACCTCGCCGGTCAGCCAGTCGCGCTGCCAGACGGCGAAGTCGGCGTACTGGACGGGCAGCTCCGGCAGCGGCGACGGCGTCCCCTCCCGGGCCGCGCGATAGAGGGCCGCGACCTCGGTCACCAGCACGCCGGTGGACCAGCCGTCGGCGGCGATGTGGTGGATGTTGAGCAGCAGGGCGTGGTCGTCAGGCCGCGAGCGCACCAGGGTGGCGCGGAGGACCGGGCCTTTCTGGAGGTCGAAGGGCCGCGCCGCCTCCTCGCCCGCCAGCCGCCGCGCTTCGGCGGACCGCGCCGCCGCCGGCAGGGCTGAGAGGTCGGCCACGGGCAGGGACCAGCCGGCGAAGGGGGTGACGACCTGGACGGGTCTGCCCGCCGGCGCGCGGAAGGTCGTGCGCAGGCTCTCGTGGCGGCGCGCCACCTCGCCCAGGGCGGCTTCCAGGACCGCGACGGAGAGGTCCCCCCGCACCGCCAGGGGGAAGAAGATGTTGTAGGCGGCCAGGCCGGGGGTCAACTGGTCGATGAACCAGAGCCGCTCCTGGGCGAAGGAGAGGGGGAGGTCCCGGTCCCGGGGCACGGGGCGGATGGGCGGGGCCACGCCCCCTTCCCCGGCCAGCGCCTCCTCCACCGTCAGGGCCAGATCCGCCACGGTCGGCGCCTGGAAGATCGTTCGCACGGGCACTTCGACGCCCAGGGACTGGCGCACCCGGGTGGCCACCTGGGTGGCGAGGAGGGAGTGGCCGCCGAGGGTGAAGAAGTTGTCGTCGACGCCCACGCGCTCGATGCGCAGGACCTCGGCCCAGATGCCGGCCAGCACCTCCTCGACCGGGTTGCGCGGGGCCGTGTAGGTCCCGGCCGCGGCTTCGGCCTCGGGCGCGGGCAGGGCCTTGCGGTCCACCTTGCGGGTGGGCGTCAGCGGCAGGGCCGTCAAGGTGACGAAGGCCGAGGGCTCCATGTACTCCGGCAGCCGGTCGCGCAGAAAGGCGCGCAGTTCGGCGTGGGACGGAGCCTCGCCGTCGGCCGGCACGACGTAGGCCACCAGGCGGCGGTCGCCGCCCTGATCGTCGCGCGCCGCCACCACGGCCTGCGCCACGCCGGGGGCTTGCAGCAGCACGGCCTCGATCTCGCCCAGCTCGATACGGTGGCTGCGGATCTTGACCTGGAAGTCGGCGCGGCCGAGGAAATCGATAGTACCGTCGGGCAGGAAGCGGCCGAGGTCGCCGGTGCGGTACAGTCGCCCGCCGGCCTGGACGCTCCACGGGTCGGGCACGAAACGCTCGGCCGTCAGATCGGGCCGGCCGATGTAGCCCCGGCTCACGCCGCCGCCGCCGATGAAGATCTCGCCCGGCACGCCCATGGGCACCGGCCGCATCCGCGGGTCGAGGATGTGGACGCGGGTGTTGGCCATGGGCCCGCCGATGGGCAGCACGCCGGCGCCGTCCGCCCCGATGCGCAGGGCGGTGGCCCAGACCGTGATCTCGGTGGGGCCGTAGAGGTTCCAGACCTCCCCGGCGCGCCGGTGCAGGTGGGCGGCGAGGTCGGGGTGCAGGGCCTCGGCGCCGGTCCAGGCGACGCGGAGGTGGTCGGTCTCCTCCCAGCCGGCGTCGAGCAGCATGCGCCAGGTCGAGGGGGTCGCCTGCACGACGGTGGCGCCGCCGGCGCGGATGCGCCGCAGGAGCTGCGCGCCGTCGCCGGCCTCCTCGGCCGAGGCGATCTCGACGCGGGCGCCGACCAGCAGGGGCAGGTAGAGCTCCGGGACCGACATGTCGAAGGACGGCGAGGCGACGGAGAGCAGGACGTCGTCAGGTCCCAGGCCCGGCTCCCGGCGCATGGAGTCGAGGAGGTTGGCCAGCGTCCTGCGGTTGACCTGGACGCCCTTGGGCCGGCCCGTGGAACCGGAGGTGTAGACGACGTAGGCGAGGTTGTCCTCGTCCACCGGCGAGGTCTGCCAGGCCGGCCCGCCGGGCTCGCCGGTCCAGTCCAGGGCGTCCAGCGGCAGGACCTCGGCGGCGGTCGGAGGCAGCGCCGCGGCCAGCCGGGTGTGGGAGATCAGGGTCCGCACGCCGCAGTCCTGGAGCATGAAGGCCAGGCGCTCGGCCGGGTATCCGGGGTCCAGCGGCAGGTAGGCGCCGCCGGACTTCAGCACGCCCAGCATGGCGACGAGCAGGTCGGCCGAGCGCTCCAGGACGATGCCCACCAGCACCTCGGGTCCGACGCCCAGGGCGCGCAGGCGATGGGCCAGGAGGTCGGACCGCCGGTCCAGCTCGCCGAAGGACATCACCTCGCCGCCGTGGCCCACCGCCGGAGCGTCCGGCGTCCGCGCCGCCACCGCCGCGAAGACGTGGGGCACCGTCCAGCCGGCGCCGGGAGTGGCGGTGTCGTTCCACTCCGCCAGGACCTGGTGCCGGGCCTCCGGCGTCAGCACGGGGAAGTCCGAGAGCCGCAGGTCGGGATCGGCCGCGGCCGTCTCCATGTGCAGATGGAGCAGCTCCAGGAGGCGCCGCGCCGTCGGGGGGTCGAACAGGTCGGCGTCGTACTCGAAGGGACCGGCCAGGCCGCCGGGCTGGTCGAACAGCGTGAGCATCAGGTCGTAGCGGGCATTGCCGTCGTAGGCGTTCAGGGACTCGAAGGAGACGCCGGCCATCTCCGCCTGCGCCTGCGAGGTCTGCATGTCGAGCACCTGGGCGAGGGCCTGGATGATCGGCTGGCGGCTGGTGTCGCGCTCCGGCTGAACCGCCTCGACCAGCTTGCCGAACGGCAGGTCCTGGTGCGCGAGCGCGCCGAGGGACGACTGGCGGACCCGCGCCAGCAGCTCGCGGAAGCCGGGGTCGCCCGAGAGGTCGATGGGGAACGGCACCTGAGTCAGCAGGAGGCCGACCACCGGCGCGATCTCCGGGCGGTTGCGGTTGGCGTTGTTGGCGCCCAGGATCAGGCGTTCCTGGCCCGAGATCCGATGGAACAGCGCCGCGGTGCAGGCCAGCACGGCCATGAAGAGGGTGGCCCCCTCCTGGCGGGCGAGGCCGCGCAGAGACTCGGCCAACTCGCGGGACGCGCTCGCCATGAGCTGGCCGCCGCGCATCCGCGGCTCGGACGACCGCGGGTGGTCCGTGGGCAGCTCCAGGGCCAGAGGGAACTCCGCCAGCCGCTCGCGCCACCAGGACTCCAGGCTCTCCAGGACCTCGCCCTGGAGCCACTCGCGCTGCCAGACGGCGAAGTCGGAGTACTGGACCGGCGGCTCGGGCAGAACGGGACGGCGGCCCGCCGTGAAGGCCTCGCAGAAGACCGCCAGCTCGCCCCAGACGATCTGGAACGAGAGGAAGTCCGCCACCAGGTGATGGACGGTGAGCAGGCAGATGTGATCCGCCGCCGCCAGCCGGACCAGGCTCGCCCGCACCAGCGGCCCCCGCTCCAGGTCGAAAGCGGCGGCGGAGTGTTCCCCCAGCAGACGCAGGGCCTCGGACTCGCGGCGGGCCTCCGGCAGGGCCGAGAGATCGAGGACGGCCAAGCGCTGCCGCCGCGAGGCGGTCACCCGCTGCACGGGAGCGCCGTCCAGGAGGGGGAAGGCGGTGCGCCAGGCGGCGTGCCGGCGGACGATCTCGTTCAGGGCCGCCATCACCACCGGCACGGGGACCGGGCCGCGCATCCGGGTGGCCGCCGCCATGTTGAGCCCCGCTCCCCCCGGGTGGAGCTGCTCCATGAACCAGAAGCGCTCCTGGTCGAGCGACAGGGGCCAGTCCCCCTCTCCCGTGGGGCCGCTCACCCGGCGGACCGGCGGCGGCTGATGGACGCGGGCGGCCTTGCTCTGCTTCTCCCGCAGCTTTTCGAACAGCGCCCGCTGCTCCGGCGTCAGGGCCGCGATGCGATCGGTCAGGGTCATGACGTCACCTCCTCGAGGGCCGGAAGCATGGAGAGCCGCACGTCCGGATCGGCCACCACCCGGTCGAGGATGAGACGGAACAGGGCGAGCCACCGCTCCACCGTGGCGCGGTCGAACAGGTCGGCGTTGAACTCCACCGGCCCGGAGAACCCCAGGTCATCGAAGTCGTAGAGCCCGAACATCAGGTCCCAGCGCGAGTTGCCGTCGAAGAGCGGCGTCGCCTCGGACTCCAGGCCCTCCCCCTGCCCATGGCTGTGCCCGCCGAGGACGAGGAGCAGCACCTGCACCACCGGATTGCGTTCCGGGCCGGCATCCGGCGCCAGGACTTCCACCAGCCTGTCGAACGGCATGTTCTGGTGGGTGTAGGCGGCGAGGGAGGCCTTCTTGACCCGGGCGAGTGTCTCGCGGAAGGTGGGATCGCCGGCGAGGTCCACGGCGAACGGCACCTGGGTGAGGAACAGGCCCACCACCGGCTCCAGCTCCGGACGGGGACGGTTGGCGCTATTCGATCCCACCACGATCTTTTCCCGGCCGGTGAGGCGGAACAGCAGGGAGTCGAGGACGGCCAGCAGGGCCATGAAGGTGGTGGCCCCTTCCTGGCGGGCCAGGGCGCGCAGCCGGTGGGCCGGCTCGGGGCCGCCGCTGAAAGGGATCATGCCGCCGCGCTGGCTCTGGACGGGCGGGCGCGGCCGGTCTCCCGGCAGATCGAGGACGAGCGGAAAGCCCGCCAGCTCGCGCCGCCAGAAACCGGCGTACTCCTCCAGCACCTCGCCGCTCCACCACTCGCGCTCCCAGACCGCGTAGTCGGGGAACTGCAGCGCCGGTTCGGGGAACGGGCTCGGAGCGCCGGCGAGGGCGGCTTCATAGAGGGCCATCAGCTCCTGGAAGATGATCTGGAAGGTGATCCAGTCGGTCGCGGTGTGGTGGACCGTGAGCAGCCAGAAATGGTCTCCCGCCGCCAGGCGGACCAGGACGGCCCAGATCAGCGGCCCGCGCTCCAGGTCGAAGACGGCGCGCGTGCGGTCGAACATGGCCCGGCGCCCCTCGGCCTCCCGCGCTTCCGGCGGCAGCGCCGACACGTCGATCACCGAGAAGCCCACGTCCGCCCCTTCGCCGACCCGCTGTACCGGACGGCCGTCCACCACCGGGAAGGCGGCCCGCAGGGCGGCGTGGCGGCGGACCACCTCGCGCAGGGCGGCGTCGAGGGCGGGCACGTCGATCTCCCCCGTCACGCGGCTGGCGGCGTCGACGTTCCAGGAGACCAGATCGGGACGGTCGCGGTGCATCCGCCAGAGCCGCTCCTGGTCGATAGAGAGGGGCCAGTCGCCGGCGGCGTCCGGACCGGTGACGCGGCGCACCGGCGGCGGGTGCAGCGCGGCCTGGCTCTCCCGCTGCTTGCGCCGCAGCGCCTCGAAGAGGGCGCGCTGCTCCGGCGTCAGGGCGGAGAGGCGGTCCGCGACGCTCAAGCGCCCATCTCCGCCAGCCTGCGGGCCGCGTCCTCGGCCGAGAGCCCCTCGACCAGGGCCAGGAGGGCCTCGAGGTCTTCGGGAGACTCCTCCCCCTTGGCGCGGGCCACGGCTTTCGCCAGCCCGGCCACGGTCGGCGCCTCGAACAGGGCGGTGACCGGCAGGTCGGCGTCGAAGAGGATGCGGATCTGGGTGACCATCTGGATCGCCAGCAGCGAGTGGCCCCCCAGCTCGAGGAAGTTGTCGTCGACGCCGACGGGCGCGATCCCGAACAGCTCCTCCCACAGGGCGGCGAGCTTCTCCTCGCGCTCGTCCCTGGGGGCCACGTAGGGGGTGGAGATGCCGGGGCGCTGCGCCTTCTCGCCGCGGCGGGCCGGCGCCATCTGGGCGAAGAAGCTCTCGGCGGTGAGGGCGTCCGTCTCCGCGATGACGGTCTCCAGGTCCCGGGCGGACACCACGGTCCGGGGCAGGCCCGAGGCCAGCAGCCGCAGCAGGGCCTCGCCGCTCGCCGCCGCCGGCACGGCCGCCGCCTCGACGTCCACGCCCTGCTGCCCGGCCGGGACCACGGCGCCGAGCCCGCCGGCGAGCCAGGCGTTCCACTGGTAGGGGTCCCAGTGGGCGGCGATCACGCGCCGGCCGCCGGCCAGGGACTGCGCCAGGGCGTCGAGCCAGGCGCCCGCCGCGGCGAGGTCCACCTGGCCCAGGCCCCCGGTGAAGGCCAGCGTCGAGGACATCAGGACGACGAAAGCCGGATCGCCCTCCAGCGCGGCCAGGAGCTCGCGGGCTCCCTGCTCCACCGGCGTCAGAGCGGCGGCCAGGGTCTCGCGGGTCTTGAGCTGGATCAGGCCGCCGGTGAACTGGCCCGGCGTGTGGAACGCGCCGTCCAGGGCGCCGAAACGCGCGCGGGCCTGCTCCACGGCCGAGCGCGCATCGGTCCTCAGGATCGTGACGTCCGGCTCCAAGGCCAGCAGGCGCCGGATCACGGCGCCGACCAGGTCCTGCCCCGGATCGTCGGGCCAGCTCTCCCACAGCTCCCGGGCCGGGAAGGCGGGGGGCAGCGCGAGGACCACCTTCGCCTTGAACGTCCCGGCGAGCAGCTCGGCGAGACCCACGCCGCCGGCGTTGCCGCCGTCGGTGATCAGGTAGACGCCGCCTTCCTTCAGAGACGAGGCGGACGCCGCGGGCAGCCGCACGCGGTCGAAGGCGCGGACCCAGCGCCGCCGGCCCCGGTACGCCACCACGGGATCGGGCGTCTCGCGGGACAGCTCGGCCAGGACCCGGCCGGCGAGCTGCTCGTCCGGCGGGGCGTCCAGGCTGAAGCAGGTCAGGCGGGACGACTCCTGGTGGACCACCCGGCAGGCGCCCGCCACGGCGGCCCGGGCCGGGTCCACCGGATCGCCGTCCAGGATTTCATGGAGAGGGTGCCCCGCCATGGCGATGCGGATGGCCGGCCCCTCGGCGCCGGAGGCCACCAGGGCCTGCTCCAGGTAGACGAGGCTCAGCAGGCCGGTCTCCAGGGTGGTCTCGTCCAGCCCCCAGAGATGGGCGATGCGCGTCGGCAGGCCGCCCGCCTCGCCCAGGTGGCGGACCAGGGCTTCATAGTCCTCGCGCCGCGCGGGATCGAGGACGACGGCGGCCCCTTCGGCATGGAAGGCGCCGCCGGCGGTCACCGTGACCACGCTCCGGCCCTCCCGCTCCAGGCGGGAGGCGAGCCCGGCGCCGAGCCCCTGGCGGTCGAGGAAGACCAGCCAGCTCCCGGGCTCCGGATCGGCCGCCACCACCGGCGCGGTCTGCTTCCAGACGGGGACGTAGAACCAGTCCGCCAGGTCGGGCTCCCGGACGGGGGCGGCGGCCGCGGGCCGGACCGGACCGCCGTCCCGGGGCGGATCGATCCAGCAGCGCTGGCGCTCGAAGGGGTAGGTGGGCAGCGGCACCCGCCGCCGGCGCTGGCCGGCGAAGAGTCCCTCGGCGTCCACCGGCACGCCTTCGACCCAGAGGCGGCCGGCCGCCTCCAGGAGCATGGCGATATCCGAGCCCGTCTCGCTCTCCCGCCGCATCGCGCTCGCCGCCACCCGGCCGGCTCCGGCCTCCGGATGCTGGCGGACCAGCGTCGAGAGGGTCCCGCCCGGCCCCACCTCCAGCGTCACCCGGTCCGCGTCGCGGAGCAGCTCGGCGAGCCCCTCGGAGAAGCGGACCGGCTGCGTCATGTGCCGCGCCCAGTACCCGGGATCCTGGAGATCGGCGGCGGTGATCCAGGCGCCGGTGACGTTGGAGAGATAGGGGATCTTCGGCGCTTCCACCCGCGCCCCGCGCGCCAGCTCCGTCAGGGCGGCCACGGCCGGCTCCAGCATGGGCGTGTGGAAGGCGTGGGTGGTGGTGAGCCGGATGCTCGCCACGCCCCGTTCCCCCAGCCGCCGCTCCAGGTCCGCCACCGCCTCCTCCGGCCCGCCGACGACGGTGAGGTGCGGTCCGTTGGTGGCCGAGACGGCGAGCCCATCGCCCAGCAGCGGCAGGACCTCGGCTTCCGGAAGGGGCACGGCCAGCATGGCGCCGCCGGGGAGGTCCTGGATCAGCTTCGCCCGCTTGGCCACCAGGGCCAGGGCGTCCTCCAGGGACAGCGCGCCGGAGAGGCAGGCGGCCACGTACTCGCCGACGCTGTAGCCGATCATGGCCTGCGGGCGGATGCCCCAGGACATCAGCAGCTTCGCCAGGGCGTGCTCGACCACGAAGACGGCCGGCTGGGCGAATTCGGTGCGGTCCAGCCGGCGGGACGCCTCGCCGCGGGGCTGGTTCCCACGGCCTAGCAGCGCCCGCAAATCCGTCTTGCGCTCTTCATCGGAGGGAGACCACGGACCGCGCGAGAACATCACTTCGCGGAGGTCTACCCCTAAGTGCGGCTTCAGGATCTCCGCGCAGCGGTCCACCTCGGCGGCGTAGACGGGCTCGGTCTCGTAGAGCTCCCGGCCCATGTCCACGTAATGGTCCCCCAGGCCGGGGAAGAGGAAGGCCACGGGCCGCTCGCTGCCGTCGAAATGACCGGCGGCGCCGCGACCCTCCCGCAGGGCGGCCACGGCGCCGGCGACGTCGCGGCAGACCACGGCCCGGCGGTGGGCGAAGGCCTTGCGCCCCGCCTGGAGGGTGAAGGCCACGTCCGCAAGACCGGCGGGATGGGCCTCCAGGTGGTCCGCCAGCCGGGAGGCCTGGGCTTCCAGGGCCGCCGGGGTGCGGGCCGAGAGCGGCAGGAGCTGCCAGGTCCGGGACGGGCCGGACGGCTCGGCCGCGGGCGCCTCCTCCAGCACCACGTGGACGTTGGTGCCGCCGAGGCCGAAGGAGCTGACGCCGGCGCGGCGCGGCGAGAGATCCGCCGGCCAGGGGGTCGCCTCGGTGGGCACGTAGAAGGACCCCAGCTCGCATTGCGGATTGGGCCGCTCGAAGTGCAGGCTGGGCGGGATCGTCCCGTGCCGGAGCGCCAGGACGGTCTTGATCAGCCCCGTCACCCCGGCCGCCGTGTTGAGATGGCCGACGTTGCTCTTGACCGATCCCAGGGCGACGGGCCGGCCGCCGTGCCCGGCCTGCCCGAAGGCCTGGCGCAGGGCCGCGACCTCGATGGGGTCGCCCAGGGCCGTGGCGCTGCCGTGCCCCTCGACGTAGCCGATCGTGTCCGCCTCGACGCCGGCCATCAGCAGGCTCTCGGCGATGACCTCGGCCTGCCCCTCGATGCTGGGGGCGGTGAAGCCCACCTTGGCCGAGCCGTCGTTGTTGGCCGCCGAGCCCAGGATCACGGCGTGGATCGTGTCGCCGTCCGCCACGGCGTCCGCCAGGCGCTTGAGCGCCACGACGCCGGCGCCGTTGCCCAGCACCGAGCCGCCCGCCCCGGCGTCGTAGGAGCGGCAGTGGCCGTCGGGCGAGGCGATGCTCCCCTCCTGGTAGAGGTAGCCCTCCTTCTGGGGCACGCCGACGGACGCGCCGCCGGCCAGGGCCAGGTCGGCCTCGCCCGCGAGCAGCGACTGGCAGGCCATATGGACGGCCATCAGCGAGGTCGAGCAGGCGGTCTGCACCGCGGCGCTCGGCCCCCGCAGGTTGAGCTTGTAGGAGAGGCGGGTGGCGGCGAAGTCGCGGTCGTTGAGGACCAGCACCTGCAGCCCGCCCGCCTGCTGGAGCTCCGCCATGTTCGGCAGCAGGTTGCTCACCAGGTACGAGACCGTGCCGGTGCCGACGTAGACCGCGGCGCGGCCCCGGAAGCGCTCGGGATCGACCCCGGCGTCCTCCAGGGCCTCCCAGGCGCACTCCAGGAGGAGCCGCTGCTGCGGGTCCATCAGCTCCGCCTCCCGGGGGGTGAAGCCGAAGAAGGCCGGCTCGAACAGCTCGACGCCGTCGAGCACGCCCCGGGCCCGCACGTAGGCCGGATCGCGGACCAGGGCGGGATCGACCCCCTCGGCGATCACCTCCTCCTCGCTGAAGAAGGAGATGGATTCGACGCCGGCGAGGAGGTTGCGCCAGAGCTCCTCGACATTGTGGGCGCCGGGAAAACGGCCGGACAGGCCGACGACGGCGATGCTCATCTCGGTTTCCTTTCGCTGCGGGCCTGCCGGAGCTGGCGCAGGGCGTCCTGGCGGGTCTTCGCCCGCTCCCGGATCTCCCCGCTCTTCGCCTCCTGGGCGGCCGGCTCCTCTTCCGCCAGCTTGCGGGCCAGGGAGTCGACGGTGGTGTAGCGGAACAGCTCCATCACCGGGACGTCCAGCCCCAGGGTCTCCTTGAGCCGGGCGTGGAGCTTGACGATCAGCAGCGAGCTGCCCCCGGTCTCGAAGAAGTTGTCATGGACCCCCACGCGCTCGACGCCCAGCACCTCCCGCCAGGCGGCGGCGATCGTCTTCTCCAGCTCGTTGCGGGGGGCGACATACTCTATCTCGCCGGCGCCCGCCGCGCCGGGGACCGGCAGGGCGCGGCGGTCCAGCTTGCCGTTGGCCGTCACCGGCAGGGCGTCCAGGAAGACGTAGGTCCACGGGACCATGTACTCCGGCAGCGTCCGGGACAGGGCTTCCCGCAGCTCCTCCGTCTCCGGCGCGGGCCGCCCGGACGGTACCACGTAGGCCACCAGCCGCTTCTCCCCCGGCACGTCCTCGCGCGCCAGCGCCACGGCCTCGCGGACGCCCGGGTGGCGCGCCAGCGCCGCCTCGATCTCGCCCAGCTCGATCCGGTAGCCGCGGACCTTGACCTGGTGGTCCACCCGGCCCAGGAACTCCATGGTGCCGTCGGGCCGGAAGCGCGCGCGGTCGCCGGTGGCGTACATGCGGGCGCCGGGCTCGTCCGCGAACGGATCGGGGATGAACCGCTCCGCCGTCAGCGCCGGCTGGCCGGCGTAGCCGAAGGCGAGGCAGCCGCCGCCGATGTGGTTGTCCCCGGGCACCCCGGGCGGGCAGGGGCTCAGATCCGCGTCCAGGATGTAGTAGCGGGTGTTGTGGAGCGGGCGGCCGTAGGGGATGCCCGTCCAGGACGGATCGACCTCGTCGACGCGGAACCAGTTGGACCAGACGCTGGTCTCGGTGGCGCCGCCGAAGTTGCCGATGACCGCGCCGGGGAAGGCCGTGCGCACCAGGTCCGGCAGCGACAGCGGGATCCAGTCGCCGGCCAGGAAGACGCGGCGCAGGCTCCTCCCCTCCCCCGGCGGCGGGAAGAAGGAGACGAGCTGCTGGAGGGCGGCGGGGGCGGAGCTCCAGGTGGTGATCCCCTCGTGCCGCAGGATGCCCGCCAGGCGCTCCGGATCGCGCAGCTCGTCCTCGGCGGCCACCCGCACCGTGGCCCCGGCCCCCAGCATGCCCAGCATGTCGTAGATCGACAGGTCGAAGGAGATCGAGTTGACGAACAGGTGCCGGTCCCCCGGGCCAATCTCCAGGGTCTCGTTGTTCCAGCGCAGGGTGTTCACCGCCGAGCGGTGGCGGACGATGATCCCCTTGGGCACGCCGGTCGAGCCCGAGGTGTGGATCAGGTAGGCGGGATCGTCCGGCCCGGCCCAGGGCTCCGGCCGCGCCGCGGGAGCCGCCGCCAGGGTGGGGTCGATCAGGTACACCACATGCTCCGGAGCATCCGCCGCGAGGTTCCGGCCGGCCACCAGCACGCGCGTCCCCGTATCGCTCAGGATCGTCTCCACCCGCTCCGCCGGCCAGGCAGCGTCCAGGGGCACGTAGACCGCCCCGGACTTGAGGATGCCCAGCACGGCGGCCAGGAGGTCCAGGGAGCGGCCCATCCACAGCCCCACCGGCTCGCCGCGCCGGACGCTCAAGCGCCGCAGGCGGTGGGCCAGGCGGTTGGCCCGGGCCTCCAGCTCGCCGTAGGTGACCGACTCGCCGTCGCAGATCGCCGCCACCGCCTCGGGCCGCAGGTCCGCCTGCCGCTCGAAGAGCTGGTGCAGAGCCGGATCGTCCTCCCACTCGCGGCGGGTGTCGTTCCACTCCTGGAGGATCTGCTGCCGCTCCTCGCCGGTGAGCAGGGAGGCCGCGGCCAGCCGGCCTTCAGGACGGGCGACCAGATCGGCCAGCAGGGTGCCGAGATGCCGCGCGTAGCGCACCGCGGTCGGCGGATCGAACAGATCTGAGGCGTATTGCAGCAGACAGGTCAGCCGGCCGTCGTCCGCCTCGGCGAAGAGGAAGGTGAGGTCGAACTTGGCGACGCCCATCGGGATCTCCTGGGGCAGGAGACGCGCCTCGCCGAGGTCGGCCTGGGGCAGCGGCGCGTTCTGGAGCGCCAGCACCACCTGGAAGAACGGCGAGCGGGTGAGATCGCGCTGGGGCTGCAGCTCGTCCACCAGCTTCTCGAAGGGGAGATCCTGGTGCGCGTAGGCCCCCAGGGTGGTCTCCCGCACCTGGAGCAGCAGGTCGCGGAAGCCGCCGGCCCGCGAGAGGTCCGCCCGCAGCACGAGGGTGTTGACGAAGAAGCCGATCAGCCCCTCGGTCTCCAGATGGTGCCGGTTGGCGATCGGCGAACCGACCGCCAGGTCGCTCTGTCCCGACAGGCGCGACAGCAGGGCGAACAGGCCGGCCGCCAGGACCATGAACGGGGTGGCCCCCTCGCGGTGGGCGAGCTCCGCGAGGCGGCGGGACAGTTCGCCGTCCAGCGCGAAGGCGTGCTCGCCGCCGCGCGGGGACGGCAGCGGCGGCCGCGGCCGGTCGAGCGGCAGCTCCAGCGTCGAGGGGACGCCGCGCAGCCGCTCGCGCCACCAGGCGAGCTGCCCTTCCAGGACCTCGCCCGTCAGCCAGCCGCGCTGCCAGACCGCGAAGTCGGCGTACTGGACCGGCAGCTCGGGCAGCGGCCCGCCGGCGTAGAGGGCCTTGATCTCCCGCACCAGCACGCCCATGGACCAGCCGTCCGCGACGATGTGATGGAGGCTGAGGAGCAGCCAGGAGCGCCGCGCGGCCAGCGCGATCAGGAGGCCCCGCAGCAGCGGCCCGCGGGCGAGGTCGAACGGCCGCGCGGCCTCGACGGCCGCCAGACGCCGGGCTTCCGGCTCGCGCCGGTCTGCGGGCAGGCCCGCCAGATCGACCACGGGCAATGGGACGTCCGCTTCGGGCAGCACCACCTGGACCGGCGCGCCGCCGCGCTCGGCGAAGACGGTGCGCAGCACCTCGTGCCGGCGCGCCAGGCCGGAGAGCGCGGCGGCCAGGCGCGCCACGTCGAGACGGCCTTCGGCGAGCAGCGACAGCGGGATGTTGTAGGCCGAGCCGCCGGGTTGCAGGCGGTCGATCAGCCAGAGGCGCTCCTGGGCGAAGGAGAGCGGCAGGCCGCCGTCCCGCGGCGCCCGGCGGATCGGCGGCGGGGGCGCGTCGGCGCCCGTGGAGCCGAGGGCGGCCGCGGTCATGGCGGCCAGGGTGGAAGCCTCGAACATCCGGCGCAGCGGCAGATGGACGCCGAACACCTCCTGGACGCGCGACGCCACCTGGGTGGCGAGGAGCGAATGGCCGCCGAGATCGAAGAAGTCGTCGTCGGCGCCCACGCCGGCGACGCCGAGCACCTCGCTCCAGATGGCGGCCATCCGCTCTTCCGCCGGGGTGCGGGGCGCGCCGGCGCCCGCCGAGTCCGACCGCTCGGGGTCCGGCAGCGCCCGGCGGTCCACCTTGCCGTTGGGCGACAGGGGGAACGCCGGCAGGACCATCCACACGGTGGGGACCATGACGGCCGGCAGGATCTCGCGTAAGTAGGCGGCGAGCTCCGCCGGCAGATCCTCGCCGGCGCCCTCTTCCGGCATCACGTAGCCCACCAGCCGGGCGCCCAGAGGCCCGTCCGAGCGCACGACGGCCACCGCCTGCCGCACCGCCGGATGCCTCTCCAGCGCGGCCTCGATCTCCCCCAGCTCGATGCGGACGCCGCGGATCTTGACCTGGTGGTCGAAACGCCCGAGGAAGTCGAGCTGGCCGTCCGGCAGCAGGCGGATGCGGTCGCCGGTGCGGTACATCCGCGCGCCGGGCGGACCGTAGGGGTCGGGGACGAAACGCTCCGCCGTGAGGTCCGGCCGCCCGAGGTAGCCCCGCGACAGGCCGCCGCCGCTCAGGAACAGCTCGCCGGCCACCCCGGCCGGCAGGAGCTCGCCGGACCTCCCCAGCACCCGCGCCTGGGTCTCCGCGACGGGCCGGCCGACGGTGATCCGCGAGGCACCCCGAGGCACCCGCAGGAAGGTCGAGTAGGTGGTGTCCTCGCTGGGTCCGTAGAGGTTGTAGACGCGCTCCACCTGCGGGTGGGAGTAGATCCGGTCGACGAGGTCCGGCTTCAGCGGCTCGCCGCCCAGGTTCACGACGCGGAGCCTTGCAGGGAACGGGCCGCCGGCCACCTCGGCCATGGGCGAGGGGACGGCGTTGACGATGGTGACCTCCTCCGCCAAGCCCGGCAGCGCCAGCACATTGGGGACCACGATCAGCCGGCCCCCCACGGCGAGCGGCGCGAAGATCTCGAAGACCGAGATGTCGAAGCAGATCGACGTCGCAACCAACGACGCTTCCAGGGCCTCCGGCGGGAAGGTCTCCAGGCCCCAGCCCACCAGGGTGACGGCGTTGTGATGCTCGATGGCCACTCCCTTGGGCCGGCCGGTCGAGCCGGAGGTGAAGATGACGTACGCCAGGTTGGTCTCGTCGACTTCGGGCGCAGCGCCGGGGAGCGCAACGGCCGCGTCGATCCGCTGCCGGTCCGCGTCGAGGAGCACGACCGGGCCGGCGAAGGAGGGCAGACCGCCGGCGAGGGCCGATTCGGTCACCAGCACCGGGGCCCCGCCGTCGGCGAGCATCAGCTCCACCCGCTCCCGCGGATAGGCCGGATCGAGGGGCAGGTAGGCGCCGCCGGCCTCCAGGATGCCCAACATCGCCGCGACCATGTCCGGCGTGCGCTCGACGCAGAGGCCGACCCGTGTTTCGGGCCCCACGCCCAGCCCGCGCAGGAACCGGGCGAGCCGTCCGGCGCGCTCGGTCAGGCCCCTGTAGGTGAGGGTCTCCCGCTCTCCCACGACCGCCACCGCGTCCGGCGTGCGCCGCGCCTGCGCGGCCACCAGATGGTGGAGGCAGCGGCCTTCCGGAGCGCGGGTCATCAGGGTGTCGTTCCATTCGTCGAAGACCTGCTGGCGCTCGTGCGCCGTGAGGAGCGGCAGCTCCGAGAGGCGGCGGCCGGGGTCCTCCACCGCGCCCGCGAGCAGGTTCCGGAGATGCCCCAGGAGGCGCTCCGCAGTCGTGCCGTCGAACAGGTCGCGGGCGTACTCCAGGACGCCGGAGGCGCCGCTTCCATCCTCTGTCAGCAGGAGGGTGAGGTCGAACTTGGCCGCGCCGGTCGCCACCTCCACCAGCCCGGTTTCGATTCCGGGCAGGGCGGGAGCGGCGGGAGGGCTCTGGAGGACGAGCACGGTCTGGAAGATCGGATTGCGGCCCGCCTGCCGGTCCGGCGACAGCTCTTCGACCAGCTTCTCGAAGGGGAGGTCCTGGTGGGCGTAGGCGTCCAGGGCCGCGGCGCGCACGCGGCGGCCGATCTCCCGGAAGGCCGGATCGCCCGCGAGATCGGCCCGCAGCGCCAGGGTGTTGGTGAAGAAGCCGATCAACCCCTCCAGTTCCAGCCGGTTGCGGTTGGCGATCGGGGAGCCGACGACCACGTCCGTCTGCCCGGAGTAGCGGGCGAGCAGGGCCTGGAACCCGGCGAACAGGGCCATGAAGGCGGTCCATCCCTCGCGCCGCGCCAGCGCCACGAGCGGCCCGTAGAGACCGGCCGGCAGCTCGGCGGGCCGGCACCCGCCCCGCGTTCCGGCGGCCGCGCCCGGGGGCCGGTCGTAGGGCAGCTCCAGCGACTCCGGCGCGCTGGCGAGCGCCCGCCGCCAGTGCGCCACCTCCCGCTCCAGCCTCTCGCCGGAGAGCCACCGGCGCTGCCAGCGGGCGAAGTCCGGATACTGCACGGGCAGCTCCGGCAGCGGCGACGGCCGGCCGGCGGCGAAGGCCGCGTAGAGAACGCTCATCTCCCGCAACAGGACGCCCGTGGACCAGGCGTCCGAGACGATGTGGTGGACCACCAGCGACAGCAGCCGCTCCGCGGACGAGAGGCGGAGCAGCAGCAGGCGGATGAGCGGCCCCCGCGACAGATCGAAGGCGCGGTCCGCCTCCAGGCGGAGGAGCCTCGCGGCCTCCGCTTCCCGCGCCGCCGCCGGGAGGGCCGACAGGTCGGCCACGGGCAGCAGCCGCGGGCCGGCTGGCGGCAGGACGGTCTGGACGGGCTCGCCGTCGCCCGGTCCGAAAACGGTGCGCAACGCCTCATGGCGGCGGACCACCTCTTCCAGGGTCCGCTCCAGCACGTCCTCGCGCAGAGGCCCGCGGAACCGCAGGGCTCCGGGCACGTGGTAGGCGTCGTCCGGCTCGAGCTGGTGCAGGAACCAGAGCCGCCGCTGGGCGAAGGAGAGCGGCGCCGCGGCGCCCGGCTCGCGGACCAGGCGCGGCTCGCCGTCCGGAGACGCCGGGGCGCGGCGGGCGGCGTCCAGGAGCTCCGCCAGGGCGGCCGGAGTCGGCCGCTCGAAAACGGCGGCCAGCGGCAGCTCGACCCCGAACACCGCACGCACCCGCGACACGAGCTGGGTCGCCAGCAGAGAGTGCCCGCCGAGCTCGAAGAAGCTCTCGTCCGCTCCCACCCGCTCGCGGCCCAGCAGGTCGGCGAACAGTCCGGCCAGCAGCTCGCCCGCGAGGGTGACGGGGGCGTCCGCGCCGCTCCCGCCGGCCGCCGCCGTCTCGGGGGCCGGCAGGGCGCGCCGGTCCACCTTGCCGTGGGCGTTGAGCGGCAGGGACGGCAGCACGGTCCAGGCCGCCGGCACCATGTAGTCCGGCAGGCGCTCGCCCAGGAAGGCGCGCAGCGAAGCCGGCGTGGCCTGGCCCTCCCCGGCGGGGACGACGTACGCCGCCAGGGCGAGGTCGCCGCCGGCCGTCCTGAAGGCCGTCACCACGGCTTCGCGCACCTCCGGATGGCCGGCCAGGAGAGCCTCGACCTCCGCCGGCTCGACACGGAAGCCCCGCAGCTTCACCTGCTCATCGATACGGCCGAGGAACTCCAGACGGCCGTCCGGCCGGAAGCGCGCCCTGTCGCCGGTCCGGTAGAGGCGGGCGCCCGGCTGGCCGGAGAAGGCGTCGGGGATGAAGCGCTCGGCGGTGAGAGCCGGCCGGTTCAGATATCCCCGGGCGAGGGGGCCTCCCAGCGCCAGCTCGCCGGGAATCCCGGCCGGCTGCGGGTACCCCGACCGGTCGAGCACCTGGCAGAGGCGCCCCGGGATCGGCCGGCCGATCGGCATCGTCCTCGCCTCCCCGTCCTCGGGGGTCACCTCGTGCAGCGTGGCGGTGATGACCGCCTCGGTGGGTCCATAGCCGTTGAGCAGCCGGATCCCGGCGAAGGGCGAGCCGGCCCAGACGCGGACGCTGCCGGCGAGCATCTCCTCGCCGCCGGTCAGAACCAGGCGCACGGGGAGCGCGGCCGTCTCCAGGTCGCCGGGGTCGCTGACCCAGCGGTGCCAGTACGCGGTGGGGAGGTTGACGTAGGTGAGCCCCAGCTCGCGGATGCGCCGCGTCAGCTCGTGGGTGCTCCAGATCCCGTCGCGGACGGCCAGGGCCGCGCCCGCGGTCAGCGTCGCCAGGATCTGCTCCACCGAGACGTCGAAGCCGGGCGAGGCGAACTGGAGCGTCCGGTCTCCCGGCCCCAGGCCGTACTCCCGACGGACCGCCTGGAGATGGGCGGCGGCGGCGGCGTGCGGCACGCCTACTCCCTTGGGGCGGCCGGTCGAGCCGGAGGTGTAGATGACGTAGGCCAGGGCGCCGGGATCGACCTCGACGCCGGGAGAGGCCGCGCTGCGGCCGGCGATCTCGCCGGCGTCGCGGTCGAGCAGCACCAGGGCCGGGCCGGCGGGCAACCGGGAGGCCAGGGCTTCGCGGCTCACCAGCAGGACGGCGCCCGCGTCCTCCACGATCTGGCGCATGCGCTCCGGCGGGTAGTCCGGATCGAGGGGCAGATAGGCGCCGCCGGCCTTGAGGATGGCGAGCAGCGCCGCGAACAGCTCGGGCGAGCGCTCCAGGCAGACGGCCACCCGCGCCTCCGGCGCCAGGCCCAGAGCGAGGAGGTGCCGGGCCAGGCGGTTCGCCCGGGCGTCGAGGGAGGCGAACGACACCGTCCCGTCGTCCGCGATCAGAGCGGGGTCGTCCGGCGCCAGGCGCGCCCGTTCCTCGAAGAGCTGGTGGACGCAGACCCCCGCCGCCGGGACCGGCTCGCCGCTCCACTCCTGGAGCTGCCGGCGCTCCGCCGCCGTCAGCAGCGGCAGCTCGGACAGCCGCAGCCCGGGCTCCGCCGTTGCCCCGGCCAGCAGCGTGGTCAGCCAGCCGGCCATGCGTTCGGCGGTGGACGGCTCGAACAGGTCGGTCCGGTACTCCAGCCATCCCCCGAGGCTCCCCTTCCACTCGTGGAGCGACAGCGTGAGGTCGAACTTGGCGAGCGCGGGCGCCATCTCGACCAGGCTCACCGAGAGGCCGGGGATGCTCAAAGAGATCTCCGGGTCGTTCAGGAAGTTGAACAGCGCCTGGAACAGCGGCGAGACTCCTGGGGCGCGCTCCGGCTGCAGCTCTTCCACCACCTTTTCGAAGGGCACGTCCTGATGGGCCTGGGCCGCGACCATCGTGTCGCGCACCCGCCGCGCCAGCTCGAGGAACGTGGGATCGCCCTCCATCCCGGGCCGGAGCACGAGGGTGTTGACGAAGAAGCCGATCATCCCCTGGGTTTCAGCACGGTTCCGGCCGGCCGACGGCACGCCGATTCCGAAGTCGTCCTGCCCGCAGGTCCGGGCGAGGAAGGCGGCGAAGCCGGCCAGCAGGACCATGAACGGGGTGATCCCCTCCGCTCGCCTGACCGCCTCCAGGGCCGCGGCGACGCCGGCGGGAAGCTCGATGCGGTGTCCTCCGCCCCGCGGGCCCGGCTGGAGGGGCCGCGGGCGGTCGGCGGGCAGCTCCAGGACCGGGATGCCGGCGAGTTGGGAGCGCCAGTAGTCGAGCTGGCGCGCCAGGGTGCCGTCGGCCAGGGCACGGCGTTGCGCCAGGGCGTGATCCACATAGCGCAGTGGGAGCCGCGGCAGAGGGGAGGGCCGGCCTTCGGCGAAAGCCCTGTAGGCCGCCGTGAGCTCCCGGGAGAAGACCCCCATGGACCAACCGTCGGTGGCGATGTGGTGGAAGGTGGCCACCAGGACGTGCTCCTGCGGCCCCAGCTCGATGAGGAGGAAACGCGCTACCGGCCCCCGCTCCAGATCGAAAGCGAGCCGCTCTTCCATGGCCAGGACCGCCAGCAGCTCGCTCCGCCGCGCCGGCTCCGGCAGGCCCGCCAGGGAGAGGCGCGGCAGGAACGGCTTCGGCGGGGGCGGCAGCACGACCTGGACGGGCTCGCCGTCCAGCAGGTCATAGACGGTGCGCAGCGGCTCGTGGCGGCGGAGGATCTCCGCCAGGGCGCGGCCGAGGGGCGCCACGTCCAGGCGCCCCTCCAGGCGCAGAGGGATGGAGATGTTGTAGAGCGCGCTCCCAGGTTGCAGACGGTCGATCAGCCAGAGCCCCTGCTGGGCGAAGGAAAGGGGGTAGAGACCGGCCGGCGCGGCGGGGATCGCCGGCGCCTCGGCGGCGGTCCGGCCGGCGCTCCCCAGCCACTCCGCCATCTCCGCCACGGTGGGCGCCTGGAACAGAGCCGACACCGGGACCTCGGCCCCGAAGGCCTCGGAGATCCGGAACGCCGCCCGGATCGCCATCAGCGAGTGCCCGCCCAGCTCGAAGAAGTCGTCGTGGATGCCCAGCTCCTCCACGCCCAGCGCCTCGCGGAAGATCGCGGTCAGCGACTCCTCCATCGGATTCCGGGGAGCCACACCGGCGTGCGCGACGCGGAAGGGCGCCGGCAACGCCCGGCGGTCCACCTTGCCGTTGGACGACAGCGGCAGCTCCGGCAGGACCACCCAGGCCGTGGGGACCATGGCCGCGGGCAGGATGCCCCGCAGGTAGGCGGCGAGCTCCGCCGGGAGATCCCCGCCCTCTCCCTCCGGCACCACATAGGCCACCAGCCGCGCGTCGGCCCCGTCGTCCGTGCGCACGGCCGCCACCGCCTGCCGCACCAGCGGGTACCCTTCCAGCACCGCCTCGATCTCCCCCAGCTCGATGCGGACGCCGTGCAGCTTGACCTGGTAATCCAGCCGGCCCAGGTAGTCGAGCTGGCCGTCCGGCAGCACCCGCACCCGGTCGCCGGTGCGGTACATCCGCGATCCCGGGGGGCCGTACGGGTCCGGCACGTAGCGCTCCGCCGTGACCTCCGGCCTTCCCAGATAGCCGCGCGACACCCCGGCCCCGCCCAGGAACAGCTCGCCCGGCACGCCGGCCGGCAGCAGCTCGCCATGGCGGCCCAGCACCCGCGCCTGCGTGTTCGCCACCGGCCGGCCGATGGTCATCGCCGAGACCCCTCTCGGCACCCGCAGGACCGTCGAATACGTCGTGTCCTCGCTCGGACCGTAGAGGTTGTAGACCCGCTCCACCTGGGGATGGGCGTAGATCCTCTCCACCAGCTCCGGCTTGAGCGGCTCGCCTCCCAGGTTCACCACCCGCAGGTTCGCCGGGAACGGACCGCCCGCCAGCTCGGCCATCGGCGAGGGCACGGCGTTGACGATCCTCAGATCCGACGCCGCCAGGTTCCGCAGCGCCAGCACGTTGGGCACCACGAGCAGCCGGCCGCCCGCGGCCAGCGGCGCGAAGATCTCGAACACCGAGATGTCGAAGCACACCGACGTCGCCGCCAGCGATACTTGCAGGGCCTCCCGCGGATAGGTCTCCAGCCCCCAATGCACCAGGGTGACGGCGTTGCGGTGCTCGATGGCCACGCCCTTGGGCCGGCCCGTCGAGCCCGAGGTGTAGATGATGTAGGCCAGGTTCCGCTCCCCAGCCTCGGGCGCGGGCCCCTTCGGCTCCGGAGCGGCTTCGATCCGTTCGCGGTCCTGGTCCAGCAGGACCACCGGCCCGGAGAAGGCGGGCAGGCGATCGACGAGCGACGACTCGGTCAGCAGCACCGCCGCTCCGCCGTCGGTGAGGATCACTTCCAGCCGCTCCCGCGGATAGGAGGGGTCCAGCGGCAGGTAGGCTCCCCCGGCCTGGAGGATGCCCAGCATGGCCGCGATCATCTCCGGCGTGCGCTGAAGGCAAAAGCCGACCCGCGTCTCGGGACCCACCCCCAGCCCGCGCAGGAAGCGGGCGAAGCCGCCGGCGCGCTCCATCAGCTCGCGGTAGGTCAGACGCTCCCGCTCGCCCGTCACCGCCAGGGCCTCCGGCGTGCGTGAAGCCTGCGCGGCCACCAGGTGGTGCAGGCACAGGCCGCCGGGGAAGGCCGCCCCGGTGTCGTTCCACTCGCTGAAGACCTGCTGGCGCTCCGGCCAGGTCAGCAGCGGCAGCCGCGACAGCGGCGCCGACGGATCGGCGGCGATCCCTTCCAGCAGCGTCCGCCAGTGCCCCAGCATGCGGTCCGCCGTGACGGGATCGAACAGGTCCGCGTCGTACTCCAGCCGCAGGCTCCAGGACTCCGGACCGGGCTCCACC
>DASVAS010000072.1:0-77445 GCA_036376245.1 Thermoanaerobaculia bacterium | reverse complement strand
CCGCCCAGTTGGAGATCCCCCCAGCTCCAGCTTGACCTTCCTGCCGACTCTCAATCCGAGATTCTGGGCGTTGAAAGGAAGAGGTGTGCCTCAAGGAGGCTTCGGAAAGCGTTTTACTCCGATCCAACGCTCCAAACAGCCCGTTCTCCCTCCGCGGCACACCCTTCTTACGCCTTATTTACAGTCGCATGCCAGAAACTCGGTGTCTTTGTGGCCCCATCCCATAGCCCCCAACCAGCTCGTGAATAATCCGGGCTAAAGGACGTAAACGACAGTCTCCCGTCCTTTGGGTCCTTTAGGTCGTTTATGTCCTTTAGGTCCTTCCCTCCGCCCGCCGCCGTATCGCCCGCAGCCAGGCACGCCGTATCAGCGCGCTCCCAGGGTGAACAAAGAACCAATACAACGCGAAGCGGCGGGCGGCGGTCTTCCCCAAAGGCAGGACACGGGTCTCGGTGCGGAGCCGGACCTTCCCGTTCCCCGCCTCGTCGAGCGAGAAGTTCACCGCCCCCTTAGCGTAGCCTTCCTCGGAAAAAGCCAGGAACTCCTCGGGGGACGAGAGCCGTGCCACCTCCGCGGCCGGCCTCCAGAATTGCCCTACGACGCCGAGGACGACCTCCCGGGGTTCCCGCGAGAGGAGCAGAAAGCCACCCTTTTGCGCGACTTCGAGAACGGGACGGTCGGCGCCACCCGGCCGCACGGGCTTGCCCAGCAGCCGCGCCGGCAGGGTACGGATCCCCATGAGGAGGACCGTCAGGGGCATTTCCTTGACGGTCAGCTCCTCGACCGCCCTCAGGACCCGTTCAGGAGAGGCGGCGATGACCGTCTCGTGGACCTCGTTGTGGCGGTAGTCGGGAAGAAAGCGGTCGAGGGCGGAAGGCATGGCCGGGGCGCTCCTTGACGTAGTTACAGACTGTACATACACTAGAGGCTGTGCGGTTCGAATGGGACGAGCGCAAGAACCAGGAGAATCTCCGCAAGCACGGCCTCGACTTTCGCGACGCTCCTGAAGTCTTCGACTCGCCTATTTTGACCCGCCTGGACAACCGAGAGGATTATGGCGAAGAGCGCTGGACTGGCATCGGGACCCTCCAAGGACGCGTGGTTGTGGTGGTCTTCACCGAGCTTAACGGAGGTGAGATCGTCCGAATCATCTCGATGAGAAAGGCAGTAAAACATGAGCGGCAAGCCTATGAGAAAGTCCTCGCGAACTGACTGGGACCGCATCGACAGGATGACGGACGAGGAGATCGACACATCCGATATCCCCCCCTTGGACGAGTCGTTCTTCGCGGAAGCTGAATTGCGCATGCCACAAGCCAAGCCGAGCATCACCATCCGGCTTGATCCCGATGTGCTCGACTGGTTCAAGAATCAGGGCAAGGGGTACCAGACTCGGATCAACCTGGTTTTGCGCAGATACATGGAAGCCCAGAAGAAGTAAGAACGTCCCGCCCTTGGTTCTCCTATGCTACCTTCCCGGACCGCGTTCCCGGAAAGGAGACCCCTTTGGCATCCCCGACCACCTCTTCCAACCTCCCCCGCTGCGGCTGGGTCAGCGACGATCCGCTCTACATCGCCTATCACGACGAGGAATGGGGCGTGCCCGTCCATGACGACCGGCGGCTGTTCGAGATGCTGATCCTGGAGGGGGCGCAGGCCGGGCTGTCATGGATCACCGTCCTGCGGCGGCGCGAGGGGTACCGGAAGGCGTTTCACGGGTTCGATCCGGCGAAGATCGCCCGCTATACCGACAAGGACGTCGAACGCCTCCTCGCGGATCCCGGGATCATCCGCAACCGCGCCAAGGTCGAGGCCACCATCAAGAACGCCCAGGCGTACTTCCGGCTCCTCGAGGACACGGGCCGCAGCCTCGACCACTTCCTGTGGAAATTCGTCGGCGGCTCTCCCAAGGTCAACCACTGGAAGAGCCTCAAGGAGATCCCTCCCGAAACGGCGGAGTCCAAGGCGATGAGCAAGGAGCTCAAGCGCCGGGGATTCGGGTTCGTGGGCTCCACCATCTGTTACGCCTTCATGCAGGCCGTGGGGATGGTGGACGACCACATGCTCGACTGCTTCAAGCGGGCGGCTTCGGCGAAGCGAGGGAAAGCACCGTCAGCGCGGTCTTCCCGTCCTTCGTAGCCCCACGGACCAGGATCGCCGTTCCTCCTCCCGGCATTGCCACCGCTTGCAGAAAGCGTTCGCGGGCCGGACCGTCGTCTCCCACGTCCGGATCTTCGTCGTCATCGTCCCGCTTCGGCGCGCCGGGGATGGGGATCGACCGCGACGGCTTGCCGGCCAGGGGACGCGAGCCCTTGGGATCTCCAGGATAGACCTGCAGGCGATCCCCAGTGAGGAGCAGGAAATCGGGGACGCCGTCGCCGGAGAGGTCGGGGCCGTACAGCCAGTCGGTGGGCTCGGCGTTCACCTTCCAGCGCCGGGGCTTGGGATCGAAACGTCCCTCGCCCAGCCCCTTGTGGACGGCGAGCAGCATCTCCTTCCCCCGCAAGCCTCCGGGATGAGCGAGGATCAGGTCCTTCCTGCCGTCGCCGTCCGCGTCGCCGGACATGGCGTCCAGGGGGAGCCAGAGGGGGCAGTCGGTGTCGACCGTCAGGACAGGGCCGCCGCCCCGGCGCGAGCGGTCCTGTTGCACGAGGAAGAGGCGGAAGCGCTTCTTGGCCAGAAGCCCGACCTTCTCGAAGCTCGCTACGGCCAGGGCCGGCACGCCGTCGAAGCGGAGATAGCGCCGGTCGTCCATCAGGCGCTCGCCCGCCGGCAGCAGGGACCAGGATTCCACCGCCGGCTCGCCGCCCGCCGGGATGAGCAGCGTCTGCAACCGGCGCCCCTCCTCCTTCGGTCCCACGGCGAAGAGCGGCGGATCGCCGGGCAGCAGGGTCACCGGCGGGCTCGCGATGCGCAATCCCCAGCGGGGCCGTTGGGCTTCCAGCGGCAGGGGGAACGAGGCGATACGGGCGAGGCCGCCTTCGGGTCCGCGCCCCAGCAGCTCCAGGAGGCCGGCGCGGGCGGTGGCGATCCAGGGCCGGCCCGCCGTGGCTCCGGTCACCGAGCGGAGATCCAGATGCTGTTGCTCGAAGAACCGCCGCGCCGCTCCCCCGCCGGCCGGCGTGAACAACAGCCCCGGCATGCCGGCCAAGGGAGCGGCCACGCCGTCGCCCGCGACGTCGAACGCCCGCACGGCGTTGACCTCCTCGTGCAGCCCGGAGGCCCAGCGGGTCACTCCGCGGCTTGCGGGATCGAGGAAGAGGAGGGTTTTCGCGCCCTTGCCGTCCCGCCCCACCGCGACCAGGAGAGCGACGCCGGGACGTCCGCCGGGGCCGGTTACGCCGGCGGCGTCCACGAGGGTGCCGGGGAGGGTGGCGGTGAAGGGTTGGGCGATCCCGGGACGAACAGCGATCAGAAAGAGGAGGTTCAGAAGGATGATTGCCAGTCGGAGCGGTCTGCCCTCCGAGCCCTCACCCCCTGGCCCCCTCTCCCATCGCCCTCCCCCCAACCGGGAGAGGGGGGACGTATGCGGGCGGTTATCGTTTTGATTCAGCAAGGCCGGCACAGGATCGTTCCCCCTCTCCCGGTGGATGGGAGGGCGCTGGGAGAGGGGGCCAGGGGGTGAGGTCTCGAAGGGCATGCCGCCCCAGCGATCTTTATCCCTCATGACCGTCCCCCGCTCACATAAAGATCCAACCGCACCGGCGGCACCATCCCATCCTCCACCGCTCCCTTGGGCTGGACCAGCAGGAGGTCCGACTTGCCGTCGCCGTCGAGGTCGCGGATCTGCACCAGGGAGAGGTCGCGGGGCTCTTGGCGCAGATCGAAGGCCATGTCCGGCTTGGTGGGGAAACCGCAGTCGGCCCGGCCGCGGTGGATCGTCACCCTCTTGCCTCTTCCGATCTGGACGAAGTCGGCGCGCCCGTCGCCGTCGAAATCCCCTGAGAAGAGGGAGAGCTGGCTGACGCGCAGGTCGTTGAGGTCGAAGCGGAAGGTTCCCGAGAGATCGAGCCCCTTGACCGCCTGGAAACGGCCGTCCTTCTGCTGGCACCAGACGTGGAAGTCGAGCCCCACGGTGAGCCGCTTGGTGGCGACGCTGCCCAGGAGCTTGGGCAGGCCCACGTCCAGGGTCATGGTCACCAGATCGGGACGGCGGTCGCCGTTGAGATCCCGGAAGCCGCCGGGCAGGTCCATGTCGGCGTTCTCGGACTCGAAGCCGTAGCCCGTGACGTCGAGCGATCCGTAGGCGGCCTTGTCGAGGGCGAGGTCGCGGGTCAGGCGGCGGAAGGTGATGCGGCTGCGGGGCTCGCGGGCCTCGGCCATCTCCTTGCGGAGACCGCCCCGCTTGGGATCGTCCAGGCTCTGGCGCAGCACCACCTCGGCCAGGCCGTTGCCTTCGAGATCCCCCAGCCAGACGGGATTGGGGCCGCGCGGATCGCCCGCGCCCAGCATCACCTGCACCGCCGGCTGGAATCTCCCCTGCCCGGCGTTGCGGGCGATCCAGACGGCGCGCCAGCGGCGGGCGGAATCGCGGAAGATCAGGTCCGGCCGCCCGTCGCCGGTGACGTCCTGCACCGCGGGCAGCGGATAGCGGCGTTCCAGATCGCCCGTCGAGCGCCAGGCTTCGTTGGGAATGGGAACGCGGGACGCCGCCCGCCGCGCCAGCCCCTTCTCCTCGGGCCGGCCGAGATAGACGGCGAGGCCGTCGCGGGCCGGCAGCAGCAGGTCCGGGACCTTGTCGTCGTTGACGTCCCGCATCAGCTTGAGATCGCCCATGAAGTTGCCCGTGCCGGCGATCACGGGCACGTCGGCGATGACCGGCTCCAGACGCAGCGCGCCCGCTTCGAAACGGAGCGCGCTGACGCCGTCGTCGGTGAGGGCCACGACCGGCATGCCCGGCGGTCCGGCTTCCAGGGCGAGCACGGAGAGCGGCAGCGCCAGGGACCGGGGCGGCTCGTAGGTGCCGTCCGGACGGGCGCGGTAGACGCGCACCTCGCGGCGGTCCAGCAGTTGGGGGACGACGGTCATGACCTCCACGAGCTCGTCGATCCCCTCCATCCGGCTGCTCTCGGTGACGGCCATCTCCTCCCACTGGTTGTAGGCCACCACCACCGCGAGGTCGCGGCGGCCGTCGGCGTCGACGTCGGCGGAGATCACGGCGGCCGGAGCGCCGGGGAGGTCGAGGCTCAGGGGGCGGAGGGCCAGGGCTGGGGCGGCGAGGAAGAGGAGGCAGAGATGAAAGAACGGGCGGTGCATCAGGGGAGAGGATATATGGTGGAATGCCCTCTGGGGCGCTCTGCCCTTCGAATCCTCACCCCCTGGCCCCCTCTCCCACCCCCCTCCCGCCACCCGGGAGAGGGGGAACGATGAGGCAGCGATCTTGCCGAGACCAAGAAGACCTCAAGCGCAGGGCCCTCCCTCTCCCGGGGGCGGGCGGCAGGGAGATGGGAGAGGGACCGAGGGTGAGGTCTCGAAGGGCAGACCGCCTCCTTATACTCCACCGCGATGGAGCCCCCGGTCCGCCCCCGCAGACGCATCCCGCGCTTCTATCTCTGGATCCTGGCCGCCCTCGCCACCCTGTTCCTCCTGACCGTCTCCTCCGGCTGGGTCCTCCACGCGATTGCCAAGGCGCGCCTGGAAAGAGCCGCCGGCTCCTTGGACATCGAGCGGTTCGTCCGTCCCGCTCCCCCGCCCGGCAGTCCTGGAGCCCAACTCCTCGCGGCCATCGCGTCCCTGAACGTCTCCGAAGCGGACCGGGATCTCCTGAGCGAAACCGTCAACGGCGGACGGGCTGCCCTGCTGTCCAATCGGCCATGGCTGGCGGCCCTGCTGGAGAAGAACCGCGAGGCCCTCCAGGCGGCGCGTTCGCTGGGACCGGGCGAGTCCTGGCTGGGGATCGACTACCGTGAGAGGAACTGGCTCCCGCGGGACTCCTATCTCCAGATCTCCCTGGCGCGGATGCTCTACCTCCAGGGCTTCCTCGCTCTGGAGGACAGGGATTCCGCCGGGGTTCTCGACGCCATCCGGAGCCTGGGCCGGCAGGCGGCGATCCTGGAGAACGAGCCGGGGATGGTGATCCAGGTCTTCGCGTTGACAGTCGAAAAATATCAACTCCGCCTCGCGATTTCCTATCTGGAGAGCGGACTCGACGGGCCGGGCTCCCCCGCTCCCGCTTCGCTCCTGGTCTCCAACGACCTGCGGCGCCGCTATCGGGACGCCACGGTCCTGGGAGCCATCTCCAGCCAGCGACTCCTCGATTCCCTCGCGGAGCGCTCCGGAGGCTGGTTCCTGACCCGCTGGACGGCCCGGTTCATGGGCGCCGGCTTCTTCGACCGGTACCGGCTTTATCTCCAGTCCTATGACCGCGACTACGCCTGGATCCGGCAACAGCTCAGCGAGGACCCCGGATCGCGGCGTTCCTTCCAGGAGGTCTGGCGGTCCGGAGGACTGGATCCGGACATTCTGGCCCGCTACAAGGCGGTCGCCGCTTCCCGGGATCTGGTTCGGGTGTGCCAAGCGGCGCGGAAGACCTGTCCGGGAGACTGCACCCTTCGCGCCGCGGGTGGCGAAGAGTACCTGCGGCTGTTCGGACCGCGTGAGCGCTTTCCGGCGCCTCAGACCTGTACGCTGAGGATCATGACCGCGCCAGGATCGCCTCCGCAAACCGGGCCGGCGCCTTCGGATCGGTCCCCAGGAACAGGGAAGGCTCCGTCAGCTCCAACTCCATGAGGAGCAGCCCCGCGTCCGTCTCTACGCCGTCCACCCGGGCGTAGAGCCAGGGACCGGGGATCGTCTCCACCGCGGCCCTGGCCTGCGCGATCAGCCTGGGACCGGGCGCCTCCGGCTCCGACCATCCGCCGAGATGCTCCTGGACGCGGAAGTCCCCTTCGCGAGGCCGCTTCAGGACCGCGTGGCTGTATTCGCCGCCGAGAAACATGATGGACCACTCGCCCCGCGTCTGGATCTCCGGCAGGAACGGCTGCACCAGTGCGGCTGAGGAGACCAGGAGCTCCTCGAAAGTGGATTGTTCCGCCGCGGCCTGAGAGCGGGAGGTCCGCCAGGTTCGGAAGGCCGAGGCCGAGACGGCGGGCTTGATCACCACGTCCGTCCAGCCCCGCTCGTCCAGGAGCGACGCGAGGTTCGGCGCGCTCCCCTTCTCTACTCGTACGGTGGAAACGACAGGGACCCCGGAGTCGGCGAGATCCACCAGATAGCCCTTGTCCAAGTTGGCGCGCACCACCGCCGCCGGATTCCACAGCGGCACGCCCTCCCCTTCCAGCCGATCCAGCCAGTCGAGGAAGGAAGACAGCTTCAAGTGGTAGTCCCAGGTCGAGCGGAGGACGACGCTGTCGAAGCCGGACCACTGGACGCCGGGGTCGTCCCACACCGCGGGCGCGACCTCGGCGCCCCGGCGGACCAGCTCCTCCACCGCCAGACGGTCGTCCGCCGCCAGACCGGGCAGACCGGCGTGGGTTACGAAGGCGATCCGTTTTCTTCCGTTCATCCGCTCGAGAACCTCCGGCGAAGGCGGTAGAGACGCCCCTGCCCGTTTCAGAACGCCCTCCGCAGGCCCCAACGTCGGGGCGTCTCCGGAGCGGCGATACCGATCCAGAGGACAGGACGCGGGGCGTCACGTTATCGCCTGACAAACCCGGACGCGGTGCGTCCTCGCAATTTCAAGGTTGATCCCCGCCAAGAGACGCCCCGACGTCGAAGGTCTGCGGGCGGTGTTCTGAAACGGGCTGGGGACGTCTCTACCGCCTTCGTTCTAGGTTGTCTCCTGGATAGGAGCGATCAGCTCCAGCTCCTCCTCCGTCGGCTGGAACAGCGCCACGCCCACCGTCCCAGGGCCGGCGTTGGCGGCTACGACGGGGCCCATCTCTCCCATCAGGATCTCCCGCGCCTGGAAGCTCTTCTCGACCAGGCCGCGCAGGCGGTCGGCCCAGACGGGGGCCTTGGCGTGGGCGATGGCGGCCAGCACCGGCTTTTGGGGATCTACCCGCTCCTTGAACAGCTCGATCAGCTTGGGATGCGCCGCGCGGCCCCCCCGCACCTTGTCCACGGACACGATCTCGCCGTCCACCACGCCCAGGATCGGCTTGATCCCCAGGAGGTTGCCCAGCAGCGCCCGCGCCTTGCCGATGCGCCC
Source organism: Thermoanaerobaculia bacterium (assembly GCA_036376245.1). Lineage (GTDB taxonomy): Bacteria > Acidobacteriota > Thermoanaerobaculia > Multivoradales > UBA5704 > DATARR01. The sequence goes on along the minus strand of DASVAS010000072.1, from coordinate 69,296 downwards.
GCCCCGGGCCAGGTACTCCAGCGTGTCCACCACGAAGAGGACGTGCACCCGGTCCCGCATGGCTTCGATGCGCTCCACGATGGCGTCCGGCTCGACGCCCCGCCGCGCCATGCGGGTGGCGAACAGGGTCATCAGACCGAGCCCGAGACTGGCCTGGCGGGTGTCCACCACCCGCAGCACTACGCGCTCGGCCTCGCCGCGCTGCTTCTGGTACTCGGGCAGCCCCTCTTCCGCCGCCTGCCGGGCGTGCACCACCGTCTGCGAGAGCTTCTCCGAAATGTGCAGGGAGACGATGTCCTTCCGCGGCGCCAGCGACCGGTAGACGTCCAGGAAGTCGGCCTTCGGCGTGGGATTCGTCCGCGGATGAGCCGGCCCCTTCTCCAGCAGCTCGTAGAACTCCTTGGCCTTGAGATCGACCCCGTCGTGGTAGACCTTGTCGCCGAACAGCACCAGCACCGGCACCACGTGGATGCCGTTCGCCCGCGCCACCTCCGGCGGCAGGTCCGAGGTCGAATCGGTGACGATCCGGACCAGCTCCTCCGGCTCCTCCAGCGTGACGATCCCCATCTCGCGAAGCCCCAGGAGATCGCGCAGGATCTCGCCGTCGGTCGCCGCCGGCATGGCGTCGAGCAGGCGCCCCACCGTGACGCAACCCGGGATCAGCGCGAGCATCTCCTGCTGGCGCGGCGAGAAGCGGGTTTCGAAGAAGCGGGGACCGAGATGGACCCGCACCCGCGCCCGCGGATCGGGAGCGTCGTGCAGCCGGTCTTCCAGGGCCAGGAAGATCATGGACTTGAGGTCCTGCTGGAACTCCTTCCCCACGCCCGTGGCAGGCCGGAGCTGGATCCAGAACGGCCCGGCGTCCAGCAGGCTCAGGCGCAGGAACGCCTTGACCCCGGTGGCGTGCCCCGCCGTGGCGGCGAGCATCTCGCCATCCTCCAGCACGACCTCCCCCTCGGCGCAGACCAGCCGGCCCGTCATGCGCACCCGGTTGGCGGCCCGCAGCAGCTCCAGGAAGGGCAGGAGCGAGAAGTCTCCCACCAGCGACTGCAACTCCGCGTCCGGCTCGACGCCGATCTCGCGGCCCAGGAGCACGAGATGAATGCGCCGCACGAGGTCCCAGGACGACAGCCCCTGCGCCGTGAGGAAGAGGACGTCCTCCGGCAGCTCGCGCCCCTCTTCCTCGTCGCCGCCGAGCAGCAGGAGCGTGTGCTGCGCCGTGGGATCGGTGGCGTCGAAGCGCTCGGCCACGGAGCCGTCCTCCCCCCGGGCGACCTCGACGGGCGCCACCACGATCCCCGGCCCCAGCGTCCGGGCATACCGCCGCCCCTCCTCCACGCCCACGGCGGGGATCACCTCATAGCCAAAGCCGGTCAGCCCGTGCGAGATCTCCTTGCGCCGGGCCGCCTCCGGATCGACCACCAGGACGGCAGGACGAGACATTGGGTTTCTCCCCTAAACACTACAATACAGCAGGATTAATGCGGTTCGCGGGAACCTGGGAAGCATAACCTGAACGCTGGCCCTGCCCAACCCTTTCCCGGCCTTCCGGCCGGGCCCTCACCACCCGGCCTCCTCTCCCGACCCCTCCCTCCCACCCTCACCGGGAGAGGAGGAGAAGTTAGTCAAAAAAGCAAAAAGACCGGAGGGGCCTTGGCTGTCTGTTTCTGGCTTCTTTTGGCTAACCTCTCCCTCTCTCCCGGTGTGGGTGGGAGGGAGGGGTCGGGAGAGAGGGCCGGGGAGTGAGGGCCCGGCCGGAAGGCCGGGAGGGCTCAGGAGCCGGCCTTCACCCGAAACTCCGCCACCACCGGCAGGTGATCGCTCGCCACCCGCGCCACCTGCATCCGGCAGGCGTGCACCGACACCAGCTCGAGCGGACCGCGGTGATACAGACGGTCGAGGCCGCCCTGAGGGGAGAAGGAGGGATAGGTAGGGATGCAGCGGTAGGGGCCGCGCTTGCGTTCCGTGGCGCAGCCGAAGCCTAGGCCGTCGGTGAAGACCGGCAGGAGCAGCGAGCGCCAGTCGTTGAAGTCGCCGCCCACCAGCACGGGCGCGCCGTCCAGCGCCGCGCTGAACTCGTGAGAACGGCTCAGCAGCTCGACCTGCTTGTTCCGCTCCCGCGCCGAGAGCCCCAGATGGAGGTTGAAGACCTCCATGTGCCCCTTCCCGTTCAGGCCCAGCGTGGTGTGCTGGCAGCCGCGGCGGATCCAGCTCTCGCGCAAGGAAAGGTCGATGTTCCGCTCCCGCAGGATCGGCAGCCGGCTCAGCGTGGCGTTGCCGTACCAGCCCTTCTTGAGGCTGACGTTGTGGCCCAGGGCGAAGTACGGGTACCCCGCCATCTCCGCCAGCTCCTTGGCGAGATTCAGCTCGCGCGAACGCGGCGCGCCCTCGTCCACCTCCTGGAGCAGGACGAGGTCGGCGTCATAGTGCCGGAGGATCGCGGCGATCCGCTCCGGACGAAAGCGGCGATCCACTCCGATCGCCCGATGGATGTTGTAGGTAATGACTCTCAGCAGCAATCCGGACTCTCCCCCGGTGAAAAAACCCTGATCCCGCTTGTTTTCTTCCACTTCCGGCCCGCCCGGTGGGCAAGGATATAGTAGCCCCATGCCTCCCGTCTTCACCCTCGGCCACTCCACCCGCTCCATCGAGGAGCTCCTGGACCTCCTGCGCGAGCATGGCGTTCAGGTCCTGGTGGACGTCCGGCGGTATCCCATGTCGCGCCGGCACCCGCAGTTCTCCCGGGACTCCCTGGCCGCCTCCCTGGCCGAGGCCGGCATTCACTATATGCACGAGCCGGACCTTGGCGGCCGCCGCGCCGTCCGTCCCGGCTCTCCGCACACGGCCTGGAGGGTCGAAGCCTTCCGGGGCTACGCCGACCACATGGAGACCCCCGCGTTCGCCGCCGCCCTGGAGCGGCTGATGGAGCGCGCCGGCCGGGAAGTCGTGGCCATCCTCTGCGCCGAGGCGGTTCCCTGGCGCTGCCACCGGCGGCTGATCTCGGACGCCCTGGTGGCGCGGGGCGTCGAAGTCCTCCACATCCTGGCCCCCGGCCGCGCCGATCCCCACGAGCTCGATTCCAACGCCCGCGTCCTCCCCGGCGGCCGGCTCCTCTACGCCGGCGCCGAGGGGGACCAGCCTTCCCTCTTCGACAACCCCTGATCCTTAGATTCCAAGGAGGTACATGAATGATCAGCCAGTCCCTGCTGCCTGAGTTCGACCAGGAGATGAAGACCACCCGCCGGGTCCTCGAGCGGGTAGACGCCGGAAAGTTCGGCTGGAAGCCGCACGACAAGTCCTTCCCCTTCGGCACCCTGGCGACGCACGTCGCCCAGTTGGCCGGCTGGGGCACCACGATCATGGGGCAGGACGAGTTGGATATTGGGGGACCCTTCACTCCGCCGCAGGTGGAGTCCACGCAGGAGCTCCTGGACATGTTCGACAAGAACGTCGCCGCCACCCGCGCCGCCCTGGCCAATGCCAGCGATGAGGACTTCAAGAAGCCGTGGACCCTCCGCAAGGGGGACCGCGAGGTCTTCACCCTGCCCAAGGCCGCCGTGGTGCGCACGATGGTCTTCAACCACATCATCCACCACCGCGGCCAGCTCTCCGTGTACCTGCGCCTGAACGACATCCCTGTGCCGAGCGTCTACGGCCCCACGGCGGACGAGCAGGTCTTCTAGGATCATGGGCGCTCCGGGGCCGCCTCTGCGCCCCGGAGCACGCCCCCTGGGACCGCCGGCGTCCCGCCGGCCACAAACCAATTTGTTGGGCGGGGGACCTGCCCCGAAGGGGCAAGGGTATAGAGCCTGGCGTTTTAAACGCCAGGTCCCCCGATTACCCACACACCAAAGTCCCGAAGGGACGCAGGAGACATACCTGCGTCCCTTCGGGACTCTAGAAAAATTGGGGTCTTAATTCCTGGCGCTAAAGCGCCAGGCTTTACGCCCGTGCCCCTGCGGGGCGGACACACCGTTGGGATATGCATGCGGGACATCAGCAGCGGTAACCCGCTAAAATGCCTCTTCAATGCCCAACGTCTTCATCAGCTACAGCCACAAAGATGGTCGCTGGAAGGACCACCTCGTCCGCCATCTCCGAGTGCTCCAGAAGGAGGTCCTCCTCGATCCCTGGCATGACGAGCAGATCGGCCCTGGAGATCAGTGGCATTCGAAGATCCGGGAGGCCATGGACCGGGCTGACGCCGCTGTTCTCCTGGTCACCTCGAACTCCCTCAGCTCGGACTTCATCCTCAACGAGGAGGTCCCGTATCTCCTCGAACGTCAGGCCAAGGACGGTCTTCGATTCATCCCTGTCATCGCTGAAGCTTGCGCTTGGCAGAAGATCTCCTGGCTGTCTCCTTTACAGGTCCGCCCCAAAGACGGCCGTCCGCTGGAGCGATTCAAGGGCAAGCTCAACTCCGAACTAACCCGCATCTGCGAAGAGATCCTCGATTTCACCCAGGAAACACCCAAGGCGGATACCAAGCCTCGGGACAGCGCGATCTCGCCAGGCATCTCTTCCCCGCTTCAAGCCCTGCACCAACTCCCTCCTCCTCCGCGCGACTTCACGGGACGCCAGGAAGAGCTCGCTTCCCTCAAAGAGAAGCTGACCCAGGGTGGAGCCGGAGCCATCTTCGGATTCCGCGGTATGGGCGGGGTCGGAAAGACCACCCTCGCGCTGAAACTCGCCGAGGAGCTGACGCCTCTATATCCGGACGCCCAGATCTATCTCGATCTCAAAGGAGTTGATCTCCAGCCGTTGACGCCTGCTCAGGCGATGGCTCACGTAATCCGGTCCTTTCACCCAGAGGTGCAACTTCCTGAGGATCCGATGCAGTTGGAAGGGCTCTATCGCTCAGTGCTCCACGGCAAGCGGACAATCCTACTTATGGACAACGCATCCCGAGAGGGCCGGGCGCAGGTAGAGCCGCTGATCCCTCCTGCGGGCTCACTGCTGCTGGTGACGTCAAGATTCCACTTCACCCTACCGGGGTTTGTCCCGAAAGATCTAGACGAGATGTCCCAGAAGGAAGCACGCGATCTGCTTCTCCGGATCGACGAAAGGATCGGAGCGGACGCCGACGAGATTGCCCAACTCTGTGGCTATCTCCCCTTGGCCCTGCGTCTGGCAGGGAGTGCCCTCGCTGAGCGGCCTACCCTCTCCCCTGCTGATTACATTCGCCGATTGAAGGAAGGCAAGGAACGGCTGGATGGAGTGGATGCTTCCCTCCATACGAGCTATGACCTTTTGGACGAGGAACAGCGGAGGCTCTGGCGGTGGCTGGGCGTCTTCCCTGACACGTTCGATTTGGCGGCTGCAGCGGCGATCTGGGAATTGGATGAGGATTCAGCTCAGAAGGAGTTGGACGATCTGAATCGGTACAGCCTTGTCGAATGGGATTCGAACGATAGGAGATTCCGGCTGCATGATCTGGCTCGGGAGTTTGCTGTTGTATTGTTTGAAAAGAACGAACAGGAAGAGGCTCGGGTTAAGCATGCGAAGCATTATTTGGGAGTTCTTGCCCGCGCCGACAATCTCTTTGAGGAGGGAGGCGAGCAGATCCTTGTAGGCTTAAGGATGTTCGATGCTGAGCGGCGCAATATCCAGGCTGGTCAAGCTTGGGCAGTAAAGCACTCTGCGGTCTCTGAAGAGGCAGCGTATCTTTGTAGTGGTTATCCTGTCGAGGGCACCTATATTTTGTATACTCGCTTCCATCCTAGAGAGCAAATTATCTGGAGAGAGGCTGCTCTTGAGGCAGCCCGGCGGTTGGGTGAGCGGACCGCAGAAATGAGACATCTCGGCAGTCTTGGTCTTGCTTACACATACCTTGGCCAACCTCTCCGAGCTATTGAACTCTACGAACAGGTACTTGATCTTGCTCGCGAAAGTGCTGATCGGCGCACTGAGGGACAAACCCTTGGCAATCTGGGTAACTGCCATGCGCTTCTTGGAGATCCGCGTCGTGCGATTGAGTTTTACGAGGATGACCTTGCCATTGCACGTGAGATTGTAGACCGGCGTGGAGAAGAACACACCCTCGGCAACATGGGAGTCGCGTATAAAAATCTGGGAGAGCCGCACCGTGCCATTGAGATCTGCGAACAGCAACTCGCCATCGCTCGCGAGATCGGAGATCGGCTCGGAGAAGCCAACGCTCTCGGCAACCTGGGTATCGCCTACGCAGATCTCGGCGAGCCCCACCGCGCCATCGAATTTTACGAACAGCACCTCGCCATCGCTCGCGAGATCGGAGACAGAATAGGAGAGGCCAATGCCAATTGGAATTTAGGACTTGGGTATGAGGAGGAAGGAGATCTCCAGCGTGCCGCGGACCTGATGCAGGTCTTTGTTGATTTCAGGCGAGAGATCGGCCACCTGGATGCGGAAAAGGACGCCGCCTACGTCGAAGCCATCCGCGCCCGCCTCCGCGAACAGGAATCCTAAAGACCTGCTACCCCCGCCGAGCCCGCTCCAACTCGGCCCGGAGGCGAGCAATCTCGGCTTCGGCGGCCTTCCGGGCCTCGACTTCCCTTTCGGCCCGCTCCTTTTCCTGCGCGGCTCGCTCTTCCGCTTGCTTCCGAGCCTCGTCCATCTGCGGCAGCGTGAGCAGAGGCTTTCCTGCCACAGCCTCGATCACCTGAAAGCTACGACCGTCTTCAGCCACGCCGAACCGGAGTTGCGTGGTTTCCGACAGGAGAAATCCCTGCGCGTCCGGCTGGATGGGCCGATATTTCTGGTTGGCGCCAAGACGATAGCCGGTCAGGAGGCAACGGCCTTTCGTAGACGGCGTTGGCGGGTCGAGGATGATGTACTCGGGGATCTCCACCTTTTCGTAGATCGTGACCTTCCGCTCGTAGTCATGGCGCCGTAATTCTGGATCTCTAGAGTCAACGACCTCAATGATGAGGCTGGGACGAGTCCCCTCGAGGATGCAATCGAAACTGTCCCGATCCGTCTCCCTGTCTTGAATCCCGAAGATGACGGCGACGTCGGGCGCGGGCTCGGCGAGACCTGGAATCCGCCAAAGCATCTTCAGGTCGGAGACGACCAGAGCATCTTTTCGACCACGAAATTGAGTCCGGAGTTGATCCTGAAGGTCATGGACTTTCCGGTAGTGCTGTGTGGTCTGCGGTATCTCATCTCCCAGTTGAGGATCGAGAAGATCCGCCGGCGTCAGCGGGATCTGCTCTTGAATGACTTCGCCGTTGGGTTGAGGGACGTAGCGATAACGCCATCCAAATCGAAAAGGATCGACACGGGGAGGAGACGCTGCCATCGGAGGAATCACTGCCCCCGGTATCGCTCCAACTCGGCCCGGAGGCGGGCGGTCTCGGCTTCGGCGGCTTCGGCCCGCTCCTCCGCTTCCTTTCGACGAGCGGTTTCCTGCGCGGCTCGCTCTTCCGCCTGCTTTCGGGCCTCTGCCTCCCGTTGCTGAGCCTCTTTCACCTCAAGAGAAGTCAACAGCCGTTCCCCGGTAGCCGCGTCGATCACCTGAAGCGTCTGGCCATCCTCGGCCGCGCCGAAGAGGAGGTTGGTGGTTTTGGAGAGGAGGAAGCCTTTCGGGTCGGGCTGGATCGGCTGGTATTTCCCGCCGACCTCCAGACGATAGCCGGTCAGCAGGAAGCGATTCTTCGTCAGTCGCGACGGCGGGTCGAGGATGATGTACTCGGGGACCCCCGCCTGCTCGTAGATCCTGACCTTGTCCACGTAGTCATTGCGGCGCACCTCCGCGTCCTTGGAGGAGACCACCTCGATGACAAGGCTGGGACGGGTACCCTCAGCGACGCAATTGAAGCTTTCCCGCTCCGCCTTTTTGTCGCGGATTCCGAAGATGACCGCGACGTCCGGCGCCGGCTCCTTAAGATCCTGAATCCCCCAGAGCAGCTTCACGTCGCTGGCGACCAGGACGTCCTCCCGCGAGGCATAGTGATCCCGGAGGGGACCCGCCACGTCATGCGCCTCCCAATAGTGATCTACGCTCTGGACCACGACGTCTCCCAGTTGAGGGTCGAGAAGGTCCTCCGGCGTCAGCGGGATCTGCTGCTCTGCGACTTCGCCGCTAGGCAGGCGGACGTGCCGGATCCGCCATCCGTAGGGGAAGGGATCGGCGCCGGGAGACGAGGTCGGTTCGCTCTCCCAGTCGGCCGGCGTGTTGCGCAGGGGCTCGGCCATGGAGGAAGTATATGGGGATCGTCGCATGGCGGTCAATTTACCGGGTGGCCGATATCCACGGAGCGGGAATGCGTGCATTCGGCGGCCCCGGATAGGAAGAGCATAAGGGAGAACGTCCGTTCGCGCTCCCGGATCGTCCGTACCAGTGGGTAGAGGGTGCCACCCACTCGTTGGAGCGCTCTACCGAACAGGTAGAGCCTTCCACCCATTGGGTGGAGCGGCCCACCCAATGGGTGGCGGCGTCCACCCACTCGCCGGAAGCGTCTTTCCAGTGGGTAGAGCGTTCCACCCAACAGGTAGAGACCTCCACCTACTTGTTGAAGACGTCCGGGTTTTTGGTGGAGACCTCCGGACGCAGGGGAGAACGTTCCGGCGGCGGGTACGGACGTCCAGGGCGCGGGGACGAGCCTTCCGGGTGCTCGCCCAGAGGGTCCGGGCGTCGGGGAGAGCGTTCCGGACTCGAGGGAGCGCGGTCTCCCCCGCCGGTCTTGCGTCCCACCCTGATGCCGCGACGTCCGGGGGGCTCGTTCCGTTTCTCTCCCCGGAAGTCTGAAGACCCGGGAGGCTCGCCGGGCAGCCAACTTATTCCTATGATAGAATAAGATAAACAGTCCGCCGCATCAGCCTGGAGGTTTTCGATGGACCGCTTCGTCCTTCGCCTCGCGTCCCTGGCCCTGGCTTTCCTCGGCTCCGCCGCCGTCTACGCGCAGAGCACGTCTCCCCCACGATACTACTCGGTCTCGGACCTCGGACCGGGCGACGCCTACCGGGTGCGCAACATCGGCCTGGGGGTCACGGCGGGCGCGCTCGAAACGCCGATCTGCCCGGGGTCCGTGCCGCGCGCGGGATTCCTCTACGAAAGCCGGACGGGGGTGCGGCGGGCGTTCTGTCCGGTCGGGTCCGACGTGTTGAGCGAGGTCTTCGATTTCAAGGGGGATGTCACGGCCCTGGGGCTCACCCGCGACGCGGCGGGGAACGACCGGCCCGCGCTGTGGACCAAGCAGAGCGACGGCAGCATCCTGCCTCAGCTCTTCCGCCTCCCCACCGGCAGCTCCAGCGGCGTCGCCTGGGGCATCGACTCCGTCGGCCAGGTCGCCGGCGAGGTCACCGTCTCCGGCGAGCGCCGCGCGGCCTACTGGCTGATACCGTCGTTCGCGCCGACCGTGATGCCGGTGTCCGGGACCAGCGCGGCCTTCGCCATCACCGGCTCCACGACCGATCCGGTGACGGCCGGGCAGCACCAGGGACGGTTCGCGCTCTGGTATCCCAAGCGGTCGACGAACGCGGTGGTCTATCCGCTCGGGACCGAGCCCAGCGTGGCCTATCGCCTGTTCAGCTCGTCCGGCGTGCTCACCACCGTCGGCCAGGTCGGCGCGCCGGGGAACGCCCGCGCCTTCCGCTGGCGGTCGGACACCGGCCTGACCGAGCTGCCGGCCGCGGGCGGCGATTCCGCGGCGCGCGACCTCCAGCTCTCCAGCGGCCGCATCGTCGGCTACGCGGGCGGCGGCGGCGAGACCCGGGCGGTGCTGTGGGAAGGCATCCAGGCCTGGGATCTGAACGAGATGATGCTCCCGACCTGCCGCGACGGCCATCCGGACAACTGCAAGCCCTGGCATCTCGACGCCGCCCATTCGATCGGCGACGAGGGCGTCATCGTGGGCAGCGGCACCTACGGCGGCGTCCGGCACGCGTTCCTGGCCAAGCCGGTGGAGATGCTCACCTGGCAGGACGGCCTGTGCGCCGCGAGCTTCCAGCCGCTCTGCGTGCCCGAGCCGGCGAAGACCAGCACCGAGCTGATCATCGACCACTTCCGGATCAAGCGTAAGACCAGCCTCAGCGAATCGGCCATCGAGGCGTACGCGGCCTCGGCGCAGGCCCACCAGCAGGACGACGGCATTTCCGTGCCCAGCGCCGGGGCGAAGTTCACGTCGTACGTGATCTTCGATTACGGCTCCGTGGTCGCCAACCTGCTGCCGGGACAGACCCAGCTCGACGTCCGCTTTCATTTCCAGGTCCAGGGGACCGCGTTCACCGTCAACAGCCAGACGAACGGCGCCGCGAACGCCAGCATCGCCCTGCGCCCGGCGCGCAACATCGGCGAGTATTCCTCGGCGAGCGGCAGCATCCAGGTGGTCAACGGCGCGGCGAACCGGTACGGCTTCTTCTCCGGCGTGGAGACCGGCAGCGAATCGAGCACCGTCCTGCCGCTCCAGATCCAGCCGTTCACCGGCAGCGGCCTGGAGGTCCGCATCGAGGGCAGCGTCGGCGCGTCGGCCCTCGCTTCGGGATCGCCGACCTACGGCGAAGGCTCCGCTTCCGTGGTCTTCTGCGCCGAGGACCCGCGCTCGATCACGCTCGCGGACGGCACGCCGCTGGCGGAGCTCGGCATCAAGTACACGCTCTGGCCCACCGTCCGCGTCGATCCGGAGCAGAAGGAAGACTTCCCCTGCCGCAATCCGCTCGAAGGCCTGCCGGCGGAGGGAACGGTCTGCCCGAGCGGCGGACCGGCTTCGATCCTGCGCGTCGAGGCGCCGCCGGCGCTTCAGGCGGGCCAGACGATCGAGCTGCTGGTGAGCGCGTCGCCCGCCGGCGGCTCCCTGACCGCGACGGTCCCCAGCCGCAACGCCACGATCGAGCGCACCGGCCCCTGCACCACCTATCCGGACGGCAACGCCCGCTGCCCGGTGCGGGTGCGGGCCGACGCGACCCTGCCGCTCGAAAGCGTGGTGGTGGTCCGGGTGCGCTACGACCATCCCCAGGGCTGCCAGGCCGAGCGCAACGTCACGCTGCCGGTCTCGCGGCTGGAGATCGTCGATCCCATCTCGGGAGACGCGCCGCGGCTGCTCGACTCCGCTACGCCCCTCGGCTCGCAGCCGGCGCAGTTCATCCGCCGCGATCCCGCGTTGCTGGCGACGATGGGAGCGCGGGTGCGCGGCCTGGCCGCCGACGGCGTGACGCCGGTGATCCTCCGCTTCCGCGCGCCGGGGGCGGGGTCCGTGACCTTCACCCTGGCCGACGACCGCGGCTCGCGCGACCCGGCGCGGGCGGGCCGCCTCGCCGACCTCCTGGGCCAGCCGGCCACGACCGCCAATCCGGTGACCGTCGCCGCCCGCCAGGTGGGGAGCGCCTGGTGGGCCTTCGCCGTGCTGACCGCCCCGATCGACTTCGTGCGTCCTGGCGTGGCGGGCGACGCCGACCTCGGCCAGTCCAAGCCGCGCCAGCTCGACCTGACGGCCGTCTTCGCTCCCTCCGGCGGCGGCTCCTCTCTCACCGTGACCCGCAAGGTCGACCTCGTCCGGCCCCCCGTGGTCCTCGTCCACGGCGTCTGGAGCGACGGCGCGAGCTGGAAGTGGCCCCTGCTACGGGACGGACGCTTCTTCGTCTATCCCCACGACTACGAGCCGCACGCCGGCAAAAGCTTCCTCGAAAACCAGAGCCAGGTCTGGTGGGGCGTGAACAACGCCTTCCAGGCGTTCCGCAAGAAGGGGTTCGCGGTCACCCAGGCCGACGTCTTCGGCCACAGCATGGGCGGCATCCTGTCCCGCATCTACGCCGGCGGCCGCATCTACGCGCAGCTCCGGGGCACGCCGGCGGACGTGGCCCGCGCCCATGAATACCGCGAGCCGGCCAACTTCTACACCGGCACCCTCCACAAGCTGGTGATCATCGATTCGCCGCAGCTCGGCTCGCCCATCGCCAACTACGTCGTCGCCCGGCCCGCGCTGCGCGAAGCCTTCATCCTCCTCTCCGAGCCGCGGGCGGCGGGGGGCGCGATGGAGGATCTCCGGCGCGGCGGCACCGCCGTCCAGTCGCTGCCCCCGATCGGCCTGCCGGTCCACGCGTTCGTGGGCCAGGGCGGGCGGCAGTGGGTCCAGAACCAGCCGCCTGTTTTCACGCACTGGGCGGGCATCCTGATCCAGATGATGGCCCTGAGCGGCGCGGCGAATTTCATGGACAACCTCTTCCTGCCCGAGCCGGATTACGACGTGATCGTGGGCGTGTGCAGCCAGCGGGCGGGTCTGCCGGCGGGCGCCGCGGTGGGCCCCGTCACGTCCGATCCGTTCCAGGCGATGCACACTTCCAACACCTCCTCGGCGGATTACAACCGGGCCGCGATCGACCTGCTCAACAAGCCGGTCGCCGACCCGGCCTTCGCCGCGGGTCTGCCGATCCCCTCCATCTCTCCCCTCTCGCTTTGCACTCCACAGACGGCGCTGCTCGCCGAAGCGCCGGAGGCGGAGCCGAAGCTCCTGCTCGCGGAGAAGACGGAACCGGTGATCGTTGAAGGCGGCCTCGTGATCGCCACGCCGAGCCCCGAGGCCACCGTGACGGCCGGCTCGACGCTGCCGGTGACCGTGGCCGGCGCGGCGGGCTTCACGCCCGTCCGGATCTTCCTCCGCTACGGTCACGGCTTCACCGGCGTCGAGGCGGCGAGCTTCGACGACGTCGTGGACGTGCCGACCGACGCCGCCGGCCGGATCGAGCTGGTGGCCGTCGCCGAGGACGCCCAGGGCCGCATCGCTTCGGCGTCCGTGCCCCTGCGGGTCGACGTCCCCGCCGCCCTCACCGGGCTCGCCATGTCCTCCCAGCCCCTGCTGCTCTCCGCCACGACGCCGAGCGCTTCGGCGACGGTGACCGGCTCCTTCGACGACGGCGTGGAGCGCGACGTCAGCGCCGCCGCGGCCGGCACCACGTACTGGAGCGACGATCCCACCATCGCCACCGTGGACGCGAACGGCACGGTCACCGCCGTCAAGGCCGGATCGACCATCGTCCACGCCGCCAACAGCGGCCTCGCCACCATCGTGGAGGTCCGGGTCTCCAGCACGCCGGGGGACGCCGACGGCGACGGCGCGGTGGGTCTCAGCGACTTCCTGGAGCTGCGGGCCTGCTGGACCGGTCCGGGGAGCGATCCGGCCTTCCAAACGCCGCCGAACGCCTGCCGCGACACGTTCGACGCGGACGGGGACGGCGACGTCGACCGCGCCGACTACGACGCCTTCCTCCTCCGCTACACGGGGCCGGCGAACGACTGCAACGCCAACAGCCAGTCGGACCTGACGGACATCGTGGAGGGCGTGAGCGCGGACGCGGACGGCAACGGCGTGCCGGACGAATGCTGATCCAAAGAAAAAGGGCGGGGATTTCAGTCCCCGCCCTCGTCCTTCCATCCTGAGGATGGCCGCCTAGGTGCTGCCGGTGGTGCCGATCACGATCTCCACCCGGCGGTTGCGGGCGCGGCCGGCGTCCGAGGAGTTGGGCGCCACCGGGTTCTGCTGGCCGTGGGCGAAGACGCGGACGCGGCCCTCGGGGAAGTTGGCCGGGGACTGGCGCTCCAGCCACTGGCGGACCGCGAAGGCCCGCTCCTCCGAGAGCCGCATGTTGGCGTCCGGCGAGCCCACGTTGTCGGTGTGGCCGTGGACCTCGACCACCGCCGAGCCCGCCACCAGCAGGTCGCGCAGGAGCTGCTGCATCTCCTGCTCGGCCTCCGGCGTGAAGGTGGCGCGGCCGGTGTCGAAGTTGATGTTCCACGCCCGGCGGCTGACCACGTTGCGCACCGGATCGGACTGCTGGAAGGTCGGCGTCTCCGCCGCCGCCATCTGCGTCTGGCTCTTCGGCGCCCGCGAGGCGATGGCCTGGACGTACGAGGTGTCCAGGATCTCGTCCACCGGGTAGTACGACGGCACCAGGTCCGGATACTGCTGCTTCACGATGTCGCCGAACACCGAGTAGGTGGCCCCGAACAGGTTGGCCGAGCCCGGCGTCAGGCCGTAGAGCAGCATGTTGTCCGCCAGGTTGTTCACCGAGGAGCCGCCGAGCTCGACCTTCAGACCCTGCTTGTCGCGCTCGGTGACGAGGTCGAAGTACTTCTCCCAGTAGTCGGCGTCCTCCTCGCCGTAGGTAATGGCGCTGATCTCCGCCGCCTTGCGCAGGGCCGACCGGTTGCTCTTGACGGCGTCGCTGCCGTCGAAGATCGCCTGCAGCATGCCCTCGACGGTCTGGCGGTTGTCCTTCATCCACTTGTCGATGCCGATGATGGTGTTCGGCATCTGCGAGCTGTACTCGCGGGTGGAGACGATGGAGACCAGGCCGCCCCGCTTCTGGGCCACGTTCACGTCGCCCGGGGTCCAGGTGACGACGCCGTTGACGCAGACCTTCTTGTTGTCGCCCGTGCGGCGGCCGTTCTCGACCACCGCCCGGTCCTCGCAATAGTTGCTGATGTATTTCTCGCCGGCGTCGATGTAGTCCGAGGCGGCCACCCAGTTGAGGCAGTTGGGATCCCAGGTCTTCTCGTCCGGGTTGTTGCACAGGCCGTTGTCGCCCAGCCACTTCATGGCGATGTTCCAGTCGCCATCGCGGAGCACGCCGGCCACCAGGCCGCCCTTGGAGGCGGCGGGGTTGGACTTCCAGTCCGGCGGCCCCATGAACTTGTCCTCGCCGCGCGAGTAGCCGGCCGAGCCCACGACCTTGGCGGTGTACTCGGGGCCGAGGCGCCGCAGGTTGTCGTTGATGCCCTTCAGGAACGTGGCCGCGCCGTCGCCCATGATGGCCACGAAGTGCGTCCCCTTGTCGGGGTTCCGCTCGCCTTTGCTCAGCTCGTTGGCGAAGGTGATGAGGCCTTCCTGCATGCGGCCGACGTCATCCTCCCGGATCAGCTTGAGGTTGACGCCGTTCTTGCACATCAGGCTGCCTTCGGTGGCCTGCTTGCCGCCGGTGGCGAACATCATGCCCATCTGGGAGTTCCACGCCCAGTGATAGAAACGGACCTCCGGCTGGTCGGTGCATCCCGGCCCCTCGCCGGGCATCTCGACGTTGCGGTTGGAGGCGGCCGTGGCCTGGTCCGCCGGCAGGTCCGGCAGGTCGGCGCGGTCCGGGACCACGGATTCCCGCGACTTCGCCGCCGGCACGAACTTGTCCAGCAGACCCGGGGCGAACCTGCGGATGCTGAAGAACGCGGCCACCAGCAAACAAACGATGACGATCACTTTCCCCAAGGGGGTGAGCTTCATCTTATCTTCTCCTTTCCGGCCCGGGGATTCAGGCCGGCTCCATGCCCATGAGTTGGTCCATGGCGGGCCGCAGCGAGTCCACGAAACGCTCGGTCTCCACCACCTGCTCCACCACGGAGCTCATGTAGCTCGAAACCTCGGTGGCGCTGAACTGCGAAGCGCTCACGCGCCCGAGGATGACCTCGAAGACGTCCGAGAACGCGCCCAGTTGCGCGACCACCAACTGGTCGCGCTTCTGGCACTCGATCAGCAGCTCGCGCTGCTTCTCGAGGATTCCGATGTGGAACTGGCGGGTGCGCGCCGTGGCGGGCTCCTTCTTCGCCAGCTCCTGAAGCACCCGGATCTTCTCGTCCACGTCGGCCATGCGCTTGTCCACGCTCGGCAGCGGCGTGGCCGGGGGCGTGAACGGCCGCACCTGCTGCAGCCCCCGCTTGCGTTCCTGCGGCGGGGGCGGCGGCGTGGACGTGGGCGTGTCCGCCCCGGGGCGGATGTGGGCCAGGATCTGAAGATAGGAGACCCGCTCGCGCACGAAGTTGAGGTAGGCCGTCAGCATGTAGCCGAGCTGCTGGAGGATGTCCGCCTTGCTGAGGGTGTCGAGGTCGCTGCGCTCGGCGAGCACCCGCGAGACGCGGCCGCGGACCTCGGCCAGCCGGCGGTAGACCGCCATGTAATCCGGCATCAACCCGGCCCGGATCCAGTTGGAGATGGGGTTCTCCCCCAGGATCTGCTCCACCTTCTGGCGCAGCGTCTCGCGGTCCCGCTCCGCCTTGAGCTCCGTCTCGCGCCGCTCCTCCTCCTCGATCTGCTGGATGTAGCGGTTGCCGGTCGAGGCGAGCGTCACCCAGCCGGTCGCCCCCAGGCCCCAGAGGATCAGGGGCAGCGGGTTGAGGGTGACCGCCGAGGCCGCCAGGCACACGGCGCCGGTGACCACGGTCCCCTGGGACGTCAGGGCCTTGGCGATGCTCTTCTTGAGGAGCGTTCTCTTCTTCTTGGCGTCCATTTCAGAGACTGGGGAACCGGGCGCGGATCTCCCGGAGCGTCAACAGGAACTCCGGACTGGTGGTGATGCCGTCCCGCCACGCCAGACCGCGCTCGATCAAATTGTAGCTCTCTTGAATCCGCGCGCCAGGGATGACCTTGCCCTCGGCGTCCCGGTCGCGTCCCATCAGCCAGATCGTATCCGCAACCTCCAGGGCGGCGGAAATGTCGTGGGTGACCACGATGATGGTGTTCAGCTCGTGCATGCAGGCCACTTCGTTGAGCAGCTCGCACACGCGGTCGATGGCCATCGGGTCGAGGCCCGAGAACGGCTCGTCGAGGAGCAGCAGGTTCTCGCTGCACATGAACTGCTGGGCGATGGCCACCCGCTGCCGCTGGCCGCCGGAGAGCTGGGGCGGATAATGCTTGGCCTTGTCCTCCAGGCCGAAGCGCTGGAGGAAGCTCATGGCTTTTTCCCTGGCCGCGGCGCGGGAGAGCCCCGCGTTGCGGCCGGCCACCATGAGGTTTCCCAGCACGGTGCGGTGGGCGAACAGCGGATAGTTCTGCGCCACCACCCCCACCATGCCGCGCTCGACCGGCTTTCCTTCGTCGCCGAGGACCACCCGGCCCGTGTCCGGCTTGTCGAGGCCGGCCAGGATGCGGAACAGGGTCGTCTTCCCCACCCCCGAGGGGCCCAGCAGGCCCACCACCTGGCCGGCGACGGTATCCGGCCGGACCACGTCGCGGATCTCCAGGTTGACGTCCTTGAGGATCTGGACCCCGCCGAGGGCGACCGAGATGTTCTCCCCCTTGAGGATCACGCCCTTGCGCTCGTGCGCCGGGATCATGGGCTACCTCCTCTCCAGGGTGAGGTCGGCGTAGGGCAGGATCAGCCGCCGCAGCGCGCCGATGCCGTAGTCCTGGAGGATGCCCACCAGGAGGATGGTGATCTGGATGGCGAACACCTCGGCCAGCCGGAAGTGCTTGTTCTGGTTGAGCAACATGGCGCCCACGCCCCCCTCGGAGCGGGAGATGCCCTCCACCATGGTCAGCATCATCCAGCCGATGGCGGCGTTCTGGCGCAGCACCTCGAAGGCCCGGTCCAGCGTGCCCAGCACCACCACCTCCCAGACCACCTGCCACTCGTTCATCCGCAGGGTGCGGGCGTGGTCGAACTTCTCGCGCGGGATCGACAGCACCTCCGAGGCCATGGAGGTCACGAAGAAGACCGTCATGCCGAAGACCAGCAGCGACACCTTGAGGGGCCGGCCGCCGCCCACCATCAGGGTGAAGACGAACGTCAGGCCGATCAGCCCCAGGAAGCGGCCCTTGGAGACCGCCAGGGCGATGGGCCGGAAGGCCGGGATCACCGTCAGGTAGGACA
This sequence comes from Thermoanaerobaculia bacterium, assembly GCA_036376245.1. Lineage (GTDB taxonomy): Bacteria > Acidobacteriota > Thermoanaerobaculia > Multivoradales > UBA5704 > DATARR01. The sequence continues at coordinate 51,749 of DASVAS010000072.1, read as the reverse complement.
GGGCCAGGGAGATCGCCAGCGTCAGGCCCAGGGCCTGGAGGTTGATCAGGAAGCTGGTCCCCAGCTCCCGTCCCAGCCCCTGCTCGAACCACAGCCCGTTGAAGGCGCGCAGCACCTCGTCCGGCTGCGGCAGCACCTCGAACGGTGAGTTGATCCAGATCAGCACGACGATCGCCACCTGGAAGGCGACGATGATCCGCAGGGTGTTCTTCGAGATGACCCGGTTGGGCGCGAACGCCGCGAGGACGCGATTCAAGACAGGCTCCCCTCCTGGAAGTCAGGCGTTGCTGCGAACGGACGGTGGATTCTACATCGGTCGGGGGGCATGGACTTCTCTACTCTACGAGGCCGGGCCTCATGAGGTTTATGTCGATGGGGGTGAAAGGATTTCGGCCGGGGGGGCAGCGGGAATCAGTAGGGATGTTCCAGGCGAGCGGGATGCCCTTCGAGGCCTCACCCCCTGGCCCCCTCTCCCGCCCCCCGTCCGCCGACCGGGAGAGGGGGAACGATGAGGAGGCGATCTTGCCTGCGCCGAAGAGACCTCCCTCTCCTTCAGGAGAGGGACCGAGGGTGAGGTCTCGGAGGGCAGGCCGCCCCAGCAGGCACTACAGATCTGGGCGGCCTACCCCAGAAACCGCCCCCGCAATTCCGGAGTCGGCAACCAGCACGTCTCCGTCTTCCCGAACCAGCTATAGCGGTTCCGCGCGATCAGCCGGTAAAGCCAGTCCCGGACCGGCCGCGGGATCAGCCGGAAGACCGTCAACGCCTTCCACGCGCCCTTGAGGTCCCGGGCGACGCGCAGGGCGGCGTCGCTCTCGCGGTAGCAGCGGTCGCCGTCGATGACTACGACGCTGTCCAGGGCCTTGGGATCGAGCCCGCGCTCGTTCAGGAGGCGTTGCCCGAGGTCGGACTGGAGCGAGGCGAAACGGAACTTGCCGGCGGGGTCGCGGCGGAGGATGAACTGGACGGAACCGTTGCAGAGGTTGCAGACGCCGTCGAAGAGAACGATGGGGTGGGTGGTCATCATTCGCGCCGCCTCTGTCCCATTCTAGATCAGGCCAGAGGCGGCGTTCGGCCGGTAATCCTGCATTACCCCTGCTTCAGAAGACGGACGCGCCGCCGGATTTCCCCGCCGACTGGACCGCCGCCGCCTCTCTCGCAGAGAATGCGGCCATGAAAGAGCTCACCGGAGCCCAGCGCAAGTACCTCAGGGGCATGGCCCACCACCTCGATCCCGTCGTGCAACTCGGCAAGAACGGTCTGACCGATGGCGTCGTCCAGTCCATCGACGAGGCCCTGGACGTCCACGAGCTGATCAAGGTCCGGCTGGCCGGGGCCGAGGAGAAGAAGGAGACGGCGGACGAGATCGCCCAGCGCACGCGGAGCGCCCGGGTCGGCCTGATCGGCCACACCGTGATCCTCTACCGCCGCCAGCCCGACCCGGAGAAGCGGACGATCGACCTGCCTTGAGGGAGACCTTGAAGCATCCGGAAAGATCCGCGGCGGATCTTCCAGAAAGTGGTATCTTTTGCCGTACCTGACCCCACGAAGGAGCCTCTGATGCGCCACCGTATCTCCTTTCTCCTCTGCCTGACCCTCGCGGCGCCGGTCCTGGCCGCCGGTCCGGTTCAGTACCCGGAGACGAAGAAGGTCGACCAGACCGACACCTACCACGGCACGGCCGTGCCCGATCCCTACCGCTGGCTGGAGGCGGACGTCCGCCAGTCCCCGGACGTCCGGAAATGGGTCGAGGACCAGAACAAGGTGACGTTCGGGTACCTGAGCTCCATCCCCGAGCGGGAGGCGATCGAGAAGCGGCTGACCGATCTCTGGAGCTATGCGCGGAGGTCGCTGCCGCAGAAGGCCGGGAGCCAGTACTTCTTCACGGCCAACGACGGCCGGCAGGAGCTCGACGTCCTCTACGTCCAGTCCTCCCCCTTCGACGAGCCGCGGCTGCTGATCGATCCCAACACCTGGTCCAAGGACGGCACCGTCAACCTGGCGGGCGCCTTCCCCACCCAGGATGGCCGCTATCTCGCCTACGGCGTCAGCGACGGCGGCTCGGACTGGCGGACCTACCGCGTCCTGGAAGTGGCCACCGGCAAGACGCTCTCCGACGAGGTGCGCTGGGCCAAGTTCACCAGCGCCTCCTGGGATGCCGAGGGCAAGGGCTTCTTCTACACCCGCTATCCCGAGCCGGTGAAGGGCGCCGAGTACCAGGCCGCCCTCCAGGGCCCGAAGATCTTCTACCACCGCCTGGGCACGCCCCAGTCCGAGGATCAGTTCGTCTTCGACTACCCGGCGAATCCCAAGGGGCTGATCTTCTCCACCACGACCGAAGACGGCCGCTATCTGCTGGTCACCGCCACCAAGGGCGGCAGGCCCGCGGAGACCTACATCAAGGACCTCACGGAGCCTGACGGCAAGGTCCGCCTGCTCATCCCGGACCTGGGCAACCAGTATTTCTCTCCGGCCGGCAACGACGGTTCCGTGTTCTATTTCTATACCGATTACAAGTCCCCCAAGGGGCGGCTGCTCGCCATCGACGCCGCCGACCCGGCCCAGGAGAAGTGGAAGGAGGTCCTGCCGGAGGCGGAGTACCCCATGCGCGGCGCCTCCATCGTCGGCAACCTGATCGTGGCGCAGTACCTCCGGGACGTCGTCCCCCACGTCCGCATCTACACCCTCGGCGGCAAGCACGTCCGCGACATCGCGCTGCCGGGCGTCGGCGCGGCCCGCGGCTTCAGCGGCGACCGCTACGGCACGGAGATCTTCTACGCGTTCGGGAGCATGAACCGGCCGGTCTCCAACTACCGCTACGACCTGGTGAGCGGCGAGACCACGCTGATCTACCAGCCGAAGCTGCTCTTCGATCCGGAGCAGGTCGAGGTCAAGGAGGTCTTCTACCCGTCCAAGGACGGCACCAAGGTGCCGCTGTTCATCGCGCACCGCAAGGGCCTGCGCCTCGACGGCTCGAACCCCACCATCCTCTACGGCTACGGCGGTTTCGCCATCTCCATGTCGCCGGGCTTCTCACCCATCATGCAGGCGTGGCTGGAACAGGGGGGCGTCGTGGCCATGGCCTGTCTGCGGGGTGGCGGCGAGTACGGCGCGGCGTGGCACGACGCCGGCCGGAAGCTCAAGAAGCAGAACGTCTTCGACGACTTCATCGCCGCCGCCGAGTGGCTGATCGCCAACCGCTACACCCGCGCCGACAAGCTGGCCATCCGGGGCGGCAGCAACGGCGGCCTGCTGGTGGGCGCCGCGCTGGCGCAGCGCCCCGACCTCTTCGGCGCGGCGCTCCCCCACGCGGGCGTGCTGGACATGCTGCGCTACCACCTCTTCACCGGCGGCGCCCACTGGGCGAACGACTACGGCACGGTGGACGATCCCGCGGAGTTCAAGGCCCTTCGCGCCTACTCGCCGTACCACAACCTGAAGGACGGCGCGAAGTATCCGCCGACCCTAGTGATGGCCGCCGATACGGACGACCGCGTGGTGCCCGGGCACAGCTTCAAGTTCGCGGCCCGTCTCCAGGAAGCCCAGGCCGGCGAGGCGCCGGTGCTGATCCGCGTCGAGACCCGCGCCGGCCATGCCGGAGCCGGCGCGCGCTCGGCGGCGCTCGAAGAGGCGTCGGACGAGCTGGCCTTCCTGGTGAAGACGCTGGGAGTGCGGTGGGGGACGGCGACCGTATCGAAGTAGGAAGAGCCAGGCCTCAAGGCGGACCCTCCCGCGGTTCAGGTATACTCCCCGCCTTGGGGCCGTTAGCTCAGTTGGTAGAGCAGCGGACTTTTAATCCGCGGGTCCAGAGTTCGAGTCTCTGACGGCCCACCATTCAGAATCAGGGACTTACGGCGTAACTACGCCGCTACCGCTCGGCTGAGCGAGGGAGCGGCAGGGCGAGCTCGTCCTCCAGGGACGGCCGCCCGGGGCTGGCGTCGAGGTCCGCCAGGTCGAAAAAGAAGGTCGTCCCCACCCCGGCCTGGGTCTCGAACCAGATTTTGCCGCCGAGGCGCTCGACGATGGCGCGCGAGATGCTCAGGCCGAGCCCCGTGCCCCCCTCGCGGCGGGAGGAAGAAGAGTCGGCCTGGGCGAACTTCTCGAACACTCTCGGTTGGAATTCCGGCGGAATTCCGGCGCCATGGTCGGTGACGGAGACGCGCAGCTTCCCGTCCAGGCGCCGGACCCGCACCTCCACCGCCGCGCCCCGGGGCGAATGCCGGGCGGCGTTCGAGAGAAGATTCGTCAACACCTGGTGCAGCCGGTCGGGATCCGCCAGGACCCTGCCCGGACAGGCCTCTGCCAGCCGGATCTCCACGCCGAAGCCGTGGGCGTAGGCGCGGTTGCTGAGGATCGCCTGCTCGACCAGCGGCACCAGGTCGAGCGGCACGGGGGCGAAGGCCATCTTGCCCGACCCGATCTTCTCCATGTCGAGGATGTCGTTGATCAGGCGCACCAGGCGCTCACAGTTGCTGTTCGCGATGTCGAGCAGCGACCGCGCCGCCGCCGGCATCTCGCCTACCGCGCCGCCCGCGAGCAGGCCGAGCGAGCCGCGGATGGAGGTCAACGGCGTCCGTAGCTCGTGGCTCACCACCGAGACGAAGTCGTCCTTGATCCTCTCCATCCGCTTGCGCTGGGTGACGTCCTCCTGCACGGCCACGAAGACCGGGCCGTGCTCGGGGTGATCGAAAAGCACGGTGGTGGCGCGGCACCAGATCGGCGTGCCGTCCTTTCGGAGGTTGTTGATCTCGTAGGTGGCCGCCCCATTCTCCATAAGCTCGCGTGCGATGTTCTGGTGGGCGGCGTCGGCCTCCTCGGAGCTGCCCGCGTTGAGGATCTGCACCGGCTTGTCCTTCAGTTCCCCAGGCTCATAGCCGAAGATCCGCTCGAACTTGGGATTGGCGTAGGCGATCGTGCCGTCGCTCGCCCGCACCAGACAGACCCCCTCGTTCATGCTGCGGGTGATGAGCGCCTGCAGGCGCAGGTCGGCCTCGCTGCGCAACGCCTCGACGGCCTCGCGGTTGAGCCGAGCATAGACGAGCACCATGACTCCGAAGGTCCAGCCCGTGCCGGCCAGAAGGCTGGCGGTCACCAGGGCGACCGTGAGGGCGTCCGGCTCCAGCGGGACCACCTGACGCGTGATCGCCGCGTAGGAAACGGAACGGGCGATGAAGAGCAGCGCAATCAGGCCGAGCGATCCGATCAGAAGCAGGGACGGCCCTCTCTCCGCCGGTGTCCGCAGGCCGATGCGGGCCGTCCAGGCGGATCGCAGCAGCAGGACGAACGCCACAAGGCTGGTGATGAGGAGGCGTGCGCGAAGGCTGGGGTGGAGGTAGAGGAAGAAGAGCAGGCAGGAGATCCACAGCAGGATCGCGACCCGCGTCGTGTGGTCGCGCGGGAGAGCGAAGAGCCCGCGGACGCCTTCGAGAAGCCAGGCGACGCTGAGGACGACGAGCCCGTTGCCGGCGATCATGGACAGGTGCGCCGGGACCACGCCGGGCTCCAGCCGGATGATGGCCGTGCCCGCCATCATGGCGACATGGACCCTGGCGAGGGGGGCAAGGCCGGGGAACCGGCGGTTGCTCCGCCAGACCAGGATCATGGTGGCCGCGAGAACCGCGAAGACCACCGCGTTCGCGAAGAGCAGCGTCCGCACATCCATGGGAAGGCGAAAGGATTCTACACGATCGCGGACGCTTCCGCGGTGTAGGACCGCCACGCCTTCTCACGAGCCGCGACGCGGGGGGCGGCCGGCTTGACGGGAAGAGCCGCGAGGAAAGTGTCCACCGCGCGGTCAATGACCGGGCGAAGGCCCGCGGGATGGTCCGCGCTCCGCAGGAAACCGCTGACTTCGCGGCCGCAGCGGGAGCAGCCCTTCAACAGATGGCGGATCACGCCGGCGCGTTCCTCGCGAGAGCAGGCATTGCGCGCAAACCTGGCAAGCAACTCGGAATCCGGGTGCTCCATGGGGCACGTCCTCCCTTGGCCATCGCAGGATAAGAAATTCCAAGACCAAGGATCGGGGAAAAACATTACAGCCGAAATTACGACCGGCCGGCCATCAGCCGAAGGCGGCGCGCGGGCTCGGGCGGACACCCGCCCGGCACCTCAGAGGTAGGTGCCGTCGAGATCCTCTTGAACCGGATCGGAAAGGAGTCTCAGATGATGCGAGCGTTCCTGCGTTCCCGCGCCGTCCTCGTGCTGGTCGCCCTCTGCCTGCTTCAGTTCGCGCTGGTCCAGACCCCGCCCGCCGCGGCGGGAACCAGGCCGTGTTGTCTCGATGAATGGCAGGGCGGAGGGGTCTGCCCTTCGGGGTACAGGCTCGCCTCCTACTGCGGCGCGGGCTGCGAGAATTGCGGGACCTTCACCTGCATCCCCTCAACGACCCTCTGCTACAAGTAGAGGTCCAGCGACCGCGGTCTACCGCTGCTCCAGCACCCGCCCCAGCCGCCCGGAGGTGAAGCGCTCCAGGTTGGGGTGGGTGCGGACGATCGTCTCTTCGCGGCGGGGACCGGTGGAGACCAGCGTCACCGGCGCCTCGATCTCCTGCTCGATGAAATCGACGTAGTCCTTGGCCTCCTGCGGCAGGTCCTCCCACTCCAGGATGCGCTCCGTGGAGGTCTTCCAGCCCTTCATGGTGCGCAGCACCGGCTCGGCGGTCTCCAGGGTGCGGCGGTCCGGCGGCAGGTCGCGCAGGATCTCCCCCTTGTGGCGGTAGGCCACGCAGACCGGGATCTCGTCGAAAGCGTCCAGGACGTCCAGCTTGGTCAGGGCCACCATCCCCACGCCGTTGAGGAGCTGGCCGTAGCGGGCGGCCACCGTGTCCAGCCAGCCGCAGCGGCGGGGCCGGCCCGTCACCGTGCCGTACTCATTGCCCCGGCTGCGCAGGAACTCGCCGGTGGCGTCGGTCAGCTCGCTCGGGAAGGGGCCGCCGCCCACCCGGGTGGTGTAGGCCTTGAGCACGCCGATGGCGCCGTCGATCCGCGTCGGGGGCACGCCGGTGCCGGTGCAGGCGCCGCCGGTGGTGGCGTTGGAGCTGGTCACGAAGGGATAGGTGCCGTGGTCGATGTCCAGCAGCGAGCCCTGGGCGCCCTCGAACAGGAGGTTCTTGCCCTCCTTGATCCAGCCGTTGAGGAGCTGCTCGGTGTCGCGCAGGGAAGGCCGGAGCTTCTCCCCCCACTGCCGGCACTGGTCGGCGTAGGAATCCGGCGGCGGCAGCGGGGCGCCGCCCAGGGTGGCCAGCTCGGCCTGGATGCGGGTGAGGAGGACGCGCAGCCGCTCCTCCAGGTCCGGCGCGAAGAGGTCCACCATGCGCAGGCCGGAGCGGGAGGCCTTGCTCTCGTAGGCGGGACCGATCCCCCGCGAGGTGGTGCCGATGCGGCCCGCCCCCCGCGCCTCCTCGCGCGCCTGGTCCAGCAGGGCATGGCACGGCAGGAGCACGTGGGCGCGGTTGGAGAGGAAGAGGCGGCCGTCGAAGCGGACCCCGGCGGCGTAGAGGTCGGCCAGCTCGGAGAGCAGGGCGTCCGGCGCGATCACCATGCCGTTGCCGAGGACGCAGACCATGTCCGGATGCAGGATGCCCGAGGGGATCAGCTTCAGGGAGAAGTGCCGGTCGCGGAACTTCACCGTGTGGCCGGCGTTGTGGCCGCCCTGGTAGCGCACGACTCCATCGAACGCCGGGCAGAGGAGATCGACGATCTTCCCCTTCCCCTCATCCCCCCACTGCATTCCTACGATGACGACGTTGGCCATGGCCGGTCCGCTCTCTTCCGATAGGCTGATCTTGCTCTCTCTACGACGTTTGTCCGAGGCGCCGGGCACAGTACCAGAGGATGGGAGGGGGGGCAAGAAGGTGCTAGCATTGCCCTGGCCGCCCCTACCCGTGGACCCGGAGCGTTCGGTGCAGACTTTTCTCGATCTCGCGAAAATCCTCCTCCCGCTCGCCTACCTGCTGGTGGCGATCGATTACGCCTTCCTCTTCTACTCGTCCAACCCGGTGGCCGAGAAGACGGCGACGCCGGCCCTGCGGGGCACGGTCCTGTTCCACCTGGCCTACCTGGTCGTGTTGGCGATGCGGTGGGGGCAGTTCCCGGCGGCGACGGTCTCGCAGGCGCTGTCCATCGTGGCGTTCGCGGTGGCGGTGGTCTACGTGTTCGTCGAGTGGCACGGCCGGGCCCGGTCCACGGGGTTCTGGCTGGTGGCGCTGGTGTTCTTCTTCCAGCTTCTCTCCGCGATGCTGGGGCGTCCCAACCCGCCGCAGCGGGAGATCTTCCACAACCCGATCTTCGCCGTGCACGTCTCGCTGGCGCTGCTGGGCTACGCCGCCTTCGTGGTGGGGGCGGGCTACGCCTTCCTGTTCCTGCAGCTCTACCGCGACCTGAAGGCCGGCCGCTTCTCCACCTTCTACGGCAAGCTGCCGCCCCTGGAGGTGCTGGAGCGGATGATGCTGGGCGCGCTCTCGGTGGGCTTCATCGCCCTGACCGGCGCGGTGATGACCGGCGCCTTCTGGGCCGAGCGCCTGCTCCACGACGCCTGGCTGCGGGACCCCAAGATCCTCTTCACCCTGGCGACCTGGGTGCTCTACGCCGCCGCCCTGCTGCTGCGCCGTCTGCAGCGCTGGCAAGGGCGGCAGACGGCGCTGGCGAGCCTGGCGGGTTTCGGGGCGATCCTGTTCTCCCTGATGGCCGTGAACTTCTTCTTCACGGACTTCCACGGGTTCCTGTGAGAGGGGGAAAGGACAGAAGGACCTAAAGGACATAAAGGACCCAAGGGACCTAAAGGACTGACAAGGACGGAGAAGCTCGCTTGTTTTGTCCTTTGGGTCCTTTAGGTCGTTTATGTCCTTTAGGTCCTTTTTTCCAACCTCTTCCTCCTCTCCCGGAGGCTGGGAGAGGAGGGCCGGGGTGGTGAGGGCCCCTACGGCACCAGGAACCGGTGGAAGCTGATCGTGTTTCCTAAATCCCCCTCGTCGTTGTAGTTGGTCCAGCCGATCACGAAGGAGTCGTTGCGGCCGAAGGCCACCCGTCCGGAGCCGTTGTAGGGGGCGCCGTCGAAGGGGGGCTCCACCAGCACCGGCCCCCAGGGCGTGCCGTTGGGCCGGAAGAGCCGGAACCACTGCGGGGACGTCCCCTGGTCGTCCCAGGAGACCACGAACCTGCCGTTCGGCGCCATGGCGATGTGCGGGCGGCCGTCCGGGATGCCCGCGCTCGCCGCGATCACGAGGCGCCCGCCCAGGGGCACGCCCTCGTTGTTGTAGCGCTGACCCAGGACGTCCCTCCCGAAGTCCGTCCGCCACACCACGACGAAGCCGCCGTTGTTGGCGCGGGCCACGTCAGGGGCGTAGAAGGAGATGATGCTCGAGGGCTCGCTGACAGGCCGGGTATAGACCACGAGCTCGCTCCCCTGCCGGCCGGTGAAGAACCCGAAGCGCTGGCCGCGGACGCTCGCCGGGAGGGTCCCTTCACTCCCCGCCTCCCGCACCTCCCACACCACCACGAACTCGCCGGTGCTCGGGTTCATGGCCACGCTCGGCGAAATCTTGGTACCGGCCCGCGAAGTGGCGGCGTTGAACTCCGGCCCCCGCTTCGTGCCGTCGGCGTTGTAGCGCTGGCCCAGGACCTCGCCCCCGCTCCCCCAGATGACGACGAAGTTGCCGTTGTTGTCCACCGCGACGTCCGCCAACCCCTTGATCGGCAGGGTCAGGGTCCCCAGCACCGGGCTCGTCCGGCGCAGGAAGTACGAGGTGGAACCGCCGCTCGCGCGGGACCAGGTGAACACGACGTCGCCGCGCTGGTTGGCCGCGATCGATCCGCCGTTCGTGCTGACGGTCGCCGGGCCCAGCCGGACCGCGGGCCCGAGCGGCGTGTCGGTCGCGGAGAAGCGCCGGATATAGGCCTCTTCCCTGAAAGTGCCTTCGAAGATCGGGATCGTGAACAGGAAGGTCATGTTGCCCGCGCCGTCCATGGCCACGCCGTCGAGGCCGGGATTCTCCGTGTCGGGCGGGATGACGTAGTGCACCGGACCGGCCGGCGTCTGGGCTGGCGCCCCCTGAGCGAGCAGGGCGACGGCGAGGAGGAGGAATGCAAGGGTGCGCCGGGTTGTCGTCATCTGAGCGAGTCCTTTCTGTGATCTAGAGACCGTCGATGTTTCCCATCAAAGGCCGGCCCTTGCGGGGGAGGCGGAGGGTGACCTCGGCCTCGCCGCCGTCATGAGCCGTGTCGCACCAGAACGTCTGGAAGAAATGCACGCAGGCGTCGTCGCGGCCGTCGCCGTCGAAGTCGCCGAGGAGCGGGGTGCCGTTGCCGCCGAAGGCGATCACCGTCTCCGCCTCCCCACTGTCATGCGCCGTATCGCACCGGAACTCGCCGCCGCGGGAGACGCAGACCTCATCCCGGCCGTCGCCGTCGACGTCGCCCATCAGCGGCCGGTCGCCCGGCGCGCCGAAGATGATCTCGGTCTCGGCCGCGCCGCCGTCGTGGCCGGAATCGCAGAGGAAGCGGTCGCCGCGGAAGACGCAGGCGTCGTCGCGCCCGTCGCCGTCCACGTCGCCCATCACCGGCGAGTCCCCCGCCTGGCCGAAGACGACCGAGGCCTCGGCGGCGCCGAAGTCATGGCCGCTGTCGCAGTCGAAGCGGTTGGTGCGGAAGAGGCAGAATTCTTCGCGCCCGTCGCCGTCCACATCGCCCGCCAGGGGCAGGCCGTCGCGGATGTCGAACGTGCTGTCGATCTCCGGCTCGCCGCCGGTGCGGCCGGTGTCGCAGTGGAAGTGGCGGTTGCGGAAGACGCAGGGCTCGTCGCCCGGCGAGGCGGCAAAACGCTGGAAGCTGATGGTGTGGCCGACGCCCTCGTCGTCGTAGTTCGTCCAGCCGTAGACGAACGTCCCGTTGCCTCCGAACGCCACCTTGGCGGCCCCGAGATTGGGGGAGCTCCCCAGCGGGGTTTGCGCGATCACCGGCCCGGCCGGCGTCCCGTCGCGGTGGAACAGGCGGAACCACGCCTCGATCCCGCCCAGGTCGTCCCAGGCGACCACGAAGTCCCCGGCCGGGGACATGGCGATCTGCGGCCGGCTGTTCGGGTGCTTGTCCCCGGTGATCACCAGCCGCCCGCCCACCGCGGCCCCCCCATTGTTGTAGCGCTGCCCCAGAACGCCTCCGCGTTCGAGGCCGGCATCCCTCCAGATCACGACGAGCCGGCCGTTCGCCGCCCGCGCCACCTGGGGAGCGAAGAGGTCGCCCGAAGCCGGACGCGCGTTCACGGACGGCACGAAGACGAAGAGCTCGCTCCCCTGCCGGCCGGTGACGAACCCGAATCGCTGGCCGAACACGCCGAACCCCTCTGCACCCTGGTTCAGATTCTCCTCCCAGACCACCACGAACTCGCCGGTGCTCGGATTCATGGCGACGCTCGGCGAGACGTGGTTCCCGATCGGCGAGGTGGAGACGTTGAATTCCGGTCCCCGCGCCGTGCCGTCGGCGTTGTAGCGCTGGCCGAACACGCGTGTCCCGGCGCGGGTGAAGGTGGTCCAGACGACGACGAAGTTCCCGGCGTCGTCCACCGCCACGTCCCCGAGACCCTTGAGCCGCAGGGTGAGGGTCGGTAAGACCGGGCTCGTCCGCCGCAGGAAAAACTCCGTGACGCCCCTCGGATCAGCCGTGGGGAACCGGGCCCACGTCACCAGGACGTCGCCGCGCTGATTGGCCACGATCGTGCCGGAGCTCGAGGTGTATCTCGACCGCTCCAGCCGGACCGCCGGGCCCAGGGGCGCGTCGAGCGCCGAGAAGCGCCGGGTGGAGACGAGCCCCAGGGAGCTCCTGGAGAAGTCGGTCCAGAGGAAGGACAGATTGTCCGCGCCGTCCATGGCCACGGCCGCGAGGAGCTGGTTGCTCGAGCCGGGCGGGACGATGAATTGCGCCGGCCGGGCCGGCGTCTGGGCCGGCGCTCCCTGCGTCAACAGAGCGCCCGTCAGGAGGAAGAGGGGAAGGATATGCCGACGTGACATAGCTAAAGTATAGTTCAAAGCGAAACCACCCGTCGCGCCACCCGAAAAGGCGGTCCCGTCCATCCCGGGAACAGGGGTAAAATCCAGTTGGACATGGAACCGCTCGCCGAGGCCAGACCGCGCCAGGATCCACCGTTGCTGCTCGTCGGCACGGACTTCCGCTGCTCTCCCCTGGAGCTGCGGGAGCGCGTCTCCTATCCGAAAGAGGAGGCCGAGAAGGCGCTCGTCCATCTCCTGGCGCGTCCGGAGGTGGCGGAGGCGTTCCTGCTCTCCACCTGCAACCGGACGGAGGTCTACGTGCAGCCGCGGGACGAGGAAGGGGCCTACCGCGCCGCGCTGGGCCTGGTCTTCCTCGAACGCGTGCCGGAGATGGAGCGGCCGGGCCGGCTGTACGTGAAGCGCAACGGCGACGCGGCCCGGCACCTGCTGGCGGTGGCCAGCGGCCTGGAGTCCATGGTTCTGGGCGAGCCGGAGATCCTGGGGCAGATCAAGCAGTCCGCGGCGCTGGCCGAGGCCATGGGCGCCGAGGGACCGATCCTCCGCCGGCTGCTGCGCAGCGCCTCGGCGGCGGGCGCGCGGGCGCGGCAGGAGACCGAGATCTCGGCCGGCGCCGTCTCCCTGGGCTACGCCATCGTCGAGCTGGCGCGGCAGATCTTCAGCGGCATGGAGGAATGCCGGGTGCTGCTCCTCGGCGCCGGCGAGATCGCCCGCTCGGTGTCCCGTCCTCTGGTCGAACGCGGCGCCCGGGAGCTGCGGGTGGCCAACCGTAGCGAGGAACGGGCGCGGCAGTTCCGCGAGGAGATCCCGGCGGCCGAGATCCTCCCCTTCGACGCCCGCGTGGAGGCCCTCCAGACCGCCGACGTGGTGGTCGCCACCACCAGCGCCGAGGAGCCCGTGCTCACCCGCCACCACGTCCAGGAGGCCATGCGCTCCCGGCGCAACCGGCCGCTGCTGGCGGTGGACCTCGGCGTGCCGCGCAACATCGATCCGGCGGTACGCAAGGTCGAGAACGTCTTCCTGCACACCGTCGACTCCCTGGAGCACCTGATCCAGCGCAACCTCAAGCGGCGCAAGGAGGAGGTGCCGCACGTCGAGGAGATCATCGACCAGGAGCTGGGCCATTTCCGGTCCTGGTTCCGGGGTCTGGAGGCCGAGCCGATCATCGCCCGGCTCCAGAAGCAGGCCGAGAAGATCCGCCAGCGCGAGCTGGCCGACGCCCTGGCGCGTTTCCCCAAGGAAACCCACGAGGACCTGGACCGCCTCACCCGCGCCCTGGTCCGCAAGATCCTCCACCACCCCAGCGCCCGCCTTCGCGCCCGCGAGGGCTCAGGAGACCCCCTGCCGCGCCTGGAGCTCGTCCGCGAGCTGTTCCATCTGGATGACGACGAAGAATGACGACTGACAACGTGCTGCGTCTGGGGACGCGCCGGAGCGCCCTCGCGCTGGCGCAGTCCGGCATGGTGGCCCGCGAGCTGGAATCCCGCCATCCCGGCCTCGCCGTCGAGCTGGTGCCCATCGTGACCACGGGCGACGTGATCCCGGGCGACCTCGCGAAACACGGCGGCAAGGGCCTGTTCACCCAGGAGTTGGAGGCCGGCCTCCTGGACGGCTCGATCGATTTCGCCGTCCACAGCCTCAAGGACCTGCCCGTCGCCCTGCCCGACGGGCTCGCCGTGGCCGCCTATCCCGAGCGGGCCGACCCCCGCGACGTGCTGGTGAGCGAATTGGCGGAGAGCCTGGACGACCTGCCCGAGGGCGCGGTGGTGCTCACCGGCGCCCTGCGCCGACGCGCCCAGATCCTGCTCCGCCGTCCGGACCTGCGGGTCGAGCCCCTGCGGGGCAACGTGGACACCCGGCTGCGCAAGTGGCGCGAGAGCGGCGCGGGCGGCGTGATCCTCGCCGGCGCGGGCCTCGGCCGCCTGGGGCTCCGCGACCTGCCGGCCCATCCCATCCCGCCGGACGTGCTGATCCCCGCGCCGGGCCAGGGGACGCTCGCCCTGGAGGTCCAGGTAGGGACGCGGGCCGCGGAGCTCTGCCGCGCCATGGACCACTCCGCCAGCGCCCGCGCCGCCGAAGCCGAGCGCCGGGTCGTGGCCGCCTTCGGGGCGGACTGCACCCTCCCCCTCGCCGCCTGGGCGCGGCCGGACGGCGACGGCGGCGTCCTGCGGCTGACCGCCCTGCTGGCGACTCCGGACGGCTTGCACGCGGCGCGCGGCGAGGCGACGGGCACCGATCCGAAGGAAGTCGCCGACGCCTGCGTCGCCGCGCTCCGGTCCCAGGGCGCGGACGAGGTGCTGGCGAGGATCCGGGAGTGACCGGCCCGCTCTCCGGCATCCGCGTCGTCGTCACCCGCGCCGAGCATCAGTCCGACGGCCTCGCCGCCGCCTTCACCCGGGAGGGTGCTCTCGTCGAGCTCCTCCCCTTGCTGGAGATCGTGCCGCCCGCCGATCCGCGCCCGCTGGAAAGGGCGGTCTCGGAGCTGCCTCTCTACGAGTGGGTGGTCTTCACCTCGGCCAACGCGGTCGAGGCCTTCCTGCCGAAGGTCCAGGGCGCGCTCCCTGTGCGTGTGCGCGCCGCCGCGGTGGGGCCCGCCACCGCCGCCGCGCTCCGCTCCTGGGGGATCGAGCCGCTCCTGGAGGCCCGGCGCTCCGACGCCGAAGGCCTGGCCGCCGACCTCCTCCCCTACATGGACCGGGGCTCCCGCGTGCTCCTCCCGCAGGCGGCGGACGCCCGCGTGACGCTCTTCGAGGCGTTGGCCGCCGCCGGCGCCGAGCCCGTGGCGGTCGTCGCCTACGACAAGCGCCTGCCCGCGGACGCCCCCCGCCGCGCCGCCGAGCTCTTCGCGGACGCTCCCCTGGGCTGGGTGACCTTCACCAGCCCGCGCATCGTGCGCTCGTTCGTGGACCTCTTCGAAGACTGGGAGCGGCGGCAGCCCGAGCTGCGGGCGGCCTCGATCGGCCCGGTCACCAGCAACGAGCTGCGGCGGCACGGGATCGCGCCCGCCGCCGAGGCGGAACGGCCGGGGGACGAGGCGCTGGTGGAGGCGGTGGAGTTGGCTTTGGAAGCAGGAAGGACCTAAACGACCTAAAGGACAAAAAGGACGAATGACTGTCCTTTGAGTCCTTTAGGTCGTTTAGGTCGTTTAGGTCCTTTAGGTCCTTGTCCCCGAGCACCTACCCCTCACTGTTCCGATCATAGTTGACGATGTTCTCCCACTCGGAGGCGTCCGAGCGGGCGACCACGGCCACCACGGGCTCGGTGTCGCTGAGGTTGTGGACCTCGTGCGGCACGCCGGGCTCGATGAAGATGAAGTCGCCGGCCTCGTTGTCCACGATCTTCTTCAGGCCCGGGCCGTATTCGTGGCGGACGCGGCCCGCGAGGATGTAGAGCATCACCTCGAAATCCACGTGGATGTGCGCGTACGCGGTGCCGCCCGGCGGAATCGTGGCCACGTTCATGGAGAGCTTCTGGGCGTTGACGTTCTTCGCCGACAGCCCCGCCTTGTACTGGATGCCGTTCCAGCCGCGGAACACGCCGCTCCCCCGGATCACGGAGATGCCGTCGTTGCCTTCCACGACCTGTTTGAGGTCTTCGGTTTCGGACATGGTCTCCTCCTTTGTCTATAGTAGATCTCCTCGACAGAAGGGAGACACCGCATGGGATCGATGGGCAGAACGCTACGCCTGAGCCTTGCCGTCCTGTTGACCACCGGCGCCCCACTCTTCTCCCAGGCCACGGCCCACGAGACCCGGGACGAGTTCATGGCGCGGGCCCGCGCCCAGGTCGAGGCGAACCAGCGCCTGCAGCCGAACACGAACAAGGCCCGGAACGTCATCCTGTTCGTCGGCGACGGCATGGGGGTCAGCACCATCACGGCGGCCCGCATCCTCGACGGACAGTTGAAGAAGAGCCCCTACGGCGGCGAGGAGAACGCGCTCAGCTTCGAGAAGTTCCCCTATCTCGCCCACTCCAAGACCTACCAGGCCAACCAGCAGGTCGCCGACTCCGCGCCCACCATGACCGCCATCGTCACCGGCAGCAAGGCCAACGACGGCATGCTCTCCATCGCTCCCAACGTGCTGGCCAACGACGACTTCGCGGCGGCCTCCGATCCCGCGAATCAGTTGGAGACCATCCTGGAGCGGGCCGAGAAGCGCGGCATGTGGACCGGCGTGGTCTCCACCGCCACCGTCACCCACGCCACCCCCGGCGCCTGCTACGCCCACACTCCCAACCGCGGCTGGGAGTCCGACGCCGACCTCAGCCCGGGCGCCGCGGCGGCGGGATTCCGCGACATCGCCCGGCAACTCGTCGAATTCAACCTGCGGGAAACGACCCTGAACGGCGTCCGGAGCAAGGGCCTGGAAGTCGCCATGGGAGGCGGCCGGGCGAATTTCCTGACGGCGAGCGATCCCGATCCCGAGGACGCCAGCAAGAAAGGGCAACGGAAGGACGGGCGAAATCTCACCAAGGAATGGGAAAAAGCCGGCGGCCAGTACGTCTGGGACCTGGCGGGATTCAACAAGATCGATCCCGCGAAGACGGGGCCGGTCCTGGGGCTGTTCGAGCGCAGCTACATGCAATTCGAGATCGACCGGACCAACGAGCCTTCGCTGACGGAGATGACCGAAAAGGCCATCCGGATCCTCGAGCGCAGCCCCGAAGGGTTCTTCCTCATGGTGGAAGGCGGGCGCGTCGATCACGGCCATCACGGGAGCAACGCCTACCGGGCGCTCACCGAGGCGATCGAGCTGGCGCGAGCGGTCGAGCGGGCGGCGCTGATGACGAGCGACGACACCCTGATCATCGTCACGGCGGACCACAGTCATACCTTGACGATGAACGGCTATCCCACCCGGGGCAACGACATCCTGGGGCTGGTGGTCTCCAATGGCGTCGACGGCAAGCCGGAGGCCGCTCCCTCCCTGGCCAAGGATGGCAAACCCTATACGACCCTCGGGTACGCCAACGGCCCTGGAGCGGTCAACGGCGCCCGTCCGGACCTCACGCAGGACGAGGCGAAAGGGCGCGATTACCGGCAGCAGGCGCTCGTCCCCTTGGGCTCCGAGACCCACGGCGGCGAGGACGTGGCCATCTTCGCCCGCGGCCCCTACGCCCATCTCTTCCAGGGGACGATGGAACAGAACGCGATCTACTGGGTGATGGCCAAGGCGTTGGGGTTCTGGTGAAGGCTTGGGAGCCTCCGCAAAGCTTCCGGGACGCCCGCTAAGCCCGAAAAACGGCCGCGGAGCATTAAAAACTGCTCCGGAGCGTTAAAAACTCCGCCGGTCCGTTAAAAACGCCACCGGACCGTTAAAAACGCCGCCGGAGCGTTAAAAACGGCCGCGGAAGAATAAAACTAGTTTTTTAGGCTAAAAAACTATTTTTAAGGCTATACGGCGGCGCCGGAAGCTCCGCGACGATTTTTAAGGCTAAAAAACCGTCGCGGAAGGCTTGCGACGAGCGCGGAGCTTCCGCGGTCGACGCAACGCCAATTTCACTGCCCCGCCACCCACGCCCCCATCCCGCCCGATTCGAAGCCGTCTCCGAAGATCATGGCGCCGCCTCCGCCGCCGCCGGGCGGCCGGGAGGTGTCGCAGGTGGCGGCGCCGTCGAACTCCACCGCGCCGAGGTCCAGCGCGCCGTCGTCTCGCAGGTTGCCGCAGTAGTCGTCCGGCACCTCCGGCAGGTATTGGCCCAGATCGACGATCTGCGAGCCGTCGAGCAGCGTGAAGACCGCTCCCGCGGGGTTGAGGAACCAGAGGGCGAATTGCGCCAGGGTCACCCCTTCGCGGTTCGACGCCTTGGTGCTGGTGCCGCCGTCCCGGTTGCGGATCGCACCCGAGAGGATGTTGTTGCGCAGGTCGGCCGTGCTGGCCGTGAAGCGGACGTCGATCCCCGTGGTGTTGTAGAGGGTGTTGTTGTAGACCTTCGTGTTCTGGGCCTTGTTGAGGTAGATCCCGACGTCCTGCGAGCAGTTTTCGATGATGTTGTTGCGCATCACGCCGTTGCGGTGCTCCGGCGTGCAGACTCCGTCCTCGCAGACCGATTCCGGCCACGATCCGCCGCCGCCGAAGGAGAGCCCCAGCCGCACACCCCCCGCGTGGTCCTTTTCGCAGATCACCAGGTTGCGCTCGAAAAGCCCGTCCCGGGAGTTGCCCTTGAGGAAGGCGGCGTAGCTGATCCCGTCGCCCTGCCCCTTGGCGTGGTCGTGGATGTAGTTCCCCCGCACCACCCAGCGCCGGCCGCCCACCACGTCGATGGGCGTCACCGGATTCGACGTCTGGCGGATCGACGAGTTGGCGATCTCGTTGCCCTCGATCAGCACGTCGTCCGGGAAGACGAAGGGACTGCCCTCGCCGTTCCCCTTGATGGCCGCGTTGTAGTCGCGCAGCCGGGAGTTGCGGATGCGCGTGAAGTCCGCCTGCCCCACCACGTGGAAGGCGTGCTCGCAATTGGAATGCGCGGCGCAGACGCCCTGGACGTCCAGGTTCTCGAACGTCCAGTAGGGCGCGGAGACCTTGAAGCCCTCGATCGCGTCGAAGCGGATCAGCGCCTGCCCGAGAGCCCCGGCGCGGACCACGATGGGCTGGCCGGCGGTCCCCGGGTTGTCGCAGTAGAGGTTCTGCTGCAGGTTGTAGGTGCCGGGGGCGAGGGTGATGACGTCCCCGGGCGCGGCGGCGTTGACGGCGGCGACCAGTTGCGAAGCGTTGGCGACCGGCACGACGGCGGCGCCGGCGCGCGCCGCGAAACAGCAGGCCAACCCGAGCGCGGCGGAGCATGCTCCGGCCGCGAGGCGAGAGAACGGAGGCATGAAAAGCGATCCTCCCGGGCTGTGAGAGCGGTACGACTCTCGGTTGTTGCCGCTTATTGTAATCGATCTATAGAAAGAAGGAAGGGGGGCGCGGGAAAAAGGGGAAAGGCGGGCGGGGACGGGGCCCCGCCCAGGGTCAGGAGGGAGGGATCAGGCTTTCTTCTGCGCGGCGATCCAGGTGTCGATCCGCTCTTCCAGGACGTCCAGCGGCAGCGCGCCGCCGCCGAGGACCTCGTCGTGGAACTTGCGGATGTCGAACCTGGCGCCGAGCTCCTTCCTGGCCCGCTCGCGCAGCTCGAGGATCTTCATCTGGCCGATCTTGTAGGCCAGGGCCTGGCCCGGCCAGACGATGTAGCGGTCGGTCTCGCTCTGGATGTCCACCTCGTCCGTCGCCGAGTGGTCGCGGAAGAACTGGACCACCTGGTCGCGGCTCCAGCGCTTGTAGTGGAAGCCGGTGTCCACCACCAGGCGGATGGCGCGGAGCATCTCGTCCTGCAGGCGGCCGTAGTCGCTGTACGGGTCCTGGTAGAAGCCGACCTCCTTGCCCAGGCGCTCGGAGTACAGGGCCCAGCCCTCGGCGAAGGAGGTGTAGCCCCCCTGCTGGCGGAACGGCGGCAGCTCGGGCAGCTCCTGCGCGATGGAGAGCTGCATGTGGTGCCCCGGCACGCCTTCGTGGTAGGCGGTGGATTCCATGGAGATGACCTTGCGCGTCTCCGGCTCGCTGGTGTTCACCAGCACGCGGCCGGGCCGGGAGCCGTCCGGCGCGCCGGGGATGTACTGCGCGCCCGAAGCTTCCTTCTCGCGGAACTCCTCCACCTTCATGACCTCGACCTTGGCCTTGGGCAGGCGGCCGAAGAGCTGCGGCAGTTGGGTGTACATCTGGTCGATATGCTTGCGGTACAGCTCGAGGATGTGCTCGCGCGATTTGGCCTTGAGCTTGGGATCGTTCTCGATGGCGGCGTTGAAGCTCTTGACGTCCTTGTAGCCGAGCTTCCTGGCGATGACCAGCATCTCGCCCTCGATCCGCGCCACCTCGCGCAGGCCGATCTGGTGGATCTGCTCCGGCGTCAGCTTGGTCGTGGTGGACTGCTCCACTTCCCAGGCGTAGCGGGCCGCGCCGTCGGGCAGCGACCACATGCCGGGCTCGGTGCGTCCCTTCGGGGCGTACTCCTCCTTCACGAACTTCGCGAACTTGTTGTACGACGGGATCAGCGAGTCGCGGATGGCGGCGGTCATCTCCTCGCGGATGCGCTTCTGCTCGGCCTCGGGGATCTCCTTGGGGAACTTGGCCAGCGCCTGGGCGAAGGGGGACTGCTCGATGGGCGTCGCCGCGATCCCCTCGGCCTGCGTCGCCACCTTCTCCAGCAGGAACTTGGGCGGCATCAGGCCGGCGGCCATGCCGGTCCGCATGTGCCCGATCGTCTGGTCGAACACCTTGGGGTACTGGCGGTAGCGGGCGATCAGGTCGTCGTAGTCCTTGACCGTGGCCAGCGGCACCAGCGAGGCGAGCTGCGGCAGCAGCAGGTGGATGCCGCCCATCTGGTTGACCGGCATCAGGTAGCCCTTCCACTTCGAGCCCTCGATATCCTCCTTCAGCCCGCGCACCATCAGCTCCTGGTTCAGAGCCTCCTGCTCGGGGAAGCCGGTGGTGTCGATGGCTTCGAACTTCTTGAGGAATTCCTTCGTCTTGGCGAGGTTGGCGTCGATCGACTCCTGGGAGAAGTCGGAGATCTTGTCGTTCCAGCGCTTGTCGCCCAGGATGGAGGCGAACTCCGGGGTGCGGGAGAGGTTGTATTCCCACTGCTCGGCGAGCAGGGCGTTCAAGGCGTCGCGCCGGGCCTGGAGGTCGTCCTTCGCGGGGGCGGCCCAGGCGGCGGCGGACGCCAGGATCAATATTGGGATCAATATTGGGATCAATATCGCAAACACGGACTTCGATCGCATCAGGGGGTCTCCTTTCACGTCCCTCAATACGCAGGATGGACGCGCGGGGTTACGGCGGGCCGGTGGTACCATCCCCGGCCATGATTTCGCACCGCTTTTTCGTCTGTTTTCTCCTCGCGGCCGCGCTGCCGCTGCCCGCCGCGGCGGCGGACGCCGCGAAGACCGTCGACGCGGCCGCGGCCGGCCGCTTCGCGAACCTGGCCCTGGCGTGCGTCCACAAGGAATACCCGAACAAGATCGCGCACGTGCTCAATTCCGACGCCGACGTCAAGCCGCCGCGCGAGCTGACGCCGGCGTTCTACGGCTGTTACGACTGGCATTCCTCCGTGCACGGCCACTGGCTGCTGGCGCGGCTGGCGCGGCTCTTCCCGGACGCCCCCTTCGCGGCCAAGGCGCGGGCGGCGCTCGATCGCAGCCTCACCCCGGCGAGCATCGCGGCGGAGGTGAAGTACCTGGAGGGCGCGGGAAGGGCGACCTTCGAGCGTCCCTACGGGCTCGCCTGGCTGATGCAGCTCTCGGCGGAGCTGAAGGAGTGGGACGATCCCCAGGCCAAGCGCTGGGCCGAGACCCTCGATCCGCTGGTCAAGGCGGCGGTGGGCCGGCTGACCGTCTGGCTGCCCAAGCTCTCGCATCCCATCCGGACGGGCGAGCACAACCAGACGGCCTTCTCGCTGGGATTGCTGATCGACTGGGCGCGGGGGGCCGGCAATCGGGAGGCGCTGGCGCTGTTCGAGAAGCGCGCCCGCGAGCTGTACATGAAGGACCGCGCCTGTCCGCTGGAGTACGAGCCCGGGGGCGAGGACTTCCTCTCCCCCTGCATCGCGCAGGCGGACCTGATGCGCCGGCTGCTGTTACCCGAGCAATACGCG
Organism: Thermoanaerobaculia bacterium; assembly: GCA_036376245.1. Lineage (GTDB taxonomy): Bacteria > Acidobacteriota > Thermoanaerobaculia > Multivoradales > UBA5704 > DATARR01. The sequence goes on along the minus strand of DASVAS010000072.1, from coordinate 30,124 downwards.
GAATGGCTCTCCGGGTTCCTCCCCCAGATCGGCAGCGCGGAGTGGCTCATGCCCGCCGAGGCCACGGACCGCTCGGACGGCAAGCTCGCCCACCTGGACGGCCTGAACCTGAGCCGCGCCTGGATGCTGGAAGGGATCGCCTCCGGACTGCCGGCGGACGATCCGCGCCTGCCCTCGCTCCGCGCGGCGGCGAAAGCCCACCGCGAGGCCGGCCTGGAAGCCGTCACCGGCGAGCACTACGAGGGCGGGCACTGGCTGGGGAGCTTCGCGACGTATCTGGTGACGGGGCGGGGGCTGGCGGGGTCCGGGAGGTAGGGGGCCTGCGGGCGTCCTGCCCTCCGAGACCTCACCCTCGGTCCCTCTCCCATCTCCCTGCCGCCCGCCCCCGGGAGAGGGAGGGCCCTGCGATCAAGCTCATCTTGATCTTGGCAAGACGCTTCCTCATCGTTCCCCCTCTCCCGGTCGGGCGGGAGGGTGCTGGGAGAGGGGGCCAGGGGGTGAGGTCTCGAAGGGCAAGCCGCCCCAGCCGGCAATTCAGGCCTGAACCCTGCTCAGCTCGCCTGCGGTCTGGCCGACCGGCCTTCCCCGCGCTTGCGCTGGGCGATGATGGTCTCCAGGAAGGCCCGGTCCGCCGGGCTGATGCGCAGGAACTCGACGCCCACCTCGTGCTTGTCCCCCTGCACGTGCTCGTAGACCACGCGGCTGTCCGTCTTCAGGACCCGCCCCTGCAGGGCGATGGAGAGCTCCATCAGCGAGCCGTAGCCGAGCGATTCCTCGCTCACGAACATGCAGCCCCCGGGACCGAGGACCCGGGTGCGGGCGAACTCTTCAAAAGGACGAACGCCCAGCAGACGTACCATCACGGCATGCTCGGCCTGAACGCGCGGAAAACGACGGATCTTGGGAAGGGGGTTCATCATGCTATCTCCTCCTGTCCTGCGGTGCTTCGAACGACTTGCCTTCATTATACGACGCATATAGACAACGATCAATAATCGCCTTCCCCGCTCTCCCTTGCCATCGGATAGAATCCGCGCCTCCCATGGCACAGCTCTCGACCCGCAAGAAGATCGCGTTCTCTCTCGTGCTGCTCACTTTCCTCTGGGGAGCGCTCGAGCTCGCCTGCCTGGGCGGCCTGTGGGCGCTCAAGCGCTACAAGAACGTCGAGTACCAGCCCAGCGTGCTGGCGGACCTCAACAACAAGCACAAGGGGCTGCTGAACGCCCATCTCGCCGACGCCAAGTCGTACCTGATCTTCGATCCGGACCTGGGCTGGACCATCCGGCCCCACGGCGACAAGCCGCAGTACAAGGCCAACAGCAAGGGGCTGCGGGCCACCCGCGAGTACTCCCTGGAGCCGCCGCCGGGCAAGGTGCGGGTGGCGGCTTTCGGCGACTCCTTCACCCACGGCAGCGGCGTGCCCACGGGCTTCTCCTGGGCCGAGCGCCTGGAGAGGATGGCGCCGGGGCTGGAGGTGATGAACTTCGGCATCCCGGGATCGGACCCCGGGCAGGCCCTGCTGCGCTACCGCCGCGAGGGCAGGCAGTACCGGCCGGCCGTGGTCCTGATCGGCATGATGTCGGAGAACATCAACCGGCTGGTGAACACCTTCCGGCCGTTCTACTTCACGCGCAGCGGCATCCCGTTCAGCAAGCCCCGCTTCGAGGTCCGGGGGGGCGAGCTGGTGCTGATCGAGAACCCCATCCGGGACGCGGAGGGCTACCGCGAGCTGATGCGCGAGCCCGAGAAGGTCCTCCCCCGCCTGGGCGAGCACGACTTCTTCTACCGGCGCGACCACCGCCGCAGCCGCTTCGACTTCCTGCCCTCGGTGCGCTTCGCCCGCATCATGAGCGCCCAGTACCTCGACCAGCCGGTCTTCCGGCCGGACGGCACCTACAACACCCGCTCCGAGGCCTACGAGGTGACCGTCCGGGTCCTGGACCAGTTCTACCGCGAGGCCCTGGAGAACGGCTCGGTGCCGGTCCTGGTGCTCTATCCCCAGCGCAAGGACGTGCGGCTGCGGCGCGACGGCAAGCCGGTCACCTACCAGCCCCTCCTGGACGAGCTGCGGCGAAAGGGCTACCGCCTGATCGACCTCGCGGACGGCTTCCAGCGCTACGACCCCAGAGGCGAAATGGCGAAGAAGAACTTCCTTCATTACCCGAAGTCGGGCAATCAGATGGCGGCCCGCTGGATGAACGAGGTGCTGACGAAGGAAGGCCTCACCACGCCCGAGGGGGTCCGGAAGGCTCGGGAGACTACCCAGGCGCCGGCCTTAAATCGTTGATTATGCGACGGTTGTAAAAAAGAAAGGGACCGCCGGAGATACCGAGCGGGGGCCGGACACCATCCGAAACCCCCGCCGAGCTCCAACAGCTTTTGCTGGTTACTGCCTGGGTCAGCGGACCGCGCCGCGGCGGAAGAGGTTGACGATGGCCAGCAGGACGATGGCGCCCAGCAGGGAAACCAACAGAGCCGGGAGGCTGAAATCGCCCCCGGTCAGCGTGCCGGTTCCGAACAGCGGAGCGAGAAGGAAACCCGCCAGCAACGCGCCGACGATACCGACGACGATGTTGAGCAGGACGCCCTGCTGCGCGTTGGTGCGCATCACGATGCTGGCGATCCAGCCGATAAGGCCACCGACGATCAGGATGAGAATAAGGTTAATCATGACGATCCTCCTTTTGGTTTGGTTAAGGTCCTTTTCTCTCCCCGATTCGTACAGATAGCAACGGGCGTGCCACATTGGTTCCATAGAATGGCCGCGGACTGAGAGGAATCCCCTTGGAAACCGGCCCCGCCTCCCCCCGCCCCCTCTGGCATCCGCTGGCGCGTTCCGTCCTCTACATGGTGGCGTACGCGGCCGTCCAGCTCGCCGTCGTCCTCCTGTTCTCTCTCCTCGACTGGGCCCTGGGCGGCGTCCTCTCCGCCGAAGGCGGCCTCGCGGGCTCGAACGAGGCCTTCCTGCTGGCGACCGTGCTGGCGGCTCCCCCCATGCTGCTCGCGACCTGGCTGTTCGTCCGCTACCTCGACCGGCGCGGCCTGGGCTCCATCGGGATTCGCTGGCCGGAGGGAGGGCGCGGGAAGGCGGCCCTTCAGGTCCTCACCACGGCCCTGGCCGTCGCCGCTCTGCTGGGCGTCTGGCTGGCCCTGACGGCGGCGCTGGCGGAGGTCCGGTTCGAGGGCCTGAGCAAGCCGTTCCGCGAGCCCTCCCCGGGCTGGCCCCTCCCCCAGGTCCTGTTCCTGGCCCTCCTCCTGCTCGGCTTCCTCGTCCAGGGCGGGCTCGAGGAGCTGGTGGTGCGCGGCTACATCTACCGGGCTCTCAAGGAGCGCTGGCGGCCCTGGCTGGCCGCCCTCTCCTCGTCGCTGCTCTTCTCGCTCCTGCACGCCACCAATCCCAGCGTCTCCTGGGTCGCCCTGGTCAACATCGTGCTGGCCGGCCTGGTCCTGGCCGCCATGGTCGAGCGGAGCGGCAGCCTGTGGAGCGCCACCGTGGCCCACGGCTTCTGGAACTGGGGGGTGGCCTGCGCGCTGTCGCTGCCGGTGAGCGGCATCCGGATCTTCCGCCTCTTCGACCTGTCCATCGCGGGGGACGACCGGGTCACGGGCGGAGGCTTCGGCCCGGAGGGGAGCCTGGTCCTGACCACGCTGGGCCTCCTGCTCGCCCTGGCGCTCTGGGCTCCCCTCTGGCGGCGCTCCCCCACGGGGCCGTTGCCGCCGCGGAAGACCGCGCCCGCGGCTCTACCGGCCGAGGACGCTCCGCCGACCCAACCGTCAGCCCCGGAGGACGATCCAGGCCCGTCTCTCCTCTGAGAAGTGCATGGTTCGTCTCTTGCATATCATGATTGTGAAAATCGGTTATCGCTTCAGATGGAGGGATTCGATGACGCGCCTCCGACCGCTGCTGTGCTGGTTGTCGCTGACGGGACTCGGCGCGTCCGCGCTGCCCGCTCAGGCTCCCGAGAGGACGGGCTTCGGCGAGTCGGTGGACGTCAACGTCGTCAACGTCGAGGTCTACGTCACGGACGCCAGAGGCAACCCGGTGACCGGCCTGCGCAAGGGGGACTTCGACCTCCTGGTGGACGGCAGGCGGGCCGGCATCTCCAACTTCGACCGGGTGGAGCGGGGCGCGCGGCGTGGGGAGGCCGGGGACGGCGGGGCCGCTCCCGAAGACGCCTGGAACCTGATCGTCTTCGTCGACAACTTCAACATTCATCCCGCCAACCGCGCCCGCGTGCTGCGGCAGCTCCGGGACGTCCTGGGACGAACCCTCGCGCCGGGGGACCGGGTGATGCTGGCGAGCTACGACATGGGCCTCAAGGTCCGCCTTCCCTTCACGTCGGATTCCGCCGCCCTCGCCAAGGCCCTGGACGACCTGGAGGGGCTCCCGGCCCACGCTCTCACCGCCGACTCCGACCGGCAGCGGGCCTACCGCGCGATCCTGACCATCCAGGGGGCTTCGCTGAGCGATCCGCTGGAACCGCTCCCCTGCCCCCCGTCGATCGCCCAGCCGGCCCACGACTTCGCCGCCGCGCGCAAGGACGAAGCCCTGCGCACCCTCGGCGGCCTGCAGGTGCTGGTGAACTCGCTCTCGGGCCTGCCGGGCCGCAAGGCGGTGCTCCACGTCAGCGACGGCATCCCGGCCACGCCGGGCGCGGAGGTGTTCCAGTTCCTCGCCGAGATCTGCGGCGGCGGCTCCGGCACGGGAGGCATCGGCAGGCAGATCCCCGTAGGAAACGACAAGCCCGAGGACGAACGGACCGGGCCGCTGCTCCCCGACCCGGCAAGCCCCGATGGGGAAAAGGTGCCGTTCCGGCAGCCCAGCCAGAGCCCGGACATGGTCTATGACCCGCGGTCCCTGGGCCCCCGGGCCTACCAGGGGGCGTCCCAGGCTCCGCTCGACGCCCAGGGCTACCACATCGGCAAGGAGATCGACGGCCTGGTGGCCCACGCCAACGCCCAACAGGTGACCCTGTACACCTTGCAGGCCGTGGGCGCGGAGCGGCCCGCCGCCGCGGACGCCGACCCGGGAGACCGCATCACGCACTTCCAGTCGATCGACCTCACACTGCGGAAGAGCTACCAGGACTCCCTCACCGCCCTCGCGGACGGCACGGGGGGCCGGGCGATCCTGGGCGTCAACGACATCTCCCCCGCCCTGGCGCGCATGCGCGAGGACGCCTCCTTCTATTACCTTCTCGGCTTCGAGCCCGGGAGCCGCGGCGAAGGCGGAGAGCACAGCATCGAGGTCCGCGCGCGGAACAAGAGCTTGCGGGTCCGCCACCGCCAGAGCTACCGCGACAAGTCGGTGATGGAAAAGACCGTGGACCGCACCCTGGCGTCCCTCTACTACGGCGCGGACGAAAATCCGCTGCAGATCGGCCTGGAGATCGGCCAGCAGACGCCCGGGCCCAACGGCGCCGTCTCGGTGCCCGTCCAGCTCAGGATCCCGGTCTACAAGCTGGCGATCCTGGAGAAGAAGGACGAGGGCATCGAGGCCAGGCTGCGGCTGCTGCTGGCCACCCGGGACGGCGAGGGGCGCACCTCGCAGGTACGGCAGGTGCCGTTGCACATCCAGGTGCCGGTCAAGGAGGTCCTCCACGCCATGGGACAGTTCTACGTCTACACCCTGACCGTCCACCTGCAACCCGGCGATCACCGGGTGGCGGTGGCGGTGCGGGACGAGCTCTCGGCGACCACCTCGTTCCTGAGCCGCGGCTTCACCGTCAACGGTGTTTAGGAGAGAACATGAAGCTCAAAGTCTTCGTCGCAGTCCTGCTCGCGGTCCTCTCCGGGACCCCGGCCCCGGTCCGCGCCCAGGCGCCGGCGGACACGCCCGCCTTCGGCGAGTCGGTGGAGGTCAACGTCGTCAACGTGGACGTCTACGTCTCCGACAAGAGCGGCCGCCGCATCAACGACCTCCAGAAGGCGGACTTCGAGCTTTTCGAGGACGGCAAGCCGGTGCCGATCACCAACTTCGAGGTGGTGGCCGGGCGCGCCGCCCCCCAGGAAGCCGCCGCCGCTCCGGCGGCCCCGGCGACGCCGGCCGCCCAGGCGCCGGAGGACGCGCTGAACCTGGTGGTCCTGTTCGACAACTCGAACCTGAAGCCGGCCAACCGCACCCGGGCGGCCCAGCAACTGCGGGAGTTCCTGACCCACAGCCTCGCGCCCGGCGACCGGGTCATGCTGGTGACCCAGGGCCTGGGGCTCAAGGTCCACCTCCCCTTCAGCGGCGATCCGGCCGCCGTCGCCCGCGCCATGGACGAGATCCAGCGCACGGCGGCGCAGGGTCTCCAGAGCGATCAGGACCGCCGCTTCGCCTTCCAGGCCATCATGTCCATCCAGCAGGCGTCCGTCGTCAGTCCCGACCCCCTGCCCTGTCCCCTCAACATCGCGACCCCGGCGCACACCTACGCCTCGTCCCGGCGCGACGAGGTCCGGCGCGCGCTCGGCTCTCTCACCGTGCTGGTGAACTCGCTCTCCGGCGTGCCCGGCCGCAAGGCGCTGCTCCACGTCAGCGACGGCCTCCCCCTGATCCCCGGCGAGGAGGTGTTCGAGCTGCTGGTGTCGATGTGCGGCGGCGGCGGCACCTCCGGCCTCGGGTCCTACCAGAGTGCGGGGATGAACGGCCTGGACACGAGCCCCGACACGGAAGGCGGCGAAGGCTCAGGCACGGGAGTCACCCTGCCGCGGGAAACCCGGGACTGGGATCCCCTGACGCCCTACGACGCCCGCATGCTCGGTCCCCGGGCCTATCAGGCCGCCACCCAGGCGCCGATCGACGCCCAGGGCTACAACGTCACCAAGGACCTGCGGAAGCTCGCGGCCCACGCCAACGCCCACCGCGTGACCCTCTACGCCCTTCAGGCCAGCGGGCTGGGGGCGCCCGACAACGTGGATATGGCGCCGTCGGACGCGTTCTTCCGCTTCCCCGCCATCGGCGCGGCGCTGCGGAACAACAACCGCGACAGCCTGCTGTTCCTGGCCGACGAGACCGGCGGCCGGGCCATCCTCGACACCAACGACTTCCGCCCCGACCTCACCCGCATGCGCGAGGACTTCGAGAGCTACTACTCCCTGGGCTTCACGCCGTCGCACACGGGAGACGGCCGCGAGCACAAGATCGAGGTCAAGGTCAAACGGCAGGGGACCCGGCTGCGCTACCGCCAGAGCTACCGCGACAAGCCCGCGGTCGAGAAGCTGGTGGACCGCACCCTGGCGGCCCTCTACCACGGCTTCGACGACAACCCCCTGAACGTGGCCATGGAGATCGGCGAGCAGATCCCCGGCGGCGCCGGCACCTGGACCGTCCCGGTCAAGCTGCGCATCCCGATGTTCAAGCTGGCCGTCCTCAACCGCGACGAGACCTATGAAGGCGCCCTCAAGCTGTTCGTGGTCACCGGCACCCCGGACGGCGCCAACTCCCCCGTGCGGCAGGTCAGCGTGCCGCTGAAGATCCCCCGCAAGGAGGTGCTCAACGCCATGGGCCAGTACTACGTCTACAACCTGACGCTCACCATGAAGCCCGGGGAGCACAAGCTGGCCCTCGCCGTGCGCGACGAGGTCGCCGCCACCACCTCCTACCTCAGCCGTCCCGTCACCGTCGGCGAGGCCGTGGCCGACGGAACGAAGGTGAAGCCATGAGATCCCCCATCCTCGCCGCCGCCCTGCTCGCCACGCTCTGCGGCTCTCCCCTCGGCGCGCAGACCTCCACCGAGCCCAGCTTCGGCGAAGTCGTGGAGGTCACCGTCGTCAACGTCGACGTCTACGTCACCGACAAGGACGGCAACCGGGTGACCGGCCTGAAGAAGGAGGACTTCGTCGTCCTGGAGGACGGCAAGCCGGTGCAGATCTCCAACTTCGAGGCGGTCCAGGGAAGATCCGCGCCCGCCGTCGCCGCCGCCCCCGGGGTCCCCGCCGCTCCGGCCGTCCCGGAGAGGACCGTGCCGCCGCCGGCCAGCCCGGAGGCCGGCCTCTCCCTGGTGGTCTTCGTGGACAACCTCCACCTCCGCCCGGACAACCGCACGCGGGCCCTGGAGCAGATCCGCAAGTTCCTCGCCGCGAACGTCCGCGCCGGCGACCGGGTGATGCTGGTGAGCCACGACCTCGGGCTGCGGACGCGCCAGGCCTTCACCGACGACCCGGCCGCCCTCGACTCGGCGTTGAAGGAGATCGAGGGGCTTCCCGCCTTCGGCGTCCAGGCGGCCACCTCCCGCAACGAGGCGATGCGGACCATGCTCACCCTGTATGGGCTCGAAGGCTGCGACAGCGACATCGTCGATCCCATCGAAGCCTACGCGCAGCAGATGCGGAACGAATCCCTGCAGACGGTCGGGGCGCTGACCCTGATGGTCAATTCCCTCTCCGGAGTTCCGGGCCGCAAGGCGGTGCTCTACGTCAGCGACGGCGTGCCGGTGACCCCTGGCGAGGAGCTCTTCCAGGCGCTCTTCGAGCTTTGCAGCGGCGGCGCGGAGCGGGCCGGGATTGCCGTCGGCTATCTGTCCGAAAAGATCGGCGCGGCCAATCTGCCGGGCGACGGAGACAGCGGCGGCAGCAGCAGCGGAGCCGGGGTTTCCGAGACCGCGACCGGCGGCGGATACTCGGCCTCCCAGGCCCTCCTGGACGCTCAGAGCTACAGCCTCGTCAGCCAGTTCGCGGAGCTCGCCGCCCATGCCAACGCGCACCGCGTGACGTTCTACACCCTCCAGGCCAGCGGCCTGACCGCCCACGGCTCCGCGGGCGACGGCGGGCTCGGCGCCGAGAGGATCCTCCAGCTCATGACCGTCCGGCAGGCGGAGACCGCCAACCACCAGGGCTCGCTGACCGCCATGGCCGCCGACACCGGGGGCCGCGCCATCCTGGACGTCAACGACTTCCTGCCCGAGTTGGCCCGCATGCAGGAGGACTTCTCCAACTACTACTCGCTCGGCTACAACCCGTCCCGGTTGGGGCAGGGCAAGCAGCACCGGCTCGCGGTCAAGGTCAAGCGGCCGGGCCTGCGGGTGCGCTACCGCCACAGCTACCGCGACAAGCCGCTCATGGAGAGGATGGTCGACCGCACCCTGGCGTCGCTCCTCCACGGGCTGGATGACAATCCCCTGGAAGTCGCCGTCAACATCGGCGACCAGATCCCGGGCGAGGACGGCAAGTTCGCCGTGCCCGTGCAGCTCAAGATCCCCATCTTCAAGCTGGCCCTCCTCAACCGGGAGGGGACCTATCAGGGCAAGCTCCGGCTGCTGGTGGTGACCCAGGACGCCAAGGGCGCCAACTCTCCCGTGCGCCAGGTCGAGGTGCCCCTGAACATCCCCCGCAAGGAGGTGCTGAACGCCATGGGGCAGCACTACCTGTACACGCTGACCCTCAAGATGCCCCCGGGCGGGCAGCGGGTGGCCGTGGCCGTGCACGACCAGGTCTCCGCGTACACCTCCTACCTCAGCCGCGACGTGACGGTCGGCGAGACTGCGGGCCAGGTCGTGGTGAAGTCAAACGGCCGATAGGATGATCTTGCCGAAGGCGCCGCCCCGCTCCAGGGCCTTGTAGGCTTCGGCGGCCCGTTCCAGGGGGAGGACGCGGTCCACCACCGGGCGGAGGCGGCCTTCGCGCAGGCGCGGCAGGGCGAAGGCGGCGAAGTCCGCCACCAGCCGCGCCTTCTCCTCGCGGGGACGGGCCCGCAGCACCGAGCCGATCACCCGCAGGCGCCGCCGCATCACCAGCCCGAGGTCCACCTCGGCCTTGCGGCCCGCCACCAGGCCCACCACCACCAGCCGGCCGCGCTCCGCCAGGGCCGCCAGATGGCCGTCCAGCCCGGGACCGGCCGTGAAGTCGACGACCAGGTCCACGCCGCGGCCGCCCGTGGCCTCGCGCACCTGACGCGCCAGGTTCGCCCCCTCCAGGCAGACCTCCTCGATCCCCAGCCCGCGCAGCATCTCCAGCCGCTCCCAGCTCCGGCCCGCGGCGAGGACGCGGGCGCCCAGCTCCCGGGCGAGCTGCGCGGCGAAGCTCCCCATGCCGCCGGTGGCGCCTGTGATCAACACCGTCTCGCCGGCTTGCAGCCCGCCCTCGGCCACCAGGTTGGTCCAGGCGGTCAGGGCGGCCTCGGGGATGGCCGCGCCTTCGATGAAGGAGAGGTTGTCGGGCAGGGGCATGAGCTGCCCCATAGGGATGGCGGCGCGGGTGGCGTGGGCGCCGCCGCCGGTCAAGGCCATCACCCGCGCGCCAGGCTGCCACGGGCTCCCCTTCTCCGACTCCAGCACTACGCCGGAGCATTCGAGGCCGGGGATGTCGCTCTCGCCCGCCGGGGGTGGGTACTGGCCGCGGAGCTGGAGCACGTCGGCGTGGTTGATGCCGGCGGCCTCCACGGCGACGAGGACCTCCCCGACCGCGGGAACCGGGTCGGGGACGATCCCTACTCTGGGGACGGGATGGTTGGAATCGGCAGGGGGCAGGACCGCGCGCACCGCGCGATCCTACCCCAGGAAGACCTCACCCCAACCCCTCTCCCAGGGGAGAGGGGCTTTAGTGCGTGCCGACCGGGCGGACCTTCGGGACCGGCACCGGATCGGGCTTCGCGGGCTCCACCGACTGCGGCTTCAGGGCCTCGGCGCGGGCGCCCAGATTGAGAATGCCGCTCTCGATCCAGGCGTGCTTGCCGTCCAGCACCCGCAGGGCCACCTTGTACTTCCGCACGTCGTCGTTGGCCCACAGGTCGTGGAAGAGGCGGAGGACCAGGCGGCGGGAGCTGCGGCAGAAGAGGTCCGCCAGCTCGACGGCGTTGGCCGCGTCGGGATGGCCGGCCTCCCGCATGGCGTGCGCCCGCGCGACCGACGCCGTGATGGCGAACAGCTCGTTGGCGATGTCCACCAGGCGGAAGAGGAACGCCTGCTTGTTCTGGAGCTTGGCCTGATGGACGATCATGCCGTGGAAGATCTGGCGCGACAGGCGCCGGGTGTTCCGCTCCGCGAACCTGAGGTGCCCCGCCAGCTCGCCGAACTCCTGGTAGCGCGGCCACTGGCCCCAGCCCAGCCACCGGGTCGGATACCAGGAGGCGTAGAAGGCGGTCATCTTCGGCAGCTCGCCCAGCTTCTCGGCCACGCTCTTCTCGGGATCGATCATCGCGCCCGCGACCTGCAGGTGCTTGTCCACGGCTTCGCGGGCCATGAACAGGTGCATGATCTCGGACGAGCCCTCGAAGATCTTGTTGATGCGGTAGTCGCGCATCATCCGCTCGACGCCGATCGGCTCCTCGCCCCGGGCCTTCAGCGAAAGCTCGGTCTCGTAGCCGCGGCCGCCGCGGATCTGCATGGTGTTGTCCACGATCTCCCAGGTGCGGTAGGAGTTCCACTCCTTGCAGGCCGCGGCCTCCAGGCGGATGTCGTAGCCGCCGCGGTCGGTCATCTCGGTCGCCAGGGTGGCGATGGACTCCATCGCGAAGGTGGTGGCGGCCATGTCGGCGATCTTGTGGGCGATCGCCTCGTGCTTGCCCACCGGCCGGCCCCACTGCACGCGCTCGGCGGCCCACTTGCGGCAGATCTCCAGGCAGAGCTTGGCCGTGCCCACCGAGCCGTTGGGGATCGACAGGCGGCCGTCGTTGAGGGTGGTGAGGGCGATCTTCAGGCCCTTGCCCTCCTCGCCGATCAGGTTCTCGGCCGGCACCCGCACGTTCTTGAAGCTGATCACGGCGTTGGCCAGCGCCCGTAGGCCCATGAAGTGGCAGCGGTGCTCGACCTTGACGCCCGGCCAGCTCGTCTCCACCACGAAAGCGCTGATCTTCTTCGTCTTGGGATCGCTCGCCATCACCACCAGCAGCTTGGCGATGGTGCCGTTGGTGCACCAGAGCTTCTCGCCGTTGATGACGTAGTCCCCCTCGGGGGTCTTCTCGGCCCGGGTCAGCAGGCGCGCGGGGTCGGAGCCGACCTGCGTCTCGGTGAGCGCGAAGGCCGAGATCTCACCCGCGGCGCAGCGCGGCAGGTACTTCTTCTTGAGAGCGTCGGAGCCGAAGATCTTGAGCGGCTGCGGGACGCCGATCGACTGGTGGGCGGACAGCAGGGCCGACAGGTTGCCGTCGATGGAGCCCATCAGCATCATGACCTTCTGGTACTCCATGTTGGTGAAGCCCATGCCGCCGTATTTCTTCGGGATCTTCATGCCGAAGGCGCCCAGCTTGCGCAGGCCGTCCACGACATGCTCCGGGTATTCGCCCGTGGCGTCGATCTCCACCGGGTCGACCTGATCCCGCAGGAATTCCTTCAAGGCATTGTAAAAAGCGGCGAATTCCGGCCGCTCCTCCGCCGGCAGCGGATACGGATGGACCAGGTCCAGCCGGAAATTGCCGAGGAACATCTCACGCAGGAAGCTGGGCTGCTTCCACTCGGTTTCCCGCGAAGCCTCCGCGACCTTCCTGGATTCCAATTCGCTGACGTGTTCAGGTTCCTTCGCCATGTCTCTCCCCTTTGGGCAGTAGGAGCGCGGCCCGCCGGCGCCGGCTATGCCGCACTGCGACAATGATAGCAGGGTCGAGCCTGGCATGCCAGCCTCAAAAGGGAAAAGAAGCAGGAGCCGTACCAGAGTAGCACTACTTCTGAAGCGCCCACCGGAGACGGCTCTGCCGCGCTGCGGCTACCTGCCTCCTTCCCACTCCTTCTTCGTAGCCTCCAGCCCGTCCTGGTATCCCTTGGGCGTCTTGCCGCGGGAGAGGGCCAGGGCCTTCTCCAGCAGCGGCAGGGCCTCCTTCGTCTTCCCCGCCTTGTGCAGGAGCCGCGCCTTGGTCTCGTAGTTCCAGAAGCTCTCCTGGAGAGCGATGGACTTGTCGATCCAGACCATGGCCTCGTCCAGCCGCTGCTCGCGCTGGAGGGCGTACTGGGCGACGGCCTGATAGGCGTCCCAGCCCGCCTTGGGATCGGCGAGGGCGGCGTCGTAGCGGGCCCAGACGATCCTGTCCACGTCCGCCTCGATGGGGATCGAGAAGCGCAGCTTCTCCCACGCGAACCCGAGCCTGAGCCGGTTGCGGTCCTCGGGATAGAGGTCGAAGGTCATCCACTCCGTGGGCGGGCCGGCCTCGGGCTTGACCTCGAAGCGCAGGAAGTCCTCCTCGGCCTTGTAGAAGTAGGCCCCCCACTGCTGCGGCCGCTTGTTGAGGATCAGCGTCCAGGTCTCCGGTCCGGGGATGGCGAAGAAGCCGTACTTGCCGGCCGGGACGTCGTGCCCCGCGATCTTCATCGCGTCGCTGATCTCGATCGTGGTGGCGTCGTTGGCTCCCAGCCGCCAGACCTCACCGTAGGGGACCAGGCCGCCCCAGATCTTCCGTCCCTTGACCGCGGGCCGGTGGTAGACGATCTCGACCGAGCTGATGCCGATGCCCTGGCGCACCGTGGCCGGCGGGCTCTCGCGGGGGATGGGGAGATCCTGGGCGGTGGCCGCCAGCGCGAGGAACAGGCCGGCGGCGAAGAGGACGAGGTTCCGCATGCGATGCCTCCTGAAAGTGGAGGCCGCAGTCTATCGCAGGGGCCAGGAAGACTGGATCGCCAGGGGATCAGAGTAAGGAGTAAAGGACACCAAGGACACCAGGGACAGCAAGGACAACAAAGGACAACAACCTTGACGTCGTTGCTGTCCCTGGTGTCCCTGGTGTCCTTGGTGTCCGTGGAGCGACTCTCAAAACCCCGGGAGGAATTCCGACTACTGAATCACGGCGCCTGCGGCGACGCCTTCTAGAGACCTCCGTCGCTGCACCCAGTTGGACAGGGCGAGCAGCGGACCGGTCATGAAGGTCGTGATGAGCGCCATCAGGACCAGCATGGCGAAGATCTTCGGCGACAGGATCCCCAGGTCGAAGCCGATGTTCAGCACGATCAGCTCGACCAGGCCGCGGGTGTTCATCAGGGCCCCCAGTGAGAACGAATCCCCCCAGCTCATCCCCGTCCAGCGCGCGGCCAGCATGCTGCCGACGAGCTTGCCGGTGATCGCCAGGGCGATGATCGCCAGGCACATCATCCAGCCCCACCAGTCGTTCAGCAGGCCCACCTCGGTGCGCAGGCCCGTGAAGGCGAAGAAGAGAGGCAGCAGGAACACCGAGGCGAAGGTCTCCACCCGCTCGCGGAGGAACTGGCGCAGCTTGGCGTCGGGAGGCATGCACACCCCGGCCAGGAAGGCGCCGAACAGCGCGTGGATGCCGATCGCCTCCGTGATCAGCGCCGACGCGAAGACGAAGGCGAAGAGAGCCGCGAGCAGACCCGAGCTCCCCGACCAGGCCTCGCTCCGCTGCCCGATGCGGGCGAGCCGCGGCCGCACCAGGAACAGCATCGCGCAGATGAACAGCACCGAGAGGCCGATGGTCCACATCGCGCCGGTCAGGCTGCTCGCATTGGCCAGGGCGACGACCACCGCCAGCAGGCACCACGCGGTGACGTCGTCCACGGCCGCGCAGGCGATGGCCGTCGTACCAAGATAGCTGCGGGACATCCGCCGCTCCTCGATGATGCGCGCCAGCACCGGAAACGCCGTGATGCTCATCGAGACGCCCATGAACAGGGCGAAGGCGCTGAACGGCACGCCGGCAGGGGCCAGCGGTTCGTACAGGAACAGCGAGCCGGCCACTCCCAGCGTGAACGGCAGCACGATGCTGACGTGGCTCACCATGACCGCCGCGTGCGCCTTCTTGCGCAGGTGGTCGATGTCGAGCTCGATGCCCACCACGAACATGAAGAGGATGACGCCGATCTGGCTGAGCATCCGCAAGGACCCCAGCGAGTCCTGCGGGAAGAGGAACGTCTGCGCCGCGGGAGCCACCCACCCCAGCAGGGAGGGGCCGAGCAGGATGCCCGCGACCATCTCACCGATCACCGGCGGCTGGCCGATCTTGTGGAAGAGCGCTCCGAGAGAGCGGGCGGCGATGACGATGGCAATGACCTGCAGCAGCAGGATGCTGACCGGGTGCCGCACGTTCTCGAGCACGGCCTGAAGACCCGAAGCCTCGGGATGCGCGGAAGCCGCCTGGGACGCGGCGCTCGGGGCCGCCGCCGGCGTCAGTTGCGAGCCGTAGCCGACGAGGAACCAGATCGCGGCGACAGAGACCAGCAGAATCAGAAGATAGACGGATACATTCTTCTTTGACATCTAAAAACCTCCCCCCTAAAAGAGAAAAACAAAAAAGCCAACTCTCCTAGGGTGCCGGCTCTTTGCCCGACTGTGACAGCTTGGCGAGCTCCGAAGTTTAAGCTTGACCACTTATACTTGCCCTGCTATACGTTGAGCCGCATATAAGGAGACAAACATGATCGCGAGACTCCGAACGGTGGCTCTGCTGGGGCTCTTTCTCGCCTCGGCGGCTTCCGCCCAGACCCTCCTCTTCAACGATGACTTTGGTCCCAAGCCCCTCGGCGGCTGGACCTCCTCGCCCTTGGGTCTGGCGTCCAACTGGGACGGCTCCTCCGGCGCCGCATCCTACAACGGCGGCGGCCATACCCAACTCTACGCCGGCAACGCCGCCTGGACCGACTACAAGGTCGAGGTGAAGCTCCAGGTCGCCAACGGCAGCGACTACCCCGGCGGCCTGCGCGGCCGGGTGAATCCCGCGACCGGCGCCTCTTACGCCGCCTGGATCTACCCCGGCAGCAGCCGCATCCGCCTCTACCGCGCCGCCGCCTGGCACATCGACCAGGGCTCCACGCTGCTGATCGAGGCGAACGGGATCTCGATCCCCTCCGGCGTCCAGCACACCCTCGCCCTGGACTTCCAGGGCAGCCAGATCACCGTCCTCTACAACGGCGCGACCGTGATCCAGACCACGGACACGGCCCTGACCGCCGGCGCCGTGGCCCTGGACGTCAGCAACCAGCCCATCGCCTTCGACGACGTGGCCGTGACCGCCGGGAGCACGACCCTGTTCAGCGACGACTTCAGCCCCCGTCCGCTCCGCAACTGGGCGTCCTCGCCCCTGGGCCTCGCCAACAACTGGGACGCCTCCGCGGGTGTCGCGGCCTACAACGGCGGCGGCCACACCCAGCTCTACGCCGGCAGCTCCGCCTGGACGGACTACACCGTCGAGGCCAGGGTGCGCGTCACCAACCCCAACGACTACCCCGGCGGCATCCGCGGCCGGCTGGATACCGCGACCGGCGGCAGCTACGCGGCCTGGATCTATCCCGGCCAGGGGAAGATCAAGCTCTGGCGCCACTCCGTCTGGCACATCGACACCGCGCCCACGACGGTGCTGGCCGAAGCGAACGTCTCCATCGCCACGGGCACGTTCCACACCCTGGCGATCAAGTTCCAGGGCAGCCAGATCACCGTCCTCTTCAACGGCGCGGCCGTGATCCAGACGTCCGACGCGACCTACGCCTCCGGGGCCATCGGCCTGGACGTCAGCAACCAGCCGATCGACTTCGACGACGTCACGGTGACGCAGCCGCCCGCGCCGCCCCCGGCCGCCCAGCTCTTCGCCGACGATTTCGCCGGCGGACTCGCCGGCTGGACGGCGTCGCCACTCGGCCTCTTCTCCAACTGGAGCGGCGCTTCCGGCACGGCCTCCTACAACGGCGGCGGTCACACCCAGATCTACGCCGGCGACAGCGCCTGGACCGACTACACGCTGACCGTGAAGTTCCGCCTCGCCAACGGCAGCAACCATCCCGGCGGCATCCGCGGCCGGGTGAACACCACGACCGGCGCGTCCTACGCCGCCTGGATCTACCCCGCCGACGGTGTGATCAAGCTCATCCGCTCCGCCGCCTGGCATATCGACACTCCCGGTTTCGCCGTCCTGGCCCAGGCCAGCGGCCTCTCCATCCCTTCAGGCGTCTTCCACACCCTCGCCGTTACCTTCGACGGCAGCCGCGTCGCCGTGGCCTTCAACGGCGTGACCGTCATCGACGTGAACGACACCGTCCTGACCTCGGGCGCCGTCGCCCTGGACGTCTCCAACCAGCCCATCGAATTCGACGACGTCGCGGTCACGACCTTCGGGGAGGACAGCGGCCCGGGCGGACCGGTGCTGGTGATCAGCGCCAACGCCAACCCGTTCACCCGCTACGTCGGCGAGATCCTGCTGGCCGAGGGGCTCAACCACTACGCCATCCGGGAGATCGGCTCCGTCACCGCCACCACCCTGGCGGGCTACGACGTGGCGATCCTCGGCGAGACGAGCCTCACCACCGCCCAGGTCACCATGCTCTCCGACTGGGTCAACGCCGGCGGCAACCTGATCGCCCTGCGTCCCGACGCGCAGCTCGCGGGACTGCTGGGCCTGACGCCCGCCAGCGGCAGCCTGGCCGAGGGCTACCTGTTGGTGAACACCTCCGCAGCGCCGGGCCAGGGGATCGTCAGCGAGACGATCCAGTTCCACGGCACGGCCGACCACTACGCCCTGAACGGCGCCACCGCCGTGGCGACCCTCTACTCGAACGCCACCACGGCCACCTCGCACCCGGCGGTCACGCTGCGATCGGTGGGCTCGGCGGGCGGCCAGGCCGCGGCCTTCACCTACGACCTCGCCCGCTCGGTGGTCTACACCCGCCAGGGCAATCCCGCCTGGGCCGGCCAGGAGCGGGACGGCACCGCGCCCCGGCGCTCCAACGACCTCTTCTTCGGCAACGCGTCGGGCGATCCACGGACCGACTGGATCGACCTCGGCAAGGTGGCCATCCCGCAGGCGGACGAGCAGCAGCGCC
Source organism: Thermoanaerobaculia bacterium (assembly GCA_036376245.1). Lineage (GTDB taxonomy): Bacteria > Acidobacteriota > Thermoanaerobaculia > Multivoradales > UBA5704 > DATARR01. Next base: position 12,461 of record DASVAS010000072.1, on the reverse strand, counting down.
TGCTGGCCAACCTGATCCTCGCCATGAACGCCGACCGCAAGCCCCTCCCCCGCTTCTGGTACTTCCCCCGGGGCGAGAAGGCGGTGGTGGTGATGACCGGCGACGACCACGCCAACGGCGGCACCTACGGCCGCTTCCAGGCCTACCAGACGGCGAGCCCGGTGGGATGCTCGGTGGCGGACTGGGAGTGCGTGCGGGGGACCTCTTACATCTATCCCAACACGCCGCTCGCGGCGCTCGACGCCGAAGCCTTCGAAGCGGACGGCTTCGAGATCGCCGTACACGTGAACACCGGCTGCGCGGACTGGAACGCCACCACCCTGCAGAGCTTCTTCGCCGCGCAGTTGGCGGACTTCGCGGCGAAGTACACGACCCTGGACGCGCCGGCCACCAACCGCACGCACTGCATCGCCTGGAGCGACTGGGCCGCCCAGGCGAAGGTCTCGGAGCAGAACGGCATCCGTCTGGACACCAACTACTACTACTGGCCCGGGAGCTGGATCCTGGATCGTCCCGGCTACATGACCGGCTCGGGGCTGCCCATGCGCTTCGCCGACCTCGACGGCACGCGGATCGACGTCTACCAGGCGGCGACGCAGATGACCGACGAGTCGGGGCAGACCTACTCCACCAACATCAACACCCTGCTCGACAACGCGATCGGAACCAGGGGTTACTACGGCGTGATCACGGCCAACATGCACACGGATTCGTCCTCGCACTCGGGCTCGGACGCCATCGTGTCCTCGGCCCTGTCGCGGAGCGTGCCGGTGGTGACGGCCCGCCAGATGCTGACCTGGCTGGACGGCCGCAACGGCTCGAAGTTCGGAGCGATCACCTGGAGCGGCAACACCCTGAGCTTCACGGTGACAGCAGCCGCGGGCGCGAACGGCCTGCGGGCCCTGATCCCGGCGACGACATCGGCTGGAACCCTCGCGAGCCTCACCGTGGGCGGCAACCCGGTGACGTTCACGACGGAAACCATCAAGGGGCTCCCCTACGCCGTCTTCCCCGCGGCCTCCGGCTCCTACGTCGCGACGTACGCGCCGTAGGGGTTGGTGACGATAGCCGGGAGACGGGATCCGCCTCCCGGCACTTTATTCTCTCGCGTAACTATCTGGTACCCTATAGACGAGGAGGTACTCATGGCTGAACCGATCCGAGAGCATGCAACTGTCCAACCCGGTGGCTTGATTGAGATCCGGCGTCCCGACATACCAGTTGGAACGGAAGTGGATGTGGTTATCCTGGTCGGAGCTGAAGAGGTCATCCTGGTGCAGGCAAAATCTACGGAGCCCCTTCCGCCCCTTTCCAGCTTCGTCGGGAAAGGTAAGGGATGTTTCAAGGACGCGGCTGAGGTGGACGCCTTCATCCGAGCGGAGCGAGACGCTTGGGATCGCTGACTCGGATCTTTGGCAAGAAGCTGTACGTCGATGCCAATCTCTTCATTTACGCCATTGAGGCTGCCGAGCCGTGGGTCGAAGTGGCACGACAAATCCTTCACTACGTCGATGACAAGAAGATCTCCGTTGTAACAAGCGAGCTCTCTCTTGCTGAGTGCCTTGTAAAGCCTTTCCAGCTGGGAAACCAAGAAACCATCGATATTTATCTGAATCTGTTTCTAAACAGAGAGCACCTTACGGTTGTCCCAGTAAGTCGAGACCTTCTTGTGCAAGCAGCTACCTTGCGAGCCGGTTCCCGAATGAAGTTGCCGGACGCTATTCATGCCGCAACTGCCATCAAAACTGAATGTGATCTGCTTCTCACCAATGATGATCGCTTCAAAACTCTGAAAAATCCAGAGATGCTCTTTCTAGGCGATATCGAAATCTAAGATCCGCCCCACCACCTCCACCGCCGCCGCCGGATACCCCGGCAGCCGCTCCGCGAGCTCCCGCCGGGCGATCCCCAGCATCCCCGTTGCCATCTCCGGGTACGGCGACTCCAGCAGCCGGTTCAGCTCCGCCCCGATCTCCGGCCAGGACCTCTCGAACCTCCGGAGCGGGTCCAAATTATCTAGAGGATGGTCCGCCTCCCGGGGAACGTACTTCCCGATCAGGACGGCGAGGTGCTGGAGGGCGTAGCCGGCGAACTGGCGGCCGCTCAGGCCTTCGCCCCGGGCGTGACGGGCCGCTCCCACCAGGAGGTTCGCCAGGAACTGGCCGAAGCGCTCGAAGTCGCCCATCCCTGAAGACTTCGCCCACTCCGCCGAGACTTCCCGGATCGCGGCCATGGCGTCCGCGATCTCGCCCCGGTCCAGCAGCACCCGGTAGCGGTTGACCTTCGCCAGGTGAAGCTCCTCGGGATCGAAGACGGCGAATTCCAGGAGGTGGCCGTCCCGGTAGAGCACCTTGAGGCCGTGGGCGGTCTCGCGGTAGGAGAGGACCACGTCCCCGCGGTCCGGCAGCCAGGAGAGATCCCGCCGGAAGCGCTCCTGCTCGCCCGTCTTCACCACCACGAAGAAGTCGTGGTCGCTCCAGCAGTCCGGCTTGGTGTCCAGCGCCGCCATGGAGCCCAGCGCGATCAATCCCAGAACCGCGCCGTCCGCCTCCAGCCTCTCGCGCAGGCGCTCCGTGAACCTCTCGTAGGATGCCGCGTCCATCATCCACTCCTCCCTGGGTCAAAACTTTATCCACTTCCCGGCCTTCCAGATCCGGGTACAATCCGGCTAGTCGCCATCAGAGTCAAATTCGTAAAGCTCTGCCGCATGAAGACCGCGCCGGCCATCGCCTTCCTCGCCCTGGGCCTTTGTCTGGTGGTCGCCGTCGCCGGTTTCGTCCTGGCGCGGTGGCCAGCAGGGCCCTTCACCTGCTCCAGCACCGCGACCGATTCTTCTCGGGTGGGTGGCGCTACGCAGAGTGCGTGTGGTGGGAGCGTGGCGCCATCCACCCGTTTATCCCGCCGGGCGGTGAGCCGCCGGGCGGGGGTCAGAGGTTGTTCCGGTCCCGGATCCACTGCAAGACAGCGTCGTCGAACGAGGAGAAAATCGCGGGGCCGCTGTTGCTACAATCCCGATCGGCCTTGCTCACGACTCCTACCAAGCTGCCAAGCACCGGGTTCCGATCGTTTCCCGTGGCGGTGAACAGCGGTCCGCCGCTATCGTTGCGGCAGGGGGACATCGACGGCCGGCCGACACACAACTCGCTGCCAGCTTGGACCTTCTGGGGAAAGTAGATCGTCTCACAGGTCGCCGCTGGCTGGAAGGAGAGCAGGTTCGACCGGCGCAGGTCGGGATCTCTTTCATTCGTTCGCGGCTTGCCCCAGCCAAAGGCGACGAAGGAAGAAGAGCCGGGTATATCGGCCGCCCTGAGAATCCGACTGATGTCCCAGTGCTGCGGGAGCGTCCCGTCCGTGACGCGGAGGAGGGCCAAATCGTGCCGGGTGTCCAGTGCGCTAGAACCTATGAAGTCCGGATGAGGATGAGGCTCGAACGTGAACAGGTTGGAGGTGCCCGCCGGGCGAACGAAATTGACTTGTGACGCGCAGTGGCCGGCTGTCAGAACCCAGTGCTCGTCAAGAGCGATTCCCGCGCACATCACCTTGAACTGGGGCCCTTGCTCGTATATGAGCTTCACCAGGAACGGAAAGCTCGCCTCCGGCACCGTGTTGCCGTTCTCGATTCTAGGTTTGAAAACAGCTTTTACGCGTTCCAGTGTCGCGGAGAACTTTTTTAATAAAGGCTTCCGATTCATCATCATCCTCCTTCCCTAGCCGCCTGACCCGCCTGATCCGCCTGACGAGTGGCCGCAACCGCCGCAGCCGCTCCCGCAGTCCGCGGCATCATCGTTGACATCGCGGGGGAGCAGAACAGCGGTCGGATCCGCCGCCAATCTCATGTAGAAGGCATGATCCCGATCCACTCCGTCGAAATCGGGACAGGGGATGCCGAAGGGGTCGGACAACAGATCGGAATCGTTGAGCGTCGCTTCGAGCTCGCGGTTTTTGATCCAAACGGTCACGCCTCGTTCCGCTTGGCTCGGCCGCAGGATGAACTGGTGCTCCTCCTGACTTTCTTCAAACGGTTCACACACGACCAGGAGCGGGTTCGTCATCGGCAGGTCGAAGCGGACGACGAGATCGAGATTGATCGGACGAGCCCTTTCGGGATCGTGCGCGGCTTCCATCTTTACTGCGGCGGCGGTGATCTGCTCCCACTTTCGTTCCACTTCCCGGCCGTTCTCTCGCAGTTGACTCCTCCGCTCGGTGTAGATTTCTCCAAACCGGAAGGTCGTGATCGCTGCGGATGCGTTTTCCCGCGTCTCCAGGTCTGCCGTGGGATCGGTGCCGATACCGGGAAGCTGATCAAAGCCATGATCCGTGTGCCGGCGCAGAAGGAGAAGCTGAGAGTTCAGCTCGGAATAGAGGTACTTCTCCTCGACGAGATTGGCCGGCGGGACTCCTTCCCTTGCCCAGAGACCCCGGAACCGGATCCGATGCCCTTTCAAGAAGAACATCCCGACGGGCTCCTTCGTCGGCTTGGCGACTTGAATCAATCCCGGCGTGAACTCTGAGCGATTCTCCCAATCCGCCACCGGGAACTCGACAACTCCATGGTGCTCGCGGAGCGGCTGGAGGTTGCTCAACAGTGATCGCAGCGGTTCCTTGGATTGCGCGATCAAGTGAGCCGGCGAGGATGCTTCGGGAAGAAGCACCTCGATGAAGCCATCCTGATTGCCGTCCGGTTCGTGAATCACCGCGAGAAACAAGCCCCGAAACACAATCTTTACCGTGTAATGATCCTGATTGCCATACGACATGCCATGCCCCTCCCAGGCGATGGATCCGGGCCGCTGGGACTCAATACGGAGCCGCGGATCAGTTGTGCTTCGGTAGACGGACCTTCGCCGATATTTCTCCGGCGACCTGGGAAGAGATCCCATAGACGGCCAGGCTGCCGCAGAGCAAAGCGTGCTCGTCGCGATTCTTGATCGGTTGCTCGACGCAGGTCCGTTGCATCGCCACCGCGGCATCCTCGCCCTGGGCCAGCCGGCGATAGAAGGCCGGAAAGACGTCTCTGGCCCGGCGATCGTCGAGGTCCAGGAAGGAGGCGACGACGGTCTGCACTCCGGCGGCCAGGAAGGAGCGCACGAAACCGGCCGAGGGACTGCCGATCCGGCCGGCCGCGCCCACGTCGGCCGTGCGGCAGCCCGAGAGCGACACCAGCCGGAGATGCGGGAAGCCCTCGCCCAGAATGTCGGTGGCCGTGAGTTGCAGCCGCCGGGCCTCGTCGTCGTGAAAGAGCAGGCGCAGGGTGTCAGGGCCCGCGATGGCGTGGCCGGCAAAATGGAACGCACCGGCGAGCGCCATGCGCTGGCGCAGCGGCGCTTCCTCAACGAAGGAGAGAGCTTCGCCGCCAGGCCATTGCGCGGCCACCGCGACGGCCTCACCGGCGGCGGAGGGGAGGGGAAGCAAAGCCGGCCTCGCACCCCGAGTGGCGGCGACAGCGAGGAGATGGCCGGTGCTTTTCCTTGCACCGCGGCCAAAATCGTGAAGCCGCACGTAGGCCGTGGCGCTGGGTGAGAAGACAAGGGCGTGGCTCTCGTACAAGTACCGCCCGGTGCTCGGGTCGCGCAGCAGACCGAAAGGAAGCTCCTGGAGCATTCGATCCGGCACGATCACCACCCTGGAGATTCCGCGGATCGAGGCGGCGACAGGCGCGATCAGGGTCCCGTGCAGCGCCTCGGCGGAAGGGCGCAGCGCCGCGACGTTTCGACCTCTGGCGGCGGTGAGCAGCGTCGTCAGCCTGGAACGCAGCGTCTCGCGATCGATCGGCATGGACGCCATCCTCGATCCCCCAGGCCCGCTGATCCAGAGCAAAACCTGATGCGGGAGCACGTGATAGGCCAGGATTGCCGTATCACGGTCGCGCGCGGCCTGGAGGTCCGCCCAACTCGCGGTGGCCAGCGGATCTCCCAGGAGAGGCGATCCACCACTGCCGTGAGCCGCCGTCCGTGCCCATTCCCAGAGCGCCCAGTGTCTCTGCCGCTCCGCGAAGCGGAAGGCCGCGTTGGCGTCGCGGCGATGCGCCGTCTGGAGCTCGATCATTTGATCGAAGAAGGCCTGGAGCACCCGGATCCGGTCCTGGCGCAGGGAGCCAGGGCTGTCGGCGAAGAGCGTGTTCTCCAGCAGGCGAGCCTCGGCCTTCAGATCGCTCTCCGCCAGGTCCACGCGCCCCAGCGCCAGGTTGCCTTGGGCTCTCAGCCGATACGCCACCGGAAGCCTCTGCTGGTTGCCTGTCTTGTAGTAGTATTTGATCGCCTCGGTCAGACCCCTCATGACTTCATCCGTCATCGCCGGGGATTGGCGGCGCGCTTCCTCAAAGGCGCCGTCCGCTTCGGCGCGCTTGCGCTGTGCCTCGGAAGAGAGTGATCGCGGGATACGGCTGGCGGCGGCGAAGTCAGCACGGGCGCCGGATAGTTGCCCCAAGGCCTCGCGCAGCGCGGAGCGGCGCAGCAGAGCGTTGTACCGGTTCATGGGACTCCCTTCGCGCTCGGTGATCGAGACGAACTCGTCCGCGAAGTGAAGTCCCGCGCGTCGCAGGCCTTGACGGTCGGCGTTGTAAGCCGCGTCCTGCAAGATCGCCTGCAGGCGTCCGAGATTGTAGATGCTTTCCCGATGCGCAAGCGCGTTGCGCGTCAGCGTCCAGGCGGCCTCGTAATGGCCGAGCTTGTGCTCTCCCGCGGCGAGCAATCCCTGTGTTGCCGCGAAGTTCTGGGTCTCACCCAGGCGACAGAAGATCCGGGCGGCCGCCCGGTAATGATCCTTCGAATCCTCGACTCTGCCCAGATTGGATGTGGCGAGGCCCCGGATCCAATGAATGCGGCCCGCCAGGGCTGGATAGCGGGCGCCGTCGACGTGCCTCGCCAGCGCCGCCAGCCTCGCCTCGGCCTCGAAAAATTGCTGGTTGATGTTGAGCGCCAGAGCCCGATTGAAGCTGGCCCACAAGACGAAAGGACTGCCTCCCCTCCCCTGGGGGTCTGGTGCGAGTTGCCGTTCCGCCTCGCCGAGATCTTCATAAGCCACCTCCGTCTCTAAATAGAGCCGGGGAATCGCCGCGGCGAAAGCGCGATGGCCGAGCGCCAACCGCCTCTGTTGCGGAGGTGTAGCGCCGGAGATCGCCGCCACGGATTCAGCGAGCAGATGGTCACCGGTGGCGGCGGCAAGATTGGAGGCCAACAGACTGGCTGCATCGAGGATTCGTTTCGCCGTCTGCTCCTCACCTGCCAGTTGCGCCTCGGCCCAGCGCAGGAGAAGATCACGTTCGATCCACTCGCGGGTGAGTTGGCGGTTTCTACTTCCCGCCTCGAGCAGGTCCTCAGGAAGGTTCTCATCCGCCGCCGCCGCGAGTTGCCCGGTGATCTCCTTGTATAGCGAGTCTCCACCCGTCGACGGCAGAGAACGGAGCCAGCTCCTCGCTTCGCTTTCCCATGGACCTGTGGGCTCACCAACCAGGAAGCGCCGCCACTCTGCACAGGCGCGGCCGGTGAGTCCCAGTTGCGACAAGGCCAGGGCCAGGTTGTAGCGAGGAGCCGCGGCGGCGGGCCGTTCTTCGAGCGCCTGCTCGGAATACTCGATCGAACGGAGCAGATCCTCGCTCCTGCCCCCCTGCTCCGCCAGGACCAGGTGAACAGCTCCGAGATCGCTGAGGAACGGCTCCCTGTCGGAGGCGACGGCGAGACCACGGCGGAGCCAGGCGGCGGCCTGCTCGGCGTTTGGTTCGTCCGGCTGGCTGAAGATCCGCAGAGTCGCGGCGCGCAGCAGGTCCGGCGGCGCCGCCGCCTCCGGTGCGGCGTTCGCGGAGGCTTTGGCTCCGCCTTGAACGAGCGTTTGGAAAGCCTTCGATCCGGAACGCGGCAGGCATGAGCACCGCCATTTCCGAAGCGGCTCCACGCCAGGAAGCTCCCCGTCGCAACTGGTTGCGCTCTCCGCCGGTGGCTCGGCGGCGCAGGGGGAGTATCCCAACTCGGTGGTCAAGCGCGCCTGGCAGGGACGATGATGACTTCCCAAGCCGGCAAGCGCTGGATCGACAGACTTTTCGCCGTCGCAACCCAGGGTGAACAGGAGACAGACGGAGAGCCAGCACATCCAGTGGTTCGGCAGCATGTAACGGTCGCGCCCCTGAATTTTTCCCGTTGAGCCGTCTAGATAAGAAGGTGCCTTATTCCGCCGGCCTGATTCCGGCAAGGGAGAGTCTACATGGCAACCAAGAAAAGCGACGGTGCAACTGTCCTTCACATGGCAACGGCGGCTCGGCTAAGTTCCTACCGAGCCGCTAAAGCGACGGCGACGGCCACCTATCTCAGACCTGGTCCGCCGACGACCTTCAGAGCGATGCGGGCCACCCCGGATTCCGCTCCGGAGCACAACGTGCAGGGAGTGGGGATCGGAGAGAAGATCAAGAACGGCCGGCACACCGGTGTGCTGGCGGTGAAGTTCCTGGTGCGCAGAAAGTACGACCGGGACCGCATCCCTCTGGACGAGATGCTTCCCGAGAGGATCAACGGACTGCCGACCGACGTAGTGCAGGTCGGCACGTTCCGCCGTTTGGAGGCGGTTCCGTTGCCAGTGATCCCTGATCCTCAGGTCAGGATGCGCCCCGCCCAGCCCGGCTGTTCCATAGGCTTCCGGGAGCCGAACGACGCCTTCATCATGGCCGGTACGTTCGGCCTGCTGGTCAAACGAGGTGAGAAGCGGTTCCTCCTCAGCAACAACCACGTCATGGCGGATGAGAATCGTCTGCCCGTGGGCTCCCCCATCTTCCAGCCGGGGTTGCTCGATGGCGGCCAAGTGGCGATTGACAAGATCGCCACTCTCTCGGACTTTATACCTCTCGACGCGGGAGCTCCCAACAAGGTCGATGGCGCGATCGCCGAAGTTTCCAAGAGGCTGGCTTCCCGCAGTATCCTCTTCATCGGCCCGCCGAACGGGAAAGCGAAGGCGAAGGACGATATGATCGTGCATAAGTTCGGCCGCACGACCAGCTACACCGTCGGCCGGGTGACCAGCGTCGAAACCGACGTCAAGGTAGAATACGAGACGGGGATCTTTTCCTTTGAAGATCAGATCCTCATCGAAGGAGTCAACGGTGTGCCTTTCAGCGATTCCGGTGACTCCGGCTCGGCCATCCTCTCAAGAGATTCGAATCGTGTCGTCGGGCTGCTGTTCGCCGGTTCACCCAGCCACACCATCGCCAATCACATCGACGACGTTCTTACGGCGCTCAATGTTACGTTGGCCTGAGGCGCTTTGATAAGGAGAAGAAGCGTGGCCAAGGAAGACGATCTGCGAGCCATCAAGAAGCGGCATTCGGCGCACCTGCTACAACAGGAGGGAGTCAGCGGGGTTGGAATCGAGAAAGACGAAACTGGGGAGCCGGTTCTCGTCGTCCATCTCGCCACAGACGACGCCGAGATCCGCAGACGGTTGCCTGACGAGATCGAAGGGCATCGCATCGTCTACCGGGGGAGCGGGCCGTTTCGGAAGCTTTCTAACACGAACTGAGCGAGGGTTGCTCCGCAGGGGCAGCACATATCCTATGTTGCTGTCCCTGCGGACGCCGTTTTAATCCGCCCGGCGGCTCAGCGCCAGCCTCCTTGTCTTTACTGCCGCGCCGGCGGCGCGGGCGCCTTGCCGAAGTCCCCCGCCATCTCGGCGGCCACATAAGCCACGGTGGCCCAGGCGGCGACGTTCTGGTCGAGGTCCTTGGGGTCGGCCTTGTCCAGGGTGTCGTTCGCGGTGTGGTGGTAGTCGAAGTAGTAGGTGCCGTCCTGGCCCAGGGAGATCACGGGAACCTGGGCGGGGATCAGCGGGCTCAGATCGGCGCCGCCGCCGGACTGGTTGTCCCCCGCCTCGACTCCCAGCGGCTTCAGCAGCTCGACCATCTCGGCCACGATCGGCAGGGTCGCGGGGTCCACGCGGGAGGAGAGACGCCAGACGCGGCCGGAGCCGAAGTCGGACTCTCCGGCCAGGATGTGACGCTCGTTCTTGTGCGCCTCGGCGTACGAGCGGGCGCCGTTGAGGCCGAATTCCTCGTTGGCGTAGAGGACCACCCGGATCGTTCGGCGCGGCTTCACGGGAAGCTGGCCGATCCGGCGCGCGGCTTCGATCATGATCGCGCAGCCGGCGCCGTCGTCGATGGCCCCTGTTCCCAGGTCCCAGGAGTCGAGGTGGCAGCCGAGGAGGACGATCTCCTCCGGCTTCTCGCGGCCGGGGATCTCCCCCACCACGTTCGCCTCCTCCACTTCCCCAAGGAAGCGGGCTCCCAGCTTGAGCCGGAAGGTGACCGGCTTGCCGGAGGCGATCTGCGCCGCCAGGATGTCGGCGTCAGGGTTCGAGAGGGCCGCCGCGGGGATGCGCGTCCCGCCCTCCTCGTAGCGCATGGCTCCCGTGTGGGGCGTGCGGTTGTTGTCCGTGCCGATGGAGCGGATCAGCACCGCGACCGCGCCGAGCTTCGCCGCCCGGTTGGCCCCGGCGCCGCGCACGCCCACGGCCCGGCCGTAGCCGGAGCCGTCCTTGGCCCGCTGCATGCGGACGTTGTAGAAGACGATCTTGCCCTTGACCTGTGCCGGGTCGAGCTTGTCCACGGCGTCCAGGGAGGGAACCTCGATCACCTGCGCCTCGATCCCCCCTTCCGGCGTGCCCACGCTGCCGCCCAGGGCCGCCAGGACCACCGGCTGCGGCCAGGGCGAGACGATCTCGCCGGATTCGGGGCCGCGCTCCCAATGCGGCGACGTGGTCTTCTCCAGGCGGACGTTGCTGAACCCCATCTCCTTCAGGTTCCGCACGCCCCATTCCATGGCCGCCTGATAGGCCTTGGAGCCGGCCGGACGCGGTCCGGTCTCGACGGTCAGCGAGCGCAGGATGTCGAAGGCCCGGGTACCCGCCATGGCTTCCTTCTGGAGCGATCTCGCGGTGGCCTTCAGCGGTTCCGGCAGCGCGGGCGCCGCCGCGGCCTGGGTCTGGCCATCGCCGGCGCAGGCGAAGAGCAGGACGGAAAAAGAAAAGGCGGCCAGGGGCCGCCGTACAGCGCAGGGACGAACGCGCATTCGGGATCTCTCCTTGGGATCAGGCCGCCATCGCGACGGGCAGGCGGTTCATCTGCCGCAGGGTCTGCTTCCACTCCTCGAGAGCCTTCTCCAGGGCGTGGTAGGTCAGGCCGAGACGGGTCTCGAAGGGCAGGTGCTCCTCCTCGGGCTTGACCGCCTTGGGCTTCTGCCGCCGCTGGAGGGCGATGAGGTCATGGAGGGCCTTCTGCAGGGACTCGTACCGCTCGTGGAGGTGCGCCTCGTGCTGCTCGCGGAAGTCGTGGACGACCTGCTGCAGCCGCTCTTTCGCCTTCTCGAACTGCACCTCGATCTTGGCCTTCAGCACCGCGGCCTCGGGGGCGCGGCGGAGATCCCGGGCGAGCCCCAGGCGCGAGAGGGTCCAGATGATCCACTTGGCCGGGTCGAACTGCCAGACCTTGACGCCGTTGCGGTAGTCGAAGGGGAAGCTGTGGTGGTAGTTGTGGTAGCCCTCGCCGAAGGCGAAGAAGGCCATGATGCCGCTGTCCCGGGCGCTGTGCTCGGTGCTGTAGGGCCGGCGGCCGATCATGTGGCAGAAGCTGTTGATGAAGAAGGTGGTGTGGTGGCTGAAGACGATGCGCGTCACACCGCCGATCAGCAGGCAGCCGAGGACGTTGCCGGTGAGCAGGCCCACGATCAGGGGGATTCCCAGAGCGACGCCCAGACCGATCCAGACGTAGTACTTGTCCTGCCAGACGACGAGGGGGTCCTCTTCCAGATCGCGCACCACGGTCCGGGGGATCGGCTCCTCGACGTGGAAGAAGATCCAGCCGATGTGGGCCCACCAGAAGCCCTTGGTGATGTTGTAGGGGTCCCGCTCCTCATCGACGTGGGCGTGGTGGACGCGGTGGTCGGCGGCCCAGTTGAGGACGGAGTTCTCCAGGGCGCCGGCGCCGAAGACGAGTAAGAAGAGGCGCACGGGCCAGGCGGCCTGGTAGGTCTTGTGGGCAAACAGGCGGTGATATCCGGCGGTGACGGAAAGGCCTACGCAGAGAAAGAGGAGGAGGAACGTCAGCGCCTCCGGCCAGCCGAGCCCCACCTTCAGGAGGTACCAGGGGGTCCCGACAGCGGCGATGGTGAAGGTTCCGAGGAGGAAAATCAGGTTCAGCCAGTTGATCCGAGGCTTGGTCAGGGTCGCTTCTGTCACCACACACTCTCCATGAGGAAGTAGGGCCTGCACATAAAGTCACCGGGGGTCCGGAGGGCTAGAGGATACCAGGGCCGGGGGTCCGGCGCACAGTCCAACACATTCAAGAGTGAAAAAATGCCGGAGCCGCCCGAACCCTCACCCCCGGCCCCTCTCCCGACCCCTCCCGCCCTCCCTCACCGGGAGAGGGGAGGAAAACCAAAGAACTGATATGCAAGGTTTGCTCCCTCCTCTCCCGGTGAGGGAGGGCG
>DASVAS010000073.1:0-65256 GCA_036376245.1 Thermoanaerobaculia bacterium | reverse complement strand
GTCCAACCTGACGCCGGCCATGGCGCAGATCCTGACCGAGCTGGCGGGCGAGTCGCTCTCCCTGTCGGATCTGCGCTGCGTGATGCTGGTCGGCGACGTGCTGACCCGGCGCGACCTGGCGCGGCTGCGGGGGTTGGCGCCAGAGGCGCGGCTCGTCAACCTCTATGGCGCCACCGAGACGCAGCGCGCGCTGAGCTACCACGAGGCGGGCGAAACCGAGATCGCCGGGAGCGGCGGAGATCGGCAGGTCCTGCCGCTGGGCCGTGGGATGGAAGGCTGCCAGCTCCTGGTGCTGAACCGCGCGGGCGAGCTGGCGGGCATCGGCGAGCTGGGGGAGATCTGCATCCGCAGCCCGCACCTGGCGCTGGGCTATCTGGACGATCCGGAGCTGACCCGCGAGCGCTTCCTGCCGAACCCGTTCGGAGCGGGCGACCGGATCTACCGCACGGGCGACCTGGGCCGCTACCTGCCCAGCGGCGAGGTGGAGTTCGTGACGCGCGCCGACAACCAGGTCAAGATCCGGGGCTTCCGGATCGAACTGGGGGAGATCGAGGCGCGCCTGGGCCGCCAGCCCGGGGTCTCGGAGGCGGTGGCGGTCGTCCGCGACATGGTGGGCGTCGGCAGGCGCGTGGTCGCCTACGTGGTGCCGGAGCATGCGGGGGCGGTCTCGATCGATCGGCTTCGTGAGTCTCTGAAGTCCAGCCTGCCGGCCTACATGGTGCCTTCGGCCTTCGTGCTGATGGAGGCGCTGCCGCTCACTCCGAACGGCAAGGTGGACCGCAAGGCCCTGCCGGAGCCGGAGGCGGAGCGCCCCGCCGAGGACCTGTCCGAAACCCGGACGCCCGCCGAGGAGCTGCTGGTCGGGATCTGGTGCGAGGTGCTGGGCCTGGAGGAGGTGGGGACCCGGCAGGACTTCTTCGACCTCGGCGGCCACTCCCTGATCGCCACCCAGGTCGTCTCCCGGGTGCGGGACGTCTTCGGCGTCAATATCCCCTTGCGCTGGCTGTTCGAGAGCCCGACCGTGGCCGGTCTGGCGCGGCGGATCGAGGCGGCGCGGTGGAGCGAGGCGGAGAGCGCGGCGCCTCTGCGGCCGGTGTCCCGGGAGGGCGCTCTGCCGCTCTCCTTCTCCCAGGAGCGGCTCTGGTTCCTCGACCGCCTGGAGGGCGGCGGCCCGGTCTACAACATCTTCGCCGCGGTTCAACTGACAGGCCGGCTCGATGCGGAGCGGCTGCGCGCCGCCTTCCAGAGTCTCGTGGAGCGGCACGAGTCGCTGCGGACCCGTTTCGTCGAGACCGGCGGCGCTCCCGCACAGGTGATCGATCCGGCCCTCGACGTGGTCGTGCCCGTAGTGGATCTCGCGCACCTGCCCGCGGAGGACCTGGAGGCCGAGGTGCGGGCTCGGGTCGCCGCCGAGGCACGCCACCGCTTCGACCTCGCCGCCGGACCGCTGGCGCGCCTGTCCCTGCTGCGGCTCGGGGACGAGCGGCACGCCCTGCTGCTCAACATGCACCACATCATTTCCGACGGCTGGTCGATGGGCGTGCTGATCCGCGATCTGGCGGCGTTCTATGAAGCCGCCGGCTCCGGCCGTCCGGCCGCGCTGCCGGAGCTGCCGGTCCAGTACGCGGACTACGCCCTCTGGCAGCGGGAGTGGCTCCGGGGCGAGGTGTTGGAGAGCCAGATCGCCTGGTGGCGGGACAAGCTGGCGGGGGCGCCCGCCGTCCTCGATCTGCCCACCGACCGTCCCCGCCCGGCGGTCCGCAGCCAGCGAGGCGCCCTCGTCGGCGCGCCGGTGGCCGCCGAGACGGCCGCCGGATTGCGGGTCGCGAGCCGCCGCGCCGGGGCGACGACGTTCATGACGCTCCTCGCGGCCTTCCAGGCCCTGCTCTCCCGCTACAGCGGCGGGGAAGACGCGCCGGTGGGATCTCCCATCGCCGGGCGCACCCGCAGCGAGCTGGAGGGGCTGATCGGCTTCTTCGTCAATACCCTGGTGCTGCGCATCGATCTGGCGGGCAATCCCACGTTCGCGGAGCTGCTGGAGCGGGCTCGGGAAACGACCCTGGGGGCTTACGCCCATCAGGATCTGCCGTTCGAGAAGCTGGTGGAAGAGCTGGCGCCGCGCCGTGACCTCAGCTACTCGCCGCTGTTCCAGGTCATGCTGACGTTGCAGAACGCTCCTCCGCGTCCCATCGATCTGCCCGGGTTGCGGCTCGAGCCTCTGGGATCGGAGACGGGTACGGCGAAGTTCGACCTGTCGCTCTCGCTGCGGGAGGTTGGAGAGACTCTGGGGGCCTTGCTGGAGTACGACCTCGACCTCTTCGACGAAGCCACAGCAAGGCGCATCGCCGGCCATTTCCAGACCCTGCTGGCCGGAGCGGCCGCGGATCCCGGCCGGCGTCTGTCGGAGCTGCCGCTGCTGAGCTCCGCCGAAGCCGGACAGATCGCCGCCTGGACACGGGGATTGGAGAGCGCCACCGATGAGCGCTGCGTCCACGAGCTGTTCGAGGCCCAAGCCGATCTCGACCCCGAAGCGGTCGCGGTGGTGGCCGGGAGCGAGTCGCTCACCTATGGAGAGCTGGAGGTCCGGGCCAACCGCCTGGCCCGCCGCCTCCAGAAGCTGGGCGTGGGCCCCGAGGTCCGGGTGGCCCTGTCGTTGCCGCGCTCGCCCGAAGGGGTCGTGGCGGTGATGGCCATCCTGAAGGCCGGCGGCGTCTATCTGCCTCTCGATCCCGCCTATCCGCGGGAGCGCCGCTCCTGGATGCTGGAGGACTCCGGCGCCCGCGTCCTGGTGACGAGGGAGTCGCTGCGGGGCGACCTGCCGGTCCCGGACGGGGTGGAAGTCCTCTGCCTGGACGATTGCCTGGACGATTCGGGCGTCTGGGATGGGGACGCCTCCCGGCCGGTGGTCCGGGTGTTCCCGGAGAACCTGGCGTACGTGATCTACACCTCCGGCTCCACCGGCTTGCCCAAGGGCGTGGGCGTCGGTCACGGGATAGCGTCCCGCCATCTCCGGGGAGCCATGGCGTCCTACGGGGTTCGTCCCGGTGTGCGGGTCCTCCAGACGGCGGCCTGGAGCTTCGACGTCTCGATCGACCAGATCCTGGGAACCCTGATAGCCGGCGGCTCGATGGCGCTCTGGGAAGGCGATCTCGACCCCGTCCACCTGCGGAGTCATGTGGAGACCATGGGGGTGACCTACCTCGACCTGACGCCGGCCTTCCTGCAACTCTGGGTGCGCATGATGGCGGGGACGGGGGAGCCGGACCTGCCGGTGCAGATAGTCCAGTCGGGTGGCGATGTCCTCGCGCCGGAAGTGGTGCGCCTGTGGCCGGAGACCCCCTTGCGGAACGCGCTACTGCTCAACGGCTACGGCCCGACGGAGGCCGTGGTCGGGGCCACGCTTCATACCGTCGCCACGGGGACGTCCCTGTCGATTTCGACGGTCCCCATCGGCAGACCGCTGCCGGAGCGCACGGCGCACGTTCTGGAGTCTGACGGCCAGCCGGCGCCGGTCGGTGTGCCCGGCGAGCTGGTCCTGGGCGGCCTGCTGGCCCAGGGCTACCTGGGCCGGCCGGACGCCACGGCCGAGAAGTTCGTTCCCGATCCTTTCTCCGCGATCCCGGGGGCGCGGCTCTACCGCACGGGCGACAAGGTGCGCTGGCTGGCCTCGGGAGAGCTGGAATTCCTGGGACGCATCGACCAGCAGGTCAAGATCCGCGGCTTCCGCATCGAGCCGGGAGAGATCGAAACGGCCTTGACCGCCCATCCGGCGGTGGCTCAGGCGGCCGTGGTGGCTGTCGGGGACGGGGATCGCCGCCTGGTGGCCTTCCTCGTTCCGCGCGAGGCCGAGGTCCCCGAAGCCGGCGAGCTGCGGACCCTTCTGGGCCGCACGCTGCCCGCCCACATGGTGCCGTCCGCCTTCGTCACCCTGCCGGCGCTGCCGCTGACGCCCGCGGGCAAGATCGACCGGCGCGCCCTGGCCCGCATGGCCCCGGCCCCGGAGGCGCGGGAGACCTACGTCGCTCCTTCGACACCGGTGGAGGAGATCCTGGCCGGGATCTGGGCCACGGTGCTGCGCGTGGAACGGGTGGGGGCCCACGACGACTTCTTCGAGCTGGGTGGCCACTCCCTGCTGGGCACGCAGGTCCAGTCCCGGGTGCGCGAGGCGCTGGAGATCGAGCTGCCGCTGCGCAAGCTGTTCGAGGCACCCACCGTCGCCGCCCTGGCCCTGGAGATCGAAGGCCTGCGGCGGGGCGTTCAGGCGCCGCCCATCCGGCGGGTGCCCCGTGACGGCGACCTGCCGCTGTCCTTCGCCCAGGAGCGGCTCTGGTTCCTCGACCAGCTCCAGCCCGGGTCGGCGGCCTACAACGTCCCGGTGGCGGTGCGCCTGGAAGGAGGGCTCGACGCGGAAGCTCTCGAGGCCACTCTCCGGGAGATCGTGCGCCGTCATGAGGCTCTGCGGACCTCCTTCGCCCTTCGCTCCGGCCGGCCGGTCCAGGTCGTCGCGTCCGAGACGGCGCTGTTCCTGCCGGTCGTGGATCTGACCGGTCTGGAGCCGGAAGCGCGGGAGGCGGGCCTGCGGACTCTGGCCGCCTCCGAGACCCTGCGTCCCTTCGACCTGAGGCGGTCGCCGCTCCTGCGCGCGCTGCTGATCCGGTTGGCGGGCGAGGATCATGCCCTGGTGCTGACCCTCCACCATATCGCTTCGGACGGTTGGTCGACGGGGGTGTTGATCCGGGAAATGCTCGCTCTCTATCAGGCCTTCTCCCAGGGCCTGCCGTCGCCTCTGCCCGAGTTGCCGGTGCAGTACGCCGACTTCGCGGTCTGGCAGCGGGAGTGGCTGCGGGGCGAGGTCCTGGAAGGGCAACTCGCCTGGTGGCGGGACCTCCTGGCCGGGGCGCCTGTGCTTCAACTCGCCACCGATCGTCCCCGGTCGGCTCTCCAGACCTTCGAGGGCTCCAACCGCGGCTTCGCCCTGCCCGCCGGTGCTTGGGAAGGGGTGCGGAACCTGGCCCGCGCTCAGGGGGCGACGCCGTTCATGGTGCTGCTGGCCGGTTTCGAAGCGCTGCTGCACCGTTACACGGGCCAGGACGACCTGATCGTCGGCACCACGATCGCGAACCGCACGCGTAGCGAGCTGGAAGGGCTGATCGGGTTCTTCATCAACACCCTGGCCCTGCGGGCCGACCTCACCGGCGATCCCGGTTTCGCCGGTCTGGTGGCGCGGACGCGGGAGCGGGCGCTCGGGGCCTACGCCCATCAGGACGTACCGTTCGAGAAGCTGGTGGCGGAGCTGCAGCCGGACCGCGACCTCTCCCGCTCGCCGCTGTTCCAGGTCGTCTTCCAGCTCCAGAACGCCCCCATGGAATCGTCGGTCAAGCTGCCGGGTCTGGCGCTCCGTCCTGTCGAAGGCGGCGGCCAGACGGCGAAGTTCGATCTCGTGCTCAACCTGACCGAGGTCGGATCGGCTTTCACTGGGGTCCTGAAGTACAACACCGGTCTGTTCGAGGCGGCCACGGCGGCGCGGATCGTCCGGCACTTCGGGACGCTCCTGACCGGAGGCCTCGCGGAGCCCGGTTGGCCTCTGTCCAGCCTGCCGCTCCTCTCAGCGGTGGAGGTTCAGCAACTCGTCCTGGATTGGAACGACGCGCCGGCCGAGGATCTGGGCGTCGAGGTGCTGCACGAGCGCTTCGCCGCTCAGGCCGCCCGTCAGCCTCAGGCGGTGGCGGTGGTCTGTGACGGCGAGAGCCTGACCTACGGCGATCTCGACCGGCGGGCCAACCAGATCGCGAACCATCTCGTTGGCCTCGGTGTAGTCCCGGGCGATCTGGTGGGCCTGCGGATGGAGCGCTCGCTGGAGATGGTGACGGCCATCCTGGGTGTGCTCAAGGCCGGCGCGGCCTATGTGCCGCTCGATCCGGCGTATCCGGAGGAGCGGCTGGCCTACATGATCGAGGACAGCGGAGTCCAGGTCGTCCTGACCTCTCTGGAGGGCCTCGCAGGCGAGGTCTCCGATCCGCGGGTCCCGGTCTCTGCCGAGCACCCGGCCTACGTGATCTACACCTCAGGTTCGACGGGACGGCCCAAGGGCGTGGTGGTGCGCCACGGCAACGTCGCTCGCCTGTTCTCGGCCACCGACCGCTGGTTCGGCTTCGGTGCGGAGGACGTCTGGACGCTGTTCCACTCCTACGCCTTCGACTTCTCGGTGTGGGAGATCTGGGGCGCTTTGCTCTACGGCGGCCGTCTGGTGGTGGTGCCGTACTGGATCAGCCGCTCGCCCGAGGCCTTCCACGAGCTGCTGCGCGAGGAGCGGGTGACGGTGCTGAACCAGACGCCGTCGGCGTTCCGTCAGCTCATCTGGGCGGGAGAGGGCAAGCCGGCGGATCTGGCTCTGCGCTACGTGGTCTTCGGCGGCGAGGCGTTGGAGCCGGCGTCGCTGGCGCCCTGGTTCGAGCGCTACGGCGATGAGCGCCCGCGCCTGATCAACATGTACGGGATCACCGAGACCACGGTGCACGTGACCTACCGCGAGATCAGCGCGAAGGATGTGGCGAGCGCCGTGGGCTGTCCGATCCCCGACCTTGGGGTTTACCTCCTCGATCCGTCCCTCAATCTGGTCCCTGTGGGGGTACCCGGAGAAATCCTGGTAGGCGGCGCGGGCCTGGCGCTGGGCTATCTCGACCGGGCGGAGCTGACGGCGGAGCGGTTCATCCCCAATCCCTTCGGCGAGGCGGGCTCGCGCCTGTATCGCAGCGGCGACCTGGCGCGGCGTCTGCCGGATGGGGATCTCGAATACCTGGGCCGTATCGACCACCAGGTCAAGATGCGTGGCTTCCGCATCGAGCTGGGCGAGATCGAGGCGGCGCTCGTGCGCCATCCCGCGATCCGCGAAGCCGTGGTGCTGGTGCGCGAAGACCGGCTGGTGGCCTGGGTGGTAGCGGAAGAGGAGGTCGCTCTCTCCGACCTCCGCGCCTTCGCGGGGGAGAGCCTGCCGGAGTACATGCTGCCTTCGGCGCTGGTGATGCTCGACAAGCTGCCGCTGACCGCCAACGGCAAGGTGGATCGTCGGGCCCTGCCTGATCCCGACGCGCCGGTCTCAGCCGGATTCGTCGCTCCGCGGACTCCTCTGGAGACCTTCGTGGCGGGCCTGTTCCAGGAGGTGCTGGGGATCGAGCGGATCGGCGTCCACGACGACTTCTTCGAGATGGGAGGCAACTCGATCTCGGGCGCGGTGCTGATCAACCGCCTCCAGCAGGAGCTGGGCCAGATCGTCCAGGTGGTGGTGATCTTCGACCACCCCACGGTGGAGTCGATGGCGGCCTACCTGGAAGCGGAACATCTCGCCGAAGGGATGGAGTCCGAGCGGATCGACGAGGAGAAGCTCGCCCGCTTCGCCACTCTGGTGGAGCCCCTGGCGACTCTGACTCCGCCGCGGAAGAACCGGCGGGCGGTGTTCGTGCTGTCGCCGCCGCGCTCGGGCTCGACGCTGCTGCGAGTGATGCTGGGCGGCCATCCGAAGCTGTTCGCGCCGCCGGAGCTGGAGCTGCTGTCGTTCAACACCCTGCGCGAGCGCGGCGAGGCCTTCAGCGGGCGCGACAGCTTCTGGCTGGAGGGCGCCATCCGCGCCGTCATGGAAATCCGCGGCTGCGGTCCGGACGAAGCAAGGGCGATCATCGAAGAGCTTGAAACCGAGGATCTGACGACCGCCGCCTTCTACGGACGCCTGCAGGAGTGGCTGGGCGACCGCGTGCTGGTCGACAAGACGCCGTCGTACGCGCTCGATCCGGCGATCCTGCGGCAGGCTGAAACCGTCTTCGAGGAGCCGCTCTACATCCACCTGATCCGCCACCCCGGCGGCATGATCCGCTCTTTCGTGGAGGCGAAGCTCGACCAGATCTTCTTCCGCAAGGAGCACGATTTTTCGCGGCGCGAGCTGGCCGAGCTGATCTGGGTGGCGAGCCACCGCAACATCGAATCCTTCCTGGAAGGGGTGCCAGCCCGCCGCCAGCACTGGGTGCGCTTCGAGGACCTGCTGCGCGAGCCCGAGGCCGTGCTGCGGGGGATCTGCGGCTTCCTGGGCCTGGAGTACGACCCGGCCATGGCGGAGCCGTACCAGAAGGGCTCGTCGCGGATGACGGACGGTCCATACGCCGAGTCCCGCATGCTGGGCGACGTCAAGTTCCACGAGCACTCGGGCGTGGACGCCGCGGTGGCGGAGCGCTGGCGCGAGGAGATCCCCGAGTCCTCTCTCGGCGAGCCCACTCGCGCCGTGGCGGAGCGGCTGGGCTATGACATCGCGTTCCGGGCCTGGAGCCCGATCGTCCGGCGGGTCTGGACGGAAGAGAACCCAGCGCCGCTTTCCTTCGCCCAGGAGCGCCTCTGGTTCCTGGACCAGCTCAACCCTGGCCAGTCGGCCTACAACGTCCCCTTCGCGCTCCGGATGAGCGGGCGCCTGGACGTCCCGGCACTGGCCGGGAGCCTCGGCGAGATCGTGCGCCGCCACGCCGTGCTGCGGACGACTTTCCCGGTGGCGGGCGGCCGGCCGGTCCAGAAAATCTCCCAGGAAAACGGGTTCACCCTGCCGGTCGTGGATCTGGCCGGGGTTGCCGGGCGCGAGGCCGAGATGAGGTCGCTGGTCTCGGCCGAGTCGCAGCGCCCGTTCGACCTGGCGCGCGGTCCCATGCTGCGCGGGCTTCTGATCCGCCTGGGCGAAGACGAGCACGTCGCCGTGCTCAACCTCCACCACATCGTGTCGGACGGCTGGTCCGTCGGCGTGCTGGTGCGCGAGGTCACGGCCCTGTACGAGGCTTTCCGGCAGGGGAGGCCCTCGCCCTTGCCGGAGCTGCCCATCCAGTACGCGGACTTCTCGGCCTGGCAGCGCGAGCGGCTCCAGGGCGAGGAGCTGGACGCGGAGATCGCCTGGTGGCGCGAGCGGCTCTCGGATGCGGCGTTCCTGGAGCTGCCCACGGACCGGCCGCGCCCGCGGGTCCAGGCCTTCCAGGGCGCGGTCCGTACTTTCTCGCTCTCGCGGGAGACCAGCGAAGCCCTGGCCGCGCTGAGCCAGGCCGAGGGAGCCACCCTGTTCATGACGCTCATGACGGCGTTCCTGGTCCTGCTCCAGCGCTACTCCGGCCGGGAGGACGTCCTGGCGGGCACCACCACCGCCGGCCGCAACCGGACGGAGCTGGAAGGGCTGATCGGGTTCTTCGTCAACACGCTGGCGCTGAGGGCGGACCTCTCGGGCGGCCCCGGGTTCCTGGAAGCGTTGCGCCGGGTCCGCCGGGCGGTGCTGGGGGCCTTCGCCCACCAGGAGCTGCCGTTCGAGAAGGTGGTCGAGGAGGTCCAGCCCGAGCGGGACCTCTCGCGCTCGCCTCTGTTCTCGGTGATGCTGCAACTCCAGAACGCCTCGTCGGAGACTCTGGAGCTTCCGGGCCTGGTGCTCCGGCCGGTGCCCAACAAGGAAGGGCAGACGTCGAAGTTCGACCTGGTGCTCAACTTCACGGACAGCTCCCGGCTTGCCGGCGTCGCCCGGTACAACTCGGGCCTGTTCGACGCCGCGACGGCCGCGCGCTGGCTGCGGCATCTGGAATCTCTCCTGACCGGGATCGTGGCCGATCCGCAGGGCCGGATCGCGGAGCTGCCGATGCTCTCGGCGGCGGAGATCCAGCAGCTCGCTCGGGATTGGAACGACGCGCCGGTCGAAGATCTGGGCGTCGAGGTCCTGCACGCGCGCTTCGCGGCCCAGGCGGCTCGTCGACCCGAAGCGGTGGCGGCGGTCTGTGCGGGCGAGAGTCTGACCTACGGCGATCTCGACCGCCGGGCCAACCAGATCGCGAACCATCTCGTCGGCCTGGGCGTGGTCCCCGGCGATTTGGTGGGCCTCCAGCTGGAGCGCTCGTTGGAGATGGTCGTGGCCATCCTGGGCGTGCTCAAGGCGGGAGCGGCCTATGTGCCTCTCGATCCCGCGTATCCAGCCGAGCGCCTGGACTTCATGGTCGAGGACAGCGGCGTCTCGATCGTCCTGACGGAAGAAATTCTGGCGACTGTCGAGGGCGACGTCTCCGATCCTCGCGTCCCGGTCTCGGCTGAGCATCCCGCCTACGTGATCTACACCTCGGGCTCCACGGGCCGGCCCAAGGGTGTGGTGGTGCGCCACGGCAACGTCACGCGCCTGTTCTCTTCGACCGACCACTGGTTTGGCTTCGGCCCCGAGGACGTCTGGACGCTGTTCCATTCCTACGCCTTCGATTTCTCGGTCTGGGAGATCTGGGGCGCTTTGCTCTACGGCGGCCGGCTGGTGGTGGTGCCGTACTGGGTCAGCCGCTCGCCCGAGTCCTTCCACGAGCTGCTGCGCGACGAGCGGGTGACGGTGCTGAACCAGACGCCGTCGGCGTTCCGGCAGCTCATCTGGGCCGGAGAGGGCAAGCCGGCGGATCTGGCCCTGAGCTACGTGATCTTCGGCGGTGAGGCGCTGGAGCCGGCGTCGCTGGCTCCCTGGTTCGTGCGGTACGGTGACGAGCGTCCGCGTCTGATCAACATGTACGGCATCACCGAGACGACCGTGCATGTCACGTATCGCGAGGTCCGCGCGCAAGACACGGTGAGCGCCGTGGGCTGCCCGATACCGGACCTCGGGGTCTACCTCCTGGATCCGACCCTCAACCTGGTCCCTGTCGGGGTCCCGGGAGAGATTCTCGTCGGCGGCGCGGGCCTGGCCCTGGGCTATCTGAACCGGCCGGAGCTGACGGCGGAACGGTTCATCCCCAATCCCTTCGGAGAGCCGGGCTCGCGTCTGTACCGCAGCGGCGACCTGGCGCGGCGGCTGTCCGACGGCGACCTCGAATACCTGGGCCGCATCGACCACCAGGTCAAGATCCGCGGCTTCCGCATCGAGCTGGGGGAAATCGAGGCGGCTGTCGCGCGCCACCCCGCCGTGCGTGAAACGGTGGTGCTGGTGCGCGACGAGAAGTTGGTGGCGTGGGTGGCCGGGGAAGAGATCACGCTGTCGGATCTGCGCGCCTTCGTGGGAGCCAGCCTGCCGGACCACATGCTGCCTTCGGCGCTGGTGGTGCTCGACAAGCTGCCGCTGACGGCCAACGGCAAGGTGGACCGCCGCGCCCTGCCCGATCCCGAAGCTCCGATGTCAGTGGGATACGTGGCTCCCCGGACATCGTTGGAATCCTTCGTGGCCAGGCTGTTCCAGGAAGTGCTGGGGATCGAGAAGGTCGGCGTCCACGACAACTTCTTCGAGCTGGGCGGCAACTCCATCACCGGCGCGGTGCTGATCAACCGCCTCCAGCAGGAGCTGGGCCAGATCGTCCAGGTGGTGGTGATCTTCGACTACCCCACGGTGGAGTCGATGGCGGCCTATCTGGAAGCGGAGCACCTGGCTGGAGCGGTGGAGGCGGAGCGGATCGATGAAGACAAGCTCGCCCGCTTCGCCACCCTGGTGGAGCCCCTGGCGCCGATCCGCCTGCCGCGCAAGAACAGCCGGGCGATCTTCGTGCTGTCGCCCCCGCGCTCGGGCTCGACGTTGCTGCGCGTGATGCTGGGCGGCCACCCGAAGCTGTTCGCGCCGCCGGAGCTGGAGCTGCTGTCGTTCAACACCCTGCGCGAGAGGAGCGAGGCGTTCAGCGGCCGCGACAGCTTCTGGCTGGAAGGTGCCATCCGCGCCGTCATGGAGATCCGCGGCTGCGGCCCGGATGAAGCGCGCTCGATCATCGAAGAGCTCGAGGCCGAGGATCTGACGACCGCCGCCTTCTACGGCCGCCTCCAGGATTGGCTGGGCGACCGCATCCTGGTCGACAAGACGCCGTCCTACGCGCTCGATCCGGCCGTTCTCAAGAGAGCGGAGGAGGCTTTCGAAGAGCCGCTCTATATCCACCTGATCCGCCATCCCGGCGGCATGATCCGCTCCTTCGTGGAGGCGAAGCTCGACCAGATCTTCTTCCGCAAGGAGCACGGCTTCTCGCGGCGCGAGCTGGCGGAGCTGATCTGGGTGGCCAGCCACCGGAACATCGAATCGTTCCTGGAAAGTGTGCCGGCCCGTCGCCAGCACTGGGTGCGTTTCGAGGATCTGCTGCGCGAGCCCGAGGCCGTGCTGCGGGGCGTCTGCGGCTTCCTGGGTCTGGACTACGACCCGGCCATGACGGAGCCGTACCGGAAGGATTCCGCCCGCATGACGGACGGTCCGTACGCGGAATCCCGTATGCTGGGCGACGTCAAGTTCCACGAACACTCAGGAGTGGACGCGGCGGTTGCGGAGCGGTGGCGCGAGGAGATCCCCGAGTCCTCGCTCGGCGAGCCGACGCGGGAGGTAGCGTCCCGCCTGGGCTACGAGATCGCTGCCGCGACGGCGTGGAGTCCCATCGTCCGGAAAGTCTGGATGGAGGACGACCTCATTCCGCTGTCCTTCGCCCAGGAGCGGCTCTGGATCCTGGACCAGCTCGATCCGGGGAAGCCGACCTACAACGTGCCCACGGCGCTCCGTATGCGCGGGCCCCTGGACGTGCCCGCCCTGGCCGCCAGCCTGCGGGAGATCGTGCGCCGTCACGACGCGCTGCGCACGAGGTTCGCGGCGGTCGGAGACCGGCCGGTCCAGAAGATCTCGCCGGCCCTCGATTTCACCCTGCCGGTCGTCGATCTCGCCGGGATTCCCATCACCCAGCGCGAGCCCGAGGCGAAACGGGTGGTCACGGCCGAGGCGCGGCGCCCGTTCGACCTGGCGGCGGGGCCGCTCGTGCGCGGCGTCGTCTTCCATCTGGACGCGGAGGACTACGCCGTCGTCTTCACCCTGCATCACATCATCTCGGACGGCTGGTCCATGGGGGTGCTGGTGCGCGAGGTGGCGGCCCTGTACGGGGCGTTCCGTGAGGGACGGCCCTCGCCGCTGCGGGAGCTGGCGGTCCAGTACGCGGACTTCGCCGCCTGGCAGCGGGAGTGGTTGAGGGGGGCGGTCCTGGAGGCCCAGATCGCCTACTGGCGCGACCAGCTCACGGGAGCGCCGGCGCTGGAACTCCCCACGGATCGCCCGCGCCCGCCGGTCCAGAGGTTCAAGGGGGCGACCCGGCCGCTCTTCCTCTCCCGCGAGACGAGCGAGGCCCTGGCCGCGCTAGGCCAAGCCGAGGGCGCCACGATGTTCATGACGCTTGCCGCGGCGTTCCAGACGCTCCTCCACCGCTACAGCGGCCAGGACGACGTCTCGGTGGGCTCACCCGTCGCCGGACGCAACCGGGCGGAGGTGGAGGAGCTGATCGGGTTCTTCGTCAACACCCTGGTCCTGCGGACCGACCTCTCGGGAAGCCCGGATTTCCTGGGGCTCCTGGGACGCGTGCGCCGCGGGACCCTGGACGCCTTCGCTCATCAGGAGCTGCCCTTCGAAAAGGTGGTCGAGGAGCTGCAGCCCGAGCGTGACCTGTCGCGCTCGCCGCTGTTCCAGGTGATGTTCGCCCTGCAGAACGCTTCTTCGTCGAAGCTCGATCTCCCCGGGCTCACCCTCAGCCGCTGGCCGCTGGGGGAGCCGGTGGCGAAGTTCGACCTCTCCCTGGCGATGTCCGAGGGGCCCGAAGGCCTGAGCGGCTCCCTGGAGTACAGCGTCGACCTGTTCGACCGCTCGACGATCGACCGCACGCTGGGGCACTTCCGCGTCCTGCTGAACGCGATCGTCTCCGACCCGCGGCGGAGCGTCTCGGAGCTGCCGCTGTTGACCGGCGCGGAGCGGGATCAGCTGCTGGGCGAATGGAACGCTACGGACAGCCCTGTACCGGAGTCCTGCGTCCATGAAGGCATCGCGGCGCGCGCCGCCGCGTCGCCGGAAGCGGCGGCTGTGGTCTTCGGGGCGGACTTGCTGACCTACCGCGAGCTGGACCAGCGGGCGAACGCCCTGGCCCACCGGCTGCGGGAGCTCGGGGTGGGTCCGGAGGTCCGGGTCGGCGTGGCGCTGGAACGCTCCCTGGAGATGGTGATCGGGTTGCTCGCCGTGCTCAAGGCGGGCGGCGCCTACGTGCCCCTCGATCCCTCCTATCCGGCGGAGCGCCTGGCCTTCATGCTGGAGGACGCGGGCGTGGCCGCGCTGCTGACGCAGAGCGGTCTGGCCGGGTATGACGGTCCCGAGATCCGCCTCTCGCCAGGGGCTCGGGGGGTGGGGGAGAGCGCCGAGCCGCCGGCGGGTGGCGCGGGGCCGTGGAACCTCGCCTATGTGATCTACACCTCGGGATCCACCGGCCGGCCCAAGGGAGTCCAGATCTCCCATGGAGCGTTGACCAACTTCCTCGCCTCCATGGCGGAGACGCCGGGGTTCGGCACCGGGGACGTGCTGCTGGCGGTGACCTCGCTGTCGTTCGACATCGCGGGTCTGGAGCTTTATCTGCCCCTGCTCACGGGCGGCCAGGTGATCCTGGCGAGCCGCGAGGAGGCCGCCGACGGCCGCCGCCTCCAGGAGCTGATCGCCGCCTCTGGGGCCACCATCCTGCAGGCGACGCCGGCGACCTGGCGGCTGCTGCTGGAGTCCGGCTGGCCGGGCGGCGAGGGCCTCAAGGCGCTCTGCGGCGGCGAGGCGCTGCCGCCGGCCCTGGCCGCGAGCCTGCGCGAGCGGGTGGGATCGCTGTGGAACGTCTACGGCCCCACGGAGACGACGGTCTGGTCCACCGTGGAAGAGGTCGCCGGGGACGGTCCTGTCTCCATCGGCCGTCCTATCGCCAACACCGCCGTCTATGTCGTGGACGCCTGGGGAAGCCCGGCGCCGGTGGGAGTCCCCGGCGAGCTGTATCTGGGCGGCGCGGGCCTGGCGCGGGGCTATCTGGCCCGGCCGGAGCTGACGGCCGAGCGGTTCCTGCCCGATCCGTTCGGCGCCGCCGGCTCTCGGATCTACCGCACGGGCGACCTCGCCCGCTACCGGCCGGATGGCCGCCTGGAGTGCCTGGGCCGCATCGACCATCAGGTCAAGGTCCGGGGATTCCGCATCGAGCTGGGGGAGATCGAAGCCGTCCTGGGCCGGCACCCGGAGGTGGCCGCCGCCGTCGTCGTGGCTCGCGAGGACGTCCCGGGCGACCGGCGGCTGGCGGCCTATGTGGTGCCGCGCCAGGCCGGCGCCGATCTCACCGCCGATTTGCGCATCCGGCTGCGCCAGAGCCTGCCGGAGTACATGGTGCCCACGGCCTGGGTCGCGATGGATGCGCTGCCGCTGACTCCCAACGGCAAGGTGGACCGGCGGGCGCTGCCGAAGCCCGAGGCGGTCTCCGGAGAGGTCCCGGCCGAGCCCAGGACACCCGTCGAGGAGCTGCTGACGGGGATGTGGAGCGAGCTCCTCGGGAGGGAGTCCGTGGGGATCCACGACAACTTCTTCGACCTCGGCGGCCATTCGCTCAAGGCCACGCAGGTCGTCGCCCGCGTGCGCCAGGCGTTCGGGGTCGACCTGCCGCTCCGCCGGGTCTTCGAGGCTCCCACCGTGGCGGGGCTGGCGCGGATCGTGGAACGTCTGCGGAGCGCGGCCGGCCCCGAGGCGCCGCCCATCCTCCCGGTGTCGCGCGAGGGCGAGATCCCGCTCTCGTTCTCGCAGCAGCGGGTCTGGGTGCTCGACCAGCTCGAAGTCGCGGGCACTGCCTACCACCTGCGGGTCTCCGTGCGGCTGCGGGGCCGTCTCGACGCCGGGGCCCTGGAGATGGCGCTGGGCGAGGTGGTGTGCCGCCACGAATCGCTGCGGACCGTCTTCGCCAGCGCCCAGGGCCGGCCCTGGCAGGTCGTGCAGCCGCGGCTCTATCTCGCGATGCCGCGGGTGGACCTGTCCGTCCTGCCGGAAGGTGTGCGCAATCAGGAGGCCCGGCGTGTGGCCGAGGATCTGGTGCGCCTGCGCTTCGACCTCTCCCGGGGGCCGCTGCTGCGGACCGTGCTCGTGGCGGTCGGCCCGGCGGAGCACCTCTTCGATCTGGTCATCCACCACATCGTCGCGGACGGCTGGTCGCTGGGCGTCTTCATCCGCGAGGTGGCCGCTTTCTACCGGGCCTTCGTCGAAGGCTCCCAGGCTTCCCTGGCACCGCTGCCGGTGCAGTACCCGGACTTCGCGGCGTGGCAGCGGGAGTGGCTGCAGGGCGAGGTGCTCGCCGAGCAGCTCGCCTACTGGCGCGGGCGGCTCTCGGGCCTGCCTCCGGTCCTGCAACTGGCGCCCGACAAGCCGCGGCGGGTGGGGAGGGCAGCTCCCGCCGGCCGCAGTCGGGTCGCCCTGTCCGAGGGTCTCTCGGAAGCGCTCCGCGACCTCGGCCGGCGCGAGCAGGCGACGCCGTTCATGATCCTGCTCGCCGGTTTCGCCACCCTGCTGCACCGCTACACGGGCCAGCCGGACATCGCCGTGGGCACGCCGATCGCCAACCGCGGCCGGATCGAGCTGGAGGGGCTGATCGGGTTCTTCGCCAACACCCTGGTGCTGCGCTCCGACCTCGGGGGCGCCCCCGGCTTCGCGGAGCTGCTGGACCGGGTGCGGACGTCGGCCCTGGACGCCTACGCCCACCAGGACCTCCCCTTCGAGCGGCTGGTCGAGGAGCTGCAGCCCGAGCGGAACCTGGCGGTCAATCCGCTGTTCCAGGTGATGTTCCAGATGCAGAACGTGCCGGTGTCGCAGATCGACCTGCCCGGCCTCGCGCTGCTTCCGGCGGAGAACGCGAAGGGCTCGGCCATGTTCGACCTGACGCTGGCGATCCGCGACACCGGGGGTGGGTTCGGCGGCGGGCTGGAGTACGACTCGGACCTGTTCGAGGCCGTCACCATTCAGCGCTTCGTCGGTCACTGGGTGAGCCTGCTGTCGGGAGCAGTGGCCGATCCGGCCTGTCCGGTCGCCGATCTGCCTCTGCTCTCCGCCGCCGAGCGTCACCAGACTCTCGTGGAATGGTCCGACACGGAGACGGACTACCCAGTGAGCTTGAGCGTCCTCGACCTGGTCGAAGAGCAGGTGGCACGCACGCCGGAGGCCGTGGCTGTCTCGTTCCAGGGTGTTCGGCTCACTTATCGAGAGTTGGACCACCTCGCCAATCGGTTGTCAGGAGCCCTGGCGCGCCATGGGGTGGCGGCCGAGGCGCGAGTGGGGGTCTGTCTGGAGCGGACGCCCGCGATGGTCGCGGCGCTGCTGGCGGTCTGGAAGGCGGGCGCGGCCTACGTGCCGATGGATCCCTTCTATCCGGAGGACCGCCTGGCCTACATGCTGGAAGACGCCGGGATCGGTCTGCTGATGGCGGACGCCGCGACGCCGGCCAGCCTCGCCGCCAGCGCCGCCGCGGTGGTGCGGGTGGATCGCGAGGTGGAAGGAGAAGGGGAAGGATCGCCGCGCGTGGGTGCGGAGAGCCTCGCCTACGTCATCTACACGTCCGGCTCGACGGGCCGGCCCAAGGGAGTCGAGATCTCGCACGGAGCGTTGGTGAACTTCTTGTACTCGATGAGTGAGGCTCCCGGCCTGGAGGCGGAGGACCCGCTGCTCGCCGTGACGTCGCTCTCCTTCGACATCGCGGGTCTGGAGCTGTTCCTGCCCCTGATCCAGGGCGCCCGGATCGAGCTGGCGAGCCGCGAAACGGCCGCCGACGGTCCCCGTCTGCTCGCGCTGCTTCGTGAAAGCGGGGCCACGGTCCTGCAGGCGACCCCGGTCACCTGGCAGATGCTCGTGGAGGCCGGCTGGAGCGGCGGCGACGGCCTGAAGGTCCTCTGCGGCGGCGAGGCGCTGCCCGAGAGACTCGCCGCCGAACTGTGCCGGCGGTCGGATTCGGTCTGGAACCTCTACGGTCCCACGGAGACCACGATCTGGTCGGCGGCCCGCCGGGTGCGCGCGGAAGAGAGGGTCGTGGTGGGCCCGCCCATCGCCAACACCGGCCTTTACGTGCTGGACGCCCGGCTGCGGCCGGCACCGTCGGGGGTGCCCGGAGAGCTGTGGATCGGCGGCCTGGGGCTGGCCCGCGGCTACCACGACCGCCCGGATCTCACGGCGGAGCGTTTCCTGCCCGATCCCTTCGCGGAGCGGCCGGGCGGCAGGATGTACCGGACCGGCGACCTGGTCCGCTTCCGGCCGGACGGCGCCCTCGAGTTCCTGGGCCGGGCCGACCACCAGGTCAAGGTGCGGGGCTTCCGCATCGAGTTGGGCGAGATCGAGGCCGCGCTGGAGGCCAACCCCGCCATCGAGCGGGCGGTGGTGATGGCGCGGGGCGAGGAGGGCGCGCGGCGGCTGGTGGCCTGGCTCGTGCCGCGGGAGAAGGGGACGCCCTCCGCTCTCTCCGTCGCCGACCTGCGGGAGGGCCTGGCCCGCACCCTGCCGGACTACATGGTTCCCTCGGCCTGGATGGTCCTCGACGCGCTGCCGCTGACGCCCAACGGCAAGGTGGACCGCCGGGCCCTGCCTTCTCCTGAGGGCGGCCGGCCCGAAGCGGCCGCGTACGTGCCGCCCGGCAACGCCGTCGAGGAGCTCCTGGCGGGGATCTGGGCGGAGGCGCTGGGGCTGGAGCGCGTGGGAGCCCTCGACAACTTCTTCGTCCTCGGCGGCCACTCGCTCCTGGCGACTCAGGTCGTCTCCCGCGCGGCGGAGGCGCTGGAGATGGAGGTGCCGCTGCGGCGGCTCTTCGAAGCCCCGACCGTGGCCGGCATGGCGGCGGGCCTCCTCCGTCAGGCGCCTTCGCGCGAGGATCTGGAACGGTCCGCGCGGCTCGTTCTCGATCTGCTCCAGCTCTCCGAAGAGGAGGTGGACAGCCTCCTGCTGGGTCAGGACGGGGCCGGGACCCTGGAGGGGACGCCGTGAGCGGCGACCGCTTCAAGCTCTCGGGCAAGCGGCTGGAGCTGCTTCGCGCCATGCGCCGCGAGCAGGGGCTCGCCGCGTCCCGGCAGGAGAGGATCGAACGCCGGCCCGAGGCCGAATCCTATCCGCTCTCTTTCACCCAGCAACGGCTCTGGTTCCTGGACCGGCTGCAGCCCGGAAGCCCGGCGTACAACCTGCCCGCGGCCCTGCGCCTGCGTGGCCCGCTGCGGCTCGCCGACCTCGAACGGGCCCTCGCCGGGGTGGTGGAGCGCCACGCGGCGTTGCGCTCGGTCTTCGCGGCCGACGAGCAGGGGCCTGTCCAGCGCATCCTGCCCGTCCCGGAGGCGGCCATCCCCGTGGTGGACCTGGCCGGCCTGCCCGAGCCCGCCCGCGACAGCGAAACGCGGCGGCTGGTAGGCGAAGAGGCGAGGCGCCCCTTCGATCTCGCGCGGGGGCCGCTCTACCGGTTCTCCCTGCTGCGGCTCGGCCCCGGCGATCACGTGGCCCTGGCGACCGTCCACCACATCGCGGCGGACGCCTGGTCGCTGGAGATCTTCGTCCGCGAGCTGACGGCCCTCTACGCCGGCGGGAAACAGCTCCCGGACCTGCCCCTCCGCTACGTGGACTTCGCCAGCTGGCAGCGGGACTGGGCCGCGTCCGGAGGTCTCGCCGAGCAGCTCGCCTGGTGGCGCGAGCGCCTGGCGGGGGCGCCCACGGCCCTGGAGCTGCCCACGGACCGGCCGCGGCCCGCGGTGCCGAGCTTCCGCGGCGCCACGGCGACCCTGGCCTTGCCCAGGACCGTGAGCGCCGGTCTCCTGGACCTCGCCCGCCGCGAGGGCCTGACCCCCTTCACGGTCGTCTTCGCCCTATTCGCCGAGTTGTTGCGCCGGCACGCCGGCCAGGACGATCTCCTGATCGGTACGCCCGTGGCGAACCGCCAACGCCCCGAGATCGAAGGGCTCGTCGGCTTCTTCGCCAACACCTCCGTCCTGCGCGCCGACCTCTCCGGCGACCCCACGTTCCTGGAGCTTCTGGGAAGGGCCCGGGAGACGGTCCAGGGGGCGCAGGCGCATCAGGACCTCCCTTTCGAATGGCTGGTGGAGGATCTGCAGCCTGAGCGGCACCTGGGACATACACCCCTGTTCCAGGTGATGCTGGTCTTCCAGAACGCCTCGCCCGCCGCCGCGCGGGAGATGCCCGGCGAGCTGAGCGTCTCGCGGCTGCCCTCCGGCAGCGGCACGGCCCGGATCGATCTGGCCCTCACCGCCGTGCAGAGCGAAGACCGGCTGAGCCTCTCGATCGAGTACGCCGCCGAGCTGTTCCATCCGGCCACCGCGCGGCGGCTCCTGGCGCGGCTCCGGACGCTGGCGGAATCGGTCGTGGCCGACCCCGGGCGGCGGCTCTCCGCCCTGGAGATGCTCCCGGCGAGCGAACGCCATCAGGCGCTGTCGGAGTGGAGCCGCTGGGATCTCGGCGCGGCGCAGCCCAGGGAGGAGCCCCTCCTGCACCGCCTGTTCGAGGAGCGGGTGGCTCGCGGGCCGGAGCGGGTCGCCCTGGTCTGGGGAGATGCGACGGTCTCCTACGGGGATCTCAACGCGCGGGCGAACCGATTGGCGCGCCGGCTCCGTGCCCAGGGTGTGGGGCCCGACTCCGTGGTGGGGCTCCGCATGGACCGCTCGCCGGAGTTGATGGTGGCCATCCTGGCGGTGCTCAAGGCCGGCGGGGCCTACCTGCCGTTGGATCCCGAAGCACCCGCCGACCGCACCGCCTTCATGCTCGCGGACGCCGGCGTGAAGCTGGTCCTGGACGGCGAAGGGCCGGTGGACGAGACGCTGTCCGGCGCGGATCTGCCCGACGGCCCGGCCGCCGACAACCTGGCCTACGTGATCTACACCTCGGGCTCCACGGGCAAGCCCAAGGGGGTGATGGTCCCGCATCGCGCGGCCTGCGCCACACTGCTCTGGCGTCTCGCCTGCTTTACCCTGACGCCGGAGGACTGCGTCCTCCAGAACATCGCCTTCACCTTCGACCCGTCGATCTGGCAGATCTTCGGCGCCCTGCTCTCCGGCGCCCGGCTGGTCCCGGTGCCTCCCGGCGGGGAGAAGGACTTCGCCGGGCTGGCCCGCGCCACCGCGCGCGAAGGGGTGACCATCACCGACCTCGCGCCCCCCATGCTGGAAGCCTTCCTGGAGCAGGAGGGGTTGGAGGAGTGCCGCCGCCTGCGCCTCCTCTTCGCCGGCGGGCAGGCCCTGCCGGCCGAGCTGGCCGACCGCTTCCGCCTGCGGTTCCCGGCCGCGGCCCTGCAGAACATCTACGGCCCTACCGAGGCGGCCATCGACGCCGCCACCTGGACCTGCGCCCCGCTGCCGGCGGGGAGCACGGTGCCCATCGGCCGCCCCGTGGCGGGGAAGCGGCTGCTGGTCCTCGACGAGCGGTTCGAGCCGGTGCCCATGGGGGTGCCTGGGGAGCTGTACATCGGCCGCGGGCTCGCCCGCGGCTACCTCGGCCAGCCCGCCCTGACCGCCGAGAGGTTCGTGCCGGACCCCTGGGCGGACGGCGAGCCGGGAGCCCGCCTGTACAGGACGGGAGACCTGGTGCGCTACCTCCCGGACGGCCTCCTGGAGTTCCTGGGGCGCACCGACCGGCAGGTCAAGATCCGCGGCTTCCGCGTCGAGTTGGGGGAGATCGAGGCGGCCCTCGCCTGCTGCCCCGGGGTGCGGGAGAGCGCCGTCCTGGTCCGTGAGGACGTCCCCGGACAGCCGCGAATCGTGGGCTACTTCGCCCCGGACTCCGAAGCTCCCGCGACCGCCGGCGAGCTGCGGTCCCGGCTGCGCGGCGGCCTGCCGTCCTACATGGTGCCCGCGGCCCTGGTCTCCCTTCCGGCCCTGCCGCGCACGGTCAGCGGCAAGGTGGACTCGCAGGCGCTGCCCGCTCCGCAGGAAGGGGTGGAGGAGCCCGGAGAGACCAGCCACGTGCCGCCGCGCACCGAGCTGGAGGGCGCCATCGCCGCGATCTGGCGGGAGGTGTTGGACCTGGAGGAGGTCGGCGTCGAGGACAACTTCTTCGACCGCGGCGGCCACTCCCTGCTGCTGATCCGGGTCCACGCCCGCCTGCAGAAGCTGCTCGGCCGCGAGGTCCCCGTCCTCGATCTGTTCAGCCATCCCACCATCTCCGCCCTCGCGCGCCATCTGGCAGGCGAGGAGGAGAGCGCCATGACCAGGATCGAGGCCCCCCGCGCCCGGGTCCTGGAGCAGGACGCCATCGCCGTGGTGGGCATGGCGGGGCGCTTCCCGGGCGCCGGCGACCTCGATGAGCTCTGGCGTAACCTCAGGGAGGGGCGCGAGAGCGTCCGCTTCTTCAGCGACGAGGAGCTGGTAGCGGCAGGCGTCGATCCGCGGCTCCTGGACAAGCCTTACTACGTCAAGGCGCGGGGCATGCTCGACGGGGTCGATCTGTTCGACGCTCCCTTCTTCGACATCGCACCGCGCGAGGCGGAGATGATCGATCCGCAGCACCGGCTGTTCCTGGAGTGCGCCTGGCACGCCCTGGAGGACGCCGGCTACGACCCCGGCCGGTTCCCCGGCGCCGTCGGCGTCTTCGCGGGCGTAAGCGCCAACTACTACGCGCTGCGGAACGTCCTCTCCAATCCCGAGGCCTTGAGGAGCGGCGGCGCCGCCCAGGCCATGCTCGGAGGGGACAAGGACTTCCTCGCCACCCGCGTTTCCTACAAGCTGAACCTCCGCGGGCCGAGCTTCACGGTCCAGACCGCGTGCTCGACCTCCCTGGTCGCCACCCATCTCGCCTGCCGCGCCCTGCTCGGGGGCGAGTGCGAGATGGCCCTGGCCGGCGGCGTCTCGGCCACCGTGCCGCAGGTGGCCGGCTACTACTACCAGGAGGGCGGCATCAACTCCCCGGACGGCCACTGCCGCGCCTTCGACGCCAAGGCCCAGGGCACGCTGCTGGGCAGCGGCGTCGGCGTGGTGGTGCTCAAGCGGCTGAGCGACGCGCTGGCGGCGGGAGACCACATCCACGCCGTGATCCGCGGCACGGCGATCAACAACGACGGCTCGGTCAAGGTCGGCTACACCGCCCCCAGCATCGAGGGGCAGGCCGCCGCCATCGCCGCGGCGCAGGCCGTGGCGGGGATCTCCGCGGACGAGATCGGATATATCGAGGCCCACGGCACGGGCACTCCGCTCGGCGATCCCATCGAGATCGCGGCGCTGACCCGCGTGTTCCGCGCCGGCACGGACCGCAAAGGTTACTGCGCCATCGGCTCCGTGAAGACCAACATCGGCCATCTCGACGCCGCGGCCGGCGTGACGGGCCTGATCAAGACGGTCCTGACCCTGGAGCGGGAGGAGATCCCGCCGAGCCTCCATTTCCAGGAGCCCAACCCGCGCATCGACTTCGCCGCGAGCCCCTTCTTCGTCAATGCCGCGCTCCGCGAGTGGAAGAGGGGAGAGGCGCCGCGCCGGGCGGGGGTTAGCTCCTTCGGCATCGGCGGCACCAACGCCCACGCGGTGCTGGAGGAGGCGCCGGCGCCCGTCCCCTCGGGAAGTGCCCGGCCCTGGCAGCTCCTGACGCTCTCGGCCCGTTCCGAGGACGCCCTGGAGAAGGTCACGGACAACCTCGCCCGGCACCTGCGCGAGCATCCTGGCATCTCCCTGGCAGACGCCGCCTACACCCTTCAGGTGGGCCGGAAGGCCCTGTCCCACCGGCGGGTCGTGGTGGCCCGCGACGCTTCCGGAGCGGCCGGCGCTCTGGAGACCCGCGATCCGGAACGCGTCCTCACCCGCGCCGCCGCGGGAGGCCGCCGGCCGGTGGCGTTCCTCTTCCCGGGCCAGGGCTCGCAGCACGCCAACATGGGGCGGGATCTCTACGAGACCGAGCCGGCGTTCCGCTCCGCGCTCGACGCCTGCGCGGCGATACTCGCCCCTCATCTGGGGGGCCTGGACCTGCGGAGCGTCCTCTATCCCGAGCCCGGTGCCGAGGAGGCGGCGGACCGCGAGCTGCAGGAGACCCGACTGGCCCAGCCTGTGCTCTTCGCGGTGGAGTACGCCCTGGCGCGGCTCTGGATGGAGTGGGGCGTGCGGCCCGAGGCCATGGTCGGCCACAGCCTGGGGGAGTACGTAGCCGCCTGCCTCGCCGGGGTCTTCTCCCTGGAGGACGCCCTGGCCCTGGTGGCGGCCCGCGGCCGGATGATGCAGGACCTGCCCCGGGGCGCCATGCTGGCCGTGCCGCTCCCGGAGGAGGAGACCCTGTCGCTGCTGGCTGGCGGGCTCTCCCTGGCGGCGGTGAACGCGCCGTCGCTGTGCGTCGTCTCCGGGCCGGAGGAGGAGATCGAAGCCCTGCGGGCGCGGCTCGCGGAGCACGGCCTGGAGGGGCGGCGCCTGCACACGTCCCACGCCTTCCACTCGGCGGCCATGGACCCCGTCCTGGAGCCGCTGGCCGCGATGCTGCGGACGGTGCGACTGAGCCCGCCGCGGATCCCCTATCTGTCGAACCTGACAGGGACCTGGATCACGGACGCGGAGGCCACCGATCCCGCGTACTGGGCCCGGCACCTGCGCCAGCCCGTCCGCTTCGCCCCGGCGGTGGCCGAGCTGCTGCGGGAACCCGACCGCGTCCTGCTGGAAGCGGGTCCGGGCCGCGCCCTCGCCACCCTGGCGCGGCGGCAGGCCGGGCCGGGCGCGGTGCTGCTCGGCTCGCTGCGCCACCCCGGCGACGAAGCCTCGGACCTGGAGGTGCTGCTCGGCAACCTGGGCCGCCTCTGGCTGGCCGGCGGGGAAGTGGACTGGGAGGGCTTTCACGCCCACGAGCGGCGGCGCCGCGTTCCCTTACCCCTCTATCCCTTCGAGCGCCAGCGCTACTGGATCGAGCCCTGGTCGCCGAAGGAGGCTCCGGCCCGCGCTCTGCCGATGTCCGACTGGTTCTCGGTCCCGGTGTGGAAGGAGGCGGTGCCGAAGCCGGGCTCGTCCCGGCCGCTGGCGGGAAGCTGGCTGCTCTTCACGGACGGCCAGGGGCTGGGGATCGCCCTGGCGGAGAAGCTCGCGGGAGAGGGGCTGCCCGTCGTCACCGTCGGGATCGGCGACCGCTTCGAAAAGGTCGCTGAAAACGCCTATCGGCTGCGGCCCGGAGAGCGCGAGGACTACGACCGTCTGCTGGCCGGGTTGCGCGGCGCGGGAAGCTTGCCAGACCGTATCGTCCATCTCTGGAATGTCGGTGGGCCTTCCGAGGAGGCCGCCTTCTACAGCCTGCTGTGGCTCGCGCAGGCCCTGGGAGAGGCCGGAGCACGGCCGGCGGTCCCGGTGGAGATCACGGTGGTGGCCGACGGCCTCTGCGACGTGACGGGAGAGGAAGCCGTGCGGCCCGAGAAGGCCCTCCTGCTGGGACCGGTGCGGGTTCTCCCCCTGGAGTACCCCGGAGTGGTCTGCCGCGCCGTGGACGTCGGCGCGAGCGGTCCGGATCGGCTCCTGGAGGAGCTGAAGGCCGTGTCTGGGGACCCGGTGGTCGCGCTCCGGGGCCGCCGCCGCTGGATGCAGGGATTTGAGCGTATCGAGCTGGAGAAATCAGGCGGACTTCGCGAAGAGGGCGTCGTTCTGGTGACCGGCGGCACGGGCGGGATCGGCTACGCCTTGGCGGAGCACCTGGCGCGGACCCGGCGCGCCCGGCTCGTCCTCGTCAGCCGCTCGGGCATTCTCTCGGAGGACCGTGTCCAGGCGCTGGAAGCCCTCGGCGCGGAGGTAATGGTCGAGGCGGCCGACGTGGCGGACGCGGACGCCATGCGCCAGGTTCTGGCCCGGGCCGTCGAGCGCTTCGGCGCGATTCATGGCGTCGTCCACGCCGCGGGTGTGCCCGGCGGCGGTCTGATCCAGCTCAAGACCCGGGAAGCCGCGGCGGCGGTCCTGCGCGCCAAGGTCCAGGGAACCCTGGTACTGGGATCCCTGCTCGCGGATTCGCCTCTGGATCTGTTCGTCCTCTGCTCCTCTCTGGCTTCGCTCCTCGGCGGTCTGGGGCAGGTCGACTACTGCGCCGCCAACGCCTTCCTGGACGCCTTCGCGGCCCGAGGCGGCGCCGTGGCCATCAATTGGGACCGCTGGAGCGAGGTGGGCATGGCCGCCGCGCGCGAAGACGGCCAGGGACTCCTCACGACCGAGGGCGTGGAAGCCTTCGACCGCGCCGTGATTGGCGGCTTCCCCCGGGTGGTCGTCTCCACCCTGCCGCTGGCGGCGCTGATCGAGCGGACGCGGTCCCGGCGGCAGCCCGCGCGGGAGGCGCGCCCCGCCGCCGCGGAGGCGAAGCACTCCCGGCCCGAGCTGGCGACGCCCTACGTCGCACCGCGCAGCGAGACCGAGCGGGTCCTCGCCGGCATCTGGGAAGAGGTGCTGGGGATCGGCCCGGTGGGTGTCCACGACGACTTCCACGAGCTGGGCGGCCACTCCCTGATCGCCCTGCGGGTCCTCTCCCGGGTGCGGCAGGCCCTCGGCTCCGAGCTGCCGCTGCGGGCGATCTTCGACGCTCCCACGGTGGCAAAGTTGGCCGTCCGCATCCTGGAGAGCGAGACCCGGCGGGCGGAGGGGGACGACCTCGATGAGCTGCTGGCCCGCCTCGAAGGGCTCTCCGACGAGGAGGCCGAGGCCCTGCTCGCCAGCGGCGGCTCGCTGACGGAGACCGGTGCCGAGCGCCCGGAGGTGTCGGGTGATTGAGATTTCCTCGCGCCTGGAAGGGCTCTCCCCGCAGAAGCGGGAGCTGCTGCTGCGGCAGCTCCGGCAGATGCAGGGAGAGGCCCCCCGTCCGGTCATCCGGCCGCGCGGCGGGAGCCTGGGGGATTTCCCTCTCTCCTACGCTCAGCAGCGCCTCTGGTTCCTCGACCAGTTGGAGCCCGGGAACCCGTTCTACAACCTGCCGGGCGCGGTTCGCCTGCCGGGCCCCGTGGATGAGGACGCCCTGCGCCGTGCCCTGGCCGAGATCGTCCGGCGGCACGAGATCCTGCGCACCACCTTCCCCGCCGTGGCGGGGACGCCGGTGCAGAGGGTCGGCGTCTCCGGCGAGCTGCCGCTGTCCGTGATCGATCTCTCCGGGCTGGCCGAATCCGAGCGGCGGGCCGTGGTCCGTCACCACGTCAATCTGGAGGTCCGCCGCCCGTTCGATCTGTCCGCCGGCCCGTTGTTCCGCTTCCTGCTGCTCCGGCTCGGACCCTCCGAACGGATCCTGGCGTTCTCCATCCACCACATCGTCTTCGACGGCTGGTCGATGCGGGTCCTGGTGCGTGAGCTGACCGCCCTCTACCACGCCTTCTCCCAGGGCGTCCCTTCCCCCCTTCCGGAGCTGCCCGTGCAGTTCGCCGACTACGCCATGGCCGAGCGGACCTGGCTCGACAGCGAGGCCCTGGTACCCCAGCTCGAGTACTGGAAGAGCCGGCTTGCCGCGCTGCCCGGTCCCCTGGAGCTTCCCGCCGACCGGCCACGGCCCGAGGTCCAGACCTTCCGGGGCGCCCGCCAGGGGATCGTCCTCCCGCCGGCGACCTTCGCGGCCCTCAAGGAGAGGGGGCAGACGGAGAAGGCGACGCCGTTCATGGCCATCCTGGCGGGCTTCAAAACCCTGCTGTGCCGCTACACGGGCCGCGAGGACCTCGTGGTCGGCACTCCCATGGCCAACCGCGACCGGGTGGAGACCGAAGGGCTGATCGGCTTCTTCGTCAACACCCTGGTGCTGCGCGACGACCTCTCCGAAGATCCCTCCTTCCGGGAGCTCCTGGCCCGCGTGCGGTCGGCGGCCCTGGAGGCCTTCGCCCACCCGGACCTCCCCTTCGAGCGCCTGGTGGAGGAGCTGCAGCCCGAGCGCGACCTCGCCCATACGCCGGTCTTCCAGGCGCTCTTCGCCTTCCAGAGCATCCCGGTGGACACCCGGCCCTCCTCCGGAGGCGGCCTGGCCATGGAGGCGATGCCGGTGGAGGCCGGCAAGGCCCTGTTCGACCTCACTCTGAGCCTGGAGGAGATCAACGGGCGGGTGGCCGGGTTCTTCGAGTACAACACGGACCTCTTCGACGCCGACCGCATGCGGCGCATGGCGGCCCATTTCGAGATCCTGCTGACGGCGGCGGCCGCCGAGCCGGACCGGCGCCTCTCGGATCTGCCCCTCCTGACCCCCGCCGAGAGCCAGCAGCTCCTGCGGGAGTGGAGCCGGGGCGAGCTGTCGGTCCCCGGGACGCGCCTCCTGCACCAGATGGTGGAGGAGCAGGCGGACCGGCGTCCGGAGGCCGTGGCTTTGGTCTTCGAGGATGGCGAGCTGACCTACGGCGAGCTGGACCGCCGGGCCAACCGGCTGGCCCGCCGCCTGCGCCGGCTCGGCGTGGGGCCGGAGACCAGGGTAGGCCTCTCCGTAGAACGCTCGCCGGAGATGATCGTCGGGCTTCTGGCCGTGCTCAAGGCCGGCGGCGCCTACGTGCCCCTCGATCCCGCGTATCCGGCGGAGCGCCTGGACTGGCTGCGGGCCGACTCTGGCCTCTCCGTGCTGTTGACCGCGGCGGAGCTGTCCGGAGATCCCGATGAGAGCGGGGAGCGGCTGCCGCCCTCGGCCGGTCCGGACAACCTGGCCTACGTGATCTACACCTCGGGTTCGACCGGCACCCCCAAGGGCGTGCTGGTCTCTCACCGCGGGCTGGACAACCTGGCCGAAGCCCAGGGGCACCTGTTCGGGATCGGTCCGGACAGCCGCGTCCTGCAGTTCGCCTCGATGAGCTTCGACGCCTCGGTCTCGGAGATCGCCATGACCTTCCGGGCCGGCGCGGCCCTGGTCCTGGCCGGGCGCCTGGCCCTCTCGCCGGGGCCCGAGCTGATCGCGCTGCTGCGGGACCGGGAGATCACCGCGGCGACGCTGCCCCCTTCGGTCCTGGCGGCGCTGCCGGAGGCGGATCTCCCCGCGCTGCGCACGATCGTGGTGGCGGGCGAGGCCTGCCCGGTGGACCTGGCGCGGCGCTGGGCCGCCGGCCGGCGGCTGGTCAACGCCTACGGTCCCACCGAGACGACCGTCTGCGCCACCGCCTGGGTCTACGACGGCGGCGACCGCCTGCCGATCGGCGGGCCGATCCGGAACATGGAAGCCTACGTCTTCGCTCACCAGGGCGGACCGGCGCCGATGGGCGTGCCAGGCGAGCTGCTGGTGGGCGGCGTCGGTCTCGCCCGGGGCTACCACGGCCGGCCGGACCTGACGGCCGAGCGGTTCGTTCCCCATCCCTTCGCGTCCTCGCCCGGCGAGCGGCTCTACCGCACGGGCGATCTCGTCCGCTTCCGGGCGGACGGCTGCCTCGACTACCTGGGCCGGATCGACCGCCAGGTGAAGGTGCGGGGCTTCCGCGTCGAGCTCGGGGAGATCGAGGCGGTCCTCGAGAGCCATCCGGCGGTGGAGCGCGCCGTGGTCCTGGCGAGCCCCGATTCCCAGAGCCTCGCCGCCTGGGTCGTGTCCCGCGACCCCGCCGCGACCCCGGCCGGGTGGCGGGCCTTCCTGCGGGACCGGCTGCCGGACTACATGGTGCCCGCGGGCTTCGTGATCCTGGAGTCCCTGCCCCTGACGCCCAGCGGCAAGGTCGACCGCCGCGCCCTGGCCGCCGTCCAGCCCCGGCCGGCCGCCGCCACCGGGGACCGGATCGCGCCGCGCACGCCGTCCGAGGAGATCCTGGCCGGCATCTGGGAGGGGATCCTCGGGGCGGAGGGGATCGGAGCCCACGACAACTTCTTCGACCTCGGCGGCCACTCCTTGCTCGCCACCCGGATGATGTCGCGGGTGCTCGAGGCCTTCGGCGTGGAGCTGCCGCTGCGGGCGCTCTTCGAAGCTCCCACGGTGGCCGGCCTGGCGGCCAGGATCGAGACGGCCCTGGCCGAGGGGCGCGGCGTGGCGGCGCCTCCCATCGTCCCGGTGCCCCGCCACGGCCGGCTCCCGCTCTCCTTCGGCCAGCAGCGGCTCTGGTTCCTCGACCAGCTCGAACGCGGGACCGCCGCCTACAACATGCCGTCGGCGGTGCGGTTGCGGGGGACCCTCGATCCCGGGGTGCTGGCCGGCGGCCTCACCGCGATGGTCGAGCGGCACGAGGCGTTGCGCACGGTCTTCCTGCTGCCGGAGGGCGAAGACGAGCCCGTGCAGCACATCCTGCCGGCGGCCCCCGTCCCCTTGCCGCTGGTGGACCTCGACTCTCTGCCGCGGGGCGCGCGGGAGGCCGAGTCGCGGCGCCTCGCCGCGGCCGAGGCGAGGCGGTCCTTCGATCTCGCCCGCGGACCTCTGTTGAGGACCCTGCTGCTCCGCCTCGGGGGAGAGGAGCACATGCTGCTCCTGACGCTCCACCATATCGTCGGCGACGGCTGGTCCATGGGCGTGCTGATGCGCGAGCTGGCGGCGCTGCACGCCGCCATCGCGGCCGGGTGCCCCTCGCCGCTGCCCGCGTTGCCGGTGCAGTACGCCGATTACGCGGCCTGGCAGCGGGGATGGCTCACGGGGGAAGTGCTGGCGACCCAGATCGCCTTCTGGCGCGACGCCCTGGCGGGAGCTCCGCCGCTCCTGGACCTGCCCACCGACCGCCCCCGCCCGCCCATGCAGACCTTCCGGGGCTCCCGGCGGACGCTGGCCCTCCCCGCGGGCCTGGCCCAGGACCTCCATAAGCTGGGCCGCGCTTCGGGCGCCACGAGCTTCATGGTGCTTCTGGCGGCCTTCCAGACCCTGCTGCACCGCTATTCCGGACAGGGGATCGTGGTGGTGGGCTCGCCCATCGCCAACCGGAACCGGGCGGAGATCGAGGGCCTGATCGGTTTCTTCGTCAACACCCTGGCGCTGGCGACGGACCTCTCGGGAGAGCCCGGTTTCCTGGGTCTGCTGGCCCGGGTCCGGGAAGGGGCTCTCGGCGCGTACGCCCACCAGGATCTGCCGTTCGAAAAGATCGTGGAGGAGCTGTCGCCGGAGCGGAACCTGGCCCACGCGCCGCTGTTCCAGGTGCTGTTCGCCTTCCAGGCCGCGGCGCAGCCGGCGGAAGCACCTCCGGCA
This sequence comes from Thermoanaerobaculia bacterium, assembly GCA_036376245.1. Taxonomy (GTDB): domain Bacteria; phylum Acidobacteriota; class Thermoanaerobaculia; order Multivoradales; family UBA5704; genus DATARR01. The sequence goes on along the minus strand of DASVAS010000073.1, from coordinate 34,463 downwards.
GCCGAGGGGGGCCTCGCGCTCTCGACCGTGGAGGCCGACATGGCCGCCACCAAGTTCGACCTCACCCTGAACGTGGAGGAGCGGGGACGGGGGCTCGCGGCCGCCCTGGAGTTCAACACCGACCTCTTCGACCCGGCCACGGCCGGCCGTCTGCTGGAGCAGCTCCGGGCTCTCCTGGAGGCGGCCGTGGCCGCTCCGGAAGAGCGGATCTCCGAGCTGCCACTCCTGGGCGAGGCCCAGCGGGCCCAGCTCCTGGTCGAGTGGAACGACACCGCCGTGACGGCGCCCGCCTGGGATTGTCTCCACGAGCTGTTCCACGAGCAGGCCCGCCGCGCGCCGGACGACCCGGCCTTGATCGCCACCGACGGGACCCTCACCTGGAGCGAGCTCGCCGGCCGGGTCCGCCAACTCGCCGCCTTCCTCCGCGGCCTGAGCGTCGGGCCCGAGGTCCTGGTGGGGATCTGCATGGAGCGCACCCTCGACATCGTGGTGGGCATCCTGGGCGTCCTGGAGGCCGGCGGCGCCTATCTCCCCCTGGATCCCGTCTACCCCCGGGAGCGGCTGGACTTCATGCTCGCGGACGCGGGCGCGCCCGTCGTCCTCACCCAGGAGAGGATGCTCGGCCGTCTCGGTATTCAGGAGAACGGGGAAGGCCCGCGGTGGATCTGCCTCGACCGCGACTGGCCCGCCATTGCGGCGGCGCCGCCCGCCCCTCCCTCCGGCGTGCGGCCGGACAACCTGGCCTACGTCATCTACACATCCGGATCGACCGGCCGCCCCAAGGGCGTGGCCATCGCGCACTTCAGCCCCGTGGCGCTGCTGCGCTGGGCCAGCGGCGTCCTGCCGGAGGACTACCGCGCCGGCGTGCTCGCCTCGACCTCCATCTGCTTCGACCTCTCGGTCTTCGAGCTGTTCCTGCCGCTCTGCTTCGGCGGCACGGTGGTGCTGGCCGAGACCGCCCTGCACCTGCCGCACCTCGCCGCGGCGCCCCAGGTCACGCTGGTCAACACCGTGCCCTCGGCCATCGCCGAGCTGGTGCGGGGCGGCGGGCTGCCCGCCTCGGTGCGGGCCGTCACCCTGGCGGGAGAGCCCTTGCCGCGCAAGCTGGTGGACGAGATCTACGCCGTGGAGACCGTCGAGCGGGTGATGAACCTCTACGGCCCGTCGGAGGACACCACCTACTCGACCTACGCCACCATCGACCGCAGCGGCGGGCAGCCGCCCATCGGCCGGCCCGTGGGGGAGGGGTGGATCTACATCCTGGACGCGGCCATGCAGCCGGTCCCGCTTGGCGTCCCCGGCGAGCTCTGCCTGGGCGGCGCGGGCCTCGCCCGCGTCTACCTGAACCGTCCCGAGCTGACGGCGGAGCGGTTCGTCCCCGATCCGCTGTCGGGCGTGCCGGGCTCGCGCCTCTACCGCACCGGCGACCTCGCCCGCTTCCGGCCGGACGGCGAGATGCTCTTCCTCGGCCGCGTGGACCACCAGGTCAAGATCCGCGGCTTCCGCATCGAGCTGGGGGAGATCGAGGCGACGCTGCGCCAGCATCCGGGTGTGGCCGAGACCCTGGTGGTGGCCAAACGCGGCGGCGAGCCGGGCGACGTCCGCCTGGTGGCCTACGTGGTGGGCCGCGAGGGGGAGGCCCCGCCCGTGGAGGAGCTACGCGCTTTCCTGCGCGCCAAGCTCCCGGCGCACATGGTGCCCTGGGCCTTCGTCCCGCTGGCCGCGTTCCCGCTCAACGCCAACGGCAAGATCGAGCGCAAGGCGCTGCCCGATCCCGAACGGGCGGCCTGGGGAGCGGCCGCCGAGATCGAGGAGCCCCGCTCCGAGATGGAACGCCGGGTGGCCGCCGTCTGGCGCGAGCTGCTGGGTCTGGACCGGGTGGGCATCCACGACAACTTCTTCGACTCGGGCGGCCACTCCCTGCTGGCGGTCCGCGTCCACAGCCGCTTGAAGCGGGAGCTCGGCCGGGAATTCCCCCTGGTCGCCCTGTTCGAGCATCCGACGATCGGCGCTCTGGCCCGGCATCTCGACAAGGGGGAGGCCGATCCGGCTTCCCGCGAGAAGGGGCAGGACCGGGGAGCCCGGCGGCGCGAGGCCCTGGCCGCCCGCCGCCGCGCCGGCCGTCCCGCCGGCAACCCAACGGAAAACGAGACCGAGGAGCCTTGACCCATATGGCGGATTCGCACACCCACGACCTTTCCATCGCGATCATCGGCATGGCCGTGCGCTTCCCCGGCGCGGCGGACGCCGAGCAGTTCTGGCGCAACCTGCGGGACGGTGTCGAGTCCATCGAGCGGTTCGACGAGGGGGAGCGGGAGGGCTCCATCGCGGGGCAGTCCGACGCCGACGATCCCACCCTCGTGCGCGCCGGCGGATTCCTCGCGGACGTCGAGCGGTTCGACGCCGCGTTCTTCGACTTCAACCCCCGCGAGGCCGAGATCACCGATCCCCAGCAGCGCATCTTCCTGGAGTGCAGCTGGGAGGCGCTGGAGAGGGCCGGCTATGATCCCGAGAGCTTCCCCGGAGCAATCGGCGTGTTCGCCGGGGCGGGCATGAACACGTACTTCTTCAACAACGTGCTGGCCCACCCCGAGCTGTTCCGGACGGTCGGACCCTTCCAGATCATGGTCGGCACCGACAAGGACTATCTGGCGCCCCGCGTCTCCTACAAGCTGAACCTCAAGGGCCCCAGCGTCAGCGTCCAGACCGCCTGCTCGACATCCCTGGTGGCGATCCACCTCGCCTGCCAGAGCCTGCAGGACTTCCAGTCCGACCTGGCCCTGGCCGGCGGCGTGTCGGTGCGGGCGCCGCAGCGGACCGGTTACCGCTACACGGAAGGGGGCATCTACTCTCCGGACGGCTACTGCCGGGTCTTCGACCGGGACGCCCTCGGGACGGTGGGCGGCAACGGCGCCGGCGTGGTGGTCCTCAAGCGGCTGGAGGACGCCCTGGCGGACGGCGACGAGATCCTTGCGGTCATTCGCGGCACGGCCATCAACAACGACGGCGCGGCCAAGGTCGGCTTCACCGCGCCCAGCGTCGAAGGCCAGGTGGCGGTGATCTCGGAGGCCCTGTCCGTGGCGGGAGTCCCGGCCGAGAGCATCGGCTACGTCGAGGCCCACGGCACCGGGACCGCCCTCGGGGATCCCATCGAGGTCACGGCCCTCAACCGCGCCTTCGGCCTGGATTCCGGCCGGCGCGAGACCTGCGCCCTCGGCTCGGTGAAGAGCAACATCGGCCACCTGGACACGGCTTCGGGCGTCGCGGGTCTCGTCAAGGCGGTGATGGCCCTCCGGAACGGCGAGATCCCGGCGAGCCTCCATTTCCAGGCGCCCAACCCCGAGATCGACTTCGCGGCGGGCCCTTTCTACGTCAACGCCGCCTTGCGGGAGTGGAGTCCGAACGGCTCTCCCCGGCGGGCGGGCGTCAGCTCCTTCGGCATCGGCGGCACCAACGCGCATGCCATCGTGGAGGAGGCGCCGGCGCTCGAGCCCTCCGGGCCCTCCCGCCCCTGGCAGCTCCTGCTGATCTCCGCGCGGACGCCCACAGCCCTGGAGACGGCCACGGACAACTTGGCGCGGCACCTGGAGGAGCATCCGGAGCAGTCCTTCGCCGACGTGGCCTTCACCACCCAGGTGGGAAGGCAGGCGTTCAAGCACCGGCGGGCCCTGGTCTGCCACGGCCGCGAGGACGCCGCCGCGGCTCTGCGCGCCCGCGACCCGCACCGCGTCCTCACTCTGCCCGTGGAGGACCGGGACCGCCCGGTGGCCTTCCTGTTCCCGGGCCAGGGCGCCCAGTACCCGGACATGGGGCGCGACCTCTATGACTCCGAACCGGCCTTCCGCGAGGCCCTCGACGCCTGCGCCCGGGGGTTGCGGCCGCACCTGGGGCTCGACCTGCGGACGGTGCTCTATCCGGACGGCGACCGCCAGGCCGCGGCGGAACGCCTGGAGCGGACGGAGCTCGCCCAGCCCGCGCTGTTCGCCGTGGAGTACGCCATGGCCGCGCTGCTGCGGGAGTGGGGCATCCGCCCGGCGGCGATGCTGGGCCACTCCATCGGCGAGTACGTGGCCGCCTGTCTGGCCGGCGTCTTCTCGCTGGAGGACGCCCTGGCCCTGGTCGCCGCCCGCGGCCGTCTGATGCAGGGGCTGCCCTCCGGGGCCATGCTGGTGGTGCCGCGGCCGGAGGAGGAGGCGAGGCGATGGCTGGAGGACGGCCTCTCGCTGGCCGCCGTCAACGGCCCGTCGTTCTCCGTGATCTCGGGACCGGCCGACCGCGTGGACGCCCTGGCGCGCCGGCTGGAGGAAGCGGGGATCGAGGGACGTCGCCTCCATACCTCGCACGCTTTCCACTCGTCGATGATGGATCCCGTCCTGGACGAGTTCGCCCGCGAGGTGGGCAAGGCGCGCCTGAGCGCCCCGAAGATCCCGTACATCTCCAACCTGACCGGTTCCTGGATCGAGGCCTCCCAGGCCACCGATCCCGCGTACTGGGTGCGCCATCTCCGCGAGACCGTCCGCTTCGGCGACGGCGCCGCCGAGCTGCTCCGCGACCGCTCCCGCATCCTGCTGGAGGTGGGGCCGGGCCGCACCCTGGCGAGCCTGGTCCGCTCCGCGGCCGCCGACCGCACGGTGGCGACCACCATGCGTCACCCCCAGGACGCGGGCGACGGCGACGCGCTGGCCAACGGCCTGGCCCGGCTCTGGCTCGCCGGGGCCCGCATCGACTGGGCCGGCTTCCACGCCCACGAACGGCGGCGGCGGGTGCTCCTGCCGACCTATCCGTTCGAGCGCCAGCGCTTCTGGCTGGAGCCGGCGCAGGCCCGCGCGCAACGGGCGGCGGCGCCGGTCCCCGTGGAGGCGGCCGCCTCCGAGGCGGCGGCTCCCGCCGGCGAGGCCCGGCCCGCCCGCCAAGCCGCGCAGGGCCATCCGCGGCCCGCCCTGGCGACGCCGTTCGTGGCCCCGGCGGACGAGGTGGAGGCGGCGGTCGCGAGGCTGTGGGAGCTGGGCCTGGGCCTCTCCAGCGTCGGCGTCCACGACGATTTCTTCGAGCTGGGCGGCCACTCCCTGCTGGCGACCCAGATCACCGCCGAGGTGCGCTCGCGCTTCGGCCTCGACGTGCCGCTGCGGACCCTGTTCGAGACGCCCACCGTGGCCGGGCTCGCGGCCGTGGTCCGGGAGGCCCGGCAGGCGAAAGGGGACGCGGAGGAGCCCGCCGGGCCGGCGCTCCCGGTCGTGGTCGCCGACCTCGAAAACCGGCACGAGCCCTTCCCGCTCACCGACGTGCAGCAGGCCTACTGGATCGGCCGCAGCAGCGCCTTCGAGCTGGGCCAGGTGGCGACCCACATCTACCGGGAGACCAACCTCCGCAAGATCGACATCCATCGTCTGGAGCTCGCCTGGCGCCGGATGATCGAGCGGCACGACATGCTGCGGGCGATCGTGCTGCCGGACGGCCGCCAGCAAATCCTGGACACCGTGCCGCCCTACCGGATCGAGATCCTGGACCTCCGGGGCAAGGACCCGGCGGAGAAGGCCATGGAGCTGGACCGGGTCCGCCGCCAGATGGCCCACCAGATGCTGCCGGCGGACCGCTGGCCGCTGTTCGAGATCCGCGCCTCGATCCTGGACGACGCGCACATCCGCTTCCACGTCAGCTTCGACTTCCTGATCGGCGACGCCTGGAGCCTGCAGATCATGGGCCGCGACCTGACGCGGTTCTACCGCGACCCCGAGGCCCCGGCGGCGCCGCTGGAGCTGTCGTTCCGCGACTACGTCCAGGCGATGAGCGAGTTCGAGCGCACGGCGGCCTTCGAGCGCGACCTCGCCTACTGGCGCGGCCGGCTCGCCGATCTGCCGCCCGCGCCCGAGCTGCCCCTGACCAAGAGCCCGGCGGCCCTGGGCCGGCCCCGGTTCGTCCGCTGCTCCGGCGGGCTCTCCCGGCGCGACTGGGACCGGCTCAAGGAACGCGCCAACCGGGCCGGGCTGACCGCGTCGGGGGTCCTCCTCGCCGCCTTCTCCGAGGTGCTGGCCGCCTGGAGCAAGAGCCCGCGGCTCACCATCAACCTGACCCTCTTCAACCGCCTGCCGGTCCACCGCCAGGTCAACGAGGTGGTCGGCGACTTCACCTCCCTGACGCTGCTGGCGGTGGACACCTCCGGGCCGGAGAGCTTCGAGGCGCGGGCCAAACGGACCCAGGCGCAGCTCTGGGAGGACCTCGACCACCGTTCGGTCAGCGGCGTCCGCGTGCTGCGGGAGCTGGCGCGCACCGGCCTGGCGCGGGCGGTCATGCCGGTGGTCTTCACCAGCACGCTCGGCCTGACGACGCGGCGGGAGGACGAAGCGAGCGCGGATGCCGACGACCGGCCGCCGCGGGAGGACAACGACTACGAGATCAGCCAGACGCCGCAGGTCTGGCTCGACCACCAGGTAGGCGAGCTCCGCGGCCGCCTGAAGTACAACTGGGACTACGTCGACGACCTCTTCCCGGCCGGCTTCATCCAGGACATGGCCCGGGTCTACCAGGGCTTCATCGAGCGTCTCGCCCGCGAGGACGAGCCCTGGGGCGCCGCCGCCCTCGCCCTGCTGCCGGAGGCGCAGCTCGCCCAGCGTCTGGAGATCAACGCCACGGGACAGTCCTTCGGGCCGGCGGCGGACGAGCTGCTGCACACCCTGGTCGCCCCGCCGGACGACCGTCCCGCCGTGGCCGCTCCCGGCCGGACCCTGACCTATCGCGAGATCCACCGCCGCTTCAACGCCCTCGGCGCCGGCCTGCGGGAGGCCGGCGCCCGCCCCAACACCCTCGTCGGCGTGGTGATGGAGAAGGGGTGGGAGCAGGTGGTGGGCACCCTCGGCATCCTGGCGTCCGGGGCGGCCTATCTGCCCATCGATCCGGACCTGCCGGCGGACCGCCGCCGCTACCTGCTGGAGAACGGCGAGGTGGAGATGGTGGTGACCCAGCCCTGGGTCGACGACCGCATCGCCGAGGCGGGGGAGTGGCCGGAAGGCATCCGGCGGTTCCGCGTGGAGGAGGAGGAACCCGTCGAGGTCGAGCCGTTCGCCCCCGTCCAGAAGCCGGAAGACCTGGCCTACGTCATCTACACGTCCGGCTCCACGGGCCAGCCCAAGGGCGTGGTCATCGACCACCGCGGCGCCGTCAACACCATCCTCGACCTCAACCACCGCTTCCGGGTCGGTCCGGAAGACCGGGTGTTCGCGCTGTCCTCGCTGTCTTTCGACCTCTCCGTCTACGACATCTTCGGCACGCTGGCGGCGGGGGGCACGATCGTCTTCCCCGAGGCTGGCCGGCGGCGCGACCCCGAGCACTGGGCGGAGCGCATCGAGAGCGAGGGCGTGACGCTGTGGAGCTCGGTGCCGGCGCTGATGGAGATGCTCGCCGAGCAGGCGTCGAACCGCCCGGCGGAGGCCGTCCCGGTGAAGGGCTCGATCCGCCTCGTCTTCCTCTCCGGCGACTGGATCCCGGTCTCCCTGCCGGCGCGCATCCGCACCCTTCCTTATGTGACGCCCGACGTCGAGGTCATCAGCATGGGCGGCGCTACCGAGGCTTCCATCTGGTCGATCATTCATCCCATCGGGGAGGTGGAGCCCGGCTCCCGCAGCATCCCCTACGGCCGGCCCATGGCCAACCAGACATTCCACGTCCTCGACAGCCGGCTGCGCCCCCGCCCGGTCTGGGTGCCGGGCAACCTCTACATCGGCGGCGTCGGCCTGGCCAAGGGATACTGGCGGGATCCCGCGAAGACGGCCGCCAGCTTCATCACCCATCCCGGGACGGGCGAACGCCTTTACCGCACCGGCGATCTCGGGCGGTACCTGCCCGGCGGCGACATCGAGTTCCTCGGCCGCGAGGACTCACAGGTCAAGATCCGCGGCTACCGCGTGGAGCTGGGGGAGATCGAGTCCATCCTGGCGAGCCATCCTCAGATCCGCGACGCCGTGGTCGTGGCGCGCGAGGGCGGCGCGCCCGGCGAGAAGCGGCTCAGCGCCTACGTGGTGGCCGAGCCCGAGTCCGGCCTGGACATCCCGGCGCTGCGCGCCTTCCTCCGCGAGCGGCTGCCGGAGTACATGGTCCCCGCCGGCTTCCTGTTCATGGACGCCCTGCCCCTGACGGCCAACGGCAAGGTGGACCGCCGCGCCCTGCCCGTCTTCGATCAGGGGGCGGTGCAGAGCCGGCGCGAGTACGTGGCCCCGAGCACGGAGGTCGAGGAGGCCCTGGCCAGCATCTGCGCCGAGACGCTGGGCGTGGAGAAGCTGGGCATACACGACGATTTCTTCGAGCTGGGGGGCGACTCCCTGATGGCCATCCGCGCCATCTTCCGCATCCGCAAGGCGGTGGGAGTCGATCTCCAGGTGAAGAGTTTCTTCGACAGCCCGACGGTGGCCGGGCTGGCTGAAGCGGTCGAGGCGTTGATCCTGGATCAGATCGAAAACTTGTCGGACGAAGAGGTTCATGAACTGCTCTGAAACGTGGTGGGAGGAATTTCCGATGAGTGGGATGGATGAGAGACGGGCGAAGCTTTCTCCGGAGAAGCAGGCCCTGCTCGCGAAACGTTTGAGCTCGTTGTCCACGGCGGCCAAAGCCCCCGCGGCGCCTCGGGAATCCCCCGTTCCCGAGGCGGAGCCGCCGATGGATCTCTCCCCGGGCGATACCGCCGCGCCGGTCTCGCGCGAGGTCTGGAAGACGCTGATGGAGATCGGGGAGCGTGAGGCCCGGCGGCTGGCGGTCGAGCCGGACCTGCTCGGCGACGCGGCCCGCGAGCCCCGCTGGGACGAGCAGTCGGCCGCCGTCCTCTGCACGGCGTTCCGCAGCCTGGGCGTGTTCCAGGAAGTCGGCGAGGAATGGACCATCAGCCGCCTCATCGACGAGCGCGGCGTCCTCCCCAAGCACCGCAAGGTGCTGCGCCGCTGGATGGAGACGCTCAAGGAGGAGGGGTTGCTGGAGGAGAGGGGCAACGCCTGGGTGGCCTTGCAGCCCGTGCCGTCGCCGGCCTTCGACGCCATGCTGTCGGACGAGCACCGGCGCTACTACGGCAGCACCCTGACCAAGGTCCTCACCGGTGAGACCCATCCCCTGGAGTTCTATCTGCCGGGAGGATCGTCCTCCTCGGTGGAGTCGAGCTACCGCGAGTTGCCGATCTTCCGCTATTGCAACGGCATCTGCGCCGGCGTGCTCGGCGGGCAGGTGAGCGCCCTGGGAGAGGGGACGTGGCTGCGCATGATCGAAATCGGCGCCGGCACGGGCGGCACCACCGCCTCGCTGCTGCCGCTGCTGCCTCCGGACCGGACGGTCTTCTGCTTCACCGACGTCTCCAAGTTCTTCACCGACCTGGGCCGGAAGAAGTTCCAGGAGTATCGGTTCCTCCGCTACCGGGAGCTGGACATCGAGAAGGACCCGCTGGCGCAGGGCTATCCGGAAGCCGGCTTCGACTGGGTGGTGGCGGCCCACGTGCTGCACGCCACGCGCGACATCGCCGAGACCCTGGAGCATGTGCTCCGGCTGTTGGCTCCGGGCGGCGTCCTGCTGCTCCTGGAGGAGACCCGCTTCCAGCGCAAGTACAACTTCTCGATGGGATTCCTGCCGGGGTTCGACCATTTCGAGGATTTCCACCTGCGGCCGCTGCATCCGCTCCTCTCGGCCGCGCAGTGGCGGGAAGCGCTGCTGACCGCGGGGTTCGGGGACTTCGCGACTTTCACCGAGCCGGGCTCGGCCGCCGACGTCATGGGCGTCGACGTGATGATCGCCCGCAAACCTGGAGGTGACTAGAAGGATGTCGAAGCCAGAGGATCTCTCGGACCGCCGGGCCCGGCTCACGCCGGCTCAGCGGGCCTTGCTGGAGAAGAGGCTGCGCAGCGGCGGCGCGGCCCGGGCCGGGGAAGAGCGGGATTCGAGCATCGCCCCGCGGCCCGACCGGGCTGCCGCGCCGGCCTCTTTCGGCCAGCGCCGGCTCGTGCGGTTCGCTGAGAGCCGGCCCGCGAGTCTCGCCTACAACGTGTACTACGCCATCGGCCTGCGCGGGCCTCTCGCCCCGGAGATCCTCGCCCGGAGCGTCCGGGCCGTGGTGGAGCGCCATGAGGCGCTGCGCACCCGCTTCGACGTGACCGGCGACGGCGAGCTGGTGGCCGTGGCCTCGCCGGACCTGGTGCCCACGTCGCTGCCGCTGGTGGACCTGGGGGACCTTGCCGGTATGGTCTGCCGGGAGGCCGAGGCGGTGCGGATCTTCACCGAGCTGGCGTCTCCCCGTTTCGAGCCGTTGCGGGGGCCCCTCTTGCGGACCGTCCTGATCCGCGTCTCTCCGGAAGAGCACTCGCTGGCGCTGGCCGTGCACCATTGTGTGGCCGACGGCTGGTCGCTGTCCCTCTTCACGCGGGACCTCGTGGAGATCTACGGCAAGCTGGCCGCGGGGGATTCCGGCCCACTGCCCCCCGCGCCTCTCCAGGAAGCCGATTTCGCGCATTGGCAGCTCCGGCGGGTGCGGGAAGGCGCTCTCGCGGAGAGCCTCGACTGGTGGCGCAGTCAACTGGCCGGCGCTCCTCCCGCGGGCGTCGCCTGGCCTGACCGGCCTCGGAGTCCCGGCGAACGGCGGTCATCCCGTCTCCAGCCGGAGCTCGTCGAGGCTCTCAAGGCCCTGGCGCAACAGGAGCGGACGACCCTGTTCGTCACCCTCCTGACCGGGCTCCAGGTCCTGCTCCACCAGCACACCGGGCAGACGGACCTCGTCGTCGGCACGCCCATGGCGCTGCGGGCCCGGCCCGAGCTCGCGGGGATCTTCGGGTACCTGCTCAACGTGCTGCCCCTGCGGGCCGACCTCTCCGGAGATCCTTCCTTCCTGGGGGTGCTGCAGCGCGTCCGCGAATCCTTCCTGGGGGCTCTGGCCCATCGCCTGGCTCCCATCGAGTGGCTCGCGGAGGAGCTGCTCCCGGGACACGATCCCGGGGTGCTCCCCTGGGTCAACGTCCTCTTCAATATGCCGTCGGGAGAAGCCGGACACGTCGATCCCCTGCGGGCCGGCGACGTGGAGGTCCTGCCGCTCCTCACCGGCGAGCTGGGCTCCGAGATCGATCTGGTGCTCTACGCCCGCGAGGTGCCGGGCGGCATCCGTCTGGACCTCGGGTTCAACGCCAACCTGTTCGCTCCGGGCGACGCCGCACGCCTCCTCGAAGGCTTCGCGGCCCTGCTCGGGGAAGCCGTCGTCCGCCCGGACCGGCGCCTGTCGGATCTGGCCGGGGCGATCCTCGCTCCCGCCGGATCGGAGATCTGAGAAGACACCATGGAGACAACGTTCGTCGTAGGCGCCGGGCTGGTCGGATCGGTCTGGTCCATCTATCTGGCCAGGATGGGGTACGAGGTCCACCTCTTCGACCGCTTCCCGGACTTCCGGAACCCCAAAGCCGCCGCGGGCAAGTCGATCAACCTGACGATCTGCGAGCGCGGTTTCGCCTCCCTCGACCGCATCGGGGCCGGGGACCTGGTGCGGTCCATCTCGGTCCCCTGCTACGGCCGGATCGTTCACAACGCCGACGGCACGCAGGAGCTCCAGCCCTACAGCAACCGGCGGGAGGCGATCCACTCGGTGTCGCGCCACGAGCTGAACCGCGCCCTGCTCTCGCTGGCCCTGGAGCAGCCCTCGCTGACCTGCCACTTCGAGCACAAGTGCCTGGAGGTGGACCTCGACGGACCCACGGTGACCTTCAAGGACCTGCGCAGCGGGGAGCTCAAACACCGCAAAGCCGGCCGGCTGTTCGGCGCCGACGGCGCCCACTCCGCCGTGCGGCTGCGGATGCAGCGGGCCACGCGCTTCAATCTCTACCAGGAGTACCTGGACCAGGCCTACAAGGAGCTCAACGTGCCGCCGTCTCCCTCCGGGGACTGGGCGCTGGAAGGAAACGCGATCCACATCTGGCCCCGCGGCCGCTACATGCTGATCGGCTTCCCCAACCTGGACCGCTCCTTCACCTTCTCGCTGCACCTCCCCTACGAGGGGAATCCTTCGTTCGAGTCGATCCAGACTCCGGAGGACCTGCTGGCGCTCTTCCACGAGTCCTTCCCCGACGCCCTGCCCCTGATCCCCAACCTGGTGGAGGACTTCTTCCGCCGGCCCAAGGCGTCGATGGTCACCATCCGGTGCTTCCCCTGGACCTACCGCGGCAGGGTCGCCCTGGTCGGCGACGCGGCCCACGCCATGGTCCCGTCCTACGGCCAGGGGGCCAATTCCGGCTTCGAGGACTGCTCGGTGCTGGCGGACTGCATCGCCGGCAGCGGCGGCGACTGGAACCAGGCCTTCAGCCACTACGAGAGCCGCCGCAAACCGAACGCCGACGCCATGGGCGAGCTGGCCCTGGAGCACTTCCACGAGTTGCGCGACTTCGTGGGGGACCCGGAGTTCCTGCTCCGCAAGCGGATCGAGCGGCGGATCAACGAGCTCTTCCCCGACCGCTACATCCCGCTCTACTCGCTGATCTCGTTCACCAGCGTCCCCTACGTCGAGGCGCTGCGGCGGGACCGCGAGCAGCGCGGCCTGGTGGACCGGGTGATGGCGCTGCCCGGCATCCGCGAGCGCCTCGACACGGACGAGGTGCGCGACGCCATCGAAGACCTGATGTTCGAAACTGATCTGCCTGTGACAGGATCGATCGAAATGTCGGTCCATCTCGGATAACAACCAGTGACCGCCGTGTCCTGGATCGTGGCGGTGGCCGCCCTGGCGGCCACCGCCTATGTCCTGGGCCGGCGGGTCGCGGGCTGGTCAAAGCTGGGACTCTCCTTCCAGGACCGCCTCGAACGGGACGCGGTCTCCGCGGCCCTGGGTCTGGCGCTCCTCGCGCACCTCCTGCTGCTCCTCGGGCTGGCGGGGCTCCTGCGTCCCGGGCCGGTCCTGCTCCTCGTGGCCGCCGTCCACATCTGGGGATTTCCTGTCTGGCGCGAGCGGATAGCGGAGATCCGGCCGCGCCCCGTCTGGCTTCTGGCGGCTCTGGCGCTCCCTCTGTTCCTCCTCCCCCTGTACCCGCCCACGGGGTTCGACGCCACGATGTACCACCTGCCGTTCGCGCGGAGCTTCGCGGAGTCCGGAGGCATGCCGTTCCTCCCCGACCTGCGCTTCCCGGTGTTCCCGCAGGCCAACGAGATCCTCTTCGCCGCGGCGATGCTCTTCGGCGGCGATGTCGCGGCCCAGGGCGTGCAGCTCTTCGCGGCTCTGCTGACGGCCGGGCTGCTGGTGGTGTGGGGGAGGGGAACCTGGAACCCGGCGGCGGGATGGCTCGCCGCCGCCGTTTTCCTGGGCAACCCCGTGGTCGTCCACCTCGCCGGCACGGCCTATATCGAGCCGGGCCTCGCGCTGTTCATCACCGCCGGGATCTTCGCCCTGGACCGCTGGCGACTGGGAGGGGGCCGGAGCTGGCTCGCGCTGGCCGCCGCATTCACCGCCACGGCCGCGGACGTGAAGTACCTCGGCCTGTTCTTTCTCGGCGTGGCCGGGCTCGTGGCGATCTTCGCGGTCCGCTCCCGGCCCGTGGCGGCGCGCTGCCGCGACGCCCTGCTGTTCTCGGCGGTCGCCGCCGCGTTCCTGGCGCCCTGGTACCTGCGGATCTATCTCCACACGGGCAACCCCTTGTTCCCCTACCTTTCGGGGCTGTTCGGCAGCGACCTCTGGACCGCGCCGATGTCCCCCCATCCCGGAGAGATGAGTTTCGGGCAGCTCGTCCGGCTGGCGCGCCTTCCCTGGGACCTGGTCTTCGAGCGGCAGCGCGCCGGCGGCCAGCCGCCGTTCTCGCCGGTCTATCTGGCCGCCCTGCCCCTGCTGGCCGTCGGCTTCTGCCGCGACTTCCGGGTCCGGTTCCCGCTGCTGATCGCCGGCGCCTTCGGGCTGGTGTGGACGCGCCTGCCGCCCGACAGCCGCTATCTCTTGACCGTCCTCCCCCTTGCGAGCCTGGCCGTGGCGGGCGCCGCCGCGCCCTGGATCGGCCGGTCCCGGTTCTTCGCATCCCGTCGGGGGACCGCGCTCCTCTGCCTGGGATGCTTCCTGCCGGGTTGGCTCTACGCCGGCTATCGCGTTCACCGTCAGGGACCGCCGCCGGTCACGGCGGAGGGGAGGGAGGCCTATCTCGCCCGCGCGTTGCCGGTCCATCCCGCTCTCGCGCACCTGAACCGGACGCGAGGGCGCGGCTACACCGTCTGGGCGCTGCACGCCGAGAACATGGTCTATTTCGCCGACGGCCGCTTCCTGGGGGATTGGGTCGGCGCGGCGAGCTTCCCGCGCGTGCTGGCGGCTTCCCGCGACGCCGGTTCCTTTCATCACAAGCTGCGCCGCCTCGGCGTCACCCATCTGCTGATCCCCGCCCGTCTCGTGGGCGGCGGCGCGGGCGCGACGCCCGTCCCCGAGGACGCCGCGTTCCGGCGCTGGTTCCGGCTCGTCTATCAGGACCCCGGAGCCCGGGTCTATGAATTGAAGTGAAGAGGAACGGTTGCGTCCGGAACAGGAAGTGTGAAATGCTGAGAAAGCATAAACGGCCCGCTTCGTCAGGGAGGAGCCCATGAAGAGAGCACTCCTGGCAGTCCTGCTCGGCGCTTTTCTCGGCGCCGGGACCCCACCGGCCTCGGCGCGAACCTGCGCCTCCGACGTCGTCCCCGCCGCCACCCTGCTGTTGCCGTACTTCGAAGTCGACCTGGGGAGCGCCTCGGGCCGCACCACCCTGTTCTCGGTCAACAACGCCGTCGACCGCGCCGTCCTGACCCATGTCGTCCTGTGGACGGACCTCGGAGTGCCTACGCTGTCGTTCGACCTCTATCTGACCGGCTATGACGTCCAGACGATCAACCTCCGGGACGTCTTCGCCGGCCAGCTTCCGCGGACGGCCTCGCAGAGCCAGGATCCGAGCGACACCATCAGCCCCCAGGGGGAATTCTCCCAGGACGTCAGCTACGCCAGTTGCGCCGGCCTGCTGCCGCCGCCCGCTCCCTCGGCGGCGGTGGTGGATCACCTGCGGAAGGCCCACCAGGGCCTGGCGTCGCCGCTGCTGGAAGGCAAGTGCGCGGCGCAGCCCCTGCGCGACGGGATCGCCCGCGGCTACGTCACGGTGGACGTGGTGAACCGCTGCTCCTCGCTGACCCCCGCCAGCGCCGGGTACTTCGGTCCCGAGGGCGTGGCGGCCCACGACAACGTCCTCTGGGGCGACTTCTACCTCGTCGATCCTGCGGGCAACCTCGCCCAGGGGGAGAACCTGGTGCGGATCGAGTCCGACCCCGCGCGCTTCGCCGGCAAGCCGACGTTCTACAGCCGTTACGTGAACGGGACCGGCGCCGACGGCCGCGAGCCCCTGCCCACGGTCTGGGCCGCGCGCTATATCAACGGCGGCACCTTCACCGGCGGCACGGATTACATCTACTGGCGCGACAGCCGCCAGCGGGTGGAGGCCTTCCAGTGCAACCAGCCGCCGTCCTGGTATCCCATCCGGGTGCAGGAGGGGGGGCACCGGAGCTGGGTCTTCGACGAACAGGAGAACGCCGACACGTACGGCTGTTTCAACCCCGTTCCCTGCCAGCTTCCAGCCCCCTTCCCCGGAGAGAGCGGTCGCGTGGCCCTGAACACTGCCCAGTTCCCGATCCCCTTCGACTTCGGCTGGTGGTATCTCGACATGAAGACCGGCGCTGTCACGGTACCCCCTCTTACACAGGCCTGGGTGGGCGCGATCCACGACGCCCAGGGCCGGTTCAGCGTGGGGCTCGAAGCCGACCCTCTCGACGACGGCTGTAAACCCCTGACGTCCAACCCCGGAAGCAACTGACGAGGAGGCCGAGCCATGCGACGCATCGAACGAACCCTGCCGCTCCTCGTCCTCCTGGCCTTCGTTCCCGCGGCCCATGGCGCCTCCTGCGCCCTGGACGGCGGCCCGGCGGCCACGCTGCTGCTGCCGTATTTCGAGGTGGACCTGGACAATCCCAACGCCCGGACCACCCTCTTCTCGGTCAACAACGCCAGCAATAAGGCAACCCTGTCACGCGTGACCTTGTGGACCGATATGGGCATCCCTACGTTGGCCTTCGACCTCTACCTGACCGGCTACGACGTGCAGACCGTCAACCTGCGGGACATCTTTGTGCAGGGGACCCTGCCCCGGACCGCCGATCTGGTACGAGACCCCGGCGACACCATCAGCAACCGCGGCGACCTCTCTCAGGACATCTCATTTCCCGGCTGCACCACCCTGCCGCCTCCGCCCCTCCCCGCCAGCTTCCTCGATCACGTCCGGAACGCCCACACGGGAAAAGCTTCCGCGATCTTCAACGGGAAATGCTCCGGCCTGTCCTACAGGGATGGCAACATCGCCCGCGGCTATCTCACCATCGACGTAGTCAAGTCCTGCTCGCTCCTGTTGCCGGGCGACACCGGCTACTTCGGCCCGGACGGCGTCGTCGCCTTCGACAACGTCCTCTGGGGCGACTTCTTCTACGTCGACACTGGGGGCAACTTCGCCCAGGGGGAGAACCTGGTCCGGCTCCATGCCGAGCCCGGCCGGTACAAGGCCGGGGACACCACCTTCTACGCCCGGTTCGTGAGCAGCTCGGGAGCCGACGCCCGCGAGCCGCTGCCCCGCGTCTGGGGAACCCGCTACGCGACCGGCGGGATCTTCAGCGGCGGCACCGATCTGGTGGTCTGGCGCGACGTCCCCTGGAGCCGCCAACCCTTCAACTGCGGCACTTTCCCCGCGGGGGTGCCCCAGACGCAGCGCGAGATCCTGATTTTCAACGAGGAGGAGCAGGTCGACCTGCCGCCCCCATGCCCCATCCTCTGCCCGCCGCCGCCCGTCCCCGTTCCGTTCCCTGTCGCCGCCAACCGGATCGCCGTCGGCGGACCGGATCTCCCCTCAGCCTACGAATTCGGCTGGCTCCGGCTCAACCTCGGGGCCGAGGCGAACAGCGTGGAAGACAAGCTGGCCCAGGCCTGGGTGGGGCAGGTGTCCAGCGCCGAAGGACGGTTCAGCGTCGGTCTCGAAGGCACGGCCCTCGGCGGCGCCTGCGAGGCCAGCCGCTGCTCCGAGGGGAACGTGACCGAGGTCGGCGAGCTCTGCGCGCTCGGCCCTTTCCAGGCCGGCGGCGCCGCCCGCTTCCGGGTGCGGCCCAAGGGGTGTTTCTCGTCCAGTTGCACCCAGGTCTTCCACACCGGCTGCGCGGTCCAGAGGACGGGAAATCAGTTCACCCTCGACGCCCTCTTCTGTCTGAACGTGCCGGAGAACCAGCCCGTCTGCACGCCTGATTGCGGCGGGGGAGGCTTTGCAGAGTGCACCGGCGGTACGCTTGCTGCGGGGAGCTACACCGCCAGGCTCGGCGACCTGCAGGTGCAGTTCACGGTGCCGAGCGACGCCTTCCAGGTCTGCGCGGGGAGCCCGTTCTAGCTCTCGGCCGGGCGCAGCGCGTCCATCAGGTCGCGCAGGTAGAAGCCGGCCCAGAGCAGGAAGGGCAGGGCGAGCTTGAACGGCAGGTCCAGCAGGTGCTTGGCGAGCGCGTAGAAGTTGCGGGCGAAGGGGCCGTAGTGAGCGAGGCTCCAGGCCCCCAGCCCGGCGGCGTACTTCGCCTTCACGTAGAAGAAGATCAGGAAGATGTCGTAGAAGATCGTCGCCAGGAGGGCCCACCCCAGGCTCTCCAGGCGCCGCCGCCACGGGACGCCCGGCACCGCCAGGAACAGGGCGCCCAGGATCACCAGGTGGAAATGCACGTCCGTCGTCCGGAAGGAGTGGACGAGGCTCCGCGACGGCGGGAAGTCGCGCCGTGAGACGAAGGCGTGATGCACGTCCCGCCGCAGCAGGTCGGTCACGTTCGGGATCTCGGTCCAGTGGGACAGATTCTCGGCGCTGATCAGCAGGAACCGGTTGTAGAAGGGGGTGGCGAGGGCCCACAGCAGCGCCACCGGCACCAGCCAGAGCAGAGCGTTGCGGATCAGCAGGAGCGGCCAGCTCCGGCGCGGTGCCATCAGGCCGCCGGCTCGCGACGGGCGGTGAAACGGTTCGCCCAGAAGATCCAGAGCAGCACCCCGAAGAGGATCACCACCGTCTGCCAGATCACCGTGTGCGAGGTGTCGAAGAGCTTCGGGAAGTAGGCCCCGGTCAGGAACAGCGCCACCACGCGGACCAGGTTGACCGCCTGGATGGCCACGAAGCCGAGGGCCAGCCCGGCGAGCCGCGCCTTCCAGGGAGCGGGGAAGGCCAGCACGGCGGCGAGGAAGATCAGCATGGCCTCGACGCCGTTGCAGCCGTTGCGGATGTTCACCGCGAACCGGGAGCTCCGGATGATGGTGCCGTCCATCCTGACGTTCTGCCCCAGCAGGTCGAGCGCGGCGCCGCTCGCGCGGGCCACGCCGGCGGTGAAGGGCTCGACGACGTGGTCGTTGACCCAGTTGAGCGAGATCAGGGTGAAGCTCCCGCCCAGGATGACGACGAACAGGATCAGGAACGTCAACTCGCGCCGGTTCCGCCGCCAGAACGGGACGGCGTCGGGAACCTGCGCGGGGGTACGGGGAGAAACGGGCGTCTTGCGGGCCATGCGATTGAGAAGCTCGGAGATCCGGAACGGAGCGGGAATTCTACCTTACTCCTGGTCCGCCGCCTGCGCCGCCTGCCAGATCTCCCGGTACTTGTCGCGCACGAAGGGATGGAGGTCCTCCACGAGGCCTTGGGGGAGACCGAGGATGCGGACCATCTCGAGGACATCCGCCAGATCCTTCAGCCGATGGGGGGCGGTCATGCCCGACGCCAGTTTCAGCTCGATGAGACGGGGGAGGGGCAGCAGGGCGACCCGGTCGCCCCGCACGGCGGCGGTGGCGGGATCGGGGAACGCGACGGGCTTGGGCTTGCCGTCGCCGGGGTACTCCCCCGTGATCACGACGTCGATCGGCACGCCGTTCTCGGTATCCCGCAGACCCTTGCTGCCGGGGAACTTCTGGACATAGCCGAGCCCTAGGTGCTTGGACTGGAAGGTCTCCAGACTCTCTCTCGTCAGCAGCAGGTCGACGTCCACCGTGACCCGGCGGTAGCCGTAGGCGTTGAGGGCCATCGCCCCGATGACGGCGTAGGGGATGCCGTCCTCCTCCAGCAGACGTACGACCTTTTCCAGCGCGCGCTGAACGTCGGCTTCACCCATGAAGAACCTCGTCGCCTCCTCCGCGCCGGCGAAGAAGCGGGCCTCCTGCTCTCGGTCCAGGCGCATGGAGGGAGGGTAGCAGAAAACGCCATTCTTCATTGACAACCCCCCGCCCCCGGCATACGATGCCGCGGATTCCGGGAGGCAGAAAAAGCGTGGCCAAGAACCTGACGCCGAAGACGACGATCCTCGACGCGAAACAGATGGCGCGGATCATTCGGCGGATGGCGGGGGAGATCGTCGAACGCAACCGCGACCTCCCGCAGATCCTCCTGGTAGGCATCCGCACCCGCGGCGTGCCCCTCGCCGAAAAGATCGCCGCCGAAATCGAACGGATGGAAGAGTACAAGGTGCCGGTCGGCATCCTCGACATCACCCTGTACCGCGACGACCTCTCGACCGTCGGCCCGCAGCCGCAGGTCAAGGGGACCCATCTCCCGCAGCCCATCGACGACCGCGTCGTGATCCTCTGCGACGACGTGCTCTACACCGGCCGCACCGTCCGCGCCGCCCTCGACGAGCTGATCGACTTCGGCCGCCCCAGCGCCGTGCAGCTCGCGGTGCTGGTCGACCGCGGCCATCGCGAATTGCCGATCCACGCCGACTTCGTGGGCAAGAAGGTCCCCACCTCGCAGAGCGAGATCATCGAGGTCTCCTTCCAGTCCACGGACGACACCGAGCAGGTCCGAATCCTGGAGCGCCCGGCCCGCGGATGACACCGGAAACCTCATCGTCCCGCTGGACCCGCAAGCACCTTCTGGGGATCGCCGAGCTGTCCCCGGCCGAAATCGAGCTGATCCTCGACACCGCCGAGTCCTTCGCCGAGGTGGGGGAGCGGGCCATCAAGAAGGTCCCCACCCTGCGCGGCAAGACGGTCATCAACCTCTTCTTCGAGGCCTCCACCCGCACCCGCTCCAGCTTCGAGATCGCCGAGAAGCGGCTCTCCGCCGACAACCTCAACTTCTCGACGTCCGGCTCGGCCCTGGAGAAGGGGGAGACCCTCATCGACACGGCCTTGAACCTCCAGGCCATGGCGCCGGACCTGGTCGTCATCCGCCATGGCCATCCGGGCGTGCCCCACATGCTCTCCCGCCGCATCAAGGCGGGCGTCATCAACGCCGGCGACGGCGCCCACGAGCATCCCACCCAGGCGCTGCTCGACGCCTTCACCATCCGCCGGCACAAGGGCAAGCTCGCCGGGCTCAAGGTGGCCATCATCGGCGACATCGAGCACAGCCGCGTCGTGCGCTCCAACATCCACCTGCTGACCAAGCTGGGCGCGAAGGTGACCGTGGGCGGCCCGCGCACGCTGATGCCGGCGGGGATGGAGAAGATGGGCGTCGAGGTGGCCTACACGCTGGAAGAGGCGATCCGCGGCGCTGACGTGATCATGATGCTGCGCATCCAGCTCGAGCGGCAGGGGCGGATGTCCTTCCCTTCGGTCAAGGAGTACTTCCAGCTCTTCGGCCTGACGCGCGAGCGGCTCAAGGCCGCCAAGGATGACGCCATCGTCATGCACCCCGGCCCCATGAACCGCGGCGTGGAGATCGCCAGCGACGTCGCCGACGGCGACGGCTCGGTGATCCTCGAGCAGGTCACGCACGGCGTCTCCGTGCGCATGGCAGTGCTCTACCTCCTGTCCGGCGCCGCTGAGGAGACCGCCTAGGATGTCCAAGCTGCTGATCCACGGCGGCCGGGTGATCGACCCGAGCCAGGGCCTCGACGGCGCGCTCGACCTGCTGATCGAGGACGGCCACGTCGCGAAGATCGACGGCGGGATCAAGAAGCCCAAGGACGCCGAAACGTTCGACGCCTCCGGACTGGTGATCTGCCCGGGGCTGATCGACATCCACGTCCATCTCCGCGAGCCGGGGCAGGAATACAAGGAGACGGTGCGCACCGGCACTCTGGCGGCGGCGGCCGGCGGCTTCACGGCGGTGGCCTGCATGGCCAACACCGACCCGGTGAACGACAACCGTTCGGTGACCGAGCTCATCCTCTCCGAGGCGAACCGGCACGGCTACGCCCGCGTCTACCCGATCGGCGCCGTCAGCAAGGGACTGAAGGGGGAAGAGCTCGCCGAGATCGGTGAGATGGCCAAGGCCGGCATCCGCGCCATCTCGGACGACGGCAAGCCGGTGATGAACGCCGAGCTGATGCGCCGCGCCCTGCTCTACGCCCAGCACTACGACCTGCCGGTGATCCAGCACGCCGAGGACCTGAACCTCACCGGCGACGGCGTGATGCACGAGGGGGAGTGGTCCACGCGGCTGGGCCTGCCGGGCATCCCCGGCTCCTCCGAGGACGTCATGGTGGCCCGCGACATCATCCTCACCGAGGACGCCGCGGCCCGCTATCACGTAGCGCACCTCTCGACCGCCCGCAGCCTGGACATGGTCCGGCGCGCCAAGGCGCAGGGCCTGCGCGTCACCTGCGAGGTCTCGCCGCACCACCTGATCCTCACCGACGAGGAGGTGGCGAAGAGCGGTTTCTCGACCCAGACCAAGATGAAGCCGCCGCTGCGTTCCGAGCGAGACCGCGAGGCCCTGGTCAACGGCCTCGACGACGGCTCGGTCGATTGCATCGCCAGCGACCACGCCCCCCATCACGTCGACGAGAAGGACGTGCAGTTCAGCGTCGCCCCGTTCGGCATCGTGGGCCTGGAGACCACGCTCAGCCTCTGCCTGGACCGCCTGGTCGCGCAGGGGATTTTAAGTCTCCCGCGTCTGATCGAGCTGCTGTCCACCGGTCCGGCGCGGGTGCTGGGGATTCCGGGCGGCACTCTGAAGGCCGGGAGCGTCGCGGACGTGACCGTTTTCCATCCGGACGAGAAGATCACCATCAGCGCCTCTTCGTTCCGCAGCAAGGGCAAGAACATGCCCTTCGACGGCTGGACCTTGTGCGGCCGTCCGGTGGCGACGTTCCTGGCCGGGCGGCGGACCCTCGACTTCTAGCAAGCCGCGGAAACCGGCGGCGTGGCGCCGCGTAGTACCATCCCGGTCATGAAGAAGAAGTTATTTGCTCTCACGCTCGCGGCCTGCCTCGTCACGGCGGCCGCCGGAGCCCAGACCATCGACCGCCAGGCCGCTCTCGACGCCATGGTGAACGCCGAACGGGCTTTCGCCAAGACTTCGCTGGAGAAGGGGACCCGCGAGGCCTTCCTGGAGTTCCTCGCCGACGATTCCATCGCGCTCCAGCCTGATCCGGTCTCCGCCAAGGAATCGACCCGCGCTCAGCCCGCGACTCCCACGTACCTGACCTGGTATCCCGTTTACGCCGAGATTTCCTTGGCCGGCGACTTCGGTTACACCACCGGACCCTACGAGCTGCGGCCCCGCGGGAAGGACGACTCCCGGGTGATCTACGGCTATTACACCACGGCCTGGCAGAAGCAGGCCGACGGCAGCTACAAAGCTTTCCTTGATTTCGGGATCCAGAGCCCGCAATCGGACATGAACGCGCCGGTCAACATCCCGCCGGCGGTTCCCGCGAAGATCGAGGCGGACGCGCTGCCGCAGGCCAGGAGCGCGCTGGACGCGATGATGGCCGTCGACCGCGCCTTCGGCAAGGCCGCCGAGAAGGGGGACGCCCAGGCGTTCGCGGCCGTCCTGGCGGACGACGCCCGCCTGCACCGCACGGGAGCGCAGCCGTACGTAGGCAAGACCGCCATCCTGGCCGCGCTGTCGCCGGACCCGAAGCCGCTCTCCTGGCAGCCCACCGGCGGCCGGGTCGCGAAGTCGGGCGACTTCGGGGTCACCTACGGCAAGATCAAGCGCCGGCAGGGCGGGCCGCGCAGCCCCTGGGTGGATTCCGACATCTACGCCCACTACTGGCGCCGGCAGGGGAACGGCCCCTGGAAGCTCATCCTGGAGGTGACCAATCCCATCCCTCCCAAGCCGCCGGTGGAGAAGCCGCGGAACGAGGGCAAGGATTGAAATGGCTCTTCGTCCTCGCCCTGGCGGGGACTCTCGCCTGTGCCCGGGGGCCTCGCGGGACTGACGCTCCAGCCGCTCCGGCGGAGGCCAAGACGCCTCCCAAGGTCCTCGCCATCCGGGCTCCCGAGGATCTGTTGGCGACCATGAAGCAGGAGGGCTTCTTTCGCTGGGCCGCCTCCCGCTTCGAAGGTCTGCGCTTCGCGACAGGACCGGAGGCCTCAGGCGACGCCGTAGTCTGGGTGGACCGGCTGCCCGCCTCGCCGGAGGTCGCCTCCCGCCTCCAGGGTCTGCCCGTGGATCCCTCCGCGGAAGTCCTGGAGCTCGCCGGCACCCGGTATCCGTCGGGGGAGGCCATGGCCCTGCGGCTGCCGGCGGCGGAGAAGCCGTCCTGGATCGTCCTCGGCCGCGACGAGGAGGGGATCGCCTCGCTGGCCAGCGACATCCTCTTCCGGCTGGCCTTCACCCTGACCGGCGAGGGGCGGGGCCGGCGAAGCAGACCCTTCGATTTCGACTACGTGTTGCAGGAATCCCCCTGGATGATGCGCAGCGGGTATTGGGTCCGTAACGCCGAAGGCGGCTGGACCGTCGATCCCGCCGCCGAGCGGGACGACTTCGCCGAGTGGGACCGTGTCTTCGCATCGCTGATCCCGATCCGAGGCGAGCGGGTCTCCCTCCTGGTCTTCCCAGGCGACCGGCAGCGTCCCGAGCTGATCCGTCTCGCCGCCGAGCTCGACCGGGCCGCCGCGGCGATGGCGCGCCGGCTCGACGGGCCAGCCGGACCGGTCACGGTCCTCGTCGAGCCGGACTACGTGGCCCAGGGCCGGCACGCGGGGGACATCGGACCCGCCGTGCCGGGCCAGCGCGTGGACCTGCATCTCGTCTACCACCCGGACGACTACTTCGCCTACCGGTACGCCCTGGCTCAAACCCTCCTGGAGAAGGCGGGGATCGGGAAGGACGTCCCCGTGGCGTTGCGGCGCGGCGCGGCGCTGTGGCTGTCCGGCGACTGGTACGGACGCCGCTACGCGGAGTGGCTGCCCACGCTGGTTGCCGCGAGCATGCTTCCGGAGGCCGGAGAGATCCTGGCGGCGGAGGAGCCGGAGGACGGTTCGGAGGTGCTGTGGACTCCGGTGGCGGCGGTGGTGGTGGAGACGTTGCCGGGGAGGACTTTGAAGGAGAAGGTGGGGAGGGCGTCTTCGGAGAGGGTCGGAGAGATCTTGAAGGACCTGCCCTACGAAGCCTCATCCCTCGGCCCCTTCTCCCGGGGGGAGAAGGGGAAAGAAGTCCCACTCCTGAAGGGGGTCTCGCTGGCGATGCGGAACGGCCTGGAATGGGGGTATCACGCTCCTTCCGTGGGACGGCAGCTCGACCGACTGGCGGGCATGGGAGTGAACGCGGTCTCCCTGATGCCTTTCGCTTATCAGTCCAGTCCAACCAGCCCGGAGCTGCGCTATCTCAACGACAGTCCGGGGAGCGAGACGGACATCGGGCTGATCCACGCCACGCGGCTCGCCCGGAGCCGGGGCTTCCACGTCCTCTACAAGCCCCACCTCTGGATCCCGCGCGACTCCTGGCCCGGCGAGGTCGAGATGGCCAGCGAGGAGGATTGGGCCCGCTGGTGGAAGAGCTACCGCCGCTACATCCTCCATCACGCCTTCCTGGCGCGCTGGGCCGGGGCCGACCTCTTCTGCACCGGCGTGGAGCTTTCGAAGACCATCGGCCGGCCCGAGTGGCGGACCCTGAACGCCGACGTCCGCCGCTTCTTCCCCGGTCATGTGACCTACGCCGCCAACTGGCACAACGACCTGGAGAACGTGCCGTTCTGGGGCGACCTCGACTTCATCGGCGTCGACACCTACTACCCGCTTTCCGCCTCGCCCGCCGCTGGACGCGCCGAGCTTCAACAGGGGGCGGCGGGGATCGCGCAGCGGCTGGAGGCGGCGTCGCGCCGCTTCGGCAAACCCGTCCTGCTGACCGAAGTCGGCTTCGCGGCCCAGAAGGGCGCCTGGGTGCAGCCTCACAGCGAGGGAGGCGAGTATTCCGAAGAGGACCAGGCCCTGGCCTATGAAGTCCTCTTCGATTCCCTGGGCTGGCCCGCCTGGCTCTCCGGCAGCTTCGTCTGGAAAGCGTTCAGCGACGATGGACGGGACGGCGGCCAATCCGCCGATTTCCGCTTCATGGGACGGAAGGCGGAAAGCGTGGTGAAGGATTATTACGAAAAGTGAGTACCAGAGGTGACGGCACCAAACTGGCATAATACGCACGCCATGCACCAGGACCTTCTAGAAACCGCCCTCGCCGCCGCCCACGCCGGATGCGAGATCGTCTCCCGCTACTTCCGGGACGCCGGCCTCGAGGTGCGCCGCAAGGGCGAGAACGACTTCGTCACCCAGGCGGACAAGGAGAGCGAGGCCGCCATCCTCACCGTCATCCGCGAGCGCTTTCCGGACCACCGCATCCTCGCCGAGGAGGGCGGCGGCGTGGGCAAGGGCCACGACGGCAGCGAGTACGAGTGGCTGATCGATCCCCTGGACGGCACCACCAACTTCCTCCACGGCCTCCCGGTCTACTGCGTCTCGGTCGCCTGCCGCAAAGGGGACGAGCTGCTGGCCGGGGTCATCCACGACCCCGAAGGGCAGAACCTCTTCACGGCCACCCGGGGCGGCGGCGCGTTCTGGAACGGCCAGCCCATGAAGGTCTCCGGGCATCCGGGCATGGACGGCTCTTTCCTCGCCACCGGCTATCCCTGGCGGGCCCTGCCCACGCTCGACCTCTACCTGTCGATCTTCCGCGACGTCTTCCGCCTGTCCAAGGCCATCCGCCGCTGCGGCTCCGCCGCCCTCGACCTGGCCTACACGGCCGCCGGGGTCTACGACGGCTTCTTCGAGTTCCGCCTGTCGCCCTGGGACATCGGGGCGGGCATCCTGATGGTCCACGAGGCGGGCGGGAAGGTCACCGACGTGGACGGCGGCGACGGCTCCTTCCGCAGCGGCAACGTGGTGGCGGGAGGGCCGGCGGTGCACCGGGAACTGCTCGATCTGGTCCGCAGGCACGCCAGCGAGGAGGCCATCGAGCGGGTCAACCCGATCCGCCCTCCGGCCGAGGAGCCCGTCAGCCCGTGAGGCTCGGCCGCCTGCGTAAGCCCGACAGCGCTCCGGCGGTCCCTCCATCCGGCGAAAGCTGGAGCCTCGAAGTCCAGATCCACCCCAGCGACATCCGCAAACGGGTGCGCTACCTCTTCCTCTCCCGCGCCCAGATCACGGCGTGGTCCCTGCTGGCGCTTCTTTACCTGGGAGGGCTGGCCGTCGCCGTCGCCGTCACCCCGGGGATCGTCGACGGCATCCTGAACCGCCAGGAGTATCAGGCGCTGGCCGCCGAGCGCAGCCGGCAGGGACGGAAGCTCCAGGAGCTGATCAGCGGCCTGGACCAACTGGAGCTGCGGACCGGCGAGCTGGACCTCCGCCTGCAGAAGGTCTTCCTGGCCTACCGGCGCCCCATGCCGGCGGCGCGGGGGACGGCGGGCGATCCCCCCGCCGAAGAGGCGGACTCCCGGTCGATCTACGCCCGCATCATTCAGCACGGCGAGAGCGTCCAGACGCGCGCTCAGCGGCGCCTGGACGCCATCGACGCTTCCCTCCAGCGGGTCAGCGCCTTCGAGGCCGCGCATCCCGAGGAGGTGCGGAGCACGCCGTCGATCTGCCCGCTGCGCGGCGAGTTCGTGCTCGTGAGCCCCTTCGGCAACCGCCGCAGCCCGTTCACCAAGGAGATGGAGCACCATCCCGGGGTGGACCTCGCGGCTCCCTTGGAGACGCCGGTCCACGCCACGGCCGACGGCGTCGTGGCCTTCGCGGGCGAGTATCCCCTGGGCCGCAGCGCCGTCTGGTGGCGGCACGGCAACCTGGTGATGCTGGAGCACGCGGCGGGCTTCGTCACCGTCTACGGCCACAACAACAACATCCACGTCCGGCGGGGACAGAAGGTGAAACGGGGAGACCTGCTGGCCACGGTGGGGAAGACGGGCTGGAGCCCCAATCCCCACCTGTACTACGAGGTCCGCCGCAAGGGGGCGGACGGCGTCTATCGTCCGGTCGATCCGTTGATCTACATCCTCGACCGCCGCTGGCCGAACGAGGAGCGTCTGCTGGCGCGGGCGAAAGCCGCGCGGCCGCTCCAGGATTTCGAGCCGCTGCCGTCTACGATAGGGAAGTAGGATGTTCGCCAGAGAAGGAAGCCGTATGAGCCGGAGCCCCGTCGAAGAAGCCGCTCCCACCATGATCATCCCGCGGGGGATCCGCATCGAGATCGACCCCGAGGGCCAGCTTTCGATCCACGCGCCGGGGAACCTGGTGGTGCAGAACTCGGGGAAGTACGGCACCCTGGAATCCCTCGGCGGCTCCATCCGCATCGACCGCGGCGTCGAGGTCGAGGCGATCACGGTGCGTTGCCCGGAGACCTGCTACGTCCAGGGCTTCCTCACCGCCTGGAAGGTGAACGCCCGCACGCTGCACTTGGAGGAGTCGGCCCGGGCGCACGTGGTGCTGCAGGAGACCGAGCGCCTGGAGATCGGCCGCGACGCCCGGCTGGTGGGGAATTTCTCGTCGGAGGGTGAGCTGGTGGGATTGTTCTCCCGCTTCGCCAGCCAGGTCCGCTCGCTGCCGTTCCTCTTCGAGAAGCGGGGGCCGCAGACCAGCCTGCCGGAGCCGCCGCAGGAGAAGATCGTCCAGGGCAGCCAGTTCCCGCCGCCGCCTCCCGAGCCTTCGCCGGCCGAGCTTCCCGAGCCCCTCCTCTTCGCGCTCCTCCTGCTGGAACGGGAGACGGAACGGAAGATCCACCCCGCCTCCTCCCAGCGCGCCATCGACGAGATGGTCAAGCTCCTCCAGCAGCAGGATCTGGAGACGCTGGGACTCACCTACAGGACCCTCTTCAGCCGCATCGCCGAGCCCCGCGAGGACGTGGAGCGGGCGCATGAGCTGATCCGGCAGCACTTCACGGGTGAGGTGACGGTGGGGTAGATCTATGAAAGCCAAGCTGACTCTGAAACTGGACAATGAGGTGCTCGAAAGGGCGAAGGCGTACGCAGAACGCCAGGGTTGCAGCCTTTCTCAGTTGGTGGAGACCTACTTGGCTACACTTTCCCAGCAGGTCCGGCCAAGCGAGATTCAACCCACTGGTGTGGTTGCGGAACTAGCGGGTTTGCTTGCCGGAGCCAAGATCGACGAGACGAAGGACGACTACGCGGAATACCTCTCCAAGAAGTACTCATAACCGGCATCGCTATGCTGTCTGAGTTGCGCTTCTTGACAGGAGCCATCATGAAGACGAGGCTGGTCCCCGTCCTTGCTGTCCTTATTGTCCTGGGTGTCCTTGGTGTCCTTTCCACCCCCGGCGCCTTCGCCGACCCCGCCAAGGACGGCGTCCGGCAGTGCTTCCTGAGCTACAAGCACGCGCTGCTGGCGAAGGACGGCGACAAGGCGGTGGCGGTCCTCAGCGCCAATTCTCTCGACTACTACGACCGCATGCGCAAGCTGGCTCTGACCGGCTCCCGCCAGGAGGTGCAGGCGCTGGCGGACCTCGACCGCATGAGTGTGTTCAGCCTGCGGGTGCGGACTCCCCGGAGCCTCCTGGAGACCGGGTCCCCGGGAGCTCTCGTGAAGTACGCGATCGACTCAGGGATGATCGGCGCCGATTCGGTGTCCCGGATGGACATCGGCGAGATCACGGTCCGCGGCGATCAGGCGACGGCCGACATCATGGGTAACGGCCAGAGCCTGGGCACCTTCCGGTTCCACAAGGAGGGAGACGCCTGGAAATTCGATCTCGAAGCGCTCATCCAACTCGCCCAGGGAAGGCTGAGCGCCTTGGCCAAGCAGCAGGGCATGGACGAGAACGAACTGCTTATCAAGCTGCTCTCGCAGGTGACTGGCAAGGAGATCGGCGAGGAGATCTGGAAGCCGCTCGTCCAGCGGTGAGTGGCCCCCGCTACGGATCAAGGCGTCATGCCCTCTGGGGCGGCATGCCGTTCCGAGACCTCACCCTCGGTCCCTCTCCCATCTCCCTGCCGCCCGCCCCCGGGAGAGGGAGGGCCCTTCGATCCAGGTTGTCGAGCTCGGCAAGATCGCTGAATCATCGTTCCCCCTCTCCCGGGTGGCGGGCGGGGGTGGGAGAGGGGGCCAGGGGGTGAGGTCTCGAAGGGCAGGCCGCCCCGGAAAGCAACTCCACCCTGGACGCGGTCTTCCTACAGCCCCGTCACCCGCACCACCTCCTCGAAGGTGGTCACCCCTTCGGCCAGCTTCCGCAGGGCCGACTGCCGCAGCGTGCGCATTCCGTTCTTCTGCGCCTCGCGCTTGATCTCCGGGGCGTCGGCGCCCTGCACGATCAGGGTCTTGACGGCGTCGTCGAGGGGCATCATCTCGAAGATGCCGGTGCGGCCCAGGTAGCCGGTGTTGCGGCACTCGAAGCAGCCCGCTCCCTCCTTGACCTTCACCCGCTTGCCCTGCGGCACCGCCAGCCGCAGCATGGCGATCTCGTCCGCCTCCAGGTAGCGCTCCGTCGCGCAGTGCGGACAGATGCGCCGCATCAGGCGCTGCGCCATGGAGCCGATCAGGGTCGAGCTGATGAGGAAGCGCTCGACACCCAGATCCACCAGACGCGAGACGGAGGAGGGCGCGTCGTTGGTGTGGAGGGTGGAGAAGACCAGGTGGCCGGTGAGCGCCGCCTGGATCGCGTATTGGGCCGTCTCCGGGTCGCGGATCTCGCCCACCATGATGACGTCCGGGTCCTGCCGCAGGATGTGCCGCAGGGCGCTGGCGAAGGTGATCCCCACCTTGAGCTGCACCTCGGTCTGGTTGAATTCCGGGTAGACCATCTCGATCGGGTCCTCGATCGTGGTGACGTTGATCTCGTGGTTGCAGATGGTCTTCATGGCCGAGTAGAGGGTGGTCGTCTTGCCCGAGCCCGTGGGGCCGGTCACCAGGACGATGCCGTGCGGCCGGTTGATGAAGTCGTTGAAGATCTGCAGCTCGTCCGGATAGAAGCCGAGGCCGGAGAGGTCCTGCAACACGACCTGGGGGTCGAAGATACGCATCACGACCTTCTCGCCGAAGGCCACGGGCAATGTCGAGACGCGCAGCTCCACCTCGCGGCCGGCGCGGTTCATCTTGACGCGGCCGTCCTGGGGCCGGCGCTTCTCGGCGATGTCCAGGCGGGACATGGTCTTGATGCGCGAGATCACGGCCGCGTGGACGATCTTCGGCATCTTCTGGATGTCGTGCAGCACGCCGTCGATGCGGAAGCGGATCAGGCTCTCCTCGCGCTTGGGCTCGACGTGGATGTCGCTCGCCCGGCTCTCGAAGGCGTGCTGGAGCATGAACTCGACGGCGTTGACGACGTGCTGGTCCGAGGACTCGATCTCGGTCTCGCTCTTCATGCGGACGAGCTGCTCGAGGTTGCCGAGGTCGATGCCGGAGGTGAGGTCCTTCTCGGCCCGCTTCACGGAGTGGCGCAGGCCGTAGAACTCGGTGAGGGCCTTGAGGATGTCCGGCTCGGAGGCGACGACGAAAGTGATGTCGCGGCCGGCGATGCGCTTGAAGGAGTCGATGCCCTCCATGTCGTACGGATTGGCCAGAGCCACCTTCAGCTTGCCGTTGGCCATCTCCAGCGGGATCATGCGGTGGCGCTTGGCGAAGGGCCGCGACATCTTGGACTCGATGAGGTCGGCGTTGAGGCTCAGGGTGTCGACGCGGACATGGTCGAGCCTGGCGTCGGCGGCGATGGCCTGGGCGATGTCCACCTCGGTGATGGGGGTGCCCGAGTCGCGCCGGTTGGGGAGCTTGAGCTGGCCGACGAGGTCGTAGGCCACGGCCTTCTGCTCGTAGGCCTGGGCCGAGCGCATGTTGCGGGGCAGGGCCTTGGCCTCGGCCTTGACGGTGTCGCCCTGTTCCTTGGTAATGTAGCCCTGGCGGACCAGGATGTCGGCGACCAGCTCGGGAGTCAGGTTCATGGCACGTCCTTGAAGGAAGACAGTGGACTAGAGTTTACCAGTCCTTGGGCGGGTTGCCCGTTGGAGCGACCTGCCCTTCGAAGCCTCACCCTCGGTCCCTCTCCTGAAGGAGAGGGAGGGCCCTTCGATCAGCAATATCGTTGACTCATCGTTCCCCCTCTCCCGGTCGGGCGGGAGGGGGATGGGAGAGGGGGCCAGGGGGGTGAGGCTTCGAAGGGCACCCCGCCCATCCGGCAACACCCCTCTGAAGCTCGCTAATGCCGCCCCACCCCCGCCGGCTCGCCCTCCGGCCGCAGGGCCACATGACTCCGCCGCCGGAACACCCCCCGCACCTTCTCCCGCATCTCCACCAGGATCTCGTACACCGTCGGAATCACCAGCAGCGTCAGCAGTGTCGAGGTGATCGTGCCGCCGATGACCGCGCGGCCCAGCGGAGCGCGGAAATCCGCGCCTTCTCCCAGCCCCATGGCCACCGGGATCATGCCGGCGATCAGCGCCACCGTGGTCATGATGATCGGCCGCAGACGCACCCGGCCGGCTTCGATCAGCGCTTCGCGCAGGGGCATCCCCTTCTCGTGGTTCCACTTCGCGAAATCGATCAGCAGGATGGCGTTCTTGGCCACGATGCCCATCAGCAGGATCACGCCGATCAGGCTCATGATGTTCAGCGTGTCGCCCGTGATCAGCAGCGCCAGCACCACGCCCACCAGCGAGAGGGGGAGCGAGAGCAGGATCGCGAACGGGTCCAGAAACGAGCCGAACTGGACCACCAGGATGAAGTACATCAGCATCAACGCCAGCCCCAGAGCCGCGAAGACCTGCTGGAACACCTTCGACTGTTCCTCGACCTCGCCGCCCTGCGAAAGCTCCACGCCCGGCGGCAACTGGAGCCTCTGGATGCGCCGGTTGGCGTCCTGGAAGACCTCGTTGAGCGAACGGCCCTGCACGTTGGCGCCGACGGTCACCACCTTGTCGCGGTCCAGGTGCTCGATCTCCGCCGGACCCATGGTGCGCGTGATGGTGGCGACCTGTCCCAGCGGCACGGTGACGGGCCCCGTCGCGACGGCTCCGGTCTGGTCCGTCGTGGCGGGAACGGCGTTCACCAGCAGCGGCAGCCGTTCGAGGTCGGTGATGTTCTCCCGCGCCTCGGGCGCCAGACGGACGGTGACGTCGCGCGTCAATCCCAGGGGATCGACCCAGTCGCCGGCGTCGATGCCCGCGAAGGCGGGGCGCAGGGACTGCGCGATCTGCCCCACGGTCAGGCCCATGCTGCCGGCGAGGCCACGGTTGAGCTGGATCTCCAGCTCCGGTCTCGGCTCGCCGGTGGAGAGGCCGACGTCCGTCGCGCCGGGGACCTTCGCGAGCTCCACTTCGATCAATCGCGCGGCCTCTTCCAGGGCGTCCAGGTTGTCGCCCCGCACCTGGATCTGGAGCTGCTTGCCGCCGCCGCCCGGACCGCCTTCCGAGATGTAGGACTCGACGCCGCTGATGCGCCGGGCCTCGGCGCGGATCCGCCGCGCCAGCTCCGACTGCCCGATGTCGCGGTCCGCCTTCGGCTTCAGCTTCATGTAGATGCTGCCGTTGTCCACGCCTCCCGAACCGTCGCTGCTGCCGATGCTGGTGTAGGTGTAGAGCACCTCCGGATGCGAGCGGGCGATCGACACGAGCTGCTGCGCCTTCCTCTCCGTGTATTCGAGGTTCGAGCCTGGCGGCGTCTCCAGCGTCAGCGTGATCTCCGAGCGGTCGCTCTGCGGGACGAACCCGGCGCCGCCCAGGGTGGCCTGCAACGCGATGGCGCCGAAGAAGGCGGCGGCCACGATGCCGAGGATGGCCACGCGGTGGTCCAGCGCCCAGGCGATCACCCCCTTGTAGCGCTCGGCCTGGCGGTCGAACCACTGGTTGAAGCGGTCGAGCGCGCGGGCGATCGGGTTGCGCCGCTCGTGGGCCTCGATCTGCGGGTCCGGCCAGTAGGCCGAGAGCATGGGATCGAGCGAGAAGGAGACGAACAGCGACACCAGCACCGAGCAGGCGAGCGTCAGCGCAAAGGGCTTGAACCACTGCCCCGCGATGCCCGACATGAAGGCGATGGGCACGAACACCGCCACGATGGAGAAGGTCGTGGCCGCCACCGCCAGGGCGATCTCCCGCGTCCCCTCGTGCGACGCGACCACGTGGTCCTTGCCCATTTCGATGTGCCGGACGATGTTTTCCCGCACCACGATGGCGTCGTCGATCAGGATGCCGATGGCGAGCGACAGGCCCAGCAGCGACATGGTGTTGAGCGTGAAGCCGAAGGCCCACACGGCGATGAAGGAGGAGAGCACCGAGACCGGCAGCGCCAGGCCGGTGATCACCGTCGAGCGCCACGAGTTGAGGAAGAGGAAGACGACCGCCACCGTCAGCGCTGCACCCTCGAACAGCGCACTCTGCACGCTGGCCACTGAGTCGGCCACGCGCACACCGCTGTCCTGCACGACGCGCAGAGTGACGCCGGCCGGCAGCGTCTGCTGGATCTCCTCCACGCGCCGGCGCACTTCCGCGGCAACGGCGGTGGTGCTGAAACCGGTGGATTTGAGGATGTTGATGCCAACCGCCTCGTCGTCGTTGAAAAGCGCGAACGAACGCGGCTCCTCGGTGCCGTCCTTGACGTCGGCCACGTCGCCCAGCCGGATGATGCGGCCCCCGCTCTGGGAGACGACGATGTCCTTGAACTCGGTCGCGCGATCCAGGCGCCCCCGGAGCCGGATCGTGCGCTCGTCGAGCTTGCCTTCGAGACGGCCGACGGGCACGGCCAGGTTTTGCGCCTGCAGTGCCTGCACCACATGGCCGACGCCGATGCCGTTGGCCTGCAAATCGCGCGGCCGCAGCTCCACCACCAGCTCGCGCTCGACAGCGCCGGCCAGGTTCACCGTGGCGACGCCATTGATGCCGCGAAGGCGGCGCGTGATGCCGGGATCCGCGATCCGCGTCAGCTCGGCGCTGTTGAGTCCCGGCGACGAGAGCGTCAGCGACACGATCGGCTGATCGGCGGGGTCGAACTGCGTGAGCACTGGCTCTTCCATCTCCGGCGGCAGCTCGTTGCGGATGCCCGAGATCTTGTCGCGGATCTCCTGGGTCGCGACCCGCGGATCCTTCGAGAAGTCGAACTCGACGATGATGGTGCCGAAGTTGTCGAGCGAGCTCGAACGCATCTTGTCTACGCCGCTGATGCCCGCGATCGCCTCTTCGATCTGGTCCACCACTTCACGCTCGACGACGTCCGGTGAAGCGCCGGGATAAATCACGGACACGGCGACGACCGGCGCGTCGATTTCGGGGAACTCGTCGGTATCGAGCTGGGCAAGCGCCACCAGGCCGAACACGACGCACATCAGCATGGCGAC
>DASVAS010000043.1:0-62115 GCA_036376245.1 Thermoanaerobaculia bacterium | reverse complement strand
CACCTCGGCGGCGCCGCCGTCGTGGCCGGTGTCGCACCGGAAGCGGCCGCCCGCGTAGACGCAGAGGTCGTCGCGGCGGTCGCCGTCCAGGTCCCCCAGCAAAGGCGTGCCCGCCGGCCCCGCGGGAGCCGGCGTGACGAGGCCGGTCGTGCCGTCGTGGGCCACGTCGCAGGCGAGGACCGCCGGACCCAGACGGCAGAGGTCGTCCCCGGCGCGCGCCCAGGCCAGGTAGCGGCCGATCAGGTCCTGCCCGCCTTCCACGTAGATCCGCCTCCAGACGGCCAGGAACCGGCCCGCCGGCCCGGCGGCGGCGGACGAGTTGCCGTCCAGGGTGCCGCTCCCCAGGCTCACCTGGAACGGCCGGTCCAGCGGCAGCCCCGAGGCCTCGAAGAAGCGGCCGAGCAGACGGGGCGCCGGTTGTCCGGCGCAGCAGCTCCAGGTGACCAGGAACCGGCCCGACGCGTCCATCGCCACGGACTCCGCGAAGGTGCCGGGCCGGGACGTCACCGTCACCGTCCGGCGCGGGCCGGAGTGCGTGTAGACCCGCGCCTGGACCCCCTTGTCCGAATGCCAGACCACCACGAGGTCGCCGTCGTCGTTGCCGGCGAGGCGGGGGCTGGTCCCCCGCGCCGCGACCAGGAGGGGGGGACCTGACGGGTTCGCGGCGGCGTCGAAGCGGCGGAGGAAGACGCCGCTCTCGTTGAACCAGACCGCGGCGAAGCGGCCCCGGGCTTCCACCGTCACCTGGGGCAAGAACCCCCGGTCCGCGACCCGGAACCGCCTGATTTGCCGCCCCGCGGCGTCGAAGCGCCAGCCGGTCAACCTGGCGCCGGGTTCCACCGCCACCGCCACGGAATTCCCGCGCCGGTCCGTGTCCCCGCTCGCGGCGCCGGTGTTCCCGCCGAGGACGGTCTGATCGGTCAGCGGCTGGCCGTCGCGGCCGAAGCGTCGGAAGTAGGAATTCCCCGGCGCGTGGTTGTCGTCGTCGCTCCACACCACGGAGAAGCCCAGCGCGTCCACGGCTCCGTAGAGGGGGCCGAGGTAGTCGTTGAACGCTCCCCCCACCTGGAAGTCGTCCCCCAGCGGCTCGCCGTCGCGGTCGAAGAATCGCCCCTCGATGTCGAAGTCGTCCGCCCAGACCACCAGCGCCTCGCCCCGGGGGCTCATGGCCGCGTCGGGATTGAAGAGGTTGCCGGCCGGGGAGGAGGTCACCACGAATTCGCCGCCGGCGTCGGCGGCCGTGTCGGCCGTGTCGGCGGTCGTCACCGGGAGGGCGCCGAGACCCAGAAGAACCGCCAGCGCGAGGATCGGTCTCATCCGGAAGCCTCCTTCTAGATTCCGTTGACGTCGCCCAGCAGCGGCACCTCTCCCGCTCCCGGGGTGAACGGGAACGTCGCCGTGAGCGCGCCCCGGTGGGCCGTGTCGCACAGCAGCCGGTCCCCCCGCACCAGGCAGGGGTCGTCCCGGCCGTCGCCGTTCACGTCGCCGAGGAGGAAGCGTTCGCCGCTGGCCGGCCGGAAGGGGATCCGCGCCTCCGCCGCCCCGCCGTCGTCGCCGGTGTCGCAGAGCAGGACGCCGTCGCCGAGGAGGCAGACGTCGTCGTCGCCGTCGCCGTCCTCGTCGCCCAGGCGGAGGGGCTCCGTCCCGTCGCCGAAGGTCACCACGACCTCCGCGGTGCCGCCGTTGTGGGCGGTGTCGCAGTGCACCTGGCCTCCCACCCGCACGCAGGGATCGTCCCGGCCGTCGCCGTCGAGGTCGGCCATGAGGGGGAAGCCGCCCTGGAAGGCGATGCCCGCCTCGGCGTCGCCGCCGTCGTGGGCCGTGTCGCAGAGGAAAGAACCGCCGCGGTAGACGCAGTAGTCGTCCCGGCCGTCGCCGTCCAGGTCCGCCAGGAAGGGCTGGTCGCCGGTCTGGCCGAAGATCGAGGTGACGGCCGGCCCGCCGCCGTCATGGGCCACGTCGCAGGCGAAGCCGGTGGCGACGCCGAACCGGCAGAGGTCGTCCCCCCGGCGCGCCCACTGCAGCCGCCGGCCGAGCAGCGGCGAGGTTTCCCCGGAGAACCGTTGCCAGGCGACGAAGAACTCGCCGGCCGGCCCCGCGGCGGCATCCGGCCCGAGGTCGCGGTCGGGAGTCCGCAGGCCGACCTGGAACGGGCCGTCGAGGGGGGCTCCCGAGGCCTCGAAGAAGCGGCCGAAGATCTTGGGAGTGAAGACTTCGGGGTTCACGCAGCAGTCCCAGGTCGCGAGGACGCGGCCGGCCGCGTCCATGGCGACGGACAGCCGGCTGGTGGGCACGCCTCGGGCCACCTGGATGGCCCCACGGACAGCCTCGCCGGTGGGCTTGTAGATCCGCGCCTGGAGCCCGCGCGACGAGGTCCAGAGCGCCACGAAGCCCCCCTGGCCGTTGCCCGCGAGGTCGAACGCCGCGCCCACCGCGGGCGCGATCTGGAAGACCGGTCCCCGGGGCTGTCCGCCGGCGTCCATGCGGCGGCCGAGAAGCTCGTTCTTCTGCGTCTTCCAGATCACCACGAAGTTTCCCCGGCCGTCCACCGCCACCTTGGTGAAGAAGGAGATGGGGACCGTCACCGGCGCCACCTGGAACGGCGGCCCGACCTTCCGCCCGGCGGAGTCGTAGCGCTGCCCCTGGAGATTGCCGCCGATCACCACGGAATCGCCGCGCGCGTTGGTGTCCACCGAGGGCAGGCTCAACGTGGCGGCCGGGCCGGTCACCGGATCGCCGCCGGCGTCGAAGCGGCGGAACGAGGTGGAGCCGCCGAAGCGGCCCTGCTGGTCCCAGACCACGGAGAAGCCCCTGGAATCGAGCGACGCCCCGAGGGAGCCGAGGTACTCCTGGGTCGGCTCGGAGATCTCGAACTCCGGACCCCGCGGGGCATTGTCCGGGGAGAACAGGCGGCCGTTCGTGGAGACGCCGTCCTGCCAGGCCACCAGGACCTCGCCGCGGCCGTTCATCGACGCCACCCGGTCGAACGATCCGAACGCGCTCACCTCGACCTCGCCGGTCAGATCGCGCGCCGGCGCCGCGAGAGGAGAGAGGCCCGGCAACAGGAGGAACACCAGGATCGCTTTCGTTCGCATCGCCATCTCCCGTCAGAAGCCGTCCACGTTGCCCAGCAGCGGGATCGCTCCGGGTTCGCCGAACAGGATCTCGATCTCCGCGGCGCCGCCGTCGTGGGTGGTGTCGCAGAGGAAGCGGTCGCCCCGGAACACGCAGGGGTCGTCGTCGCCGTCGCCGTCCGCGTCGCCGAGCAGCGGGACGTCGCCGGGCAGGCCGAAGACCACCGTCACCTCGGCCCGGTTGCCGTCGTGGACGGTGTCGCAGAGGAAGCGGTCGCCGCGGAACAGGCAGGGATCGCCGTCGCCGTCGCCGTCGATGTCTCCCATCAGGGCGAGGTCGGTTTTGAGACCGAGGAGGATCTGCACCTCGCCGGTGCCGCCGTTGCGCGCCGTGTCGCAGGAGAAGCGCCGGCCCCGCCGCAGGCAGGCGTCTTCCCGGCCGTCGCCGTTGACGTCGCCGAGCAGGGGGACGTCCCCGGTCTGGCCGCCGAAGGCGACTCCGGCCTCGGGCACGCCGTTGTGGTCGAGGTCGCAGCGGAAGCTCCCCCGGCGGTAGACGCAGGCGTCGTCCCGCCGGTCGCCGTCGAAGTCGCCGAGGAGCGTCCGGTCGCCCGCCTGGAGGTCCTCCAGCGGCACCTCCAGCGTCGCCCCGCTCTCGCCGCGCAGCGTGTCGCAGACCAGCCGGCCCTCTCGCAGGACGCAGGGATCGGCGCCGGTGGCCGGGGGGATGGCGAACCGCTGGCCGTAGACCCCGGTGGGGCCGCCCGGACGGATGAAGGCGTTCCAGACCACGGCGATCTGGCCGGGAGGACCGGCGGCCACCGAACCGGAGCCGCTGAAGAGGAAGGCCGGCCCCCGCGGCCGCCCCGACCCGTCGACGAGCCGGCCCAGGGCGCCCCGGGACGCGTCCGTGACGAAGGCGGACCAGAAGACGGCGAACCCGCCGTGGCCGTCGGGCGCGACTTCGGGTTCCTCCCCGCCCAGGCGCGGGTTCACCCGCGTGACCGGTCCGCGGGGCGCGCCGTTCTCATCGAACGCCCGGACGTAGAGGTCGAACATGCCCCAGGTCGCCAGGAAGCCGCCGTCCGGCCCGAACGCCACCGCCGGCGGCCTGACCAGGAAGAAGCCGTCCGCCAGCGGGATCTCGCCGGTCCGGGGGGTTCCGTCGGGGTCGAAGAGCCGGCCCCGGACACCCTGGAGCCCCTCGTCCCCCTCTCCCCAGACCACCCCCCAGGTCCCCTCGGCGTCGGCGGCGACCGCGGCGCCCGAGATGGAGCCCGTCTGCCCCTCGTCCACCTCGATCGCGGATCCCAGGACCGCCCCCGCCGGATCGAGCCGGCGGGCGAAGATGCCGAGCTGGATGCCGTCCTCCAGGCGCAGCCTCCCCGTCACGACGAAGCCCGCGGGCGTCGCCGCCACCATGGGGTAGATCTCCGCCGACGAGCTGGGAGAAAGGAGGACCTCGACCTCACCGGTCAGCGGTGTCCCGGCGCGGTCGAAGACCCGGCCGACCACGCGCGCCCCGGTCTCCCAGACGACCAGGAAGTTCCCGGTGGCGGCGTGGACCGCCACGTCCGGGCCCACGAAGAAGCCGGGGGCCGGCGTCAGGCTCACCGTCAGGACGCCGGTCGCCGGCTCGCCGGCGGCCGTGAAGCGCTGGGCGAGGATCGTCCGGTCGAACCCCTGGTCCCGCATCCAGGCCACCACGAAGGCGCCGCCGGGCTCCGCCGCCACCGACGGGAGATACTGCTGCGAGTTTTCCCCGCCGCTGATCAGGAAGGGCGGGATGAGCGGCGTGGGCTGGGCCGCCGCCAGGGCCGGGAAGACGAGCGCGAGCAGAGCAAGGCCCCCCCGGAGATGCAAACGTCTCGTGGTCTCCATGTCTCCCTGACTCCTCAGAAACCGTCCATGTTCCCCAGCAGCGGCGTCGCCCCGGGTTCGCCGAAGGGGATCTCGATCTCCGCGGCGCCGCCGTCGTGGGCGGTGTCGCAGAGGAAGCGGTCTCCCCGGAACACGCAGGGGTCGTCGTCGCCGTCGGCGTCCGCGTCGCCGAGGAGCGGGACGTCGCCGGGCAGGCCGAAGGCGATCGCCACCTCGGCCCTCCCCCCATCATGCGCGGTGTCGCAAAGGAAGCGGTCACGGCGGAAGAGGCAGGGATCGCCGTCGCCGTCGCCGTCGACATCCCCCATCAGGGCGAGGTCGGTCTTCAGGCCGAGGAGGATCTGCACCTCGCCGGAGCCGCCGTTGCGCGCCGTGTCGCAGGTGAAGCGCCGCGCGCGCCGCAGGCAGGCGTCCTCCCGGCCGTCGCCGTTGACGTCGCCGAGCAGGGGGACGTCCCCCGGCAGGCCGCCGAAGGCGACGACGGCCTCGGGCACGCCGTCGTGGTCGGGGTCGCAGCGGAAGCTCCCCTGGCGGTAGACGCAGACGTCGTCCCACCGGTCGCCGTTGAAATCGCCGAGGACCGGCAGGTCGCCCGGCCGCGGGTCCTCCAGCGGCACCTCCAGCGTGGCCCCGCTCTCGTCGCGCAGCGTGTCGCAGACCAGCCGGCCCTCCCGCAGGACGCAGGGATCGGCGCCGGTCGGGGGCGGGGCCGCGAACCGCTGGCCGGCCACCGAGCTGACGTTGATCCTGTTCCAGGCGACGGTGAGCTGGCCCGGGGGGCCGGCCGCCACCGCGGGAGAGGACGGCTGGGTCGTCGATCCGCCGAAGAGGAAGGCCGGCCCGCGGAGCTTTCCCGCGCCGTCGACCAGGCGGCCCGCCACGCCCCGGTTGCCGGCGTCGCGGAAGTAGGACCAGAAGACGGCGAATCCGCCGTGGCCGTCGGGAGCCGCGTCCGGGGCTCTGGCGAAGCCCGGCGGGCGGACGTCCAGGCGCGCGGACGGCCCGCGCGGGATTCCGGTGCTGCCGAACGCCCGCGCCAGGATCCGTTCCGTGAAGGACGACGAGGCCCAGGCCACCAGGAAGCCGCCGTCGGACCCGAACGTCACCGCCGGCTCCTGGGGCAGGAAGTCGCCGGGGCCGTCGAGCCGGAGCTCGTCTCCCAGCGGCGAGCCGTCCGGATCGAAGAGCCGTCCCCGCAGGTCGTTCCCGTCCTCGCCGGGCCGCACGAGCCAGACCACCACGAACCGCCCCGCGGCGTCCGCCGCCACCGCCGGATCTTCGGGACGTCCGGTGCCTAGATCCACCCGGATCTCGGCGCCCACCAGGGCGCCCGCCGGGTCGAGCCGGCGGGCGAAGACGCCCTGGTCTCCCGCTTCGTTCAGGGTGGCGTTCCAGGCCGCGACGAAGCCGGACGGCGTCGCCGCCAGGGACGGCAGCAACTGCGGCCGGAACGCGAGGCTCGGCGGGGCGTACAGCTCGATCTCCCCGCTCAGCGGCGTCCCCTCGCGGCTGAACGCGCGGCCGAGCAGGCGCGAATCGAAAGCCTCCCAGATGATCAGGAAGTTGCCGGTGGCGGCGTGGACCGCCACCTCCGGCCCCTGGAAGAACTGCGTGCTCTGCGTCGGGCCCGCCAGGACGTTCTCGGACAGGGGAGCGCCGGACGCCGCGAAGCGCCGGAAGAGGATCGTCTTCTCCGCCGCCCAATGGGTCCAGGCCACGACGAAATCGCCGTCCGGCTGGGAGGCCACCGAAGGCAGGTAGTGCCCGCCGGTCGAGCCGCTGACGGGGAGGACCGGGGTGAGCGGCGTGGGTTGGGCCGTCGCCAGGGCGGGGAAGACGAGCGCGAGCAGCGTAAGACTTCCCAGGAGGTGGAAACATCGTCTCGGTGTCTTCATGTGGATGTAGCATATCAAGGCCCGCTCAGACGAGGAACTACTTTGAAGAATCTTGTCGCCGCTTTTCTGCTCGCCGTGGCCCTCGCCGGCTGCGCCCGCGACCCGGAGCCCAATCGCGTCCTGGTCCTGGGGCTGGACGGCGTCGATCCCGACGTGGTGGACCTCCTGGCGTCCGAGGGGAAGCTGCCCAACTTCGCCCGGCTGAAGAAGGAGGGTGCGGAGGGGCGGCTGATCAGCGAGAAGCCGCTGCTGAGCCCGGTGATCTGGACCACGATCGCCACCGGCAAGACCCCCGACCGCCACGGCATCGGCGGGTTCACGGCGGTCAATCCGAAGACCGGCGAGTCCCTGCCCGTGACCAGCCGGATGCGCCGCGTGCAGGCGCTGTGGAACCTCTTCTCCGGCGCGGATCGCAAGGTCGCGGTGGTGGGCTGGTGGGCCACCTGGCCGCCGGAGCCGGTGCGCGGCTCGATGGTGAGCGACCACGCCTCCTATCACTTCCTTTTCCGCGAGGGTTTCGAGGGGGGAGGGGAGGCCGTCACCCATCCGCCCGAGTTACAGAAACGGATCGCGCCGCTCCTCCGCAAGCCGGGTGATCTTGGTGCCGCCGACCTCGCGCCCTTCGTGGACGTACCGGCGGAGGAGCTGGCCCGTCCCTTCGACTTCGAGGACGACCTCGCCCATTTCCGCTGGGCCCTGGCCACCGCCCGCGGCTACCGCGACGCCGGCCTGAAGCTCTGGCGCGAGGACCGCCCCGACCTCGCCATGGTCTACATCGAGGGGACCGACACCGCCTCCCACCTCTTCGGCCACCTCTTCCGGGCGCGGGGCCTCGCGGGCGAGCTGGCCGAGCAGCAAAGGCGCTACGGCCGCGCCGTGGAGGCCATGTACGTCTTCGCGGACGCCATCGTGGGCGACTTCCTGAAGGCCATGGACGACCGCACCACGCTGGTGGTGCTCTCCGACCATGGCTTCACCCTGGGCGCGCTCCCCGACGATCCCACCCGCACCCGCGACCTGCGCCGCGTCTCCGAGAAATCCCACGAGATCGAGGGCATCCTCTACCTCTACGGCGCGGGCGTGAAGGCCGGGACGCGGATCGACAGCCCCCGCCTCGTGGACGTGACGCCCACGATCCTCACCCTGGCTGGTCTTCCGGCGGGCCGCGACATGCGCGGCCGGGTGCTGACCGAAGCCCTGACCACCCCTGAGCCCGAGCGCATCGCCACCTACGAGACCGGCGAGGCGAGAGACCAGAGGGCCCGGGAGGAGACCGCCGAAGACCGCGCCCTGCTGGAGCACCTGGGCAGCCTCGGCTATCTCGGAGCCCGCTCGCCTTCGGGAGACCGCAACCTCGCCGCCGTCCTCTTCCGTCAAGGGCGTCTGCGGGAGTCAGCAGACCAGTACCGCAAACTGGTGGCCGAGCAACCGGACGACGCCCCCCTGCGCGCCAGCTACGCGGGAGTCCTGGGAGCCCTGGGCCGCTACGCCGAGGCCCGCGAGCAACTGGAGAAGGGTCTGGAGATCGATCCGCTGAATCCCGAGGCCCGCCACAACCTGGGAGTGATCCACGAGAAGGAGGGGAGGGAGGAGGACGCCGTGGCGGCCTACCGCAACGCCGTGCGCTGCGATCCTCGCTATGTGCCTTCGCGGCGGGCGTTGCTGCGTCTGACGGGCAGCGAGGATCCCGATCCACCAGCCTCCGACGCCGAGCGCCGCGCCTACGATCTGGCCCAGCGGGCGGC
Source organism: Thermoanaerobaculia bacterium (assembly GCA_036376245.1). Classification (GTDB taxonomy): domain Bacteria; phylum Acidobacteriota; class Thermoanaerobaculia; order Multivoradales; family UBA5704; genus DATARR01. The sequence goes on along the minus strand of DASVAS010000043.1, from coordinate 53,520 downwards.
GGACACGGCGCGGCGCGGGGATTACGGCGGGGCGGAGCGGCTGCTCGAAGAAGCCGGGCGCGCGGCGCCGCGCTATGCGCTGGTGTACCAGTACCGGTCCAACGTGGCGTTCCTGAAGGGGGATCTTCCGGGGGCGGTCGCGGCGCTGGAGCGGGCGGCGGCGTTGGCGCCGGAGAATGTGTTGTACAGGGAGAATCTGCGGCGGCTGAAGGGGCGGGGGTGACGGGGGCAGGGTGCCCTTCGAGGCCTCACCCCGACCCTCTCCCGACCCCTCCCACCCTCCCTCACCGGGAGAGGGCGCCCCCACCCAAGACATCCTTGTCGTCCTTGCTGTCCTTGACTAACCTCTCCTCCTCTCCCGGTGTGGGTGGGAGGGAGGGGTCGGGAGAGGAGGCCGGGAGGTGAGGGCTCTTCCGCGATAACCTCCCCGCCATGAAGCTCGGTCCCATCCCTCAGAACCCCCTCGAGAGAATCGCCAAGGCCTTCGGGCTGCTCCCGGAGCCGTTGCTGGACACCCACATCGCCATGCTGCTGGCGCGGACGGTCATGGAAGGCTCGCGGCTGGGCGTCTACGAGGCCCTGAAAGCGGCGCCGCTGACCGCGGAGGAGGTCGCCTCCCGCCGCGGAGGAGACGCCCGGGCCATGGCCAAGCTGCTGAACGCCCTGGTGGGCTGCGGCTATCTCACCTGGGACGCCGGCCGTTACGCCCTGGCGCCCCTGGCCCGCAAGTGGCTGCTGCCGGACACGGACCAGACGCTCCACGACAAGATGCTTTTCCAGTTCCTGGAGTGGGACGCCATCGAGGGCATCGGCGACTACGTGCGCACGGGCCGGCCGCAGGACCTCCATTCCACGATCGGCCCCGAGGAGTGGGGGGCCTACCAGCGGGGGATGCGCTCCGCCGCCTCGACCTGGGCGCCGGAAGTGGGGAAACGGACCCCGGTGCCCAAGGGCGCCAGGGACATGCTCGACATCGGCGGCTCGCACGGCCTGATGTCCGTCGCCATCTGCCGCCGCCATCCGGGTCTGCGCTCGGTGATCCTGGACCTCCCCGAAGCCGTCGAGCACGCCGCGCCGATCCTGGCGAAGGAGGGCATGGGTGACCGCGTCATCCACCGTCCCGGCAACGCCCTGGAGGACGACCTGGGGGTGGAGACCTGGGACGTCGTCCTCGTGGCAAACCTTGTCCACCACTTCGACGACGCCGCCAACCGCGCGCTGGCGAAGAGGATCGCGCGCGCCCTGCGTCCCGGCGGCGTCTTCGTGATCCAGGAGCTCTACCGCCCGCACACCCCGAAAGAAGCCGGCCAGATCGGAGCGCTCCTCGATCTCTACTTCGCCCTCACCAGCCAGTCCGGAACCTGGTCCTTCGAGGAGATGGCGGACTGGCAGCGGGAAGCGGAGTTGAAGCCGATGAAGCCGATCAGGTTCCGGACGGTCCCGGGCAACGGGCAGCAGGCGGCGACGAAGTCCCGGTAGACCGTACCGGCGAGCCGAAGCGTCCGGGCGTGAGAGACGCACGCGCATACGAGCCTCCGGACAGTCCGTACGAGCCCCCGAACCGTCCGTACGGCCTCCCGAATCCTCCGAACGGGCTCCCGGACCTTCCGGTCCTATATCCGAATCGCTCGTACGGAAGTCCGGAACGTCCTACCCAATGGGTGGAGGTCTCCACCCGCTGGCCGGGACGTTCCGGCGAGTGGGTGGAGGCCCCCGGCGAGTGGATGGACGTCGCCACCCACTGGGTAGGACGTCCCGGCGACCCGATGGAGATGTCCACCCATTGGGGAGGACGCTCTACCCACAAGGTAGGAGCCTCCACCCGCTGGTACGGACGATCCCGGGAGCGCGAACGTAGACTTTCCCCCTGAAAACGGCGCTCTCGAAAGCTCGCCCGAATCGTCCGGCGGGCCGCTTGACAAGAAAAGTTGTCAAGCGCAGAATTTCCCCCATGCTCGACGTCGAAGTCATCGAAGATCCCGCCGCCGCCACGGTCGCCCTCGACCCGGTCCGGAGCCGGTTGCTGGCCGAGCTGGTGGAGCCCGCCTCGGCCGCGGCGCTCGCGGCGCGCCTGGGGATCGCGCGCCAGAAGATCAACTACCACCTGCGCGCCCTGGAAGAGCACGGGCTGGTCCGGGTGGCGGAGCACCGCCAGTGGGGGGGCCTGACCGAGCGCCTGCTGGTGGCGACGGCCGCCTCCTACGTGGTCTCGCCCGTCGCGCTGGGACCCGCCGCCTCCGACCCGGGCCGGAACGCCGACCGTCTCTCCGCCAGCTACCTGGTCGCCCTGGCCGCCCGCATCGTCCGCGAGGTCAGCGTCCTGCTGCGGCGATCGGCGGAGACCGGCAAGCGCCTGCCGACCCTGTCCATCGACACTGAGATCCGTTTCCGTTCCGCGGAGGAACGCGCCGCCTTCAGCCATGAGCTCACCGAGGCGGTCGCCCGTCTCGCCGCCCGCTACCACGACGAGACGGCCCCGGGAGGCCGTCCGCATCGCCTGGTGGTGGTGGCGCATCCCCTGCTGCACGTATCCCAACTCAAGGAGCCCTCATGAGTGTGAAGATCGATGAATCTGGACGCCGTTCCATCCAGGTCGAAGTGGAGGTCCCGGGCACGCCGGAGGAGGTCTGGCGGGCCATCGCGACCGGCCCCGGAGTCTCCTCCTGGTTCGTCCCCTGCGAAATCGAAGAGCGCGACGGCGGAACGGTGACCAGCCACTTCGGCCCGGGCATGGACTCCGTCGCCACCATCACCGCCTGGGACCCGCCCCGCCGCTTCGCCGCCGACAGCTCCGGCCTGGGTCCGGAGGCCCCCACGATGGCCACCGAATGGGTCGTCGAAGCCCGCTCCGGCGACACCTGCCTCGTCCGGGTGGTGCACAGCCTCTTCGCCAGCACCGACGACTGGGACAACCAGCTCGAGGCCGTCGAGTCCGGCTGGCCGGGCTTCTTCCGCATCCTGCGGATGTACCTCACCCACTTCCGGGGATTGCCCAGCGCCGCCTTCCAGGTGATGGCCGCCTCACCCGCGTCCGAGGCCGACGCCTGGAAGACCTTCACGACCGGGCTGGGCCTGCAAGAGGGAGCCGCCGAAGGGCAGCGCCTGACCGCCACCGCCGCCGGCGCGCCGTCCCTCGACGGCGTCGTGGACGGGCCCGGCGATCCCAAGCACCCGCACGTCCTCTTCCTGCGTCTCGACGAGCCCGGCCCCGGCGCGGCCACCCTCGGCGCCTTCCGGATGGGGGAGCAGACCCTGCTGATGGCCAGCCTCTATCTGTACGGGGAGAACGCCGCCGCCCTCGCCGCCCGGGAAGAGCCCGTCTGGCAAACCTGGATCCAGCAAAACTTCGCCCCGGCCACCGCGGCCGACTGCGTGGCCTGAAGGAGGGAGTCCCGATGCCTGTGAAGACCGACGGATCTGGAAATCGTTACGTCGAGATGATCGTGGAGGTGCCGGGCACGCCCGAGCAGGTCTGGCACGCCATCGCCACCGGCCCTGGAATGGCGGCCTGGTTCGTCCCCACCGACGTGGAGGAGCGCGAAGGCGGCGCCCTCACCTTTCACCTGGGGCCCGGGATGGACTCGCCCGGCATCGTGACCGGCTGGGAGCCGCCGCGCCGCTTCGCCTACGAAGAGCGGGAGTGGATGGAGGGTGCGCCCCCGGTCGCCACCGAGGTGATCGTCGAGACCCGCTCGGGGGATACCTGCGTGATCCGCATGGTCCACAGCCTCTTCACGAGCTCCGAGGAGTGGGACAACCAGCTCGAGTCCTTCGAGTCCGGCTGGCCGTCGTTCTTCAAGATCCTGAAGCTCTACCTGGGGCATTTCCCCGGCCAGCCCGCCACGAGTTTCCGGATCATGACCGCGGCCCCAGGTACCCAGGAAGAGGCCTGGGACGCCCTGGCGGGTGGGCTCGGCCTGGCGGGAGCCACGACCGGGGACCACTGGAGCGCGACCGCCGGCGCCCCGGCCCTGGCCGGCGTCGTCGAGCAGGTCGGCAAGGTCAAGGACCATCACGAAGCTTTCCTGAGGCTGGAAAAACCCGCCCCCGGCGCCGCCTACGTCGCCGCCTTCACCTGGGGCGGCAAGGTGCAGGCGATGGTGAGCGTCTACCTGTACGGGGAAGGGGTGGAGGACCTGGCCGCGCGGGAGGAGCCTGTCTGGCAGGAGTGGTGGGGAGAGCGCTTCCCCGCCCCCGTCGAGGAAACCGCCACCGCCGGCTAAAGCTACACCCCCCCAATGTAGAGACGCCTCGTGAGGCGTCTCCGGATCGGGGCGGAACGGTCCGGTAACCCAACCGTCCCTCGGCAAGAAAAGACGCCCCGCGGAACCCCGCGGGGCGTCTTCTCTGTTGCCCCTTGGGTTTATTGAATTTCTGTGTCTAACGGGCGCCAGCAATTTACCGGTTTGCAGTCATTGTCGATGATCACACCGTAAGTGCCGTCGGTGTAGACGCAGTCGCATTTAGGACCGGCGGCTACATAGGCTTGACTGTTTGAGGCGAAAAGGCAAAGCCCCATGACACCGACAAAGGCCAGGATACGAGTTGCTGTCTTTCCCATAGCTCACCTCCTAATCTAAGAACATGCAACATATAGGCCAGTTCTCCGGGCGAATCGCGAATGCGGATTGGGAAAGTGCTTGGCACGAGGAGTGGCACAGAACCTCCACGAGGCCTTCCTCCGACTGAAGAGCCCGCGCCGGGAGCCGCCTTCGTGGCGGCCTTCACCTGGGGCAGCAAGGTGCAGGTGGCGGTGAGCCTCTACCTGTACGGCGAGAGGGCGGCGGAGGTGTGGCGCGGGAGAAGGATTGCTGGAAGGGTGGGGCGGGGGGAACGGTTTCCGGTGATCGCGCGTTTCTCCGAAAGACAGGAGAGAATTTTCTCTCATGCTACAAGATTCTGTGGATATCGTGTCAAGGAGAGCCGGCGCTTGTCGTGCCTTGACCGGCTCCCGAACGACAGCCGTCATGAAGGAATGGGGGCGATGAAACACATCACCGCCGACGTGCCGGAAGATCTCCTCCGGGAGGCCATGGCCGTGACGAACAAGGGGATCTCCGAAACCCTGATCGTGGGTCTTGAGCTTGTGCGTAGGACTCGCGCCTACCAGAAGGCCCTGGACCTCCGAGGCAAGCTCGACCTCGACTTGGACGTGTCGCGTGGGCGCGAACGAGCTGATCGTTGACGCTTCCGCCTGGATCGACTTCTTTCATGGCATCGATCTGCCCCCTCTTGAGGCGGCGCTGGAGAGGGGCCCAATGCGCCCTCGAACGCGGCGCATGGCTGCTCTCCGGCGATGGAGCCTTTCCCTCGATGGCCGAGTTTGTCCCCCTGAGGTTGATTCGCAAATAGTCGAAAGGGCGCTTGCTGACGGCAGTGCGCTGTAGACCCGGAAGAACGCCTGCGCAGCCGACCTGGGACGCCTCGTAGGGCGTTTCCGGAACGATCCTGCCACTCCACCGTAACACCCCCTCCCGCCGTCCCTGGCCGTCGCGACCGCCAGGGACGGAGGAGCCGTGTTGAAGTGAAATCGAGGCGACTATCAGCCGCAAGGACAGACGGGGAAGGGGCCTGCACACCTGGTGCAAGGGCAGTAGACGCCGCACAGGCCGCACTGCCAGGAGCAAGCGGCTTCGGCCTTCGGGACCGGGGCCAGGGACGCGGTGGCGACCGTCGCCAAGGTCAGGGCCAGCAAGAGCATCTTTCGCATCATTACCTCCTATTGGGGGACGTCGAGGTTGGTTTTACGGTCCCCCACTCAAGAGTGGTGCTCTACAGGGGGAGTCTGGGACAGAGGGGGGAGGGGGGCCGCCGGAAAGGCGGGGAGCCGGGCTAGCGAAGTGTTTAGCACTTACTCTGTGTACCATTGGGCTCTGGACGCCACAACCTCGGCGCAGTCGCGACCGTACGCCGTGTTCCCAGCCAACCGCCTACCATAGTGGTAGGCGGGAGGGGCCTCAAATCAGTATCCTTCCAGATCTGCTGATTCCTGCTACTCCCAGTGCCTGGCACTTTTTCCTGGCCTTCTATTCGTGCTTTCCAAAGCTAGGTTTGTAAATCGGAATTTGCGGCTAATTCAATACTTTTAATATTCGGAAAACTCTTGACTGAGGTTGCGCTCTATTGTAGCCTAGAAAGCTCAAGGCTTGGTACCATGCAGGTCTAAACAGCTAAAGGAGGCTGCCATGTATCAAAAGGCTCCAGAAGTTCAATTAAGCGAAGAAGAGAATAGGGAAGTAGAGAAGGGCTTTGAGGCAATCCGTGCGGTAATGAAGAGAAAGAACATCGACATTGCCAACGTAATAGGCTTGGTCACTAAGGACCAGATCAGTACCACCTCTGCCCAGGTGAAGATTAAGTTTGCCGAGGACGCAGGTGGCCAGATGAATATGATCGCTTTTGACTAGGATAACCGCGTCTTCGCTGGCTTTATCTGATAGTAAGTGAAGGTGTGGGCTAACGCCGGGAGGAGGGGCCTCATGTTCAGCATCTACGGCCACGAGGAAATAATCCGCAACTTCTACCGGCTTGCCTACCCTTTTCTTGGTGGGCGGGAGATCCGTACGAGTGCGGACCTTCGTGTTGGCTATCTCGACTTTCTCGCAGGCCATCAGCCTTATATGCCGATCAACCGCAGCGACGATGTCTTCATCACAGATCCTGCAATCGAGAAGGCTCTAGTGGGTGCCTACGGCCACAAAGCGTCGCTCAATGACCTTGGGCAGTCCGAAATCATTGACGAACCCTATCCCGACGCTATTAAGCGCGAGAAGATTGCGCGCGCTCGCCATGCGCTAGACGAATTCCTAAATCTGGATGATACGCTGGCCGCTATATTCGATCTCACCATTCACAGTATTGTCGTTCGCCCTTCAAAGAGGCTGCAGGGTCGCGCCTCTTATGGCGGGTCCTCAAGTGCGGCTATCGGCACGATTTGGCTTACAGTAGGCTCTACACTAACCACGTCCGACCTAGTCGAGATGCTGTTGCACGAACTCACTCACCACTTGCTCTTCATCGATGAGCGCAACTACCCTCATTTCGACTATGAACTGATCACTCGTGAGGAGAACCGCGCCTTCTCAGCTATCCTCAACATGATCCGACCGCTTGACAAAGTCATGCACAGCATCGTGGTTGCTACCGAGTTGATACTTGGCCGACTCCGCTTCCTCCCCGACGACAAACCCCGCATTGTCCACCCACCGACCAATAAGATGATCGCCGATGCCATGACTGCCTATGAGAGTATAACGAGTCTTGATGCTGCAGATCTCGTCCTCCGACCTCGTACCCGCGAGATTCTTGACCGCTGCTTTGCTGCCTGCCAGTCGGCAGTTCTACAGGTAACATACAACGAGCCGAGGAGAATCGGTAATGTGGACACAATATCGTGATCTTCTCGACGCTGCCAAAGACATAGAATCTGCATGGAGACGTGAAGGCAATGCTTGTGAAGCCTTCCCCCAAATTGTATGGGAGCGTACCGAGGGGCTTGAACTCTCGGACTTCGGAGAGGTCGCGAATGTCCCCGAACTCCTTGAAACTGCCGCGATCGCCTCACTCCAACACCCCTCCACCTTTTCCGATTTATATTTTAAGTTATACGACAACGGAAAGTTTTGGATTGAAGTTCTCAACTGGTGGGGCAGCGATATTAACGTTCATGACCACAACTTTTCGGGTGTGCAGTTCCAACTCAGAGGTCAATCTCTCAACGTAATCTATCGTTTTGCTGTTGAAATTGCTGTCGCCGGCCTGGCACTCGGAGAGGTCTCTGTGGCCTCGGCTGAGCTTTGGAACGAAGGCGATCGCTCCATAGTTCTGCCTGGCACTGCACAACCTCACAATGTAAGCCACTTAAGCATACCCACAGTCAGTCTACTAATTCGCACCTATCCTAATGCGTCCTACGGTGGGCAGAGTAACTACTTCGCTCCCGACATAGCGGCCGATTACAGCGTGGCTGACATTGTTTTTCGTAAAAAACTTGCTACCCTCCGGTTGCTTGCGCGTGGTAATTCCACTGCCTTCCATCGAGCCTTCGAGCGGGTACTTGCTCACCACACGCATACCGAGAACTTATTCACCCTTATTAAGCTCATCGATCTTATCTTCGTGCCCCAGTATATAGGGCTCGTTCACGACTATGCGGCACAGGGTGAACTGGAAACCGTAATGGTCCGTGCAGTCGCTTATCACCGTGCTCAAGATTTCCTAACCAATACAGTTAAATATGTCCCCGGGCTGTCACTAGAAGAAATATTAGCAGTCTCTGTGCTTGCTGCTTCCTTCTCACAGTCGAGCCTCAACGTCATTCTCAGTCACCTCACCACACATGGAGTGCCACTCGACATGGCGCGCGTCTTGGCTGGGGTTGATGCCAAGCTACCTCCTGATCTTCAGTCGCAGTTCCGTGCCTCGCTCACGCTGTTCGGCATCGACTACGGGAGCCAGCGGGAAGCTGCTTGACTTATTTATCTGAGGTAGAAAGCGAGGGATCGGTCTGAGCTAGCACCGCCTCTATGAAGTCGCTCTTTAGTACCCGATAGCTCTGCTCGTCGAGCGGTTCAGCTTCACGTTTGAGTTGATTATAGCGGTCCCGGAGCCATGGGTCGGCATTCATAAGATCGCGAAAGCGACGAAAGAATTCGAAATGCGAGCCGCGCTCGACTAATTGAATGCCGACATCAAGCGCATAGTTATCGGACTCGAAGGGGCATAGTTGATCGGTTCTTAGTGTATTCGACTTGATCCGAAATCCGCAGCTTTCTATAGCTGCGATTGCTTCTGAAAATTTATCACGGCTGACGGCGACGAACACGTCGAGATCACCTTTGGAAATAGCGCCCGCGATTGCCGAAGAGCCAATATGCTCAATCAGTGCGTCCGGCAGCAATGCGCGAAGTTGTGTCGCGACCGTTTCGTAAACAGCGCGTGCGCGCGGCTGGTACATCTCGGGCTCAAGAAATCGCATCCTAACGCTTTAGCCTCCTCTGTTATGCAACGAATCATAACATGGTGGCGCGGGAATTGGGTAGATTCGCAGAAGAGAGTTGTCAAAGAGAGAATCGGTTGAGCGAACTATAGCACGACGTTCCCTAAGTTCGTTCCGGGTTTTTACCCATTTTAAGAACGGCCCCAGCCCCGAGGAAAGTGCCCGGCACGCGGAGGGGAGGAGTGGCTTAAATGCCAATCGCTAGCCCTCGGATCCGCCCCTCGAGACGGTACTCCCCCGGTTTTGGCGTTCAGGCCCGGGTTTTCCCCGCAGATCCTCCTCTCGTGCCCTCTCTCTGGCTCGCCGGGAAAGTGCCCACTCCGAGAAAGTGCCACCCCAAGAAAGTGCCTGGCAGTGCGGCATGAAGGGAAGTCTGACGTGAACTGATCGCAGACTACGGAGAGACCTCCTGGGGCTCGAAGTCCAGCGGGTGTAAGTCCCGTCCGGGGAACTGTCGATTCACCCCGGTAGCCACCGTAGAAGTTGAGGTGAGAGACCGCCCACTGAAGCCTCCGGGGAATTCCTTGGCGCAACCAAGGTGCAAGCGGCAGGCCGAAAGTAAGTATGAACCCTGAGCAGGCCTCGATAGTTTCTCGCTGGAGCCGGCCTCCTGCCAGAAGGGAAGGCGTTGGAGGATGGGGAGCAATCGACCGAAGAGCCCATCCTCTCCAGCCGGGGTAGTGGGGTCAGCATGCGCACGGAGAAGAAGCCGTAGCCTGAGCCCAAACCGCGACACCATTCCCTATGCAGCCGCTCCTACCCGGCCGTGGTGGCCGGCCCCGGTGAGCCGCTGCGGAAGGAGTCGCTATGACCACCCCGCGGGTCCGGTGGTTTCCCGCCGCTCTTCTCGCCGCCATCGTTCTGCTGGCCGCTGTTTCACCCCTCGCCGCCGCCGAGCGAGCCAGGGACTGCATCCCCGGAGTCGCCTCGTTCAGCCTATGGGAGGACGTGAGGAGTCTCCTGTCGGCGCTCTTGGGAGCCCGCAAGAAGTCCGGGAACACCCTCGATCCCGATGGACTCCCCGTTCCGGTCAGCGGAGACGCGGGAACGGTTTCCGCTGATGGAGGTCCCGGTGCCGAGAGCGGGAGCTCCCTCGATCCAGACGGCGCGAAGTGAGACCCCGACGGGCGGAGGTCCTCTCCTCCGTCCGCCCTTTTCTCTAGGACGTCACGTCCTTATGGCATGTACTGCGGTTCTGGATATAATTCGCCGCCAAGGGGAAGGAGGGGAATCATCGCGTGTCCCAGATCAAGCACGAGCATCTCACCAGGGATGCCCTGGAACGGCTGTTGAGCGTCGATCGCCTGGACGAGGCCAACCGCGTTCTGCTTCACCTCCTGGCCGTCTGTCCGGAGTGCGCCGAGGCCGGCGGCATGGTCCTCGCGGCCTACGAAGCGGGAGCGGTCGGGGTCCAGTTCTCGGCGGTGGAGGTGGATCTCTTCGTTTCCCGAGCCCAGGCGCCGGCCCTGTGGAGGGAGATCGAGAGCCTGTCTTCCTTCGAGGAGGGGCTCAGCCTTCTGGACACCCAGAAGCGATTTTCCCACTGGGGGCTGGCCGAGCTTCTCTGCGCCGAGAGCTGGAAGGCCGGGACCCACGATGCCGCGCGGGCGGTCACGCTCGCCCGTCTTGCCGTCGAAGTCTCGAAGCGCGTCCAGGAGGGGCAGCCGTGCGAGAGGGAGTGGCTGTTCGAGCTGCGCGCTTATACCTGGGCGCATCTGGCTTCGGCCTGGCGGGTCTCGGGCGACCTGCATCAGGCGGAGGAGGCGCAGAAGAGCTCCGATCGCTGGTGGCGGAAGGGAGCCGCGGGCATGGGGGACATCCTGGGCTACGAGCCGGTGATCCTGGGCCTGAAGGCTTCACTTCGTAAGGACCAGCGCCGGTTCCAGGAGGCGCTGGCTCTTCTCGACGAGGTGATCGTGGCCTACCTTGCCGGCGACCCGGGCACGCAGGACTATCACTTGGCGGGCCGGGCGATGGTGAAGAAGGCGAAGGTCCTGGAGGAGATGGGGGAATTGCCAGAGGCGCTCAGGCTCATCCGGGAGGCTTCTCCCCTGATTGATCCCGTCCGGGAGCCGCGCCTCTTCCTCTGTGTAGAGCACAACCGGCTGGACTACATCGCGAACCTCGGCGACCCGAAGGAGGCCCAGGCGATGCTTCCGAAGGTCCGGGCGCTCGCCGAGGAATTGGGTAACGACCTGGATCTCCTGCGCCTCACCTGGACCGAGGGACTCCTTCACGCGGCCGTTGGCGAGATCCCGGAAGCCATCGACCTCCTGACCCGGGTGAGGTCGGACTTCATCGCTCGGGAGATCGGCTTCGATGCCGCGCTCGTCACCCTCGACCTCTCGATGGCCTACCTCAAAGCGGGAAACACGTCCGCCGTCGCCGAGCTGGCCCGCGAGATGCTTCCTATGTTCGAAGCGCAGGACGTCCCCCGCGAAGCCCTCGCCGCCCTCGCGGTCTTCCAGCAAGCCGCCCTGCAAGAGAAAGCGACGCTGGTGCTCACGGAGAAGGTGGCGGGCTATCTCATCCAGGCGCGCAAGAATCCTGGGTTGCGGTTCGATGAGTGAGGGGAATCAGAAAAAGTGGGAGAAGCCCAGGGCATCGGCCTTCGGGGCCTCGCCTCAGCCCACAGTCTTATACGCACCTGCCGGGAAGGCGGTAGAGACGATCCCAGCCCGTTTCAGAACACCCTCCGCAGTTCCCTGACGTCGGGTCGTCTCTGGGACGGAGATATCGCTACGGATTCACGCCTTCGTTGGACGAGGAGAGGGGATCGTTTGGCGTGCCCGCCGAACGAATGGCCAAACGGGACCGGTGTTCCCGCCTCAAGAGACGCCCCGACGTGGGTGGCCTGCAAAGGGCGTTCTGAAACGGGCAGGGGCGTCTCTACCGCCTCGTACATAGGTTTTCGTACCAGAGTCGTCAGGGTCCTCGACCCGCAGGTCACTGCGCGCCCCTCTGCGCGGTCTTCGCAAGCGCCTCGAAGCGCGCCAGCGCGGCGTCGAGGCGCGGCAGCAGGTCGCGCATCCGCTCGCGGATGCCGGGCGAGGGCGCGAGGCTGCCGGCGATGATCGCGTCGTACAGCGCGGTCAGCTCCGGTAGGAGGCCCGGATCCCCGTCGCGGCGCAGCCACGAGAGCTCGCCTTCGATGGCGTCGAGATCCGCGACCAGCGCCTCGGTCCCCGGCCTCTTGTGCACCTCCTCGCGAAGCGCGTCGAGCCGCTCCAGCGCCTTGATCAAGCCGTCGATGCGCGCGCCGACGTCGCGGGCCAGCGTGAGTTGCTCATCGAAGTCGGCGGCGGCCGCGTCGATTCTCGGATCGGCGAGCATCGTCAGCGGCTGGGTGGCGCTCCACGCGCCCGCCGTGACCTTCACCGTGTAGCTCCCTGGCTTCACGAACGGGCCGAACGGCCCCCACGTCGGATCGTTGCCGCCCGGAAGCTCGAACGGCACGGCGTGCCGGCCCGTCCAGCGAAAGCGGTTGATGCCTTGCCGCGTCGGGACGACATCCCACCCCTCGAAGACGGACGTGAGGACGGCAGGGACATCCGATTTCAAGGGGTCGTCGGGCGCACGGCTGACGTACTTGGCCACGAAGTCGCCGCGTTCGTCGCTGATCTCGATAGTAACGGGATGAGTCTGCGACGGGAGGTAGTATGAGAGGGTGGCGCCGCCATCGACCGGAATGTACGAACCGTTCCCGGCGGGACGATATCCAGGGCGCGGCGCGAACAGGTGGCTCACCTCCGCGCGGAGGCCGCCGGCCTGCTGCACGACGCCGAGATCCTCCAACACCCACAGTCCGCGGCCGAAGGTCGAAACGATGAGGTCCTTGCGATGCACCCGCAGGTCGGAGACCGGCGCGACGGGGAGATTGAGCTGCAGCCGCTGCCACCGGCCGCCATCGTCCCACGACACGTAGATCCCGAGCTCCGTGCCGGCGTAGAGCAGTCCCTGGACGTCGTGGTCTTCACGCACCGCCCGCACGTAATGGCCGCTGTCGATGCCGTCGACGGCGCCGCGCCACGAGCGGCCATAGTCGTCGGTGACGAAGATGTACGGCCGGCGGTCGCCGAGCAGATAGCGGTAGACCGCGATGACGGCGCGGCCCGGCGCGTGCACCGACGGATCGATGGTGTTGACCGTGCCCCACTCCGGCATGGCGGGCGGCGTCACGTTCGTCCACGTCTGCCCGCCATCGCGCGAGACGTGCACGAGCCCGTCGTCGGTGCCCACCCACAGCAGCCCCTTGACGAGCGGCGACTCTTCGATCACCAGGATGGTGTCGTAGATCTCGCTGCCCGCTACCCCTCGCTTCAGGCCCCGGCCGTGTGCCGGCTGCTGCTTCGTCTTGTCGTTCCGGGTCAGGTCGCCGCTGATCACCTCCCAGGAACGGCCGCCGTCGCGCGAGCAATGCACGTGCTGCGATCCCATGTACAGGACGTCCGGGTTGTGCGGCGAAAGGCGCAGCGGCATGTTCCAGTTGGTGCGGTATTTCATGCTCGCCGCCCGCTGCCCGACGCGCGGTTCGGGGTAGATCTGCAGGAACTCGGAGGTCTTCTTGGCCGTGTCGGTCTTCGCGATCTGCCAGCCCTGCGCGCCGATCGTCGCGTACACGATGGATGGATTGTGGGGATCGACGGCGATGTTGCTCGCCTCGCCGCCGCCGACGTCATAGACATCGACGAGCTCCAGCGGCAGGTTGGGGTTTGCCGCCGGCACCGACACCGCGCCGGCATCCTGCTGCGCGGAGTAGACGCGGTACGGATATCCCGTGTCGACCGCGACGCGGTACATCTCGCCGGTCGGCTGATTCATCTGCGTCGACCATGTCGCGCCGCCGTCGAGCGAAACCGTGGCGCCGCCGTCATTGCCGTTGATCATGATGCGCGGGTCGCGCGGATGGATCCAGAGGTCGTGATGATCCACGTGCGATTCCGGGGTCATCGCGAAGGTCGCGCCGCCGTCGGTCGACTTCAACAGTGAGATGTGCAACGCGTAGATCACGTCCGGAGACACCGGATCCGGCGTGAGATGCGTGTGATAGGAGGCGCGGGACGTCAACAGCGGATCGCGGTTGACGCGCGACCAGGTGCGGCCCGCGTCGTCCGATCGAAAGAGCCCGCCGGCGCCGCCCGCCGCTTCGATCAGCGCCCAGACCCGCGACGGCCGCGCCGGAGAGATGGCGACGGCGGTGCGGCCCAGCACGCCCGCCGGCAGGCCGCCCGCAAGACGCGTCCAGGTGTCCCCGCCGTCTTCGGACTTGAAGATCCCGCCCTCCGTGCCGCCGTTCTCGAACGCCCAGGGCTTGCGCTCGAAGGACCACGAGGCCGCGTACAGCACGCGCGGATCGGCAGGGTCGAGCGCGAGATCGACGATTCCCGTTCTCTCGCTGATGAAGAGGACCTTCCGCCATGAGCGGCCGCCGTCGCTCGAACGGAAAACGCCGCGCGTCGCATTCGGCGCCGAGGCGTGACCGAGCACGGCGGCGTAGACGAGATCGGGATTGCGCGGATGGATACGGATGCGGCCGATCTGCCCCGCATCGCGAAGTCCCGCGTGCACCCACGTCGCGCCGCCGTCGTCGGACCGGTAGACGCCGACGCCGGGCGAGATGTTCGAGCGCGGGCACGCGGTGCCGGTCCCGGCGTACACCACCAGCGGATTGGAGTCGGACACCGCGATCGCGCCGACCGATCCGGCTTCGAAGTAGCGATCCGACACGTTGCGCCAGGTGTTGCCGGCGTTGGTCGACTTCCACACGCCGCCGCCGATGCCGCCGAAGTAGAACGTGAAGGGATCGGCCGCGACGCCGGTGACGGCCGTCGAGCGCCCGCCGCGGGTCAAAGGGAGCTGGCGGTACTCGAGGCCCGCCAGCAGCGCCGGATCGGGCTGGGCCGCGGCGAGGGAGAGGAACAGCAGGAATGGGTTCATGTCCGCCTCTTGGCGGCATCGTATCGTATCGGCGTCCCCGCCGCCGCGCCCGGCCTACTTCTGCCGGATCAGCAGCCACCCCGCGATTGGCGCGGCGAGCAGCCAGATCGCCACGGCGAGCAGCAGCGGCGGGTTGAGCCGGATCGATGCGATCACGTTCACCGCCTCGCCGGCGAGGTGGCCGCCGAGGAGCGTGAAGACCAGCACGAGGGCGGCGGCGAGCGTCACCGCCTGGCCGATCAGCAGGGAGCGCCGCGCGGCCGCCTGCGCTTCCTGGCGCCGTCGCATCTGAATCCGCCACAGCATCGTCCCGGAGCTGGGCAGCGCGGCCTCGGCCACCGCCTGCACGCTCTCGTCGAGCAGCGCGCCGGCGACGAGACGCAGCTCGCCGCAGGCCGCACACGTTGCGATGTGCGACTCCAGCTCCTCTCCGATGAAACCCGCGCCGAGGGCGTCGAGCAGCTCGTCCTCACGCGGACAGGCCTTCGCGCCGCTCACCGGGCGCCTCCGGTCAGAATCCCCGCCAGCTTGCGCCGCGCGCGCAGCAGCAGCGTGCGCACGCTGATCGCGCTGAGCCCGAGGATCTCCGCGATCTCCTCGTGCGACGACCCTTGCGCGTAGGCGAGCCAGAGGAGCTCGCGCTGCGTCGGCTCGAGCTGTTGGATCGCCCGGGCGACGTCGGTGCGCATCGCGACCTCGGTCTCCGGGCTCGGGCTCGCGCTCTTCGGCACGGCGCCGGCCGACGGCGACGCATCGTCGGCGAGCGGCACTTCCTCGTAGTGCTGGCCGCGGCGGGCCGCGTCGCGCACGAGGTTGGTGGCGATCTGGAACAGCGAGTTGCGGCGATGGGCCTCGCTCTCATAGCGCTTCGAGGCGCGATAGAAGCGGTAGTAGGCCTCCTGCAGGAAGTCGTCGGCCTTGTGCGGGTCGCCGCTGATCCGCGACAGATACGCCCACAACGGACGCGCCGTGCGCTCGTAGAACGCACGGAACTCGTCGTCGCCCATGACGGCCAGGGCCTCGTCCGCCTGGCGCTCGGCCATCATCGTGTCGAGGATCACGAGCGGGTAGCTCATTCCGTCGATCATCTCACAGGTCCCGTCCCGTCAGGGCCTCGGGTGGCGCGCCGCCGTCCTCCCACAGGCCGAGGCGGCGCGACAGCTTGAGCGAAATGAAGGCGGAGGCGATGAAGCCGGCGCCCACGCAGAGCGCGATCGCGCCGAGGGCGAACAGCCCCTGCGACGCGTCTTTCTCGAAGACGGCGCTGAGCAGCAGCATCCCGAGGCCGACGATGGCGGTCACGACGCCGATCTGCACCGACCACACGATCCGCGTTGCCAGCGTCGACGTTCTCCCGCCCGCCGGAGGCTCGACGTGCAGCGGGATCGGCGCGGACTCTAGGAACTTGCCGCCCGCCGGCGTGCGGATGTACTCGAGGAGCTGCTCGGTCGTGTTGAAGCGGTCGAGGATCTTGTTGTGCACGTCGCTCTGCGTGCGAGATAGCTGCTTCCAGCGCCTCTGTTCGATCAGCGTCCGGATAAGCCATCCGAGCGCGACGACGCTCAGGCCGATGCCGCCGACGGCCGCCAGCACCTCGATGATGTCGCCGAGCACGCTCCGCTCCTGCGCGGGGCTCCTGAACTGGGACAGATAGAAGCGTGGGTTCTTGTGGATTTCCGGATGCTGGACCAGGAATTCCTGCACTTCCGGATAGCCGGACATGAACACGTCGTTGGTCAGCAGCGACGGGTCGAGCTTGAGGACCATCCACAGCTCGTCCGGATGCTGCTGGAGCAGGCGGGTGAATTGGTTTCGGACTTCGTAATGCCCGCCCGTCGACGGGTCCTCGGCCTCCCCGGCGGAGGTCTCGGCCTCGGCGGTGGTGGGCGTTTCGGCCGGGTCAGTCGTCGGCGCCTCCTGGGCGATGAGCTTGCCGGCGGGGGCGAGGACCAGCATCAGGATGAAGATCGTTCGGGCAGTGAGCGTCATGGGCATGGGTCTCCTTCGCCCGGTAGTACGCACGGCGTCGCGAGAGGTGTACAGCCCGCCGGAAGATCCCGCCCCTGTACACCCACCGGCTCCGGAGGCGTATTGCCGGTCATGGCCATCGGGGATCCGCGGCTGATCATCGTCGACGAGCCGACCGTGGGGCTCGATCCCGGCGAGCGCGTGCGCTTTCACAACCTGCTCGCGGAGATCGGCGAAAACGTGATCGTCATTCTCTCGACGCACATCGTCGAGGACGTGAGCGACCTCTGCTCGCGCATGGCGATCATTTCCCATGGCCGCGTGCTCGCCGCAGGGGAGCCGTCGCAGTGCATCGCCACCGTGGAAGGGAAGATCGAGCAACTCCCCGGTCGACAGCAGGTATCTAACCCCGCACAGACTCCAGTCGCCCGGCAAGCCGGGCGACGCCTCTCATGTCAAACGTGTACGCAGTCTCGGGCTACCCCACCCGGAGGGAGCCCGGACTCCCTGTCACAGATTCGGGGTCCGCGCCTTATAATTGCCATTCCAAGCACTGCAGATCGGCCACGCGCCGAAACTCTCGGAATTGGCGGTCACGAGGGTCGCCCCAAGCCCGGAGAGCATAGGCCGCAATGAGCATGTCTAGCGGACCGATGACGATGCCTCGCTTCTCCAGATCGACGCGCAAGTCACCGTAGTAGATCGTGGCCTGTAGATCCCAAGCCAGCACTTCAAAGATTCCGGTGAAGGCATCTACAGCCTTTCGCTGCGCAGCCGGACGGACGAAACGGCGAACCCCAACTTCGAGCTCTGCAACGGTGATCGTGGAGAGAACGCACTCCGAGGCCGCAGGCAGGCGCACCGCCGACGCTCGCCCCCGAACCAGCCGCGTTCCCAGCGGACGGAGTGGAACGTCCGCGATTCCGACGCCACCCTGATCCTGCGTCCATCGTCCGCCCTGGAAGATCCGGGGACGGACTGGACCGCCCGCTGCGCCGCCGGCCTGGGTCGCCCCCTGCTTGTCGTGGATTCCTGGTATCCTGAAGCCCGCTTTCAGATCCGGGAATGGCTCGGCTCGCTGGAGATCGAGACGCTGAACGTCGCGGGACCCAGTGAGAGTAAAGCGCCTGGGATCGGGGAGAGGGTGTACGATTTGTTGTTGCGGGTCTTCACGGAAAAATGACAAAGCCGACAAAATCTTCAGGCGATCGACGCGGCTCCGCCCGCGACAGCGAGCCCCTGCCGGATGTGCAGGAGGTCCTGACTTCGCTGAAGGAGCTTGCCACCGAAGCCGCCCTCGCGGGCATGGCGCGCTATGCCATTCCATCGGATAAGGCGTTTGGCGTCGCCATGAGGGACGTTCAGGCGCTGGCGAAGCGTCTCGGGCGCAGCCACGAGCTGGCGGAGCGGCTCTGGGTCACCGGCTGGTACGAGGCGCGTCTGCTCGCCACGTATGTCGACGATCCCGCGAGCGTTACGCCCGAGCAGATGGATCGATGGTGCGACGATTTCGACAACTGGGCCGTCTGCGACACGGTTTGCTTCGCTCTGTTCGACCGCACGCCGCACGCCTGGAGCAAGGTGGAGCAGTGGGCTCCTCGAGAGGAGGAGTATACGAAGCGAGCCGCCTTCGCCCTGCTCTGGGGGCTTACGGTTCACGACAAACGCGCGTCGGACGAGCAGTTCCAGCGGGCCCTGCGGTGGGTGGAGGAGGCCGCCACTGACGAGCGCCACTTCGTCAAGAAGGCGGTCAACATGGCTCTGCGGGCCACCGGCAAGCGCAACCAGGCGCTCCACCGCGCCGCCCTGGAAGTGGCCGGGCGGCTCGCCGCGTCGCGCAATCCAGCCTCGCGATGGATCGGCAAGGACGCGCAGCGGGAGCTTTCCAGCCCAGCGGTTGCCGGGCGATTCTAGATAAAGGAAGCCATGTGAACGCAATCGCACCTTGGCTGATCGCCGCCAGTGCGGCAATCCTCCTCTTGCTCGGCTTCATCCATCTCCTGTACACGTTTCACGGCCCGAAGCTGCGCCCCAGAGATCCGGGTCTCGAAGAAAGGCTCAAGGAGTCCTTCCTGGTGATTACGCGCGAGACGACAATCTGGAAGACCTGGATCGGCTTCAACGCCAGCCACAGCTTCGGGGCGATCCTGTTCGGAGCCGTCTACGGCTACCTGTCCCTGGCGCACAGCGCTCTGCTGTTTCAGTCCGTATTTCTACTTCTGCTCGGCCTTGTGCTACTGGTGGGCTATGCCTTTCTGGGCAAACGCTATTGGTTCAGCGTGCCCTATCGCGGCATTCTGCTGGCAACCGCGCTCTATGTCTGCGCTCTCGCGGCCAGACTTCTGTAACGTCTGTCTCCATGCCTGCCCACCGCAAGTCGCCCCGCCTCGGGAAGCCCGTCCGTTAGCGCGGCGCCGGAAACAAGGAGGCCCTTGCCGCGTATATCCCATGCCATGTGTCGTTTCCGTCCAGGCTTTACAGCAGAAGCCGCCCCTTCCCGCCACTTCACAGGAGCCCAGTCCAGAATGAAAGTCTTCAAAGCAGTCGCTTGCGGAGCGCTGATCCTGTTCGCCGCGCTGAGCCCGGCCCTCGGCCAGCCGGCGATCCCCGAGACGCCGGCCGGCAAGGCGCTGGCGGCGTGGCTCGCGGCGTTCAATTCCGGGGACGCGGCCTTGATTCGCGCCTTCGACGAGACCTACAAGCCCGATCCTCCGCTCAGCCAGATCGCCGGCGACTTTCGCCAGCAGACCGGCGGCTTCAACCTGTTGCGCATCGAGAAGAGCGAGCCCTTGAGCATCGTGGCCCTGGTGCAGGAGAAGGGCTCGGACACCGTCGCCCGGTTCGAATTCTCGCTCAGCTCCGAGGAGCCGCCGAAGCTGGTCCGTATGGCGATGCGGGCCATCCCCCGCCCGGACGACCTCGCGATCCCGCGGATGACCGAAGCGGAGGCGCTGGCGGCGCTTTCGGCCCGCGCCGAGGAGCTGGCTAAGAAGGATGAATTTTCCGGCGCCGTGCTGGTGGCGCGGAACGGCAAGGTGTTGCTCCAGAAGGCCTGGGGCCGCGCCGACCGGGAGAAGGGCACCCCCGTGACGCTGGACTCCCGGTTCCGTCTGGGATCGATGAACAAGATGTTCACCTCCGTCGCGACGCTGCAACTCGTCGAGGCGGGCAAGATCGCGCTGGACGATCCCATCGGCAAGCATCTCCCCGACTATCCCAACAAGGACGTGGCTTCCAAGGTCACCATCCGGCATCTGCTCACGCACACCGGCGGCACCGGCGACATCTTCGGGCCGGAGTTCGAGCAGAAGCGCCTGACGCTGCGGGAGCACGGCGACTATCTGAAGCTGTATGGATCGCGCGGGCTCACCCATGAGCCGGGGGCGGAGTGGCGCTATTCCAACTATGGTTTCGTCCTGCTCGGCGCGATCATCGAGAAGGTGAGCGGCATGACCTACTACGACTACGTGCGCGCCAAGATCTTCAAGCCGGCCGGCATGACGTCCACCGACTCTCTGCCCGAGACCGAGAACGTGGCGAACCGCTCCATCGGGTATATGAAGCAGGACGGCAAGTGGGTTGCGAACACCGACACGCTGCCTTGGCGCGGCACCGCCGCGGGAGGCGGCTACTCGACGGCCGGCGATCTCCTGCGGTTCGCGCAGGCCCTGGAGTCGGGGAAGCTGATCTCGAAGGCGATGCTGGCCCAGGCGACCACGCCGTTCAAGCAGCAGTACGGGTTCGGCTTCGGCATGCGGGGAGAGGGAGCGTCGCTGAGCTACGGGCATGGCGGCGGAGCGCCGGGGATGAACGGCGAGTTGCGCATCTATCCGCAACTCGGGTACGTGGTGATCGCCCTCAGCAATCTCGATCCGCCGGCGGCTTCCCGCGTCGTGGATTACTTCGCGCTGCGGATGCCGGTCACGCCGTAGGCCCGGTCAGGGCGCCGGCAGCCGGAAGGTCTGGGCCACGAAGACCGCCATCTGGTCGCGCAGGACCGCGGAGCCCGGGCAGAAGTTGCCGCTGCCGCAGCCGGCGGTGATCCCCCGGTTGGCGATCTCGTGGATCCACGGCGCGAAGGAGGACGAGCAGGGGACGTCCAGGAAGCGCGGCACGACGCAGGCGGGAGGCGCGTAGCCCGGCCCTTCGAGCGTCGCCAGGAGGAACACCGACATCTCGGCGCGGGTGACGCTGCCGGTGGGGCAGTACCTGCCGCTGCCGCAGCCGGCGGTGACGCCCCGCCGCGCCAGCTCGTTGATCCAGGGCGCGTAGGGGCTCGAGCACGGCACGTCGCTGAAGAGCGGCGTCGTGCACGCCGGCGGCGTGTAGCCCGCCCCCTGCTTGGCCTTGAGCAGGAAGACCGCCATGTCGGCGCGGGTCATCGGCTCCGTCGGGCAGTACCGGCCGGCGGTGCAGCCGCTGACCACGCCGGCGTTGTCGAGCGCCTCGATGAATCTCCACGCCCAGTAGTTGTACGGCACGTCGATGTAGGTGTGGTAGGCGTACGAGGCGCAGGCTCTGTCGGTCGCGCCCAGCGCGGCGCCGCGGTTGTCGGGCGGCAGGGTGGCGGCCATGGTGGCGCTGGGGTCGGTATGGTGGCCGAAGCCCTGCGTGTGCCCGAGCTCGTGCGTCATCATGGTCCTGAATTTGGTCTCGCCGACGCATTGCGAGCCGTTGTTCACTACGACAAAAGCCGTGCTCACCGGATGCCAGGGCTCGCCGTCGTGCAATGGAGCCGAGCCCGGGTCGTAGAACGAGCCGCCGAAGGCGAGGGTGCCCTGGCAGCCCACCAGGTCGGTGATGCCGTTGCAGGGATCGTTGAAGACGACGCCTCCCTGGTCGACGTCGGAAGCGGTGGCGCAGTTGATGTTGCGCGGCCGGCTGCCGCCGTAGAGGAAATTCATCGCCGAGTCGGGATGATTGGTCCAGGCGGCCACGCCCTGCTGCACCGCGGCGACGCCGCCGTCGGCGATGCCGGTCTGCCCCGGGGTGGTGTGCTGGATCGACATCGTGGCGCCGGTCTCATAGCCGAACTTCCGCAGCGGCACGCCGTCGCTGTGGGTCTGGAACTGGCAGAGGGCCGGCTTGGTGTGCAGCTTGGCGGCGATCGAATCCAGCGAATTCAGGGGAGCGGCGGCCTTGGCGGGCTCCCAGGGCGCGCCGGCCATCACCTCGCGCAGGTGGGCCAGCAGGGCGCGCTCGCGATAGACGCCCGGCCTCTCGAAGCCGTCGCCCAGCAGCTCGATCGCGTTTGCCTCCGGCAACGGCCGCAGGAGCTCCTGCCCGGACGACTTGTCGACGACCTCTTCGAGCAGGCCGTACGAGAGCATCTGCGGCTGCCAGCGATGACGGCGTGGCGAGCGGGCGAGGAAGAGGAGATAGTTCCGCCCGTCGCGGAAGAGGGGCGCTCCGGTCACCAGGGCGGCCTTGTCCTCCAGCACGCCACCGGGGGTCTCCAGTTGGAAGACGACCGGGACCTGGGCGCCGCCGACGGGTTGCACCAGCTCGAAGACGGTGATCGTCATCGGGATACCCCGGTCCTCCGTCCAGGCGTTGGTGGCGCGCGCCAGCACCACGGCGCGGCTCATGCGGGCCAACTGGCCGAGGTTGCGCGGCGGGACGACGGTGGTGGCGTGGACCGTACTGGCGAGGGAGAAAATGGCGAGGGCGAAGATGGCAAGCAGGAGGGCGGTGTGTCGGAGTCGTGCCATGCCCCCTGCCAGCTTGCGAAGTTCGTGCCTTTCGGGATGTTTCCGTGGGCTCCGATCGCTCCCCGTTTCAGCTAGACTATGCGCGGCGCGATGACCGGCGGCGGGAATTTCGGCCCGGAAAGGAGTCACAATGAGCGGGGTACGGGTACTGGTCGGGACACGGAAGGGGGCGTTCGTGCTGACGGCGGACGCGAAGCGCGAACGGTGGGACGTCAGCGGTCCCCACTTCGCGGGCTGGGAGATCTACCACGTCAAAGGCTCGCCCGTAGACCCGGACCGCATCTACGCGTCGCAGTCCAGCGGCTGGTTCGGGCAGATCCTCCAGCGCTCCAACGACGGCGGCAAGACCTGGGAGGCGGTGGGGAAGGAGTTCGTGTATGACGGGGTCCCCGGCACCCACCAGTGGTATGACGGCACGCAGCACCCCTGGGAGTTCAAGCGCGTCTGGCATCTCGAGCCGTCGCTCACGGACCCGGACGTCGTCTACGCCGGGGTGGAGGACGCGGCGCTGTTCCGCTCGACCGACGGCGGCATGTCCTGGCAGGAGCTCTCCGGGCTGCGCCGCCACGGCTCGGGACCCCGCTGGCAGCCGGGCGCCGGCGGGATGTGCCTGCACACGATCCTGCTGGACCCGAGCGATCCCCAGCGGATCTTCATCGCCATCTCGGCCGCGGGCGCCTTCCGCACCGACGACGGCGGCCAGACCTGGCAGCCGATCAACCGCGGCTTGAAGTCCGAGGGCATCCCCGACCCCGACGCCGAGGTCGGCCACTGCGTCCACCGCATCGCCATGCATCCGTCGCGCCCGAACGTGCTGTTCATGCAGAAGCACTGGGACGTCATGCGCAGCGACGACGCCGGCGATTCGTGGCGCGAGGTCAGCGGCAACCTGCCGACCGACTTCGGGTTCCCGATCGACGTTCACGCGCACGAGCCGGAGACCATCTACGTCGTGCCGATCAAGAGCGACTCCGAGCATTTCCCGCCCGAGGGGAAGCTGCGCGTCTACCGCAGCCGCACCGGCGGTAACGAGTGGGAGGCGCTCACCCGCGGGCTGCCGCAGAAGGATTGCTACGTCAACGTGCTGCGCGACGCGATGGCGGTCGACTCGCTCGACTCCTGCGGCGTGTACTTCGGCACCACCGGCGGGCAGGTGTACGCGTCCGCCAACTCCGGCGACGACTGGGTTCCCATCGTCCGCGACCTGCCAGCCGTGCTGTCGGTGGAGGTCCAGACCCTGCCATGATCATCCGGGTCGTGCTGCCGGTCCACTTGCGGACGCTGGCGCGCGTCGACGGCGACGAGGTGGGGCTCGACGTCGACGGTCCGGCGACCCTGGGCGCGGTCCTGGACGCGCTGGAGGCCCGCCATCCCGTGCTGCGCGGGACGATCCGCGACCATGTCACGCTGCGGCGCCGGCCCTTCGTGAGGTTCTTCGCCTGCGAGCAGGATCTGTCCCACGAGCCGCCGGACTTTCCGCTCCCTGACGCCGTCGTGGCCGGGAGCGAGCCTCTCCTAGTCGTAGGCGCGATGGCCGGCGGATAGATCTCTCATCTCCATGGAGACCGAAACATGAGCACTGTCATCACTCCCGAAGAGCTTTTGAATCACTGGCAGGGCCACCGCCGGTTGACCCGGCGCTTGATCGAGGCCTTTCCGGAGGAAGAGCTTTTCCGCTTTTCCATCGGCGGCATGCGCACCTTTGGCGCCATGGTCATGGAGATGCTCAGCATGGCCCTGCCGATGGCTCAGGGAATCGTCACGGAAGAGTGGGCGACGTCGTTCGAAAGGGATCCCAAGCCGAAGGCGGAGATCCTGCGTCTCTGGGACGAGAGCACGGAAAAGATCAACGCTTTGTGGCCGCAAATTCCGGCCGAACGCTTCCAGGAGACCACCACGGCCTTCGGCCAGTACCCGGGAAAGGTCCACGATCTCCTGCTCTATGTGATCGACAACGAGATCCACCACCGTGGACAGGGATACGTCTACCTGCGGGCGCTGGGCATCGAGCCGCCGCCGTTCTATGAGCGGGAGTGATCGTCTGGCAAGCCGGCCATCCCGGCGCTCACCTTCCACAACTGTTTCGCCAGGGCCTCGTCCCGCGCCGGCGGCGCGGGCGTCACGGCCTTTCCCTTTTCGAAATATTTTCCGGTGACCCCTTCGAGCTCGGGGCTCGCCGCCAGTTGCACGATGGTGGCGCCCCCTTCCTTGGCGCTCAGGAAGAAGGGACGGAAGAAAAGCTGGATCAGCGGCTTCGCCCAGGTCGGCGCGCCCGACCAGATGTTCGTCGCCACCGTACCGGGATGCAGGCTGTTCGAGGTGACCCCGGTGCCGGCGAGCCGGCGGGCCAGCTCGGCGGCGAACAGGACGTTGGCGAGCTTCGAACGCGAGTAGGCCCGCATGATCGCATAGCCCCGTTCGTAGCCGAGGTCTGAGAAGTCGAGGGTGCCCTGCCGGTGAGCCGCCGAGGCGACCGTCACGATCCGGGCTGGAGCGCTCCGCGTCAGCAGATCGAGGAGGAGGTTGGTGAGCAGGAAATAACCCAGGTGGTTGACCGCGAAAGTGGTTTCGATCCCGTCCACCGTGACGCCGCGCTGCTTGTTGACGGCTCCCGCGTTGTTGACCAGCACGTCCAATCGATCGAGGCGGGTCTTCACCTCTTCGGCGAGCCGGCGGATGTCCGCCTGGGAAGAGAAGTCGCAGAGAAGATGGGAGACCTCGGTCGAGCCGCTCCGCGCCTTGACGTCGGCCACCGCCGCCTCAGTGCGCCGGGGATCGCGGCCGACGATCACCACCCGGGCGCCGCGCCGGGCCAATTCGACGGCGGCTTCGAGCCCGATTCCGTTCGTAGCGCCGGTGATCAGGATGTTCTTGCCGCGGACGTCCCAGGTCATGTCAGCCCCTCCCGCTCAGTAGTTGAACAGTATCCCGCCCTGTCTGGCACGTCAACGAGAATTAGAGTAGGATCCGGAATGTCTTCCGCTGTTGATGCTAAGTAGTCTATGGGAGGGCGCTTGCGCCCGGGCTGGTAGCGCGCCACCTTCTTTTGTTCGTCCTTGTCCGTCAGCGCTCAATGTCTCCGTTCTCGTCGCTGCCATGCTGGGATGATGGAAGCATGACGCTTTCATTACATAGAGGAGGGAAGAGTATGAAAAGAACGTTCCTGATGGTGACAGCCCTTTTCTTCGCGGTCGGTGTGGCATCCCAAGGCTCCACGGGTCGTTTCGAGAAGTCCTCATGTTCTGCTGTCGCCAGTTGCGGGTCCAACACAATTCGGTGTAGCGGATTAACTAGTTGCTTTGCCGAGGATCGGAACTGCTCCATTGGCCGGACAGGCCATGTGAGATGCGACAATAAAACGCAGCTGTGCTCGCCGTGCCCTTAGAGCACGGGTTCCCCCCAAAAAATCGACGGTCCCCTAGAATGGTTGCCGCCCTCGTCGCGGGGGCGGTAATACTTGGCTATAATCGCCCCCCAATGACCACCTGGGCGCTCGATTTGGGGACGACCAACTCCGGCGTCGCGTTTTGGGACGACACCCTGGGGAGACCTCGTCTCGTCGAGCTGCCCGCCGTCTGCCGGAAGCGGGAAGCCAAGGACCCTCTCGAGGCCGCCCATCTGGTGCCGTCGGCCGTCCATTTCATCGAGAACCCGGGGGTGCTCGATCGCCTGGGAAGCTGGCCGCCGCTGGCGCGACGGTTCTTCATCGGCCAGCGGGCGCTGATCGGCAGGCCGGCCCTTGAGCACAACGAGGGCGTGGTCCATCCGTCGTTCGTTCCCACGTTCAAGCCCGGCCTGAGCGGCGAGGCACTGCGGCCGCTGGCGCGGGTGGGGCGCGAGAGCGTCACCGCCCGCGACGCCGCCCACGCGTTCCTGCGCGGTTTGCTGCGCGAGGTCAAGCGGGCGACGGGGCGCCGGATTCGCGACCTCGTCGTCACCTCGCCGGTGTCGGCGTTCGAGATGTACCGCGCGGAAGTGCAGCACGTGCTGCGCCAGTTGGGCGTGCGCCGGGTCCGCTTCGTGGACGAGCCCGTGGCCGCCGCGCTCGGCTATGGGATCAGCCTCAGTCATGAACGGACCGTCCTCGTCGTGGACGTGGGCGGAGGCACGATGCACGTCGTGCTTGTCCGCCTGTCGCCCCAGGGGGCGGTCAGCGGCCAGGCGACCGTGCTGGCCAAGCGGGGGCGCCCCCTGGGCGGCAACGCCGTCGACGGCTGGGTGCTGCAGGACCTCTGCCGCCAGATGGGCAACGACCTCGCCACCGGAGACGACGAGGTCACCCGCCTGTGGCGGCGGCTGATGCTCGCCGAAGCCTGCCGGGTGAAGGAGGCCGTGTTCTTCGAGGAGGAAGCGGCGTTCCTGATGAGCCCGGGCGGCCTGGAGCCGCGGGCGGCGTCCCGGCCGGGTAGCGGGTACGTCGCGCTCACCCGTGACCGCCTGCGGGAGATCCTGGACGAGCACGGGTTCTATCGCAGCCTGGCCGCTTCCGTGGAGGAGGTCCTGGAGCAGGGCCGCCTGGGCATGAGCGACGTGGAGGACGTGCTGCTGGTGGGGGGCTCGACGCTCCTGCCCGGCTTCTTCTCCTGGTTCGAGGAACGCTTCGAGCGGCGCCGTGTGCGGGCCTGGCAGCCCTTCGAAGCGGTGGTCTCCGGCGCCGCCTGCTTCGCCGGCAACCGCATGGACGCCCTGGACTTCATCGTCCACGATTACGCGTTCGTCACCCACGACCCGAAGACGGGCGAGCCTCAGCACACGATCATCGTGCCCAAGGGGACGCGGTTCCCCACCTCCCCCGAGCTGTGGAAGCGGCAACTGGTCCCGACGTGCGCGCTGGGCGAGCCGGAGAGCCTCTTCAAGCTCCTCATCTGCGAGGTCTCGCGCGCCGACGGCGAAGAGCGGCGCTTCGTCTGGGACGCCGCCGGCGACCTCCACAAGGTGGGCGGCGCCGCCGGCGACGCCCAGGTCGTCGTGCCCCTCAACGCCGCGAGCCCCACGCTGGGCTATCTCGATCCGCCGCACTCTCCCCGCGACCGCCGTCCCCGTCTCGAAATCGCGTTCGGCGTCAGCTCCGAGCGCTGGCTGATGGCCACCGTCCGGGACCTCCTCACTCAGAGGGAGCTGATGCGCGAGGAGCCGGTCGTGCGATTGATCTGAGGCTGTCCCGATATGTGGGAATTCTTTGCATCGCTCCTGCCGGTCCTGTTCGGCGCCTCCACGGTCTGGGGCATCCGGCAGCACAATCTCGGGCGCGTGCGGGCCTGGCGGGATGCCGCGGAGTGGTCCGATCTGCGCGTGGTGGAATTCTCCAGCCCCTGGGCCTGGCGGGCGTCCCTCAAGGCCAAGGGGGGACCGCTGGAGGTGAGGATCGAGGCATCCCGGCGCAATGGTGGTTTGACTTCCCTCGCGATCGAGGTTCCCGGGCCGCCGGGCTTCACGGGGATGAAGCTCCGCCGCGAGGAGCACAGGCCGCGAGGGATCCGCGAGATCGAAGTCGGAGACGAGGCCTTCGACAGCAGGTTTTTCGTCGAGGGGCCGATACGTACCGTTTTCACATTGCTCGACGCGGAGGCGCGCCGCCTGCTGATCAGCGCGGACGGCGCGAGTCTCTGGAGCAAAGAGCTGGAGCTCGCCGGCGGCGAGATCCGGGCGGAGACGTCCGACGACCGGCTCCCTGCCATCCTGCCCATCCTCCTGGAGGTTGGCCGGCGGTTCGCGCAACCCGTGGACGTCGCGCGGTGGGACGTAGCGCGGCGCCTGGCCGAGAACGCCGGTAAGGATCCCAAGGCCGGAGTGCGGCTTTCGAATCTGCTCCTCCTGGTCCGCGAATTCCCAGGGGAGCCGGGAACGGTCGAGGCGCTCCGCGCCGCCTGCTCGGACCCGAGCCCCGAGATCCGGCTGCGGGCGGCCGAGAAGCTGGACGCCGAAGGCCATGACGTCCTCGTGAATCTCGCGGAGAGCGAGGTGGACGACGCCGTGAGCGCGCAGGCGGTCTCGGTCGTCGGGGAGGACCTGTCCTTCGAGCGTTTGACGGCCATCCTCCGTCTGGCCTTGCGCAGGCGCCGCCGCGAGACGGCCCATGCCTGCATAGAGGCTCTCAGCCGTCATGGAGAAGCCGCCGTCGACATCCTGGCGAAGGTGACGGCGCGCGAGCAGGGCGAGTTGGCCGCCGCCGCGGCTCAGGCCCTGGGAGAGACCGGCAGCCGGCAGGCGGAACCGCCGTTGATTCAGGCCCTCCAGCATAAAAACATGGAGGTCCAGGTGGCCGCGGCGAAGGCGCTGGGACGCGTCGGCTCGGCGGCGGCCGTGCTGCCGTTGAAGACCGCGGCCGAGCGCTCCTCGCGCGATCAGGATCTCCGCCGGGCCACGCGCCAGGCCATCGCCGAGATCCAATCCCGGCTCCCGGGCGCTTCTCCCGGCCAGTTGTCGCTGGCCGGGGAGGAGGTGGGGCAGTTGTCGCTGGCCGGGGCTGAAGCAGGCCAGTTGACTCTGGCACAGACCGAAGAGGGCCAGCTCTCGCTCACGCCGGGGGAGCCGGGACAGCTTTCGCTCAGCGAAACCGGGGATGAACCGGGAGAGACTTGATCGTGGTGATAGATCCGATCGTTCCAGTTCTGGCCATAGGTGGCGTTCTGATGGCCGGTTATACGTACGTTCAAAAGCGCTTGGTCTACTGGCAAGGTATCGAACACATCGCGCACCGATATCTGGACGAGGTCAGGGTCTCCGGCTGGCCGTGGAGTTTGATGCTCCATGGGCGAGCGGGGCCATTGAGGGTGCTGATGGCGGACATCCAACACCAAAAGAGCATCCAGGTCGTAGTCGAGATTCTGGGGCCGCCGGGATTCTCCGAATTGAGCATCCGCCGCGAATGTCACGTCCCCTGGAAAACGCGTGAGATCGAGGTCGGAAGCGAACCTTTCGATCACACGTTTTTCGTCGCGGGCCCGATACAACTCGTGCTCTCGCTGCTCGATGCGGAGGCGCGCGATCTGCTGCTCCGTGTAAACGCGCACACAAGCGCTGGGAACCGGCTGGAGATCGTCAGCGGCCGGCTTCAGGTGGAGACAGCGGACTCTCAGCTTTCCCTCGTCCTGCCTCTCCTCCTCGCTCTCGGCAAGCGGTTCGATCGACCTCTGGGGGTCGAGCGGCGCCTGGCCCAGAACGCCACTCAGGATCCTGAAGCCGGGGTACGGCTGCAGAATCTTCTCCTCCTGATCCGTGAGTTTCCCGAACGTGAGAAGACCCTGGAAGCGCTCCGTGCAGCCTGCTCCGATCCGAGCCCCGAGTTCCGTCTGCGGGTGGGCAAGGGGCTGGGCGCTGGAGGCCGCGGCGTCCTCATGGAGCTCGCGGAAAACCTGGAGAACGATGCCGTGAGCGCGGATGCCGTCTCGTTCCTGGGCCGCGAGCTCTCGCCCGAGACCGCGCAGGCCATCCTCCGCCGCACTCTGCGCAAACGTTACCGCCAGACGGCCCGCGCCTGTCTGGAGGTTCTCGGCCATCATGGAGACGCCTCAGCCGCGGGCCTGCTGGTGGAAGTCATGAAGCGCGAGAAGGGAGAGCTTGCCGTCTTCGCGGCCCAGGCCCTGGAAAGAGCCGGCAGCCCAGAGGCCGAAGGGCCGCTGATCCAGGCTCTCCGGCGCGACGAGCCGGCACTCCAGGTGGCCGCGGCGAAGGCGCTGGGCCGCTTCGGTTCGTCGTCGGCCGTGCTACCGCTGAAGGAAGTCGCCGAGCGCTTCTCGGGCCACCTCGCGCTCAGCCAGGCTGCGCGCCAGGCCGTCGCGGAGATCCAATACCGCCTCCCCGGCGCTTCGCCCGGTCAATTGTCGCTGGCCGGGGCCGAGGTGGGCCAGTTGTCGTTGGCGCAAGCCGAGGCGGGGCAATTGTCGCTGGCCAGCGATCCGGCAGGGAAGCTCTCGCTCAGCGGCCCGGCGGAAGAATCCCGCCGGGCCGAAGAGGGCGAGGAAAATTGATGCGCTTTTGGGATCGCCTGGGAACCTGGGCTGAAGAAGTCCTTGGGCAGACTGTCCAGGGTCTGTTCCGTTCCCGCCTCGGTATGCCAGCAGTCGGTACCCGGCGGGATGACGAGTCTGTTGGGCTGGGCGCCGAGGCTCAGCGGCAACAATGCCACCGCCAGAACCAGAAGCCAGAACGGCAGGCTCCCCGCGTTACAATTCCCGCTTGACCTCTGCGGACGGAAGCGGCTGTAGGAGCAACGTAGACTTTCTTTAGATCAGGAGATCAATGACGTTGAACATCTGTATCGCCATGTCTCAAACGGACGATCTGCGCTAGGGACGCCTGGAATGTGGGAAGTCATCCTCCTGGTGGTGCTGCTCTCCGGCGCCGGCCTCGGAAGTATCGGGTACGGACTCCTGCTGAGCAGCCTGAGCAGCGTCCAGCGAAAACGCCAGCGCCGGCAGGCCTGGCGGGAGGCCGTGATGTCGTGCGGTTTGCAGATTGTGCCGGTCGAGGTCTATAGCTGGACCCCACAGCTCAAGGCGCGGGCTGAAGCGCTGGAGGTGCGGATCGAGCCCTGTGAGGGAAGCGATGATTCCACCCGGATCGTGATCGAAGCTCCCGGGCCGCAGTACTTCAATCTGGTGAAGATCCTGTCTGATGTCCACTTGCCGTGGACGCGGGAGATCGAGGTCGGACACAGGTCTTTCGACAGAGAGTTCTTCATCCAGGGGCCGACGGAACTGGTGTTCGCGCTTCTCGATGCCGAGACGCGCCATGAGTTGAGTCTCCTGAGCGTCAACAAGCGGCTGGAGATCTCTGACGGGACGCTCCGGGTGGAGCTCGCTGACGAGTTTGTCCCTTCCGTCCTGCCTCGCCTCCTCGACCTCCGCCATCGGTTCACTCCGTCGCTGAATGTCTGGCGACGCCTGGCTGAAAACGCCCGTGAGGATCCCCAGGACGAGGTGCGGCTTCGAAACCTGCTCGTCCTGGTCCGTGAGCAGCCTGGGGAGTCGGTGACCCTGGAGGCGCTCCGCGCGGCCTGCTCGGACCCGAACCCCGAGATTCAATTTCGGGCTGCCAAGGAGTTGGGCGCCGAAGGCCGCGACACCCTCCTGGAGATCGCGGAGCGCATGGTGTACGACGACGTGAGCGCGGAGGCCGTGTTAATTCTGGATCGGGATCTGCCGCTCGAGCGCGCGAGGTCCATCCTCGAGCAAGCCTTGAGACTGCGCCGCCTTCAGACCGCCCGCGCTGGTCTGGAGGTGATCGGACGCGGCGGAGCCGCCGCCGTCGACATGCTGGCTGAGGTAATGGAGCAGGAAGCGAGCGAGTTGGCCGCCGCCGCGGCCCAGGCTCTGGGGGAGATTGGAAACCCGGCCGCCGAACTACCGCTGATCCTGGCCCTTCAGCGCGGGCGAATGGACCTCCGGGTGGCCGCGGCGAACGCGCTGGGCCGCGTCGGCTCGGTGGCGGCCGTGCTGCCCCTCAAAGAAGTGTACGAGCGCTCCTGGCTGGATCGCGAGCTCCGGCGGGCCACGCGTCAGGCGATCGCCGAAATCCAATCCCGCCTCTCGGGAGCCGCGCCCGGTCAACTGTCGCTGGCAGGGACGGAAGCGGGCCAGTTGTCGCTGGCGAAGGACGAGGAAGGCCAACTGTCGCTGGCCGACAACCAGGACGGGCAGCTCTCGATCACGCCGGAGGAGGCTGAGGAAGGCGCCACATGCTAAGGTACGAGACTTAAATCAAAGGAGGTAGATATGCCGATTCCCGTCAGAGCACGAGTCTTCCTGGTTCTCTTGGCCGTACTTGTTACAGGGTTTGCGATGTCCTCCCCGACCGCCGCGGATGCCAGCGGTTCCTGCTACTACGTCACCACCGTGCAGTGTTACCACCACGAAAGTGGGGCTTCTTGTTATATAGGTTGCGGCACTTCGTATGATTGTGACCTCCCGCCTTTGGGAGTGGTCTCGTGCTTTATTGGGGAAGACTGCTGCTACTGAATAAGCGTTTAGAAATGAGGTAAGGGGCGAGCGCTCCAGTGGAAGATGACCCTGGGACGTGCCTCCCCGGCGCTTCGCCCGGTCAATTGTCGCTGGCCGGGGCCGAGGTGGGCCAGTTGTCGTTGGCGCAAACCGAGGCGGGGCAATTGTCGCTGGCCAGCGATCCGGCAGGGAAGCTCTCGCTCAGCGGCCCGGCGGAAGAATCCCGCCGGGCCGAAGAGGGCGAGGAAAATTGATGCGCTAGAGCTTGACTCCGGAAAAAGTGAACGTTCCCGTCGTCCCTT
Organism: Thermoanaerobaculia bacterium; assembly: GCA_036376245.1. Classification (GTDB taxonomy): domain Bacteria; phylum Acidobacteriota; class Thermoanaerobaculia; order Multivoradales; family UBA5704; genus DATARR01. The sequence goes on along the minus strand of DASVAS010000043.1, from coordinate 20,663 downwards.
CGAGGACCAGCTTCTGATTGAGCAATTTCTTCACGATCGGGCGGGTACCCGCCGGTACGACCTCGCGGAACTCCACGTCATAGGTGATATGGAGGTTCTTGAGCCTGGTCTTGCCCTTCGTCTTCCCGGCCTGGATCTTGCCCGCCGTGAGGGTCATGGTGCCGGGGTCCTGTTTGGCGCTCTGCGTCACGAAGATGTCGAACTTCTTGTTCTTGCCGTCGGTGAATGAGACCGGCAGCGGTGTGACGCTTTTCAGGGAGAGAGCGACCAGTTGAATGTTCACCTGAACCGCCGCGCCCTGGCCTGGGAAATCGGCCTTGACGGTCCGCCGGATGCAGGTGTCGACCGTCGTCGTCTGGGTGACGACTTGCTTGACGGCGTGCCGCGTGTCGTTCGTTTTATTGCCGTGCGGATCCAACCATGTGATCATAGTGTTCACATTTCCTTCCAATGGGCACTCGCAGTTTGGCGGAAACTTGCCGGTCACGACTGTGACCGGAAGGGGCACGCCGACGAGCTGGATCTTCGTCTTGGGGATCGCCTTGGACCCTGGGCCGAAGAAGTCCTTGGGCAGACTTTCCAGGAGCTGCTCCGTTCCCGCCTCGGTATGCCAGCAGTCGCTACCCGGCGGGATGACGAGCCTGTTGGGCTGGGCGCCGAGGCTCAGCGGCAACAATGCCACCGCCAGAACCAGAAGCCACAACCTGGTTGAACGCATTCGCATAACGCTCTCCTTTCCATCAGGGGATTCAATACTTCTGATAGAACAGGCGAACGGCAGGCTTCCCGCGTTACAACAGAGGTCTGGACAGGATCATGGAACGAAACCCCGCGGGCCGGTCACGCCGGCCCGCAGGGCACAAGGTCACCCGTTGGGGCGTTTGCACTCTCCTCTGGCGATCAGATTGGAAATGAAATAGATGTGCTGCGAGCCGGGAGGGTAGGTGCCGAGCTTGTCGCGCAGCACCTGGATACAGTTGTCGTTGGCGTCCATGCCGGCCCGGAAGACGCCGTCGCTTCTGAGCGACCACGGCGTGCCGCCCGGGACGTCGGGCAGGTTGACGTCGTAGAAAAGGCTGCCGACCGGGGCTCCGGCGGCGTCGGTGGCCTGGAACTCCACCCTCAGGGCCAGATTGGCAAAGAAGATTCCGCCTTCCTCCGACGTCCTGGTGATCCTCATGGGGCGGATCGGCTGCCTGCCGTGGGCGAGCCGCACGGTCCAATTCAGCTTGCCGCAAGGAGTATCGCTCGGCGCGTTGCTGGCCAGTGAAATGTGTCGGAACCGCACCTGGGTGAGCGCGATTCCGTTGCGGTCGAAGCGGGCGTTGTCGAGCCGTTGAACCGCGGTGTCCCAATCCGAGCCCGGAGTCGGGACGCCCCGCAGCGATACCTGGTGGTTCCAGGTGGGGGACGGATCGGCGTTACACAGGGACTCCACATCGCCGCTCGGGAACGTGAAGACAGTGCCGCCAGGCGGCGTCCGCCAGTAGTCGATTCCCCTCAGGATCTCTTCTTTGTCCGCCGCGGCCGGGACCGCCAGAGCCGCGAACGCGACCAGCAGAACCAACGCGCATATATGAAATCTGCTCATGACTGGTTTCCTCCCAATTGATTTCGAATCCACACCGTTCCGGCGGGTGATCGCATGGCCGCCGGCGGTCCGCGGATCGCGGTGAAGATCGTCAGCGGGAATTTCACTCGCTTTCCTCCATGGCCGGCGCGAGCTCCGGCGCTCCAGCCCGGCGGCGGGGGAGCGCCGCGAGCAGGGCTCCCGAGCTGGCGAGCGTGAGCAGGCAGGCGCTCGACAAAGCGAGGGCGACGAGCAGTCCGAGCCGGCGGTTGGTGGGGACCTGGGAAAACGCGAGCAGTCCGAAACCGAGAGAGATGGCCAGCGAATCGACCAGGATCGACGGCCCGGCCGCGGCGCTGGCCGCCAGGCCGGGCCTGGAAAGGCCGGCGCCCTCCGATTCCTGGAACCGTTCGAAAAAGTGAATGCCGTAGTCGACGCCGATGCCGAGAGTCACGGCGCAGAACATCGAGGTGGCCACGCCGAGCGGGATGCCCAGCCAGCCCATGGTCCCGAACGTCCAGGCCACGGCGACGGCGGTGGGGACGACGCAGGCCAGTCCGGCGCGCAGGGAGCGGAAGAGCAGGGTCACGATCAGCAGGTTGCCGGCGACCGCGAGGAGGAGCGAGCTGATCTGACTGCGGACGATCGCCGGGATCATCGCCTGGGAGACGGCGACGTCGCCGGCGAGCTCGACGCGGCCGTGGACGGGGGCCAGCATCGCGCGTTCGAGCTCGCGGATGGCCGCCATCAGCCGGGCGGTCTCCTGGAAGTTGGCCGCCTTGAGCGGGATGGTTACGACGGTGCCGCGAAAGCCGTCGTCGATCAGCTCGCGGCGGCGGGCCACGCCGCGGACGTTGCCGATGCGATGGACGTAAAGATGGATCCAGGCGGGATCGTCAATGATCTGGCGGAACTCCTCGTCGCGTCCGCCCCAGAGGAAGGCGGTGGTGGAGAGATGGCTGGCGAGGCCGAAGACGCCGCCGACCTCGGGCCGGGCGCGCAGGGCTTCCTCGAAGCGGCCGACCGCGGCAACCGCCGGGCCCGCGAGCAGGGGACCGCGGGCCGCCGGGATGGCCGGGATCTGGCCGGGGGGCGGATCGAAGGTGACGACGGCGAGCAGGACGTGGGTGCCGGCAAACAACCGGTCGGCCCGCTCGGTGGCCCGGCGCAGGTCGCTGCGCGGCGCGAAGTTGGTGATCCATCCGTCCTGGACCTCGAGACGGGAGAGCCCCAGGACGAGCGCCGCGGTGGTCAGAGCGAGGACGGGCAGGACGAGCCGCGGCCGGCTTCCCAGCGTGACCGCCAGCCGGGCGAGCCACGATCTGTCGCCGGGTGGACCGGCGGCTGGAATGGCGGCCGGCCGCAGAGCGAGGAGGGCCGGCGTGGCCACCACCGCCCAGAGCAGGCAGAACAGCACCCCGATCCCGGTGAACAGCCCGAAGCTCCACACCGGCCGGATCGGCGAGGTGAGGAACGAGAGGAATCCGATCGCGGTGGTCAGCGAGGTCAGGACGATCGGACGGCCGAGCTCCGCCAGAGTCTGGCGGAGCGCTTCGGCGGGCGGCTGGCCGGCGGGCCGGTGACCGTAGCGCCAGAGCAGGTGGATCTCGTCGGAGAGCCCGACCGTGGTCAGCAGGATGGGGATCACCGCCGTGGTGAGGTAGACCGGCTCGCCGCACCAGCCGATCAGGCCGAAGGTGAAGACCTGGGCGGCGCCGACCTTGGCAAGGCCGACGAAGACGCCCCAGGCCCGGCCGCAGGCGACCCAGAGAATCGCCGCGATCACCGCCAGAGAGAGCGGCACCAGCAGGGTGAGGTCGGCGAGGACGTGCTCGCCCAGGAGCGCTTCGGCCGCGGGCGCTCCCACCACCGACGTTCGGTCTTGCGGGGTCTCGTACCGGCGGGCCGTGGCCTCGATCCGGTGGTAGAGCGCGGCGCGGTCGACATCCCTGGGGACGCCCACCAGGAGGGCCGCGGCCCGCCGATCGAAGGAGACCAGGGTGCCGTGCAGGAGGTCGATCGCCTCGACGTCCTCCCGGACTTCGGCGAGACGCTCCGGGGTGCGTGGCGGTGGCTCGAGCAGAAGGCGGAACCCGGAGCCGCCAGGATCGAAGCGGCCGCCGGACTCGGTCGCGAGGCTCTGCACGGACTCCGGCCCAACTCCGGGCAGGGCGGCGAGGTCCTCGGTCAGCCGCCGCAGACGGTCGAGGGTGCCGGCGTTGAAGATGCCGTCCGGGTGGGTGGTTTCGAGGACGACCAGCAGCGGATCGCGCAACCCGAAGAGCCGGCGGACGGCGCGATCGGTGACGACGGCCGGATCGTCCGGCGGCGCGAGAGCGTAGCCGTCTGTGCGGAGCTGGAGGCGGAAGAGCCCCGGCGCCATCGCCAGCACCAGGACCAGCATGAGGGTGAGAGCCGCAACCGGCCGCGAGGCTGAAGCCCAGCCAAGACGGGCTCCCCAATGGAGCCATCGCGCTTCCTCCAACCGACGCGCAGCCGCGGAGAAGCTCATGAGCGATGGTCCTTTCGACCAGACACTATACAGGAATCGCCAGGTCTCCGCTCACCCGCATGATAAAATCATCGGATCGGCGTACCGTCATGACTGGGCAATGAAGAGAATCCTGCGCTACCCGGAAGACCGCTGGCCGCTGGCGTACACCCTGATGGTGCTGGCCGTGCAACTTGGCCTGTTCTTCGCGGTCGACAATCTCTGGGTGACGGTTCTCTGCGTCCTGCTGTTCCAGCCGGTGCAGGCGGTGGCGATCGCCTGCAACCATTACCAGCATCACGTCCCTGTCTTCAGAGTCCGCTGGCTGAACCGGGCCTACGAAACGATCCTCTTCCTGCAGACCGGAACGCCGCCCTATCTGATCACTCTGCACCACAACCTGGGGCATCATCCGAACTACCTGAAACCCGAGCAGGACACGCTTCGCTGGCAACGCCCGGAAGGATCCCCCCGCGGCCTCTTCGAATGTCTGGTGAAGAACTTCGCCGGTCATCTCACCTGGACGATCGCCATCGGCAGGCGATACCCGAAGATCTACCGCCGCCTCAAGATCATGACCGTCGTCAGCCTGGCCACGCTCGCCGTCCTGATCTATCTGGATCCCGCCAAGGCGATGATCGTTTTCGTCGGGCCGATGCTGCTCGCCATCTTCAACGTCGCGCGGCTGGGCTACGATCAGCACGCCGGCCTGGAGATGGACGACCACCTCCACGCCTCCCGCAACAAGGAGGGCTGGTTCTACAACCTGGTCACCTTCAATTCCGGCTACCACACGGCTCATCATGTGAACCCGGGGCTGCACTGGTCCAAGCTGCCCGAATTCCACCGGCAGATCCGGGACGGCATCCCGGCGGAGTTGCGGTAGCAAAGCTATTCTTCACACTTCTTGCAGTCCAGCTCGAATCCGAGGAAGCTCTCCCGGCCTTCGGGAGTGACGACCCAGGGGCGGACCATCCAGGGCGGATCGTGCCGCACATGCTGCGTATGCCCGCACTCCAGATCGGCGACCCAGTGGAGTTGCTCGTCCTGATGGAAGCCGACGATTTTCCTTTTCAGATCGCCTCCTGTCGCTGTTTCTCTCTCCGATAATCCGGATGCTGCTCCAGAAATCGCTCCCATCCCTGGCGCGAGCGAAAAAAGGAATTCAACAGCGAGGAGGCGCGATAGATGCCGTAGGGCACGACATGGGCGCCGCCTTCGATCAGCTCGGGTTTCATCGCCTCGTGCAGCCGCGGCAGCTCGCTCCAGTGCATGGATGGCCGCTCGTGATGCTCGACGTGGAAGCCGGCGTTGAACATCGTCAGGTTGAAGAAATGCGACAGGAAGGTCGTCGTGTGGCTGAACCGCCGCTCGTTGGTGCCTCCGGCGTGCTGCGCGTACATCCCCATCCCCATGACGATCGAGCCGCCGACCCAGGCGGGGAAGAGCCATAGTCCGAGGGCCATCCAGGGATCGATGAAGAAGGGGATCGAAAACGGTACGGCGAACAAGGCGAATTCCCAGAGGAAGCGGCGCCGGACCGTGGGCGAGGCGTCCCGCACCTCGTGCGCGAAGTGGTAGCCCCAGCGCCAGGGCCAGTACAGCAGGACGTAGATCCACATGTTCTCGTAGCGCCCGTCGGCCCGCCGCCTGGGCTGCACCCAGTCCCGGTCGTCGTCGCCCAGATGGGAGTGATGCACGGCCAGGTGCTTGTAGCGCCACCAGTAGGAAGGAATGCCGCCCGGGACGGTCCACAGGCGGCCGAACCAGCGGTTCAGCCAGTCGCTCCGGAAGACCGGCTTGTGAGCATGGCTGTGGAAGTTGACCCCCATGTTGATGCCGCCGCACCAGCCGAGCCACATCCCGGCCCCCAGCGCGAAGCCGAGCTTCTGACCGGGCGTTACGAATCCGGAGACTTCGGGGTGGAGCCAGAGCCAGAAAGCGGAGCCGATGGCGGCGAAGCAGAGGCCGCAGAACAGCAGGCCGTGCGCGTCCTCGGGGTGGGAGAGCCAGCGTCCGAGCCAGGCGGGAGCGGTCTCCAGGTCCGGCGGGCTCGGCCCGGTCCAGCGCTCGACGTAGGTCACCAGATGCAGCATCAAAAGCGCCAGCGGCAGCGACAGCCAGGGTCCCCAGAGGAGCGAGCCCCAGATCGCGGCCAGCGCCAGGAGCGGATAGAGCGAGCGCAGGACGGCGTACCCCAGAAATTGGATCATGCGGCGCCTCCCGCTTCTACTTTGACAGATGGGACGGACGTTGCGAAAGGGCGGGCCGCTCCTCCAGGCGGAGGAGCGGCCCGATCGGGATCAGAACTCCGCGGTGTTCGCGGCCTCCCGGCCGGAGACGCGGACGGTCTCCCCGGCCGCGAGCCGGTCCTTCACGCGGCGGTTGAGATCGGGATTGAGCAGGAGCTCGGTGAGGGTGAGGACGGCGTCCGACGCGCCCAGACCGTTGACGATCTGGTGCCAGCCGGGCCGGCTCTGGTAGTAGCCGGTGGGCACGATCTCACCGCGCTCGTTGGTGCGGAAGGCCTCCACCGGCTCTTCGGCCTCGACGCGGAGGATGGTCAGCGCGCGGCCCAGGCCGTCCATGTGACAGACCGTCATGGCCAGCTCGGCGATCTGGTGGTCCAGCAGGCGACGGTACGCGGCGTCGGGCTTGCCCGGGTCGAGCGACGAATCCAGCCGCCGCAGACCGGCGGCGACTTCGCGCCGGTTGTCGGCGTCGAGGGCGCGGCGCAGGTCCGGCTCCAGCACGTAGGCCTGATGCGGCCGGGTCACCAGAGCCTCCGTCCAGTCCAGCAGCGCGAGCTCCAGCGGCGTGTAGGCGCCGGCCGGGGCCTTGCGATGTTCCTGGATATAGGACGCCGCCCGGTTGGCCCGCTCGAGGGCCAGCGCGGTGGCGCGCCGGGCCTGGTCGTCGCTGAAGCTCGGCAGGCGGAAGTCTCCGCCGCCGTGCTCCTGGAGGTAGGTGGCGAAGAAGTACATCAGGTGGTGCTCCATGCCATAGCGGGTGCGCAACAGGCGGTAGACCTTCTGGATGGCCATCTCCTTGAGGCGGCGCGACGCGAAGCCGGAGGTCTGCACGCCGTTGCGCCACTCGTCCTCGTTGAAGAGGAGGGGCAGCGAGTAGGGGGGCTCGAAGCGGGCCAGCTCCGGGTGATGCATCAGGACGTAGGGCAGGCTGCCCGGCAGATGCCTGCCGAAGGCCCATCCGTAGACCCCGGTCTGCACGCCGCCGAGGGCGACACCCTTGTCACGGGTCCCCTGAGACGGCTCGATCTCATAGGGCACGAGCGGGATCCTGGCGCCCTTGAGCGGCGCCAGCTCGACGGACACCTTGCCGGCGAGGATGTCGCGCAGCGGCAGCTCCACCCGGGGCGGAATCAGCTCCGGCAAGCCGTCGCCGCCGGCCGCGTTCAACTCGTTGATCCTGGCGATGACCTCGGCCGGCACCACCGCCTTCAAGGTGTCCGGCAGGAAGTCCTCGTCCGGGACGTTGAGGCCGGAGAAGACCCCGGTCAACGCGACGAATTGCAGGCAGAGGAAGGCCAGCTCCACCACCTGAGCGTCGACCAGGCGCTCATTGATCCCCTCGGGCATGGGCGCCCGGGCGGCCTTCTGCGCCTCCTGGCTGGAGATCCGGTCGAGGTCGGCGTCGGCGAATCCTTCGAGCAGGCCCCAGGCGCGGGCGCGGCGCGCCGCCTCCAGGACCTCGGGCCGGCAGGCCTCGTCGGCATACCGGCGCCGGTTCTCCGCGGCGAAAGCGGCCCGCAGCTCGCGGTACTGCTCGTCCGAGTAGCTCTTCGGATCGGTGGCGAAGGCGTCGGCGAAGGCCAGCGCCGCCCGCTCGCCCGGCGTGTAGACCTCCGGATGGCTCCGGTGCTCCGTCAGGTTTTTCCACCTGGCGATGAACTCCGCCTCCGGCATGCCGTGCTTGTTCGCGGTCAGCTTGCCGAGGATGGCGTGGTGCGTCATGGAGTACCAGCAATGCCGCCGCTGGGCGATCAGGCTGATGACTTGCTCCCGGGTGACGCGCGGCAGCATGCCGGAGACCTGGACGCCGTTGCGGAACGAGGGCTCGTCGAAGATCAGAGACGTCGAATAATTGAGCTGCTGCTCGAAGACGCCCGGGATCTGCAAGAGGAGCTTCCCCAGGTTGTTGGGGAAGGCGGCGGGATTGAGATTGGCGCTCCAGATCCATTCGCTCATGGCCTGGAGGCCCTTGGTCCAGTTGCTGTTGCCGGCTGCCAGATCCGCGTCGGTCAGAGGCACGGAGCAGGGAACCCTGCCGGCTTGGGACAGCGGCTCGACGGCGAGGCGTTCGGTGGCGATCATGGCTTCACCTCCCGGCGGCGAGTGTTGCGAGCTCGGCGCCGGCGGTTGCCGCCTCTCCGGCGCCGGCGAACAGCAGCCTCTCCATCCGCTTGGGGTGCCCTGCCTGGTAGTAGGGCCGGGTCCACGAGTCGTCCGGCGCCAGGTAGAGGGACACCGGCTTGCCGCCGCTGCGTTCGGCCTTGAGGCCCAGCGGCGTGCCGCGGACGCGGAAGTGCTGGAAGAGGCGCATGAACTCGGTGAGATACAGGTCGGCCACCCGCTCGTCGCCGCGGATGATCAGCATGTTCTCGTCGTTGTTGCGGGTTGAATTGTCGCTGAAGTTGGCCGAGCCGGCGATCACCAGCGGATCGGTCAGCGGATCGATCAACATGTATTTGGTGTGGATGTACTGGACGTGCTGGTTGAGCCCGGTGAGCTTCTCCTCGCGCCACTTCTCCCGCCCCCACCGGTCCAGCTCGCTGGCGTCGAGCAGGCTGCCGATCGAGAAGAGGTTGTCTCGGTCGCGTTCCATCAGGTCGAGGCCCTTGCCCGGCTTGTCCAGGAGGACGTAGCGGAGATAGGGCTTGTCCTCCTGCAGCACCTTCTGGAAGAGGTCGTTGACGCCGAAGGCCGCGGTGAGGAAGACGCTGTTTTTCGCCTCGTCCATCGCCTCCGAGTACCACTGCAAGGCGGCGAGGGACGAGCGGGGACTGAAGACCTCCTCGATGTAAACCTTTTGCGAGCGGTCCCGCGGCAGCGGGCTGTGAGCCTCGTTCCAGGCCCGCAGGTCTTCGGCGGACGGATCGGCGGCGAGCTGCCGCCAATAATCCAGGTAGGCCGCGGCCACCTCGGGATCGCGGACGGCGTGCCCGACGTTGGAGTGCCCGAAGATGCCGCCCTCGGTGATGTTGGTCGACCCCGTCCATACCTGCCGGGCCACCCCGTTCCGGGTGAGCACCACGAACTTGTTGTGCGAGATGTAGGAGGGGTTCGCCCGCCGCGGAACGGCGACCGCCGTCAGCCCGGCGTTGTCGAGAGCCTGGCGGTTCGCCGCTCCCGGCCCGCCGGCGACGGCTTTGTCGTCGAACACGATATGTACCTCGGCGCCGCGGTCCAGGGCCGCCCGGAACTCCGTGAGGACGGGCGGATAGCTGAATTCATAGACCGCGGCGTAGAGGCCCCAGCCGGGGCCCTCGGCCTGCTTCAGAAACGCGGTCAGCGCCTCCACGAGGCCGCGGGAGAGCCACTGGAACGCCGGCGCGCCGACCTCGTCGGGCGGACGGTTGTGGAACTTCTCCGCGTAGGCCTGCGAGCCCGCCACTCCGCGGTTGAAATAGACGGCGTGGACGTCCTGGGCCTCCAACTCGGTGGAGACCGTGACGTCCACGGCGGGGCCGTGCTTCAGGTCGCCGGGCTTGCCGTAGACCGGGAGCACGGAGTAGGTGTAGGAGCGGTCCGGCTTGGCCGCCCAGTCGCCCCAGAGGAAGCCCTGGATGGGTGAGATCCAGGTGCTGGCGCTGGTGCCCAGGGGATGCTCGGCGGCGTCCCGCTCGAAATGCCGGCACCCCTGGAGCCAGCGGCTCTCACCGTTCTTCTGGTCGGTGCGCTGGATGGCGAAGCCGAGAAGGCCCCGCCGCGCCTCTTCGGCGGCGTCGAAGCCCAGGAGGACCGAGTGGTTGCCGGCGATGGCGTGGACGGAGAGGCCGTCCTTCTCGGCTCGCTGTCTCATGACGCTTTCCTCCCGGCGGGAACCGCCGCGCCGGCCGTCGATTTCTCATCGAGGAACAGCCAGTCGGGGTTCTCGACGTACTTCCCCCGCTCGAGGTCGTACCGCGGCGGGACCTTTTCGTCCAGCTTTTCGAGATAGGGCAGGAGCGGCCGCCGCGGCGGGTACTTCTCCTCGAAGGCGTCGCGGGCGCCGTACTCCCAGCCGAAGCGCTCCCGGTACGCGGCGAAGCCGAAGCCGTCGAAGAAGTAGTCGCTGTCGATGAGGGCCATGTACCACGAGCTCGGGATGCCCTTCTCGTTCGCCTGGATCGCCGTTTCCTCCTTCATCTTCGCCAGCAGCGTCTGAGCGGTGCGGTCGCCCTGCGCGGCGAGGTGCTTCTCGAGCTCCGCGAGAGCCGGGTAGACGATCGGCGGGCTGACGAACAGCACGGGTTTGTATTGCTGGCGGGCGAGGACGATCTCGTTCACCGTGCCCACGCTGTAGATGTTGGTCGGCACGTAGGAGATGATGAAATCGCTGTAGTCCACCATCCGCAGGTCGATGTGCAGGGTGGGCCAGAACTCGGCGGTCAGCCCGGCGCGGGCGATGTCGCCGGTGATCGACTGTTCGAAGGTCCACCGCTCTCTCTTCAGGTGCGAGAACTCGTCCTCCTTGCCGTAGTGGGGCATGCCGGCCACCTCGGGCTTGTTCCACGGGTTGTACACGTCCACCTTGAATTCGCGGAGGAACTGCTCGACGCGGACGCGCCATCCGTTCTTCTTCTCCTCTTCGCGCGAGGCGACGAAGTCCATCGGTCCCGAGAGATAGACGCGCGCTCCGGCGAGCACGTCGTTCTTGGTCATGAGAGCCTGGTTGCGGCTGGCGAGGAATTGCTGAACCTGGTTCATGGAAGTCTCCTCCCGTTGGTAAAGAATCAATATTGTTGTCAAGCCGCCAGCGGCGCCGCCGTGAGGCGCCACTCCTCGGCGACATGGTCTCGGACCGCCTTGAAGCTCTGGCGGATCTTCTGGTGGTACTCGCAGAAGGCGGCGCGGAACTCGTCCCACGCCTCCTGGTAGGCGCCGTCGGCGGCGACGCCGGTCTGCTTCTGGGCGGCCAGGAACCGGCCTTGCAGCTCGGCCAGACGGTCGCGCCGCGCCAGCAGCCAGCGGCGGAGGCTCTCGTCGCCCCGTCCGCGCAGCTCGAGATAGCGCAGCCAGCCGTCGAGCTTGGCGTGCGATTCATAGGTACGGTTCACCACCGCGAGGTAGGGCAGCACGGCCGCCCGGCGCTGGCTCTGCAGGTCGCCTTTGAGCGTCTCGCCGCCGGCGCGCAGCACCCGCTCGGTCTCCGCCGTCCAGATCGCCGTGGCCGGGTTGCGGCCCTCCCTGGCCGCGTCCAGCGTGGTGTCGCTCAGGATCCAGAAAATCTGATCGGTCTCGATGGAGCCCGCCTGGCCGAGGAGGATCCCCGCCTGGCGCGCCATGCGCTCGGCTTCCATGAACTTGCGATAGCCGATGAGCGGAATGGCGCCGATCTGCTCGCGCAGATGCGGGTCGAGATCGCCGTCCACCGAGCCCAGGAGCACCCAGCGGACCTTGTGCCGGGTGTCCGTGAGCAGCGAGGGCATGCCCAGGGCCTTCGCCTCGTCGATCATGAACCTGATCTTCTCGAACGGATCGATGATCGCCCGCGGCGTGCGGTTGCGGTCGCGGTTGTCGACGAAACCGCTGAACGGTTCCACGATGCCGATCGGCATCAGGAACATGCGCTCCGGAATGTGCGGATTCTCGTGCAGCTCGCGCCACACCCGGCGGGCCGCCAGCGCGTCGAGCGAGAGCCACATCCCCATCTTCAGGATGTCCACCGACAGCGTGGTGAAGACCGACTGGATGCGTTGCGCCGATGTCGCGGCGGTGTAGACGGGATCGATCGGACGGCCGTCGCAGACGATCACGCCGCGGGAATCCGAGTAGTCGGCGAGGTAGTTCAGCTCGGGCGCCGTGAAGTACTCGAGCAGGTTGGGCATCCACTCATCCTCGTTCTGGTCGGCCACGGCCATGAAGCGGAGGCCGAGCTCCCGGGCGGCGTCGACGGCCTTGCAGGCGGCCCGCAGCCGCGGCGTCATGACCAGGTGCGCCTGGTCGGCCACGGCGTTGCCCGGATCGGGATCGAGCAGCAGATAGAGCGCCGTGACCTGGCGGTCGGCGTCGGCAAAGGGTGCGAGGACTTCGCGGGCGAAGGACGCCATGTCGCCGTCCACCAGGTGGCTCACGTCGATGGCGCCGCCCACGTCGGGCAGGAACTCCCGGTCCTCGGGTCGGGTCCGCGCCACAAAGTCGCGATAGCTGGCGAGCTGCGCGCGCAGGGCCTGCCGGGCGTCTTCGACGCGCTCGCCACGGGGCTCCTGGGGATGGAACAGCCAGCCGCGGGCCGGCTCGATGTCCATGATCTCCGGATGGGCGAAGCTGCTGTAGGGGATCGACTGCACCTCCTCGGAGATGTTGCTGCTGGTGGGGATCGACGCGGCGAAGAGCCGCGTGGCCATGGCCAGGGTCGGCGGAATGGGCGACACCGCCTGCCCCGGAACGATCAGCTCGCCGTCGAGCCCATAGGTGGCGTCCATCTCGCCGAGCGCCTGCGCCTCGGGTGAGAGGGCGATGCCCATGGTGTACCAGTAGCCGGCGTCGCCGTCGCTGGCGGAAACGAAGTGCATGGGGCCCGACGGCTTCTCATCCAGCTTCGCCAGCCGCCGCGGGCCTTTGGGCGGCAGCGGGAACCGGCCGTACTTGGCCATCGCCTCCCAACCCAGGCGGAGGGCGATCTTGGCCTCGGTGGAGAAGGCGAAACGGACCTCCTGGAGCGGCTCGACGCCGAGCAGGGCCCTCTGGGCCCGGTCCACGATGCGCACCGCCACCAGCGACGTGGCGTCGAGGTTCCGCATCACCTGGAGATCGCTGAAGGCATCCTCCGGCGGCGCGAGCCGGCAGCTCGCCAGCAGGCGCTCCTCGAGCTCCGGCGGGCAGACAACGCCATAGACCGTCCGCAACTCGTCGAGCACGGCGCGGACATCCTCCAACGTGAGCACGCCGGCTTCCAGGCCGCTCACGAGATCGTTCCATTCGGTTTCCGCAAGCTGGATCGGAATCCCGGCGACCGGCATACGAAGCCGGCCCTGGTCTCCCGGCGGCTCGGGCCGGAACACCAGGCCGCGGCCCGGCCGGCCATCGTTCAACGCCATCGCGATGAGGTTCGGGTGCTTGCGAGCGTGGCTGGGTTCAGGATGGATTGGCATGGGAGACTCCTCTCTCCTCCCAGGCGGATGGGCTACCGCCTTCGCCGGGAGGCCGGTAAGTGAAAAACGCGTTCGGAAGCCACGAAAGGAGGGTTGGCCGTCCGGTGGCTCGAAATGCCGTTCTTCCGGGGCCTCTAAATAAAGGTAGACCCAAAACGGGAAGGAGGGACCCGCCCGGAAAGGCGGACGGGCGACTCACGAACGGGTGGTTTTGCGGTACAGTAATTCGAAGTCACGGTTTTCGACCTGGAAGGGAGGCGGACGATGAGCGATCTCTCCCACACCGCAACCGCCGGCGCCGCGTCCGGCGATCCGCCGCTCGTCCAGGGACTGCGGCAGCGCCACGCGGAGCTGAGCGCCCGGGGCGACGGCCGGGCCCGGCCGTTCGAGCTGCGTCTGCCGGACCGCTCGGCGTATGCGATCGGCGGGGGAGGCGAGCCCGCCTTCACCGTCCAGATCGTCACCGAGAAGGGGCTCGCCGCCATGTCGGCGTTCGACGAGCTGGCGGTGGCCGAGGCCTACATGGACGGCGACCTCGACATCGAAGGCGACCTGCTGGCGGTGCTCAAGCACCGGCCCGTGCTCGGCGATCCGCATCCGTTTAAATACCTCTATGCGACGTATGTCGAGCCGCTCCTCTTCGGTCAGGTCGGGCGCGACAAAAAGTGGATCAAGAGCCACTACGACGTCGATCCCGAGTTTTTCCTCCTCTGGCTGGACGGCAAGCTGCGCGCCTATTCGCACGGCTTCTTCGAGGCCGACGGCGAGACGCTGGAGGCCGGCATGGAACGCAAGTTCCGCTACGCCTTCGACGCCTGCGGCATCAAGCCCGGCCAGCGCGTGCTCGACATCGGCGGCGGCTGGGGATCGTTCCTGCAGTTCGCGGGCGAGCAGGGCGTGCACGTGACCTCGATCACCATTTCCGACGAGTCCGAGCGCACCATGAAGGATCTGATCCGCCGCCGCGGCTTCGCCTGCGAGGTGGTCAAGGAACACTTTCTGGAGTACCGGCCCGCCGAGCCGTTCGACGCCATCGTCAACCTCGGGGTGACCGAGCACCTCCCGGACTACCGCCGCACCCTGGCGCAATACGAGCGCCTCCTCAAGCCGGGCCGCCGGGTGTACCTCGACGCCTATTCGGGCCGGCGTCACGGCATGCCGTCGTTCATTTCGAAATGGGTTTTCCAGGGCAACACCTCGCCGCTCAACCTGGAGAAGTACCTGGCGGAGGTGGCGCGCACGCCGTTCGAGGTGGTGGTGATCAAGAACGACCGCCACAACTATTTCCTGAGCTGCAAGAAGTGGGCGGAGAACCTGGAAGCGAAGCGCGACGAGGTGATCGCGCGCTGGGGCCGGCACCTCTACCGCCGCTTCGTCCTCTACCTCTGGTCGGCGGCCAACTCGTTCGAGACCGGCACCCTGAGCGCGCACCACATGATCCTTCAGTTGCCGTCCCCGGGCAGCGCTCCCAAAGCGGGCCTGGAGTCCTGGTCATGATCGATGGGATGGAGGGGCCGGCCGCCTTCCAGACGGCGCCCTACACGCCGAAGGAGGTCCGCTTCCACGTCATCGGCGCGGCGCTCAACGGCGCGGTCGTGCTGGGCGGATTCCTGTGGGTGTTGAGCCCCCCGCCGTCCTTGCCCTGGATCCTCCTCGCGATCCTCGCCGGCGTCTACGCCGCCGATCTTGTCTCCGGCCTGCTGCACTGGGCGTTCGACACCTGGTTCGACGAAAACATCACCTTTCTCCGCCGCATGGTGTTGCAGGTCCGCGAGCATCACATCTATCCCAACCGGATCTTCCACATCAGTTTTCTCCACGACGCCGGCACACTGTCGTGGATCTCGCTGATCCTGATCGTCCCTGTCATTCTCGGAGGGATTCTCGTGGACGCCGGCGCCCTGGTCCTGGCGGCTGCGATCTTCAGCGTCCTGCTGGTCACCATGCTGGAATTCCACAAACGCGGCCACCGCGTCCGTCAGCCGCGCTGGATTCGTCTCTTGCAGAGGAGCGGCCTCCTGCTCTCGGTGGATCACCACAGCCAGCACCACCTGGGGAACCACGACTACAACTACTGCCTGATCAACGGCTGGGCGGACCGCACCCTGGGCCGTCTCGGTCTCTTCCGCGGCCTGGAGTGGATGATCTCCCGCCTGACCGGTGCGCAGCCGCAGCGCAACGATCACGAATGGCTCCGCCGTTTCGGGCGCAGAGTATGAGCCGGCTCTCGAAATACGTCGAGAAGTGGCTCGCGGGCGATCTCGAGCTGGCGCCGATCACCAAACTGCTCGGCGTACGCCCTGTGTCGCTCGGTGAAGGCGAAGCGCGGATCGAGCTGACGGCTGGGGAGCATCTCCACAACGCCATGGGAACGGTCCACGGCGGCATCTTCTGCGACCTCGCCGACGTGGCCATGGGAGCGGCTTTGGCGACCGTGACGGCGGAAGGCGAGTCCTTCTCAACCTTGCAACTCCAGATGAGCTATTTCCTGCCGGTCGTGGAGGGCCGCCTCGGCGCCCACGCCCGAGTGGTGCGCCGGGGGCGGGGGACGGCGCACCTGGAATGCGACCTGGAGGATGGAGAAGGGCGGGTGGTGGCGCGGGCTACGTCGGTGTGTGCGATCCGGCAGAAAGAGTAATTTGGAAGCTCTGTGCCCGTCATATTCTTTTCTACTATAATAGCCGCGACGTCCTTGGCCGGTCCAAGGCGTGCGGAGATTGACGGGGAATGGATGCAAACAGTAATCATCCGGTCTGGCCCGCTCTGACATCCCTGGCCGCCCTTGTCGCGGTGTGGCTCCATTTCTTTCAGATCGAATCCCTTCCGCGCGGGTTTTTCTTCGACGAATCTTCCATCGGCTATAACGCTTACCGGATTACCACCAGCGGCGTCGATGAGCATGGAAAGCCGTGGCCGCTGTTCTTCAAAGCATTCGGCGAGTACAAGAACCCGCTCTACATCTATCTGACGGCCCTGGGCTACAAGCTCTTCGGCTTCTCCCCGTGGACCACCCGGGCGACCAGTGCCCTGTGCTGGCTGGGGGGCACACTCTTCCTCATGCTGCTGGGGTACCGCATGTTCAAGGATCCCCGGACGCGGCTCTACCTCCTGCTGTGCGCCAGCTTCACTCCCTGGCTGTTCAGCTTGTCCAGGGTCTCTTTCGAGCTCATCGCCCTCTATCCACTGCTGACCCTGCATCTGTGGGCCGTGTACCGTGCCTACCAGGAGGGCTCGAAGGGATGGGCCTTCATCGCCGGCATCTCTGCCGGACTGACGGTCTATGCCTACTCAACTTTCCGGTTGCTCGCACCTGTTCACGTGGCGGCTGTCCTGCTCTGTTACGCGGGCAGACCTCATCGGCGTTCGCACGTGCCGTTCCTGGCGGGAGCCGCCATCGCGGTTTTGCCGTACATGGTCTACGCCCGGGAGAATTTCTCCACCCTCACCCTGCGCTTCAACTCGCTGACGTTCCTCTATGATCCCGCCTTGCCGAAGCTCGCCAAACTCGGAATGTTCTGGGACCGCTACGTTTCCTATCTGGGTCCTGAGTTCCTGGTGCTGAGCGGAGACCCCAACCGGCGTCACCACTCCGGCTATGGCGGCGAGTTGTTCGTCGTAACGGGACTTCTCCTGATCCTGGGCGTTGCCGCGAAGCTCAAGACCGGCGAGCTCTGGAAGCAGCCTTTCAACCGTTTTCTTTTGGCGGGCCTGCTGATCGCTCCTGTCGCGGCCTCGCTGACGCTGGAGACCCACCACAGTCTGCGGTCGTTCTCCATGGCCGTCTTCGCCATCCTGTTGTCCGCCACCGGGATGGAGGTGTTATCCCAAAGACCTGGCCGGCGGCTCGCATCGATCATGCTGGCCGCCCTGGCGGTCAACGGTCTCCTCTATGTCCACCACTATTTCACCCGCTTTCCCCAGGTATCCGTGACAGCCTTTGAGAACTTCGGGTTCAAGGAAGCTCTCGAAATGGCCGCCGGCAAGGCGAAAGGCAAGGTGGTGCTGAGCCCCGGCGGTGATTGGCCTTACATCGATGTGCTGTTCTTCTGCCACTTCATCGACAATCCCAGAGGTGTGGTGGTCAGGATAGGAGGCCGGTCCGAAGTCAACCCTGGCGATGCCTTCGTGAAGTTCGATCCTACCCGGCGGCTCGCTCATTCACGTGCCGGTCTGCCGGAAGGCAGTCTGTATGGATGGTTGCCCTACGAACAACTGCGGCACCCAGGGCGGTCGCGCAGGGCCGCCCAGAGGCTCCGTCAAGACCTCGGGCCTACTGCGTCAGCTCCGTCGTCATCCTTGCACCAAGGAATGCGATCTGGAGGACGGAGAGGGGCGGGTGGTGCGCAGGCTACGTCAGTGTGTGCGATCCGGCAGGCGAGGTGAGAAGCAACATGGAGGTCCACCTTGAGGGGAATGCCGGGGAACTTATCCGCCCGCCGAGCGTCTAAACTTCGCATGGGAGGACCCGTTATGAAATCACGAGCGGCCTTCGCGGCAGCGGTCGTTCTCTTGCTCTCCGGCCCCCTCTTCGGCGACGATGCGCCCATGAACGGCGACGACGCCACCTTGAAGCTGGCGCGGAGCAGCAACGCGTTCGGCTTCGACCTCTACCAGCGTCTGCGGGGGAAGCCGGGCAACCTGGTGATCTCTCCGGCGAGCGTCACCACCGCTCTGGCCATGCCCTGGGGCGGCGCCCGGGGGGAGACGGCGGAGCAGATGAGGAAGGTCCTCCATCTGGAGGGGACGCCGGACGAGGTGATGGCCACCTCGGGAGAGCTCGCCCGCGCACTCCAGAATCCCTCCCGGCCGATCGTCTTCCGTATCGCCAACCAGCTCTTCGCCGAGAAGACCTACAAGCTGGTGCCCACCTACGTGGAGAAGACCCGGGCGGCGTTCGGCGCTCCGGTCGAGCTTCTCGACTTCAGGACGGCGACGGAGAAGTCGCGTGTCCGGATCAATCAGTGGGTGGAGAGCAAGACCGAGCGGCGCATCAAGGATCTCATCCCGCCTGGCGGCGTCGAGCGGGACACCAGCCTCGTGCTGGTCAACGCGATCTATTTCCTGGGCGACTGGCAGGTCCCGTTCGATCCCGGCGATACGGTCCCCATACCGTTCCACCTCACCGCGTCGGAGCAGAAGAAAGTGCCGACGATGAGCCGGGAGCTGGGCTTTCGAGTCGCGCAGAAGGACGGCGTGACCGCGGTCGAGATCCCCTACAAAGGAGGCGATCTCTCGATGCTGATCCTCGTGCCTGATCAGATCGACGGCCTCGCGGCGGTCGAGAGCGCGATGGACGAGAAGAAGCTCGACGCGATCGTCGCCGCGCTGGTTCGGGAACGCATCAAGCTGTATCTGCCGAAGTTCGAGGTGAACCCCGGCGAGTCCCTGTCGCTCGGCGAAGACCTGAAGGCGATGGGGATGCGTCTCGCCTTCGATCGCGACCGGGCCGACTTCACCGGGATCGCGGATCCGCCCAACCCGGCGGACCGCCTCGTCATCGCGAAGGTCTTCCACAAAGGTTTCGTGCGGGTCGATGAAGAAGGCACTGAAGCCGCCGCCGCCACGGCGGTGATGGGAGTCCTGGCGGGATCCGCGGCCGGCGGGGGACCGCGCCGGATCTCGGTGGACCGGCCGTTCCTGTTCCTGATCCGCGACAACGCGAGCGGGCTGGTGTTGTTCCTGGGCCGGGTGAGCGATCCGAGCCAGCGATGACGTGACCCTTATTCGTCACGTCGTCCGGCGGAGAAGCGGCACCTTGCGCAGCTTCGCCCGCAGCCGGCGTCCTTCCAACTGCCCGTCCAGGACGAGCACGTCCTTCTCCGGCTGACGGAAGGAGAAGGTTCCCTCGGCCGGCCCGAGCGTCATCGTCTTTTTTTCGATGTCCAGATCGAGCTTGTAGGTTTTCCTCGATCCGGCCATCTGCTCGACCGTGAGCGATCCGGGCCTCTGGAACCTGACCAGCCGCCAGCGGTCCGGCGCGGTGTAGAGCGGCACTTCCTTGCCGTCACGGGCGAAACCCTCCACCGACCAGAGTCCGTAGAGAGGCGGGCGCGGCGGATGAAACCTTTCATATCTCTCGGCGGAAATCTCGAGGCCTGACCTGATCATGGACAGACCAGCCAGGAACAGGAGGATGTGCGGGACCCGGTCGAGCCATTTGCGCTGGAAGAGCGGCGGCACCCGGGAGGGCCCCGTCCCGCGGTGGAACAGGAACACGTCCGCGAGCCGCCGCAGGTCGGGCGCGACCAGGATGACGGCCATGACCAGCAGGTGCAGGGACGGCAGCTTGACCGGGATGTCGTAGCACATGTTCAGCAGGAAGACGAGGAGCATGTTCGCGGCGCTGATCAGCGCGCCCAGCAGAGTCGTCCTGGGCAGGAGCAGCAGCGCGCCGCCCAGCAGCTCGGCCAGGCCGCTCGCCGTCTCGAACGCCGGCGAGGCGCCGACGGTCCACCAGAGCAGGTAGTTCGGGAAGAGGTCGCCGATCCGCGCCGACAGAGCTCCCAGGGGCGGCGGCGCGATCATCTGCGTCGGAATGATCTTGATGGCCCCATACCGGATCATGGCGCCGGCCAGCAGGTAGCGGAGCAGGAGACGGAGCCATGGGTGGAGCCGCGCGTAATGGAGCCGGTTCCGGTCGAGCACCGACCACACCGCCGCGGCCACGCCGGCGAAGACCAGGGTGCAGAAGAGCCTGACCCAACCGGAGGCATCGTTGTAGGGATTGAACAGCTCATGGGAGACATGGAACAGGGCCTCGTCGGCCCAGAGGACCACGACGTCCCAGAATTCGAGGTACTTCTCGCCCAGGACTTCGCTCTTGAAGACCAGCCAGGGGACGATCGAGTTGATGGCGTAGTAGGCGAACACGAAGCGGAAGGCGATCCGCGTCGCCAGGCTCCAGCGCGCAGGCTCGGGAGACTCAGTAAAAGCGCGATTCATCGCTGACCCAGTGGAACCAGGGATCGCTCAGCAGCACCCTGCGCAGCTTCGCGCGCGTGTGGCGGCCGTCCAGCCGCCCTTCGAGGACGAGCACGCCCTCCTCCGGCTCCTGGAAGGTGAAACGGGTCCGCCGGTCGAGGGTCAGGATCTTCCGCGACAGGTCCAGGCCGAGCGCGTGGCGCCTGCGCGTTCCGATGGCGAGCTCGACGTCGAGCGCGCCCGGGTCCTGGAACACGGCGCGCCGCCACCGCCGCGGATCGGCCGACTCCTCGCCGTCGATCGTGAGCTCCTCCACGTTCCAGGAGCCGTAGAACGGCGGCTTCGGCGGATGGAGATCGTCGAGC
>DASVAS010000036.1:0-39210 GCA_036376245.1 Thermoanaerobaculia bacterium | reverse complement strand
CCCGCCCCCTCCCTCCCACCCACACCGGGAGAGGAGGAGAGGTTAGCCCGAAGAAGCCAAAGAGGAAGCCTGTTTTGACAAACCCTTCCCCCTCTCCCGGTGTGGGTGGGAGGGAGGGGGCGGGAGAGGGGGCCAGGGGGTGAGGGTTCGGGCGGGTGGCGCTACCGCCCCACCCCCAGCGCCGCCGTGGCCACGTCGTGCACCGGCGTCTCCACGCCGGCCAGCCGCCCGAACCGGGAGACCGCGCCGCTCAGATCCTCGATCTCCGTCGGCCTTCCCGCCTCCAGGTCCACCAGAAGGCTCGGCTTCAAGGAGTCGGCCAGCGCCTCGGCGAATCCGAGGATCTTCTCCCCATCCTCCGCGGTCAGGGCCACGCCGCGGGCCTGCGCCACCGCGACCACTTCGCGGACCGCCCGCTGGATCATCAGCCATCCCAGGGGAGCCTTGCGGACCGCGCCGACGGGAGCGCGGGCCAGACCGCAGGCCGCGGCCAGCGGGGCGATGAAGGCGAGCTTCCGCCATAGATCGGCCTCGATGTCCTCCGAGGCCCTGGCCTCTACCCCGGCCTCCCGGAACGCCGAGACGATCCGCTCCACGCGCTCCGAGGTCCCGCCCTTCCTCTCGCCCGCGACCATCCGCTGGAACTGGCTGCGGCGCTCGACCACCCCCGGCGCGCTCCGGACGGCGCTGATCTCCGTCAATCCCCCGAGCACCCGCTCGTCCGGGACGCCGTCCGCGATCAGCCGGTCGGCGGCGTCCACGCCGTTGAGCAGCGGCAGGACGACCGCGCCGGCCGCCGCGGCGACCCTCACCGCCGGAGCGATCTCGTCCAGGGAGTAGGTCTTCACGCCGACGATGGCGTAATCGTTCCCGCCCAGCTCCCGCGGATCGTCCGACGCTCCGACCGCCACGGTGAACGTCTCTTCCGGTGTGCGGACCTCCAGCCCCCGCTCCCGCAGGGCTTCCAGATGAGCGCCGCGGGCCAGCATCGAGACCTGATGGCCCGCGCGGGCCAGGACGCCGCCGTAATAGCCGCCGACGCCGCCCGCTCCCAGGATCGCGATCTTCATGAATCTGCCCCCCTTCCGGGTAGGCCCGGAACCCCTCCCGGCGGGCCTTCCCCACAACCCGCGGGGACGGCGGAATTCCGACCGCCCGGTGCTGCAATGGTAGCCGCGGGGTGATGCGCCTCGCCAATGTCGAAAGGAGGCACCCCATGTTGAACGTCAAAGCTTTCGCCTGGGCGATCGCCATTTCGTCGGCGTTCGCTTTCACTCTCCTGACAGCCTATTCGCTGATGGTGCCGGTGGATTACACCTCGGGCTCGGCTTTCGGGATGTGGGTGCCCGAGTTCCGGGGGATCACGTTCGCGGGGTTCCTGCTCGGGCTCGCCGGCGCCGCGCTGGTCGGAGCCGTGGCCGGCATGCTGATCGGGACGCTGAACAACTTCTTCCACCGCCTCCTGGCGCCGTCCCACTGAGCGGCCTGGTCAGGAACGGCTGAGCTTCCCGATCTCCTCGTCCAGGAAGGCGAGGGCCTGCTCGAGGGAAGCGCGGCGGACGGGTGAACGGGCGGTCTCGATCTCCTGCCGGACCCGCCGCCGCGACAGCTCGAGCCCTGCCCGCTTCTCCTCCAGCCGGCGCTGTTCGGGAGTCAGCAGCGCGCCCCGGTCCAGGCTCCGGTCGGTCTCCTCGATCTGGGATTCGACGGACTTGCTTTCCCACCCGCGGGCCATGGGGATTCCTCCGTGGCCGCCTACTGCCGCGGCCACTCGTTGGGGCTGATGACGCCGTCCCGGTTGCGGTCGAGACGGTCGAAGCGGGCTCCCGCGTCCGGGCCGCGCAATTCCCTGCGCTCCAGGCGGTTGTCGCGGTTGCGGTCGAGGTTTTCGAAACGGCGCTGGTCCTGGACGGTGGCGCGCGGGTTCCAGGTGTTCTCGCGGGCCCTGGCCCGGTTGGCGGCGGCGTTCGCGGCGTCGGCGGCGCGCTGCCTCTCGGCCGGGCTCAGGAAGCCGTCCCGGTTGGCGTCCGCCTGCCGCAACCGGGCGTTCAGCTCGTCGCGGTCGCGGACCACGTTCGGGGTCAGCAGCTCGGCCCGGCTCAGGCGTCCGTCCTTGTCGCGGTCCACGAGATCGAACTTGGCCCGCTCCAGCGGCCACTCGGCCGGCGTGACGTAGCTGTCCTTGTTGCTGTCGAGCTCCCGGAAGCGGTCTTCGTAGGGATTGGCAGGAGCGGGCTTCGCCTTGTCCGCCTTGTCGTCCGCCTTGCTTTTGTCCTGCGCGCCCGCAGGGGCGGCGAGGGCCAGGAGAAGCGGGAGAAGGATCAGGAATCGGTCTCGGTTTCGCATGCGCCAACCTCAAAGCTTCAAAGGTTGCAACGAGAATGCCCTGGACCGGTATTTCCCTTATGGGCCCTCACCACCCCCGGCCCCTCCTCTCCCGACCCCTCCCTCCCACCCACACCGGGAGAGGAGGGGAGACAGCCAGAAAAAGCTCCCAGTTTCTTTTGGGAGGGGTCAGGGGTGAGGGTTCGGAACCAGCACCATCCGGCGGAAGAGATCCTCGATCGCGCGCTCCGGCGAATCGCAGAGGCCGGTGTGGACGGGGGAGACCTGGATGATCGTGCTGCGGGGGGCGACCAGCCAGTGGAAGCGCTCGCGGAGGGAGAGCCGCCCGATCGGTCCCGCGTCCGGGCTGCCGGCGCAGATCCTCGGGATCGCCTCCAGGTGCGCGCGGATCAGCTCGACGTCGGCGGCGGGCCACAAGGCGCGGATGCGTGGCTCGTTCACCTCGACGCGGGCCTGGAGGAAGTCCCGCTCCAGGCAGAAGAGGATGACGCCGGCGTTGATGCACTCCTCCCGCTCCACGCGCGGCACCACCCGCAGGATGGCGTAGTCAAACGAGCTGAGCGCGGGCACGCACCGCCTCCTCGACGAAGGCCGCCGATCCTTCCAGCCGCCGGGTGAGGAATTCCAGGTATCCCGCCCGCCGGTCGGCGGGGGAGAGGCCGGGATCGGTCTCCAGCCAGGAATCCGGGATCTCGCCGATCACGCGCGCGAAGATCTCCTCGCCGAGCAGGGGGCGCAACCGCCGGTCCGCCTCCTCGATGCGGCTCGCCCAGGGCAGGAGGACGTGATCGCGGACGGCGGGAAAGCGGCTGCGGGTCATCGTCTCCAGATTTTCCCAGCTATGGTGGAAATAGAGCGACGCGCCGTGATCGATCAGATAGAGGACCTTGTGCCACCACAGCAGATTGGGGTTGCGCGGCGTCCGGTCGACGTTGGTGAGGAAGGCGTCGAACCACACGACGGCGGAGGCGAGATCCGCCTCGACCGTCTCGCCGGCGGCGGCGTCGAAGGTCACGGACCCCGGCAGGTAGTCGACCCCCAGGTTGATCCCCACGCTCGCCTTCAGGAGGTCGCGGATCTCCGGGTCGGGCTCGTTGCGTCCCAGCGCCGCGTCCACCTCCATGAAGGCCACCTCGGGGATCTTGAGGCCCAGGGCCTGGCCGATCCCGGCGGCGATCAACTCGGCCACGAGCGCCAGCGGGCCCTGGCCGGCGCCCCGGAACTTGAGCACGTAGAACCCCAGATCGCTGGCCTCCACGATCGCGGGGAGCGAGCCGCCCTCGCGGAGGGGCGTCACATAGCGGGTGGCGAGGATCGTGGGCGGCATGGCTTCGCGCGGACGAGCGCGAAGATAGCAGATAGCCGCCGCGGGCGATCAGCGGTTCGGCGTCGCCTCCGTGGAGGTCCGGGCGAGCGACCGGCCGCGGAACGCGCCGTAGTTCAACTGGGTGTCGGCGTTCCAGTTCCCCGTCGCCACCAGGGTCTCCGGCGTGTAGGGACGCTGCCGGAAGCTGTCCTTGCCGGTGCGTTCCACCAGGAAACGGTAGGGGATGGTGAGCGCGCTGTTGCTCTCGGTCGAGCAGACCGTCTCGCCTTCGAGGATGAACCAGCGCTGCTGGGGGATCTTGATCAGCGCGATGCCGTCCGGGCGCGCGGGGACCCGTCCCAGGACCTTCTCCGTCTGTAGATCGTAGACCCGCCACTCGGACGCGAAGAAGCGGCCCTTCTCGTGCACGCCGCAGCCGGCCCGGAGCTTTCCCTTCTCCTCCGTCTGGGTGCAGGCGAACATCAGGTCGTGCTCGCCGCAGACGTGATCGGCGGCGCGGAGGGCCAGGGGAGCGAGGAGAAGCAGGACGAAGGTGAGGGTCCGGATCTTGAAGCGCACGAGTCCTCCTTGGGTACCTCGCACGCGACTCGCGGCGGAAAGCATCCGCCCGCCATTCCCTGGCCGGGATGCCGCCTGCGAGGTACAACAGTTACCGGTTAGGCTGGGAAGATTCTAGCACGGCCGGGCTTTTCTACGATCGCCAGACCGGCCGCGTCAGGCAGGTGGGACCGCCCTCGGCCTTGAGCGAGATCTCCCTTCCCCGGTAGGTGAGGACCTCGCAGCCCGCCTGCTCCAGCCGCCGCCGGGTCACCGGATTGCCTTCCAGCATCAGGCACCGGCCCGGCGCGAGTGCCAGGACGTTGGGGCCCATGGTCGGAAACTCCTCTTCGGGGACTTCGACGATCCGGAAGCCCCGGTCGCGCAGGGTGTTCCAGAAAGGCACCGGCAGCAGAGGGGGATAGACCACGGCGAGATCGCGGTCCACGAGGCTGATCAGCGACAGCAGGTGGAGGCAGGCTTCGGGGCCGGTGAAGTAGGGGAGCGGCACCGGCAGCACCTCGACGCCCAGGCCGGCCATCGCCTCCCGGAGCTGGCGGAGACCCTCGGCGTTGGTGCGGAACCCCTGTCCGACCGCGAGGGTCTGGCGGTCGAGCCAGAGGAGGTCGCCGCCTTCCGCCGTGGCCTCGCCGTTCAGCTCGGCGAGGATCGGCACTCCGATCTCCCGGAAGCGCCGGGCCATCGCCGCCTCCTCGCCGCGCCGCAGCTCCTTGCCCATGCGGAGGATCACGGCGCCCCAATCGGTGACGAGCGCGGGATCGAAGACGAAGATGGCGTCCGCCCGCTCCGGCTGGGGCTCCGGATGCCCGATCACCTCCGCGCCGGCATCGGCCAGGATCTCCACCAGCGCGTCGTGCTCGCGCCGCGCCTCGTCCAGGTCGGGGCGCGAGGTGTAATGCCACCGTTCCGGGTCGGCGGTCGCGAAGGCTTCCTCGGGGCGCTTCACCATCACGCGCCGCAGGGGCTCCACCATGGTCTGGGCGCCGAAGGGTTCAGGCATGGGGGAGAGAGTAGCGCAAGGCGGGGGCTGGGCGCTCAGCGGCTGTGCATGTGCTCGCCTGAGGGTAGTATTACCTTGGCTGCGAGCCGAAGAGTTGCGGTGTAGAATGAGAAGGACCTAAAGGACATAAACGACCTAAACGACCCAAAGGACTCAAGGACAGTCACCGTCATGAGGACCGCCGTTCGCCGCTTTTCCTCGTCCTTTGTCGTTTATGTCGTTTAGGTCCTTTATGTCCTTTAGGTCCTTTCTTCCCAACCCCTTCCCATGACCAACACCTTCATCCCCAAGCACGGCGGCTACCAGAAGCTGCTCTCCTACCAGAAGGCGGAGATCGTCTACCAGGCCACCCTCTACTTCTGCGACCACTTCATCGACAGGCGCAGCCGTACCCATGATCAGATGGTCCAGGCGGCCCGCTCGGGCAAGCAGAACATCGTCGAGGGCAGCATGGCCTCGGCGACGTCCAAGGAGACCGAGCTCAAGCTGACCAGCGTCGCCCGCGCCAGCCTCGAAGAGCTGCTGGCCGACTACCTGGATTTTCTGCAGGCTCGCGGTCTTCAGGAATGGCCCCCGGAGCACCCCTACGCGGGCCGCCTCCGGGAGCTGAACAGGATTCCGGACGCTTCCTACGCGACGTTTCAAAAGGGCATCGAGAGCTCCGATCCGGAGATCTCCGCCAACGTGATCCTCGGCTTGATTCGCGTCGCCAGCTACCTGCTCGACCGCCAGCTCCGGCACTTGGAGAAAGCCTTCCTCCAGGAAGGAGGCCTGCGCGAACGCATGACCCGCGCTCGCCTCGAAACCCGGAGGAAGGCTCCCTGACGCTCCTCCCTACGGGAAGAACGGGCAGCGGTTCCTCACGACCTGCATGCAGACGAAATCGCAGCCGTCGATGCCGCAGGGGTAGCAGCACTTCTGGCCCGTGGGGCACTGCGAGTCGTCGGTGCAGACCGTCGACAGGAACTTCGGGGTGGGGAGAACGTCGGCCGCGGGAGCGTCGGTCTGGTCGCCCGACAAGGTCGCCAGGAATTCCTGGGTCGACGCGGGGACAGCCTGCGTCGCCGCCGGGGCTTGCGGATGAACGGCGGCGACGGTGAAGAGCGCGAACAGGGACGCCAGCAGCACGGTGCGGAAGGGCGAGCGGGACAGAGTGCGCATAACAAGATCCTCCTTCGTTCAAAAAGGAGGTGCTTGTCCGGCTTTTTTGCGTGACAACTTACGGTGCCGCCGGCGTCCCTCGAACCTTACGGCTGGCAGGGAGACGGCGCCGGCACCCGCGTGTCGCTGCCCACGCGCCGGTCCAACCACTCCAGCACCCCGTCGTACGCCTGCTGGGCCTGGAAGTGCAGGTTCAGGTCATGCCCCGCGCCGGCGATGACCGAGGTCTCCACGCAGGCGTCCGGCGGATAGAAACCCGCCTCCAGGGTGAGGCCGCCGGCGGCCGAGCAACTGGCCGGATCGCAGAACGCCGCGTCCTGATCGCCGACGATCACGAACACCGGAACGTGGACTCCGCCCGACAGGAACAACGCGGGGAAGGCCGTGTCGAGCTCGGCCGTGGTGGTGGTCTCACGGGTCTGCTCGTCGATCGCGATCACCAGGGGATCGGCGGAAGGCGCGTAGTAGAAGACGCCGCGGGCGCCGGGCACGGTGGTGAGATAGCCGTCCGGGATGTTCCGGCCCGCGAAAAGCGGATCGAGGTTCGCCGGGTACAGGACCGCGAAGATCTCCTGCAGGGCCGGCGTCACGGTGTGCGACACGCCGGTCAGCACGATGCCGTCCACGTCGCCGTAGGTGGCCGCCTCGGCGATCGAGATCACGGAGCCGAGCGAATGGCCGACCAGCGCCACGCGCTCGGCCCGGATGCGTCCGAACGAGGGCACGACCAGGTCGCCGCCGCGCAGCGCCTGCACGATCTGATGCACGACGTGCGCGTTGGCCCCGATGGTGACGTCCGCCGCCGGCGGATGATCGCTCTGGCCGATGCCGATGCGGTCGATGTTGAGCACCGCGTAGCCCGCCGCCGTGGCGCGGCGCACATAGGAGTAGCTCTCGGGCTGATAGGGGAAATCCCAGTACAGGTGGCTGTAGGTCGAGCCGTGGATCGCGATCTGGACCGTCTTGTTCTGGATGGCGCCGCGCGAGCAGAGCACGCCGAAGACGTTGTAGACGGTGGCGTCGCCCGGCGAGAGGGTCACGGGAAGCGTGAGCTCCTCGCAGCGGAACCCTCCCTCGGCCGCCGCGGCGCCGGACGGAACGAAAAGAGCAAGAGCCAGGACGCAAAGCAACGAGGCTGTCATGGTTCGCATGGGAATCTCTCCTTATCGGAAAATTGAGCTTCAGACCATTGACTCAACCTTGAGTCAACGCACCCTGTCCGCCGATCCCCTCACCCCGTCTTTCCGGACCTCGCCATCCATGGTAGCCTGCCTGAATCCCATGAAGAAGCAGCCGCTGGTCCTTGCACTGGTCCTCGCCATCTTTCTGCCGTCCCTGGCCTGGGGCGCCGCGCCCGACTGGCCTACGCTGTCCCAGCAGCTCCAGGCCGGCGCCGTGGAGCCCCGCAGCGCGCTCGCCGCGCTGATCGCCGCCAACCAGGACTTCTCGCTGCTGCGGCCCGAGGAGGCCAAGGACAAGATCCGCATCCCGCTCTGGCTGCGGGTGCTCTGGCGCCGCGCGCATCCCGAGGTGGTGTACTCCGCGACCGATCCCACGGGCGGGTATCCGCTGGTCCTCAAGGAGGCGTACGAGTGGATGCTGAGCCACCAGGACCTCGTGCCCGGTCCGGCGGACAAGGACGCCCCGCCGGAGCCCGGCGCGAAGGCGGCGGTCAGCGGCGAGCTGCGGATCTCGGGCCTCCAGACCGCGCCCCGCAGCGAGTCGGACATCCGCGTCAACTACTGGGACCCGATGAAGATCATCGCCGGCTCGAACAACATCTCGGGCAGCGGCGCCCAGGCGCAGTTCTATTCGCTCGACGGCGGCGCGACCTGGGGCCAGACCACCCTGCCGCTGATCACGGGCGACGCCTTCCATTCCGATCCGACCGTCGACTGGACGTCGGACGGCACCGCCTGGGCGACCACGATCGGGATCGACGCCAGCATCTCGACCTTGCGGATGCGGGCCTACAAATCGACTGACAACGGCGTCACCTGGACCTTCGACGCCACGTTCTCCGGCAGCCAGACGATCGCCGACAAGCAGATCATGTGGGTCGATCACAGCGCGACTTCACCGTACAAGGACAACATCTACGTCATCTGGCACAACGGCACGCCGGCGTACATGAATCGGCGCACCGGGCCGGCCGGTTCCTGGCAGACGCCGATCCGGGTCAGCGGCGCGGAGTCCTCGGGCACCGCGATTGGCGGCGACGTCAAGACCAACGCCTACGGCGATGTGTTCGGCTTCTGGCCGGCTACGGGCAGCCAGGGGATCTTCGTCGTGAAGTCGACCAACGGCGGGGTCTCCTACGGCGCGCCGCTCCGGATCGCTACGACCTTCGGCAGCTTCGACATCGGCGTGCCGTCCTTCAACGTCCGGCGGCCTCTCATCTATGTCTCCGGCGGCGCCTACCGCACCGTTTCCAAGGATCTCGTCTACGCCACCTGGACCGACCTGACCGGCGCTTCGGGGTGCGCCTCGGCGTTCACCGAGCCCGGTTCCAACGTGGCTTCCACCTGCAAGACCCGCATCTGGTTCGCGCGCTCCACCGACGGCGGGGCCACCTGGTCGGCGCCGACGATGATCAACAACCAGGATTCCCTCAACGATCAGTTCAACCAGTGGATGGTGGTCGACGAGACGACCGGGGCGCTGGGGATCATCTATTACGACACGGTCGGCGATCCCGGGCGCAAGAAAGCCGACGTCTGGTACCAGTCCTCCTACAACGACGGCGTCACCTGGCTGGCGGCGGTCAAGCTGACCTCGCTCCCGACGGACGAGACCGCCGCGGAGGCCAATGCCAACAACCAGTACGGCGATTACAACGGCCTGTCGGGCATCGCCGGCCAGTTCTTCCCCTCCTGGACCGACCGGCGGAGCAACCTGCGCGAGGAGATCTGGACGGCGAAGGTGACGGACACGATCTGCGCGGTCCCCGGAGCCCCCGCGATCGGCGCCGCGTCCGCGATCGGCCCGAACCAGATCCAGATCACCTGGGGCAACGGAGTGCCGGGCTCGGGGGCGTTCAACGTCTACCGCGCGGCCGGCACCTGCGCCGCGGCCGGCACCTTTACCCGGATCGCCAGCGCCGTGGCGGGGACGTCCTTCACCGACAACGCGGTCTCGGGCGGCTCCACCTACGTCTACCGGGTCCAGGGCCTGGACGCCAGCGGCCGGTGCGAGTCCGGCCCGTCGGGCTGCGCGCAGGCCACGGCGACGGGCGCCTGCACGCTGCCGCCGTCGTTCGCGGGGCTGGCGAGCGTCGCCAACGTCGGATCGGCGAGCTGCGCCATCGATCTCTCCTGGGCGGCGGCCACCCCGGCCTGCGCCGGACCGGTCACCTACAACGTCTACCGTTCCACCGCGGCGGGCTTCACGCCCGGTCCCGGAAACCTGATCGTTTCCGGAGTCACCGGCACGGGGTACAGAGACACCTCGGCGGCGCTGGCGAACGGCACGACCTATCACTACATCGTGCGGGCGGTCGACAGCTCGAACGGAGTCGGAGAGAGCAACTCCGTGTCGCGCGTCGGGGCTCCCACAGGCCCGGTGGCGATCTTCCTGGACGAAACGTTCGAAGGGGCCAGCGGCTTCAACGATCCGGGGTGGACCCACTCGTCGATCGGCGGCGTCAACGGTTGGATGTGGTCGACGGACGTGGCGAAGTCGCCCACCCATTCCTGGTTCTCCGACAGCGAGGGCGTCGTCTCGCAGAGGTTCCTGACCTCGCCGTCGTTCGTGACGCAGGCGGGCACCCAGCTCTCGTTCTGGCATACCTACCTGTTCGAAAGCTCGAGCACGTGCTTCGACGCCGGCACGCTGGAGATCACGACCGACGGCGGCTCGACGTGGTCCACGGTGCCGGACGCGGCCTTCCTCATGGGAGGCTTCAACGGCACGGTCTTCTCCGGCTCCTCGAACCCGATCGCGGGGAAGCGGGCCTGGTGCCACGGCACGCTCGGCCCGATGACGCAGGTCGTGGTCGATCTTTCCGCCTTCGCCGGCTCCAACACCGCCCGGGTGCGCTGGCGCGAGGGGGACGACGCCAGCGTCCAGGGGATCGGCTGGTACGTCGACTCCGTCATCCTTTCGAACACGGGCGTCTGCTCGGCCAACGCGCTCTTCAGCGACGGCTTCGAGGGCGGCGTCCTGCCGGGGCCGTGGAGCGGTGTGACTCCCTGAGGCGGGGTATCCGCCGCAGCCTTGACATTTCGCGAAAAGCGGTCGCTGATCCGCTTCCACTTCCAAAAGAAACATCCCGCCGGGGCTTCTTCGGGGCATGCCCCGTCGGGGATGTGTCCATCGCCCTGCTCGAGAGGTTGTCAGTGATCAACCGGCTCGGTCAGTAGCCACTCGTAGGCCGGCTGCACGCTGACCTCTGACGCCTCCGCTGGAATCGCCTGATCGCGGGTCATCACAAGCAGGAGCCGGGTCGCCTGCGGATGGGCCTTCGCGGCCTCGGTGAGGGCTCGGATCTCGCGCTCCATCGTTCCGGGAGCTGAAGGATCGGCACAGACCTGAATCAGCTCTTGAGAGCCGGTGAGATGACGCGCGTAGAAGTCCACCTCGAATCCTTCCGGAGTTTTCACGTACGCCACCTCGGCCTTGCGGCGCTCCAGCTCGTTCAGCACCGCGGTCTCCAGAGCGTGACCGAGATTCGATCGACCGCTCGTGTCATAGGCACGGATCAGGCCCGGGTCCACCGGATAGAGCTTGCGCGGGTTGGAGTTGCGTTGCCGCTCCGATTCGGTTGCCAGGGGCACGGCGCTCACCAGAAATGCGTCCAGCAGATGGCCGAGCATGGCATGCACCGAATCCTTCGCCACGCCGTGCCCCTGGGCCTTGAGGTCCTGGTGGAGACGGTGCACGCTGAAGCTGCCAGCCGGATTGCGCAGGCACTGGCGCACTAGCCAGCGCAACGCAGCTACCTGCGAGACACCATAGCGCTCCACGACGTCGCGGAAGAGCACCGTGTCCACATAGCCTTGCAGCAACTCGATTCGAAGCGGGGTGGCCAGTCCTTGAGCTTCTGGAAAGCCGCCGGCGAGCAGGTACTCGCCGAATCGCTTCTCCATCAAAGACCGCTCCGGCGCATCCCACCGAGCCGGTTCCCGTTCCGGTTCCTCGCCACGATGGCGGAGGAACTCGCGGAAGCTGAAGGGGTGGACCACCGTCTCCATGCCGCGCCCCCGTAAAGACGTATGGACCTCGCGCGAGAGCATGCGGGCCGAAGAACCGGAAACCACGACCTCGACCTGTTCGGAATCCATGATCCTGCGTACGAAGCGCTCCCACCCTGCGACAAGCTGGATCTCGTCGAGGAACCAGCACACCGTCTCCCGGCCCCGCAGCTCCGGGTGGCGGCGGTAGTACTCCTCGAGCATGAGCGCAAGCTGATCTGCGGCCAGTTCGGCGAGCCGGTCGTCATCGAAGCTCACGAAGACTGCCCGCTCCGGCGCCAAGCTGGCCCGCCGATCGGCCTGCAACTGGCGGAGGAAGGTGGTCTTGCCCGCCCGTCGCATGCCGATGACCGCATGCACCTTGCCCGGCACCGCCGGGAGCCGGGTATCGCGCCGAGTCCATTGGAGAGGCCGTGCCGGCGCCAGCGCGGCGTTGAGCTTTTCAAGGAGCACCGGATGGAGAGGCATGCTGTACGATTACCGCCAAGGTGTCCTTTTGTCAAGGACACCTTGGCGCAAATCCGGCCTTCCCCCAGGGACACCTAGGACAAGGCGCCCTCCTAACCCGCGGACAGGACAGGCAGGCGGACCGGCTTGCTTCAAGCGCCGGCCGCGCTGACCTCCGGAATCTCCAGCGCTCCGGTCGCCCGGAGGATTCCACGCATGCAGGTGTGGCCGAAGTCCGCTCCCAGGAACTGCATGGGGCAGCTCCCAGGGATGACCGCGATGCCGTTCTCGCGGCAGATCCGGACCGCCTCGGGCGAGACGCTGCCCTGCGAGGCCGCGAGATCCTTCAGGAAGCGCGGGCGCGTGCCCAGCATGCAGTGCAGCCAGACGCGGGGGACTCCGGCCTGGATGCACTGGCGCACGAGCTCCTCCGAGACCGCCGGCCGGGTGACGACCACCAGGCCGTCAGGCTTCTCCGGCAGGGACGCGATGTCCGGATAGCAGGGATCTTCTTCGAAGGTCGGCTCGTGCGGGTTGATGCCGTAGACCGTGTAGCCCCGGTCGCGCAGGGTGTTGTAGATGAGGTTGGCGGGCGTGTCGCGATGGTCGGAGACTCCCGCCACGGCGATGCGCTTCTGGGCCAGGAAATCGTTGACGAGATTGTCGATGGGGATCATGGAAGAATCCTCCTTCGGGGCGCGGATGTGCCCTCGGGATGATCCTAGAGAATGGCGCGGCGGCGGTCGCCACCCGCCGGGAGGGGGCGGGAGGTCGTCCGAGGGGTGGGGCCGGGGCCAGCACGACTTTCTTTGATAATCATGCCGGCGGGCCGCCCTGAAGGGCGAAATTTGAATAGCCTGGCGCTTCAGCGCCAGGAAGGCGATTCCTTACAAAATTTCATCCGCCCCGAAGGCGGCGGGACCCAACCCTTGCGTCTGTTCTTGGTTACTGCCCTGAGATAACCATACCGAAAAGCATCGCCCCCTTCGGGGCGAATTAGGGGATGGGGGAGGGCCTGTCCGACCTGGCGCTGAAGCACCGCGGGCTATTCAAATTCCGCCCTTCAGGGCGGACTTCTTCCGCTCACATAGAGAAGACCTGAGCAATAAGATCTGCGATCTGCGGCGAATCGATACCACCATCAGGTTGATCGCGTGTGACGATGAGAGTACCACTCGGGCCGCCGCCCTCGTCGAGCGGTAAGATTCCGTTCTCTCGGTACCATTGCTGCTTCTCCTCCCAGCGCCTGTGATAAGCCGGATCATGCAGCAGGCCACAATGCTCCCAGTAATAAGTAATGCCCGTATCATCGTCCTCGATCGTGAAATCAGGGTACTTGGCTACACCGCCTAGCTCCAGCGGATGCTCATAGTAGTAGGCAATGTTTTTAGCGTGCAGCAGATTGGCAATGATTACCTCTGATTTCGATCGTACGGCTTCACCGCGACTGGTGCGGTGAATAAGGCGATTCTCAAGAAAGGAATCACCGACAACCTTCGGATTAGGTGGTTCGAAGAGGTTAGTAAGACGCGTCGCTGTGGCCGAGTAGCGATCGGAGCTGAGTCGCTGAAGATCGGTCGCTGAGCCTTGGTGGAAGACTACAATCTTCTGTTTTTGGCGCGTAAGTGCTGTATAAAGCAGCTCGCGTGTGAGCATAAGCGGAGAGCGCGGCAATATGAGGAAAACGACCTCAAATTCGCTGCCCTGGGCCTTATGTACGGTCAGGGCATAGGCGAGTTCGAGGCTGGCCTCACGGTCGTCTGAGAAGTCGCTCGGGTAAAAAGTTACTATCGTGCCCTGTTGTGTAGAGAATTCAACCTCCAGGTTCTTCGGCAACCAATTACGCTTCTGAGTGTAACGATGGCCAACCACCATCCCAATCTCCCCGTTGGCAAGATAGCTGCGGCCATCCGGTTTGGGATATAGGCGGCCTTTAGGCACTGACCAGTTTCTGTTATTAATGACCTTGTCCCCGTAGACGATCTGGGAATCACCTTGCGGTAGTGGAATGCTGCGGAATTTGCCCGGATTACGCGCCTTCTCGATCTGCTGGCCTTTGTAGCGCAGATGGATGTTGCGGTTGAGGGTGTCCACGCCCCAAGGTTTCTGGCGCACGGGGCTCAGGATTTGCCACGCCTCCGCAGCTCGCCCGCAGCCGGGATACTTGCCGAGGCGCGGATTGAACCACGCTGAGCCCTTATCGTCAAGATTGCCGCCCAAGCTGCAAGCAAACGCCTGCCACTCCTCCTGTTTAGGGTCGAAGCCAAGAGTGGTGCCAAGGGTCTTGGGCAATAAGGATTCCAGTTCGTCCGGCGTTTCCCAATGCACGAGCTGAATGGTTTCGCTTGTGCGCTTGCCGGCGAGTATCTCAAAGATCTGATCCTCGCCGGGGCTCAGCACGCTGCCCCCAAACCACGCGGCAAGCTGCAAATCCTCGCGCTCGCCAGCACCCTGCCGACGCGGCACGGTTAGCTCCCCATAACCATTACCGACACGCGGAAAGCGGCTCTCAATGTCCTCGGGTCGTAGCCGCACGACGATATCCGCGAAGGGGCGACCGGCACCAATCGGTGGTAGCTGTCGCGGGTCGCCAACGAAGATAAGCCGATGAACGCCACTTAATGCCTCAAGTAGCGCGGCCATCATCTCCTCTGTAAGCATTGAACACTCGTCCACGATTACCGTGCGGCCGACCTTGTCGCCTTGCTGTTCGATTAACAGGTATCGCTGGGTGCGGCCGTCGTAGCGCTTGGATGACGCAAGAAACTGCGCCAGGGTATAGGCGCGAAAGTTCTGTATGCCAGCTTGGCGCGCCACTTCTTCCATCCGCACGCGCGCTTTGCCAGTGGGTGCGAGCATGACGATACCGTCTTGGTGGATCTCCGGTCGCCGGCAGAGCACGGAAAGCAGTGTGGTCTTGCCCGTGCCGGCCGGGCCAATGAGCACGCTGAAGCGCGCTGCGGCGATCTCGGCTAGCGTGGCGGCCTTCTCCTGCCGTGCGTTCTCTTCCTTAGTGCGTTCGTCAGGTTCAATCGGAAGTGCCACACCGAGAAGCTGATCAAGCTCAGCACGCCAGTCCACGGAGAGCTCATGACGTGGCGCTTGGACGCGCTTGCTTACCGTCGTGCGAATGAGGTTACCAACTTTGGCAAGGCGCTCAAGTTGATAAGCGCGACGGCCATCCGCCATTTCGGTCAAGTGGATCTCGCCGGAGAAGTATTCGACCTCTGCAGTCGCGAGAAGGTCCGCAGTGACGTTGGTGCGTTGCTCGTCTTTGCTCTGATCTTGGCGACGAAGCGTGGTGATTACGTCGGCTTGGGCCCGCAACGTGTCGCCTCTTAGGGCCGCTTCCTCCAACTCGCGAACAACAAGTGCACGCAGGCGTCGGCCGTCTACGGCGGTCTGGACGGTCGACGGTTCGGATAACGGGTAGCGCTTGCGAATAATCGCGGTCGGGAACAATCCTCGGTCTACCGTGCCGATAGCAACTGGTATCGTGCTAAGCCGGGTTGCCTCATAGAAAAGATATGGGTTGCGGAGGAAGTCCTCGTCCTTTGGGTTGATGCCGTGCTCGCAGCGAACCTCCGGGACCGCAAGTACTTTGGCCTGTTCTGTGGAGAGATCGACTCGGCTCAGAAGTTCCAGAAATTGTCTGCGACCTGGCAGCATGTGTTGCCAAGTACTGACAATGGTTGTGTCAATCTGTCGGATTAACTCTGCGGGGAGATACTTGCGTGGATCAGAGAGTGCCGCGTCCCACGCACTCCACAAGTTGCCTTCTTCGCCAAATTCGTTCACCAAGGCTTGGGCGATGAAATTGCCGAGCGGCACGCCGGTGGCGCTGAGGATTGCTCCGAAACCTGGGAACGGGCCGCGTCTCTCCCATAGACGCCCGAGTTGCTGGTCGATCCATTGCTCTTGTGGCGCTGTTGTCACGCTGAAGAGTTCGCCCGCTCGCAGCAACGCGGCGCGGCAGGCGAGGAGCGCGCTGATAGCCGCATCGTTGCCGACGTGCTCGGTAGCATAGGAAAATTCAGTGAACCGCTCCTCGGGTGCAAAGGCGACGACTTCGGTTGGGTCAAAGGCACGGCCTTCGTCGCATTTAGCAAGCGCCTCGTGATACGGAAGTAGGAACCCGTCCTCAAAGCCCTTGCGGATTGAATGCACTACCATCCGCTCCCACAGCAGGCTACGGGTTTTGCCTTCGGGCGAGCCTTCATAGTCGTACTCAGTAAGCGGACCGATCCTGACCACGCGGCCGACACCAATCAGAACCCGACGAGGGTCCTCCACCAGTGGAACCTGTTTGGCGTAAAAGAAGACCAACGAATCTTCCGGTTGAACATGCTTCCAAAAGCAGTCTAGCAAAGCACGGTGATTGCGATGGTCCTGGACCCAGTGGGGTTGGAACTTGAGCTCCGGTTCGAACGCAATGTCGACGCTCTCCAGCGGAAACTGATCTACAAGCCCGGCTTCACCCTTCTCTGCGTCGCCAAAGACCACCGGCTTCATCATCCAGCGGAACGGCAAGCCGGCCGCGCCGTAGGCAGGATAGTGGAGGCGGGTAGGCCTGAAATGTGCGTGTGTTTCCGGAGACGACTTGACGTAAGGATGCTCGTGAAGCCGGTCGAGTGCGAAGTCCGCCATAAACGTCCCACGTTCTACCACACACGGCGGAAACTGGCTCGGATCCATGCCCCTCAGTGACCGGCCTGCGATCTTCTCTTCATGAACATCGTTCTTTTTCTCAGCGATGTTGACCAGCTTGATGCAGGCCGTATTGTGTCTGGGGCTGCCACAGACCGTACCGTTCCAACCGGCGTCATGCCAGGGAACACGGATTGAGACGTGGCGCAACGGGTATATCGTGCTCAAGGTTTTCATCGTAAGACAAGGCTCCAGAGGTACATGGCTTGCCCCTCGACTTACCACGCTCATCTTTGTGGAAGACGTAAGTTTAGCACGAACTAGATGCTATCGAGACACCGGATTGGTCCGGCAGCTGTGAAGCTAAGCCGCGCCTACTCCGGCACCACCGCCGTAGCCTCGATCTCCACCTTCGCCCGATCCTCGACCAACGCGCTCACCACCACCACGGCCATAGCGGGGAAGTGCTTACCCATCACCTCCCGCCAAGCCTGGCCGATCTCGCGGCGACCTTCCAGATAAGCCTGCTTGTCCGTGATGTACCACGTCATCCGCACCACGTGCCGCGGCTCGGCTCCGGCCTCTTTCAGGACCGCCACGACGTTGCGCAGGGCCTGGGCGGTCTGGGCGGCGAAGTCGTCGGTTTCGAAGGCGGTGGTGGCGGGGTTCCAGCCGATCTGGCCGGCGACGAAGACGAGGCGGCCGGTGGCGGCGATGCCGTTTGAATAGCCGATCGGACGGGCCCAGCCTTCGGGCTGGAGGATCTCGAGGGGATCTTCGCTCATTGATTCAGCTCCCGCAGGCGGAAACGCTGGAGCTTGCCGGTCAGGGTGCGCGGCAGGGAGTCCACGAATTCGATCGCCCGGGGGTACTTGTAGGGGGCGATCTCCGATTTGACGAAGTCCTGCAGCTTCTTGACCAGCTCGGGGGAGGCCTCGAAGCCGGGACGCAGCACGATGAAGGCTTTGACGATGTGGCCCCGGTCCTCGTCCGGCACTCCCACGACTCCGCACTCGGCGACGCAAGGGTGATCGAGGAGGACGCCTTCCACCTCCGGGCCCGCGATGTTGTTGCCCGCCGAGATGATCATGTCGTCGGTGCGCGCCTGGTACCAGAAGTAGCCGTCCTCATCCAAGAGGTAGGAGTCGCCCGTCAGGTTCCAGCCGTCCTGGACGTAGCCGCGCTGCCGCTCGAGGTTGTCGAGATAGCGGCAGCCGGTCGGCCCTTTCACGGCGAGACGGCCGATGGCGCCGCTGGGCACGTCGTTGCCGTCGTCGTCCACCAGCTTGGCCTGATAGCCAGGGACCACCTTGCCCGTCGAGCCGGGGCGGATGTCGTCCCCGGAAGCGCTGATGAACATGTGCAGCATTTCCGTCGTGCCGATGCCGTCGATGATCTTGAGGCCGGTCTCGCGCTCCCACAGATCGAAGGTGACCTTGGGCAGGGTCTCTCCCGCCGAGACGCACTTGCGGAGGCTGGAGAGGTCGAAACCCTTCACCAGTCCGGCCATGGCGCGGTAGGCCGTGGGCGCGGTGAAGACGACCGTGGCGCGGTGGTCCTGGATCCCTTGCAGAAGCTGCGGCGGCGCGGCCTGCTCCAGAAGGAGCGAGGAGGCGCCGATGCGCAGGGGGAAGAGGAGCAGCCCGCCCAGACCGTAGGTGAAGGCCAGCGGCGGCGAGCCGCAGAAGATGTCGTCCGGGTCCGCCTTCAGGACGTACGCCGGGAAGCAGTCGCAGGCCGCCAGCACGTCGCGGTGGAAGTGCATGGTCCCCTTGCCCTGTCCCGTGGTGCCGGAGGTGAAGGCGATCAGGGCCGTGTCGTCCGCCGCCGTGTCGCAGTTGTCGAAGGTGGTGGGCTTGCCGCGCATCAGCGACTCCAGCGAGCCGGGCTGGGCGCTGTGGAAGAGGACGACGCGCCCGCCGTCGCGCGGGAATCCCGCGGCCGTGGTGGACATCGCCTGCTCGCAGTCGGCGGCCACCCGGGCGTCGCAAAGGGCGAGGCCGATCTGTGCCTTGTCGGCGATGAAGGTCAGCTCGCGCACGCGCAGCAGGGGCATGGTGCAGACCACCACGCCGCCGGCCTTGACGACGGCGAACCAGCAGGCGGCCATCATGGGGTTGTTGGGGCCGCGCAGCAGCACGCGGTTGCCCGGCACGACGCCGAGGTCTTCCACCAGGACGTGGGCGATGCGGTTGGCGGTCTCCAGGAGCTGGAGGTAGGTCCAGTGGCCGCCGTGGAAGTGGAAGACGGTACGGTCGCCGTGGCCGGCTTCGACCATGCGGTCGAGCAGCTCGGCGGCGCAGTTGATCCGGGACGGATAGGCGGCCAGCTCCGGCAGCCCGTCGTAGGGCATGTCCGGCCACAGCTCGCGCGGCGGCAGCGAGTCGCGGCAGAAGGTGTCCACGTGGGCGCTGGGCTCATGGCTCATCGATCATGCCTCCCGGCCCGCCGCGCCGGCCAGGAGCTGGCCGGCGATGACGAGGCGCTGGATTTCGCTGGTTCCTTCATAGATCCGCAACGCGCGGACCTCGCGATACAGACGCTCCACGGGCGAGCCCGCCACCACGCCGCGGCCGCCCAGGAGCTGCACGGCGGCGTCGATGACCCGCTGTGCCGCCTCGGTGGAAAAGAGCTTGGCCATGGCGGCCTCGCGGGTGACACGCTCCGCGCCGGCGTCGCGGGTCCAGGCGGCGCGGTAGACGAGGAGGGCGGAGGCGTCGATGTCGAGGGCCATGTCGGCGAGCCGGCCTTGGGTGAGCTGGAACTCTGCAAGCGGCTTGCCGAAGGCCTGTCTTCGCGTGGCCCAGGCCACGGCCTCGTCCAGGGCGCGGCGGGCGAATCCCAGGGCCGCCGCCCCGACGGTGGAGCGGAAGACGTCCAGCGTCGCAAGCGCCACCTTCAGGCCCTTGCCCGGCTCGCCCACCAGGGCGTCGGCAGTCACGCGGCAGCTTTCAAAAGCGAGCGTCCCCAGGGGATGAGGGGCGAGGACGTCGATCCGTTCCGCGACCCGCAGGCCGGGATTGTCCGCCGTCACCAGGAAGGCGCCGAAGGCCTTTTCCCCCTGCTCCGGCAGACGGCAGAAGACGATGTAGAAATCGGCGAGGCCGGCGTTGGAGATCCAGGTCTTCCCGCCGTCGATCACCCAGCCGTCGCCGTCCCGCCGCGCCGCCGTGGTCATGGCGCCGACATCCGAGCCCGCTTCGGATTCGGAGAGGGCGAAGGCCGGGATGGCCTCGCCGGCGGCCACGCGGGGGAGCCAGGTCCGGCGCTGCTCCTCGGAGCCGAAGAGCGACAGGGGACCGCTTCCCAGGCCCTGGAGCGCGAAGGCGAAGTCGGCGATCCCCGAATGGCGTCCCAGGGTCTCGCGGATCAGGCAGAGGGAGCGGACGTCCAGGCGGCCGGAAGCGCCCTCTTCGGAGACCGCGTGGCGCAGCCAGCCGCCGCTCCCCAGCCGGCGGACGATCTCGCGGCAGGCGCCGTCGAGGTCCTCGTCCTCCCGGCCTTCCAGGGGGACGATCTCCCGCCGGCACCAGTCGTCGAAGTCGCGTGCGAGGACCCGGTGGGCGTCCTCGAAGAAGGGCCAGGAAAGGAAGGTGGTGTCGGGCATGGCGTTGTTATCTCAGCGGTATGCGCTTCGAGACCTCACCCTCGGTCCCTCTCCTGAAGGAGAGGGAGGTCTCTTCGGCGTAGGCAAGACGGCCTCCTCATCGTTCCCCCTCTCCCGGTCGGGAGGGAGGGCGGTGGGAGAGGGGGCCAGGGGGTGAGGTCTCGAAGGGCAGGCCGCCCCAGACGGCAATCTATCTTGCACGTCCCTCAATTCCCCTCAAACACCGGCTTCTCCTTCGCCGCAAACGCCCGGAAAGCGCGGGCGAAGTCCTCGGTCTGCATGCAGATCGCCTGCGCCTGCGCTTCGGCCTCGATGGCCTCGTCGACCCCCATTCCCCACTCGTGGTGGAGCTGGCGCTTGGTCATGGCGTGGGCGAAGGTGGGGCCGTGGGCGATGGAGTGGGCGAGGGTGCGGGCCTCTTCGAGGAGCTTCTCCGGATCGACAAGACGGTTGTAGAAGCCCCAGCGCTCGGCCTCGCCGGCGTCCATGAAGCGGCCGGTGTAGAGCAGCTCCGAGGCGCGGCCCTGACCGATGATGCGCGGCAGGATGGCGCAGGCTCCCATGTCCGCCCCGGAGAGGCCGACGCGGGTGAAGAGGAAGGCCACGCGGCTGCGCGGCGTTCCCAGACGGAGGTCCGAGGCCATGGCGAGGATGGCCCCGGCCCCGGCGCAGATGCCGTCGATCGCCGCCACGATCGGCTGCGGGCAGTGGCGCATGGTGCGGACCAGCTCGCCGGTCAGGCGGGTGAACTCCAGCAGCCGGTCCATCCGCCCTTCCTCGCGCATCTTGACCAGGGGACCGATGATCTCGTGCACGTCCCCGCCGGAGCAGAAGTTCTCTCCGGCGCCGGTCAGCACCACGGCCTTGACCTCCTCGACGTGCCGCAGGCGGTGGAACGTGTCGGAAAGCTCGCGGTAGGACTCGAAGGTCAGCGGGTTCTTCCGCTCCGGACGATTGATCGTCACCGTGGCGACGCGGTCCTCGACGTTCCAGCCGAAGTGCTGCGGCTGGATCTGCTCCAGGGGAATGCGGTTGTCCAAGAAAGATCCTCCAGTCCGGACGGCGAAAGAAACGGCAAGCCGGATCC
Source organism: Thermoanaerobaculia bacterium (assembly GCA_036376245.1). Classification (GTDB taxonomy): domain Bacteria; phylum Acidobacteriota; class Thermoanaerobaculia; order Multivoradales; family UBA5704; genus DATARR01. The sequence continues at coordinate 17,838 of DASVAS010000036.1, read as the reverse complement.
CGGGCGGCCCGGGATCCGGCGGCATTCTATCGTCGTCCGGTGTCGGACGGATCTACCAGCTCGGCGGCGCTCCCGGCACGTCCAGGTGGAGGCGCATCAGGCTCGGCCGGAAGGTGGTGGAGAAGAAGGGGAAGGCCGCGTTGGTGATGTACAGGTTGAAGCGGTCGTCCCCCGTCCTGCCGAAGGCCGCGGCCGTGGGGCCGTCCAGGCCGTCGAGGAAGGTGAGCAGGATCTCCGGATCGCCGTCCGGCGTGATCTTCACCAGCAGGTTGGACGGATCGGTCGTCATATAGATGTTGCCGTGGACGTCGAAGGCGAAGTCGTCGCCCCCGGTGCCGGGCGGCATCACCGCGTGCAGCCGGATCTCGCCGGCCGTGTCGCCGGGGCCGAAGGGGATGGCGAGGACCGTCCCCTGGCCGGAGTTGGCGACGTAGACCTCGTTGCGGAAGATCTGCAGGCCGTTGATGCCCGGCAGGGGCAGCTCCGGCGTGATCACGCCCGCGAAGGCCGGATCTTCCAGCCAGATCTCGGCCGTGCCGCCCGCGGCGGGCACGCGCCAGATCGCCGACAGGTTCGAATCGGCCACATAGAGCTGGTCATGGCGGAAGGCGATGCCGTTGGGGATGGCCGCCAGCGGCAGCGTCGCCACGACCTCGGGAGCGCCGCCGTCCAGCGGCACCCGCCAGACCCCGCGGAAGGCGGGATCGCAGGCCGCCGCGGAAGCGTAGAGGCTCCCTTCCGTGCGCGGATCGAGGGTGATGCCGGTGAGGCCGTTGAAGAACGGGCCGCAGACGGTCAGCGGCGGTCCGATGGGGATCACGGCCAGCGTGGACTGCGAGCCGTCCGCGGCGATCTTCCGGATCTCCCCGGTGAAGGCGGAGCTGATGTAGCGGTCGCCGTTCCGGGTGATGGCGATGCTCTCCGGGGTCTCCAGGGCGGCGGGGTTGAACAGCGCGATCGTCTCGAGAGACGGTGCGTCCGGCGCGTGGGCCAGCACGGCTGACGGGGAAAACGCCAGGACCAGGGCAACTGCGGCGAGCAGGGGACGCTGGATCTTCAGCATTTTGAAATCCTCCTGAGAGGGAAATTGTACGGCTCGATGCGGAAGGAACGCTTCCGCGGCCTGCAAGCCCTCACTCAGAGCTCCTCCCAAAACCCGACGAAGGTTTTGCGCCCGCAGGGCGCGGGGACATAGCCCAGGCCTTCAGGCCTGGGAACTGAGGCGCGCGCCCCGGGACTCGGCGCTCCCCCCTGCCCAAGCCTGAAGGCCTGGGCTATGTCCCCGCGCCCTGCGGGCGCAAATTTCTCCCGAGATCTCGAGGAGCTCTCAGATGGTGCTCGTCCCCAGCAGCTCCGCCTGCCGTTGCCGCTCCAGGTTCCGCTCCAGTTGCTGTTTGCCGCTCAGGTACTGCACCGGCCAGGGCTGGGCGGTGTAGCCGAGTTGGGCGGCGGCGCGGAGGGTCCATTGCGGATCGGCGAGATGGGGCCGCGCCAGGGCGCAGAGGTCGGCGCGGCCGGCGGCGATGATGGAGTTGACCTGGTCCGGATCGGTGATGTTGCCCACCGCGATGGTGGGGATGCCCGTCTCGTTGCGGATGCGGTCCGAGAACGGCGTCTGGAACATCCGGCCGTAGACGGGCTTCGCGTCGGCCGCGGTCTGGCCCGCCGAGACGTGGATGATGTCCGCCCCGGCCAGATGGAACGCCTTGGCGACCTCCACCGCGTCGCCGCAGTCGATCCCCCCTTCCACCCAGTCCGTGGCCGAGATGCGGACGGACATGGGCCGGTCTTGCGGCCAGACCTCGCGCATGGCGCGGAAGACCTCCAGCGGGAAGCGCAGGCGGTTCTCCAGGCAGCCGCCGTAGTCGTCCGCCCGGCGGTTGGAAAGCGGCGTGATGAACTCCGAGAGCAGATAGCCGTGGGCGCAGTGCAGCTCGACCATGTCGAATTCCGCCTCGACGGCCATGCGCGTGGCGCGGACGAACTCCTCCCGCACCCGGTCCATGTCCTCGCGGGTCATCTCGCGCGGCACCTGCATGCCCGGCTTGTAGGGGACGGCGGACGGCGCCATCACCGGCCAGCCGCCGCTTTCGAGCGGCTCGTCCATCCCTTCCCACATCAGCCGGGTGGAGCCCTTGCCGCCGGAGTGGCCGAGCTGGAGGCAGATCTTCGCGCGGCTCCACTCGTGGACGAAGCGGGTGACGCGGCGCCAGGCCTCCAGGTGCTCGGGCCGGTACATGCCGGTGCATCCGAGCGTGATGCGGGCCTCCGGGGAGACGCAGGTCATCTCGGTGACGATCAGCCCGGCGCCGCCCAGGGCGCGGGCGCCCAGGTGGACCATATGGAAGTCGTTGGGCGTGCCGTCCTCGGCGCTGTACATGTCCATGGGGGAGACCACGACGCGGTTCTCCACCGTCATGCCGCGCAGCGTGAACGGCGTGAACATGGGCGGCGGCGCCTTGGGCGTCTCCTGGTGCTGCCGGCGGCTGGCGCGGCTGGCGAACCAGCGCTCGACGCCTTCGAGATAGGAGCGGTCGCGGAGGCGCAGGTTCTCGTGGCTGACCCGCTGGCTGCGCGTCAGCAGGCTGTAGGCGAACTGCTCCGGATCGAGCCGCACGTAGCGCCGGGCGTTCTCGAACCACTCCATGGAGTTGCGGGCCGCGTTCTGGAGGCGCAGGGCCTCGGTCCGCCGCTCGTCCTCGTAGGACTGGAGGGCCTTCGGGAGATCCGGCTCCTCGTTGAGGATGCGGGCGAGGCCGATGGCATCCTCCATGGCGAGCTTGGTGCCCGAGCCGATGGAGAAGTGGGCCGTGTGGGCCGCGTCGCCGATCAGCACGAGATTCCCGTGCCACCAGCGGGCGCAGTGGACGCGGGTGAAATTGAGCCACGGCGCCGCGCGCTGGTGGGGCGGGATGTTGGCCTGGAGACGGTGGCCTTCGAGCCAGGGCGCGAACATACCTTCGCAGGCGGCGAGCGTGGCGTCGATGTCCATGCGGTCGAAGCCGGCGTTGCGCCAGGACGCCTCGTCGCACTCCACGATGAACGCCGAATGGGTGTCGCTGAACCGGTAGGCATGGAGTTGGAAGACGCCGTGCTGGTTCTCGATGAAGACGAAGGTGAAGGCGTCGAACCGGCGCGTGGTGCCCAGCCAGATGAATTTGGCCTTGCCCTGGACGAGATCCGGCTGGAAATCCGCCGCGTGCGCCCGGCGGACGGCGCTGTTGACGCCGTCGGCGGCCACGATCAGATCGGCGTCGCCCAGCCCGAGGGCGGGAAGGTCGGAGTCGTCGCGCACCTCGCTGCGGAAGCGGAGGTCGGCGCCCAGATCGGCGGCGCGGCGCTGGAGGATCTCCAGGAGCTTGACGCGGGCGAGCCCGGCGAAGCCATGGCCGCCGGAGGTGATGGTCCGCCCCTTGAAGTGGATGTCGATGTCGTCCCAGCGGGCGAAGTTGTCCGAGATCTCCTGGAACGTCTCGGGGTCCGCGGCCTTGAAGTTGCCGAGAGTCTGATCGGAGAAGACCACGCCCCACCCGAACGTAGCGTCCGGGGCGTTGCGCTCGAGGACCACGACCTCGTGCGCCGGATTGGCCTTCTTCATGAGCAGGGCGAAATAGAGCCCCGCCGGTCCTCCGCCGATGACAGCGACTTTCACGGGGTGGATGCTAGCATGGGGGCGTACCGCCCATCCTGTCAGCCATGGACGACCTGCCGGGAAGGCGGTAGAGACGCTCCCAGCCCGATTCAGAACGCCTTCCGGAGGCCTCCCACGTCGGGGCGTATCCGGGACGGAGATGCCGCTCCGGCTTCACCCTCGTTGGACGAGGGGAAGGTGATCGGTTGTGCGCCCGTCGAACGAAAGGCCGAACGGACCGGCATTCCCGCCTCGAGACGCCCCGACGTAGGTGGCCTGCCGAGGGCGTTCTGAAACGGGCAGGGGCGTCTCTACCGCCTTGCACAGAGGTTTTCGTACGCCGGAAGTCAGCAAGAATATACAAGGATTTCCTGAAACTCCTCTCTTCGGCGCCCGTACACCTGCCCACGGAGCTCCGGGACGATCCACGGGACCCTCGAAGGAGGGTCCGAAGAAAGGAGTCTGGTATGAAACTGTTTCGACTCGCTGGTCTGCTCGTGATCGCTCTCGCCCTCATGGCCGGAACTACCGAGACCGCCCGCGCCTTCTACCCGATCCAGTGCTACAAGTGGTGTAGCGGCGTGTTCTACTCCGGACGTTGCTGGTCGACCCTCCAGAACTGCTGCAACTGGAACGCCGCCACCTGCCCGGACGGCTACGAGTACGAGGGCGGCGACTGCACGGACGGCACGAACTACTGTCCGTAACCTGAAGCAGCCCTGACCCGGAGGCGGGCCGCTGGCGCGCGGTCCGCCTCCCGCCTTGCCGCAACCCGCCTGCGTTATAATGAAAGATCCGCCGTCCAGGGAGCGTGGGTGACCTTTCCAGAAAGGAGCCTGCCTTGAGAAAGAACCGGATCAGAAAGCTTCGGCTGAACCGCGAGAGCCTGCGCATTCTCGACGCCTTGAGCCTCGGGACCGCGCAGGGGGGCGTCTGGATCGAGACCGTCCGGGGCTGCCCGATCGGGACGGGCAACTGCATCTCGGTCAACGTGGGCTGTACCCAGAAACTGGATACCTGCCCGGAGCAGACGATCGGCATCGGCTGAGCGGAATCCCACGGGACCCTGCATGATCGTGCGGGGTCCCTCCTTTCAAACCCCCTAGATTTACACGTCCATGCGGTGCCCCCGCGCGCGCCGGCCGATCACAATAGAGATACGGAGATCGGGATCGATCGCCGGTTGTGAAAAGGAAAGGGGTTTTGCATGAAACTGTTTCGATTCGTTGGTCTGCTCGTGATCGTGCTCGCCGTGGTCGGCGGGACGATGGACTCCGCTCGCGCGACCGCGCCCGTGACCTGCTACTACGAGTGCAGCAGCGGTCCCTACTACATGGACTGCTGGATGAGCCTCTCCCAGTGCTGCAACTGGATGCGGCAGTCCTGCCCGGATCCCGGCTATTTCATCTCGGGCGACTGCACGGACGGGATGAGCTACTGTCCGTAGTCCGACGGCCTGGAATCCAGAGGGCCTACCGCTCCAGGCCCCCGAGCCTCCCCGAGGCTCGGGCTTTTTATTTTGGCGTGGCGGGTTCGCGCGGGCTTTCGCGTAGTCATGATCGACGGGGGATTGAGACCCCGTCATGACCCACAAACTTTCCAGACCTGAAGGAGGTCAGAATCATGGCTACGTTCCGTTCGCGTGAGGAAGTCTTCACTGAGATCAAGGATACTCTGGGCCTCGTCCCCAGCTTCTTCGACCGCTTCCCCGAAGAGACCCTCGACTACGAGTGGGAGCTCTTCAAGCGCTTCGAGCTCGCCGAGCCCAACAGCACCCAGGGCGTCTACATCCCGGCGAAGTACCGGCAGCTCATGGGAGTCGCGGTGCATTCCGAGACCAAGTGCCACTACTGCACCCTGTTCCACACCGAGGTCGCCAAGCTGTTCGGGGCCACGGACGCGGAGATCCAGGAGGCGGTGCACTACGCCAAGCACACCCTGGGGCTGAGCGCCTATCTCAACGGCATCCGTCAGGATTTCGACGATTTCCAGGACGAGCTGCGGCAGATCGGCGATTACCTCAAGCGTCCGGCGAAGGCGGCCTGATCATGCGGATCGAGCGGCTTCGACCCACGACTTTCCAGCTCACGCTCGGCGCCTTCGAGATGGCCGCCCTGGTGGCGGCGGCGCGCTGGGTGGCCGGCGGAGCGGAAGGCGAGCTGACCCCCGACGCGCTGGACCAGTTGCGAAAGGTGCTGGAGAGCTACGACGAGCAGTGGAAGCGTCTCCAGGCCGCTTGAAGCTCAGTGAACATATCCGAGGGCGCGGAGCTGCTGGCGCAGCTCCGCGTCCATCTTGCCCTCGCCGGCCCGCAGCGCGCCGCGCTTCCGCAGCTCCTCGGCGCGGAGGCGCGTCGCGAGATGCCCTGTCCGCACCGGCCGCTCCGAGCCGAGATCGCGCTTCTCTCCGGGATCGCTCCGCCGGTCGTAGAGGGAGCGCCCGGAGACCGGAGCGCGCTTTTCGATCAGCCGCCATTCCGGCGTGGTCGCCGAGGCTGTCTGAAGGCCGTACTCTTCCAGCCAGGAGAAGGCCACCTCTTCGGCTCCGTCTTCCGGCGCGCCGTTCATCCAGGGGAGGAGGCTGCGGCCTTCCACGGCGGCGGGAACAGGGACGCCCACGGCGCTCAGGATCGTGGGGGTCAGATCCGCGTGCTGGGCCTGGCGCTCCAAAACCTTTCCATTTCCAATCCCTGGAATCCGGATGATCAGCGGGACGTCCAGCATCTCGGTGTGCAGGGTCTTGCCGTGCTCCCAGCCGCCGTGGTCCAGGAACTCCTCGCCGTGGTCGGAGACGAAGACGATCATGGTGTCTTCCCACAGCCCCTCGCGGACCAGGAGGTCGATCAGCTCACCGAAGGCGGCGTCGTTGGTGGCGATCTCGGCGTCGTAGAGGGCCAGGAGGTCTCGACGCACCTCGGGGGTGGCGGGGATTTTTCCTTGCTGGAGGCGGCGGAGGAATCTCATGCGGGTGAGGGCCTCGTCGCGGATTTGCGGGGCGAAGCGGCGCCGGAACGGCTCCGGCGGATTGTAGGGAGCATGGGGCTGCACCGTGTGGAGATAGAGGAAGAAGGGGGCGTCCGTTCTCTTCTCCAGCCACGCGGCGGCGCGGGCGCTGACGTCCGTGGCCGCGCTGCGCTTCCGGGGCAGCAGCTCGTAGGTGTCGAAGCCCTGGGCGAAGCCGAAGCTCCGGGCCACGTTGCCGTTGGTGACGAAGCCGGCGGTCGCGTATCCCTGCTGTTTCAACGCCTCCGCCAGGGTGACGGCCTCGGGGGGGAGCGCGTGCCGCTTCAGGTTGACGCCGTGGGTGCGGGGGAGGAGGCCGGTCAGGATCGTGGCCATGGAGGGGCGGGTCCAGGGGGACTGGGCCACCGCGCGCCGGAAGAGCGTCGCTTCGCGGGCGAAGGCGTCGGTCCGGGGGGAGACCGGCTTGCCGTATCCATAGCAGCCGAGATGGTCGGCCCGCAGGGTGTCCACGAGATAGAGGACGACGTTCCGGGGCCGGCGCTCCAGGGCGGGGAGAGGAACCGCCGGGGGGGCCGCCTTCGCGGCGCGGGGGGCCGCGATGGCGGGACGCTTCAGCACCAGGCCGCTCCCCGCCGGTCCGCCGGGCTCCTCGGGGACGGCGGCCAGGGAGAGGCGTACCAGTCCTTCGTCCTCCAGCTCCACGGTCTCCGCATGACCCGGGTCGAGCCGGGCGATCTCCCGCTCTTCGCCCTGCTCGGATTGCAGCGTCACCCGCAGGTCCCCCGCCCGGTCGTCGCGCAGACGGAGATCTTCCAGGGTGAGCGCGGCCCCTTTCGGCACGCGGAGGTACGAGGTGACGCGCCAGCCGAAGGGGAGGGCGAGCTGGCCGCCGGCCGCCCGCACGCGGGCAGCCGCGTCCACGCCGGTCTCGAAGCGGAGGAGGTCCCAGGCCACGGCGAGGCGCCGGGGGTCTGCCTGGGGCGAATGCGTCCAGGCGTAGCGCAGGACCAGACGGTTCGTCCCCGCCCGCAGATGCCGTTCCGGGAGGACGACCCGCTGGTCCTTCCCATCCACCGTGACCTTCTCGAAGCTCTCCCCGTTCAAGATCAGAGAGACCTCCTGAGGGAGAGCGCCCGGAAAGCGGTACGGCTCGCCGCGCAGGGTCAGCGGGACGTCCCTGGGAACGGCGAGGAAGAAGTCGAGCTCGGACTCCGGGCCGTCGCTCCAGACGTACGCGCCCTCGTCGCGGCTCCACCCCTTGCGCAGCAGCGACCGGGCCTCCGGCGTCCCCAGATCCACGATCCCGGGCTCATGGTCGATCTCCGCGACGTCCAGACCTTCCGTGAGGCTGTAAAGCGGTTCGAGAGGCGCCGCGGGCTTTCCGCTGTCGCCGCAGCCGGCCAGCGCCGTGAAAAAGAGGAGGAGAAGAAACGGCGGCCTTTTCATGGCGGGAGGGGGAGTCTACCAGAGCGTACGGCGGCTCCGGAGCCTGAAAAACGGCCGCGGAGCGTAAAAAACGGTCGCGGAGCATTAAAAACGGCTGCGGAGCTTAAAAAACGATGGCGGAGCGTAAAAAACTCTGGCGGAGCTTGAAAAACGGCGGCGGAAGCTCCGCCACGATTTTTCAAGCTAAAAAGTCGTTTTTCAGCTTCCGGCGCGGTTTTTTACGCTCCGCGACCGTTTTTCAGCTTCCGGGACGGTTTTTCAGGCTGTGGAGAGGCCGCGAAGGCTGGCGGACCCTTTTTCAGGGCTCGGCAAGCCCGCGCGCCATCTCTTCCCAGCGTTCCAGCTCCCGCAACGTCCGCCGCCGCATCCAGGCCCCTCCCCAGAGCACGGCGACGACCGACAGCGCCGTCCAGCCGAAGACGGCCAGCCAATCCTGGAGAGGAGCCGCCGCCTTGGAGAGCAGAGCCCAGACCGCCCAGGGGATCAGGAAGACGAGCTCGGCGGCGAGCAGCCACGGGCAGAAGCGCAGGGCCCGCAGCTTGCGGCGGCAGCGCTCGGCCGAGAACTCGACGAACGTCCGCGTCGACTCGGCGGCAGGCCACCACACGCCCCGCCGGTTCCAGTACGTGAAGGCGAAAGCCACGGCGAGGAAGAAGACAAGGGCCGCGAAGCCGGACAGCTCCACGGGCCCATGGTGCTCGGGCAGCTCCCGGAAGTACCAGACGACGAGCCCCAGGCTGCTGAGGATCTCGCCCGCGGCGAGCAGGAACAGGCCGTAGCCGCGCCGACGGGCCTGACGCCGGATGCGCCGCGCCTCCGCCGCCGTGAAGGGCGCGGCCTCGGGCTCGGCCTGCCGCCACTCTTCCATCAGGTTCCGCCACTCGGGATCGATCATCTTTCCTCTCCCATCAACTGCCGCAGCAGCTTGCGGGCGCGCGTCAGGCGCACGGCCACGTTGTTCTCGGTGAGGCCCAGGACTTCGCCGATTTCGCGGTTCCCCAGTCCTTCGAGGCTCAGGACCACCACCTGCCGGGCCGGCAGGGGCAGTCGGCGGACGGCGTCCCGCAGCCGCTCCCGCCGCTGGCCCTCGAACGCCGCGCTCTCCGGATCGCTCCGCGGATCGACCACCTCGGCGGCCTCGTCCAGGTCCGCGGCGGCCGTCCCTCTGGCGCGCCAGCCGTGGGTGAGGCCGCGGTTGTGGGCGATGCGGAACGCGAAGGTGCGTTCGGAGCAGTCGCCGCGGAAGCCGGGGAGGGCCTGCCAGAGGGCCAGGCAGATGTCCTGGAACAGGTCCTCCCGGCGCGCGGGATCGGCCTCGTAGCTGGCCGCCACGCGCCGCAGGGCGGGAGCCTGCTCGCGCAGGATGCGGTCGTACCGCTCCTCCAGGGCTCGGGACACGGGCGCCTCCTCCGGCTTCGCCCGCGAGTCTACCCGGCTAGCGGCCGAGGACGATCCGCTCATGGCGCAGCATCCGGGCGGTGACGGCGACGCAGAGCGCCGCGGCGGCGAGGGTCGCGGCGGCCGCCAGGGCGTGCGTCGCCGGAGCGGCGGCCTCGCCGCGCAGGAAGTCCGCGATCAGGACCTGCTGCGCCAGCATGGGCACGCCGTGCATCCAGGGCTCGGCGCCGACCCGCTGGAAGGCGAAGGCGAAGCCGGGGAGGATGGGGACGAACAGCAGCAGCGAGAGATAGGTCTGGGCCTCCTTGAAGCTGCGGGCGAACAGGGCGACCAGCATCTGGATCGCCGGCGCGAACAGGGCCAGGGGGATCAGCAGGGCCAGGATGCGCAGGGCGTCGCCGGCGCTCAGGGCCACGGGGACGTCCAGCCGTTCGAGGCGGTCCCAGCGCAACACCAGGAACGAGACGAGCACGGTGAGGGACACGCCGAGGAGGTTGAAGGCCGCGGCGGCCAGCCACTTGCCGGCCGCCAGGTCGGCGCGCGAGACGGCGTGGACCAGCAGCGGCTCCAGCGATCCGCGCTCGCGCTCGCCGGCCGTGGCGTCGATGGCCACGTTCATGCCGCCGATGAAGGCCGCCATCAGCAGGAAGATGGGGAACATGCCGAGGGCCAGGGCGGCGCGGGAGGCGGCGGTGGAAAGGTCCACCTCGGCCAGCCGCACGGGGCGTGCCACCTGCGGGCTCAACCCCCGGGCGGTCAGGCGCTGGGCGGCCACCTGCGCGCCGTAGCGGTCCACCAGCTCCCGCACGCGCTGCGCCGGCCGGCGGAGGTCGCTCCGGGAGGCGTCGCGGACCAGCTCCAGCCGCGCCGGCCGGGAGGCGCGGAAGTCCCCAGCGTAATCTTCGGGGATCACCAGCGCGAGGTCGAGGCCGCCGTTGCGCACCGCCGCCCGGACGTCGGCGGGCGCGGGCAGCGGCTCCACCCCGTTCTGCTCCAGGAACCGGACCAGGGACGGAGCGCGGTCCGCGCCGGCCACCGCCAGCTCCAGGGTTTTGTCCGGAGCGTCGCGCTGCGCCACGGAGGCGAGGGCGAAGACCATCACCAGGGGACCAAAGAGCGAATAGATCAGCGCCGAGCCGAGCGACCGGCGGTCGCGCAGCGCGTCGAGGGATTCCTTCATGAAGACGACCAGGGTCTTGGCGCTCATGCTCCCAGTCCCTCCTCGGTTCCGATCAGTTGCACGAAGGCGTCCTCCAGATGGCTCTGGCCGGTGCGGGCCAGCAGCTCGGCCGGCGTCCCCTCGGCCACCACCCGGCCGCGGGCGAGGATCACCACGCGGTCGCAGACCGCCGCGACCTCCTGCAGGATGTGGGTGGAGAAGAGGACGCATTTGCCGCTCTCCGCCAGCTCGCGCACATGGCGGCGCATGGCCCGGGTGCCGGGCACGTCGAGGCCGTTGGTCGGCTCGTCCAGCACGATGTTGCGGGGATCGTGGATCAGGGCGCGGCCGAGGGCGATCTTGCGCCGCTCCCCCTGCGAGAACCCGGCGGCCGGCCGGTCCGCGATCCCCCGCATGTCGAGCCGCTCGATCAGCTCGCCGGCCCGGCGCGCGGCCGCGGCGGCGGAGAGCCCCTGGAGGCGCGCCGCGTAGAGCAGGTGCTCGCGGGCGGTGAGGCGGCCGTAGAGGCCGTTGGCGTCGGGCAGCACGCCGAGCGCGCCGCCTTCGATCGACGCCCGGCCGGCGTCCGGCCGCAGCAGTCCGTAGAGCATGCGGAGCGACGTCGTCTTGCCCGCGCCGTTGGGGCCGAGCAGGGCGGTGACGCAGCCGTCCCGGGCCGTGAACGAGACCTCCTCCACGGCCACCTTGGCGCCGAAACGCTTGTGCAGTCCTTCGGCTTGGATCATCTCCGTCTCCTTAGGGCGCCGTGCCCGAGGCGTCGATCACGAACGGCGGCCGGCGGACCTTGTTCACGCACGCGGCGTCGAGGCCGGCGGCGCTCCCCGCCGCGACGAATCCGGCGATCAGGTCCGGCACGCAGCCGGTCGTGGAGGTGTTGTGTCCGGCGCCGGGCACGACGATGTGCCTGGCGCCCGGGAAGTGGGCCTTCATGGCCTCGCCCCAGCGCGGCGGCGTGACCGGATCGAGATCGCCCGAAAGGATCAGCGCCGGCATACGGAGAGGCCGGACGCGCTCCGCGTCCGCCGGCCGGGGACCGTGCGGCCACTGGGCGCACATCTCCCGCCAGATGTCGATCTCGGAGCGGCCGAGAAAGGTGCCGCGGACCTCGCGCGCGGCCGCCTCGTCCGTGATCGCGGGGACGTCCTCGGCGCAGAGGACCGAGAGGGTCAGCCCGAGGCTCATGGTGTCGGTGGACCACGCGGCGGTCTCCAGCGCGGAGGCGGCGAAGGGAGAGAAATCGCCCCGCCGGGCCGCCTGGACGACGTAGGGGATCAGGCTCGCGTGCGTGGGCGTGTAGAGCATCCCCCGCAGGCCGGAAGCGAAGATGGTGCGGGTGACCGTGAGGTCCATGGGACGGCCGGTGATCGGATGGCGGACGGCCGCCGCCGCGGGCCTTTCCTGCAGATCGGCGAGGAGCGCCGCGATCTCGCGCCGGAGCGCGGGATAGGCGGCGCGGCACCGCGGATCGGCCTGGCAATCGGCGAGCAGGCGGTCCAGGGCCCGCTGGGCGTTCCGGGCGTTGTGAAGGGGGAGCCGGATCTCGAAGGGAGCGGCTCCGTCGAGGACGACGGAGCGGACGCGCTCGGGATGCCGGCGGGCGTAGACCAGGGCCGCGCGGGTGCCGTAGGAGCCGCCCCAGAGGTTGATCTTCTCGTAGCCGAGGGCGGCGCGGACGTCGTCGAGGTCGTCCACCGCCGGCTCCGTGGTGTAGAAGCGCGGATCGGCCTTCAGCTTCGCCCGGCAGGAAGAGAGGTCGGGGCGGTCCGCCGCGAGCATGGCGAGGGGATCGCCGGGATCACAGGCCAGCGCGTTCGACGCGCCGGTGCCGCGCAGGTCGACCAGGACGACGTCGCGTCCGCGCCGGACTTCCTGGAAAGCGGCGGGTATCAAGGCGGCGTACTTCCGGGCGCCCTGTCCGGGGCCCCCCGCCAGGAGGAACAGGGGATCGGGCGACTTCTCCCGCCGCAACGCGGGCACCACTGCGACATGAATGTCGATCGTGCGCCCGGCGCGCGCCGTCCGGTTTTCCCACACCCGCAGCGCGCCGCACAGCACCTCTTCCTTGAACTCTTCCAGATGGCAGGGCGAGAGCTTCAGGGGACGGATCTCCCGCCGCTCCGGCGACGCCAGGGCGAGCGCCGGCAGCAGCAGGAGGAAAGCGAAACGGAACCTTCGTACGGGTCCGGACATCTCCAGGATCTCCTCGGCGCGGGAGGGATTCCCGCGCTCTGTCCTGGGTAGTCTCGGGAGGGGAGGAAACCTTACACGGTGGAACCGGAAACAGCCACCTCGGATCGTTGGGTTGAGTCATCTGCCCCATGGGCGCCTTGCCCAGAGCATAAATAAACTCGTTTAGCATGCCTGTCCTTCAGTCCCAGCTTCACCTTGACGGCGATGAACCTATAGGCTAATCTCATGAAGGTATAAGCATTTAGGGTTTCGAGTGCTGTTCTTCTTTCACGAGGACGTCATCGTCTGCACGAATGCTTTTCTGAAAAGTGGCAATACGCCTCAGGACGCCGTGGCTCTCGCCCTGTACGAGCGAGCCCGGTTCCACGAAGAGTACGACTCTTTGGAGTTTGTCACATAGGAGTACACCAATGAGCAAAGCAGCGGACTATAAGCAATTCATCCAATCCATCCGTTCTGGAATTGGCTACTGGAAGACTTATTCATTAATGCAGTTCACCAGCGCACTCGCCAGGATCATGAAGCTGGAGGATGTGCATGGTAAGAACCTTGCTGCCCGCTTAGGAATCTCTCCGACCCAAGTCAGCAAGGTCCTTAGTGGTCAGGAAAACATAACAGTGGAAACAATGGCGAAGTTTGCCGATGCTCTAGATGCTGTCGTTCATATTCATGTTGCCAAGCGAGGGGTGCAGGTAGAGTGGCGCGAGATCCCTGTCGAACAGGAAGAGATGGAACAGGCAAAACCGGGTTTCAATCCATCCGATAGCCGTACGGTCGTGAAGTTTACTGCGAGCGCTGTGCCGCGCAAGCTCTACTCTAGACAAACAACGGCACGATCACGAACTTCTCCACGTCCACCAAACCGAGATCGGTGAGCTTGAGGGCGGGGATCACCTCCAGCGCCAGAAAGCTCATCGCCATGTAGGGATCGCGGAGCGTCGCGCCCAATTCATGGGCGGCGTTGAGGAGGGCGCGCATGCCGTCGCGGACTTCCTCGATGGGACGGTCGGACATCAGGCCGGCGATGGGGAGGGGGAGCAGCGAGAGGACGGTCTCCCCTTCGGCCGCCGCCAGTCCGCCACCGGCTTTCGCCACCGCCAGGGCGGCGGTGCGCATGGAGACGTCGTCGGCGCCGATCACCACCAGGTTGTGGTGGTCGTGGGCCACGGTGCCGGCGAGGGCGCCGCGCCGCAGACCGACGCCGCGGACGAAGCCGAGCCCCGTCAGCCCCGAGCCCCGGTGCCGTTCCACCACGGCCATCTTCAGCAGATCCCGGCCGGGATCGGCCACGGCGTGCCCGTCGCGGACGGCCGCGTCCATCACCAGCGCTTCGGTGACGAGCTGGTCCGGGATGGCGCCGATCACCCGCACGCTGCCACCGAGAGCGGGGATCCTGAAGTCGAGCGATCCGGGCAGGTGGACGGTCGGCGGCAGGGGGGACGTATGGCGAGGAGGAATGGGAACGATCAACCGCCCGTCCCGGGCCACCAGCCGGCCGCCCTGGAAGACCTCCTCGGCGCGCGGCGCCTGGAGGCTGGAGAAGACCACCAGATCCGCCCGCCTTCCCGGGGCCACGGCGCCGCGGTCCCGCAGACCGTAATGCTCGGCCGGGTTCAGCGTCGCCATGCGGATCGCCACCACGGGATCGACGCCCTCGGCGATGGCCACCCGGATCATGTGGTCGATCGTGCCCTCCTCCAGCAGGTCGGCGGGCTGCCGGTCGTCCGTGCAGAAACACAATCGCCGCTCGGTCTGCGGGGAGACGAGCGGCAGCAGCGGGCGCAGGTTCCTGGCGTTGGTCGCTTCGCGGATGAAGATCGTCAGGCCGGCGCGCAGCTTCTCCCGCGCCTCCGCGACCGCCGTGCACTCGTGGTCGTTGCGGATGCCCGCCGCCACGTAGGCGTTCAGCCGGTGGCCGGAGACGCCGGGACAGTGGCCGTCGATCGGCCGTCCCGCGAAGGCGTGGAGCTTGGCCAGGACGTCGCGGTCCCCGGCGATCACCCCGGGATAGTTCATCACCTCCGCCAGCCCCAGGACCCTGGGATGTTGGAGCAGGGGAGCGAGATCGCTCGCCTCCAGCCGCGCCCCCGAGGTCTCCAGGTGGGTGGCGGGCACGCAGGACGGGGCGTTGACCAGCACGTCCAGCGGTATCCCTGCCGAGTCGTCCAGCATGAAGCGGATGCCGGGCAGGCCCAGGACGTTGCCGATCTCGTGCGGATCGGTGACCACGGTCGTGACCCCGCGCGGCGTCACGGCGCGGGCGAATTCGGCCGGCGTCGCCATCGAGCTCTCGATGTGGACGTGGGCGTCCAGGAAGCCCGGGGCCACGAAGCGTCCGCGCAGGTCGACGGCCTCGCGGGCTTCGTACCCGTCCCCCAGGCCGGCGATCACGCCCCCGGCGACGGCGATGTCCGTGGCGTGGATCTCGCCGGTGAGCACGTTCACCAGGCGGGCGTCGCGCAGCAATAGGTCGGCGGGCTGGTCGCCGCGGGCTACAGCGAGGAGGCGGGGCTGGTCCATGGCTGAGGATACCCCAGGATCGTCAGTGGACGACCTCTTCCTGGTGCTTGCTGAGCAGCCGGTGCACGACCTCGGTGTTGTTGCTGGTGACCAGGGCGGCGATGTACTCGCCGATCTCTTCCGGGGTGTACCAGTCCTCCTGTCCCAGGCCGTGCCGCACGCGGGACCGCGTCTTGATGGGACCGAGGATCAGCTCGAAGACGCGGATGCCGGTGGGCTTCAGCTCTTCGGCAAGGGTCAGGGTCATGGACTTCTGCGCCGCCGCCGCCATGGCCACGGGGCCCGCCATGGGGAACGGCTGCTCGGCGCTGAAGCCGTTGATGTGGACGTAGCTGCCGGTCTTCGGGTGGAGCAGGGGGACGAGCATCCGCAGGGCCAGGAAATGGGACGTGAGGTTGTCCCGCAGGACGCGGTTCCAGGTGGCCATGTCGACGCTGGTGAGGGGATTGCCCTGGAGCCATCCGCCCAGGGAGGCCACCGCCAGGTCGATCTCCTTGAACTGTTCGAAGATCTTGTGCTGCAGCGCCCGGGCCGACTCCTCGTCGCCGAGGCCGCCGGTCAGGGTGATGAGCTCGCCGCTGTGGATGTCGGAGCAGTAGGCCTCCAGGTCGCGCAGCTTGTCCTCGCTCCGCGACGGCGCGATCACGCGGGCGCCCTCCTGCAACAGCGCGCGGACGATCCCCTCGCCCACCCCGCCGGCCCCGCCGGCGACTACGATCTTGGCTCCATCCAGGCTATTCATGGCCTCCCCTTCCGGGCGGGAGCCTATGGCAGGGGCGGGGGGGCGTCAACGAGACAGGGCTGGCTCAGGCGGATCTCATGTCGGCGATGGCCGAGTTGATGACAGCCTCGTCCACACCCTGCCGGCGGAGGCTCTCCAGGAGACGCTCGATCCCCGGATTGCGGTCGAGCCGTTCCAGATCCTGCCGCAAGCCCTGACCGATGTAAGCGCGGATGAGGGGCTGGTATCCGGAGAAGCCGAGGACGGGGGCCACCCGCTTGAGGTCCTCCACCACATCCTCTGGCATCCGGATGCTGATGGTGGCCATCGGGCGATCCTTTTGAAGGCGCTCAAGTAGATATTGTGTCTTCATGCAGATGTCTTTCTCGCTCCCTCCCGGACCCGTTCTTCTGCCGAACGAGTCCAACCGTATAAATGATGGAGAGATGTTATCGCGACTCGTGCTGCGAGAACAGGGCTCTCGGACAGGATCTGACGCAACAGAGCCCCTGCCGGGAGCGGGAAGCCGCGCCGTCCTGCTCACACACGGCGTTGTAGGATGCGTTCATGGCCGATTCTGCTCCTCTCGAGGTCTGGCTCCGTGGCTTGGCTGTACCTGGCGTTCCGCCTCTCTTACAGCCCGTAGCCCACGCGCTTCTCCAAGCTGTGGAGGACATCCGGCGGGGCGTTAGCCCGCTGTCCGAGGCTTGTCTGTGGGCTCGTCCCGGCGGAGTTCCCTCGGTGGGCTTCCATGTCCGGCATGCCGCCGGCAGCCTCGACCGGCTCTTCACCTACGCCCGTGGCGAGGCGCTCTCCGCGGATCAGCGGGCGTTCCTGGCGAATGAGGCCGAGCCTGGGCTCCCACCTTTCGAAGCGGCCTCTCTCGTCCTCGAATTTGAGCAGCAGGTCGAGAGCGCCCTCGCGCAACTCCGCGCCACTTCCGAATCGACACTCCTTGAACCGCGAAGGGTTGGCCGCCTGCAAATGCCTTCGACCGTCGTCGGGTTGCTGATCCACGCCGCCGAACATACACAGCGGCATGTAGGACAGATCGTCACGACCGCGAAGATCGTGCAGGCTCTCGGGTCGGCTTAGAGGATCTGGAGAGGAGAAACAATGCGGACTCGGAAACTTGATCGCGCCGATCCCGGGCACCACGCAGCCGCACCGCTTGGAGGAGAACCTCGGCGCGGCCGCCGTCGAGCTGACGCCTAACGATCTCTGCGAGATCGAGAATGCCGCCTCCCGGATCACGATGCACGGGGCACGGTACTCCGAAGATCGCAGAGGTTAGTCGATCGCTGATTGGCGTGGCCGCTGGATAGGATTTACATATGGCACAAACACAGCGAACAGGGGGTTCCGAAAACCTTCGTGGCATCCACTATCAGCTCCTTCGGTCGCTCTTTCAAGCAAATCGCATTCTTGACCTGAAGCTTGAAGAATCGGACGAGCCGCAGTGGTCGAAGTTGGTGATCGAGCCAAGAGACGGCGGCGATCTGCAGCTTGAAGCTTCCGATGTAATCGACGTTGAGCAGATGAAGGTCCGCTCGGTAGGTCCATGGCCTCTCTACGATGTCATTCATGAGGTCCTGCCAGATCTCTATAAGGCTTTTGCCGACCGAAGTCCTCACCGCCCCATCCGTGAAGCTAGTGTAGTGGGTCCTATATTCGGGAACATCTGTTACCCTCATCTGGTATGGAATACTGCCAGGAGGGAAGATGAGGGTAGCGGTTCCGATAGTTCTTTCGGCAGAGGAGAGGGCAGAGCTTGAGCGGCTTGCGCAGG
>DASVAS010000032.1:0-5262 GCA_036376245.1 Thermoanaerobaculia bacterium | reverse complement strand
GCCGCCCCTCCGTCCCCCGAGGGGTACTTCTGTCCGGACGCGTGCTCCTACTAACGGCTCGGTGTAGAAAGGAGATTCAGCGTCCCTGGGGAGAGGTGGAAGCATCCCCTCTCCCCTTGTCGTCCGCTCCTACCCGTACGTCGGCCTCTGGGGCCAGCCGGGCGGCGAGTCTTCCCAGTCCTCCTGCCGGCCGTAGGGGGTCACGTCGAGGAGGGAGTAGGCGTCGCTGAGCTTCTCGACCCCGCGGGCGTAGGTCGAGTAGGTGTGGAAGATCTCGTCGCCGACGCGGAAGAAGACGCTCAGGCCGTGCTGCTCCCCCTTGGTGGGGTAGGGCTCGTTCCTCGCTTCCATCTCCTCCTTGCTGCGGTAGTTGTACTCGACGGGCGCCACGTCTTCGTCCGCCGTGGCGTGGAAGTCGTAGTTGAAGTCGCTCTCGTAGGAGGAGAGCCAGGGCAGGGTCCAGCCCATCCGCGCCTTGTAGTCTTCGAGCCTGGCGAGCGGCGCCCGCGAGATGAGCGCCATCGCCGTGTCGCGCTCGCCCAGCATCGTCAGGTCGCCGAGGGCGTTCACGTACCCTGTGCAGCCCGGGCAGCCGTCCTTCCACTTGGGATCGAACATGAAGTGGTAGACGATGAGCTGGCGCTTGCCGTCGAACAGGTCGAGGAGGCTCGTCCTCCCTTGCGGACCCTGGAAGACGTAGTCCTTCTCGATCTTCACCATGGGGAGCCGGCGCCGCTCGGCGCTCACCCGGTCGTTGAGATGGGTGACCTCCTTCTCTTTGCCGAGCAGCTCCTTGCGCGCCGCCAGCCATTCGTCCCGGGAGGCGATTCTGGGATGGGGAACGTCGCTCTTCACGCTCTCTGTCATGCCGCTACCTCCTCCGGCGCCACGATGACCATCCAGGACACGCCGAAGCGGTCGGCGACCATGCCGAAGCGCGGGGAAAAGAAAGTCTGGCTCAAAGGCATCTGCACCTGCCCGCCGTCGGCCAGGACGTTGAACATCCGCTCGGCCGCGGCCTCGTCGGGCGCCGAGAGGGAGAGGGAGAAGCCCTGGAATTTCGGATCGCCCTCGGCCATGCCGTCGGAAGCCATCACGGTCGTCTCGCCGATGCGGAAGCTGGCGTGCATCACTTTGTCGCCGGAGACGGGCACGCAGGCACCAGCCTGGGGATCGGGATTGTCCTGGAAGCGCATGAGCGCCGTCACCTCGGCGCCGAGCGCGCCGCGGTAGAACTCGATCGCCTCCTCGCAACGGCCTTCGAAGAACAGGTAGGGCTGGACTTGCATGGCGTCTCTCCTCGGGTCGGAGTGAACCGCCGGCCTCCATGGCGGGCGTTCAACCAGAGGACGAATCAGGAGCCCGCGATCCGACAGCCGGCTTGATGTCCACTTCGATTCCGCGCCATTTTCCCTGGCGGAACCGCAGCACGCTCAGGGCGCAGCGCGTCGCGTGGCCCAGCACGATGGCCAGCCAGATGTCGGTGGGCCGCAGGCCGCGCGTCGCGTCGAGGATCGCGCACAGCCCGAGCGGGATGACGAGCTGCGAGACCAGCGAAATGTAGAGCGGCGAGCGCGTGTCGCCGGTGCCCTGGAGCGCGCCGGTGTAGGTGAGCGCCACGGTGATGAACAGGCCGGAGACGCTCAGGTAGGCGAGCAGTTGGGTGCCGATGGCCACGACGTCCGGGTTCTCCATCCCGAACAGCGCCAGCAGGCGGTCCGGGATGGCGAGGAAGAGCGCGCCGACGAACGCCGCGAGACCGAGGCCGATCCCGGCGGCGACGTGGACGCCGTGGATCACGCGCTCGGGACGGTTGGCGCCGAGGTTCTGCCCGGCGATGGTGGCGGCGGCGCCCATCAATCCCACCGAGGTCCAGGTGATCAGCGAGAACAGCTCGGTGTAACCCACGGCGTAGGCGGCCTGGGCCTGGGCGCTGGCCTGGAGCGAGCCGATATAGCGCAGCAGCAGCACGCCGCCGACGTTCATCGCGATCCCCTGCATGCCGGCGGGCAGGCCGAAGCGGAAGAGCGAGCGGATGACCGTCCAGTCGGGCCGCCGGTCCATGCCCCGGGGCCAGGAGACCACCAGGCGCCCGGAGAAGAGGAGGTAGATGGCGATGCCGCTCACCACGAAACCGGCGAGCACGCTGCCGATCGCCGAGCCGGCGGTGCCGAAGAGGGGGATGAGAATCAGGTTGAGCACGACGTTCAGGGCGGTGAGCAGGAGCCCGAGGCGCAGCGGAGTGCGCGCGTCCCCCGCCGAGCGCAGCGCCGCGCCGAGCATGAAGAACAGCATCATCCCGAAGCTGAAGACCAGCATGATGCGGAGGAACGGCAGGGCTTCGGCGCGCACCGCCGGCGTGGCGTTCACCAGCTCGAGGAGCGACGGCGAGAGGAACCAGCCGAGCGGGGCGAGGATGCCGACGCACAGGGCGGCGGAGGTGATGAACGCCTGATACACCGTCCGGTTGACCTTGTCCGGCTCGTTCGCCCCCGCGAAGCGCGCCACCAGCACGCTCATGCCGGTGAACAGCGAGTTCAGGAAGACGATGACGACGATGAAGATCTGGAGCGAGACGCCGATGGCGGCGTTGCCGGTGTAGCCGACCAGGTGTCCCACCAGCGCGTGGTCGACAATGCCCTGGAGCCCGGCGATGATGTTCTGGAGCATCGTCGGCCAGGCGAGCTTCCAGACGGCGGGAGCGATCGGGCCATCGACGATGGCCCGATCGAAGGTTTTGCTGGGGGTGGCCATGGGTTCGATACTCTACGACGAAAGGACCTGAAGGACGTGAAGGACCTAAGGGACATAAAGGACCCAAAGGACGACAGACAAAGGTTGATGTCCCTTGAGTCCTTTGGGTCGTTTATGTCCTTTAGGTCCTTGCAATTTGCTGAACGGGCCGCTTACTTCTTCCCCTCGATCTGCTGACGGATGCGCTCCTCCTGCTCCCGCAGCTCGGGCGTGAATTCCGCGCCGAAATCCTCCGCTTCGAAGATCTGCCGGATCTCGATCTCGGACTCGCCGGGCATGGGATTGGGGCACTTCCTGACCCATTCGATCGCCTCTTCCTTCGATTTCACGTTGAAGATCCAGAAGCCGGCGATCAGCTCCTTGGTCTCGGCGAAAGGCCCGTCGATCACGGTCCGCTGGTCGCCCGAGAACCGCACGCGCGCGCCGTTCGAGCTCGGGTGGAGCCCCTCGCCCGCCACCATCACGCCGGCGTTCGCCAGCTCTTCGTTGTACTTGCCCATCGCGGTGAGAAGCTCCTCGCTCGGCATGACGCCCGCTTCCGAATCCTGCGTGGCCTTGACGATGATCATGAATCGCATATCCGCCTCCTTGTTGGTTACACCTGGAAGACGAACGAGGCTGCACGGACCCGACACGACACCCCCGACAGATCGAAGAATTTTTCAGGATGAGACGAGGCGCTCGATCTGCTGCCGCAGATGGGCGGCCTCGGCCGTGGTGTTGGCCAGCGCGAGCGCCTGATCGAAAGCGGCGCGGGCCTCGTCGGCGCGGCCGAGCTGCATGAGCAGCGCCCCCTTGGCGCCGTAGAAATAGAGGTAGCCTGCCAGCCGCTCGGCCAGCGGCTCGATCATGGCGAGCCCCGCCTCCGGTCCCTGGACCTTGGCCACGGCGACGGCCCGGTTGAGGGTGACCACGGGGGAGGGCTGCATGGTCTCCAGCACCGCGTAGAGCTGCTCGATCTCTGCCCAGTCGGTGTCCTCGGGGCGGGCGGCCCGCGCGTGCGTCGCGGCGATGGCGGCCTGCACCTGGTAGGGACCGAGCTGGCGGAGGCGCAGCGCCCGCTCCAGCAAGTCGAGCCCTTCGGCGATCATGTCGCGGTTCCAGAGGCGGCGGTCCTGTTCCTCCAGGAGGATGATGCCGCCCTCGGCGTCGAGCCGCGCGGGGGTGCGCGCGTGCTGGAGCAGCAGGAGGGCGGCGAGTCCCAGGATCTCGCTCTCCTCGGGGAAGAGGCGCAGCAGCAGCCGGGCCAGCCGGATCGCCTCCTCGCAGAGCGGCTCGCGGACGTGGACCGCGCCGCCGCTGGCCGAATAGCCCTCGTTGAACAGCAGGTAGATCATGGTGGCGACCACGCCGAGCCGTTGCGCCCGGTCCGCCGCGTTAGGGGTCTCGTACGGGATGCCGGAGGCCCCGATGCGGCGCTTCGCCCGGGTGATGCGCTGCTCCATGGCGGCCTCGTTCACCAGGAAGGCGCGCGCGATCTCCTTGACCGAGAGGCCGGAGACGATGCGCAGGGCCACCGGGATCTGCTGGTTGGCGGGTAGCTCGGGATGGCAGCAGATGAACAGCAGGCGCAGGACGTCGTCCGGATACTGGGAGTTGTCGATCCGCTCGGCGAGGGCCGCTTCGGCGTCCCCCAGGTCCGACAGGCGCTCCTCGTCCGGCAGGGCTTCCTGCCGGTTCCGGCGCCGCGCCTGGTCGAGGCCGGAGTTGCGCCCGACGAAGATGAGCCAGGCGGCGGGATCGCGGGGCGGCTCGCCGGTGGGCCAGGTCTTCAGGGCGCGCAGGGAGGCTTCCTGAAAAGCCTCCTCGGCGGCGTCGAGGTCGCGGAAGTAGCGGAGGAGGGCGCCGACGGCCTGCGGCCGCGCGGCCGTCAGCGCCTCTTCGATCCAGGCGGCGCCGGTCACCCCGGCAAGGTCCCCGCGTCGATCCACCGGACGGGGCGGATCTCGTACGAGCCGGCATCCCACGATTTCTGGCGCGCCAGTTTGCGCGTGATCTCGACGGCCTCTTCGAGCGACTCGCAGTCGAGGATGTAGAAGCCGAGGAGGGCTTCCTTGGTTTCGGCATAGGGGCCGTCGATGACCTCGCCGTTCGCCTTGAGCGTGGTCGCCGCGGTGGTGGGCATCAGGCGGAGCCGCGGGCCGAGCCGGCCCTGGTCTTCGAGGTGCCGCGTCACATCCATGAGCTTGGCCATGAGGGCGTCGTCCTCCGCCTGGCTCAGGGCGCAGACGGAGTCTTCGGAGTCGTAGCAGAGGATGGAATAGAGCATGGCCGGGAGTATATCCGAGGAGCGGTGGGAGTGGGCGCGGGCGCTTTTTTCCCGGGAACAAGGACGGAAAGGACCTGAAGGACCCAAAGGACGTAAAGGACCCCTCACCACCCCCGGCCCCTCCTCTCCCGACCCCTCCCGCCCTCCCTCACCGGGAGAGGGGGGAGAAAAGCAAAACAGCTTCTTCTTTTTCCAAAGGGTGGGGGCGCCCTCTCCCGGTGAGGGAGGGCGGGAGGGGT
>DASVAS010000021.1:0-91643 GCA_036376245.1 Thermoanaerobaculia bacterium | reverse complement strand
TCTTCGAGCACGTGATGCTCTACAACATGGAGGGCGAGCTGGCGGCGGACGCCGGGCCGGTGGACCTCGACCGCGCCGCCGTGCGGCGGCCGGGGCGCGACCTGACGCTGATCACCTACGGCGGCTCGCTGCCCAAGGTGATGGAGGCCGCCGCGCGGCTCGCCGAAGAAGGCATCGAGGCCGAGGTGATCGACCTGCGGAGCCTGCGGCCCCTGGACACCCCCACCCTGATCGCCTCGGCCGAAAAGACCCGCCGCGCCCTGATCGTCGACGAAGGCTGGCGGACCGGCGGCCTCTCGGCGGAGATCGCGGCCCGCGTCCAGGAGGGGGCCTTCTACAGCCTCGACGCCCCCGTGGCCCGCCTCTGCACGGCCGAGGTGCCGATCCCCTATCCGCGCCACCTGGAGCAGGCGGCCCTGCCGCAGCCGCCGCAGATCGTGGAAGCCGCGCGCTCTCTCGTGCGCGCCGGAGGCTAGAGCGCATGTACGAGTTCCGCATGCCCTCCCTCGGCGCCGACATGGAGGCCGGCATCCTCAGCAAGTGGCTGGTACAGCCCGGCGACCGGGTGAAGCGCGGCGACGTCGTCGCCATCATCGAGACCGAGAAGAGCGACATCGAGGTGGAGATCTTCGCCTCGGGCCAGGTGGAAAAGATCCTGGTCGAGAAGGGGCAGAAGGTCCCGGTGGGGACCCTGTTGGCGACGCTGGCCACGAACGGCGAGGCGGCCGCCGCGCCCGCCCCCGCCCCGAAACCGGTCGCGGCGCCCCCTCCTCCGCCCACTCCCGTCCCCGTCGCGACTCCCGCTCCTCCGCCGCCTCCGGCAGCGGGGCTCCGCTCCTCGCCCGCGGCCCGCAAACGGGCGCGCGAGCTGGGGATCGACCTGGCCGCCGTCACGGGAAGTGGACCCTCAGGGGCCGTCACCCTCGCCGACGTGGAGGAGGCTGTGCCAGCCCACCAGCATGTCCATCCCGTGGCGCGCAACATGGCTGCGGAGCTGGGAATCGACCTGTCGAAGGTGACGGGCACCGGCATCGGCGGCGCCGTCACCAAGGCGGACGTCGAAGCCGCGGTTCGTCCGGCCGCCCTGGAGGAGCCGGTCGCGCCGCGTGACCGCGCCGCCGCCATGCGCCGGGCCATCGCCGCCGCCATGGCGCGCTCGAAGCGGGAGATCCCCCATTACTACTTGGCGACGGAAATCGACATGAGCCGTGCCCTGGCGTGGCTCGCGGAGGAGAACCGCCGGCGCTCCGTCGAAGAGCGGATCCTCCCCGCCGCCCTGCTGCTCAAGGCCGTGGCGTGCGCCCTGCGCGAAGTCCCGGGGCTCAACGGCTTCTGGGTGGACGGCGCGTTCCAGCCCAGCGCGGCGGTCCACCTCGGCGTCGCCATCTCCCTGCGCGGCGGCGGCCTGATCGCCCCCGCCATCCACGACGCCGGCCGCAAGAGCCTCGGCGAGCTGATGGCGGACCTGCGCGGCCTCGTGCAGCGGACGCGCGCCGGCAGCCTGCGCAGCTCCGAGGTCAGCGATCCCACCATCACCGTCACCAACCTCGGCGACCAGGGAGTGGAAACCGTTTTCGGCGTGATCTATCCGCCGCAGGTGGCCCTCGTCGGCCTGGGGACGATCGTCGAGAGGCCCTGGGCGAAAGACGGCATGCTCGCCGCGCGCCCCGTCCTCACCGCGACCCTCTCGGCCGACCACCGCGCCAGCGACGGCCACCGGGGGGCCACTTTCCTCGCCGCTCTCGACCGCCTCCTGCAGGCGCCGGAGAAGCTGCCATGATCCAGACCGCGGAAGACCTCCGAGCCACCGTGTTCTCCGTCCTCGCCGAGATCGCCCCCGAGGCCGACGCCGCGAGCGTCGATGCCGCCGAGAGCCTGCGCGAGCAGCTCGATCTCGATTCGATGGACTTCCTCAACTTCGTCATCGGGCTGCACAAGCGGCTCGGCGTCGAGATCCCGGAAAGCGACTACTCCCGCCTGTCTTCGATCAATGGGGTGATCGCCTATCTGGGAGCACGGGCCAGATGAAAGGAGACAACGCCATGTCGAACGGAAATATCACATCCCAGCCTTCCACACCGGTCACGAACAGCCCGCAGGAGGTTCCGCCGGCAACCCAGGAGGCGAAAAGAAAAATTGAGAAGCGGGTCCAGGAGCTCGCCGGCGTCGTGCTGGGGCAGCAGAGCCCTCCCGGGACTCCGAAGGTGCCGCGGCCGTAGATGGATGACGTAGCCCTCAGAGAGCGTGGGAGGCTGCCCAATGACCACATCTACCGTCGAGCCCATCCTGACCCGCAACCGCCGGATCGCCGCCGCTCTGCGGGAGCTGGCCGATCTGCTGGACCTTCAGGGGGCCAACCCCTTCCGGATCACCGCCTACCGGCGCGCCGCGGACACCGTCGTTCATCTCGACCGGGATCTCGGGGAGATCCTGGAGCATGAGGGATTCGACGGCCTGACAGCCCTGCCTCACATCGGGTACGGCATCGCCGGCGCCATCCGCGAGATGCTGGCCACGGGCCGGTGGGGACAGCTCGACCGGCTGCGCGGCACCGTGGAGCCGGAGCGCCTGTTCCAGAGCCTCCCGGGGATCGGGCCTCATCTCGCCCGCACCATCCACGATACGCTGAAGGTCGAGACCCTGGAGGACCTGGAGATCGCCGCTCACGACGGGCGGCTGGAATCGGTGCCGGGGGTGGGACCGCGCCGGGCCAACCTGATCCGGGCCGCGCTCGCCGCCATGCTGGGCCGCCGCTCGCGGCCACATCCACAGCCGGAGACGCACGTCCCCGGCGTGGATCTCCTTTTGGACGTCGATCGCGAGTACCGCGAGAAGTCCTCGGCGGGACGGCTCCCCATGATCGCACCCCGCCGGTTCAACCCGGAGCGGAAATCCTGGCTGCCCGTGCTCCACACTCACCGCGGCCGCTGGAGCTTCACGGCCCTCTACTCCAACACCGCCCGCGCCCACGAGCTCGCAAAGACCCACGACTGGGTGGTGCTCTATTTCTACGACGACCACCACCGGGAGGAGCAGCACACGGTGGTGACCGAAACCAGGGGAGCGCTCGCCGGCCGGCGAGTCGTCCGCGGCAGAGAGGCCGAGTGCCGCGAGCATTACGAGCGGGAGCGGATGACGGCGGCCTGAAATCGGGCTCGGAACGACCCGGTCTTCACCAGACGGAGCAACGCCGGACCTCCCGGGACTCCGCGTCAGACCGGTTGCGCGACGCCGTCATGGTCCGCCGCCAGGATGGCCATCACCTCGTCGTCGCCGACCTGGGAAAAATCGTCGAAGAACAGGCTCACCGCGAAGAACGGCTCCGGCGATGCCAGGCAGACCACCTCGTCGGCGACCCGCGCCAGCTTCTCCAGGGTTTCCCGGGGTGCCACCGCCATGGCGGCGATGAGCTTGCGGGGTCCCCGCGCCCGGACCTGTTCCAGGGCGGCCAGCATGGTGGACCCTGTGGCGACGCCGTCGTCGAGCACGATGGCTACGCGTCCTTCCGGGTTGGCGGCGAGGCGGTCCGGCGTGTAGAGCCGCCGGCGCTCCTTGAGGACCGCGAGCTGCCGCCCCGCCTCCTGCTCGATCCAGGACTGCGGGATGCCGGCCTCTTCGGTCCATGGGGAGACCACGACCTCGCCGCTCTCCGCCACCGACCCGATCGCGAGCTCCGGGTTACCGGGGGCGCCGATTTTGCGCACCAACACCACATCCAGCTCGCCGCCGAGCTCTTCGGCAAGGATCTGTCCCATCTCCACCGCGCCGCGCGGGATGGCGAGGATGAGCGGATGTGTGCCGCGATAGACGGCCATTCTCTCCGCCAGACGCCGGGCCGCTTCCTCTCGGTTTTTAAAGAGCATGGGGTTTCCTCCTTTTCTCTACATCCTTTTTCCCACGGCTCGCGGAGCGCCAGAACGCCCGGAGGGGTGGGGGCGCTACGCCAAGAGGGTGGGCCAAGGCCGAGCGGCGGAAGGGGTCCCGGCGACGACCCGGTCGCGGCCGGCGGCTTTCGCGGCGTACAGCGCCTGATCGGCGCGCCCCAGCACCTGCTCCGGTTGCTGATCTTCAGGGTGCAGCATCGCGACGCCGAAGCTGGCCGTCACGCGCAGCTCCTTGTCATCCACCGCTACGTGGGCCGAGCGCAGAGTCGAGCGCATGCGCTCGGCCAACAGCAGCGCGTTCGCTTCATCGGTCTCGGGTGCGATGAGCACGAATTCCTCGCCGCCATAGCGGGCCAGTGTGTCCGTAGTGCGCACCGCCGTGCCGACGACCTCAGCGACGTG
Source organism: Thermoanaerobaculia bacterium (assembly GCA_036376245.1). GTDB lineage: Bacteria > Acidobacteriota > Thermoanaerobaculia > Multivoradales > UBA5704 > DATARR01. The sequence continues at coordinate 87,357 of DASVAS010000021.1, read as the reverse complement.
CCGCAACACGAGATCTCCCGCCGCGTGACCATAGAGGTCGTTCACTTCCTTGAAATGATCGAGGTCGAACAGGATGACCGCCAGTCCGTGCGGATGGCGATGCTCGCGGTCGATTTCCCGCTTCAGCAGATCGAACAACGCGCGGCGGTTGCAGATACCCGTGAGCGGATCGGTGACCGCCAGCTCCTGGAGCTGCCGGTTGGCCGCGCTCAATTCGATGGTCCGGTCCCGGATGCGCTCTTTGAGCTGCCGCGCGGCCGCGCGCTGTTGCGTCAGCAGCGCCGCGATCCCCAAGGCCATCACGCTCATGACGAAGATGAGCTCCTGCCCCGAGGCCACCGTTTCCCGGATGGGCAGGTCGCCGAAGGGCTGCTGGCCATTCCTGGTGACGTACACGAGCAGGATGGTGAAGGTGGCAACCACCATCGTCACCGTGCGCATGCTGAAGCGCGCGGCGGCATACAACACCGGCGGAATCAGCAGAAAGGCACGGATCGTCATGCCGTAAAACATTCGCTGCCGCGAAAATGCAAATGCCACGACGATGGCGAGCCCCACGACGAACGCGATGCCGTCGTACCACCGCAACCTGACGCGCTCTTCCACCGTGCCCGGCATGGGGGGCCAGAGGCTGAGAACCAGCGGGGTGAGGATCAGCAGCCCCAGTCCGTCGCTGAGCCACCAGAGACGCAGGACCTCGACAAAATCCGTCTCCATGGCGCGAAAGTAGCTGTAGGTCGCGGCGGCGGCGCAGGCCGACGTGAACGCGGCGGTCACCGGCGCGGCCATGACGAACTTGGCGATGTCGTTGGGTGTGGCGAAGCGTGGATCAAAACGCCAGCGGCGTAATATCAGATACGCGATCGTTACTTCCAGCAGATTGATCACACCGAACAACACCGCCTCGATCAACGAGAACGTCGGGTAGTCGGCCGCGATCTCGGCCACGATGATCAGAGCGGCGAAAAGGGCGTAGCGGCGGCCGTGGTAATGAAGGAGGGTCGCGAGCAGGATGCTGTTTGGAATCCACAGCATGACCACGACTTCAGGCATCATCGCGAACGCCAGGCTAAGCTTCGCGCCGAGATAGAACAGCACAGGGACGAGGATCAGTTGGATCCCATGCTGCGCGGCCGTGAAACGGCCCGGACGCCGGACTTCGCTGTCGCCTTCGCTTCTCACTCGATCCCGTTTCCTAGCGGGCGTACAACCTGTGGACGGAAGAATGCAGTACAGTCAATTTTCTGTCTAGCGCGTCTGCCCGGGAGCCGCGCCACCCCAACGGATGGAGTGATGGTGCATTCCCGGGTGGGCTGCGAGGTTCATCCTGGAGGGAGTAAAATGTAGCTCAAGAAGCGGGCGATGGCGGCAAAGCCGTCGAGCTGTCGCCTCTCCTGAAAACCCCTGGTCTCAGGGGGTAAAGCGGCGGTCCCTCAGGGGCCGTTCTTGCAAGCCCGGGTCAGGCCTGCTCCTCCCCCACCCGCTCGATCATCAGGAAGGTCACGTCGTCCGTCATCGGCCGCCCGCCGCAGTAGTCCTTGACGATCCCCATGAGCCAGTCCAGCGCCTCGCCCGCGGGCAGGTCGCGCATCTCGGCGAACGCCCGCTCCAGGCGGTCCAGGCCCAGCTCCTGGTCGGCCGGATTGCGCGCCTCGAAGGCGCCGTCGGTGTAGACCAGCAGCCGGTCCCCCGGGCTCATGGCCATCTCCCGGGAGGGCAGCGGACGGTCGCGGAACAGCTTGTTGAGCAGGACGCCCGTGGCGCCGAGCCGCTCGATGCCCTCCTGGCGCTGCCAGAAGAGGGGGGGATGGCCCGCGTTGAAAGAGCGCACCCGGCCGTCCGGCAGCAGCAGGCCGTATACCAGCGTCGCGCACGCGGCGTTCTCGAAGAAGTCGAGGCCGGCCAGCAGCTCGCGGGCGACCCGCTCCGGCTCCACGCTCCGCCGCCGGGCGGCGTCCAGGGTCGAGCGCAGCATGCCCGCGTACATGGCCGCGCTCACGCCGTGGCCCACCACGTCGCTCACCGAGAAGGCCACACCGCCGCCGTCCACCGCCTGGGCGAGGTAGAAGTCCCCGCCGAGGGCGTCGCACGAGAGCAGCCGTCCCTCCAGCCGCCAGCCCGAGCCGGTCACCTCGCTCTCGGGCAGCAGGCTGTGCTGGAACATCCGCGCCTTCTCCAGGTCCTGGGCCAGCGCCTGGGCGTAGCGCTCCTTGGTGTAGCGCTCCCGTTGCAGGCGCAGGCAGCGCTCCACCAGGGCCAGCAGCACCCGGCGGTCGAACGGCTTGAAGAGGAAGTAGAACGCCCCCTCCTCCAGCGAGCGGAAGAGCTTCTCCTCCGGCTCCGAGATCGAGCCCGTGATCAGGATCACGTCCGTCTGCGGCCGGCGCTCCCGGATCGTCTGGCACAGCGAATAGCCGTCCCCGTCCTTCAGGCGCACGTCCACCAGGGAGAGGGCGAAGCCCTCCTTCTCCAGGCACGCCAGCGCCTCCGCGACCCCGGCCACGGACTCCACGTTGTACTGCGGCACCAGGATCCGCTCCAGCGTGCGCCGGAGCCCGGGGTCGTCGTCCACGATGAGGATGCGGTCCGTCCGGTTCACGCCACCGCTTCCTCTCCGGCCTCGTCATCCTCCGCGCGGGCCAGCCGCAGCTCGACCGTGACCCGTGTCCCCTCGCCCGGCGAGCTCTGGATGTCCAGGTTGCCGCCGTTCTGCCAGGCCATGGACCGGCAGAGCGCGAGGCCGAGCCCCACGCCGCCGTGCTTGGTGGAGAAGAACGGCTCCTGCACCTTGTCCAGCAGCTCGGGCTCGATGCCCGGCCCGTCGTCCGCCACCGCCAGCACGGCCGTGCCGTCGCCGTCCATGCGGGTCGAGATCACCACCCGGCTCCCCCGCTCGGTCATCGCCTCCAGCGAATTGCTCACCAGGTTGAGGACGATGTGCTGCAGGTCGTTGCGCGAGAAGCGGACGCAGGGCAGCCCCATCTCCAGGTCGAGCGCGGTCTCGATCCCCCGGCGGGCCGCCTGCCCCTGGAAGAACGGCATCGTCTCCTTGACCACCTGGTTGACGTCCACCGGCCCGTCGCCGGACTTCCCCGCCCGCGCCACCCGCAGCATGTTGCCGAAGATGCGCTTGCACAGGCGGGCCTTCTCCACCACCAGCTCGAGGTCCTTGTCGAGGGTCTCGAGATCGATCTCGCCGCCGCGCAGGTCGGCCCGCACCTGCTGCACCAGCGGCAGGATGGTCCCCACGGCGTTGTTGACGTCGTGGGCCACGGTGCTCGCCAGCGTCACCAGCGTGGCCTTGAGCTCGGCCTGGATCGCCTGCCGCTCCAGCGACATGTTCAGCCGCGCGTTGCGGATCGACACCGCCGCGGCGGGCAGGAAGCGCTCCACCACCTCCACGTCCCAGCGGTCGAACGTCCGGCGCTTCCAGGCGGCGATCTTGAGCAGCCCCAGGAACTCGCCGCCGAAGAACAGCGGCGCGCACAGCACGCTGGCCGGGACCGGGATGCCGCGCCCGCGGTGATAGTGCAGGAAGTCCCAGCACGGATCGGTCTCCCCTCCCAGGCAGCGGATCTTCCGCTCCTCGGTGAGCCGCGCCACCAGGTCCATCCCGGCCGGGATCTCGTGCCCCACGAAGGCGCTCTTGCCCTTGGTCCACACCATCTTCTCCGCCTCGATGCGGAAGGCGGAGCTGGCCGGCTCGTACATCAGGAACGCCGACGAGTGGTCGTAGTCCACGAGCTGATGGAGCCCGTCGAGGATCTGGTACGCGAGGTCGCGGGGCCGCAGCTCGGACACGATCTTCCCCCGGATGCGGTCGAGCACCTTGGCGAGCCGCTTCTCCTCCCGGCGGACGAGATCCTGGGAAAGCACGTTGCACAGCCGGTCGAGAGTGCGGCGGGCGCCCTGGCTGAAGTCGCGGTCCCGCCGCGCCACGCCGGCCACGGCCACTTGGCGTCCCAGGACCGTCACCCGGGCCAGGGCCACCTTCCGCATGGTCGGCGGCCGCTCGTCGCGCAGGAACGCCAGGGACCGCTTGGCGTCGCACAGAGCGGGATCGCCGCGCAGCACGCGCAACTCGCCGTCCGTGTCCAGCATCCACGCGCAGTCCGCCCCCAGCCGGTAGAGGACGGCCTCGACGAAATGCCCATAGAGCTTGCGCACGGGTCCGATCCCCTGGAGGTTGCTCTCCAGGACCTGCGCAAAGAGCTCGGGCGGTGCTTTCCTGAAGTCGATCATGGCTGATTTCGTCCGGACTGCCGGGAATGTCGCGGAACGGGGTCTTTAAGAATACCACGGAACATAGCCAGGGTCGAATGCCCCCCTGGGACCGCCGGCATCCCTGCCGGCCTTGAGGATCGTCCGCTTCCCGGACGGCGACGCATCCTGACGCCCACACTCTTATACACATCTTGTCAGTCATGGACGACCTACCGGGAAGGCGGTAGAGACGACCCAACCCGTTTCAGAACACCCTCCGCAGTCCCCTGACGTCGGGTCGTCTCCGAGACGGAGATACCGCTACGGATTCACGCCTTCGTCGGACGAGGAGAGGGGATCGTTTGGCTGCCCGCTCGTATTCGTCCATCAGCGCGCCGAGAGGACCTTTGCGATAGGTTTTCGCGCCCATCTACCGAAACGCCACCTGTATCGTTGCCAAAGCGTTGGTCAGCACGTGCAGGATGATCGGCATCGCCACCGACCCGGTGCGCTCCCGCGCAAAAGCGAAGAGCACACCCAGCAGGAAGACATACGTCATGTCGAAGGCGTCGTACTGGGCGAGATGAAGGGCCGCCCAGAAGACGTTGGGTGCCAGGATCGCCGCCGCCAGGCCGAAACGGGCCGAGCGCAGACCGGGGAAGGCGAAACCGCGGAAGACGATCTCCTCCCATAGCGGCGCCGCCAGCACGAGCGCGATCCATAGCAGGGGCACGAGGGTGGCCGAGTTGTAGACCTGGAGCATGAAGTCGGGTGTAGGCGGCCGCTCCAGCGCTGTGGAGAGCACGTCATAGCTCACCAGGAAGGCCAGGGTGCCGCCGACCCAGAGGAGCGCCGTCTTCCAGTGGACCGGCTTCAGCGCCAGATATTCCCGCAGCTTCGCGCCCCGGTGGTAGGGCACCAGGAGCGCGGCCAGGCCGATGGCCGCCGCCGCTCCGGCGACCGTCGTCACCGCCACCAGGTCACCGTCGTATTGGAGCGTCGCGAGGTTGCCGGACGGGCTGGATTGGTGGAAGGTGAAAGTAAAGAGCCAGATCATCCCGACCGCCAACTGGGCCATGAGCAGGCCGACGAGGATCAGGAACAGCAGCCCCGTGGTCACCCACGGCCCCCAGGCGGGTCGAACCGCTGGCGGCGCGGGCTCTCCCGCGGGTCCGGAAACAGTCGTCGGGACGGTTTCCTCGGTCATGAGCGTCTCCTTGATGTACACCGTTCCCGTGCATCATCCCACTACCGCGGACAGGATGGAAACCGCCGGGCCAGGGTTGTTGTCGGGTGAGGACGCCGGAGGGAAGGACCGGCGGCCAGGCGGAGGGCCCGGCCGCCGGTGGAAGCCGTGGCCTACTGGTAGGTCACGATGAGTTGCGGACGGTTCGCCTGCGTGGTGGCCTCGCCCGGGTAGAAGCCGATGTAGTCGAACAGCAGGTCGTCGTCGTCACCGAGGGTGCAGTAGACGCGCAGCTGGGTCGTGCCGGTCTTGTTGATGGCGAGCAGGCCGGTCGCGTTCAGGGTGCCCGAAGACGGCGAGCCGTTCGACGCCGGGCTCGACAGGGTGACCACGCTGTTGGCCGTCGCCGCCGCTTCCCAGTCGGAGAAGGCGAAGGCCGTCGAGCCGCCGAAGCCGCCGTTCATGATGTCGGCGACGCAGGGACCGTGGGTGCTGAACGGGTTGCCGCCGGAGATCGTGCCGCGCACCAGGCGCAGGGTCGCCGCGGTGATCGTCGCGGTGTCCGGAATCGACGAGGTGTCGAAGGAGACGATGTTCTTGTACTGCTCGTCCGCGTTGGTGTCACCGACACGGAGGGAGGTGGTGAGGTTCTCCGCCGAGACGCCGCCGCCGCCGACGTTGGTGTTCTCGCCCGACTCCCAGATGCGGCCGTCCTGCGAGGCCACCGAGTAGAGCGTCACCGTCACCGGAACCGGACCGCCGGTCACCGTCAGGCCGATCGACGCCGAGCCCGAGAGGCCGCCGCTGTCGGTCACCGAAGCGGTGATGGTGTGGGACCCGGCCGAGAGCGTCGAGGTGCTGAACGAGGCGCCGCTGCCGATGTTGCCGTTGATGTTGGACGACCAGGTGAGGCTGCCGGAAATGGTGCCGTCCTCGGGGTCGGTAGCCGTGCCGCTGAAGCTCACCGAGGTGCCCACCGCCACCGAGGTGCCGTTGGCCGGCGCGGTGATGGTCACCGTCGGCGCCGTGTTGCCCGGGCCGCCGCCGACCTGCACGCCGGCCGCGTAGACGTCCACGGAGTCGGCGGTGCCGCCGGTCTCGTTGCGGTTGTCGGTGAAGATCGTGATCAGTTGGTTGCCGACGATGTCCAGGCCGTTGTAGTCGCCCCACTCGAAGCTGGTGTCGATCTGCGGCGAGAGCACGCTGGTGATGCGGGTCGGCGTCGGCCAGGTGTTGCCGCCGTCGGAAGAGACGGAGTAGAAGATGTCCACGCCCACCCGGGTGGCGCTGCGGCGGGTGTCATAGAACATCACGTAAACCTTGCCATCCGGTCCGACTCCCAGCCAGGGGTGGAAGCGGTCCACGGTGTTGGCGTCGGCGGTCTCGTGCGGCGTGCGCACCGTCCAGGTGGCGCCGCCGTCGCGCGAGTAGGCGACCTGGATGCGGCCGTGGTTGTTGGCGGTCGTCCCCGACTCGGGGGCGGTGGTATCCGTCCAGGCGACGTAGATCGAGTTGGCGAAGGCGCTGTTCGAGACGTCGGCGTCGGCGGACGCGTAGATGAAGGCGCGGCGGGTCTCCATCGCCGGGATGGCGAAGTCATAGCCGTCCTGGGTGTTGGCCACGGTCACGGCCGTGTTGAAGCTCGTGCCGCCGTTGGTCGACTTGCGCATCAGGATGGTCTTGCCGTTGGTCGCCGGCCAGAAATAGTAGAGGTTGCCCAGCTTGTCCGTGGTCAGATCACAGCCGATACCCGACTGGCTGGTGCCGCTGGACATGGAAATCGGAGCGCTCCAGGTGTTGGCGAAGTCCGTCGAGCGGGAGAACCGCAGCGTGTTGTTGTCGTGCCAGCACTGGTAGATGTTGTCGCGGAAAGGTGAGGTCGCGAACTTGTCGGAATGGAGGTACTGCTTGTCGCTGGTGCCCGCGGAGGTGACCTCGCGCCGGCCGTCGCCCGGGGTGATGGTCGCCAGGTCGTTCCAGGTGATGCCGCCGTCGGAAGAGCGGTAGACCCAGACGTTGCACAGCGAGGTACAGCCGCCGAGGGTGGAGGTGTAAGCGTACTGTCCGTTCGAGGACCAGTCGATCGTCGGATCGCAGCAGGTGCTGCCCTGCGGCAGGGCGCCAGCCTGGGTCCAGGAAGAGCCGCCGTTGGTCGAATACCACATGATCTGGCCCGAGCCCGGCCCGTTGGAGCCGGCGACCACCTTGTTGACGTCGGTCGGGTGGATCTTCACCGCCGATTCGGCGCCGCCCGTCGGCGAGGTGACGCGCACGTCGCCGGCGAGAGCCTTTTCCATGAACTCCTCGAACTCCTGCTGGGTGCGGCCGTTGCGCTGCACCACCTCGTAGCGGCCTTCGCGCCAGACCGCTTCCTTGTACAGCTTGTCGCCGATCAGATAACCGCCGTACCTCATCTGGAAGATCTGCAGCGCGCTGCGCGGGTACTGAGCGTTGCCGGTCCGCAGCATGCCGGGGTTGGACTTGCGCAGCTCGATGCGGAAGAAGACCGGGATCGGGTCCTTGAGCTCATCCTCGTTGGCGGCGAGGAGGGCGAGCTCCTCCTTGGTCACCTTGTAGTTGCGGTCGTCCCAGGGGCCGAGCCGGACGAAGGAAGGATAGTCGACCCGTTTGTCCACACCCAGGCTCTTGTCCACCGTCTGCGCCGTGGCCGCCGCGGTGAGCACGGCGGCCAGGAGCGTGCCCGCAGCCAACATGGTCCGCCAACGGCGGGAAACTCGGTTGCTTGTCATGGCTCGTCTCCAAAAAAATAGCTGCGGCTTCCTTGCCGCAAGCCTGAAAGGATGTTCTGAATTACTCCGAGATCCCGGTGGACGTACGAGGTGTGTCTAGTCTCTAAAAGCGTGGTGCTCGTAGGGGGTGTCAGAGGGACAAAGTGTCAGAATCTGAATCCGATCCCGAGGTGGCCTCCGTACGCGAAGTAGTCGTCGATCGTCCCCGTCCTGCCGGAATTGCGGTCCATGAGCTGCCAGTCGGCGAAGTGCTGGTCGCCCCGCAAAGCGAATTCCAGGAACCAGCGGCCGCCCAGACGCCACTGCACACCCGCCAGGAGGGACGCGATGATCTCGGTATCCGCTTCCGTCTGGATGTCGAAGGTGCCCGGCCCGGCCAGAGGCCCCCTGGCATCGGGCACGTCCACCGACGCAAACCCGAGCCCGGCGCCCCAGAACCAGGTGGTACGGCCGCCGCGATCGTGGTTGCGCTGCAGCCAGGCGCTCACCACCGTGGCCTCCGCCACGACGTCGATGGGCGGGAGGTCAGGGTCCTGCTCGAGGCCCAGGATGCGGGCCGGCTGCTCGAAGTCGTATTCGGTCTGATCGATGGCGACGCCGAGGGACCAGCGGTCGTTGAGCCGGTAATGGCCGAAGACCCCAAAGCCCGGGATGTCGTTCGCCGGCTCGCCGTCCGCGGCCATGATGATCCCGCGGACTCCAAGGTCGAAACGCCGTTCCTGCGCGATCGCGGGACCTTCCAACGCGAGAGCCGCCAGGGCGGCGACAGCGGCGAGATGAAGCCACGAAATTCCTCTCATACGTCGTCTCCTTTTTCATCAGCCCTCCGCAAACGAGCCTAGCCAGCCAACATGAGGGTTGCATGAAGATTCACCAGGCGGCTCACCTGCGTCGCTTTCATGTAATCTTCATCTCCGTGCCTTAACCTGGAAGGCGGGAGATGAAGCTGCTCGTCATCGAGGACTCCGAGAGGCTCCGGCGCTCCCTCGGACATGGCCTGCGCCGCGCCGGATTCGCCGTGGACCTGACGCCGGACGGCCGCGAAGGCCTCGCCTACGCGGAGATCAACGATTACGACGTCATCGTCCTCGATTTGATGCTCCCCGGAATGGACGGCCTGACCATCCTCCGCACCTTGCGGCAGAAAGGGAGGAAGACTCACGTCCTGATCCTTTCGGCCAAAGATCAGGTGCAGGACCGCATCCTGGGCCTCGAGCTGGGAGCCGACGACTACCTGGTCAAGCCCTTCGCCTTCGAGGAGCTCTGCGCGCGCGTTCGCGCCCTCATCCGCCGCCGTTACGAGACCAAGAGCCCGTCGATCCACCTGGGCGAAGTGGAGATCGACACGGCCCGGCAGAGCGTGCTCGTGCAAGGCGAGCCGGTCGCGCTGACGCCGACCGAGTACGCCCTGCTGGAGCTGCTGGCGCTCCGCCGCGGCAGGGTGGTCACCCGCGAGCAGATCCTGGCCCAGCTCTATGAGAGCGAGGACGAGGTGGCCAGCAACGTGGTCGAGGTGCTCGTCTGTTCACTGCGCAAGAAGATCCAGCCCGCCGGGACACCGCCGGTCATCGTGACCCGGCGCGGGCGGGGCTATCTCATCGAAGCGAGCTCTCCTTGAGATCGATCCGGCGCCGTCTGATCGTGCCGCTCCTCGCCGGCTCCTGCCTTCTGACCCTGGCGGCCGGCCTTCTCCTCGACAACCTGATCATCCGCCGCCTGCGCGCGGAGCTCGACCACGCCCTGCTGGCCAAAGCGCGGGCCCTGGTCACGCTCACCCATCAGGCGGACGGCGCCGTCGAGATCGATTTCGCCGACGAGTTCATGCCGGAGTTTTCGGCGCGAAACGCCCCGGAGTACTTCGAGCTCTGGCTGGCCGACGGCACAGTCCTCGAAAGATCCCACTCCCTCGGCGGCCGCGACCTCCCCCGCTCGCCACGCCTGGCCAGGGAGCCCCTCTTCCGCGACCTGCGGCTGCCCGACGGCCGGCCCGGCCGGCTGGTCGAGGTCGCTTTCGTGCCGCAGGCCGAAGACGATGACGACGCCTGGGCGGAAAAGCTCATGGATCCTACGGCGCCCCTGCCCCACGACCAGTTGCGGACGGCGGTCCTGGTCCTGGCCCGGAGCCGGCGGGAGCTGGACCTGCTGATCCGCTCCCTCTACGCCGTCTCCTTCGCCGTGGCGGCGCTGCTGGCCTCGGCTCTGGGCCTGCTGGTCCACCTCTCCATCCGCCATGGCCTCCGGCCGCTGGACGAGATCGGCCGCCAGGTCGAGACCCTCGACGCGGAACGGCTCGACCTGCGGATCCGGCCGCGGTCTCCGACGCTGGAGCTGACTCCGGTCGTGGAGCGCCTGAACGCGCTCCTGGCCCGTCTCCAGATCGCCTTCGAGCGGGAGCGCCGCTTCTCCAGCGACATCGCCCACGAGCTGAGGACCCCGCTCGCCGAGCTGCGCAGCCTCGCGGGAGTCGGCGCCCGCTGGCCGGAGGACCGGGAAGCCGTGCGCGCCTATTTCGCGGACGTCGACGCCATCGCCCGGCAGATGGAGAGCATCGTCGTCAACCTGCTCTCCCTCGCCCGTTGCGACAGCGGCCAGGAGAGCCTGGAACGCGCCGAGGTCGATCTCCGCGAATTGATCGCGGAGACCTGGAGCCGGTTCGCGCCTGACGCGGAAGCGAAAGGGCTGACCTTTGAATTGGACGCCGGGCCGCGCCTGACGGCGATCAGCGACCGCGGCAAGCTGAGATTGATCCTTGCCAATCTGTTTTCGAACGCCGTCACCTACAGCCCCGCCGGAAGCGCCGTATCCTGCTCGGCGACGGTCGCCGACGGAAAACTGGAAGTTGCCGTCGCCAATCCGGCGCCTCTGCTCCAGCCCGGCGATCTACCCCTCCTCTTCGAGCGGTTCTGGCGCAAGGATTCCGCCCGCGCCGACGCCCTCCACGCCGGTCTCGGCTTGCCGCTGGCCAAGGCGTTCGCCGATCTGCTCGGCTATGCGTTGACCGCCGAGCTCGACGGCGGGCGGCTCGTCCTCCGGCTCCACGGCGTTGCCACTCTCCAGCGTGCGGGAGTATCATCTTTCCGGGAACCGTAGTCGCCGCTGCGTCCTTGACCCTTTCTGGAGGAGAGACGTAATGCGAACAACGAAGGATTTCCTCCCCGCCACCGCCGTCCTCCTGGTCCTCGCCGCCGGTTGCGAGGCCCGCCAACCGGAGACCGCATCCGAATCCGAGCCGGCCGCCCCTGCCGCCGCGACCGCGCCTGAATCGGCGCCGCCCGCGTCTGGAACCACGACCGCGGCGCCCTCTGGCTCGACGGCCGCTCCGCCAGCGACCGCCGAGATTCCGCAGACCGCGCCCGCTACCGCCGCGCCGCTGGCCAGCCAGACCAGCAACTGGCCGGGTGTCGTCGCCGATGTGAACGAGTTCCGCCGCAAGGGCTCGACCCTGACCGCCCGGGTGACCTTCCGCAACAGCGGTCCGGACAGAGCCGAGCCCGACATCCGTTACAGCGAGGTCTATGTGATGGATACGACGGCCGGTAAGAAGTACGAGGTGCTGCGGGACGAAAAGGGCACCTACATCGCCGCCCTGCGCTCGGGTTATTCCGACCGGTGGTATGAGTACCTCCAGCCAGGCCAGACCTACACCGTCTGGATGAAGTTCCCGGCGCCGCCCCAGGAGACCAAGACCATCACCCTGCAGGTCCCGGGCGTCCCTCCGTTCGAAGACCTGCCGATCCAGGATTCCTGATGCTCCCCCCTCGGCTAGCGGCAATCCTGCTGGTGCTCGCTCCCCTCCCGGCGGGCGCGCAGCCACCTTACGCCGGCCCTTGGGATCCGGCCACCGAGGCCGCGGCCGAGGCCGCGGTGGCACGGATGGGGGGATCCCGCTCTCTCGCCATCCGGCCGGTGGTGCTCCGGATCGTCGGTCTCGAAGGCGGGATCTCCGGCGCCGGCCAGAGGATCGTCGCCACGGTCCAGGAGGTCCGCCAGGCCATGAAGGAGCTTGGCGCGCAAGAGACCGCTCTCGAGGTCAAGGTGGACCTCCCGGCCGACGTCCTCTTCGACTTCGACAGCGCCGACGTGCGGCCCGACGCGGCGCAGGCGCTCGCCCGGCTGGCGACCGTCATCCGTGCCTATCCAACCGGACAGGTGCGGATCGAGGGGCATACCGACAACAAAGGGAATGACACCTACAACCAGCGGCTCTCTGAACGCCGCGCCGCTTCGGTGAAGAACTGGTTGACCGAACGGGAGGCGATCCCCGCGGATCGACTCGCCACCGGCGGCGCCGGAGAAAGCCGGCCGGCGGCCGACAACGCCACCGACGCCGGAAGGCAGAAGAACCGGCGAGTCGAAGTCGTGATCCAGAAGTCCCCCTGAGCCTCTTCCCCGTTGCACGGGAGGCCCTTACCGCCGTTGGGGGGATCACGGCCGCGAGCCGCCGTCACCACATCATGACCGCCGTCTCTCCTGGACGATCACTGTAGTAAAGACGGACCCTGAGCACATAGCTGCGCCCCTTGATCAGCTTGATGCGGAAATAGGCGTTGGTGTCCTCGCCGCTGTCGTCGTCCCCCGTACGGTACCGGAGCTGCCCGTTGTCATTCTCGAACAGGACCATCACCGAATCCGAGGTTCCGAACGTCTGGAACTCGTAGTAACGTGTCTCCTCCGGATTGACGGTAAAGTTCCGCTGGCCCCCCGCCGAGAGACTGAGCAGTACCGATTGGGATGGCTTCAGCTCGGCGTCGCCCGACTCGTGGACGGGCGGGTACAGAGACTTGGCCCAAGCCTCATCCTTGGCGGAGAGGCCACCCGCGGGCTGCAATCCGCTCGTATACCTCTCCGGTTTCTTGATGAGGCCTTCCTCGAACGGATAGTGCATGATCGAGTCCGGATCCCAGGTGGTTCCTTCAACCTCATGCGCGGCCAGCTTCCGGATGATGTTCCAGAATGTCGTGGCGCGGTCCCATTCGTTCGGAGGCTCCGCGAGGGCGGCGTACACGGCCTCCTCGTTCCATTCAATCCCTGCCTTGGGATTCTGATGTTCATGCGGAAAGCCCAGGGTGTGGCCGATCTCATGCACGGCGGTATCAAGCTCCCCCGGCCGCGTCAAATCCCAGCCGAAGTTCATCGTCCGCTCATTGGGCCCATCGTCAAGGATATCCCTGCCAAGCCGGGACCAGGCGCCGTCCCCGCGCATGAAGCCGATGCGGATCTCAGCCTCCTCGCGTTCACTGACTTCCTGGAATTTGATGCCGATCCCGACATCCTTCCAGACCTCGAATCCGCGACGGACCACCGCTCTCTGCGCCTCGGCTCCCACCCAGGTGCGCCAAGCGGTGGTTCCGTCGATAAACAAGACATTCTCCCCGTCCGTTTGCCGATCGAAGAAGTAGTACCGGAGGACCGTCCCGCTGACCCACTTGTTGCCCAGGAGGTTGATGGCTTGCACCCGTTCACCGACCACACCCGGCGCGAAGACGCGGGCGGGTGTCTGGCGCAAGGCACAAAAGAAACGACCGACCTCCCGCTCCTCTGAATCCTTTCTTTCGTCCGGCATCTTGACCGGTACCTCTCGCGTCGGCGAATACTGCTGCTCTGACATATCGTACCTCCTCCCGTAAGCCAGAAGCCGTCACGCCGCTCACGGGTCTCTTCACCAACACGTCACATGGACGGCACTTCATACAGGCGCGTCAGCGATCAATTCTGTTACATAGCCGGGCTCCCCGTCGTTCTCCCTGCGATAGACTGTCCTCACTGGAGGAAACGATGAAAACGACAGCTTTCGCTTTCCTGAGCCTCCTGGCTCTTGTAGTTTCATCTTCGTGGGCGCAGGCGCCGGCTTCTCCGCCCGCCAAGGGTCCTACGTTCGAGGAACGGCTCGCGGCGCGGGCGGCGGAGAACCGGTACGCGGTCTCCTATGGGAACGGCACGTTCTCCGGTCCCGGGTGGGAGCGGCTGGTCGAGGAAGGAAAGCAATCGCGGTTCTTCCTTGTCGGCGAGGAGCACGGGGTGGCGGAAATCCCCGCCGTGGTGCGCGAGCTGTTCCGGACCCTGCGGCCGGCCGGCTACCGCCACTTGGCGATCGAGATCTCGCCGCCCATGGCGAGCACCCTCGACGAGGTGGCCAGCGGTACGGACGGTCTCCAGAAGCTGTCACGCTTCTTTCAGGAGAACCCGCCGGGCGTGGCCTTCTTCACGCTCAAGGAGGAGGCCGAGCTGCTGGTGTCGGCCCGGGCTGCCGTCCAAGGCCAGGAGCCGGTGCTCTGGGGATTGGACTATGAAGTCTCCGCCGACCGCTACCTCCTGGACGGCGTACGCCGGCGAGCTCCCGAAGGGCCGGCGAAGGCGGCCGTCGAGAAGCTCTATCAACAGTCCGCCGCGGCCTGGAAGACCGTTGCGGAGACGAAGAATCCCGCCGCGTTCTTTTCCTTCGCGAATTCCCCTGACATCCTCAAGGAGCTGCGGCAGGCCTGGCCCAACCCTGATCCCGAGAGCGCTCTGGCCCTCGACGTGATCGAGGAGACGCTGGCGATCAATCAGATGTTCGTCACCGGACGCAACTGGGAGTCCAACGAGCGCCGGGCGCAGCTCAACCGCCGCAACTTCCTGCGCTATTGGAACGCGGCCAAGGCCCAGGAGAAGCCGCGGGTGATGTTCAAGTTCGGCGCGAGCCACATGATCCGCGGGCGCAACGTCTCCGAGGTGTTCGACGTCGGCAACCTGGCTTCGGAAATCGCGGCGGCGGAAGGCTCGCGGTCCTTCCATCTGCTGGTGGTCGGCGGCGCCGGGACGCAGCACGCGATCTTCAATCCCATGGAGCTGCGGTATGTGCCCGCGCCGGTGGACCTCGTGGAGGAGGAGGGGCTTGAGCCCATCGCGGCTCAAGCGTTGCCGGAGAGGCTCACGTTGATCGACCTGCGCCCTCTACGCCCGCTCCTCTCGGCCGCGCGCACGAAGACAGCCAATCCGGAGCTGATGCGGATCGTGCACGGATTCGACGCGATCCTGATCCTGACGGGAAGCGGGCCTTCGCAGGGATTGCCGTAGGGAAAATGCGGCTCCGTCACTTCTGACGCGGGCCGCCTGTCCTGATCCGAACCTTCTTGGCGGCTTCCAGCGCCCTGACGCGGACTTCGAGAGCTTCGTAGGACTGGCGGTTGAAGGAGACCGCCTCATCGATCTTCCGAGAAAGCTCCTCCGTCTTCCGGTCCAATGCCTCCTGGACATTGGTGACGCCTTCCGCCACGAGTCTGATCTTGTCATCGAGGCCCTCGATCAGGATGTGAGCTCCCCGTACATCCTCCTCGATGCGCTCGGACCGCTCATCCATCCGGTCGAGGCGCTGGTCCATCCGGTCAAACCGCTGGTCCACCCGGTCGAACCGCTGGTCCACCCGGTCGAACCGTTGGTCCACCCGGTCGAACCGCTGGTCTATGCTCTGTTCGAGCGAGGAAAAGCGGTCTTCGACTCGCTGCTCCAGTGAGGAAAAACGGTCATCGAGTCGCTGCTCCAACTGATTCAGAAAGACGACAAGATCTTGGTCCATGGGCTCTCCGTCGCAGTTTCAGGCAACTCTAGCACGGGAAGGTGTCGAAAGGAAGAGTCTTCAGCGTCCCGGGAGACGGCCGGCCGGAGATGCCGTAGACTGCGCCCGATGACGACGAGGAGGCAAGCGATGAGAGCTCATCCCGGCATCCGGCGGCTCGCCCTGTTCACGGTCCTGATCGCGCTCCCGCTGACGGTTCAGCCCGGAGCGGCCCGCACCAACAAGCCCCCGCTCCACGCCCGCCATTGGCTGGCCATCACCGGCAAGCCGCTGGCGGCCACGGCCGGCGCCATGATGTTCCAGAAGGGGGGCAACGCCGTGGACGCGGCGTGCGCGATGCTGGCCGCCACCTCCACCATGTGGGACACCCTCGGCTGGGGCGGCGAGACGCAGGCCCTCATCTGGAATCCCAAGACCCGCAAGGTCATCGCCATCAACGCCCTGGGAGTGGCCCCGACAGGCGCGACGCCCGACTTCTATCGCGGCAAGAACATGGCCTATCCGCCGGAGTTCGGCCCGCTGGCGGCCGTGACGCCGGGCACGCCGGGCGGGCTGCTGGTGATGCTGGCCGAGTACGGAAAACTGAGCCTCGCCGAGGTGCTCGAGCCCGCCATCCAGATGGCCGACGGCTTCGCCATCGAGGCGCAGCTCGCCAACCGCATCGAGGCGGACAAGGCGCGCATCAAGGAATGGTCCTATTCCAAGGCCGTCCTCCTCCCCCACCTGGGCGAGTCGCGCGAGGCGCCGCGGGCCGGCGAGGTGTTCCGCCAGCCCGACCTCGCCGCCACGCTGCGCAAGCTGGTGGAGACCGAGCGCCAGGCCCTGGCCGCCGGCAAGAGCCGCAAGGACGCCATCCTCGCCGCCTACGACCGCTTCTACAAGGGGGACATCGCCGCGGAGATCGCGCGCGGCACTCAGGAAGCCGGCGGCCTCATCACCCGCGAGGACCTGGCCAACTGGCGGGTGCGCATCGAAGAGCCGGTCAAGGTCAGCTACAAGGGGACCGACGTCTACAAGCTCGACGTCTGGACGCAGGGTCCCGCCATGCTCCAGGCGCTCAACATCCTGGAGCCCATGGACCTCAAGGGCATGGGGCTCAACAGCGCGCGCTACATCCACACGCTCTACCAGGCCATGAGCCTGGCGTTCGCCGACCGCGACTTCTATTACGGCGATCCCTACTTCCCGCCCGAGGAGCCGGTCCGCGGCCTGCTCTCCAAGGAGTACGCCGAGACCCGGCGCCGCCAGCTCAATCCGGAGCGCAACGATCCGGCGGTGAAGCCCGGCGATCCCTACCCGTTCGAGGGCAAGAAAAACCCTTACGCTTCCATGTTGGAAAAGTGGGGGACGCCGGACGAATCGAAAAAGTGGACGCAGCCCAACCAGGCCGCGATGAGCTTCGACGAGAGCTTCCGCGCCGGCACCACCTCCATCGTGGCCGCCGACGCCGAAGGCTGGGTGGTCTCGGCGACGCCCAGCGGCGGCTGGATCCCCGCCTTCATCGCCGGCCGCACCGGCGTCGGCCTCTCGCAGCGCATGCAGAGCTTCGTCCTGGACGAGGGGCAGAACCCCTTCAACGTGCTGGTCCCGGGCAAGCGCCCGCGGGTGACGCTCACCCCCACCCTCGCGGTCAAGGACGGCAAGCCCTGGCTGGCCTTCGCGGTGCAGGGGGGCGACACGCAGGACCAGAACCTCCTCCAGTTCTTCCTCGACGTGGCCGAGTTCGGGATGACCGTGCAGGAAGCGGTCGAGGGTCCGAACATCACGAGCTACCAGATGCGCAGCTCCTTCGGCGACCACGAGTCCCAGCCCGGGCGGCTGACGGTGCACGCCAGCACGCCCGGCTACGTCCAGGACCAGCTCCGGCGGATGGGCTACAAGGTCGAGGTGGACGAGCGCACGTCCGGCCCCATCAACGCCATCCTGCTCGATCACGAGCACGGGACGATGTGGGGCGGATCGAGCGACTTCGGGGAGGATTACGGCATCGGCTGGTGATCAGCGCGCCGAATTCAGGTAATCGATCGCCAGGTCCGCCAGCGCCCGCACGCCCGCGGCCAGGGTCTTCTCGTTGACCGTGAACAGCGGCGAGTGGTTGGGGGCCGCGGTGTCCGGATTGACTCCGGCCTCGCTGGTGCCCAGGAAGAAGAAGAATCCCGGGATCTTCTCCTGGTAATAGCTGAAGTCCTCGGCGCCCGTGCGGGCCGGGGCTTCGCGCACACCCTCCGGGCCGGCGATCTTCTGGAGCGTCGGGAGCATCTTCCGGGTCAGCTCGGGATCGTTGTACGTCACCGGCGCCACGGCTTCGAACGTCACCGTGGCCTTGGCGCCGGACGCCTCGGCGACGTTCTCCGCCGTCAGCCGGATGCGCCGCATCGCCTCCTCCCGCATCCCCTTGTCGAGCGTGCGCAGGGTCCCTTCCATGTCCACGAAATCCGGGATGATGTTGGAGCGGACCCCGCCCTGGATGCGGCCGATGGTGACCACCACCGGCGCCTTGGTCAGGTCGAGCTGGCGGCTGGGGATGGTCTGCAGCGCGGTGATGATCTGCGCCGCCACGGTGATCGGATCGATCCCCTGCCACGGCGAAGCGCCGTGCGTCTGGCGCCCCTCCACCTTGATACGGATGATGTCGGCCGCCGCCATGGAGCCGCCCGCGCGATAGTAGAAGTTGCCGGGCAGTCCCGGGCCGACGTGCAGCCCGAAGATGGCTTTCGGAGCGCCGGGGCCGTCCAGCACGCCTTCCTGGACCATGAGCTTCGCGCCCCCCTCCTCGCCCTGCGGCGGACCTTCCTCGGCCGGCTGGAAAAAGAACTGGACCGTCCCCGGCAGATCCTTCCGGATGCCGGCGAGCACCTCCGCCACACCCATGAGGATCGCGGTGTGGGCGTCGTGCCCGCACGCGTGCATCACCCCTACTTCCTGGCCCTTGTAGGTGGACCGGACCTTGGACGCGAACGGCAGGCCCGTGGCCTCGGTGACGGGCAGCGCGTCCATGTCCGCTCGTAGCGCCACGACCGGGCCGGGCTTGCCGCCTTTCAGGATGCCGACGACGCCGGTGCGCGCCACGCCGGTCCGCACCTCCAGCCCCAGCTTGCGCAGGTGTTCCGCGACCAGCGCCGCCGTGCGGGTCTCCCGATTGGAAAGCTCCGGGTTCTGGTGGATGTCCCGCCGCCAGGCAATCACTTTCGGCTCGACCGCCTGGACGGCGGGGCCGAGCCGCTCCTTGAGGTCCTGCGCCGGAGCCGGCCAGGGGAAGCCCAGAGCCGCCATGGAAAAAAACAGAACAAAACGCGGGAAACTAGAAATTTTATTCATAACTAAAAGCATCCTGTTACAAGGTTATCGTCCGGGGCAGTCTATACCGGATCTCTCCCGTTTCGACAGGAACGCCGGCGGCTCGCTTTTCCGCCCCTCGAACACCGTATTTAATGTAAGTACCTCGTTGTTCCTTTCCCATGCAGATGGGTGAGCGGGTGAGGTGCCTCTCAGCGGGAGGCACGATTCAACGCCTTGTGAATCCGGGACCGTGACGATCCTGGTGTCACGCTCCCTTTTCCTCCTGAAAGGAGGGCATGGAAAATGAAGGTCAAGGAGAGGAACTGGACCCGACGGTTTGCGTTCACCGTGGCTGGCGTGCTCCTCGTAGTGCCGCTACTCTACGCGGCCACGGAAGCTCCCGCCGGATTCGACAACCTGACAAACGGGTTCATCTCACAGGCACAATTCGACATCGACCTGGCGATCTTCGACGAGTTCGAAGTGATCGACGACGGTCTGGGTCCCGTCTACAACGCCCAGGCCTGCCGTGAGTGTCACCAGAACCCGGTCAGCGGCGCGACCAGCCAGATCACCGAGCTGAGGGTCGGCAGGCTCGACGTTTTCGGGACCTTCTTCGACCGGCCGGGTGGATCGCTGATCCAGGACCGGGCGATCGACGCCAGGATCCAGGAGCGGGTCGCCGGGGAGGACACCGAGATCGACGAGCGCGCTTCGCTCAACATCATGGGTGACGGCTTTGTCGAGGCGATCGCCGACGCCACGTTCACCAGCATCCAGACCTCTCAACCTTCCGGCATGAAGGGACAGATCATCAGGGTGCCGGTTCTGGAGGCCCCCGGCCAGACGCGCATCGGCCGCTTCGGCTGGAAGAACCAGCACGCCAGCCTGCTCTCCTTCTCCGCCGACGCCTATCTCAACGAGATGGGGATCACCAGCCCGTTGCAGCCCACGGAGAACACCTCGAACGGCGCCTCGGTCGCGGCGTTCGACGACGTTCCCGATCCGGAAGAGGCGCCGACCGCGGCGGAGCCCTTCGGCCCCGACATCGAGGCCTTCACCCGCTTCATGCGCGCCCTGAAGGCTCCGCCGCGCGACACCGCGCTGGCGGCCACGGCGGACTCCAAGGCCGGCGAGTTGCTGTTCACCCAGATCGGCTGCGCTCATTGTCATCGGACGTCGATCACGACCGCTCCGGTAGGAACCGTGATCAACGGTGGCAAGTTCACCGTGCCGGCGGCCCTGGGCGACAAGATCATCCATCCCTACAGCGACTTCATGCTGCACGACGTGGGGACGGGCGACGGCATCGTCCAGAACGGCGGCCAGTCCACCCGCTTGAAGCTGCGCACGCCGCCGCTGTGGGGCCTGCGCACCCGCGCCCGCTTCATGCATGACGGCTTCAACGTCACGCGCAACGGCGCCATCCTGCGTCACGCCGGCGAGGCCAATCCGGTCATCAACAATTACCTCAATCTCAGCACGACGCAGAAGAATCAGCTCATTACGTTCCTGAATTCGTTGTAGGGTTTTTTGCCAATCCCGGCCGGGCGGAAGTTGCCCGGCCGGGCTTGTGGTCAGCTCAGCCTCCGGTGGAGTAAGTCTCGCAGCCGGGGCCGTAGTAGATTGTCCAGCCTTCCGGAGCCGAGCAAGGATCCGGATACATGCAGCAGACTCCGGTCACAGGATCCTGGGCAAATACGACGACGAAGACACAGCCTTCTCCAGGGCCGTACGGCCGGGGCGCCGGGCAGCCGGGGGGATAGGCGGTGTAGCAATACCCTTGGCCGCCTGGACACCGGTAGCAATCCGAATGCTCGGTGGTCGACGATGCCGCCGCCGCTTCGCAGGCGTTGCGGTTCTGGAAGGGCCCCACCACCTGATTGGCCTCCGCGGGCCGGGTTCCAAAAGCCAGGATACAGAGAGACAGGGCGAGTCCAAGTCCAAAAAGCTTCTTCATCGGGTCCTCTCTTCGGCGTGTGCCGTTCAGATACTACGGGTTCGTAGAGAATAAGGGAACACGTCGAGCGATATCAACGCTCCCCGTCGCCTCTTCGATCGCCCGCTCCAGATCCGCGATCAGATCGTCCGCGTCCTCGATCCCCACCGACAGCCGCACCAGGTCCGGCGGCGGCCCCAGGCGGTCCCGCAGCTCCTTGGGAATGCTGGCGTGGGACATGCGGCACGGCAGGCTGATCGAAGAGCCCACGGAGCCGAAGCTCACGGCGATGGTGAAGAGGCGCGTTCCTTCCACGATCCGCTTGGACAGCTCCGGGTCGCCGGTGGTGAAGCTCAGGACCGAGCCCGGACCGCTCGCCTGCCGCTCGTGGATCGCCCGCGCGGGCAACGGCGCGAGCGTGGGATGGAAAACGTTTCTCACGCGCGGGTGACCCTGCAGGAACTCCGCGATCCGCGTGGCGTTCGCGCACTGGCGCTCCACCCGCAACGACAACGTTTTCATCCCCCGCAGCAGCAGCCAGCTTTCGAACGGCGCCAGGCCCGTGCCTTCGGCGTTCAGGTGGAAGGCGAGACGCTGGTGGAGGTCCGCGTCGTCGGTGACCACGGCCCCGGCGCAGACGTCGCCATGGCCGCAGAGGGATTTGGTAGCGGAATGGATCACCAGGTCCGCTCCCAGCGACAGCGGCCTCTGGAGACAGGGGGAGAGCAGGGAGTTGTCCACCGCCAAGAGTACGCCCCGGCGATGAACGATCCCGGACAGCCGCTCCAGGTCCGCGATCCGCAGCAGCGGATTGGTCGGGGTCTCGATGAGCAGAAGGCGCGTGGCCGGCGTGATCGCCGCTTCCACCGCCTCCGGATCGGCGGGATCGACGTAGCGGACGCGCAGCCCGAGATCCGGCGCCACTCGCGAGAGGAGACGCACCGTGCCGCCGTACAGATCGTCGCCGGCCAGGATCTCGTCCCCCGCCCTGGCCAGGCGGACGACGGCGGTGACCGCCGCCATGCCGCTGGCGAAGGCGCAGGCGTGGCGCCCGCCTTCCAGGGCCGCGATCTTCTCCTCGGCCTGGGCGCGGGTCGGATTGGCCGTGCGCGTGTAGTCGTACTCGCCGAATTCGTCCGCGCCCGGCTGGCGGAACGTGGCGGTCTGATAGATCGGCGGCGAGACGGCCCCGTAGGGATCACGTCCCGGATTGGAATGGACACAGCGGGTGGAGATCTTCACGCCGCCTCCTTCCGGAACGCCAGGTCGTACAGGTCAGCCAGCACAGCCTCGGTCGTGGGCCAGCGGCCGGCGCCCCGGGCGTTGATACGGATCAGATCGCCCCCCTCCAACTCGATCCCCAGCGCGTTGCCCGCGCCGCTCGTCCGCGCGAAGGGATGATCCGGCGGCAGGTCCAGAGGCTGGACGCTCGCCCGCAGGCCGGCGTCCGTGCGCTCGCAGGAGGCCACGAGCCGCACCACCCTCCCCCGCCGTGCCGCGTCGGTCACGGCGCGGCCGTCGAGCGTGTCGATCCCCCGGCGCGGGATGGTTTCCCAGGGAAGACGCTCGCCGAAAGCCTCGCGCGCCAGCAGCGAGAGCTTCTGCGCCGCGTCCGAGCCGTCGAGGTCCAGCGTCGGGTCCGCCTCGGCGTAGCCGGCCACCCGCGCCAGGGACACGGCGTCCGTGTACGAGGCGCCGGCCGCGCAGCGATCAAGGACGAAGTTGCAGGTGCCGTTGAGGACGCCGGCGACCGCGCGGACGCGCCCGGTGGACGCGACGCGGCGGACCGCCTCCAGCGCCGGCAGCGCGCCGCCCACGCTGGCGCTGTAGCGCAGCGTGATCCCGCGCGCGGCGGCCAGATCGGAAAGGTTTTCTCCGTCGTTCGCGAGCAGGGCCTTGTTCGCCGTCACCACGTGGCGCCCGGACTCCAGGCTCCGCGCGATCAGCGTCCGGGCCGGATCGAGGCCCCCCAGAAGCTCGACCACCACGTCGGCGTCGCGGGCCAGCAGCGAGGCGGCATCGTCCGTGAGCAGCCGGCGCGGCACGGCGGGGGTGCGGACGCGGTCGCGGTCGCGCACAGCCACACCGGTGACGCGGAACAGGTCAGGCCGGGCGAGCAGGCGAGCCAGCACCCCGCCGCCCACCGTGCCGCAGCCGAGCAGGGCCACGCGCAAAGGCGGGCGCACCGTGGCCAGGCGGTCCGGGCTCTGGAGACTCTTACAGCAGCCTCCCAACTCGCGAGCCAGGAAGAGGGCGGTCCGGTCCGTGCCGCGGCCCACGGAGTCGGGGACGACCACCACGGCGCTCTCCAACTCGCGGGAGAGATAGGACACGTCCACCGCGACAGGCTCGGCGTCGAGCGGGTCGCCGTGCGTCAGCAGGCCGATCTGGGCAGGGTTGAGAAGAGTGGCGGGGATGCCGGAGCGGTCGAGGGCGAGGATCAGGAGCGCCGCCGACGTCGCTTCGCCCGTGGCGAGCAACGCGGCGAGCCCCTCTCGTTGGGGTGGCAGCCCCAACTGCTGCGCCCGTTTCAAGAGGTCGTCGGTCGTCGAGCCGAAGGCCGAGACCACCGCGAGGACGCGGCGGCCGGCCCGCCACTCACGATAGATCTCGTGCACGGCGAGCGGCAGGTCGGCTTCGGAGCGCAGCACGGAGCTGCCCAGCTTCAGGACGGTTGTTTGAGACATTCTTTTTCTCCTTTCGTTGATCGTTCTGGTGCGGCGGAGGAAGGACATAAAGGACCCAAAGGACCTAAGGGACCTAAAGGACGCGTCCTTTATGTCCTTTAGGTCCTTTATGTCCTTTATGTCCTTTAGGTCCTTCAAACCTCCAGGGCGCGGCGCAAGTCCGCGATGAGATCGTCGGCGTTCTCGAGGCCGACGGAGATCCGGATGAGGCCGTCGGTGATGCCCGTCGCCTCGCGCTGTGCGACAGGCACGGCGGCGTGGGTCATCGAGGCCGGATGGGTGACCAGCGTCTCGGCCGCTCCCAGGTTCTCGGCGAGCGAGCAGAGGCGCACGTTGTTCATGACGCGGATGCCGGCCTCCGTTCCGCCCTCGACCTCGAAGGCCAGGAGGGCGCCGCCGCTCCCCTGCTGCCGGCGGGCCAGCTCGTGCTGCGAGAAGGACTCCAGCCCGGGGTACTGAATTTTTGTTACCCGCGGGTGCGCTTCCAGGAAGCGGGCCAGCTTCAGGGCGTTGGCCGAGTGGCGCTCCATGCGCAGCGGCAGGGTCTTCACTCCCTGCAGGGTCAGCCAGGCGTTGAACGGCGACTGGATGGTGCCGGTGGCGTTGCGCATGTAGCCGAGCTTCTCGTGCAGCTCCGCGTTGCGGGTGATCAGGGCGCCGCCCACGGTGGCGTTATGCCCCTCGATGAACTTGGTCGTGGAGTGCAGGGAGATGTCCGCGCCGAGGTCGAGAGGACGCTGGAGGGCCGGCGTCAGCAAGGTGTTGTCGACGACCACCACGGCGCCGGCGGCGTGACCGAGACGGGAGGCGAGCTCGATGTCCGTGAGCTTGAGGGTGGGATTGGCGGGCGATTCCAGGAAGAGCAGGCGCGCCGGACGGCTGAGGGCCTTCTCCAGGGCCGCGGCGTCGGCGGCGTCCACGAACTCGGCCTCGACGCCGAACTTCGAGAGGACCTGCTGGAACAATCGCACGGTGCCGCCGTAGACCACGTCGCCGACGACGGCGCGGTCCCCGGACTGGAGCAGTGCGAGCGCGAGGGCCGTGGTCGCGCCGAGCCCGGTCCCGAAGCAGGTGCAGTGCTCGGCTCCTTCCAGGGCGGCCAGCCGGCGCTCCAGCGCTTCGACGGTCGGGTTCGCCGTCCGGGAGTAGGTGAAGCCCTTGTGGACCCCCACCGCGTCCTGGACGTAGGTGGTGGACTGGTAGATCGGCGTCAGGATCGCCCCGGTCGCCGGGTCGGGGTTGGTGCCGGCGTGCAGGGCCAGCGTAGCCAGCGTCGGATCGATCTCGGCATCGTCGGAAGAAAAGGCCATGGCGTTCTCCAAAAAGTCGGTAGAAAACAAAAAACCACCGCCGGAGGAGCCGGGCGGTGGTCTTTTGCTGAGAAACGGTCTGTTCGGCTGTGCTTACGGCTTCGCGAACCCCGCGTCAGCGACAAGGCCAGCGCCCGGCCTGCGCATGCACATGGGCATTCGCGGCGTACAGAGGGCGGGGGTGGCGACGCGTGGCTTCATGCGGGAGACTGTAGAGAGACGATGGCGGAGGTGTCAAGTGCGGAGCCGGGCCCCGGCTCCTTGATCTCGGTTCCAGCTTCGGCGTAAACTCACGTAGAATCAGTGGCGCACGTGAAACACGTGGAGCCAGGAAGCAACCTATGCAAAGAAACATCACACTGACGCTCGAGGACGACATCATCCAGAAGGCCAGGGTGCTCGCGGCCCGCCGCAATCGTTCGGTCTCGGCACTGCTCCGGGAAGAGCTCACACGCCTTGTCACTGAGGACGAGGCGTACGAGACCGCCAAGCGAGCCGCCTTGGAGCGCCTCGAGCGGGGCTCCCACCTCGGCGGCGGTCCCCTCCCCTCCCGAGACGAGCTTTACGATCGTGCCGGCCTTCGTTGACACCAACATCCTGGTCTACGCGGAAGACCGGGACGCCGGCGGCAAGCACACCATCGCGCGGGATCTGGTCGCGGACCTCTGGCGCTCTGGAGATGGGGTGTTGAGCATCCAGGTGCTGCAGGAATTCTTCGTCAACGTAACCCGCAAAGTGCCACGCCCGCTGACCCCGGACGATGCCCTTGCCATTGTCGAGCAGTACCTGACCTGGCGAGTGGTGGAGAACACCGGGGATCTGCTGATCGCCGGGATTCGCCTGGCCTCGACGCTCAAAGTCTCTTTCTGGGATGCCTTGATGATCCAAGCCGCCCGCATGGCGCGTTGCGATCGGTTGTGGACCGAAGATCTGAATCACGGTCAACGGATCGGGGATCTGGTCATCGTCAACCCCTTCCTTCCGTAACCTGCCTCAGCGGAGCAATGCTGGCAACCAGCCCTCGGACAGGATCCTTTCTTCAGATACCGTCCATCACGCAACTATCGCTGCCCTTGTCCTCTCCTATAACTGTGCGAATCCCACTCAGTAGCTTTTGGAAGGGATGGCTCTCGGGACGCCTGAAATCAACGTAATGAAGAGTCCGCAGGAATGGAGGAACGCCGGACTCTCCCGTAACACCAGGCAAAATTACAGGAATAACTCTCAAGGCACCTTCGGACTCTAGCTTCAGAGCCACAGCCACCTCACGCTTCTGGTAGTCGCCTAATCCGGAAGGGCCGACAAAGACCACCACTACGCGACTCTGCTCCATGGCATCTTCGATCTTTTGCTGAAAGTGGTCGCCCGGCTCCAGTTTGATCTCGTCCATCCATACAGGTACACCGGCCATCTTCAGTCGATCATGTTGGGACAGCACGAAAACATGGTCTCGCCGCCTGTAGCAAAGAAACACCTCATGCCTGGAGAGGTGAGGCCTCTCTTCTCTGTCAAGTACCCGATCCTCAAGACTGGACGCTTCACCTTCCTCATAATCTATCTTGCTGCTCACCCAGAGATCGACGTGCCGGTCCAGGAATGCACGCGGCAGCAAAGTGTTGTTCGCGAGTTGATCTATATTCCCTCTCAAGGTATAAGAGCCAGGAGATTTCCTGGCAAGGACCTCTCCGCCAGAATAGATCAGAAGATCGAGCTCGCGGTCGAGAAAACTGCCATATTTGACTTCGAGCCATGGCATGTCACGCGATAACTCCCGAACTTCCTCAAGCGCAGCATCTATGAGCCCAGAATTTCGGCCGGAGGATGGCTCGCGGAGATAAATCCGCCAGTCGCGAATACCTGCCTGATCCAACCTCTCTCCGAGTTGAGTCAGCGTAACCGGGGCTGCGGGATCGTAGCTCGTAAGGACCCGCACGGAAAGACCAGAATCTACAAGCTGCCGGAGAAGTTCGAGCCTGCGGACAACCCCTAGCTCGCCCGCGCCCTCAGCCCTCCAGGCATATCCTGGGTGAAAGAGGACCTGCAACTTCAAGGCTATTGGGAGTCCGGCGAGAGCTTTCAAGTCTTCGGTGCAGTCGCCGGCAAGGGCAACGGTACCGAGCCCCCGACCATGGGCGGCCTGAACGAAACTAACGGCCTCGTTCCATTGGAGTGTTTCCAGCCCTACGACGCTCACTCTCAGGAGCCCCGCCGCGCGTAGCCGGTCCAAGTTAGATGGCCAGACCACACCAGGGCCTCTGGCTCCATCCTCCCTAACACGCGGTGAATGCTGGGTTAACAAACAGGTCGCGCTCAAAGGACGGTCGATTATAGGATCATTCACGTTGCTCCGCACTTCAGCCCAGAACTCATCGTCTTCTAGATCGAGGACGACTCTTCCCCAAATCTCTGGGCGAGAGATCAGCATTTCCTCCTCCTCTCTTTACACGAGCCGCAGCCTCATAAGGCGGATGGACATCGCAGTGACAGAGACCCGGAACCGTTCCGCTAAGGAAAAATCCACCGGATTCTCCTTGTACTCCGCTACAAGAAAGGCCATGCGATCACGCCCACGTTCGATGAGATCAGCGACGGTAACCCGTTGATTCGTACCAAAGGATAGCCTGCGGGCAAAAGGTTCATCCGGTGCTTGATCCCGCAGAGTCTCAAGACCAAAGATCTGCCGGAAATAGGCCCGCACCAATTCGCGAGGCATCAGAAGTTCCTCGGCGAAGCGGTTGGCCTCACGTTCTACCAAGGGCCGGTTTGACCCTGACCGATCTCCAGCGGTCAGCGGAAAGTCTCTGAAGTAGACTTCCCCCTTGTGAAGTTGCCAGTGGCCAATCTCGTGGGCCAAGGTGAATCGACGGATCTCAGGATTGAAACGCCGCGCCAAGCCGATTGTATTTTCGTTTCGGGCAATATATCCGGCGATCCTTGATGGAACATTTCCAATCGGATGATAATCTCGGGGGTGCGGGATCTCCTCTGGCTCGTAGAGAGTCACCCGCAAGAGATGCGTGACAATCTTGAAGGGATCGATCCGATCAATCCGATGGTCGGGAGGGCTGTCCCAGATCTCGGTCTTCCGCCTTTCAAGCTCGTTTAAGAGCCTGCGGGGTTCCCTCTCGATCTCATCCTGCCCGCGGTCCATGACCCCTCCACTCCCGGAACCAGCGTCAATGACCCTGGGACGCAACCTCGAACCGCCTTGGCGCCCCCTCCAAGCGCAACTACTTATCCATCATAACTAGTCTAGACCAAATGTAACTCCTGAACAACCCCTTCCTGGGGCAGATTTCCTGCTTTTGAGCCTCCAATTTACGCCTCTTTTGCGCAATCCGCCCCGAATCATCCGAGACAAAATCAGCCAAAGGCAGCCAAGCACCTTGCAAAGCGGCCATTTTGGAGTTAAAATGTACTTTTTGCTGGCCATGATCAGCTAAAGAGGTTCTGACCCGACAAAAAGTACGATGCGTCGAACCAAACCAGAGGCCGCACGGAAGCTACGGAGCCGGGCCTACCCCGCCATCAACCTGTCCGAGGCTGTCGAGGTCCTCCGGAAGCTTCGGACTGAGATCGGCCTTGGCCCTCGCGACCGGGAAGCGATTGCCAGAGCGCTAGGCTACGCAGGGGGCAACAGCGGGATCGCGGCTCGCAAGACTGCCGCACTGGCCCATTACGGCATCATGGATTTACGCCAGGGCATGTATACTCCCACCGCTGTAGCAGAAGATTTGCTCCGAGACAAGGACGATGAGCGCTTCCTGGTAGCCCTCCGAAAAGCCTTCCTCAGCCCGTCGCTATTTCAGGAGATCACCCGCCGGTACGAGCCAGTGGGCAGGGTCCCTCGTCAACTCCCACTGACCTTGAGCCTTGATCATGGAATCCAGGACCAGGCCGTAGAAGATGTCGCGAGAATCTTCATGGAATCTGCCACCTACGCACTGATCCTGGAGAGCGACGGGACTTTTCGTAGCGACTATTTTGAGAAAATGGGGCGTCCTCTTCCGCTCTCTGGTCTTTCCTCCGCCACCTCCAGCGTGCCTCTGAGAACTCAAGAGGAACCGGCTGAACCGGAGGCGGCAGGAGCCAGTTCCGTCCTCCGGTTCCCCGTCACCGACCATAAGCAAGTCGAGATCCGCCTCCCCGCCAGGCTCAACGAGCAGGACATCCTCCTCCTGCGAGCCCAGATCGACTTCCTGGAGCTCCAGGTGAAGCTCAACCGTCCTGACCAGCCCGTACGCCTCGACGTATACCGCGACCGGAAGCGCCAGTAGTTCCGGAACCGCCGAACAGCTTCCGCGACGGTGTTTCAGCCTGAAAAACGGCCGCGGAAGCCTAAAAACGGCCGCGGAAGCTAAAAAACCGCTGCACAGCTTCCGGCGCGATTTTTTAGCGTAAAAAACCGCCGCGGAAGCTAAAAAATCCCCGCAGAGCTTCCGGCGCGATTTCTTAGCCTGAAAAACGGCGGCGGAAGCTAAAAAATCTCCGTACAGCTTCCGGCGAAGTTTTTTACGCTTAAAAGTCGCGCCGGAAGCTCCGCCACTGTTTTTCAGCTTCCGCCACGGTTTTTTAGCTTCCGCGGCCTTCAAACGGCCTTCGCTCTCCCGGTTTCGATCCACGCGGCCCAATCCGGCCTGCCGTTCCGCCGCGCGGTCTCCGCGGCCGTCTGCCAGTCGTACGGAACCGCGACGTGCTCGACGCGCCAGTTTCCGGCTTCCCGGGTCAGCAAGGCATAGCGCGCGTGGGGGCTCCCCGACTCCATGGCGTGCGGACGGGGCGCGTCGGCCGTATACGCCGGCAGGCCCACGCTCCCGGGATTGATGACACCCGTGCGGCCCGCCCAGACCGTCCGGTGGACGTGGCTGTGGGCGCAGAGCACGATGGCGGCGTTCAGGGGTGCGACGCGGGCTTCCAGAGTCTCGGCCGGCATGAGGGAGACGCCGGTCTCGCGCACGTCCTCCAGCAGCAGCTCCTCGTCCGAGTCGGGCGTGCCGTGGCAGAGGAGGATGTCATCGTCCACGCGCAACGTCTGGGGGAACGTCGCCAGCCAGGCGCGGTGGCGGTCCGTCAGGCGCTCGTCCATGAAAAGGAAAGTGGGCTGCGTGCGCATCGCGGGCGGCGGGGCGAGGAGGTTGCGGTCCTGATTGCCGCGGACGGTCGGCGCTCCCAGCGCCATCAGGCGCTCGGCCGTCCCCTCCGGGTCCAGGGGACCGTAAAGGCAGTCGCCCAGGTTGAGGATTTCCGTGACGCCGCGCCGGCGGATGTCCGCCAGCACCGCATCCAGGGCCCACGAATTGCCGTGGACGTCCGCCAGCACCGCCCAGGTCCGATCCCTCATGACCACCGCCTTTCCCCAACGCTTTTCCCAAAATGCTGGTGCGCTTCTTGCAGCCCGCTGGTTCGATGAAAGTGGCACTACGAGTACCACCAAGGAGGGGAATTGTATGCATTATCGCCGGATGTTTGTGTATTTCCTTTCGGCCGCCGCTCTTAGCGCGGCCACCGCCGCGCATGCGGCGCAGCCCAACTCGGGAACGGTAGCTCCGCCCAACATCTCCGCGCAATGGACAGGCGGCCCCTACACCGTGGGCGTCCCCAGTCCCGTCGGATGCGTGAGCCCCAGCAATCCCGCCTGTGACGCATTCTCCCTGACCGTCAACCTGCCCTCCAGCGGCTACCGCTTCTCGGTGGCGATCCAGGGCGAGATCGAGGGGGACGACTACGATCTCTACGTCTACTACCCGGACGGGACCGAAGCGGGCAACTCGGCCACTTCGGGCGGGACCGAAACGGTCGTGATCGAGCACACGCACGCGCACGGCACGGGCCCCTACCAGGTGCGGGTGCTCCCCTGGTCGGTGACCTCCGGCTCGACTTATCAGGGCGTCGCGCGCTCGACCAGCCTGAACGCGATCGAACCGGAAGACCCGGTCGCCTGCCTGGAGCCGATTCCCGTGTCGCTCGGCATCCCGGTGGCGGACCTTGGCCAGACCGTCTCGCTGGACGTCGCGGTCCTCCTGGACGGCGTAAGCGTCGCGGAAGCCGACACGATCATGGACCGGGCGGCGTTGTCGTACGCGCCGATCGGAGTGGATCTGAACGTCGTCTCGTACACCCCCGTCGTCTTCAGCGGGACCGAGGGCGACGCCCTCATCCAGCAGGCCAAGAGTCATTTCGGCGGCAGGCGGCCGACCGGAGCGGATCTGGTCTACGTCCTCAGCAGCAAGGACCTCACCACCGACGGCGACACCTCTCTCGCCGGCCTGGCGGACTGCATCGGCGGCGTGCGCTTCCCGAATCGCGCCTTCGCGGTCGGCGAAGCGGTGGGCATCGAGGAAGCCGTCCTCGGGCCGTTCCGCCTGAACGTCGACGCGCATCCGGAAGTCGCCGCCCATGAGCTCGGGCACCTGATGGGGGTCCACCACCACTACGCCAACTGCGTGGAGGGCAACCTCCAGGGCGATCTGGACGACCTCTCGCCCTGCACCTTGATGTTCAACTTCGTGGACTTCCAGTCGCTGAACTTCTCGCTGCTGGAAGGGGCGGTGGCCCGCGGCCACGCCGTCCAGCACGCCTCGCCGTAGATCGAGCGAACGGCTGCTTTCCTGAGCCGCTCCCTGCCCAAGGGAGCGGCTTTCTTGTCTGCCGGGCCTGCCGGAGCGATCACCTTCGAGACCTCACCCTCGGTCCCTCTCCCACCCCCCTCCCGCCACCCGGGAGAGGGAGGTCTCTTCACCGTAGGCAATACCGCCGCCTCATCGTTCCCCTTCTCCCGGGTAAGGGCGGGTGGGAGATGGGAGAAGGGGACAGGGGATGAGGTCTCGGACAGGCCGCCCCATTTGCCACCCCGGCATGAACCCTGAGGGGATTCCCGCCGGCGGTTCGTTCCATCCGCGAAGCCAGCAGGCATGGCTTCCCAACAATCTGAAAATCTACGTTCATAGGAGATAGGAAGCATGTCTACGCTCGCCGCGCCGCAACTCGTCATCAACAGCCGCATGATCTATTCGAGCTGGATTCCCGCCGATCCCAAGGCCGCCGCCGCCCTGCTGCCGGCCCGGCTGAAGCCCGCCGACAACGGCGCGATCTACATGAATCAGTACGTCGTCGATTCCGAGGAGCAGACCTCCGGATTCGGCGCTTATTCGCTCACCTACATGGGCCTCGACCTGGGCGGCCTGACCGCGCCCGACGGCGTCACGCCCGCCCGCTTCTTCACGAATTATTTCAATTCATCCCAGGTGATGCGGGACTACGTGATCGAGCGCGGCGTGCCGGCCTCCGAAGGCCGGACCACGGTCGAGGTGCAGGGCCACGAGCTCGAGGCCACGACCTACGTGGACGGCGTCGCCATCATCCGCACCCGGGCCACCGTAGGAAAGAAAATCGGCGTGGTGGCGCGCGGCCATCTCACCTATGTGACGCGGCTCAATGGCAGCATCTTCGCCGGCAACTACGCGTACATCGGCGAGCTGGTCGATCCCTTCGAGCTGAAGTCGGTGGAGTTCCTGGCCAAGGACCACCCGACCTGGGCGATCCGGCCCGCGCAGCCGTTCCAGCCGGTCGTAGCGTCGTCCTGGTTCGCGCCGAAGGACTCCTTCGTCTACCCCGGCGGCGAGCGGGAGATCTGAGCGATCAGGCCAGGGCGGGGAGACGGACCACGATCTCGCTGCCCTGGCTCAAGCCCCCGCTGTGCGCCTCGACCGCGCCGCCGTGCATCTCGACCAGCCGGCGCACCAGGGTGAGGCCGATCCCCAGTCCGCCCTGGGCGCGGTCCAGCGTGCCCTCCACCTGGGCGAACAGATCGAAGATCCGCGGCAGCATCTCGGGCGCGATGCCGGCGCCGTTGTCCCGCACCCGCAGCACCGCATGGCCGTCCCGGCGTTCGGCGGTCAGCTCGATCCGCCCGCCGGGCTCGGTGTATTTGGCGGCGTTGTTCAGCAGGTTGGAAAGGACCTGCGCCACGCGCGCGGCGTCGGCCTCGACGCGGAGGGGCTGCTCGGGCATCGCGACCGTCAGGTCGTGGCGGCGGGCCTCGATCAGCGGCCGGCTGATCTCGACCGCGGTCGAGACGACGCCGGCGAGGTCGAGCGGCTCCTTCCGCAGCTCCAGCTTGCCCTGGCTGATCCGCGTCACGTCCAGCAGGTCGTCCACCAGCCGGATCATCTGACGGACCTGGCGCTCCATGACCTCGCGGGTGCGGGCGACCACCGCCGGGTCGTTCCCGCGCAGGGTGAGGATCTGCAGGCTGTTGTAGATGGGCGCGAGCGGGTTCCGCAGCTCGTGGGCCAGGGTCGCCAGGAACTCGTCCTTGCGGCGGCCGGTCTCCCGGAGCTCCGCCGTCCGCTGCCGCAGCGACTCCTCGAGGTTCTTGCGGTCGGTCATGTCGAAGAAGAGCACCACGGCCCCGGCCAGCCGGCCGTCGGCTTCGCGGACCGGCGCCGCGCTCGCCCGCAGCCAGACCCGGGAGCCGTCGCCCCGTTCGTACAGGAGCTCCTGCTCTTCGAGGACCTCGCCCTGGAGCGCCCGCGCCAGAGGGTACTCGTGGGCCTCCAGGCGCCGCCCGTCCGGATGGAGAGCGGGCCATTCCGGGTAGGACGCCAGATCCGGTGTCTCGATCATGGGGTGGCCGAGGATCTTCTCCACCCGCGAGTTCCCCAGCACGACCCGGCCGGAGGGAGCCTCGGCCAGCGCGACGCCGGCCGGGATGTGCTCGAGGAGCGCCCGCAGGCGCGCCGATTCCAGCTCCGCCTTCAGCCGGGCACGATGGAGCGCCTCGCAGAGGGCGCTCACGACGATACCGATGAGCACCAGCATGCCGAGGCGGACCCAATCCTCGGCCGCATCGATCCTGAACGAATTCAGCGGAGCCAGGAGGAAATAGCTTCCGGAGAGAGCGCTGATCGCCGTGGACAGCAGTCCCGGACCCAGGCCTCCATACCAGGCGCTCACCATGGGAGGCAGGGCCAGCAGGGTCAAAGGAGCGAGATCGCCGATCGTGCGGCTCAAGGCCAGGGTGACGAGCACCCCGAGCAGCGTCGCCACCAGGCACAAACCGTAGCGCCAGCCCGATTGGGCGGCGCCCCCGGGCTTGATCGCGGCGAATACCGCGGACAAAGATCCAGATCTCAACGGCGGGCAACCTCCTGGACGCCTCACCGAGTCAGGGCGGCCTTCGCCAGCCTGGTCCGTGAAGTCAGCCCGAGTATAACTCCGGCGGGCAGGGGGAGATTCCCGACGCTCCCCGGGGCCCCACCTCCGGAGGCGGCCCCCTCCCCCACCCAGCCAGGAAAGGACCGCCACCCCAA
Organism: Thermoanaerobaculia bacterium; assembly: GCA_036376245.1. Lineage (GTDB taxonomy): Bacteria > Acidobacteriota > Thermoanaerobaculia > Multivoradales > UBA5704 > DATARR01. The sequence goes on along the minus strand of DASVAS010000021.1, from coordinate 53,137 downwards.
AAGGTATAGAAACGTTTTTTCTTTGGCGAGAAATTGCGATCAGGAGCTTGATCCGCTCTCTTCTCTGATGTCCATGCGAGGGATGGGAGGTCTTATGAACATCTTCCGGAAGTGCCTCTGGGGGTTGGCCCTGGCGGCGGGAGCTCTGCTCTTCTGCGCCACGCCGGCTCCGGCGGAGATCCGGCCGTCCTCGGACGTCGTCATGCCCTACTTCGAGGTCGATCTCCGCGGTAATCCAAATATCTGCCGCACCACCCTCTTCGCCGTCTGCAACGACGGCGACGAGCCGGTGGATGTACGTCTCACCGTCCGCACCAACTGGGGCATCCCGGTACTGGACGTCAACCTGACGCTGCAGGGGGACGAGGTCAAGACGGTCAACCTGCGGGACTGGCTGGAGACCGGCCGCCTGCCGGATCGTACGCTCTCGGCCGAGGAGCTGGCGCACCTGCGCGCCGCTCTCTCGGGCAAGGCCTCGCCCCGCGATCACCTCTTCTACTCCACCGAAGTGACGCCCGACGTGGCCGTGGGCGCCATTACCTTCCAGGCCCTCGGTCAGCCGGTCCGGCCCGACGTCCTCTGGGGCGACTACTTCATCGTCGATCCGAGCATCGGCTACGTCCAGGGCGAGACCCTGGTGGACGTCGATCCCGCGGTGGAATGCCTGCCCGAGTGCGACCGCCACGGCATCCGCTTCCTGACGGACGGTCCCTTCGACGGCGGCACGGAGCTGATGTTCTGGACCGACCGCGTGGGCGCGCCTTCCGGCACGCCGCAGATGGCGGAGGCGCAGAAGGTCCGGACCCAGGTCATGGTCTACGACGAGGCCGGCCACATGATGGAGCAGTGGGATCTCAAGCTGATGCCGCTCGAGCGGTTGAACATCGGCGACCTGCTGCCAGACCGGCCGTTCGGCTGGCTCGACATCGTGACCGAAGAGAATTCGTTCATCACCGGCCACTTCAGCGCCAGCGACCGTTACAGCGCGTCGATCCACGCCTACTGCCTGCCGGAGGAGATCAAGCCTGTCGGTCCGGGCCTCCGGATCGACAAGCTGACCAACGGCGCGGCGGCGGACCTGCCGCCCGGCCCGGCCGTTCCCGTCGGCGGCAAGGTCGAGTGGAGCTACGTGGTGACCAACACCGGCGACACCAAGCTGGACACCATCGAGGTGACCGACAGCGACGGCGTGACGGTGAGCTGCCCCGGCGACCACCTGGAGCCCGGGGAGTCGATGACCTGCACGGCCTCCGGCAAGGCCGTCGCCTGCCAGCATGCCAACACCGCCACGGCGACCGGCATCCCGCCTTCCGGAGGCATGGTGAGCGACAGCGACACCAGCCATTACTACGGCGAGGAAGCCGGCAAGCTCGGCCTCAAGGCGATGATCAACGGCAACGACGCCAATGATCCGCCCGGTCCCGAGCTGATCGAGGGAGCCGACATTGGGTGGACGTACGAGGTCGCCAACACGGGCGAGTCCACTCTGATCGGCATCGTGGTGACGGACCAGCACGGGTCCACCGTGACCTGCCCCGCCGCCACCCTCGCGCCCGGCCAGAAGATGACCTGCACGGCCAGCGGCAAGGCCGTCGTCGGCCAGCACAAGCTCATGGCCGAAGCCGCGGGCAACCCCAACTGCGGCCCGAAGGCCACCGCGGCCGATCCCACCCACTACTTCACCCAGGTCCCGCTGCCGCGGATCGGCATCGTCAAGACGACCAACGGCACGGACGGTCCCGAGCTGCTCGCGGGCAGCGACGTGACCTGGACGTACGTCGTCACCAACACCGGCAACGTCAAGCTGACCAACGTGGCGGTGACCGACGACAAGGGCGTGGCGGTGAGCTGCCCGAAGACCGTCCTCGACGCGGGTGAATCCATGACCTGCACGGGCACCGGCAAGGCCGTGGCCGGCAACTACAACAACGTCGGCACCGCCACGGGCAAGCCGCCCACCGGGCCGAACGTGAACGCCAGCGATCCCAGCAACTACCGCGGCCTGAGCGTGGGCTTCCAGTTCGAGAAGCTGGTCAACGGCGCCGAAGCCGACCAGCCGCCGGGCCCCAGCATCGCGGCGGGCGCGCCGGTGACCTGGACCTACATGGTCGTCAACACGGGCGACGTCGCCCTGACCAGGATCAAGGTGACGGACAACCGCGGCGTGGCCGTGACCTGCCCGAAGACCACGCTCGCCCCGGGTGAATCCATGACCTGCACGGCGACCGGCACGGCCGTGGCCGGCGAGTACTGCAACATCGGCACCGCGATCCTCACCCCCGCCGGCGGCGCGGCCCTGGAGGGCAGCGATCAGGCGTGCTACACCGGCGCGCGGATCGCCATCGAGAAGAAGGTCAACGGCCAGGAGGCCGATACGGCGCCCGGACCCAAGATCATCAAGGGCGGCACGGTGACGTGGACGTACGTGGTGACCAACACCGGCGGCACCGTCCTGAGCACGATCGGCGTGATCGACAGCCAGGGCGTGACGGTGACCTGCCCGAAGACCACGCTGCAGCCTGACGAGTCGATGACCTGCACGGCCAGCGGCAAGGCGGTCACCGGCCAGTATTGCAACATCGGCGACGTCACCGGGAAGGCCCCCGGCAACGTCGAGGTCTCGGCCAACGACCCGGCCTGCTACTTCGGCATCTGGCCGGACGTGCAGATCGAGAAGCTGACCAACGGCATGGACGCCGACACCCCTCCCGGCCCCAGCATCCTGGTGGGCGCATCCGTGCAGTGGACCTACGTGGTGACCAACACCGGCGACGTGCAGCTTACCGACGTGACGGTGACGGACAACCGCGGCGTGACCGTGACCTGCCCGAAGACGCAGCTCGCGGCGGGTGAGTCCATGACCTGCACGGCCAGCGGCACGGCGGTGGCGGGCCAGTACAGCAACCTCGGAACCGTGACCGCCAAGGCCGCGGATTCTCCCGACCTCACGGCGTCGGATCCCAGCCACTACTACGGCGCGGTCGCGGGCAACCAGGGCTGCACGCCCGGCTACTGGAAGAACCACACCGATTCCTGGCCGCCCACGGGCTACACGACCAACCAGGCCGTGCTGACGGTGTTCAGCGAAGCCTGGCGGTATACCACCCAGGGGCACTCGACGCTGCTGGAGGCCCTCGGCTTCGGCGGCGGCCCAGGGGTTGAAGGAGCGGCGGAGATCCTGCTGCGGGCCGCCACGGCCGCGGTGCTCAACGCCGCCCACCCCGGCGTGGCCTATCCCCGCGCCGCCAGCCAGGTGATCGCCGACGTCAACACCGCCCTGGCCAGCGGCAACCGCGACACCATGCTGACGCTGGCGGCGGCCCTGGACGCCGACAACAACCGGGGGTGCCCGCTGAACTGACCATTATGAAGTCAGGCGCCGGTCTCCTCTCGCAGCCGGCGCCGCCTCCGGCGGCCGACCACGGCCGCCGTTTTTTTCTCCCACCCCCCTGGATGGCCCGCTCTCCTACCCGGGTAAGGAGCCCAGCCGCCCGGGCAGGTATGTAAACGCTTACGAATCAGCGAGATAGTGATCTTGGAGCCAAGGCGCGGCCGAATGGATCTCGAACCCTTTGCTCTCCAGATCCCCGAGCGTCATCCGCCCATCGCCGCGCCCCCATGACGTTGCTTCGCCGTTCTCCTGAGCTCGCTCCCTTCTCTGATGTACCGCGAGGGATGGGAGGTAAATCATGAACACGTGCCAGAAGTGCCTGTTCTGCCTGGCGCTGGCCGCGGCCCTGCTGTTCTACGCCGCGCCGGCCATGGCGGAAATCCGGCCCTCCTCGGACGTCGTGCTGCCGTACTTCGAGGTTGACCTGCGGGGCAACCACGACATCTGCCGTACCACCCTCTTCGCCATCTGCAACGACGGCGACGAGCCGGTGGATGTACGGCTCACCGTCCGCACCAACTGGGGCATCCCGGTCCTGGATGTCAACCTGACGCTGCAAGGGGACGAAGTGAAGACGGTCAACCTGCGGGATTGGCTGGAGACCGGCGTCCTGCCCGGCCGCACGCTCTCGCCCGAGGAACTGGCGCATGTCCGCGCCGCCCTGTCGGGCAAGGCTTCGCCCCGTGACCATCGCTTCTACTCCACCGAGGTGACGCCCGACCTCGCGGTCGGCACCGTCACCTTCCAGTCCCTGGGCGGCCCGGCCCGGCCGGACGTCCTCTGGGGCGACTACTTCATCGTCGATCCGGACATCGGCTTCGTCCAGGGCGAGACCCTGGTGGACATCGATCCCGCGGTGGAATGCATCCCCAAGTGCGACCGCCACGGCATCCGCTTCCTGACCGGCGGCCCGTTCGACGGCGGCACCGAGCTGATGTTCTGGACCGACCGCGTCGGCGCGCCGTCCGACACGCCGGCGCTCGCCGATTTCCGGAAGGTCCACGCGCAGGCCAAGGTCTACAGCGAGACCGGCCACCTGATGGAGCAGTGGGACCTCAAGCTGATGCCGCTGGAGCGGGTGAACATCGCCGACCTGCTGCCGGACCAGCCGTTCGGCTGGCTCGACATCGTGACCGACGAGGATTCGTTCATCACCGGCCACTTCAGCGCCAACGACCTCTATAGCGCGTCGATCCACGCCTACTGCCTGCCGGAGGATCTCCCCCCGGTCGGCCCCGGCATCCGGATCAACAAGCTGACCAACGGCGCCGCGGCCGACCTGCCGCCCGGCCCGTCCATCCCCGTCGGCGGCAGGGTCGAGTGGAGCTACGTGGTGACCAACACCGGCGACACGCCGCTGGACAACGTCACGGTGACGGACAGCGACGGCGTCGCGGTGGCCTGCCCCGGCACCCACCTGGAGCCGGGCGAATCGATGACCTGCACGGCCTCCGGCGTGGCCGTGGCCTGCCAGCACTCCAACCAGGCCTCCGTCGTCGGCACCCCGCCCGCCGGCGGCCCGGTGAGCGACAACGACACCAGCCACTACTACGGCGTGGAGGAGGGCGCGATCAGCCTCAAGGCCATGATCGAGGGCCAGGACGCCAACACCCCGTGGGGTCCCGAGCTCCTCGTGGGAGCCAGCATGAGCTGGACCTACGAGGTCAGGAACACGGGCGCCTATGCCCTGGCCGGCGTCCTGGTGACCGACCAGCACGGCTTGACGGTGACCTGCCCCGGCGCCACCCTGGCTCCCGGGCAGACGATGACCTGCACCGCCGGCGGCAATGCCGTCGCGGGCCAGCACGCCTTCATGGCCGCAGCGAAGGGCAAGCCCGCCTGCGGACCGGAGGTCGCCGCCAGCGATCCCACCCACTACTTCACCCGGCTGCTGAACCCTGGGATCACGATCAAGAAGCTGACCAACGGCTTCGACGCCGATCTGCCGCCCGGGCCGATCGTGCAGGTGTACAAGATCCACACCAGCGTCGTGTACTGGACGTACATCGTGACCAACATCGGCGACATGCCGGTCACCGGCGTCACGGTGACGGACAGCATGGGCGAGACGGTGACCTGTCCCGCCAAGACCACCCTGCTGCCTGGCGAGTCCATCACCTGCACCGCCAGCGACTGGGCCGCCTTCGGCCAGTACAGCAACATCGGCACCGCCACCGCCAAGGCCGAGGGGTTCCCGGACCTGACGGTCAGCGATCCCAGCCACTACAAGGGGGTGTACATCCTCCAGGGCTGCACGCCTGGCTACTGGAAGAACCACACCGGCTCCTGGCCGCCCACCGGCTACTCGCCGGGCCAGGCGGTGGTGACGGTGTTCAGCGCCGCCTCGCTGTATCCCACCTACGGGAACGCGACGCTGCAGCAGGCCCTGGGATTCCCCGGCGGCTCCGGGCTGAACGGCGCGGTGGAGATCCTGCTGCGCTCCGGCGTGGCCGCGCTGCTCAACGCCGCCCACTCCGGCGTGGACTACCCGCGCGTCGACAGCCAGGTGATCGCCGAGGTCAACGCCGCGCTGGCCGGCGGCGACGCCAACGCCATGTTGACGCTGGGCTGGGCCCTGGACTACGACAACAACCGGGGCTGCCCGCTGAACTGATCGTTACCAGGTCGGGCGCCGGTCTTCCCTCGCGACCGGCGCCACCCGCCGGCGGCCCCCACAGGGCCGCCGGTTTCTGTCTTCACCCCATGAGGTAGGCCCCCCGACCACCCCGCTGAGCGTGGCGGCGGATTTCTTCCGGATGGACAATGTCATCGAGAAGGAAGGAGGGCTGTATGGACACCGTCGCCTACGAGAGATGGAACGAAGCGGTCGACGCCAACGAGAACGGCATCCTCGCCCACGAGATGCTGAGCCACGACGTCTACGATCTGCCGGGCAACCAGGCGCTCGTCTTCTGCCCGGAGTGCTTCGAGATGGCCGAGACCTTCGGCCGGATCAGTCACCTGGAAGGGTGCTGCTTCAACGATTCCATGGTCCGGCCGGGGAATTTCTGACTATGCTCGTCCCTGCCGGTTGAAAGGAGACGAGGGGCCGGCCCTGCCTCGCCCCATGAGGCAGGTCCCGGGCCACCCCGCGGAGCGTGGCGGCGAGCTTCTTCCGGAGGGACAATGCGATCGAGGACGAAGGAGGATCGCCATGAAGACCGTCGCCTACGAGAGATGGAACGAGCGGGAGGACGCCGACGAGAGGGGCCTTCTCTCCCAAGGCCCGGTCGACAGGGCGACCTTCACGCCCCTGGACGAGGAGTTGCTCGTCTTCTGCCCGGAGTGCTTCGAGACGGCAGACACCTTCGACCGGGTCCAACACCGGGACTGGTGCCTGTATGGGGGAATCCTGGCCTCCCTGTGATGGTTTGAAAGCTTGAAGGGCGCCCGCCGGCCGCCCCTGCACACATGGAGGACGGAGTATGTCCTCGCCAAGGATTCCGGATGGAACCGTGCAGGGTCGGTCGGCGGGCGTTCCGCTTATAACCCGAAGGCGTACCCCACCTTGAAGAAGAACGTCCGCTGCTGCTCCGTCAGGCTGTAGTCGACGGCTCCCACCCGGTCGTCCGTGTAGCCCAGGAAGAGCACCGTCTGCGGGTTAAGCTTGTAGGCGAAGAGGAGCTGCGTGAAGAAGGTGTTCGTCTCCGGCTCGATGAACGGGCTGATCTCGGGCCGGTAGAGCGCCGGGTCCTGCTGCAGGTCCAGGTACTGGAAGATCCCACGCATGAAGGAGCGCACGTTGAAGTTGTAGATCAGCCGGAGCTGGGTCAGGTTGGCCTCGAACAGCTCTCCCCCGTCCACGTCCAGGCGTTGCAGCGTGTGATCGATCTTGGCGTTGACGTTGCGGCCGAGCTTGAGCTCGGCGCTGGGCTGAAGCAGGAAGAGGTCCGCCGGCTGATTGTTCTGGAAGTCCACCGTCTCACCGAAGTCCACGAACAGCTCGTATCTCCCTACCTGATTCGGCTGGATTGTGGAGTACACCTGGAAGCGGTTCATATCTTCGTAGAGCCGCTGCTCGAAGCGGTCGACGAAGTTCTTGTTGTTCTCGATCGAGACCTCGACCAACGACTGTAGAGGCCCGGAGAAGTTGGCGTAGAGGTCAAGCCTCTCGTCCGTAAGCTGGCCCGAGTGGTCTTCGGTCCTCACACCGGCGAACCCGATGTTGAGCTGCGTCCACCAGTCCTTCCCCGGCTCGCCCCAGAAGTGGCGCTGCACGTTCATCTGCCCCTCCCGGAAGTCCACCCGCGGGATGAACCCGGCGTCGGCCCGGAACTCGGGCTCCCGGTCCTGATAGGTGAGTTGCCAGGACCAGTCCCGGGCGTCGTGAAAATAGCTCGCCAACAGGGCGTCGCCCTGGAAGGCGTCCGTGAACCTCTGGTCGGCGGGAAGCTGGGCCAGCACCTCGCTGGGATAGAGCGTGTCCGAGCGCAGGAACTGCACCCGCATCGTATCGGACGGGCTGAACCGAGCGAAGCCGTCGATCCCCGCGACCCGGTTGTAGTACTCGCCGTCCCCCTCGCGGGCGGTGTAGAGCAGGCCCACGTTGGAACCCGATCCGACGTCCCGCCGGTAGCGGACGACGCCCGTGGTCACGATGTCGTCCAGCTCCACGTTGAAGGACCCCTGGTTGCCGGGGATGGTCAGGAACTGGCTTTCGACGTCGTCCTCGGCCAGGAAGACGCCAAAGCCGTTCTTCCCCTCCTTGCCCGTGACCTTGCCGCCCCACTTCGGATCGATGACCGTGCGCGTGAAGACCGCGTCGAGCGGGGTGGCGAAGAAGTCGATCCCTTCCAGGAAGAACGGCCGCTTCTCGGGAAAGAACAGGGCGAAGCGCTCGTTCACGTTGAGCTGCGCCACGTCGGCCTCGACCTGGGAGAAGTCGGGGTTGATCGCCGCGCTCAGGGTGACGTTGGGCGTGACGCCCCAGCGCGCGGTCACTCCGGCCTCCACCTCCTCGTCGCCGGACTCGAGAGGGCCGGGCTGGCGGCCGCCGGACGCGGCCACGTCGTTGCGGTTCGCCGTGACGGTGGGCGTGATCTCCAGGTTGCGGCCCGGCTCCAGGTTCTCGAAGCCGGTGACCTTGACCACCTGGCAGAGGACGCAGGAGTTGCTGCGGTCGCGCCGCGCCGCCGCGATGCGGTGGCGGACGCTGCGCGGATAGGAGCGGCCCACGTCGAAGCCCCAGGTCTGGCTCCCGGCCGTGCGCGGGAACCGGATCTGCTCCAGGGGGATCGCCATCTCGACGATGTAGCCCTCCTCGGTGATCCGGCCCGCCGAGTCCCAGATCATGTCGAACGACCAGTCCTCGATCCCCTCGTTCTGGCTGAACACGGCGTCCGCCTGTACGCCCAGCGGGTTGACCCGGAACTGGAAGCCCCGGCGCTCGTCGTTGAAGGTGTCGATCATGAGCACGATGTGGTCGTCCTGGACGAACGTGTCGATGAGGTCGCGGTCCATGATGTGGGCGCGGATCTCGCCGGGCCGTGGGTCGTAGGCCTTGAAGGCGACGTAGAGGTTGTCGTTGTCGTAGGTGACGAGGAAGTCGGTCTTGACCGGCGGCTCGGCGTTGTCGCCGGGCTGCCACTCGTAGGGGACGTCGAACACCAGCGCCGACGCCCAAGCCGGCTCGTCGAGCTTGCCGTCCACCTCGATCTTGGAAGCGGCGCGCCGGACCTCGTAGCGGCGGAGCTCGTCGGCCCCAGCCGGCGCCGGCGCCGGGGACTGGGCGAGGGAAGCTGCCGGCAGGAGCAGCAGCGATATCAAAGCAAGGGAACGCACCATAAAGCTCCTCATCTCTTCTCGTAGTCGCGCAACGGTTCCGGGTTGAAGAAATCCAACCGGGCCATTCTACGGGGATGGCGGGAAGAGGTTTCAGGGTTTACAGCTCTTTTACGAGATGCCCGGCTGCGATAACCTGGTTCCCGAGGAAGACAACGATGAGGAGACGGCCAGCCCCTCAAGCTGGCGCCGGGGCGTCCTTTGCGTCCTCAGTGAGACACTCTCTGTGTTACAAGGAGGCCTAGGATGGCGACAGTACGGCTTGACGTCACAACCGAAGCGATTCTGAAGCAACTTTCAGCCCGGCGGGGGCAGACGCAGTCCGAGGTCATTCGAGACGCCATCGCCCGGCTCGCCGATGAAGAGGGTGAGCAGCCCTCCGCCTATCAGCGGCTGCAACCTTTCATGGGCATTGCCGACAGCGGCGGACAGCAACTGTCAAAGGACACGGGGAAGAGGCTGCGCGAGCTTCTCGCGGAGAAGAGAACGCGTGCGGGCCGTCCTCGTTGACGCCGGCCCCCTGGTCGCTCTCCTGGACCGTAGCGACGACGCTGCTCACCAGAATTGTCTATCCTATGAAATTGAAGTATTCTTCGTGAAAAGAAAGGAAGGGAACAATGAACCGGAAGCACCTGAACCGTCTCTTGGCTTTAGCCTTTGCGGCTGTCGCGATGCTGGTCTTTTCCAATCCCGTCTCGGCCGCAGGATGCCACACGGTCTGCAAGCTGACGATCGCTCCTGATTGCCTGAGTTGTGGCTATACCGCTTTCCAGAATCTTACCTGCGTACGCGCAGGTTGCGACCGTTGTGAGGAAGACTCTTGCAGCTTTCTGGTAGTGGAAAAATCTACGACATCGCAGGCTCCCCAGCGTGAGGTGTGTGTGGTTCCTCCGTCTCATACTGCTCCAGTGCTTAGAATTGTCAAAGTCCAAGTTTTGGCGTCTCGCAGCTGATCCATGAAAGCACGGCTCAGCCTTAGATTTTGTGCCCTTTTGATCGCTTTGGTTCTGACAACCACGGCAGAAGCGGCACGTGCAGAGTCCGATGAGCCGCTCCGATTTGTGGATGATCGCGGCGAGAAGATCCAGGCTGACCTGGAGGTCTGTTTTCGGATCGGCACTCGCAACGAGTGCGTTCCGAGTCGTGCAGGCTCTCCGGTGCAGGTGCCGCTGGAAGCCGAGGCCATCCGGGTCGAAGGGGCCGACCACGGCCCTGCTTCGGCGAAGAACGGGGAAAAAATCCTCACCGTCCCTCGCAAGGCACGCCTCGATCTGGCCGCTCCTGCCAAAGAAAAGATTACCGTTTCTCTCTACTCCCAGGACGACCCCACCTTCCGCTCCCCCATCTTCCGGGGAGAGGCCCAGGGTGGCTCGTTCCTCAAGGTTCCAGCCGGGAAGCACCTTGCCTCCCTGGTCACGGCTGGCAGCGCTCCCGATCTCCATCTCTTGAAGGCCGATCCGGGGGGACGGCACCGGCTGGCCTACACGACACGCTCCGGCTGGTCCCTCGTCCTTCGATGTCTCGGCAACGAGGACGGCAGCCCCGTCGCGAAAGCGGCGGTGAAGCTCCAGGGTGTGGAAGGCTTTTCCGCTCCTGGAACAGCAGCGTTACGTGGCCTTTCGGTCCAGGAGGGGCTGGTCCTGTTCTCAGGTATCCCCCATGTGCTCGGGTCCGCCGTCATCGAGCACCCACGCTTCGTCCTCAACCGGCAGGAAGGCCTCTCCGCATCCCCCGGTACGTTCGCCTTCCGGGAGGTCCGCCTCGCACGGGGCTCCACGTTGCGGGCCGCCGTGACCGTGAGCGGGCGCGCCACCGAGGGGGTGGCCTGCCAGGTGCTGTCGTTCGATCCCAATCCCACCGGACCGCTCGGGGAACCGGAGATCCTCTACGAAGGGAGGACCAACAAGGAGGGCGTCTGCCGGTCCGGTCAACTCGCGGCCGGCGCCTACACTCTCCGTCTGAAGGCTCCCGAAAGCTCTTCGCGAGTGGACCGGTCGGTCGTCCTCCTCGAAGGTCAGGAGACCACGGTGGATGTGGCGCTGGTCCCGATTCGCGTCCATGGCAAGGTAACGCGAGGGAGCGAGCCGGCGTCCTCGTACATAGTGACCTTCTCCGACAGGAATGAAATCAAGCCGAACCAGACGCGGCGCGACGCCCAGGCCGAGGCGACCACCGACGAGGAGGGCGAATACGAGGCTACCCTCTGGACTCCCAGCGAGTACGTCGTAGCGCTCGACACTCCGAAGGGGGTTCCGGCCGCCCACAAACGCCTCCGACTTGAAGGAGAAGAAGAGGAAGTCGACTTCTCCCTGGAAGAGCACGACGTGACCGGAGTCGTAGTCGACGAGCGCGACCGGCCTCTGGAAGGCGCCAGGATCATGATCTCTTTACAGAGATTCGCCCGCTTCACGGAAACGGATGAGAAGGGGACTTTCTCCCTACCTATCGCCGAGACGGGTCAAGGGAGAATCGAGGCCGCCAAAGCCGGATACGTGTCCCCCGATCCCATCGAGATCGTGACCCAGCCGGATACGCCTACCCCACCCGTGGTGGTCCGCATGCGCCGGGCCGGCCTGGTCGCCGGAAGGGTTCTCTCGAAAGGCGCCGCGGCCGGGGCGAGCCTCTCCAGCTACAGGATCGAACCGGGAGGGAGGATGATCCTCCTCGGACGCGTCCTGGCGGACGGTGAAGGACGTTTTGAAATCGCGGCCGCTGAAAACGGGCCCACCCGACTCTTCGTCACCGGCGCCGGCTGTCCCCTGACCCGATTCGACGCGCAGCCTACCGCCGAGGAAATCGTTCTCCAGTGCCCGGAGCTTCCGGGTTCTGTCGTCCTCTATTTTCAGGACACCAAAGGGCTCCCTGTCTCAGGCCGGGCCGTGCTGGCACGCCACGATGGTGGAGTCATTCCGGCGGAGGTCCTGAGGGATCACCTGAGCCATCTCCGGCTTCCCGCAGCGACGGATGGCGACGGACGCCTCCTCCTGGTCGGCCTGGCTCCCGGCAGCTACGACCTTTATCTGGCCGAGGCCACCTTCCCCGAGCTGATCGCACAAGGGGCGCCCCAGGGCTTTCTGACCTCGGCGAACCTGGCTCCGCTCACGACTTCGGAGCTGCAGGTGACCCTCGATCCTTGATCTCCCCTGCTCCACCGCCAACGCAGACAGATTCAGCCGGCACTCTTCTGGTACACCACCCAGAAGCAGGCGACCACGAGGCCGAGGATTCCGCTGAGACCCAGCGCGAGGACCGGTGCGAGGCGGCGGTCGAGCTCGGGGATTCCCTCGCGCGGATAGTTGCGCAGGAACACGCTATAGGCCACGCAGGCCAGGAATATCCCGGCGATGACGTCGAGAATGTAATGCTGCTTGGTGAACAGAGTGGAGACTCCGACGAGCAAGGCACAGAGCACCGTGGCGATCCCCACCCCGCGGTGGATCCGATAGCAGGTCAGCGCCGACACGAAGGAGTGCGCGACGTGGAGAGAAGGAAAGCAGTTGTACGGCGGGTCGGCCGAGTAGAGGAACCGCAGCCCCCAGACGGCGAAGCCTTCTCCGACGACCTCGACCGGGCGCGGGGCCATGGTCGGATAGGCCAGAAAGCAGACATACGCGGTCATCCACACCATCAGATAAGCCAGAACGGTGCGCCGGATCTGCTCTTGCTGACGCACGACCAACACCGGCAGCAGGATCATGAACAGGTAGAGCGATCCATAGACCAACGCCCAGGCGGGACGCAAGGGAAAGACGCGGTCCAAAGCCAGCTCGGGGACGTGTAACGTCCGGCCGGGCATCAGCTCAGCAATGACGATGTAGAAGGGGACCAGCGAAACGAGCACGACCATGGAAAGGGTCACCGGATAGGGCCGGGCCAGCGTCTGCACGACCGTGCTCCACCGGATGGGTGCCGCATCGGGGGCTTTCATCAAAGGATCGTCTGTCACGGGTTGTGGTGATCTGCGGTTGGTCTGAGGGTCGGCAGTACGGGGCTCTGCTAAGCGGCGCGCAAAATTTTCGCTTGATGCCCTTTGTTAAACGGCCTACCGACTAGGTTCCTGCCTGAGAATCTCCGCCAAACAGTTCTCACCATTCATTGCTTCGAGGAGTTCCTCAAGGTACTCTGGGCACCCAACTGCGCCAGAGATGGTTAACAGTTCAACTCCCACCTGAGAAAGAAGCATGCCGCGCCAGCCTCCTGGTTCTGTAGCCACGATCCTTATATGTGTGCCACAATAGCTCCAGGTTTGTTCACCAACCCGAATAGGCACCCCAGTAATCTCAGCACCCTCCAGAAGACCGATCGATCGGAGATGAAGGAAATCCTGCGAATAGAAACCGGCCTTTTCAAGTAGCGCACCGCTTTTGCTGGTAACAATGTGGACTGGTCGCTCCGGAGCTCTCCAGACGAAACCTGCCAACTTTGTGAAGAGATTTGCATCTTCTTTGCTCATCATCCTTACCGTGTGCAGCGTACGTCTTGAGAAACTTCCTGGATTCGTCACCTCGCCTGCCAACAATCGTGCCCAAAGGGATTGGAGAGTCCCGTTCCCCACGTCTTGGCAGTGGCCAAAGAAGTCAGCGACCCAGTCCTGATCTACAGGCTGACCGCTTACATCCTTGGGCATCTGATCTGCTGCCTGACGTACGATCTCTTCTATATTCTTCTGCCGTCGCAGTTCGATGTAATGAAGTCGTGCTTGGGTACGAGCTTCTATCTCTTGTACTTGAAGCTTGCCCTCGGTCGATATCTTCAGTGCTTCTGCCTCCGCCTTCGCCTTCTTCAGTATCCGCCTCGGTTCATAGAGGATACCTATTCCATTCCCGACTGTCTCGATTAGCTTCGAGAGTGGCTCGGTAAGATTCAGATTAACTAAGGGCGGACTCTCAGACGACATCTTTTCTCTCCCTATTTTTTGGTCGCTAACTTCGGAGTCAACGCATACTCCACTCCTAAACGCAGCAGCTTCCTTAACACGTCGCCTTATCCGCTCTTAGCTCTGCCGCAGAAGAGTACTCCGCTAACTCCATCCCTAACAGCTACTTGTATTATAATAGGTCCCCGACAGCGATTTCGTCAAACCGGCCCAACGGGCCGGTTCTGTTAGAGACTTTTCTCCGAACATCTTTCGCAGACGGAGCATCGGCAAACTTGGCAGGAGAGCGGCCAGCGCTCGCGGATCGACCGCCAGCTAGGGAGACATCCAGAGGACGGCATCGGCCTTCAGCCAACTGGAGAAGATCAACCTATCACTCCACCGCCAACGCGATCTGATTCGCGAACGCCTCCAGCAAATGGAGCTGCTCCGGGGCGACGAGAAGCCCAGGGTCCGCGGGATGGACGCCTAACACACCGACAGTCCCCCGCGAGGTCTTAAGCGGCACGTAGAGGCCCTTGGAGGCCGGCAGGGTGTCCGTGGTCTTGCCGGCCATGCGGCCGTGGTCGAAGACCCACTGGGCCACGGCCTGTTCGCGGGTGTCGAGGATGAAGGTCACCTTCTCTCCCGCCCTCTCTTCGACGCGGCCGTTCTCGTCGGGCAGCAGCAGCAGGACCTGGCTCAGGAAGACCGCGTGGATGTGGCGGGCGGCGGCCTGGAGGATCTCGTCGGTGTCGCGCGCCGCCGCCAGCTCACGCGCCATGGCGTAGAGGGCTTCCATCCGCGCCGCCTGCGCCCGCGCGGCCTCCACCCGCTGGCGCAGGCGCACGGTCAGGGTCGAGATCACCAGGGCGGTGACCAGCATCACCAGGAAGGTCAGCAGGTACTCGGTGTCGGAGACCGCGAAGGTCAGGTAGGGGTGGACGAAGAAGAAATCGAAGGCCGCGACGCTCAGGACCGAGGCCAGGATCGACGGCCCACGCCCGTAGCGGGAGGCGATCCAGATGATCCCCAGCAGGAACAGCATCACCAGGTTGGCCTCTTCGAGGCGGTCATGGATCAGGGTCGAAAGGCCCGCCGTGGCCGCCGGGACCAGCACCGCCGCCACGTAACCCCACCGGTCGGCAGGCCGCCGCGTCTTCGGGGAGGCCGGCCATCCTTCCCCCTGCTCTCCCGCGATGACGTAGACGTCCATGTCGCCGCTGCCGCGCTCGAGCTGGTCGCGCACGGAGCCGAAGACGAAGTCCCGCCAGCGGGCGCGCAGCGGCTTGCCCACCACGATCTTGGAGACGTTGCGCCGGCGGGCGTAGCGAAGGATCTCCTCGGCCGGCTTCTCACCGGAGAGGATCACCGTCTCGCCGCCCAGACGCTCGGCCAGCCGCAAGGTCTGCCAGACGCGGTCCCGGTCCTCCTTGGGGAGGCGCAGCTCGGCGGGCGTCTCGACGTAGACGACCATCCACTCCGCGCGCAGGCGGTCGGCCAGCCGGCGGGCGGCGCGCACCAGCCGGGCCGCGTTGGGGCCGGAGCTGACGGCCACCAGCAGACGCTCGGCAACCGGCCAGGTCTCGGCCACGCCGTGCAGCTCCCGGTAGCGCTGCATCTGGGCTTCCACCCGCTCGGCCGTCTTGCGCAGGGCCAGCTCCCGGAGGGCGATCAGGTTTCCGGGACGGAAGAAATTCTGTGCCGCCCGCTCCGCCTGCTCGGGGACGTAAACCTTTCCTTCCTCGAGCCGCTTGAGCAGATCCTCGGGCGGCAGGTCCACCAGCTCGACCTGGTCGGCCCGCTCCAGGATGGAATCCGGAATGGTTTCCCGGACCACGACGCCGGTGACTTTACCGACGACGTCGTTGAGGCTCTCCAGGTGCTGGACGTTGACGGTCGTATAGACGTCGATGCCGGCGGCCAGCAGCTCCTCGACGTCCTGCCAACGCTTGGCATGGCGCGATCCCGGCGCGTTGGTATGGGCCAGCTCGTCGACCAGGAGCACCGCCGGGCGGCGGGCGCCGGCGCCGTCGAGATCGAGCTCCTTGAGCCGCACACCCTTGTGCTCGACGAAGCGAGGCGGCAGGATTTCCAGCCCTTCGAGCAGCGCCTCGGTCTCCTTGCGGCCGTGGGTCTCGACCAGGCCCACGACGACGTCGATGCCGCGGCGCTGGAGATCGCGCCCCGCCTCCAGCATGGCGTAGGTCTTCCCCACTCCGGCGGTGGCGCCGAAGAAGACCTTCAGCTTCCCCCGGCGCTCCCGCTCCTCCTCGGCCTTCGCCAGGGCGAGCAGGGCGTCGGGATCGGGACGGTCACTCATAAGGCGTCCAGGGCAAGATTCAGCTTCAACACATTGATCCGCGGCTCGCCGAGGAGACCGAAGGTGCGTCCCTCGGTGTGCTCGTCGACGAGGCGGCGGACGACGGCCGGATCGAGGCCCCGCGCGGCGGCAACGCGCTCCACCTGATAGAACGCCGCCGCCGGGCTGATGTGTGGATCGAGTCCGGAGGCGGACGCGGTGACGAGGTCCACGGGCACCGGCCCCTTGCCGGGATGCGCCACGCGGATTCTCTCCACGTCCGCCTTGACCCGTTCGATCAGCGCCGGATTCGTGGGACCGAGGTTCGATCCCGACGAGGCCGCCGCGTTGTACGGCGGCGAAGTGGCCGAGGGGCGGCTCCAGAAGTAGCGCGGTCCGGTGAAGGGCTGACCGATCAGCTCGGGGAGGCCGTTGGCTTGACGCGGAAAGACCGCTTGCGCGATGCCGGTCACGACCAGAGGATAGATCAGTCCGGTGATCACGGTCAGGACGAGAAAGATGAGGATCGCGGGTTTCAGTTGTCTCATGGCTACACCAGTCCCAGACCCTGGAGGACGAGGTCGATCAGCTTGATTCCCACGAAAGGCACGATCACGCCTCCCAGGCCGTAGATCAGCAGGTTGTCGCGCAGCAGGCGCGAGGCCGAATGGCGGCGGAATTTGACGCCCCGCAACGCCAGCGGGATCAGCGCGACGATGATCAGGGCGTTGAAGATGACCGCCGACAGGATGGCGCTCTCCGGGCTCGCCAGCCGCATCAGGTTGAGCTGGTTCAGCGCCGGGTAGGTGGTGGCGAAGGCCGCCGGGATGATGGCGAAGTACTTGGCCACGTCGTTGGCGATGGAAAACGTGGTGAGCGTCCCCCGCGTGATCAGGAGCTGCTTGCCGATCTCCACCGTCTCGATCAGCTTGGTGGGATTGGAGTCGAGATCCACCAGGTTCGCCGCCTCCTTGGCCGCCTGGGTGCCGGAGCTCATGGCCACCGCCACGTCCGCCTGCGCGAGCGCCGGCGCGTCGTTGGTGCCGTCGCCGGTCATGGCCACGAGGCGTCCGCCCGCCTGATAGTCGCGGATCAGCTTCAGCTTGGTCTCCGGCGTGGCCTGGGCCAGGAAGTCATCCACCCCGGCTTCGGCGGCGATGGCGGCGGCGGTCAGCGGGTTGTCGCCGGTGATCATCACGGTCTTGATCCCCATCTCCCGCAGCTCGCCGAAGCGCTCGCGAATGCCGCCCTTCACGATGTCCTTGAGATGGATCACGCCCAGGACCCGCTGATTCTCGGCCACCACCAGCGGCGTGCCGCCGGTCTTGGCGATGGTCTCGACCCTGGTGCGGACGTCGGCGGGAAATCCGCCGCCCAGGCCTTGCACGAACGCCTCGACGGCGTCGGCGGCCCCCTTGCGGATCCGGTGGCCGTTGAGGTCCACGCCGCTCATGCGCGTCTGCGCGGTGAACGGCACGAAATGGGCGCCGAGGGCTTGCAGGTCGCGCTGGCGGATCTTGTATTTCTCCTTGGCGAGCACCACGATGCTGCGCCCCTCGGGGGTCTCGTCGGCCAGCGACGAGAGCTGCGCCGCGTCGGCGAAATCGGCCTCCGCGATCCCTTCGGCTGGCAGGAATTCGGTGGCCTGCCGGTTGCCGAGCGTGATGGTGCCGGTCTTGTCGAGCAGCAGCACGTCCACGTCACCGGCCGCTTCCACCGCGCGGCCGGACAGGGCGATGACGTTCGCCTGGATCATGCGGTCCATGCCCGCGATGCCGATCGCCGAGAGCAGGCCGCCGATCGTCGTCGGGATCAGGCAGACCAGCAGCGCCGTCAGCACGGTGACGGTCACCGGCGTGCCATTCCCCGCCGCGGTGACGCTGTAGATGGAGAACGGCAGCAGGGTGACGGTGGCCATCAGGAAGACCAGCGTCAGGGCGGCGAGCAGGATCGAAAGGGCGATCTCATTGGGCGTCTTCTGCCGCTTCGCGCCTTCGACCAGCGAGATCATGCGGTCGAGAAAGGTCTCGCCGGGGTTGGCCGTGATGCGGACGATCAGCCAGTCGGAGAGCACCTGGGTGCCGCCCGTGACCGAGCTGCGGTCGCCGCCGCTCTCGCGGATCACCGGCGCGCTCTCGCCGGTGACGGCGGCCTCGTTGACGGAAGCCGCGCCTTCGATCACCTCGCCGTCGCCGGGAATGGTGTCTCCCGCTTCGACCAGGACGACGTCGCCCTTGCGCAGATCGGTCGAAGCGATCTCCACGCGGGAGGCGTCGAGGCGGGGCTCGGCGAGCTTCTTCGCCACCGTGGCCTTGCGGGTCTTGCGCAGGGCCGCGGCCTGGGCCTTGCCCCGTCCTTCGGCCATGGCTTCCGCGAAATTGGCGAACAGGACGGTGAACCACAACCAGAGGGCCACCGCCAGTGTGAACCCGGCCGGCGCCTCGCCCCGTCCCACCAGGGCCTGGATCCACAAACCGGTGGTGAGAAAGCTGCCCGCATAGACCACGAACATCACGGGATTGCGGATCATCAACCGCGGGTCGAGCTTGCGGAAGGAATCCTTGACCGCCCCGCGGAGGATTCCGGGATCGAAAAGAGAAGTCTTTTTCCTGGACATATCCGATTCATCCCGCCAGCATCTGGAGGTGTTCGACGATGGGCCCGAGCGCCAGGGCCGGAAAGAAAGTCAGCGCTCCCACCAGCACGATCACGCCGATCAGGAAGACGACGAACAGCAGCGTGTGCGTGGGCAGCGTCCCCGGACCGGCCGGCGTCAGCTTCTTCTTCGCCAGCGAGCCGGCGATCGCCAGGACCGGGATGGCCAGCCAGAAGCGGGCGAAGAGCATGGCCAGGCCGCCGGTGGTGTTATAGAAAGGATTGTTGGCGCCCAGACCCGCGAAGGCGCTGCCGTTGTTGTTGCCCTGCGACGTGAAGGCGTAGAGCACCTCGGAGAAGCCGTGCGCGCCGGGGTTGAGGATCGTCTTCGTGCCCGGCTCGACGATCACGGCCAGGGCGGTGAAACCCAGCACGACCAACGGCATGATGAGGACGACCAGGGAGGCCATCTTCATCTCGTAGGCTTCGATCTTCTTGCCCAGGTACTCGGGCGTGCGGCCCACCATCAGGCCGGCGATGAAGACCGCGACCAGGACGAAGATCAGCATGCCGTAGAGCCCCGAGCCCACACCGCCGAAGATCACCTCGCCGAACTGCATGAGGAGGAGCGGCACCAGCCCGCCCAGCGGCGTGTAGGAGTCGTGCATGGAATTCACCGAGCCGTTCGAAGCCGCCGTGGTCGCCGCCGCCCAGAGGGTCGAGCTGGCGATGCCGAAGCGAACCTCCTTGCCTTCCATGTTGTTTTGTTCGGCGCCGTAGCCAAGGAGGACGAACGGCAACAGCACCAGCATCATGGCGGCGAGCAGCGCCCACCCCTGGCGGGTGTCGCCCACCATGCGCCCGAAGGTGTAGCAGAGCGCGGCGGGGATCAGCAGGATTGAAAGCATTTCCAGAAAATTCGACAGCGGCGTCGGGTTCTCGAACGGATGGGCGGAGTTGACGTTGAAGAAGCCGCCGCCGTTGGTGCCGATCTGCTTGATGGCGATCTGCGAAGCCGCGGGGCCCAGGGCCAGGACCTGCTCGGTCCCTGATTCGAGGAGCGGTGCCGTCCGGTATCCCGAGAACGTCTGCACCACGCCCTGCGAAACGAGCACGAGCGCCAGGATCAGCGACAGCGGCAACAGGATGTAGAGCGTCGTCCGCGTGAGGTCCACCCAGAAGTTGCCGATGGTGCTGGCGTTTCTGCGCACGAGGCCGCGGATGAGAGCCGCCAGCATGGCCATGCCCGCCGCCGCCGAGACGAAATTCTGTACCGTCAGCCCCACCATCTGCGTCAGGTAGCTCATCGTCGTCTCGCCGCCGTACCCCTGCCAATTGGTATTGCTGACGAAGGAGACGGCGGTGTTGAACGAGGAATCCGGAGTCACCGCGCCCAGCGACTGGGGATTCCCGGGCAACGCTCCCTGGAGGCGCTGCAGCCCATAGAGGAAGAGGATGCCCACGGCGCTGAACAGCAGCATGGAAAGCGCGTAGACCTTCCAATCCATCTCCTCCTCCGGCCGCACCCCGGTCAGGCGATAGATCAACCGTTCGAAGCGGAGCGGTTTCCCTTCATAGACTCGCGCCATCCAGGCGCCCAGCGGCCTGGCGAGGGCCAGCAGGACGACAAAATAGACCGCGATCTGAAGCAGTCCATGGGTAGTCATCAGAACCGCTCCGGTTTCAACAGGGCCACGAACAGGTAGACGGCCAGCAGCAGCGCCACCACAAGGCCCAGGATGTAAAGGCCGTTCATTTCTTTTCCTCCCGCGCCGGCTCCAGGGAGGCGCAGAGGCGCACGAAGCCCCAGGAAGCCACGAAGAAGCCGAGGGTCAGGACGATGAAGGCGAGGTCCATGTCTCCCCTCGGTGGGCCAGCCACTCCAACGGCCAGAAAACAGCGCTGAAGAGAAAGACGGCGCAGAGGCCCGCGAGGCCGGTCCCCACGAGGAGCAGCACGGCCATGCGGCGGGTCGCGCTGTCGGCGGTCTGGCGGGCGCGATCCTTGGCCCCCACCATGTTCCGCTGATTCATCTCCAGGATTTCGTCGGCGGTCTTCTTGATCAGTTGGAAATTTGGATAGAGGCGCTGGAAGTAGAGCGAGCGCCGCTCCTCCAGGGGGACCCGCGGATCGAGGACGCGCTCCAGGACCGGCGTGAAGCCGGCGAAGAGTCGCCGCAGCCGCTCGGCCCGCTTCCCTTCGCCGGCAAGGGTGACGTTGCTCAGCTCCGTTTTCAGGGCGCTTTCGAACCGCGGACGGTGCTGAACGGCGAGGGCGCGCCCCTGATCCTCCTCACCCGCCAGGGCGAAGAGGGCGCCGCTGTCCATCCTCTCCAGCGCTTCCTTCATCCGCTCGCAGGCGATGACGCTCCGGTAGTTCTCACGCAGGATGACGTCGATCGAGCCGCCGAGGCGGTCGAGCAGCGTGATGCTCTCGACGCCCACGGCGATCAGGATCGCGAACAGGCCGACCAGGCCCATGACGAGCTTGATCCGCATGCCTCGGGGGGGAACGGTGTTGTGGTTGCTGGTGTCCATGACGCTGCCAGTTTCGGCGCGTCAAGACAAAAAAGTCCGGAGGGAGATCGAAAGAGTTTCTAAAGAGGCTCCGCCAGGAACCTGTACCCCACCCAGGGCTCCGTTCCGATGTAGCGGGGATTGGCCGGATCGGGCTCGATCTTGCGGCGCAGCGAGCCGACGTGGACACGCACCGTGTCCGTCGTGGTCGCCGGCGCGCCCTTCCAGACCGTCGCGATGATCTGGCGCAATGTGACCGGTCTTCCCGCCTGTGCGGCCAGCAGCTCGAGGATGGCGAATTCCGTGGGAGTCAGGCGCACGTCCCGGCCGTGCTGGACCACGGTGCGGCGGCCGCGGTCGATCTCCAGATCCGGAAAGCGGAAGGTTTCCGGCGCGGCCCCGGCGCCGCTGCGGCGGATCTGCGTGCGCACCCGGGCCAGCAGCTCGCGGAGGGAAAACGGCTTGCTGACGTAGTCGTCCGCTCCTAGGTCCAGGGCGCGGACCTTGTCCTCCTCCTCGCCGCGCACGGAGAGCACGATCACCGGCGTCTGGTCCACCCGGCGGACGGCGGCGATCACGGCGTGGCCGTCCGCACGGGGCATGGCCAGGTCGGTGATCACGAGATCGGGCCGGCGCTCCTCGAAGACCGCCTTTCCCTCCACGCCGTCGGCGGCGGCGACCGCGTCGTAGCCCGCGAGGGCCAGCTCGCGGACGAGGGACTGGCGGATGGAAGGATCGTCGTCGACGACCAGGATCAGGGGATTCGGACGGCTCAATGGACCACCTTTCAGGTCACCTCTTCCGGGGCCGCGGGCAGGATCACCCGCGCGATCGTACCGCCTCCCGGCCGGTCGAGGAGAACGAGAGCGCCGCCGTTCGTCTCCGCGAAGCTGCGGGCGATGCGGAGCCCGAGGCCGCCGGAAGCGCTCTCCGTAAATTCTCCGCCGCGCCACAGGCGGACGCTGGGCGGCAGGCCCGGCCCGCGGTCCCGCACCTCCAGGAAGACGCGCTCCGGCGACTCGGGATCGCGGGCGGCGTCCAGCTCGATGGGCTCTTTCGGCGGCGTCGCCCGGGCGGCGTTCTCCAGCAGGTTCACCAGGATCTCCAGAGTCAGCGAAGGGTCCGTCCAGAGGTCCGGGCAACGGGGCTCCACCCTTGCCGCGACGGGCCGGCCGTCGAGGATGGACGACAGGCTCTCGCGGGCGGCGCGGAACAGGCTCCCGGGCGGCACCGGCTCGGGGCGGGGACGCGCCACGCCCGCCTCCAGCCGCGCCAGGGCCAGGAGATTGTCGATGCGGCGGGCCAGGCGCTCCCGCTCCAGCGAGAGCCCGCGGACGCTCGCCAGGGCTTCGGGACGGTCCGCGAGCTGGCGGTCCAGGCTCTCGATCTCCAGGCCCATGGCGGTCAGGGGCGTCCGCAGATCGTGGGAGACCGCGCGCAGCAGAGAGGTCTTCAGGGCTTCGCTCTCCTTCACCCCTTCCAGCCAGGCGGATTCGGCCAGCAGCCGCTCGCGCTCCACCGCCAGGGCGAGGAGACGCCCCGCGGGCTCCAGCACGGACCGGGACGCCAGCGGGCCCCGCGCCACCAGGACGCCGTTGAGCGTCCCGCCCACCTGCAGCGGGATGTAGGCGGTCCGCAGCCCGGCAGGAGTGGTGGCGACGACCTCGCGGCTCTCCAGCGCCCGCTCCAGCAGGGCGGAATCGATCTCCAGACGCTCGTCGCCGATGACGCTGACCGGCGGCCCGACGCCGTCGATGAGGAGCGTTCCGGCCTCGGCGCCGATCGCCTGGAGCGTCCGCGCCGCCGCGTCGCCCAGCACGCCGGGCCGCTGGCTGACGGTGAACAGGCCGAAGCAGAGGTCGTAGAGGATCTCCACCTCGCGCCGGCGCCGCTGGGCCTCCACGGCCTGGCTGCGGGCGGTGGCCACCAAGCGGCTGGCCAGGGTGGAGGCGGCGAGAAAAGCGAGCAGCGCCACCCAGTGCGCCGGTTCGGCGATAGCCAGGGTGCCGAACGGCGGCAGGAAGAAGAAGTTGAAGCACAGCATGGCCGCCACCGAAGCGGCGGCCCCCACCGCCCATCCCCCCCAGGCGGCGAGGCCGAGCACCACGACCAGGAAGAAGAACCCGATGGTCGTGGCGTCAGCCCCGGTTCCCCTGCCGATCGCGGTGACCATGGCGACGGCGGGCAGGATGGCGGCCCAGGCGAAAGCGCGGGATCGCATCGGGATCATCCTAACGCGGCGGAGGGTCCCCATCACCGTCTTGAAGCTGCTTTCTACCAGAGATAATTTTCCTTGTTCACGCCTCCCACCGGCCCATCCAAGCCCGAACCATGATATGTTGTCACGGATTCAGCGAATCTGAGTTGAGAGACCAAGGAGGAAGATCGCCGCCATGCCCTCGATGGCCCACGAGATCCTGGTGGATCTCTTCAAGAACCGTCCGTCGCTCGCCGCCGAGATCCTGACCGAGGTGCTGGGCGTCTCGCTTCCTCCCTACGCCCAGGCCCGCCTTGCCTCGACCGAGCTCAACGAGATCCAGCCCGCCGAATACCGCGCCGACGCCGTGGTCGTCCTTCTCGACGACGGTATCCCGGTGCGGGTGGTCATCGTCGAGGTCCAGTTGGCGGAGGCTCCCAGAAAGCGCTTCAGTTGGCCGGCCTATGTCACCGTCTCGCGAGCCGTCCACGGATGCCCGGCCGACCTCCTCGTCGTCGCGCCGGATCCCGGAGTCGCCGAATGGTGCGCGGGACCGATCGCGATCGGCGTCCCGGGCTTCGTCCTGCGCCCGCCGGTGCTGCACCGCACCGCCGTCCCGGTCGTGACGGACCCGGAGGAAGCGCTCCGCAGGCCCGAGCTCGGGGTGCTCTCCGTAATGTCCCACGGCAACACCGAGCAGGGGGCCTCGGTCGCCGCCGCCGTGCTGCCCGCCATCCGGGATCTCGATGAGGACCGGTCCAGGCTGTACTACGACCTCGTATACAATTCCTTGAACGAGACCGCTCGCCGGTCGCTGGAGGCCATGATGAAGGGTTACGAATACCAGAGCGATTTCGCGAGAAAGTACGTCGCCCAAGGGCGTGCGGAGGGGCGCGCGGAAGAAGTGGCGCGCGCCCTGTTGACCGTCCTGCGGGCTCGCGGCATCGCGGTGCCGGACGCCGTCCGTGAGCACATCCTGGCCCAACAGGAGCCGGAGCGGCTGGAGCACTGGCTGGAGAAGGCCGTGGTTGCCACCTCCGTCGCCGAGGTCATCGACGAGTCGAACTGAGGGTCCAAAGAGCACTCCTCTCACCTCGCGACCCGGAACGCGAAGCGCGTCACCGCCTTGGAGGCCAGGATGAAGGGCTACGAATACCAGAGCGATTTCGCAAGAAAATACTTCGCCGAAGGATTCGCCATAGGCTTTGCCGAGGGATTTGCCGAAGGGCGCGCCGAAGTAGCGGCGCGCGCCCTGTTGATCGTCCTGCGGGCTCGCGGCATCGCGGTGCCGGACGCCGTCCGTGAGCGCATCCTGGCCCAACAGGAGCGGGAGCGGCTGGAGCGCTGGCTGGAGAGGGCCGTGGTTGCCACTTCCGTCGCCGAGGTCATCGACGAGTCGAGCTGAGGTCCAAAGAGCTCTTCCGAGGTTGAACAAAATGATGGGATGTATTACCGTATGACAATGGGCACGACAGAGAAAGCAACCGCCGTCCTTACCCTACGTATCGACACCGATCTCAGCCGTTCGCTTGAGCGTGAGGCCCGGCGGCGGCGCAAGACCAAGAGCGAAGTGGCCCGAGAGATCCTCGCCACCGGTCTGGGCATACAAGAAGAAAATCCTCTCGCGGAAGAGGCTAGACGTCAGTCGCTTCTGGTCAGCCGCCGTCGCTCGGAAAGGGAAACGCTCGAATTCATCGAGCAGACGGCTGATACTCGGGGCTGGAGGTGAAACGGGGCGCCATCGTCGTTGTAGCGGCGAAAGGCGCCTACACCGGCAAGCCCCGGCCGGCTCTGGTTATACAGTCGGACCTGTTCAACCCCACGCATCAGAGCGTCACCATCTGTCCGATCACATCGGACTGCGTTGACGCGCCCCTCTTCCGCATCCCATTACCGCCCGGCGAACGCACGGGATTGCGGACCGTCTCCCAAATCATGATCGACAAGGTCGTCACCGTTCCCCGTTCCGCTGTGACCTCCGAAATAGGCAGTTGCGACGCCGCTGAGTTGGAGGTTGCCGCAGACGCCCTACGGCGTTGGCTGGGACTTGACTGAAGCGCCGCCTCCCGCAGAGACGAGCTACGATCTCCCCTCGGACTTGGCGGCGTACTGCTCTCAGCGTACTCCTCGGTTCCGTTCAGCGTGCTTCATCACATGGAACCCTCAACAGTTTGTTCGATAAGTCTGTACGGGTACACTCCTTCGGTTGATACGCCTTGCCATCGAACCGATACCGCGTCTCGAAGAGAACTGTGGTTGTCGCCGAGCCCGCCATTAGATCGTGGTGACCCTTGGCGACCGTTGATGGCCCGTCAAGTAACTTCATTCCCGTAAGCTGGCGAACGGGATTGCTGCTAACTGGCAGCAGGCGATGCACGCTGTCCGGTTGAGCAGCCGGATTCGGCGTTGCCATTGCTTTCACCCTAGTATAGCCGCCAGTGGAAGCAGCGAGCGGCTTCTCGCCTCCCAGAATATCTTCGCAGCGAGACTCGTCTCAAGTAGACGGTTCCATAGCTTAGTCACTTCAGCCATGGGTTCTAGAGCGCAATTCGTTAGGCTTAGTAGCTCGGTCGATGTATAGGCACAGGCGACATAGCTAAGAATAGCCAACTCGACAAATTCTTTAGTGAAGTAAGTAGCTATCTGCTCTTCCGAGAAGTTCACCTTGCGACCTGTCATGGTGGTCATCTGCAGCTTATCCGCTCCGATATGAGTATAACCGCATACCGCTCGATATTCCTCATACCAGCGTGCAAGCCCAAGGCGTTCAGCTTCTGGAGCCCGGTCCAAGATGACCTTCGGAGTTGGAAATTGCGGGAGGCGGACAGACTTCAGCCGATCAGGTTTTCCTACACCAGGATTATGTACTTGAAATTCAATAAGGTCACGGATCTCTTCTGAGATGCCAAGATCTATCCGACGCTCTTCAAACTTCTGTGGTCCCACATCTGAAAAAAACTCCTGAAAGCGCGCCAATCCCTGCCGATCCTTCTTCTGGACGACAAAGTACCGGAAGCGTCGGCACCAATCTTCTGCGAAGTAGATCGGCACGTACGTTTTCCAGCCTGACAGAATCAGAGAGACAAGAAACACCTTCTCGATCTGTTCTCTTACTAGCGAAACGGCGTCAGAAGCTACGACTGGCCGCCGATCCTTCTCTGCCAAGAGCAACCGTATGCTCGTATGGGTTCCAAGGAAGGTACGCAAGATATCTGCAAGTAAAGTGGCTGTAGTGACATTGGGCTTATTCGTGTCGTCCAGGGCCAAGGCAACCCAGTTAACGACCGTCCGCTGCTGTGCGTCCAAGTCGAGCAAACTGACTTCTAGATCTGGATCAATGTCTTCTAGCATGCCAACAGCAACCTCATCCGCTGCCGAACGTTTGACGTTTCACCATGCGCATGGAGAGACCAGCCGTCCTGTGGAAGAGGAGGTTGCACGGCACTCCACACACCTATAGACGGACAATTTTACACCCACAACCAATCCCACCTCCCCGGAGGGCCGATCGCATCCTCAGGCCATCGGGATTGAACAGGATTCAACTCTGCCCATCCCTTCTCCCGGCCCCGGGAAGGGGCATCAAGAGGGCTTGCCTTTTGAGGCCGTCTGCCCTTCGAAGAGACGCCACGCCGGCGGTGGCCTCGGCAGGTCTTGCTACATCGTCTGTGTCGTCTCTACGAATGCGTGGCATGGCGTCCCCCCCTTGCGTCCCATCCCCCGCTTGCGTCACAATCCGCGACGCGACCATGACACGCGACGAATACGAACGGCATCTGCGGCGGCTGGAGGAGCAGCTTCGGGTGGGCATGGAGCTCCTCCAGGCGTCGTACCGGCATCAGGTCGGGGCGGTGGAGTTGATCTGGAAGATGACCAACGGCGAGGGCGTCCCGATCCCCTCTCTCCCGGCGGAGGCGGCGACCGTCTCCCGGGCCGAAACGGCTGTACGCCCTCCGGCGGCGCCGGCCAGGAACCCGCGCCGGGGCGCCTGGGCTCTCTACAACGACATCGTGGAGGCGCTCCCGCGGGTCCCCGAGGTCTTTGACATCCGGCACCTCCGGGAGGTCCTCGGCCACTCTCCACACCGCGGCTCCCTCCATCGCGCTCTCCAGGAACTGGAGGAAGAGGGCTTCCTCAAGGTGGAAGTCCGGGGCCGAGGCAAGGTGCCGACGAGCTACAGGAAGACCGATCTGGAGCCCGAGGATTGAGAATCACGACGCCGCCCGCGTCGGATCGTGACGCCAGGCGCTGGAATGGGACGCCGCCTTCCAGCCCCACGGCCGGCGGGAAGGCTCACGCGACGCTCGCGAGCCCTTTTGTGACGCGCAGATGCGCAGGGATCCTTCCAGGATCCTGAGTCGCGACGCCACGGAACGCTCCCGCGCCTCCTCCCCCGTGATTTGCGACGCCAGATTCTAGGGTTGCGACGCGGAATTCTCCTCTTGCGGCGCGGCACCGGGAAGCTGCATCTCTCCCCCCGAAAGCCGAACGTCACAAATCCCTTCCCGAACGCCGCATTTCGCGGGAAGAGCGCCGCATTCTCGGAGGGATGCGGTGCAATTCTCTTGTGGAGAGTCGCAATCCGAGAGCGCGGCGTCCCGATTGGAGAGGGATGCGTTTCAATTCTCGATCCTGACGTCTCAATGGGCGAGGGAAGCGGGCGGATTTTCGGCCTCAGCGTCGCAAATCCCGGGGGTGGAGCCGCAGAGATGGGGCTCAGCGCCGCGATCCGCGGTGGAGGCGTCCGCCATGGCGGGGAATGCGTCGCGAAACCGGATCGCCGCGTCGCGGATGGACACGGAACCGCCCCATCCTCCCCTCTCTCCGCTCCATCGGTTACACTTATAGGGATCCGCCGAACCATGCATCGCGCCACCCGGCTCCTCTGCGTCCTCCTGTGCGGGCTCGGCCTCGCGGGCGCCGCCGTGGCCTCGGCGCCCCCGGAGCGCGGCTTTCCGCTGATCCAGTCGTACGTCCCCACGGAACGGAACGCCAGCTCCCAGAGCTTCGGGATCGCCCGCGATCCCCAGGGCCTTCTCTACGTGGCCAACGGCGCCGGCGTCCTGATCTACGACGGGGCCTGGTGGCGGCTGATCGAGGCCGGACGCGGCAGGAGCGCCTTCTCCATCGCCAGCGACCCCGACGGACGCATCGCCGTCGGCGGCATCGACGAGCTCGGCTATCTGGAGGCGGACGCCGGCGGCACCCTGCGCTTCGTCTCCCTGCTCCCCCTTCTCCCGCCGGAGCAGCGAGAGCTCGGGCAGATCATCCACGTCCATCCCACCCGCGACGGATTCGTCTTCCTGACCACCCGCCTGCTGCTGAGCTGGGACGGCGGGAAGATCGTCACCCTCGCCACCTTCCCGGACGAACGGCCCTACCCGGAGACCTTCCCGGTAGGAAACGAGATCTATCTGTGGTCACGCGACGCCGGGATCTCGCGGCTGGCGGAGAACCGGCTCGTCCCTGTGCCCGGAGGCGAGACGTTCCGCGGCCGGCGGGTGGATCTCGTGCTCCCGGACAGCCACGGCCTGCTCGTCTCCGTGCGCGGCGAAGGCCTCTTCCGGCTCGCGGACGGCCGGGTCACGCCGTTCTCCCCCGAAGCCTCCCGCTGGGCGGCCGTCAGCAAGGTCAGCGAGGGCCTGCGGCTCACCGACGGCCGCTGGGCCCTGGGCTCCCTCATGGGCGGCGTCCTCCTGCTCCGCCCGGACGGCGCCGTGGACCAGGTCATCGACACCAGCGTCGGCCTCCCCGACGACTTCGTCAACGGCCTCGTGGAGGACCGCGAAGGCTCCCTCTGGCTGGCCCTCAACAGCGGCCTGGCGCGGATCGAGGTGGTGTCGCCCCTCTCCGTCATCGACCGCCGCTCGGGATTGCAGGGGAGCGTCTACACCATGACCCGCCACCAGGGAGACCTCTGGGCGGGCACCTCGATGGGCCTCTTCACCACCCGGGGCGTGCCCGCGTCCGCCGGGCCGGAATGGAGCCGGACGACCCGCGTCCGCGCCTTCCCGGGCCTGTCGACCTCCGTCTGGAGCTTCCTCTCCGTGGACGGCGACCTCCTGGTGGGGGTGGCCTACGGCGTCTATCAGCTCGGCGGCGGCGACAGCCTCCAGGCGGTGCCCGGAACGGAGAACGACGTCGGCTACGTCCTCGCGCGCTCCCGGAGCGTTCCGGACCGGATCTGGGTCGGCGGGGAACACGGGCTCACCGCCATCCGGCGGGACGGCGCGGGATGGCGCTTCGAAGGCCAGGTCGAAGGCATTGCCGGCGACGTACGCACCATCGTCGAGAGCGACGGGGGCGTCCTCTGGTGCGGCACCACGATCGACGGCGCCCTCCGCGTCGACATCCCCGCCGGCTGGCCCGCGGCGCGCCCGCGAGTCCGGCAGGTCGTCCAAGGGGGAGAGAGCCGCACCTTCCGCCTCGGGGACCGCATCGTGGCCACCCGCGACGGCCGCCTGTTCCGCGTCGACGAGAAGCGGAGCCAACTGGTGGAAGACCCGGCCCTGGCGGGCATCCGGGGAGACCGCCATCTCTACGAGATCGCCGAGGACGTCCAGGGCAACCTCTGGATGAACACCCGTCCTCCCGCCGTGGCGCCGCGCCTGGGGGACCGCTGGTCTTCCGAGCTGCGCTCCCTCGTGGAGGTGCAGGCGCGGGAGGTCGAAAAGATCCTCGCGGAGCCGGACGGCACCGTCTGGCTCGCGGGCGAGAGCGGCCTCTTTCGCTACGCGGGGCTCTCCGACCACCAACAGCGCACCCTGCCGGCGCCTCTCCTGGCGCCGATCCGCACCGGCGGCGACAAGCTCCTCTTCGGCGGCGCGCCCGGCGCCGTCCCCCAGCCGGCGGAGCTGCCGTCCGACGTGCGGCGCCTGCGCATCGAGTTCGCCCCCGTCTCCTTCCGCGCCGGCCTGCGCTACCAGACCCGGCTCGATCCCGAGGACGCCGACTGGGGCGCGCCCATGGCGGAGCCCTTCGCGGAGCTGACCCGCCTGCCGCCGGGCGCCTACACCTTCCGCGTACGCACCGTGGGACCGAGCGGCGAGAGCGGACCGGAAACCGCGTGGTCCTTCCGCGTCCTCCCGCCCTGGTACCTGACGCCCTGGGCCCTGGTCCTCGGCTTCGGGATCGCCGTCCTGGGCATCCGCGGCTACGCCTGGCAGCGCCACCGGAAGCTGCGGCTGCGCACCGAGCACCTGGAGGCCCGGGTGGCCGAGCAGACGGAAGAGCTGCGCAAGACCGTCCAGGAGCTGCGCAACGCGCATGAGAACCTGGCCTCGGCCAACACCCAGCTCGAAGAGCTGTCGCTCCAGGACGAGTTGACCGGCATCGCCAACCGGCGGCGTCTCCGTCAGCGTCTGGACGACGAATGGAGCCGCGCCCGCCGCAACAACACGCCGGTGGCCTTCGCCCTGGTCGACCTCGACTTCTTCAAGCTCCTGAACGACTCGCGCGGTCATCGGGAGGGGGATATCTGTCTCCAGATGGTGGCGCGCTATCTCGCGGACGCCGCCGAACAGGTCGGGGGCCTGGCGGCGCGCTACGGCGGCGAGGAATTCGCCGTGCTCCTCCCCGAGACCGGCCTCCCCAACGGCCTGCTGATCGCCGAGCAGCTCCGCGAAGGCATCGAGCGTCTGGGGATTCCCCACGAGACCTCGCCGCTCGGCCGCATCACCGCCAGCTTCGGCGTCGCCGCCGGCATCCCCGAGTCCGGCCAGTCGCCCGACGTCCTCATCGAAGCCGCCGACCTGGCCCTCTACCGCGCCAAGACCGAAGGAAGGAACCGCGTCCGCGCCGGCAACGTGGAGGGGGAGACGGCGGATCTGGAGATTGTGACGCGTTGACGCCGCACGCTGAGGCACTAGAATCCTCAGTGAGGAGGCTTTATGGCCCAGGTCGTCTTCGATTTCCCGCCGACAGTATTCTCAGCTCTCCGGAAATCGCCCGCCGAGTTCGCCGCTGAAATGAGGCTGGCTGCCGCGATCCACTGGTATTCGCAGGGGTTGGTCTCTCAGGGCAAGGCGGCGGAGATAGCGGGAGTCAGCCGGGCCGCGTTCCTGGAAGAGCTCTTCCTGCGGAAGATCCCGGCGGTGCAGGTGACTCTGGAGGAGCTACGCGAGGAGCTCCAGCGTGGGTGAAGCCCGGTTCGTGGTGAACGCTTCTCCCCTGATCTTCCTGTCCCGAGTCGACGCCCTTCCCCTTCTCTCGAAGCTGGCCAGTCAGGTCATGGTTCCCGCCGCCGTGGTGGCGGAAGTGCATGCGGAGGGAAAGTGGTCGTCCTTCTCCAAAGGAGTCGAGATCCCAGGCTGGATCCGGATCGAGCCTGACCTCCCCATCCCGGAAGAGATCTCCGGATGGGACTTGGGAGCGGGAGAATCTCAGGTCCTCGTCCACGCCTCTTTCATGTCTGACAGTGAAGCTGTCCTGGATGATCTGCAGGCCCGACGTTGCGCGCGGAGTCTCGGCATCCCGACGACTGGCACTCTGGGGGTGATCCTGCGCGCCAAACAGCGCGGCCTCATCCCTGAGGCGCGCCCCCTCGTCGAGGCACTGATCCAGAACCAGATGTACATTTCCAGAGAGCTGGTCGAGACGGCGCTCGCCGACGTTGGCGAGTAGCCTGAGCACGTCTCTCCAGCGATCTCGTCAGCACGCGTTCCAGGCACCCGGCTTGCTTCCTTCCTCCATGGGCCGGAGGACCGGCCCAAGCCGCAGCTATAGCCTGAAGGAGGTACAGCATGGAGAACTTGCACGGGAAGAAGGTCGCGATCCTCGTCGCGGATGGATTCGAACAGGTCGAGTTGACCGAGCCGAGGAAGGCGCTGGATCAGGCCGGAGCGAAGACGAGCATCGTCTCTCCCTCCCAGGGAAAGGTGAAAGGCTGGCAGCACACCGAGTGGGGTGACGAGTTGCCGGTCGACGTGCCGCTCGGCCAGGCGAAGGCGGAGGACTTCGACGCCCTCCTCCTGCCCGGCGGCGTCATGAATCCGGACCACCTGCGCCGCAAGCCCGAGGTCCAGCGGTTCGTCAAGGCGTTCTTCGACGCCGGCAAGCCTGTCGCCTCGATCTGCCACGGACCCTGGACGCTGATCGACGCGGGTGTGGCGCGCGGACGCAAGATGACGTCCTACGAGACCATCCAGATGGATCTCAAGAACGCGGGCGTCAACTGGGTCGATCAGGAGGTGGTGGTGGACGGCAACCTGGTCACCAGCCGCAAGCCTGACGACATCCCGGCCTTCAACCGCGCCATGGTCGAGCTCTTCGCCACGGCCGAGGTCCCGGCCGGCAGGTAGCCCGGATTCCGAAAACGGTCGGCCGGGATCCGCGCAACGGTTCCCGGCCCCGTTGGCTTGATAGCGCTCGTAGTCGCCATGTGGTGAACAGGTCAGAGTACCGCGTTGACTGTCTTTGTCGTCGTCGATCCGTTTGCCGGGACGGGTATGTTGGCAATAGGACCAATGCTTGAGCGCACCTGGAGCCCTGTTGTCGCCGTTGCTTTACCCCCAATGAGGTTGTAAGTAAGGCTCACTTTGGCGCTTGCCGAGTTCATCACCGTCCAGGAATAGGGGATCGTCACCGTACATTTAGCCGTGTTCCCAGTGCGAGTCGCAACCACAGTCGCCGTCTCTGAAATGACATTGACGCTTCCAGCCGAGATATCGATATCAGCCATGGTCGCCGAAACCCCACAACTGATCGGGGAGGCGGCGGGAATCGCTGACTTGATCGTTATGGTGATATTGACGATAATGGTGCCCGTGTTAATGGATTCCGCCGCCTCAGAGTCGAATTCTCCCATCTGCCCTACCGGCCGGAACGCACCGGTCGAATAATCGAAATATCCCAGAACTCCATTGATGCTGGCTGGACTCGCCTCCTGCCCCCAGGCTAGCTGGCTTGAGAGCGCGAAAACGACCACGGCTACGATGATTCTTGACATAGATCTCCTCACTTTTGCGTTTCCCCTCCGGTCCGGTGCTCGGCTAAATCCCTCTGTGACAGCTACTTCCAATCATGATACGCTCCAGCAGCAATCTCGTCAACTCGCGAACCTACGCCGCCCAAGTCTCTTTCCGGCGACCACCCCGGAATGGAGAGTTGTCGGAGCTTTGCGCCCAATGCGGGAGGCGGAGTTGGGGATTCCGCGCCGGCCGGAACGGGATCGCGGCGGCGGAGGCGGGCGGGATTCGTCCGCCGCCGCCTCGGATTTGCTCGTCAATAGCCGTACTTCTTCCACAGATCCTGCGACGGCCAGGCCTTGACTCCGGCAATCACATTGTTGACCAGTTTGTCGATGTCCTCGACGGGGCTGGTGTTGAAGAGCACGGCCACGACGACGTCGCCGCGGCGGTCGACCCGCGTGCGCGTGCCGGCGAGGCCTCCTTCGAAGGCCCAGTTGCCGCCGCCATAGGGCGCGGGATTGGCAAAGCGGGCGAAGCGGGCGATGTCGGGCGCCGAGGCGATCCAGCCTCCATGGGCGTCCATCGCCTCGAGATAAAAGCCACCGTCGGGCCACTGTACTTTTGCCGGCTCGCTGTCGAACACCGAATTCACGTCCTTGGCGAATTCGACGTCATAATACTGAACCTCGTTCGGGAAGCGCCCGCTCGCGAGGCTCCTGCCGATCCTCATCTGTGTGATGCCGATCGGCGCGAGAATCTCATCCCGCACGTATTTCTCGTAGGATTTGCCGCCTCTCGCTTCCACGATGCGGCCGAGAATGCAGTAGCCGAAGTTCGAATAGTCCTTGTCGTCGATACCGCCGCCCGGCGCGAAGCTGAGCTTCACGTTCTGGAACATGTAACGGATGACGTTCTTGCAGCTCGACGGGCGGGTCGTTCCCAGCGCCGTGGCGACCTGGTCCGAATAGAACATGGGATCGAACTTCATCTTGTCGAGATTCCAGCCGCCCTTGTGATCGAGAAGGTTCTGGATCGTGATGTCATCGAGCCGGTCGTCCTTGTAAGGCTCGTCGGGCTTGGCCGATCCGAGACGGTCGAGCATCTTGTCGGAGAGGGAGAGCTTGCCGTCGTCGCGAAGCTTGCGGATGGCCGACGAGGTGATCGGCTTCGAGATGCTGGCGAGCCGGAAGAGGCTCTGAGGCTTGACCTCCGCGCCGGATTCGAGATTGGCGTAGCCGAAGGCGCAGGCGTAGACGAGCTTGTCTCCCTTGACCACGGCGGCGGCGGCGCCTGGGATGTTGTACTTCTTCATCCATGCGACGACTTCGCGGTCGACATGCGCCATCTGTCCGCCGCAATCGCCGCTGCGCGTCATGCCGTTGTCGATCATGATCCCGGCGTAGCCGGAGGCGCCGTCCTGAGGCGGCTCGATGTCGAAGAGCCTGGCGCCGTGCCGGCGCGATTGTTCGAGGAGCTGTTGGCCGGAAAGGCCGTAGTACCACCACCAGCCGACGGCGGAGGACCCGGCGTTCGGCACCAGGATGATGTCGAAACGCTGGTTGCCGCCCGCGCCGTAGCGTTCGACGTCGAGCAGGCGCGCCTTGTGCTGATCGATGCGCTGCGACACCTGGTCGGCGGTCTGGCCGTAATACCACCACCAGCCCGTCGCCTTCGCGCCCTGGTTCGAGACCATGACGGCCGCGTAGCGCACCTGATTGCCGTCGCGGTAGCGCTCGAGATCGATGAGACGCGCCTTGTGCTCGTCGAGCCTGGCGGTCAATTGCTGCGGCGTCTGGCCGTAATACCACCACCAGGCGATCCCTCCGGCGCCGGTGTTCGGCACCATGACGACGGCGAAGCGAAGCGCGCCGCCTGCCAGATAAGGATCGACGTCGAGCAGACGGGCCTTGTTCTCGTTGAGCTTGGCGGAGACCTGTTGGGCGGTAAGGCCGTAATACCACCACCAGCCGCTCGCGTAGGATCCGGAATTGGCGACCAGCGTCGCGCTCACCCGCAGCGGTGAGGCGGCGTTGACGTCGAGATCGATGATCCGCGCCTTGTGCTGGTCGACGAAGCCGGAAAGCTGCTGCGGCGTGACGTTGTGGTACTGCCACCAGCCGGTTGGCTGGGTCAGCGTGCGTTCAAGGACCACTTTTTCCTGGGCCGCAGCCGGGCTGACGGCGCCGAATACGGCCGCGGCGACGAGCACGGCGAGCTTTCCGCATAGTCTCATGACGAGAGCTCCCTTGAATCCCGGGACTACTCTCCCGGAGTCTTGCCTCAACAGGCGACGGTACGGGACACAACGTTACGGCGCCTTGGCCACCTTCCAGGCATCCCGCTTGCTTCCTTTCCACCTGGGCCGGATGACCGGCCCAGGCCGCAACTATGTACACGGAAGACGGAAGGAGATCGCGATGAAGAGAATCGCTGTGGTTCCATTGGTGTTTCTGCTGGCCCTGACCCTCCAACCAGCCAGGGCCTCCGTCGTCGCCGAGCTGGCGTTCGATGGCAGCAGGATCGTGGCCCCACTCAGCGTCCCCTTCGACTTCGGCAACCAGCCGCTCGGCAAGATCTCGACCTTCGGCTACACGATCTGCTTCAAAAGTGCGGCTTCGCCGGCGGGGTCCTGCGATCAAAGCGGCAGGGTGACCCAGCAGCAGCAGCTCGCCCCGCCGTTCTTCCTCGCCGGAGCATTCCGGGAAGACATCGCGACGGGGGCGACGACGCTGGTCGATTTCCCCGTCAACCTTGCGGCCGGGCAGCGGCTGATCCTCTTCAACCAGTGGATCTCCAACCAACTCGGTCCAGCCTCCGGTTCCCTGGTGCTGCGTGGCACGCCCACCGGCGGCGCCGGCGAAGACGTCGTCCTGGACTTCACAGGCTCGGGCATCGCCCCCGGGCCGTGCCTGCCGAGCGGCACCCCGGCGCTCTGCCTCAACAACGACCGCTTCAAGGTGCAGTCGCACTTCTTGGCGCCCAACGCGGCCTCGGGCGAGGCGGGCGCGGTCGAGTTGACCAACGACACGGGGTATTTCTATTTCTTCAGCTCGTCGAACGTCGAGGCGGTGGTCAAGGTGCTCAACGCCTGTACCGCCCCGTTCAACCGTTACTGGGTCTTCGCCGGCGGCCTGACCAACGTGCGCGCGGTGGTCACCGTCACCGACACGGAGCGCAACTCCGTCAGGACCTACATCAACCCGCAGGGCAAGGCCTTCCAGCCGGTCCAGGACACCAACGCCTTCGCGACCTGCCCGTGAAGCCGAAAGGAGCCCCCTGAAGGGGGCTCCTTCCGTCGGGCCTACCTGGCTGTTTTCGGTTGCCCGGACGTTTATGTCCGGGGGGTACGGCCGTCAACGATGCCTTGCGGCCTCAGTCAGTGATCGTTACGCTCGACGAGGACCACCACGTCGACAAATCCGTTGTACGGATCGTCGTAGGTTCCGGAGCTGTCGCGGAGTGCGAAGTTCGCGGTGACATTGACCGTGTTCCCGATGATGGCCGTGTTGAGGTCCATCTGTTCGCGAAGCAGATGATGGTCCATCTGGGTGAAACCGATGTCGAAACCATTGATTGTCGCTTCGGCACGGGTCACAGGGGTCGGGAAGACCGCGGACTGCGTCATACTCTGCGGCCTGCCGGTTGTTACGGGGAAATTGAACCTTGGGAGCCGCTGGAAGTCGAGCATTGTCGGTTCTCCTTATCGGTTGTACACGTTGTTTGTTGACGAGTCCTACCGACCGCCTTGTCTTGGCGATGGTGACTCTTCTGAAAGTTACGACCAGAATCGGCGGCCCAGACCACCCACGTGGGCGGGCAAGGGGCTCGCAACCGGGTAGGCCCCAGGGGCGAGAAAGCGATGGTGGAGAGGGCCAGGAACATTCCCCGGCCCTGGCGCTTGTCTCTGGAGCCGTCCGCCAGCTCTGGCGGGACATGTCAAGGTTGGCGGACGGCGCGATTTCCGAGCAGGTGTTCGTAGTAGATCAGCGGCGTGCCTCGATAGGCCCGGCGTCCGACCTCTTGATAACCGCACCGGGCGTAGAACTCTCCCGCTCCCGCCGCGGCGTCGTACGCGTCGAGACGGATCGCTTCCACCGGCCAGTTTTCCGCCACCCGCCGCGCTTCTTCGAGGAGAAGCCGTCCGATGCCCTGGCGCTGCCGGGCCGGCGCCACCGCCATGTCGAGCAGGTAGAGCGCCTTGCGGACCGGCGTGAAATAGGAGAGATCGATCGCCCAGGGCTTCTTGGTGGCCAGCGTCAGGGTCGCCACGATTTCGTCGTCGAGACTCCCGACCACCACATGCGTGCTTCGTATCCGCCGCAGAGCGCTCCCGGTAGAGGCGAACGAGCTCCAATGGCCGTGACCATGACGATTCGTGAGGTCCTGAGCGACCTGGAGCGCGAGCTCAGAGAGAGCCTGGGCGTCGGATTCGTCGGCTTGCCGAAAGAGCATCCCTGATGATCACTTCTCGAGCGGCGCGTCGAACGTCAAATCGACAGTGAATATATCCTCGCCGAAAGACTGCTCGCGGACCGTCCGGATGTGAGCGGCGAGGCGGTCCCCGGTGACTTTGAAGCTCTCGACCTTGACCTCCAGGATGACGCCGAACCGGCCGGTTTTCGCGTTGGCGTGGCCGAGCTCGACGATCCAGATCGCGCCGCTGGGCTCGAAGACGACATAGATGAAGCTGCCCTTCTTGGCGGGATCTTCCGTCTGCCATTGCGAAAGCTCACCTTCGGCCGGGCGCGCCGACAGGACCGCGGCGTAACCCATCGTTCCCTGCTCATCGAGCTTGACGCGACCGGCGCGGATGTGCTTCAGCCCCGCGTCCTTTCCGCCGACCACGAAGGTGCCTGAAACCTTTCCCGGACCCGCCGCCTTGGGCTCCGCCGCGGCGGCGGGCAGGACCGGGACGGCGAGAAGAAAGGCGGACACTACACAATTTCTGAATGTGCGAAGCATGGGCTCTCCTTGTCACAGGTCCGGCGGCGGAAGTCTATCAGGGCAAGACAGGTTACAATGTCTCCACCTATCCCGGAGGTCCATTCGATGCGCACGCCTCGCGCCCGGCTGTGCTGTGCCCTTTTCCTGTTGTCCGCCCTGGCCGTCCCCGGGTCGGCTCAGGAGCCGGATATCCAGGAGGAGCTGGATATCCTGGAGGATCTGGAGGACGCTTCCCGCGGAGCGAGCCTGAACCTCCGGTTCGACTCCCGGGGGAATGCCGACCTCGACCTCGGGGTGACGGCCGCCGAGCAGGAAATCCTGGCGCGCCTGCGGGGGGCGCTTCCCTGCCGGATCAAGCCTGATTCCGAGTCCGAGCCTTTCGGGGGAAGCGGCTTCGTCTCGTTCTCCGGGCGCTGCGAGGGCCTCCTGCGCAGGAAGGGGACCCTGGTGCAGGGCCGGATCGACTTCGCGCCGGCGCTCCGCGCTTTCGGGTCTTCCGAAGACGCCTACCTGACCGTGATGGTCGAAGTCCCCCCTTCGGCGTTTTTCCGCTGCCCCGGCGGGCTGCGCATCGGGTTCGGCGCGTCGCCGAGTTGCAACACGACCTTCAGGCTGGGAAAGGGCCAGGACACCACACTCGCCCTCTCCTACGGCTATCGCGATACCGATCTCCTGGCCCGCTTCGGAGTCCTCGCGGCCGTGCTCGTCTTGCCGGTCTTCCTGGTCGTGCGCCGGGGCCGCAAGGTGCGGGCCGCGGCGGACGAGGAGCCGGCGACCGTCTGGTTCGGTTTCTGGCGGGCGCAGCAGATGATCCTGCAGCTCGGCTGGCTCCTCTGGATCGTCGCCTTCTACACCCTGCGCCTCGACGACTGGCTGCTGTTCCTCCTCCCCGGCGACGCGGCGGTCTGGACGGCCATCCTGGCGTTCCAGGTCGTGCCTCCTGCCCTGGTGGCCCTGGGGTGCCACCTGTACTCCGGCCGCCTGTTCGCGCGCATGGAGGAAGTGGACCTCTCGCCTGGCGAGCTGGCGAGCGAGACGTTGAGCACGATCATCCTCCCCTTCTTCGCGGTCTCGCTGTCCCTGATCGGGATCACGCTCCTGAGCGAGCACACCGTCTTCGCAGCCGTCACGCTGGTGGCCGCGTTCCTCATCGCCACCCTGGCGCCGCGGTTCGGCCAGCGGGCGACGCGCACGCTGCCGCACGCCGTGACGGTCGGCCCCCTGCGGGACCGGGTGTTCGAAATGGCTCAGCGGATCGGCGTCAAGCTGAATCAGGT
Source organism: Thermoanaerobaculia bacterium (assembly GCA_036376245.1). GTDB lineage: Bacteria > Acidobacteriota > Thermoanaerobaculia > Multivoradales > UBA5704 > DATARR01. The sequence continues at coordinate 13,371 of DASVAS010000021.1, read as the reverse complement.
CTATGTGATCCCGGGCGTCCGCACCCGCTTCGCCAACGCCTTCGCCACCAGCGGCAACGACGTCCTGATCAGCGATTTCCTGCTCGCCCGCCTGAGCCGGCGGGAAGTGGACGCCGTCCTCGCCCACGAGCTCGCCCACTTGCGCCACCGCCATCCGGGCGTGCTGTGGTTCGTGATGTCGCTGGGAGTCTGGCTCGGCGCGCGTTTCATGTCCTGGATCCTGGAAACCTTTTTTCTCTCCTCATTCCTCTGGAAGCAGGGACAGGGAAAGACGGTGAACGATCTACCGTTCGACCTGGCGCAAGGATTTTCGCTCTTTCCGCTCCTGTTCCTCGCCGGCCTGGCCATCACCTTCGTCCTCTCCCGCGGCTTCGAGCGCTCGGCGGATGCCTACGCCGCCATGCTGACGGGCGATCCGGAAGCGGTGATCAGCGCGCTGGGAAAGATCGCGCGATTGGGCCTTCAGCCGCTGCGTTGGGGCCGCGTGCGGGAGACGCTTTCGACGCATCCCTCCATGATCCGGCGCGGCGAGGCGCTGGCCCTGCGCCACGGCATTTCCTTCCAACGCATGGAGAACCTCCTGAACGGCGAGGAGGCCGTGGACGGCGAGCGCTACGAGATCCCCGCGCCGGTGATGGAACCCGAGCGGGTGTTCACCAGCGCGTTCAAAGCGGCCTCCAATCTCCGCATGGCCTGGGTCCAGCTCCTGATCCTGGCCGGGACCTCCGCCGGCGCCGTCGCCTGGGTCGATCGCACGGGCCTGAGCGGATCGTCCCGTTGGGAGGTCTACGGCGTCTGTCTCCTGGCGGGCTACGTGGCCCTGCTGGTGTCCCTGCAATTCCTTTCCCCCCTCGGCTATGAAGCGCTCGGCACGAGATTGGCGGCGCGGTTGACCGGCGAAGGGATCGACCCGACCCGGGCGGGAGGCCGGTTCGTCGGCTTCGGCCCCCACGGCGAGGCGCGGTCCTATGAAGGCCACACGGTCTGGGACGTCGGCTTCGTATTCCTGGGACCGGACGCCCTGGTCTATGCCGGCGACCAGACGCGCTTCCGTCTGCGGCGGGAGGAGATCGCCGGAGTCAGGCTCGGGGCCGGCTCGCCGTCGCCGTTTCCCCTTCCTCACCTTTACATCGACTGGCGCGACGCCAGCGGCCGAATCCAAACCCTGTATTTCCGCGGCCGGGGCAAGACCCTCTTCAGCTCCAACCGGGCCACGAAAAGGCTGGCGGCGGAGATCTCCGCGTGGCGGACTTCCGGGGCGGCAGCGAGGGAGTTGCCGGCGGGCCTCGCCGGGCTGGAGCGTCCCGTGCTGGGAGAGGTCACCGGCCAGTTGCCGGTGCTCCGTTGGAACACAACGATTTCCTCCCTGTGGCTCCTCACCTGGATGACGTTTCTGGTGGGAATGATCGTCGGGCTGGGCTTCGGCGCCTTCAGAGCCATCCCGCTGACGCTGGTCCTCTACTTCCTATGGCTCATTCCCTCCCTGGCCGCCACCCTCCGCCGGCGCGGGCCTGCTCCGCCCGCCGGGGTGCCGGCGGCGGAGTGAGACTGGTTGGATTGAATCGAAATCCGGCGGATCGTCCATTTTTCTGGAGTCGACCGTCCTTCAAGAGGAGCACTTTCTCTCGTAGGCAAGGGTTTCCAGCGCCGATCCGGCCGGGAATGGAACTTGCTCTCCCTCCCTCGCAGCTTCGAAACGGAGGGTCCTATGACCACGAGGAGCGAGCGACTGAACCGGCTGGTGATTTCGTCGCCCTGCGAGGAAGCGTGGCAGGTGATGAACGGCGATGAACGCGCCCGGTTCTGCTCGCGATGCCAGAAGCACGTCTACGATCTCGCGGCGCTGGAGGCGCGCGAGATCGATGCGCTGATCGAGGCCACCCAGGGACGCCTTTGCGCCCGGATCACCCGCGACCGCTCCGGCCGGATGGTCACCCGAGAGCCGGACGCTCCTCCATTCCACGTGCCGGTCCCGGCGCGGCGCGTCTCGCCGGTCGTCGCCGCGGTGGTCACCGCCGTCGTCGGGCTGACCGGCGCCGCGTGGGCCGAGGCGCCGGCTCCACCTCCGGCCGCGGCGGCTCCGGCCACTCCGCATGATCAGGCGCATCCCTCCGGGCCGGGCGGAGCGGTCCTCGGCGGCCGGACGGTGGACGATCACGGCTTTGCGCTTCCCGGGACCACGATCCTGCTGCGGCATTCCAAGGAAGGTTGGAAGTTCTACGCCGTCACTGACGCGCAGGGGTGGTTTCAGTTCCGCGACCTCCCGAGCGGTGTCTACGACGTCGAGGCCGAGTTGGAGGGGTTCGAGTTCAAGACCAGGGCCGGTCTGAAGCTCGGCCCGAAAGGACGGCAGGTCACCTTCACGGGCACCCCTTCCGAGATAGATATCCTCACTGTCCTCACCGGCGAGACAGGGATGCCGTACCTGCCGATGGACATGGTGTTCCAGCAGAGTCACGTGGTCGTCGTTGCGACTGTGGGACCTTCGGTGACGCTGCGGGAGCCGAAAGCCGGGGACGTGGTGCGCCAGGTCCGGACCGAGCTATGGATCACCTCGGTCCTCAAAGGAGAGCCCCGCGGTTCGAAGCTCCTGATCGATCGCCACGTGATCCCCGGCCAGCCGGGGGATCTCCAGCCCGGCGCCGTCGTCCTGGCCCTCCTCAACCCGCTCGGCCCCGGCGACGGCCGGCCGGACTCTCTGGTCTACCTCTCGGCGGATCCTATCTATGCTCTCCGGTCGCTCCCCGCCGATCCGCGGCTCCGGCCGGAGCTCGGGGTCGACGAGGCGGCATGGCAGGCGATGAGCTTCATCGCCAACGAGACGAACAACCCTATGCTGCGAGATCTCGTCACCCGGTCGATCACGCAGGTCGAGGAAGCGCGCCAACAGCACGCCGGCAGCAGCCTCCAAGCGCGCACGGCAGCCATCGAGAAGGAATTGCGACGGCGGTTCGTAGAGGTGTTGAGCCCGAATTCCGAGGATTGAATCGAAACTCGATGCATCCGTCCACTTTTCTGGAGCCGACCGTCCTTCAGGGCGCTCACTTTCCCACGTTGGAAGGATTTTTAAGGCCAATTCGGCCGGGAATGGAACTTGCTCTTATCCCTCGCCAGCTTCGGAACGGAGGGTCCTATGGCCACGAGAAGCGAGAGGTTGAACCGGCTGGTGATCTCGTCGCCCTGCCAGGAGTCATGGCAGACGATGAACGGCGGTGAAAGCACCCGATTCTGTTCGCGGTGCCAGAAGCGCGTCTACGATCTCGCGGCGCTGGAGGCGCGCGAGATCGAGGCGCTGGTCCAGGCCACCCAGGGCCGCCTCTGCGCCCGGATCACCCGCGACCGCTCCGGACGGATCGTCACCCGGGAACCGGAAGCTCCTCCGTTCCATTTGCCGGACGCGGCTCCGGCGCGGCGCGCCTCGCCGATGATCGCCGCGGTGGTCACGGCCATGGTCGGGATGACCGGCGCCGGATGGGCCCAGGCGCCGGCCTCGGCCCCGGCCGCGGCGGCCCCGGCCACTCCGGACCCAGAGCATCCGTCAGGGCCGGGCGGAACGATCGTCGATGGCCAGGTGGAGGACGACCAGGACTTCGCCGTTGAAACCGCCACCCTCGGCGTCATCGTGGTGGATCCGGTCGACCTGCCGCTGGACGCAGTGTTCCAGCAGAGTCACGTAGTGGTCGCCGCGGTCGTAGGGCCCTCGGTGACCATCGAGGAGCCGGACGCCGGAGACGTGGTACGCCATGTCCGGACCGAGCTCCGGATCACCTCGGTCCTCAAAGGAAAGCCCCGCGGCGGGACGCTCCAGATCGATCACTACGTCATCCCCGGCGAACCGGGAAATTTCTCCCCCGGCGACGTCGTCCTGGCCCTCCTCGACCCGCTCGACCACGGCGACGGCAAGCCGGGCTCTCCGGTCTACACCTCGGTCGATCCTTTCTATGATCTCCGGCCGATCCCGCCCTACCCGCGGCTCCGGCCGGAGCTCGGCGTCGACGAGGCGGGATGGCAGGCGATGAGCTACATCGCCAACGCGTTGGACAACGATGCGCTGCAAGAGCTGGTCACCCGCGCCATCACGCAGCTCGAGGAAGCGCATCGACAGCTCGCCGGCGACGAAAAACGCCTCCGGGCGCGCACCGCCGCCATCGAGGAGAAGCTGCGGCGCCGGTTCGTGAAGGTGTTGAACGGAGAGAGCTGAGCGGCGGGATGTCCCCTCCCGCGCCCGGAATCCGCATCTCTCTGTAGCGCCCTTCTTCGGGGAGCTCTCGTGGACAAATCCGTCCCGGGATCGGAAAGCGAGCCAACCGTCATGAAAAGGCACATGAAGCGCCTGACCCTGAACCGTGAGACCCTCCGGCACCTCAACCCCGCGGAGGTGTCCAACGCTCAGGGAGGAGCCTCGGGGCGAGGCTGCCCGGTGACCCAGAACACCCTGTGTACCAACACCTGTCTCTTGAACTGCATGACCAATGATTCCTGCCCGACACAGTGCCCTGACACGTACTGCTGCGCGAGCGGCTAGGCGCGTCCAGCCGCCTCCTGACGGTTTCCAGGGAGCCCGCGGCGCCGCACGGCGCTCCGGGCTCCCCTTTCCTTTCCCCGTCTTCGCGTCGCCCTCCCCTGCCGCAACGGCGTGACTGAACGGCGGGATGTCCCCTCCCGTGCCCTGAATCCGAATCTCTCTATAGCTCCCTTCTTCGGGAGCTCTCGTGGACAAATCCGTCCCGGGATCGAAAGCGAGCCCACATCATGAAAAGGCACATGAAACGCCTGACCCTGAACCGTGAGACCCTGCGGCACCTCAACGCGGACGAGATGTCCGCCGCTCAGGGAGGAGCCTCGGAGAACATCTGCCCGATACCGAGCGTCCTGGTGGTCTGCATCTCCCAGACCTGCCCGACCAAGTGCGGTCAGTGGTACTGCTACGGGGTGTAAAACCGTCCGGCCATCTTCCAACGGTTGCGGGGAGCCCGCGGCGCCGCACGGCGCTCCAGGCTCCCCTTTCTTCTTCCCCCTTCCCCCTCTTCCCGTCGCCTTCCCCCGCCGGCAGGACCGCGAACAAATGGCGTGAAATGGTTTGCCCTTCGTATACACCTAAGACGGGGGATTCAGGCGACGATGTCCATCTCCGATGTGACGGCTCTGCTTCGCGCCGCGTCCCAGGGTGACGCGGGCGCCGAAGACAAGCTCTTCGCGCACCTCTACGTGGACCTCCAGCGCCTCGCCAGGTTCCGGCTCGCCGCCGCGCGCCGGCCGGGCGACTCGCTCGACACCACCGGACTGGTCCACGAAGCCTACCTGCGGCTCGCCGGGACCCCAGGGGTCGAAATGGCGAGCCGCGCTCACTTCTTCAACCTCATGGCGCGGATCATGCGCAACGTCGTCGTCGACCTGGCCCGGCGGCGGGACGCCGAGAAGCGGGGCGCCGCCCTGCGGGTCTCGTGGCCGGAGGGGATGGACCTGGCGGCGCCGGCCAGCGCCTCGGAGACGGAGCTGCTGGCCCTCGACGCCGCTCTCGCGCGCCTTCAGGAGGAGAGCCCGCGGCTGGCCCAGGTCGTCGAGCTGCGCTTCTTCGCCGGGCTGGCGCTGGAGGAGATCGCCGGCATGCTGGGAGTCGGCGAGCGCACCCTCAAACGCGACTGGCGCAAGGCGCGGGCCTTCCTCCAGGTGGAGCTGCGGAACGCGAGCCCTCTATGATCTCCAGTCCGCGCTGGGAAGAGCTCTTCGACGACCTCGCCGACCTGCCGCCGCCCGACCGCGACCGCAATCTCGCCGCGCTGGCGGGCGAGGATCCGGCGCTCGCCGCCCGTCTGGCGCAGCTCCTGGCGGCGGACGGCGAATCCGGAGGCTTCATCGATCGGCCGGCGGTGGAGCTGCTCGGCGACGACGCCCCCCTGCCCGCCGGCACCCGCATCGGCTCCTGGCGCCTGCTCGGCCTGCTGGGACGCGGCGGCATGGGCGAGGTCTATCTCGCGGAGCGCGACGAGGGCACCTTCAAGCAACAGGCGGCGCTCAAGCTCATCAAGCGGGGGATGGACTCGCGGGCCATCGTGCGCAGGTTCCTGCGCGAGCGCCGGATCCTCTCCCGCCTGGACCATCCCGGCATCGCCCGCCTGCTCGACGGCGGCAGCACCGCGGACGGACGGCCTTTCTTCGTATTGGAACGGGTCGAGGGGATTCCGATTACTGAGTTCTGCCGGGGCCGGACCCTGGAAGCCTCGTTGCGGCTCGTCCAGGACGTCTGCGCGGCGGTGGACAGCGCCCACCGCCGCCTGGTGGTCCACCGCGACCTCAAGCCCGCCAACATCCTGGTCACCGCGGACGGCGCCGTCAAGCTGCTGGATTTCGGCATCGCCAAGCTGCTGGCCAACGACGAGAGCCACGAGGAAGAAGAAGCCGCGCCCCTCACCCAGTTGGACGCCCGCGTGATGACGCCCGCCTACGCCGCCCCGGAGCAGATCCTCGGCGAGCCGGTCACCACCGCCACCGACGTCTACGCGCTGGGAACGCTCACCTTCGAGCTGATCACGGGCACGCTGCCCCGGACGCGCGATCACCGCTCCCTCCAGAGCACGGCCGGCGAGCTGTCGCGGCAGACCGTCGAGCGGCCCAGCGCGGTCCTGCGGCGCGCCCCCGGCGAGGAGAGCCGCTGCCTGGCCCGCCGCGTGGCCGGGGACCTCGACCTGGTGGTGCTCACCGCCCTGCACCGCGACCCGGCGCGGCGCTACGCCTCGGCGGCGGCGTTCGCCGACGATCTCGCCCGCGCCCTCTCCGGCCGCCCTGTCCAGGCGCGGCCGGACACTGCCCGTTACCGGCTGCGGAAATTCGTCGGGCGCAACCGCCTGGCCGTGACCGCCGCTGCCCTCGGCCTGGCGGCGCTGGTCAGCGGCCTGGGGCTGGCCCTGTGGCAGGCGGACGCCGCCCGCCTGGCCGCCCGGCGCGCCGACGCCGAAGCCCGGCGGGCCGGACAGGTCAAGGCGTTCCTGCTCTCCGTGTTCGAACAGTCCGATCCCGACCGGTCCCGGGGCGAGAACGTCACGGCCCGCGAGCTGCTCGCCAGCGGCGCTCGCCGGATCGAAACCGAGCTCGCCGGCGAGCCGGTCATGCAGGCGGAGATGCTCGACGCCGTGGCCCGCAGCGAGGCCAACCTCGGGCTGATCGATGCCGCGCTCGAACACGCCCGGCGCGCGCTCGCCCTGCGCGAGGCCGCCCTGCCGCGCGGCGACGCGCGGATCGCCGCGAGCCGCGTCCTGCTGGGCAACGCCACGCGGCTGCACGGTGAGATCGGAGCGGCCCGGCCGATCCTCGAGCGGGCGTTGGCGGAGACCCTCGCGGCCCGCGGCGCCGACAGTCTCGAAACGGCCGAGGCCCGCCGCGCGCTGGCGCAGACCCTGCACCGTCCCGAAGACCAGCCGCGCGCCATCACGCTGCTGCGCCAGTCCCTGGCGACCACGCGCCGCTTGCGGGGGGACGACGACGCCCGGACGGCCGAGATCCTGCAGGAGCTCGGCGTCTTCCTCGAGCAGGCCCAGCGCTACGAGGACGCTGAAAAAGCTTATCGGCAGGCACTCGGCCGGCTCATGCACGCGCTGGGGCCCGGCCATCCCAAGGTCGCCATGGCGCAGGCCGATCTCGCCGGTCTGCTCGACCGTCTGTCACGCCCGGACGAAGCCCGCGGGCTCCTGGAGCGGGCCATCGCCACGCAGCGCGCCGTCTACGGACCGCGCCATCCCGACCTGGCCCAGACCCTCTTCTCCTATGGGCTGCTCCTGCTCGGCCAACAGCGGCCGGCCGCCGACGGGCCGCTGCGCGAAGCCCTGGGCTTCTACGGGACCGACCGTTACGAGGGCGCCCACTGCCTGCGGTACCTCGGCCTCTCGGCCATGAACCGGCAGAGCTACCAGGAGGCCGCCGGGCTGTTCGCCCGCGCCGCCGCCATCTACGAAAGGACTCTGGGGCTCGACGACGCCCAGCACTGGCGAGCCCTCGCCAACCTCGGCTGGGCGCACCAGAAACTGGGCCGGATCGGATTGGCCCGCCGGGAGCTCGCCACGGCGGTGACGCACATCGAAGGGCTCACCGGCCCCGAGAGCTACGAGCTGCGCCTGCCGCTCAAACAACTGGGCGAGACGCTCTCCAAGGCCGGCGCCCACGACGAGGCGATCGCCACGCTCGAACGCGTGCGCCGGCTGGAAGAGAAACTCTTCGGCACCATCCGGCACCGCGAGGTCGCGGGCTCGGACCTCCTGCTGGCCCGGGCACGGATCGCCCGCGGCGCACCCGGAGACCGGGAGGCGGCCCGCCGCACCCTGGACGAGGCCCTGGCCATCTTCTCCGGCCTCTCCCATCAAGATCCGCTCTACTCCGAAATCCTGAACGAAAGCCGGCGCCTCGCCCGCGCGTGACGAAAACCGCGCCGGTCAGAGGCGTGCCAACATCGAGCGAAGCGCCTCCGTTTGCAGATCCGGCGCATCGGCGGGTTGAGTGGAGAGCGGCAGAGGCGACCCGGCGGGCAAAGGTCCTTCCCACTCTCTGGCTTCCGGCGGCGCTTCCCTCTCTGCGAACTGGAGGGGGGACAGATCGATCAACTCCCTCACGAATCCGTCCGATTCCGGATGTCCATGATTTCCGATGCGATTTCCGATGCGATAGATCCTGCCCTCGCGGGCCAGGAGAAGATCTCCCGACGGGCACCAGTCCGCCCAGTCGGCGGCGCCCAGAGAAATGACGCCCGAATCGCCTTGCAGCTCATAGATCTGGGGATGCACGCCTCTGCCATCTATCTGGTTCCGGACGCGCAACAGCACACTCGGCGAATACCTGGGCCATCGCTTCACCCAGAGATCCTTTATATCTACTGCCGAGCCCTCGATGGCCGCTTTCTTCTCCACCAGGTGCCATCCGTCCCAGTACCTTCGGTGCTCCGTGAAGATGGATGCGGTGGATGCTATGTTGAGCGCTATGTCCGGAGAGACCATGAGCCATGGGGGCAAGGAGGAACCGGCGGCGAGCTCGGGTTCCGGTTCGATGTGAGACAACACCACCTGGGTTCCGGACAGGAAGATCCCTCCCCCGCCCTGCCAGGTGCCGTCGAGGGGCCAGAGCGCGAGGGCGGTGAAGTACGGCGGCCGGCTGATGGCGGTCCATGTGCCGTCATCCTCGCCCGTGTGTTTCGCCGCGCAATAGATCAACAGGTCTCCCCGGGGCGAGAGATCACACTGCTCCTCGTAGACACGGCCCTTCAGCCATTGCCCCGCCTCGAACGTATCGCGTTCGAGATCCCACCGGATCATCAGCACCTGCTTCGACGGGCCGCGCCGCAGGATCACTCCCACCGGCGCCTGGCGAGCCAGCAGCACGGAGATTCTCGCGTTCATAAGATCACCTCTTGCGGGCTTTGATCAGGACGCCGAGGTTGTCGGAGCGGGGATTGACGAAGTCGAGGCGCACGCGGCCGTCCGGCGTCTCGGAGACCATGGCGGGCATGGAGGTCGCGGTCAAAGCCCAGCCGGCCGGCAGGACCACGGCGTTGCGGGGACGGCCGAGGCTGCGATCGAAAATCAGCTCGCCATCCTCGACGCGGTAGCTCTTGGGATCGGTGTAGGTCTCGGAGATGCGGATGCGGACCGAGCCCCCTGCCGGCGGCGCCGGGAAGCGGGCGACCACCACGTCCGAGCCGGGCTCGACCTGCTCGCCCTCGCGCAGACCGGCGGCGATCAGATCATCTCCCTTCACGGTCTCCACCTGGAGCGTCTCGCCGGTGTCGAGGTTGCGGGCCGACGGCGACGAGGCGGTGCTCCCCGTGCGCACGACGTTGAGATAGCGGTCGATGCCGGGCCGCGACTCGGTGTAGTCGTGATAGAGGTCGAAGGAGTGCGTCTCCGGATCGCGCAGGAAGTAGACGATCGTGCGGTCCTGGTGCGCCCGCTCGGAGAGGCGCTCGGCGTCCGGCGACGAGGCGGGCCTCGGGGCGGGCGCGGACATCGTGGTCCGCCGCGCCTCGATCCGTACCGGCAGCGCTTCCGGTCCCGTGTGCATCAGGCTCACCTTGAAGCGGCCGTCCGGCTCGGCGAGCACCTGGGCCGGCACGTTGCAGGAGACCACCTCGTACCCCGCGGGCATCACGACCGCGTTGCGGCGGATGCCGAGCGTGCGGAAGAAGACGACGCGGTCCGCGCCTTCCTTCATATAGCTCTTCGGGTCCTTGTAGGTCTTTTCGATCAGCAGCCGGACTCCGCCGTCCCGGGGCACCGGACGCGGCAGGTGGATGCGGATGTACCGGGTGTCCAGGTCGGCCCGGGGCAGACCGCTGGCGCGCGCCTCCTCGCCGCTCACCTCCTCGAACCGGAGGGTCTGCCCCGTGGCCCGGTCGCGCACCGACTCGTCGCTCGCCTCGCTCCCCTTGCGGATGGGATTGAAGAACACGGTCGCGCCGGGATCGATGGCCGTGACCTCGTAGAGGATATGGAACTGATTCGTCTCGGGTCCGAGCAGCTCATAGAGCGAGTACTCGTCCGTTTCGAGCGGGTGTTCCTCGGCCTGGGCCTGGGCCTGCGGAGCCGCGGGAACGGCGGCCGTGGGAGCCGTGGCCGGCTGGGGCGGCCGGGCGCAGGCGGCGAGCAAGGCGAGCGGGAGGAGCGTGAACCGGAGCGGGAAACGCATCAGGTGAGTATAGGACGGCTGAGGCGGTGAGGTCTCCGCGAAGAGCGCCGCTTCGCGTCTGAGACGCCGACGGCGCCGATCCCTCTACCGCCCTCCCCCTCTTCTCCTGTAGGATCGGTGCAGAGAGCGAAATCACGACAGGCGAATCCACGCGCATTCCGAAACGGGTGCGCAGGGCGGAAGTCCAGGAAGAAGAACGACATGAAGCACATCCATCCCATCCAACCGATCCTGACGATCATCCTGATCGCCGTCCTGTGGTACATGCGGAAGAAGAAGAAGGGACAGGAGGTCACGAAGGGCGGTCCGGGCGAGCCGCGCGCGGCGGTGACCCGGCCCAAGGAGCCCAAGGAGCAGAAGACGCCCGAGCAGATCTACATGGACCTGCGGCAGCGGGCCCTGCAGCGGATGCCCGGCAGCCTGGACGTGGAGCTCAAGGAGAACCAGCCCCACGGCCTCGTCATGGAGATGGGCATCCCCAATTCGGTCGTGACGCTGGCCTGCTTCGCGGACGGCGACGCCGGGGTCTATTACAAGGACGGCGGCGGCATGAAGGGCGGGATCGGACACGAGAGCGTCCGCAACGCCGCGAAGGAGGCCGTCGCGCTCAGCGAGCAGGTCCTCTCCAGGATGATCCAGACCACCAACTTCCCCCTCCCCGGCCAGGACCGGGTCCGCTTCTACGTGTTGACGCCCCAGGGGGTCTTCACCACCGAGACGAGCCGGCAGTCGCTGGCGGACCAGAACGCGCTCTCGCCCCTGTTCTACGCGGGGCAGGAGGTCGTCTCGCAGATGCGGCTGGTGCAGGAGCAGAAGTCGGGAGCGGCGGCGCCGGCTCAGAAGACAGCCGGAGCGCCGGCTCCTCCGCCGGCGCTCGATGAACAGCAAACGACGCTCCAGGAACAGCAAAGTTAGAGGGCCGGCGGGACGCCAGCGGCCCCAGGGGTTTACAGGCAGCCGGGGGTGACCGTGGCGGCGCGGTCGCCGAGCTCGTAGTAGCTGCAGCCGTTGGCGTTGCAGGCCCGTACGCGGTAGTACCGGGTGGCGGGCACGTTCGTGAAGTGATACGTGTCAGGCCCCGAGTAGGCCCGGGTCTGCGGGATGAACGAGCTGCTCGAGGAGTAATAGAGCTCGTAGTACGTCGCTCCGGGCACGGAACCCCACCAGATGTCGTTGTAGCCGTAGCAGAGCAGCGGCTGCACGTCCAGGTATGCCGGCGTACCCGGCGCGCCGACCGGCGGCACGTACCGCGCGTACAGCAGGTCGTCGGTGGTGTTCTCGCCGGCGGACTGCACCACGTCTTTCGTGGAGCGGTAGAGCAGCAGGTCGCGCAGCGCGGTCGCGCTCAGGTTGCGGTTCTCTTCCAGCAGCAGCGCGGCGACGCCCGCCACGTGGGGAGCAGCCATGGAGGTGCCTTCCTTCGTGCTGTAGCCGGCGTCGCTGAGATTGCTGGCGGAGACGACGTTGACACCGGGCGCGAAGAGGTCTACGCAGGCCCCGAAGTTGGAGAAGTCCGCCCGGGTGTCGGACGAATTCACGGCTCCCACCGTGAACGCCCCGGCCGCCCGCGCCGGCGACCGTTCGCACGCGTCGCCGCCGTTGTTGCCGGCCGCGACCGCGACGAAGATCCCCTCGTTGGCGGCGTTGTTCACCGCGGTGTCCAGCGTATCGTTGGCCCCGCCGCCCAGGCTCATGTTCATGATGGCGGGACGCTGAGCGTTGTTCCTGACCCAGTTGACGCCGTCGATGACGCTGGAAGCGACGCTGAAGCCGTCGCAGCCCAGCACGCGCACGCTGTGCAGACGGACCTGATTGGCCACGCCATAGGTGGAGCCGCCGATGGTGCCGGCCACGTGGGTGCCGTGGCCGTGGCAGTCGCCGGTCTGCCCGTCGTTGATGAAGTTGGCGTCCTGGGTGGCACGGCTGCCGAACTGCTGGTGGCTGGTCCGGATGCCGGTGTCGAGGACGTAGACGTGGATCCCGCTGCCGGTGAAATCGTAGTAATAATTCGAGGAGAGGGGGAGCGCCCGCTGATCGATGCGGTCGATTCCCCAGAGGACGTTGCTCCGAACGGCGGTCACGCTCACTTCCGAGTCCTCCTCCACCCACGCGACCTTGGGACTGTTGGCCAGCGCGCGCGCCCGCGCCTCGCTCATCCGGGTGAACAGGGCGCCGTTGACGACATCCCAGGTGCGGTCCACGTTTCCGCCGTGGCTGAACGCGATCTCGTGAGCCACCTCACGGGCGGGATGCTCCTTCTTGAAAACCACCAGATATTGGCCGTCGACCTTGGGTCCCTTGGCCGGACGGAAATCGGCGGCGGCGGTGTTGGCCGTGCCGAGGAACAAAACCAGCAGGAGGAGCCAGCGGCTCATCCGTTGAATTTTTGAAAACATATAGGGTCTCCTCTCAAGCCCGCCGGTATCAGGCGGCGGGGGCATGCCCTACTGAACGGAGGGGTGGGTGGGTTTCCCTCAGAGGAATCTTCACCGTCACGGCAGACGCCGTAGAGACGCCACAGACGATTTACGACACCGTCTCGGAGGCCACGGGGACGGCGTGGCGTCTCCTCGAAGGGCAGGCGGGCGCAGGCGGCAAAATCCTCTGAATCCTGAGAACCTGAATTGGAATTGGGTTTGACCGGGTGATCGTCATATCCGGGTTCAGGGCGTATTGCTGGTGGGGCGGCCTTCCCTTCGAGGAGAC
>DASVAS010000009.1:0-48431 GCA_036376245.1 Thermoanaerobaculia bacterium | reverse complement strand
CCAGGAATCGGCTCGATCCGCCATGGACCGGCGACGTCGGCGTCTCCGGCCGTGGGCGGCTCGTCCCGCTCGGCCAGTCGGGCGAGGAAGTGCGTCGTGAACACGTGTGCGCCAAGACAAGCTTGGCGCTTCTTGCAGGGTGTGAGTCCCTGCCGGGTAAGGTCTAACCAACCGCCCGTACCGAGTGTTGCAGATCCGTAGGAGGAGAGTCGAAAGACGAACTGAACGAAAGGTCTGAAGCGTACACAGGGAACCATGTAGGCCGTAAGGGAGACCCGCACCTCCCTGAGGTCTGGTACAGCCCCGAAAGTGAGGCTACAAAATGCAGGCGGCGATCGTTTACGCTTACGAGAAGCCCACGCAAAGGAATCGATTTGGTGAGATTTCGGAGGCCTGCCGGGGTCATCAGGACATGGCATGCATGGAGAGGAGCGTCGAAGAACTTGGGAGATCCCATGGATTCCTGCACTCTCAGAGACAAACGCAAGGCGTGAGGACGGCTAGGCACTGAAGGGGAAACCCGGACCCAGAGAGAAGACCTGACGCCTAAACGGAGATCAATGAGAGATGACAGGTAGGCGACCTGAACCGAGAAGGCAAGGGAGACCGAAGGTCCACGGGGAGTCGGATCAGCCCGTAGTACTCCGAGAACGGGAGAGCCGTTCACATGGGGAAGGAGCTGACGGGAGCCCGTAGCCCGCAAGGAAACATGAGCCAGATGCGACAGGCTGGGCAACTCATGCCAACCTCACTGCGGGGAATAGCCAACAAGGCCAGCTCCGATGAGCACCACCGTTTCCGCAATCTGTTTGGTCTTCTGACCGTTGCCTTCCTTTTATCCTGCTGGGAGCGGGTCAACAAGAAAGCTGCCAGCGGCGTGGATCGGGTTAAGGCCCGGAGCTACGCAAAGGACTTGGTCGACAACGTCCGGGGTCTTTGGGATCGTGTGAAGCGGTGTAGTTACCGGGCGAAGTTGGTCCGGCGGTGTCGCATTCCGAAGGAAGGGGGTAAGACTCGGCCGCTGGGAGTCCCCGTGGTCGAGGACAAGCTCCTCCAGATCGCAGTCTCCCGCATCCTCAACGCCATCTACGAGCCGATGTTTCTGCCGTGCAGTTGGGCATACAGACTCGGCCGCAATGCGCGGGAAGCAGTGCGGACACTGACGCAAGAGCTTCAGTTTGGTTGCTACGGTTACGTTGTCGAGGTAGACATCAAAGGCTTCTTCGACCGTATCGACCATGACAAGCTCCTGCAGATGCTCGAGCTGCGAATCGATGATCGGCCGTTTCTGCGGCTGATCTGGAAATGGCTCAAGGCAGGAGTGTTGGAGGAAGGGGGGAAGGTCATCCACCCAGACACGGGCTGTCCTCAGGGCAGTGGCATTTCACCCGTGCTGGCCAACATCTACCTTCACTACGTGCTGGACCTGTGGTTTACGGACGTCGTGAAGCCCCGGTGTAAAGCTCGCGCGTTCATATGCCGGTACGCGGACGATGTCGTGTTCGCGTTCCAATGGTTTGAGGACGCGGAGCGGTTCTTCCGGGTGCTGCCGAAGCGGCTGGCGAAGTACGGATTGGAGCTATCGGCGGAGAAGAGCCGGATGGTGCGGTTCAGCCGATTCCAACTGGGCAAGAGCTCGGAGAGGTTCGACTTCCTCGGGTTCGAGTTCCGCTGGGTAGTGGACCACAAGGGCGCGCCTCGGGTGACCCGCCGGACGTCGCGCAAGCGGCTTCGGGTGTCGTTGGCCCGGGTGACCGAGTGGATCAAGGCCGAGCGGCACCTGCCGGTACGCCAGTTGGTCGAGGCGTTGAACGCTAGGCTTCGTGGGCACTATAATTACTACGGGGTGATCGGTAACCACAGAAGCCTATGGGCATTGTTCTATCAGGTCACTCAGCTGCTGAAGAAGTGGTTGGGGAGGCGAAGTCAGAAGAGTCGGATGACCTGGGAAAAGTTCAGCGCCTTGCTCAAGCGATTTCCTCTGGAGGAGCCCCGGATCACGGAGAGTCGGCATCGGCAGATGGTGCTTGCCGGGGTTTGCTGAGTGCGGAAGCGAGGGTTACCGAAGAGCCCGGTGCGGGAAAACTGCACGCCGGGATCTGTGCGGGGGGCGCTTCGGCGTCCCTACCGCGACTGGGCGACCAGAGAGTAGACAATATGAACTATTTCACGGTTGATCAGTTGATTGATAATCGCGTTTGCCTACTTCTCCTGATTCGCGATGGTCACGTCAGGGCTCAAGAAGACTTGGAAGATCTTCTGCTTCAGGTGGTCGGTGCCGAGGAGCGCCAACTACCCCTCAGGATTCAGCTCCGCTCTGTGCTGCGCCATAGAGTGCAAGAGTTGATCAACACGGGTTTCGTAAAGGAGACTGATTCGGGATATGAAGCTGTGGGGTTGGTGCACAATCTCAAGCCAGTGCTAAATATTAGCCTTTCCGACCTAGCCGAAATACCGCCAGGGGCAATATGGATTCACCCAGTCACTGAGTTTCAACTTGGAAACCTGCCCAGAACTGGCGCAGATGCGTTTGTACTGATGCCTTTTTCTGCCGACCTTGCACCTGTCTACGAAGACCATATTAAGAGTGTAGCTTCTAAGCTTGGCCTGTCTATAGCGCGGGCAGATGACTTTTTCACAACCAACGCTATCGTTAGCGACATTTGGGCGGGAATATTTCAGAGCAAAATCATTATTGCGGACTGCACAGGTCGCAATCCGAATGTCTTCTATGAAATCGGCATAGCTCATACCCTCGGTAAACCTGTCATCCTGATTACACAGTCTTTAGCTGATGTTCCTTTCGATCTAAGATATAGAAAATGCCTAGAATACGAACTTACTCCGAGAGGGATGGCAAAGTTCGAAGAATCCTTAGAGTCAACCATACGGAACCATATAAATGCGTAGCGCTGCACCATTCGCCCAACCCGAGCGCTACACCGGACAGCAACCGCACTATCGTGCGGTCGCCGCCGGTGAGCTTTTTTCACGTTAGGCGTCGTCCGGAACGATCACTAACTTCGAACTAATTTAATCTCCAGACTGAGAGGGCATACATGTCGTCTAAGGTCGCATTCGGGAGCCTGATCGCGCTGATCCTCCTCGGACTGTACGTCTATCTCGTCTGGTCCGCGGTTAGCGTCATCGCCTGCCTACCGCGGGACACGCGCCATGACCCCCCGCCCATATCCGTCTCGGATCCTTCGCGCCCGGCAAGCCGGACTGCCGGCCAGCAGTGCCACGACCGCTTCACCCCTGATATGGGCTCCGCAATGGCCTTCATTGGCGGCCTGCTTGCCGCACTTGTCATCGCTGAACTAGCCATCACTCCGCCTGGCAAGGCTCCTGCCGCCCATGCCCTCGCCGCCGATGCATCCTCTCAGGCGAAGTCCATCCTTAGGGTCGTCACCACGATCTACTTGGCCGTTTGGGTTTTTTGTGGTCTCTGTGCTCTCGTCATCGGTTGGCACTATCCGCTCGCCGTACCACCACTCACGGACTTGGGCAAAGCGTGGTTCGGGCTCGCCATCGCTGCCGGGTACTCCTACTTCGGCCTGACACCAAGCCAATAGGCCATGGCGAACAGTGACCCGACGCCTAACCCTCGTTGCAGCGGACACCACTCGGGCATTCGCCCGGGCGGTGCCGCTGAACTCATACACCGTTAGACGCCTTGGACGCCTTGGAAACTGAACTGGAATGAGCGTTTCTATCCACAACTTCGATGCCTTTCTTAGCCACTCGCACGACGATGCGGAGTGGGTAGAGAAGCTTGCGCGTAGGTTAGAGGACGACAGCGGATTTCGGATCTGGTTAGATCGGTGGATTCTCATCCCTGGCAAGAGTTGGCAACAAGCGATGGCAAAGGGCCTTGAGGAAGCATCCACTTGCGCCGTATGCATAGGGGCGACGACTCCACGTGGCTGGTTTCAGCAGGAGATCGAGCGCGCCCTTGACTTGCAGACCCGCAACTCCGAGTTCCGCGTGATTCCTGTTCTTCTCCCGGACGCCAGCGCGGAAGACGTGCCAGGGTTTCTTTCACTGCGCACATGGGCGGACTTTCGAAATGGCCGGGACAAGGAATATGCATTGCATGTTCTCAGGCAAGGCATCAAGGGCGAACCGATTGGCAGATGGCCAGCCGATCCCATAGTTACCTCTGATACATTCAAAAACTACGAGCACAAGATTGTCGAGCTGCGGCGCCTGCACGCACTTGGTCTCCACGACGAGGTTGTCATTGAGTTCGAACGAAAGATTCTGGATCGATGGCTAGACGAGGGGAAGCATCGATGACTAAGTCGGACCGACCACGGAATATTTTTCTAAGCTACGCTTCCGAAGACAAGAGCGTGGCTCGTCAGCTTCATCATTTACTGAGTGACGCTGGGCTAAATGTTTGGTATGACGAGACTAACCTAGTTGTGGGTGAGCGATGGGATACAGCCTTACGTAAGGCGCTGTCGAACGCAAATGCGGTGCTCGTGCTGATCGGTGAGCAAGGACCAGGAAAGTGGCAGAGCCTTGAAATGCGTACTGCGCTTGAGCGAGCCGTTTCTGATCGCAAGTTCACGATAATTCCCGTGCTCCTTCCAGGAGCCAGAGAGGATTCTCTGCCCCCTTCGCTTAGAGCCATCCAGTGGATTGATCTGCGAAATACCGAGGGTATGTCTACGAGCGTGAGCCGTCTTGCAGCCAGCCTCTTGCCTGATCCCGAGACTGGAAGCTGGGCGGACGAGGAAGAGGTGGGGGATCGTTTGCAGCAAAGTGGCGACCCCCAAGGTGCGTCCCCCCACTACGAAAGGGCACTGTCAGTAGCAACAGCTAGGCTTGGGGAGGCGCATCCCAATGTGGCGAAACTTCGCAGAAAACTGGGAGCGATTCAACTGACACTGGGCGATCTTACTGCGGCAGAATCTCAATTCAATCTGGCGCTCACAATAGACGAGTCTTCCTATGGATCGGTGCATGCTTCCGTCGCAGCAGATCTCAATAACCTTGCCCAAGTTTATGAGTATCGTGGCGAACTGGAGCGAGCTCGCATCACGTTGGAGCGGTCGCTAGAGATCAGTAGGCAAGCACTTGGTCCCAGAGACGCCGAGGTGGCCACTGTTCTGAACAACCTTGCTATGACCCTCTGGCATATGGGCATCGTGGACGACGCGAGGGTGAAGTTGGAAGAGGCTCTCCGCCTGACCGAAGCAACGCTTGGTCCGGATCACCCCGACATGGCTGTTCGACTGAGCAACTTGGCGAGCGTCCAGCGTCAACTTGGCGACCTTCAGGCAGCCCGAACCCTCCTCGAGCGAGCAGTGGCTATCACACAGCGTGTCTACGGTGATGATCATCCACAAATGGCGGCTCGGCTACACAACATGGGAACCGTCCTGAGAGACCTAGGCGACTTCGCGGGAGCAAGAAGCTACCTTGAAAGAGCCTTGGAGATCTCCACCAAGGCACTCGGACCTGAGCATCCAGATGTGGCGCTCAGTATGAACAACCTCGCAGCAGTGTATAGGGCAGAGGGCAACGTAGACCGAGCGTTGGAGTACTACCGACGCGCTCTGAAGTTGTTCGAAGAGACGGCCGGTCCGGATCATCCCTCGACAAAAAGCACAAGGTCGAACCTTGAGTCGCTTGAAAATGCGCAGTCCTGATAGGCAGTACTGGCGTCACCAGAGACGTCTAACCCGGCGTTGGAGCGGACTGCTGACGCATCCGCTCAACGCCATCAGCGCTGGCCGACTCAAGGAATGCAGCAGCGAGTGCCGCACGTAGGTATAGCTCTCTCTGCTGCAAGCTTAGAGTGCTCAGGGCTACTCGGTATTGGTTGTGAAAGAGCAGCAGTAACGTGCGGAGCAAAGACAACTATACACGCCGGTGGCTTCACAGGCGGGATACTGTGTGCAGGCATCGGTGTGGCAAGCGAGGCAGTCTGAAGCACAGTCCGTCTCGACAGCCGAACCGCCGGCTACTATTCGCAAGTGACCACTGCTCAAATTTCTTAGCGTTTCTCTGTTGAGGTTGAGCTTTCTTGCCTTCTTTCTCATCTTATCCTCCTGAAGAGTCGCTAAGGTTAAACCTCTGGACATCGCTTGTCAAGCACTTGCAGACCTGACCGCCGTGGAGGCAAGACGGGTGCTCACTTCTAAAACAGTCTATGACTTCCGAACATCTTGCTCGAAGCCTTGTTTCCCTGTGAATAAGTGGCGTCCCGAGCGTGGTAGAATTCAGGCAACAAGGTCAGGCCGTCCCGGGGAAGGTACCTGGCACTCGGGGAAGGAAGTCAAGCTAAAATGCGCAACGCTCGTTGCTGAGGCTCCCTCAAGAGGCAAGATGAGCCCCCCGGACCGCGAAATTCGCCTCTAAACCTCCCAGTTGCATTGATAAAACCGCATGGATGAAGGCAAAGCCTTATCGGAGGCGTGTTTGTGGCTTTACAAGCCCCTGCTCCTGGACCGCACCCCAGGTGAAGTCCTGCCGTGCCTGATAACTTCTTGCGTCAGGCCGGCCCAACGGGTCGGGAGATCGGCTCCAGCCTTGAAATCCGCCGAGCCTCTCGCGGCCCTTCAGGCCGCCTCTTAGGATACCTTTTCCCCTGACCCAGGGCATCGGCCTGAGGGCCTCAGCCCTGGGCTATTTCTCACGACCCGTTGCCGCCGGCGAGGGCCACTGGACTTCGATCGGTCCCTCGATAGGTATCTGGGGGATCAACTGGACAACGTCCGTCGTTACGCATCCCGCTTCACCCAGGACCGTCTGGGCCGTCCTGACAGAAGGCAGAGTGCCCGCCCCACCACGATTCGTGCCCGCCCTGCGGACCCACCCCCTGCCCACCCTTTAGGATATTGACGATCTCGCAGCTTCGCATAAGGATAGCGCCAGGGTTCCGAATATTCCCTGCTCTCCCCAAGGAGGGATCACAGTTCATAGGAGGACTCTCGATGAGAAGGATCATTCTGCTGGTTTGTTGTCTCGCCCTGGTCGCGGCCTCCGGTTTCCTGGATGCTACCACCTACGCCGCAGGGTGCACGGAAGGCGCTATCCGCCTGGTCTGGTGTGGATCGTGCTGCTGGGACGGGGAGGGCAATGGCACCATGCTGAATTCCGTGGAGCAGTGTGTCGGCGGATATTGGTACGAGACGGGTGACTGGGTGTGCTCTGGTCTCTGTGACAAGTCCTACTAAAAGCGCGCCTCACAACCTGAAGCCCCCGGCAGAGCCGGCTCTGCCGGGGCAACTTACCGCTGGTTCTTGAGGCGCGTCCAGTGTGGCGCATTTCATCCCGAGTTGCCCCCCCGCCGGTGTAGTGGATAGCTCCTCTCTCTGGATCTGTCCCAGATCTGCCCAGTAGCTATTCTCGAGGTCAAAAGCTCTTACATCCAGGGGCTTGAGCCAGTTCCAGACACACTTTTCCCTGGAGATCGGTACGATCTCAGAGGTTCAAGCGGTCACATATGGGAGCGCGGGTGGGAAATCGCCGGTGGGAAGGGGACTGCTCGGTTTGCGGCTTTGAGCAGGCATGACTTAGCG
The DNA here is from genome assembly GCA_036376245.1 of Thermoanaerobaculia bacterium. Taxonomy (GTDB): domain Bacteria; phylum Acidobacteriota; class Thermoanaerobaculia; order Multivoradales; family UBA5704; genus DATARR01. Next base: position 40,896 of record DASVAS010000009.1, on the reverse strand, counting down.
GAAGTCATGGCCTGTCCAGTCAGTCAGCGGATGCCGCGATTTTTTGCGTTTCGGCCTGGACGCTACGGCTCATGCAGCCTTCGGCCGCGGCTACCGATAGCGGTCTCCGGCATTGAGCTTGGCGGCGGCGGTACGGAAGGCGGCCACGAACAGGGAGTAGGCTTCCCAGAGCAGAAACAAGGCTTCGCGGGTGTAGGCATGGAATCGCGGCGAAAGCTTTGATTCTGTGCTAACCTGAACAGGCTATGGCTGATGGCAACTCATTGATCAGTTTAGGGCATCTGACGCGCCCTGCGACGGATATAATGTTCAAGCCGTTGTTCAACGTGCTCGTGCTGACGGCTATTGCCACGACTGTAGCGATGCTGCTGCCCGACAGGAAAGAGTTGCTCCCCCTGGCTGTTATGCTCGATTTTGTTCCTGTCGGCGGTGTCGTCGCCGCGACGGTGATCGCTACGCTTCGCTTCAAGCGCACGCCGCTTCCGCTGGTTCGCTTGCTCATGGCAGGCTACAGCTATTTCGCCGGCGGACTCGTTGGCGCGCTTGGATTGGCTCACTTGGTTGCGGTCGTGATAGTGGCAATCAATCGAGGGCGTCAGCACGAGTTTGTCTATGATTATCGTTTTTACTCTTTGCTCCAACTCGGCGTACTTCTCATCGCAGCTGGCATCATGGCGTCCATCAAGGCGGCAGGCCTGGCGCGAGGCGAGCTCGCCGCCTGGCGTGCATCGCTGTCAGTCTGGATAGCAATTCTGGCGATCAACCTGCCGCTCGTTCCGCTTCAGGGTTTCGCTGTCCTTTTCTCGGTGCTTGCCGCTCTAGAATTATTACTTCTTGGCAGTATGCGGGGAAACTTCTATGTGAAGTCGTGGGGAGATACATGAGCAGGGCGATCAGGCAGGTGTGAGGTGTCTTCGTCGGCGCGGCCTTTCAGACCGCTCAGGGAGTCGCGCCGCTCCAGGCCAGCAAAGGTACCTGGCACTCGGGGAAGGAAGTCAAGCTAAAATGCGCAACACTCGTTGCTGAGGCGCCCCAAGAGGCAGGATGAGCCTCCTGGAACTGCGGAGTTTTCCTCTACATTCGTTCCTTCTGCCCTGAAGAGCGGCTTCAGCGCTCGCTTTTGAGGGCTACAGACTCTCCCCTCCGGCTCTTTTGCCAGTTCCAGGCACACTTCTCCCCTGAGACCGTCTCGATCTCAGGGGTTCAGGCTGTCACGTATGGGAGCGCAGGTGGGAAACTACCGGTGGGGAAGGGGACTGCGCGGGCTCCGGCTTTGAGCTTGGCGGCGGCGGTACGGAAGGCGGCTACGAACAGGGAGTAGGCTTCCCAGAGCAGGAACCAGGCTTCGCGGGTATAGGTATGGAATCGCGGTGCGGGTGATCGGTCGAGTTTCTCCGGAGGAGCCGGTGGCACTCGGGATCTGCGCGGTGCGGTAGGTGACCTCCATTAGGGAGCCGCCTTTCGGGATGTAGCGTAATCGTTTGGGCACGCCGTCCCTGATGTCAAGCTTAGCCGAAATTCCGGCTTGTCCAGTCATTCAGCGGGTGTCGCGATTTTTTGTCTTTGCCTCCTCGAACCCTGCAATTCAGAGAGGTACCTTTCGCCGGGTGCTAGGTTCCTTCTCGACCCGGATTGGGTTGCTTGGCGGCCTGTGACGTCATCCGGCGTATGTTACCATCATGTAGCTCTCATGGAAACTCGGATTTGCCGCGAGGCACAACGTAGTCCTGAGTTGACGGGCTACCGCTCCCTGCGTACGAATCCGGGAGGAGGTACGGCAAGACCAGTAGTGCGCTAATCAAAGAAGAAAGGAGTCGTAGATGTTGAAAGGATTCTATTGCTTTGGTTTCCGTCTGCTTCTCGGGTTTAGTCTGCTCATGGGGGGGAGTTTGTCAGTTTTCTCCGCCACACACGTTCTCCCTATCCGGGGCGAGGAAGTCCACAAGTCTGAAGTGGCTGCGCTGGAGTTCGAGCCAGTCGACCAAGCAGACTGGAGCGGCCATTTGGTTATCTGGGTCTTTGATAACAGCACGCTACAGAAGCCAACGCTTGCTGGGTTGAATGATCTTACAAATCAGGAAAAGACTGCTCGTGAGCTTCCGGATGCAGTGGCCTTATTGAGCATCGAGCCTGGATCCATCGAGAGTCTTGTAAGCTCCGAGATTCTGGAGCGCGCTGTAGAACTCTTCGCTCGGCAGGCCGGCGCCCCTGAGGTGGTGACATTTCGGAATGCTATTCCAGGCAAGACCTTGGCCCTCGAAGGTACGACGGAGTATACTGGTGAGCCACTTTCGTCAACTCCGACCACTACATCCTGCGGTTTGCCTTGTAGTCGCATCGTATGGAGCAGAATACATTACCAGTTCTCGAGTATTAGGGTGAGCGGATTCTGTTCCGTGAACAATCTTGCTGACGAGCTTTCCAAGAGAAACTGCGCTTTCCAGATGTACCGGGTTGGCTGTCCGAGCGGCTGCCCATGCAACGAGAAGTTCTCCACTGTTGAGCAGATTCCGTGCAATCAGATTCCCGATGACACCTTGACGCTTGGGGAGTGCGTCTATACCTACACGGGCGCGGTACTGAATGTTGAGTCCGGAGTGACTCATGGTATCTGCAGACGCAGCGGTGTAACCACGCCGGGGGGAGGGGCGACACCTCTATATAACTAGTTCCTGTCCTATTGCTCAGTCCCGAAGATACCTCTCGAAGGTACCTGGCACTCGGGGAAGGAAGTCAAGCTAAAATGCGCAACACTCGTTGCTGAGGCTCCCCCAAGAGGCAGGATGAGCCTCCGGGACTGCGGAGTTCGCCTCTAAGAGCACCTAACAAAACCGGCCCAAGGGGTCGGGAGAAATAGCCCAGGGCTGAGGCCGAAGGCCGATGCCCTGGGTAAGAAAACCCCCATAGATTTCAGCGGCCTGAAGGGTCGCGAGAACCTCTGCCCGGATCAGCTCAACTTCTATTCAGCCGAGGTTCTCGCGGCCCTTCAGGCCGCTTTGATGCTACCTTTTCCCGACCCAGGGAATCGGCCTTCGGCCTCATCCCTGGGCTAGTTCTCCCGGCCCTTTGGGCCGGTCTGCCGCAGGTTTTGTTAGGTGCTCTAAATCCGGTCCCTCTGTCCTGAAGAGCGGCTTCAGCGCTCGTTTTTGACGCTACAGACTCTCCCCCGCCGGCCCTTTGCCAGTTCCCAGGCATACATCTCTCCTGAGATCGTTTTGATCTCAGGAGGTTCAGGCTGTCACGTACGGGAGCGCGGGTGGGAAACAGCCGGTGGGGAAGGGAACTACGCGGTCTCCGACTTTGAGTTTGGCGGCCGCGGCCTCGGCCTGGATTGTCCCGCACCAGGCCGGCGACTCGCGTCCTGCGCTGCTCCGGGACCTACTGGGAATACCCGTTCACCTCCACGGCCACGTGCACCGTCCCGTTCCCCGCCACGAAGGGCAGGATCGTCAGCGTTCCATTCGTGCTGAGCGGTAAGGTAAAGGTTTCGGTGCGGGTCGCGTTGCGCTCGAAGCGGAGGAGGCCGGACGGCGTCGCCGTGACAGCTCCCGGATAGAACCGCAGGTTGCCCTTCCCCGAAGGGTTGAACACCGTCACCTTGACCACCACCTGCTTCGCCGTGGCCGGCACACCGCAGGCGCCGCGCACGGCGACGGTGCGCTGGACGTTCGAGGTCAGGACGGGACGGTTGGAACGGCGCCGGGTGTCGAGGAGCGTGCAAGGCGGGAGGGATGTCGGGCCGGAGCCGGACACTGAATTCGCGTCAAAGAGATAGGCATCGGGCAGGTCGTTGAGATCTTCCGTGACGAAATTGGCGGTGCTGGTGAAGGCCACCTGCCTGCCACTGGCGCTCACGAGGGGAGCCGCGGATTCCCCTCGGGCCGCCAGGGGCGAATCCGCCGCATGGCTGACCAGGACCGCTCCGCCTGTGACCCGGTCGAACAGGAAGACGTCCAATCCCACGTGTCCCGGTACGGACGTCTGTCCGGCGACCAGATTCGTGGCGCGGCTCGCGAAGGCCACGTAACGGCCGTCGGCGCTGATCGCGGGGGTTTCCGAGTACCCCGTTCCGTGAACGTTGCTCGAAGCGCTGGACCGGGAGACGAGCACGGTGGAGCTCGCGATCCGGTCGTAGAGATGGATCTGGGAGGGGATGTCCTGGTTCAGGACGCTGACATACGTCACATATCTTCCGTCGGCGCTGATCCGGGGAGACAGGCCGCCGGCGGCGATCGTCAGGAGGGTGCCGAGATCCCGGTCGTACAAGAGAACGCTGGGCCTTGGCGTGTTTTCCGGTCTGCCGAAGGTGAGGAACCTGCCGTCCGCGCTCATGGAAAAGGGCTCCCCTCTGAGCTGGGCCGCGGTGACCGGTGAATCGGCGGCGCGGCTCACCAGAACGGTTTTCCCGGTCTCCCGGTCATACAGGAAGAGATCCGGGTTGCTGAAGTCGTCGATCTGCCCGGGAACCAGGTTCCTGGAGTGGCTGAGGAAGGCCACGGTTCTTCCGTCGCCGCTGAGCAGGGGAGAAGAAGCGCCGTGGTCGCCTGGCGCCGCGGGGTCCGCGCTCGAGTGGCTGACCAGGGTCATGCTCCCGGTCGAACGGTCCAGCAGGTAGACGTCGTCATTTCGGTTCTGATCCCGCACGCCGGGAGCGATCAGGTCGGCCAGGGTGCTGAAAGCCACCCAGCGGCCGTCCGAGCTGATCTGCATCGGGAGGCTCGAGGGGCGACTGGAGAAGGCCAGGGGCGCTACGAGCGTGACCGTGCCCGTGATCCGGTCGAAGAGAAAGAGGTCCCAGTCGTAGCCGTTCCCCCCGTTGAAGGAGTCCGAGGTCTCGCTGGCGAAGCCGACGTACCGGCCATCGGGGGTGATCACCGGCAGGATGGCGGGGCCCTTGCCGGTCTGCGTGGCCGAGCCGCCGAGCCGGCTGACCAGGACCGTGGTCTTGGTCTGCCGGTCGTACAGAAAGACGTCCGTGGTGCCGTTCGGGTCCACCTGGCCCGGGACCAGGTAGGGCGAATCGCTCTCGAAGGCGAGAAAACGGCCGTCGGCGCTCAGGGCTCTGGCCGTGCTCGTGGCGTCGGGGGAAAGAGAGGGCATCTCCGGGGCACGGTGGGAGACCGCCTCGGTCTCCCCGGAGGCGGTCGCCTGCACGAAGACGTCCAGACCTTCGTTGTGGTCCTTGAGGTCCCCGGCGAGATTGCTGGCCATGCTGGCAAAGGCCACGCGCTCTCCATTGGCGCTGATCGCGGGAGCATGAGATACGCCGTTGGCCGCCAGAGCGGGTGCATCGCTGGCGTGGCTCACCAGCCTTGTCGTCGCCGAGGCCCGGTCGAACAGGAAAACGTCCATGGTCCTGCTGTCGCCGCCGGCGTCGGTCTGGTTGGCAGCCAGGTCCGGATCCGGGCTGGCGAAGACGACGAACCGGCCGTCCCCGGAGATCACGGGAGCATCCGGCGCTCCGCCCGGCTCTTGCGTGGAGCCGGACCGCCGGCTGGCCAGAGTGAAGGTCCTGGCGACCCGGTCATAGACGTACAGCCCATTGGGAGAGGCTCCCGGAGCTCCGATGAAAGCCGTGTACCGGCCATCGGCGCTGATGGAAACAATGGGCCGGTCCGTAGAGTAGTAATCCCGGAGCCCTGGCTGCCCCAGAGAGGTCGTCTGCCGGGTCTCCCGTTGATAAAGATAGATTTCATTCGCAGCGAGGACGGCCACGTATTTGCCGTCAGCGCTCGCGGTGGCTGTCTCTCCAGGTCCGATCAGAGTCAGGGCCCCGGAGACCCGGTCGAAGAGGAACGCGTTGGCGAGAGAACCGCCTTGCCCGGGGACGAGGTTGTCGGCGCGGCTGGTAAAAGCGATGTACCGGCCGTCCGCGCTGATCGACGGTGCACCCGATCCCCCGTTTCCCGCACTGGTGGCCGAGGTGCTCACGTGGCTGACGAGCCGGGTCTTCTTCTCCACTCGATCATGGAGAAAGACGTTGCCGTTATCGCTCCTTTGCCCGGGCACGAGGTCTCCGGCGTTGCTGCCGAAGGCGAGGTACCGTCCATCGGCGCTGAGCGCGAGCTGGGTGAAGAAGGCCGGGCGAGACTGCGAAGAGGCTACGAGGGAGATCGCTCCCGTCACCCGGTCATAGAGAAGCAGATCCTGATCGGATTGTGAAGGACCATCTCCTGTTTGGCCGGGCGCCAGGTCGGTCGCGCGGCTGGTGAAGGCCACGAACCGGCCGTCGGCGCTGATCACCGCCTGGACGGAGCCCAGATTTCCTGTCGTGGCCGGGGAGCTCATGGACCGGCTGACGAGCGTCGTAGCGCCCGTTACGAGATCCCGGAGGAATACATCCAACCTGCCGTTTGCGTCCGTTTGCCCGGCCACGAGGTTGATCTGTTGACTGAGGAAGGCGATGTATCGCCCGTCCGCGCTGAGAGAAGGAGTCGTCAACGTGTAATTGATGGAAAACGGATTATTGTAGATCCGCTCCGAGCCGACTCCGGTGTCCGCAGTCTGGCTGGGATGGACCCGCGAGGCCAGCTCCACCGGCTGGGCGGAAAGCCTGGGGATGGCGAGGATCAGAAGAACCGCGAAAACGCCCTGCCGTACCAGCACACCCCCCCGCCCGGTGTCGCGACCTTGGAGCATGCAGCCTCCTTTGCTGTGGATGGGATGTTATCCCACCATAAAGCCTTCCGTAAAGGAGTGGCGGGAGGGGCGATTTGATTTCAGCTCAGCCGAACCAGGCTTCACGGGTGTAGGCGTGGGTGTCGCGATCTTTTGCGCTACACTTGGCTTGCAATGGCCGAGAACAAGACCAAGCCCACAGACGCCAGCGTTGAGGACTACATCGCCTCAAGGGCCGATGAGCAGCAGCGCTCCGACTGCCAGGAGTTGATGGATCTGCTCCAGAAGATCACTCGGCAACCGCCAAAGATGTGGGGACCCAGCATCGTCGGCTACGGCGTCTACCGGTACACCTACGAGAGCGGGCGCACAGGGGAGGCTCCCTTGACTGGCTTCGCCATCCGTGGCCGCGAGCTGGTGGTGTACCTGGTTGCCGAAGGAGACCGACAGAAATCCTTGTTGTCCAAGCTTGGCAAGCACAAGATGGGGAAGTCTTGCCTGTACTTCAAGCGGCTGGCCGATCTCGACAAGCCGGTGCTCGAGCAACTTGTCGCCAACTCGGTCGCAGGCGTAAAGCGGCGCTATGGGGAGCGCGCCGGCGCCTGACCCCCCGCCGTCCGTACGGCGAGCGCCGCCCGGCCGGAGCTCCTCCGGTCGGCGGCGGCATCCGATCAGACGCGCAGACAGACGCAGTTGATGTCGTCCCACTCCGAGCAATAGCCGTCGTGAATGCACGGAGCCTGGCAGTAGCAGGAGTTGGAATCCCAGCTTCCGCCGCTCTCCCAGCAGGACTGCTCGGCGGCGGGATCGCAGGGGGCGCCGGAGGTCTGGCAGATGTAGGCTACCCAGATCGTCGCCCCGAAGGTGCCGCAGTAAGGAGGGACGCCGCTCTGCGAGCCGCCGTTGCAGTTCTGAGCGGAGGCCTGAGCCGGGCTGTTGCCGGAGCCGTCGGCGACCTGCGCGTAGAACAACAGGGTGCCCATCGGATCGTCACAACAAAAAGGATCGTTCTCCTCGAGGGATTCCGTCACGGTGACCCAGGCGCCGTTGCAGGAGCCAGCCACCGTGACATATGGGGTCGAGAGCTGATGGACCCACTGGCTGTCGGAGAGGGACCCGGCGTACCAGGGGCCGAACGGGTCGTAGGACTGCGAGTGCCAGGTGTCGCAACTACGCCCTCCGAAGAGGCGGGAGAGCCGTGTGGATCGTGAAGCCAGGCGAGGCGAGGGTGCCGGGCACTTCGCCGGCGCGGCCCTTCAGACCGCTCACGGAGTCGTGCCGGACCAGACCGCCAGGTTGCCGTTCTCGAAGCCGTCGCCGAAGATTGAGTTGTCACGGCAGGGGGTGGCATTGGCGACCGTCACGTCGTCTACGTACCAGCCGGTGAAGCCGATGAGCGTGTCGTCGCTTTCGATCCAGCGCACTTGGATCGGCGTCCCGGCGTAGGCGGAGAGGTCGACCTGGACCAGGGTCATCGGACCGATCGTGCCGTGGCACCATGCCCGGCTGCCGGCGTATCCGTTGGAGTAGCCGTGAGGGATGGTGCCGTTGTAGCGTCCCCACCCGAAGGCGGCGTCCGGGATCGTCGACCAGGCGCCGCCGTTGGTCGAGACCTGAAGCATGCCCGCGTCGTAGCAGCCGGCGCTGTCGTCGAACGAGTAGGTGTGCCAGAAGGAGAGCAGGGTGCCGGCCTGGGGGACGAAGGAGGGGGAGATCAGGGCTTTCTGCGCCATGCTGTTCCAACCGGGAGAGAACCAGGAGTGGGCGGAGGAGTGAGACTGCGCCGTCGACCACGTCCAATCGGGGTCGGGCCCGAAAATGTAGGAGGCGTGCGTCCAGCCAGGATTGTCGAAGCCGCCGGGCCCCTCGAAGGTCTCGTTCAGGAGGTACGTCGCCGGTCCGGTGGGCGTGGCGCCTCGCGTGGCCAGGTTGCCGTCCTCAAGGCCGTTGGCGCTGTCCACCGCCCGGACGATGTAGTAGATGGGGAAGTTGGGCGACCCCTCCGGCAGGGAGGCGATATAGCTCGTGCCGGTGACGTGGCTGGCCAGCAGGTTGAAGTTGGCGGCGCTCGGCGTGAACACGGGATTCCCCGACTGATAGACGTTGTAGGTGATCGAGCCGCCGCACGCCGAGGTCGCCGCGGGCCAGGAGAGGGCGATGCCGCACCCCAGGTCGGCGTGGCCGGCCGCGCTCGTGATCCCGGCGAAGGTCGGGGGCAGCCGGCAGGCTCCGGTCGCCGTCGCCTGCACGCAGCCCGACGTCTCCGACTCGCAGACGCCGCTGGCGTCGGTCCCCCGCACCCGGTAGGCATAGGTCGAGCCCCCCGACACGGAGGTGTCCAGGAAGGTCGAGTCGGCCACCGCGGCGCCGACGCGGGTGAAGGCGCCGGGCGCGGCGCAGGTGCCCGGCGCCCGGTAGACGTTGAACAGCGATGCCGACGGCAAGCCGTTCCCCCAGGTCACCTGCACCTGATTCGCGCCCACGCTGGCGGCGCTGCCGGCCACCGGCGCTCCCGGGTTGGTGCAGACGGCTTCCCGGATCGCCGCCCCCCAGATCTCCTCGCTGCCGTTGGTCCGCCGGTCGGTCCAGGTGGCGAAGAATCGGCCGGCGATCCCGGACAGGCCGTTGTGAAGGCCGTATTGATTGTTGGACTCGGCCGTCGGCGCCGTCTCGTCGGTAGGCGCCGAGGTCACCTTCGTCGGCGCCGACCAGGTGACGCCGTCGTCGTGGGACGCCTGGAACCAGACGTCGGCCTTCCGCCGGCGCGGGTCGGCGACCGTGTCGTAGTAGGTGATCCCCAGAGTCCCATCGGTCTCGTCGACCGCCAGCTTCGGATGGAACTGGTCGTTGAGCGAGGCCTGGTCGTTGATCCTCACCGGCGTCGACCAGGTGGCCCCGCCGTTGGTGGACCGCGCGAACCAGACCCGGGTCTTGCAGGAGGACGAAGCGTCGGACCCGGGCTCGTAGATGGGGGCGTCGCAGCCGCTGGTCCCCCTCAGGTCGGCCCAGGTGGCATAGACCAGGTTCTTGGCCCCGGTGCGGCGGACGCCGCCCGAGACGGAGATCTGCGCGTCCCGCATCGCCGGTACGCTGAATTGATAGAGGCTCCACGTGGAGGCGATGGCCACCGCCGCGCCGAACGAGGCGCCGCCGTTGGTCGACTTGGCGACGAAAAGCCGGCGGCTTCCGGCATCGTTCCAGAAGCCGAACACCTCGCCGGTCGCGTTGGTCTTGATGTCGGAGCCGACGGGGGTGCCGGTCGTCTCGGCGCCGCCGATCCGCACCGGCGTCTGCCAGGTCCCGTTCGCGCCGGGCGTGCGCCGGCCGACGTAGCCCAGCCCGAGGTTCTGCCAGATCGTGTAGAGGGTGTCCTTGTACGGCGACGACAGGCTGTGGTCGGCCCAGAGCATCCCTCCCTGGTACACGCTGGAGTGCGTGCCCGAGGGCGTGCCGTCGAACACCCAGGTGGCGCCGTGGTCGGTCGACTTGTAGGCCCGCAGCCTGTATCCCCCTCCATTGGATGTGACGGCGACCACCACCGACCAGGCGGTGCCGTCCGAAGTCCAGTCGACCGCCGGATTCAGGTGGTAGACCTCTCCCGGCAGCAAGGGGAGGGCGGCCTGTTCCCAGGTCTTGCCGCCGTCCGTCGAGTAGAACTGGTTCTCGCTCGTCCCCGCATAGTTGTTCGTGGCGGCGACGATCTTCAGCGGATCCCAGAAGTTGATGCGGACGTCGGACGTGAGGCATACGCTGGTCTGGACCCCGGAGATCCTCTGGTCGCTCCCCACCGCCACCGCCTTGACGCTCTCATTTTCGGCAAGCTCGGGCGGTGTGGCGGGGCTGACCGGGCCGGACGCGGCGGCGAGAGCGCAAGGCATGGCCAGGGCCGCGATCAGGAGGAGCCTCCGAGTTTTCATAATGTGATTCAGGATATCACGCTTGAAAGGGGAGATTCTGCCCGCGAAGATACCGCGAAGGTACCTGGCACTCGGGAAAGGACGTCAAGCTAAAATGCGCAACACTCTTTGCTGAGGCTTTCCAAGAGGCAAGACGAGCCCTGTGAGGCTCCCGATCTGTGATGATAGACGGATGCTGCAACTCATCCCCGTAGTGGAGACCCTTGACCTCGGCTGGACCGATCCCGAGACCGGCATCGCGGGCTTGTACCGCATCAACCGCCTCTCCAAGGCGGAGCTCCCGGCGATCATCGACGAGCACCTCAGGCCGCTGGCGGAAGGCGGGCAGACCATCGAGGATTCCTGCCCGTTTTTAGGCGGGCTTATGGTCGTCGTCGACGGTCGCCTGAAATTGGGCCCCCAGTGCTGCGGAGATCTCTCCGACATCGCTGACTGGTTCCGCCTTGCCGAGGACACGTTCTCGGAGGCTTATATCTGCACAGAAGGGCACCCCTGCCCGTATGTGAAGAGGCAGGGCGATGCCTTGACCATCCTCTGCACGGATGAGTGGAAGGATGAGTGGGAGCAGTTCGCCGCGGGGACTGAGCCCGAGCTCGCCATTCAGCGCAGCGAGCTTCTGGAGGCTCTCGCCCTCCTGCGGAAGGAACTGGAACAATTCTGCGCCACGCTCGACGAGCTCAGCGACCGGTATGGAGTGGAGCGGCTGTCCCGAATTCTTGTCGCGGTGGGGCCAGGAGCCTGAGCGGCGGAAGGACCTAAAGGACCTAAACGACCTAAAGGACATAAAGGACCTGAAGGACTCAAGGGACAGTGACTCCAATGTCGTTTATGTCCTTTAGGTCGTTTAGGTCCTTTAGGTCCTTCCGCCTGGCGGGAGGGCGGCCGGGGAGAGAGACGGAACCGTCCCTCTCCCCGCTGTGCCGTTATCGTGGGTAGGTGTAGATGGGGGCGCCCATGAAGTTCATGGCGACCGCGACGAGGATCCCGATCGTCCAGGCGAGCATGATGTTGCGCAGGTTGAAGCGCGACGCGTTCATCCAACCCCAGATGAAGGCATAGAGGCCGCAGATGATAGCCAGGATCCCTTTCAAGGGCCCTTCCGCGGGGAACATCTTGATCAACACCAAGATCCAGCAGACGAGGCAGACGATTGACGCCAACCAACTGACGATCATCATGTTTCAGATCTCCTGTCGAGAGGTTGCGTAATTGCGGTCAACGCCCGGCGAGCCATGGCAGCGTCTCCCGCGCGAAAGTCCAGCGTGCGATCCAATAAAGCACCAGGGCGACCAGCAGGACAGCGGTCAGGCCGGTGCGGCGCTCCAGCCGTTCCACGGCGCCGGCCAGCGACAGGCGGCGGGCCTCGGGAAGCAGGCTCGCCGCGCCGATCAGCCCCAGGGCGACGAGGAGGAGCGGTGCGAAAGCATGGTGAGAGAGGGAGGCCCGCCATTCGCCGCGCAGCAGCTCGAGCGCCGCGCGCGACAGGCCGCAACCGGGACATGGGACCCCGAGCGCATGAAGGAGGGGACACGGCCAGCCGGGCAGGCCCAGCGCGGTCAGGCCGAGGTGCAGCGCCGCGATGCCTGTCACCAGGGCCACCGTCGGCCGGTTGCGAAGCAGTGCGGCGAACGGGGCCGCCGCCATCCCGCTCTGCGCTTCGGCGAGGCTGGAAGAGAGCCTGCCGGGAGCATCCACCCTGGCACCCATGCGAGAGAATCTCCGGATCTTCGGTCGAGGGTACCACAGGAGAGGTCATGCGCGCAGCCCGCGGTGTCCAGGTCCTCGGATGGAGCCGCCCTATAGATTCTGTACAATCGATCCCTCAACCGGCGGCACGAAGCCGCAGAGCCGAGGAGGTTCGATCATGTTGTTGTCCCCGTCCCGACCGGCGATGATCGCGGCGATGATCGCCGGGCTCCTGTGGAGCGCCACAGGGGCCTCCGCGTTCGCCCAGCCGCAACTCACCCCGCAACCGCCGGCCGTGGAGCCGGCAACCCCGGCCCCGCAGGCCGCGCCGGCCGATCCCCTGGCCGCCGCCCGCCGCATCTCCCCCGAAGAGGCCCGGCAGGCCGTCGCCAAGGGGGAAGCCGTGCTGGTGGATGTGCGAGCCAAGGAGGCCTACGACCGCGAGCACGCGAAGGGAGCGATCTCCATTCCCCTGACGGACCTCGCGTCCCGGATGGGCGAGCTGCCCAAAGACAAGCTGGTCATCACGTATTGCACGTGAGGGGCCGAGCACACGAGCGCCCGGGCGGTGCTCGATCTGCAGGCCAAGGGATTCAAGAACGCCGCATGCCTCCTCGGTGGGATGTCCGCCTGGAAGCAGGCCGGAGGTGAGATGGCGACCTCCCCGTAGGAGGTGAGGGGGATCGAGGGGCGGCTCCGCGGGGCCGCCCCTGTCCGCCTAGCAGGGCTCGGGCGGGCACTTGTAGAGAGACGGGTTGTAGACCTCCCAAAACCCGTCGGCGTTGCATCGGGCGCGCAGCAACTGGATGGTGCCAAGTTGCCAGCAGCACGATCCGAAGTACTCCCACCCGAAGGTGCCGGGCGTGCATTCCTGGGCGGGGGCCTGGGTGCCGGTGATCAGCCCTGTGAGCAGCAACGCGCAAACGAGAAGGGAGAGACGCAGTCTCCGGGCCATACATTCTCCTTTCGTTCAGCCTTCGTGACGTTAAAGAAAGCGTCACCGGCAGCGTTCTAGGTTCCGCAGATGGAGCCGACGGTGGGGCCTCCGCACAGGGTTTGTCCCGACGGGCAGGCCGGCAGGCAAGCCAGGCAGGTGCTCTTCGCGGCAGAGCAGGTGTTGCCGAGACCGGTGCGGGTGTACGTGGTGGTCACGCCCGGGCCGCAGCACTTCTTCGAGCACCCCACGAAGAGGTTTCCGGAGCCACAACTCACCGCCAGCGCCGGACGCGGCAGGCTGAGGCCGAAGGTCGTACAGAGGACAAAGACGAGGACGGCCAGACGCAACAGGTTTCGGGTCATAACGTCTCCTTTCCTACTAAAGACGGTGCGAAAGGAGGCGGTGGCGTGACAAGGCTCGCTCTGCCGCACTTCGGGCACCCTCTCTGGTAGACGCTTCCGTCTGTACGTGGACCCCTCGGTCAAGGAGGTATGGAGTATGCTCGAGAAGCTCTCTCGTCCTCGCCCTTTGCGTGCGGTCCTGACCCTTGCCGCGGCCGTTCTGGTCTCGGCGGCCGTCCTGCTGCCGGTCAGAGTCGAAGCGGTGTGCTACACGTACTTTTTGATCGATTATTTCTTCGACGCCGCCAAGACACAATACGCCGGGACCTGTGTCCGCGCCTGCAACGGTGTGTACAGTTGCAGCGGCACGACCACCATTTACAGGATCGTCGAGTCTGAGCCCTGCGGCTGCTCCTGAGCCCGAATCCGCGGCAGCGCAGAGGGTGCCGCTTCTTCCGGCGTCACCCTTCTTGTAATGGTCGGGTTGGCCTCCTGCCCGGAGGCCGCTTCCGTATCCGTGTCATGCCCGATCTGTCAGTGACACATCGCCGACATGTCAGTATTCGTCAATCTCGCTCCAAGGAGAACGGAGGAAGCGCAAAAGTCCCCTGGAAGCAAGTCCAACAAGCTGGGCACGCCGGTTGCTTCAAGGTGTGTCATAGCCCTTTGCTTTTCGTCAGGGAGACCTTCGTTCATAAGGAGAGCGAGATGAACAAAAGACCGGATGCGCCCGGACCTTCCTTCTCAAACGCCGTTCCGCTCCTGATGGCCCTGCTTTGCCTCTTCAGTCTTCCCTCCAACTCCTGGTCGGATGCGCCGAAGTCGCAACCGACCCGCCTCAGGATCACGAACGGCTGCGACCGACCCATCTGGGTCTTCTATCAGGTAGGGGCCGGAGGCGGAACGTTGAACGCGCCGAATCAGAAAAAGCTGGTGAAAAAGGGGGACTTCATCGACTACAACATCCCCGCCAAGGGCTTGGCGGGTACCCGGTTCTGGCCGGGGATGGACTGCGACGACACCGGCAACAACTGCAAGATCGGCCAGAGCGGAGGTCCCGCTTCCGAGGGATTCACGTGTCCGGCGAACATCGGATGCGCGCCGCCCATCGATTCCAAATTCGAAGGCACGTTCGGATGCCTCGCCTCGGTGCCTACGTCGCAGTGTCAGGGAAATCCCTCCTCGAATCCCCCGGGACAGCCCTTGCCTCAGACCGACGGGTGGGACACCAGCATGGTCGACGGCTATACGCTCCCTTATCGAGTGAACGTCAATCCGGTGAACGGCAGTTGCGGCACCGGGCCGAAGAACAACGTCATCGACTGCTCAGGCCTCCGCCTCAGCCAATGTCCGACCAAGGAGAATCTCAGCACGAACGGCCAGTTCCCGAACCTGGCGAGCGAGAACCTGGTGCTCCATTATCCCCAATCGACCGGCTCTTCGACCGCCGCCGCGCCCATAGGGTGTTACGCGCCGTGCTCCAAGTTGACCAGCGGTCAATGGCAAAGCATTCCAAACCCGCCTTTTACGGGCACGACGTATCAGCCGTCGTCTCCCCAGGCCCAATACTATTGCTGTCCGACGCCTCCGATCTCGCCGCAGGCCTGCAGCGGCGGTCCGGTGGTGGACACCTCCTATGTGAAGCTGATCCACACCTATTGCCCGCAGACGTACGCCTATGCCTATGACGACGCGATTGGAAACTTCAGCTGCCCGGCCGGGACGAAATATGAAGTGACCTTCTACTGTCCGCAGTAATTCGTCGGCGCTTGGTATTGAGGAGACGGCCGTCCCCCATCCGAGGACGGCCGTCGCTGTCTTTCCCAGTCTGCTGATTCTCGGCGCGCTCACGATCGTCACGTGGCTGTGGCTGAGCGGGAAGGATGCCCCGCCCCATCGCCGATGACGGCGCCACCGGGCAAGATCGGCTCTCGCATGAATGGCAAAGGGTGAGCCCTGGCGGCTGGTCTTCGTGCGCGGGCCGAAGGGGTCTGTGACTTCGCTGGTGTTTCGTCAGCAGGGGTCAGGAGTGGACCGCCACCAGGGTTCCCTGACGAGGTCGAAGGTACCTGGCGGTGATAGGGCTTGCAGATTGTCGACACCCGGTAAGGGAGGTCTCATGGCTCTCAGCGAGCCTCAAGTTCTGAGCGAAGATATCGCCGGATCCCAAAAGTCTCGAAGGCTCCGTATCTGCGAGCTGATCCTGGTGCTGAGCGTCGGCTATCTCGTCTCGACGGTCAGCTCGTTTGAGGAATGGTGGACCGGTGAGCCTCCTATGCTCGGAACCGCGACCGCCGAGCTGTACTGGATTCTCGAGGAAACTCAACTCCGGATGGCTGGTGTAATTCTGGCGGGGTTGGGCGCTTGATCGCCTAGGTTCAGCAGAGCACGAACACCGCGAGCAGGATTGATACAGCTACCCGGCTCTTTCTACCTGATCCAGGATCTCGTCCAATAAGCTCTGCCGGATGTGGAGTGTCGATGCGAACGGTATTTGACGCAGGAGAGCGGCTATCTCCGCGCGGGAGCGGAGTCCTCGGCGGATCGCCCTGAGGAGAACGCCGATGCTGCCGTGAGCGCGGTATCCCAGAGCCTTTGCGGCCAAGCGCGCCGCAGCATCATCTGTAAGCAGCACGGCGCCCGGATAGGATTCCATCAACGAGAGGGCAGCCTGTTCACCGGCATCAAGAGAGAAGGTCTTGACGACCGATTGAAATCGCGAATCCGCGGAGGTCTCGATAGAGCAGCGTTGTGGTTTGAACCCTGTCCCCTTCAAGGCTTCCGGTCTATGACGCACAACCTCCTCCCAAACCTGGTCCGGGATCAGGACACTCCGAAAGTCCCCAAGGAGATCCAGGGAGCTGAGTTCGTCGAGGTGAATCAGAGGGCCGGCGTCACAGACGACTTCAACGGAGCTCAATCCTTCCCACGAAGACCCCATTCCACGTCCTCTCGGATGAGCGCTTGGTTGAGGTCTCCGCGGTGAGAGTCCAGAAATCGCCGCAGGGCATCGAGCACGACTTCATCAAGACTGCGGAACCAGCCGGAGTCCACCAGGGACTGCATCTCGGCCAGCAGACGGACGGGCACATCCGTCTGGAGCGTCGCAAGCTGTGGTTTCGTGGCCATGGGTGGATTGTGGTGGATGAACCCGAAATCGTCAACGGAACCGAGCCGGCGCAGGCGCCTGATATCAAGGAGACGGCCGTCCCCGTTCGAGGACAGCCATCGCGGTCCTTCCCTGGGGCCGATCCCTTTTCACCCCCGGCATCCTCTTTGCTGAAACACGTCAGACGATCACGTAAGGAGGGTGTCTTGAGGAGAAGATCGTGGCTGGCGTTCGGGCTTCTGGCGGCATGGGCGTTCAGCCTGACGGCGCAGGAGCCGGTCCCTCAGAGCAGCTTCGGCGAGTCGATCGACGTCCGCGTGGTGAACGTGGAGGCCGTAGTCACGGACGCCAAAGGCAACCGGGTGCGCGGGCTCACGGCCAAGGATTTCCAACTGCTGGTGGACGGCCGCGAGGTGCCCATCGAGTTCTTCGCCGAGATCTCCGGCGCCGAGGCTTCGCCGTCTCCATCCGAGGCCGCGGCGTCCGATCCGGCCGGTCTGGCGGCCCCCGCCGACCCGCGGGGGAGGAACATCCTGGTCTTCATCGACGATCTCTTCTCGGTGGCCGGACAGCGCGACGCCGTGCTGGCGGGACTGGAGAGAGACCTCAAGCTCCTCGGGCCGGAGGACCGGATGGCGATCGTGGCTCTCGGGATGGGCGGCCGGCCCGACGTGCTGAGCTCCTGGACGGGCGACCAGGGGGCGTTGGCGACGGCCCTGGAGACCGCGCGCAAGCGGCGGGCCTGGGGCAACGACGTGCTGGCGATGCGGCGGTCGATCCAGGGCGAACAGGAGCTGGCTCGGTTGGCGGAGGAGGACGGCTCTCTCTCCCTCTACAGGGATGGCGCAGGAACGTTCTCGGGAGCGCGGGGAGTGTCCTCCTTCTGGTCGATGTCTCCGTCCGGCTCGGGCGTGGACAGCCGCCTCTACTCGCGGTTGCTCAAGGTCCCCGTGGCCGTAGTCGCGGCGATGCGCACGCTGACGCCGCCGCCCGGCCGCAAGGTCCTGCTCCTGGTCTCCGGCGGCTGGCCCGTGCCGCGCTTGATGGTCCCCATGATGACGGAGGCCAACCGGCTGGGCTACACCGCCTATCCCGTGGACGCCCAGGGGATCGACATGGCGATCACCGTCAACGACGCGTCGCAGAGCGGCCCGTCCGGGGATACGGCCTGGGTCTCGTCGCAATGGGAGCACGGCGTGCACGACGGTCTGGAGCTCCTGGCGCGGGTCACGGGGGGTAAGGCGCTCCTCAACTCGGCCCGCCTGGACGCCCTGGGGCGCACGGTGGAGGATACGAGCCAGTTCTACTGGCTCGGCTTCACTCCGACGTGGAAGGGGGACGACCGGCACCACGGGATCCGTGTGAAAGTGCGCGCCAAGGGCCTGACGGTGCGCTCGCGCGGCGGGTTTTCGGACTTCTCCCAGTCCAGCGAGGCCGCGCTCGCGGGCTACAGCACCCTGCTCCTGGGCGGCGATCCCAAGGACAAGCGTCTGGTGGTGGAGATGGGGAAGCCCGCGGCCGGAAAAGGCTCGACCATGACGGTGCCGGTGACGGTTATGATCCCGGTGGCGGACCTCTCGACGGTCGAACAGGACCGCCGCTGGCACGTCGAGGCGGTCCTCTCGCTGGGCGCGATGGACAAGTACGGCACCTATTCGGATTATATGGAGATTCCCCTCCGCCTCTCCCTGAAAGAGGCGCCGAAGCCGGGCGGTCTGGCCCGCTACAAGACCAGCGTGAAGCTGCGCCGCATCGATCAACGGCTGGTCTTCACCATCCGCGATCCGTTGGCCGGAACGGTGTTCTGGGGCGAGGCGGAGGTGCGGCCGTAGAGATCTGCCGTAAGGAGGCAAAGGAGCTTCTATGTGGACATCCACCCGGTTTACGGAGCGGTTCGGCCGCCGCTATCCGATCGTGCAGGGACCGATGGGAGGCGGCGCGTCGACCCCCGAGTTGGTGGCCGCGGTTTCCGGCGCCGGCGGTCTGGGATCGCTCGGCTGCTATCACATGGAACCCGCCGAGATCTCGCGCGCCGCGGCCGAGATCCGGCGCCGGACCGGCGAGCCCTTTGCCCTCAACCTCTGGATTCCCCGCGAGAAGGAGGATGGCGGAAGCCTGGACGCGCCCGCGGCCGCCCGCGCCCTGGCGCGCCTGCAGCCGTACCGGGATGAGCTCGGGCTGCCGCCTCTCGCCGAGCCTCCGGCGCCCAAAGTCCAGGACTTCGAGCGGCAGTTCGAGGCGGTGCTCGAGGCCCGGCCAGCCATCTTCAGCTTCGTCTTCGGACTGCTGCCCGCCGCCATGGTCACGGAGGCGCGCCGGCGAGGGATCGCGCTGATCGGCACCGCCACGACGGTCGAGGAGGCGGAAGCCTTGGAGGAGACCGGCGTCGACTTCGTGTGCGCCTCCGGATTCGAGGCCGGGGGGCACCGCGGCAGCTTCCTCCGTCCCGCGGAGCAGTCGCTCACCGGAACGCTGTCGCTCGTCCCGCAGGTGGCGAGCGCCGTGCGGATCCCGGTCCTGGCCGCGGGCGGCATCGCCGACGGCCGCGGCGTGGCGGCGGCGCTGGTCCTCGGCGCCGCGGCGGCGCAGATCGGCACGGCCTTCCTGATGTGCCGGGAGTCTGGAGCGAGCGATCTTCATCGCGCCGCCCTCGCCGATCGTGCCCGCGCGCGGAGAACAGCCCTTTCCCGCGCCTACACCGGACGGCTCGCGCGGATGCTCGCCAACCGCCTCACGGACGAGATGGCGCAGCCCCCCTCCGAGATCCTGCCTTATCCTCACCAGAATGAGCTCACCCGGGAGCTCCGCTACGCTGCGGCCCGCGCCGGCCGGGAAGACCTGCTGGCGTTCTACGGCGGCCAGTCGGCGTCCCTGGCCTCCATCCGCTCCGCCGCCGATCTCGTCGAAACCCTGGCCGCGGAGACCGAGGCGGCTTTCGAGAGGTTCGCGTAAAACCGTTGGTTCACGGCGCCTTCCGGTACAGCGACTCGTGGAAGGCCTTGCCGTCCCGGAGGGCGAAGATGCGCTTGGAGTCCCGCAGGCGGCGGAGGGTGACGGAGACCGTCCGGGGGTTCACGGGACGGCGGAGCTTGTCGCGGAAGCGGCGGTTGACCTCGGCGGTCACCCAGGTGGCTCCGAAGGACTCTCCGTCTCCGAGGCCCTCCAGCACCCTCGCGATCATCTGGCTGACCTTGGGCCGGCGTCCGAGGTCGTTGTCCTCGACGGGACGGGACGGCCGTTCCCCCTGCCGGGCCAGCTCGGCGGCGACCTCGGACGTCGCCTTGAACGCCGCCAGATGCTGCTTCACCTGTTCGAGCTCGGCCGCGTGGAAGGCCCGCTGCTCGCGGTGATGCTCCTCCTGCTGTCCGTGGAAGGCCTCCTTCTCTTCATGGAAGGCCACCCGCGTTTCCAGCTTCGCCAGGATCTCCTGGACCGTCAACGTCGCGCTCATTCGTTCTCCCTGATGGGCCGCAATGCTCCCGCCACCCGGCTCTTTCCCCCCGAGCCGGGCCGTACAGCGGCCCTACCTTGTCGCGCCTACGCCAAAAAGCGCGTCAAGCCCCGGCTCACCTGCAACAGTCTGGGTTCAGGTTGCGACATTACCACAAGTCTATAGGGTAGGGAAGACCTTCGGGACGCCGAGAGCCGGGGGAATGTCGCATTCCCCGTCTTCCGCCTCCCGTTCAATCCCTTCTTTGTTGCGAAGTCTCTCCAGGATGTCGCAGCCAGGCCACGCCAGGAGAGGGGAGGCGACAAAGTTGCGACACCGAGAGGGATCGCTGCGACAATCCGGGGCTTGATCGCGACAGCGAAGGCTCAGGTCGCGACACAGATTGGGGAAGATGCGACAGGTTGGAACATCCAGATCGCCCGAAATTCAGAAGATGCGACATCCAGGGCAGTGGACAAGGCCGGAGAGGGAGGGAATGCCGCAACGTCTCGGGTAGATGCAACGTTCCCCGGAAAGAATGCAACAGAAAAGCGGGGGAACGTCGCAATCAAGGGAGGGAATGCCACAGTCAATGCCCTTCAGGAGGTCCGAAGGGGAAAGGCTGCGACAGTCTGGGGCGTGGTTGCGACGGATATCCAGCGTTTCTTGGTCTCGAGATGTCGCCCCGCGGAACGAATTGGTGATCCGGTAAGGTAACGCCGCCGCGGAGACGCCCCGCGGGGCGTCTCTACATTGGGGACGAACCGTTGTCGTTTCTCGAAGCGGAAACGCCTTTCCGAACCAGCGCGGATTATGCCTCGTAAAGGATATGCCGTCTCATCCACCACCAACGTTGCCCCCCAATGTAGAGACGCCCCGTGGGGCGTCTCCGCGGCGGCGAACATCCTGCCAGAGACGACCGTTGCTGAGCGGGCGCTTCACTCCTTCGCGTAATGATCCGCGCCCAGGAAATGGAGGGACACGTAAGGCTCATCTCCAACCACCCAACTGTCATGGGGAACCGGCGGAACATGGAAGAGCTCGCCCGGCTTCATCTCGATGACCCGCCCGTCCTCGAACGCCACCGTAGCGGTGCCGGAGACCACCATCCCTACGTGTTCCACCCCGCACCTCTCCGCTCCGACTCCGGGACCGACGTGGACAGACCATTTCCATCCCGGCTCGTAGGTGGCACGTCCGACGGTGAGGCCGCCGAGGTGGACGATCTCGAAGCGTCCCTTCTCGAAAAGGCGGGTTTCGTCGGGGGATTCGAAGCGCTTCAGAATGACCTCGGTCGGGATCATGGATTTTTCCTCGAGATCTGCCATCCGCCATCCAGGATCGGAACGGTCGCGCACGCGGGGCCGCCGTCTTTCGCCAGGCCCCAGATGCGGGCCTCCAGGATAGCGTCCGGATCCGCCAGCGCCTGCTCGATCATCTGCCGGGTGATGCCTGACAGATGCACCTTCGCTCGCCGGGTCCAGCAGGAATCAGCCTGTCCCGCCAGGGTTCCCGAGTTGATGTAGACGAAGCGGCCGTCCTGAGGGCCCTGCACAAAGGGGCCTAAAAAATTCGGTTGTCCGTTGGGGCGTTCCCCCACGCGCAGAGCGAAGTCAAACGACTGTGAATCTTGCGAGGCGTGAGTAGGTGGAACAAGGTCGACCTTTCCTCCCTGCCCGCGCTGCATCTGGAACGTCACACCTTCCGGAGGCTGGACGACTATGATTCGTAGAGGCAGTTCGCGTTCTCGCATTCTTCAACTTTGGCGAGCTATTCCTCTGGTCGTTGCCTAAACTCTGAGAGCGCCTCCTGGAGCCATCTTATGACGTCAATCACTTCTTCCTCGGTAAGAGATACTTCTGTTTCTCCTCCCTCGAAGTTCCCCTGCCTGATATAGAAATACAGTGCCTCATCAATGCCCACTGCGAGTTCAGGTCGTGCTTCTCTGGCGCGTTGATACATCTGCTCTCCCATTTCCAATTCTCAGTCGATCGTATTTCTTAATTTCCCGCCAACTCCCCCAACATCTCCACCAACAACCGGTAAAACGGCGCCACCGAATCCACCCGCACGCCCTCATCCGGAGAATGCGCTCCCGTAATCACCGGGCCGAAGGAAATGCGGTCCATGCCGGGGAACTTCTCGCCGAGCACGCCGCACTCCAGGCCGGCGTGGACGGCTTCGAGGACGGGATCCTTGCCGGTGACGCGCTGGTGGACCTCGCGGAACTTGGCGAGGAGGGGAGAGGAGAGGTCGGGCTTCCAGCCGGGGTAGCCTTCGTTCTCTTCCACCTCGGCGCCGGCCAGGTCGGCGTAGGAGCGCAGACGGCGCCGGGCGTCGAGCATGGCCGAGGCCACGGAGCTGCGGGTGCTCAGCAGCACCGAGACGTGCCCGTTCGCCGTCACGGTCGCGAGGTTGGTGCTGGTCTCCACGAGGCCGGGGATGTCCTGGCTCATGGCGAGCACGCCGTGGGGGAGGGCGTGGAGGAGCGCGACGGCGCGGCGGGTCCATTCTTCCGTCCAGGCCTGATTCGAAGCGGGAGCTTCGGCGATCTCGACGCGGGCGTCGGGATCGGTCTGGCGGATCTCTTCGCGGATCGCGGCGGTCTCGGCCTCCACGGCGCGGGTGAAGACGTCCCGGGCGCCTGCGGGGATCACGACGCGGGCCGCGGCCTCGCGGGGGATGGCGTTGTGCTTGTTGCCGCCCTGGATCGAGACGAGCCGGAAGGGCTCCGCCGCCAGCGCCGCCGTCAGAACTCGAGACAGGACCTTGTTGGCGTTGGCGCGCTGGAGGTGGATGTCGCCCCCCGAGTGGCCGCCCTTGAGGCCGGAGACCTTGACGTCGAGGGTCACCGATCCCGGCGCCGGGGCCGCGTCCACGGGGAGGGTCAGGCGCGTGGTGGAGCCGCCGGCGCAGCCGATGGTCACCTTGTCCTCTTCCTCGGTGTCCAGGTTGAGGAGAAGCCGGCCCTTCAGGGCGATGGCCCCCGGGTCCAGCGCCAGCACGCCCGTGAGGCCGGTCTCCTCGTTGACGGTGAAGAGCAGCTCCAGCGGGCCGTGGGCGATGTCGTCCGCCTCCATCACGGCGAGCATGGCGGCGACGCCGATGCCGTTGTCCGCGCCGAGGGTGGTGCCGGTGGCGCGCACCCAGCCGTCGTCCATGCGCGGCTGGATGGGATCGCGGTCGAAGTCGTGGGTCACGTCCGAGTTCTTCTCGGTGACCATGTCGAGGTGGCTCTGGAGGACGACCACGGGCGCGCCTTCCTTGCCGGGCGAGGCCGGTTTCTCGACGACGAGGTTGCCGGTGGCGTCGATGCGGTGGGAGAGGCCCTTGCGCTCAGCCAGGTCCAGGACGTAGGCGCGCATCCGCTCCTCGCTTCTGGAGGGGCGGGGGATCTTCAGGATCTCGTCGAAATGCTTCCAGAGGGGGCGGGGTTCCAGATCGGCGACGAAGGTCATGGGCGGGCCTCCCGGAGACGGATGTGGGTCCGGGAGAAGGATATACCACCGGCCTCGCGGCCTGTTCCGTCTGGACCGGCAGGATGAGCTTCCACGAGCGGACGTCGCCCAGCACGCGGCCCGAGGCCCCGAGGCCGGCGAGCGACTGTTGGACCCGGGAGGTCTCGTCGCGGTGCACGACGAACACGGTGCCCGGCTCCGCGTGCCCGATCTCCTCGGCGAGCGTCTCGTCCTCCGGCGCAAGCGGCGGCCAGGAGGTGACGCGTTCCACCTCGCACCGCAGATAGAGGCTCAGGCCCCAGACGGGCCGGAGGTCGACGAAGACGATCTCGGCGGGATCGAAGGCGACATCGGCCGCGATGGCCCGCGCGATCGGACGGCTGGCGCGGCTGACGGGAACGTGGGCCGCCACTCCCTTGATCACGACGAGGGCCAGGAGCCATGCCGCCACCAGACGGAGCCGGCCCTGCGGGAGGGAACGGTGGCGCATCAGCCTCCCGGCCGTCAGGGCCAGCGGCACGAAGAGGGGGAGGATGTAGAGGGGCAGGCGCGAGCGGCTGACCGTGAAGACGGTCATGGGGAGGAGCAGCCAGAGGACGAGGAGGGCGGGCCAGGGATCGCCCTCCAGCTTGCTCCGCCACCAGGAGCGGGAGAAGACGGTGCTCCGCAACCGCCGCGAGGCGCCGAGCAGGACGAAGGTCCAGGGCAGCGTGCCGCCGATCAGCACCGGCAGGTAGACGCGGAACGCCCCGTACCACTGGGCGTTGCGGTTGAAGTCCACGGAGGCGACCCGCCCCACGACCTCGTCGCGGAGGAAGTAGCTCATGAGGCCCGGATGGGTGAGGGCGACGTAGGCGTACCACCCGAATCCGAGGACCCCGAAGGCCACGAGGCCGGGGAGGGAAGCGAGCCGGCGGACATCCCGCCAGCCCCCGGTCAGGCCGGCCAGGAGCAGGATCGCCGCCAGCGGCAGCAGCCCCGGCGGTCCCTTGGTCAGGAAGGCGAGGCCGAAGCCGCACCACATGAGGACCAGGGCCTTGCGGGCGCCGGGCTCGTCCCGCCGCTCCCACCATCCCACGAACCCGAGGACCGCCAGCGCCTCCCACAGGGTCAGCAGGGTGTCGGTGGTGACGATGTTCGCCGCCACGAAGGGGAACAGGGAGGAGGCGTAGATCAGCGGCGGCAGCCAGGGACGTTCCGGGGTGACCTTCCTCGCCAGCCCGTAGAGGACGAGCACGGTGGCGGCGAACGCCAGCGCGTTGGAGAGGCGGGCGCCCCATTCGTTCCAGCCGAGCAGGGCGATGCCGCCGGCGACGGACCAGTAGGTGAGCGGCGGCTTGGCGAAGTGGCGCACGTCGTCGTTGAAGGCGGGGACGAGGTAGTCGCCGCTGCGCAGCATCTGGACCGCGATGTTGGTGTAGCGCCCCTCGTCAGGCTCCCAGAGACTCCGCGAGCCCTGGAAGGCGAGCGCGTAGAGGAAGACGCCAAGGATGAGGAGGGTGGGTCTTCTGGCGGTGATCCGGAAGCGTTCCGAGGATGGAGCGTACGACGGCATCGCCGCAGCCTAGGGCGCGGAGATGAACGGGGCATGAACCGCGGAGGAGAGGGACCGGGGGTGAGGTCTCCGAAAGGCATGCCGCCCCAAAAATTCCTTCCTTTTAAGACCTCGTAACCTTTCTATGGACCTACCCCAAAAACTACCCAAATAGACGGTTCAAGATCCTATTGTCTGCTGCTACTATCGCGAAATAGAGGTATTCACGAGGCAGTCCTTCAGGGCGGCAGCGAATCCCTCACGGTAATCCTCTTGGCGACACCGCAGCTCATCAACCCATAGGAGGCGGGCACATGACCACGTACTGGTCGAGGTGTGTCCAGGGCCGGCGAAGAAAGCCGGGCACGTTACGTGCCGGCTCCGCCCTGGCAACGGTTCTATTGAGTTTCTTCCTGCTCGGCACCCCATCCTCAAAGGCCCAACCCATCAACTCAGGCATCGCGTATCTGACCGGCTCTCAGACGGCGGACGGGGGCTGGGAGAGCCCGCAGGTGCTCCCGATGACGGCGACCACGGAGGCGCTGCACGCCCTCCAGGCGCTCGACGCGGGGGTGTTGAACCGCGCCGCCGCGGTGGCTCTTCTCGAGGCGGAGCCCATCGACGACAACGACGATCTGGCCCGGCGCATCCAGGTGCTTTCGGCCGAGGGCCGGGACGTGACGGCCCTGGTGGATCGGCTCCGCAACGACGCCGAGCCCACGGGCGGCTGGGGACTGGTCCCCGGTTTCACGGCGGACACGCTGACGACCTCCCTCGCGCTGGCCGCCACGGCGCCCGGCACATCGCTGGGCGACAGGCTGATCCCCGGTCTTTCCGCGCTGCTGACGCTCCAGGCGAGCGATGGCGGCTGGCCCTGCGTCGAGGGCGGTGACAGCGAGGTCTACTGCACGGCCTACGCGCTCCTGGGCCTGGCGCCGTATCGTTCCAGGTTTTTCCTCGATCCCCAGGTGGATTCGGGCTCGGCCTTCGTGAAGGCCCGCCTCGACGCTTCCGGCAGATTCGGTCCGGCCGGCCCCTCCGAGGTGCTGAACACGGCGGTCGCGGCGATCGCCCTGGCCGCGGTGCCGGCCGTCTCGACGGAGATCGTCTCCATCCGCGCGTTCCTGGAGAGCCGGCAGGGGGCTGACGGGAGCTGGGATAGTGATCCGTTCACCACGGCCCTCGTGGTGCAGGCGCTCGACGCGCTGGCCAGGGTGCCGTATTGCGGCGACGGTCTGGCCAATCTGACCGGCGAGGCGTGCGACGGCGGCGACCTGCGGGGAGCCACCTGCGGCGGCCTCGGGCTGGGCACGGGAACGGTCTCCTGCACCGCCTCCTGCACCCTGGACACCAACGCCTGCTCCGGCCCGCCACGGTGCGGGGACGGCATCCTCAACGTCGCGGGCGAGGTGTGCGACGGCGCGGACCTCGGCGGCGACACCTGCGTCAGCCTCGGCCTCGGACCCGGCACGCTCGCCTGCAGCGGCGCCTGCAAGTTCGACACGACAGGCTGCACGGCGGCGCCGGCCTGCGGCGACGGCGTGATCAATCAGCCCGGCGAGGTGTGCGACGGCGCGGACCTCGGCGGCCTGACCTGCACCGACGCCGGCTTCCTCGGCGGCACGCTGGGCTGCAACGCGGACTGCACGCTGAACGCTTCGTCCTGCACGGGCGTGCCCTTCTGCGGCGACGGTGAGATCAACCGGCCGGAGGAAGAGTGCGACCAGCTCGATCTCGGCGGCCGCACCTGCGACAGCCTGGGCCTGGGCGGCGGCAACCTCGCCTGCACCACGACCTGCGAGCTGCAGACGGCGGGCTGCGCCTCGTCCGGCGCCGCCAATCCGCGTTCGATCACGCTGGGCCCCTCGGCGCCGGTGTGCTCCGGCCAGTCGCAGACGGTGCCGGTGTCGCTGAATTTCCCGGCGGGCTCGGTGATCGACAAGGTGGACGTCTTCCTGCTGTTCGACGACACCGGCAGCTTCGCGGGCACGGTGCCTTCCGTGACCCAGATCTTCAGCCAGCTCGTGAGCCAGCTCCAGACGGCGCTGCCGCAGGTCTCCTTCGGCTTCGGCGTCGGCCGCTTCGAGGACTACGGCGGCACGGGCTCGACCTTCAGCGGCGAGAACACGACCGGCCGGCCGTTCATCCTCAACCAGCCGATCGTCACGCCGGACATCCCGAACTTCCTGAACCTGATCAATTCTGCGCTCAACCGCACGGCGCCGGGCTTCGGCGGCGACGGTCCCGAGACCACACTCGAGGCGCTGTTCCAGGTCGCGACCGGCCTGGGCTTCGACGGCAACGGCAACGGCTCGTTGCTCAACAGCGGCGCCGCGGGCGCGCCGCTCACCCAGACCTCTCCGGGCACCAGCGGCGACATCCCGCCGTTCCTTTCCAACGTGGCCCCCGCCTCGGGCACCCTGGGCGGCGTCGGCTTCCGGGCCGGCGCTCTCCACCTGGTGATCACGGCGGGTGACATCTGCTCGGTGGCGGCGTTCCCGGCCGGGACGACGGTTCCCACCACCATCACGGGCGCCGGCGGGGCCACCGTGCCGACGAGCGCCTTGCGTTGCGCGAACGTCATCGGCTCGCAGCGCTACGGGTTCGTCAGCAACTCGCTCTCGACCTCGGGCAATACGGTGTCGGGGGCCGTCGCGCCGCGCGGCTCGGCCACGGTCCAGCAGGTCATCGCGGCCCTGAACGGGCTGGGCGTTTCGGTGATCGGCCTCGCCCCCGGCGGGGTGGCGGTCCGCAACCCCGTGGGTCCCAGCACGGCTCCCAGCATCACCCTGTCGGCCCTGGCGCTGCTGACCGGCGCCACCGACACGACGGGCAATCCGCTGGTGTTCAACATCTCGGGCGGCACGGTGCCGATCCGCAACGCCATCGTGCAGGCGGTGACCACGGCGGCCACCCGTCCGCGCGACGTCTCGCTGACCTTCGCGGGCGTCCCCGCCGGGCTCGGCGTGACTTTCACGCCGTCCGTGGTGCCGAATGTCGGACCGGGCGGCACGGCGGCGTTCGACGTCACCTTCACGGGCGACGGCAGCGTCATCCAGGGGACTTTCAACCTGGAGTTCGTGGACCTGCTGAGCAACGCGCGTCTGGCCACCGTGCCGGTGAACGTGGGCTGCCTGCCCACGCCGCCGGTACCGGTCGACGAGGACGGCGACGGCTATCCCGAGACCGTGGACTGCGACGACCACAACCCGGCGGTCAACCCCGGCGCCAAGGAGATCCCGGGCAACGGGATCGACGACGACTGCAACGCGGCGACGCCGGACGTGACGCCTCTCGCCTCGGCGGCCTGCCAGCTCTTCGTGGACAAGCTCGACTACAGCGCCACGGACATCGCCACGCTGGCGAGCCGGGTGATCAATCTCACGACGGAGCTTTCGATGACAGGCCTCTCCGCCACGCTGGACGTGAGCCCCGCGGGCGGCACGGCTCCTGTCTACACCGAGAGCCGGGCTCTCTCGTCGCTGCCTCCGGGCGGACGGGAAGAAAGCTCGTTCACCTTCAACGCGTCCGGCCACGCGCCGGGCGAATACCTGGCCCTGCTGACGGTGGAGTCGGGCGCCGAAACGATCACCATGTGCTCGGCGGCGTTCACCATCCAGAGCTCGGCCCTCACCGCCGCCGGCCTCCGCGGCACCCTCGTCCTCAACCCGACGGTGGTCAACGCCGGCGGCTCGACCCAGGTCACCTACACGGCGACCAACCAGGGGAACGCCACGCTGGCGGACCTCGGCCTCAAGGTGCTGTTGATCGATCCGGACACGGACCAGATCGTCGCTCAGATCACGAACACGACGACGCTGGCTCAAGGGGCGACCTTCACCGGTACGGGCTCGTTCATCACGACCGGCTTCCAGCAGAAGACCTATCTCGCGGTGCTCATCGGCGTGCTCGCGTCGGGCGCGGAGCAGACGCTGGCCACGGCCACTCTGCAGGTGGTCAACGAGGCTCCGAATTGCGGCGGCGCGGCGGCGACGCCGTTCACCGTGCTGTGGGAGCCCAACCACAAGTACGTCCCGATCGCGATCACGGGCGTGACCGATCCGGACGGTGATCCGGTGACGATCACCATCGCCAACGTGTTCCAGGACGAGCCGGCCAACGACGTCGGCGACGGCTCGACGTGCCCGGACGCCAGCGGCACCGGCACCTCCACGGTCCAGGTGCGCGCCGAGCGTTCCGGCAAGCGGGACGGCCGCGTGTACCACATCCGCTTCCAGGCCGCGGACGGCCGCGGCGGCACGTGCACGGGCGAGGTCACGGTCTGCGTCCCCCACGACCGCAAGCCCGGGGCGACCTGCGTCGACGAAGGCGCCCTCTTCGATTCCACGGTATGCCAGTAACGAGAATGGAGAGAACCATGCGAAAGATGATGCTCAGGATTTCGAAATTCGCTCCGGCGGCGTTGCTGATCGCCGGGTTCCTGGTGGCGGGGGAGGCGCGGGCGCAGACGCCGCAGGTACGGGGGTGCTTCGCCGGAAACCCGCTGATGAAGTGCCCCTTGGCGGAATGCCTCTTGCTCGACAGCGCGGTCCACGCGCCAGACTCGTGCTCATCGCAGCAGAATCCGTTGAGCGGGT
Organism: Thermoanaerobaculia bacterium; assembly: GCA_036376245.1. Lineage (GTDB taxonomy): Bacteria > Acidobacteriota > Thermoanaerobaculia > Multivoradales > UBA5704 > DATARR01. The sequence continues at coordinate 11,268 of DASVAS010000009.1, read as the reverse complement.
GCAACAAGATCCAGGGTTGCTTCAACCTGCGGCAGGCCCGCTCGCGCTGGCTGCGGTGCTACACGACCAGAACCATTCTGAATGAGCGTTGCTGGGACGGTGGCGATTGGGACCATCAGAATGAAGCGGCGATCGCCATCGGCAAGGTGGCCGAGTGCGACGCCAAGATGAAGCTGCCGACGCCGATCGGATGCGAAGATCCCTGCTGACCTGGCGAGGATGACATGAACGACCACGACCGAAACCTCGAGCAGGAGATTCAGACCGCCTTCGCCGGGCGCGCCTACCCGGGCGACGACCACATCGCCCGGCGCAAGGAGGAAACCTGGTTGAGGTTCCGGGGGAAGGACTGGCAGGAGATCGTTTCGCTCGGACGTGAGTTCGATCTGAGGAGTGACATCAGTTCTCTCACGTTCGAGGGATTCGCCTATTACCTGCCTGCCTTCCTGACCCTTTCCCTGGATCTGGAGGGGCCGCTCGATCTCGACGAGTTCGTGGCGCATCATCTCTGGTCTTTTCCGGAGGAGATCGCCCCCTTGTTGAACCCCAGGGAGAAGAGGGCCGTGGTCCACATTCTGGAATTCCTTGCCCGCGAGTATGAGAAGCGCAACTACGTCTCAAACAACGCGCAGTTGGCCCTGGACCACTACTGGGCCTACTTCACGGACCAAGAATTAGGAACCAGCACCGATGATATTCAAAAATAAAAAACTCAAGGCCGGCACGGCCCTTACAGTCCTCGTCGCGTTCGGATGGATGACGGCTGGCGGCAACGCCTGGGCGGAGAGCCGCGCCGCGAAACGCGATCCTGGCAAGGCCCTCGCGCGGATGGCCAGCAATCCGCACCTCGCGATGTCACCGGAGCAGAAGCTGCAGGCCCGGCTGTTGGCGAGCGCCATCGAGTCGCAGCCTCAGGCAGCGTCGCAAGAAATGCCTGTAGATAAGCCCGTTCGGATCCTCGCGGCCCACGCCGGGACCGATCCGGCGGCCGAGATGCGGGCGATCGCGGCGGAAATCGATCAGCTCGACATATCCGAGAAGCGGACGGGCGATCCTGAGACGGCCACGCGCCTCAAGAGCCGGTTGGAGGCCGCTCACAAGAAGGTCCTCCGCGATTTCGCGCAGACGGAGTCGCTCCTGCGCAAGGCCAACCTGCCGAAGGTCATCTTCGAGCGCCACAACGCGGCCCGCGCCGACTACATGGAGAAGATCCAGGCGGTGTTCCAGGAGATGGACGCCGCCGGCAAGAGCCAGAATCCCGCGCAACTCCGGTCTTCCCTCCAGGCTGCCTCGGAGTTGCTGAGCAAGTCCACGGACGAGCGGCCGACACAAGCGTTCGATCCCTCTCAAATGCCCTTCCGCATGGCCAAGCCGACCGAGCGCAAGCCGTTCGTTCCCAAGCGGAAGGCCGGAGCCGGCGGCAAGGCCGCGGCTGTGGTCACCGAGAAGCTGGTCGCTCCGACCGCCGCCGACCTGGCCGCGAACGAGGATGTACAGATCACTCCGGAGATCCAGGAACTGGCGACATCGCTGGGCAACCAGCCCCTGCCGATCTACAACTGGGTGCGCAACAACATTGAATTCGTTCCCACCCAGGGGTCGATCCAGGGCGCGCAGATGACGCTCGAAGCGAAGCGTGGAAACGCCTACGACATCTCGAGCCTCCTGATCGCGCTTCTGCGCTCCGCGGGCGTCCACGCGAAGTACGTCACCGGCACCACGGAAGTACCCTTGAGCGCGGTGATGAACTGGGTGGGCGGCGCCGAGACCTCTCAGGTGGCGCAGCAGATCCTGGGTCAGGGTGGAATTCCGAACGTCGCCCTGGTTTCCAGCGGTACGGTCACCCACATCCGGATCGAGCACGTCTGGGTCGAAGCGTTCATCGATTACATCCCGAGCCGCGGAGCGCTTCATCGCGTCGGCGACACCTGGGTGCCGATGGACGCCGCCTTCAAACAGCACACGTTCACGCCCCGCTCGGACCTGTATACGGAAAATCCGATCAGCGTCGTGCTCGACCCCGGCGACAGGCTGTTCGATCTCGACGAGTCCCTCGGCAAGGTGACCAACGTGGACGCCGAGCCCATGGAGAACCGTTTGCGCGAGTGGGCGGTGCGGAGTGAAGAGTACTTCCTGGCCAACGGCCGGCCGGCGAACATGGAGGACCTCCTGGGCCGGCAGACCATCATCCAGGAGAACAAGACGACCTTCCCGGGCTCGCTGCCCTACGCCGTCCTCGTGCGCAACGCCGGAGTGAGCACGCTGCCGACGAACCTGCGTCACTACGTGACGCTCAACGGTTTCGATTCGGATTTCGACCGGGCGTTGGGAGATCCCTCCTTCTCGGTCAAGCTGAGCCTGCCCGAGCTCAACAGCCGCCGGCTGAGTCTCCAGTTCGAGCCGGCCACGCAAGCCGACGCAGATACGTTGCAGGCGGCTCGGGACAGCGGCGCCAGCTCGCTTCCCGTCTACCTTGTCAACGTCGTTCCGGTCATCAAGCTCGACGGCGTCGAGCGCGGCCGGGGAGGCGGCATCCGCATGGGGAGCTTCTACCCGGTCGACGTGGTGCTCCAGGCTCCCGATGGCCCGACGACGATCCCCTACCGGGTCGTTGCTGGCGACGAGATCGTGGTGGGTGTCACCGGCAACGGTGTCGACCGGAAGGTGATCGAAAAGCGTTTCGCCGCCAATCCAGTGAACAACGCTTCCGAGTATCTGCACCTCATCCAGCTCAACTACTGGATGGAGTGCGACGTGATGGGGAACGCCACCGCCAGCGGACACGGCGTGCATGCGCTGCGTCTGCCCTCGGTGGGATTCTTCAGCTCGCCTCTGTCGGTCTCCTACATCTTCGGCGCCCCCCGGTCTGGTGTCTACCAGGGTAACGTCATGGACGTGAAGCAATCGCTGCTCGGCCCCGCGGGCACCGACCCGGCGAAGGTCACCGAGTTCATGAAGCAGGCGGGAACCGCCGGCTCTTATCTCGAGGGTGCGCTATGGGATCAGTTCAGGGACCGGACCGATCCCGGACCGCGGGGCGTCTCGTCGATCCACATCCTTCAGGCAGCGATGAGCCAGGGGATTCCGATCTACCACATCACATCGGCGAACTCGGCCGCCGTATTGCCTCTGCTGCAACTTAACTCCGCTGTGGAGAGCGACATCGCCACAGCCGTGAGCCAGGGCAAGACGGTGCTCACTCCGGAAAGGAACGTCAACCTGGGAGCCTGGACGGGGGTGGGATACATCATCCAGGACGATACGGGTGGAGGAGCCTACCTGATCTCCGGCGGTCTCTCCGGAGGCACCTGGCTGGACTGCCTCAGAGAGCTGCTCCCGAGTTGGGAGACGGTCCTTCAGTGGGTGATCGCGCTGGCCATCGTGGCCGCGATCATCGGGGCTATCGCCACAGCGCCGGTCAGCGTCCCCGCCTACGCGGCGGTCGCGTTAGTGCTGCTGCTGATCGCGGGTCTGAGCGGATTGAACAGCAGCCCAGGGCCAGTGGAGGCATAGCTGGTCAGGGAAACTGATCGGTCTGTGGTTCTCGGGCGCTCCGCGAGGGGCGCCCTTTTTATTGCGGAGAGCCGCTCACGACTGCCACAGACCTTGGTTCAACATTGCATTCATCTCGACGATCATCGGGTTGTGATCGCCTCTCATGGAACGCGCCGCGGCGAGCGCGTAACCCAGTCCTTCCGGTCGTGGCGTCAGCCGAACGAAGGCGGGCAGGCCGTACCGGACCGCGCACCAGTCGGCCCAGATGCGAGCGGTTCTCCCGTTGCCGTTCGCGAAAGGGTGGATGCGGATCCACTCCCCATGGGAATACGCGCAGAGCGTCAGGACGGAACGGAGCAGATCGGTGCTGTCGGGACGTGCGCCGACAGGTATTACAGAATCCAATCGACGGACCGCCTGCCGCATGGCGGCTTCGAAATTGGAGAGCTCTTCAGGGACGTCCCGCGAAGGAGCGCCGTAGTGGTTCCCGATGATCACTTCATAGCCGAACAATTCGGGGAATCTGGAGTCGCTGTCACGGATCTCGCCCGCGAAATATGGAACCGGCAGGCGAACATCCCTGTAGACCTCGCGATGCCAACCTTGCGCCAGCGCCACCGTCGGCGTCTGGCGGGACGATGCTTCGTGAAGGATCTGGCGAAGGACTCGGTTCAGGTTTTTCTGGATGACCGGGAGATCGCGAGGGTCATCCTCGTTCCATTCGACGGGCAAAGGCGGCTCCTATCCCATAGGCGTCTTCCGCCCCTGCCCGACGAGCCCGCAGGGGGTCTTCGATGGTCACTTCACGGCGAGCGAAGTCCTCCGCGGCCTGGTCGGGATCTTCTCCAGGGAACGTGCGGAGCCGGTCCAGGGTCTGAGCGAGCTTGCGGTCCAGGTTGCCTTCCATCCCCGCGAGCTCCTGCTGGATGGCGACTTCGGCCAGCTCGCTCATGGACACTCCGAGCGTCTCAGCTACTTCGCGGAGCATGCGATGGGTCTCCGGGTTGCGGAACTGAAGAATCAGAGACGGGGGAGAGCTGCTCTCGTTCATGGCTTCAAGGGTAGAAGGCCGGTCCGGTCGTGTCAACCGGTGTCTCGACCTCCTTCCTCCAGAATAACCCACATCTCCTCCACCCGGTCCGGCTGCCGCACCAGCACGAAGCCGTCCGCCATGGTCCACCCGTCCATTCCCTGATTCCATTCCTCGGCGGTGCGGCGGGGGAGGAGGGCGGTCTCGCCGTTGCGCATCAGGCCGACCTTGACGGGCTCGCCGTCCCAGCGGATCTCGAACTGGATCGGGCGGGGGGCGGGACGCCAGGTGCCCTGGATCTGCGAGACCTGGACCGCGAAGCGGTCGCCCTGGCGGAGCTGTCCGATGCTGCGGCGCAGATAGACGCCCCGTTGGTAATCGAAAGATTTTCCGTCGTCCTCGTAGAGCCAGCGGGCCGTGGGCTCGGCGCCCGGATAGACCGTCACGCGCAGCGTCTTCCCCGGCATCTCCCCCGTGTGCTGCACGACCGGCTGGCGGAAGACCATCCCGCCGGCGCGGACGAACATCGGGATCGATTCCAGCGTCACCGCCGTTTTCGTCCACTTCCCGCCCTCTTCCTTCCTGCCGGTCCAGAAGTCGTACCAATCGCTTTTGGGGAGATAGAGCCAGCGCTCCTTCGCACCCTCGTCCAGGACGGGGGCCACCAGGAGGTCGGGCCCGAAGAGGAGCTCGCTGTCGAGGTCGTAGGTGCCGGGATCCTCGGGATGCTCCAGGAACAGCGGCCGCATCGGCGGCAGGCCGGTCTCGCCCGCTTCCCACATCAGGTTGTAGAGGTGGGGGAGGAGCTCGTAGCGCAGCTCGATGGCGCGGCGGTTGATCTCCTCGTGACGCTCGCCGAAAGACCAGGGCTCGCGGTCCGGCGATCCCTTGGCCGCGTGGGTGCGCATGAAGGGGGAGAAGACGCCGGCCTGGAGCCAGCGGGTGTAGAGCTCCGGCGTCGGCCCGCCGACGAATCCGCCGATGTCCGCTCCCACGTACGGTAGACCGGAGATTCCCATGCCCAGCAGCATGGGGATGGAGCCGCGGAAGTGATCCCAGGTGCTGACGTTGTCCCCCGGCCAGACGGCGGCGTAGCGCTGGCCGCCCGCGAAGGTGGCCCGGGTGAGGATGAACGGACGCTCGCGCGGGCGCAGGTTGACCAGCCCTTCCCAGGTGGCGCGGTTCATCAGGAAGCCGTAGACGTTGTGGATCTCCGCGTGATCCGTGGGCGCGCCTTCGTTGTCGTGGCGCACGTCGAGGGGGAAGGTGCCGGAGGGGACGCCGAAGATGGCCGGCTCGTTCATGTCGTTCCAGATGCCGTCCACCCCGGCGTCGAGGAGGGGCGCGTGAAGCCGGCCCCACCACTCGCGGGTGGCGGGACGGCTGAAGTCGGGGAAGACGCTGGGAGCGGGGTCCTTCTCGGCCTGGGAAGGCCAGACGTCGGCCTCGTAGACGGAGCCGTCGGGGCGCTTGACGAAGTGGTCCCCCGCCAGGCCCTGGTCGTAGGGCGGGTATCCCGGCTCCTTCTTGGGATGGGGATCGACGATGGCGACGGTCTTGAAGCCCGCCGATTCTAGGTCGGCCAGCATCTTCGGCGGGTCGGGGAAGCGCCGGCGGTCCCAGGTGAAGGGCCGGTAGCCGTCCTGGTAGTCGATGTCGAGCCAGATCACGTCTGCGGGGATGCGCTTGTCGCGGAACGCGCGGGCGATCTCGCGCACCCGGGATTCCGGGAAGTAGCTGTAACGGCACTGGTGGTAGCCCAGGGCCCACAGGGGCGGCAGAGGCACGCGGCCGGTCAGGGCCGTGAAGCGCCGCAGGACGTCTTTGGGATGAGGGCCGCGGATGAAATAGTAGTCGAGCTCGCCGCCGTCGGCGCCGAAGGAGAGGAGCCCGTGGGACTGGCGGCCGACGTCGAAGCTGGTGCGATGGGTGTTGTCGAGGAAGACGCCGTAGGCCTGGCCCCCGCGGAGCGCCAGGTAGAAGGGCACGGAGGCGTAGAGCGGGTCGGTGCCCAGGCCGTAGGCGAAGGTGTCGCTGTTCCACATGGCGAGGCTGGAGCCGCCGAGCTTGTTGCCCCGCTTGTTGAGGCCGCCGGTCTTCTCGCCGAAGCCGTAGACCTGGTCCTCGTCCCGCAGCCGCTTCCAGACGCGGACGGTGGCGCCGGAGAAGGCCATGCCCATGCCGGGATCGTCCTCGTCGATCGGGACGCCGTCGAGGCCGGCGAAGGAGACCCGGAAGGGCCGGTGGCGGATCAGGACGCGCAGGGATTCCGTGGCGATCTCGGAGAATGCGTCCTCGACGTTGAAGCGGGCGCGGGATTCGCCGGGGTTCGGCACCTGGATGGAGTAGGAGTGATCCCGCCCGAGGTCCTGGACCGGGGCGAAGCGGACGCGGACGATGTCGTCCGTGGCCACGGTGACGGTCACGGTCCCCTGGGCGTTGCGGAACAGGAGGCCGCGCTCGATCCGCCGGGGCGCCGGCATGTCGCCCAGGGACTGCCACTGGGCGGCGGCCGGACGGAGGACGAGGAAGAGCAGGAGGGTAGCGAGGATGATGGGGCGCTTGTCCCCTATCCGTGGGTACGCCGCACTTTCACAGTGAGCCGTTGTTTCTTGCATCGGGAGTAAAATATATGACAGGCGAGAAGCTTTATCTAAGACCCAACGTCGTCGTCGAGCCCCTGGTGGACCACTGGTACGCGTGGTCGCACCTGATCCCGCCCGCCACCTGGGCGATGAACACCGTGGGCCGGCACCTGAAGATCATGGATTCGTACGTGAAGGCGCCGCAGGTCCACGCCGCCGCGGTGAAGAACCCGGCCATGCTCGGCGGTCCGTTCATCGACTACAAGGAGCCGCGGGTCGCCGAGATCCAGGACCTGATCGACCGCACCAAGCGGGAGCGGGCCCATCTGCTGGAGCTCGCCGCCGCCATCACGCAGCTCGACGACATGCTGCGGCAGGAAGCCAAGGGCTTCTCGCTGGAGCCGCTGTACGCCAAGGTCCCCGAGCCTCTCCGCGGCTATGTGGAGCTGGTGTACGACCTCAACAGCCAGCCGTCCTTCCGGCTCATCGAGCCGCTGCTCTACCGCAGCCGCTACTACGTGCCCGAGGCGCAGAGCCTGATGCTGTCGCTGATCAGCCAGGACGACCGGCCGTTCGTGCTCAGCACGCCGCGGCTGGCGGAGCCGGGGGACGTCCATCTCAAGCGGCCGTTCAACCATCCCGGCATCGACGAGCTGTTCAAGATGAAGACCGTGCCCCAGACCTTCGCCTACATCAAGGAGGCGCTGGAGCTGGAGGACGAGCACGACGAGAACTTCATGCGCTTCCTGACCCCCGAGCCGACGCCCCGGTACGAGCGCTATCGGGGGGAGGGCGTGCGCTGGCGGTACTTCGGCCACGCCTGCATCCTGGTGGAGACCAAGGACGTGTGCGTGCTGCTCGATCCGGTGCTGAGCTACACCTACGAGAGCGACGTCTCCCGCTACACCTACGAGCACCTGCCCGAGTGGATCGACTTCGCCCTCATCACCCACAACCACCAGGACCACATCCTGTTCGAGACCATGCTGCAGCTCCGCCACAAGGTCGGCAAGGTGGTGGTGCCGCGCAGCGGCAGCGGCGAGCTGCAGGATCCCTCCCTCAAGCAGCTCCTGCGGCAGGTCGGCTTCAAGGACGTCTACGAGATGGACGAGATGGAGACCCTGGAGCTGGCGGGCGTGGAGATCACCGGGCTGCCGTTCCTGGGCGAGCACGCGGACCTCGACATCCGCAGCAAGCTGGCCTACCTCTGCCGGATCGGCCAGCACTCGCTGATGTTCGCGGCGGACTCCTGCAACATCGAGCCGCGGCTCTACGAGAAGGTCCAGGAGGCGGTGGGCGAGATCGACGTCGCCTTCATCGGCATGGAGTGCGACGGCGCGCCGCTGTCGTGGGTCTACGGGCCGCTGCTGACCAAGCCGCTGGACCGCAAGATGGACCAGAGCCGGCGCCTGGCGGGCTCGAACTACGAGCGGGCGGTGGACATCGTCAACCGCTTCAAGTGCCGCGACGCCTACGTGTACGCCATGGGCCAGGAGCCCTGGCTGAACTACATCATGAGCGTGAAGTACACGGAGCAGTCGAACCCGATCATCGCCTCCAACAAGCTGATCGAGGACTGCCGGAGCCGCGGCATCCAGGCCGAGCGGCTCTTCGGCGAGAAGGAGATCCTGCTGGCGTAGGGGCCCTCACCACCCCCGGCCCCTCCTCTCCCGACCCCTCCCCCCTCCCTCGCCGGGAGAGGAGGGGAGAGGTTGGTCAAAGGACGACAAGGACACCAGGGACACCAGGGACACCAGGGACGACAAGGACAGCTTTTTCCGTCCTTGAGGTCCTTGGTGTCCCTGGTGTCTTTGGTGTCCTTCTGTCCTTTCCCCCTCTCTCCCGGCCGGTGGGGGGAGGCTGGGAGAGAGGGCCCTACTCGCCCAGCGCCCGCCGCAACTGCGCCGTGAGGGGATGCTCGTCGCCGAGCGTCCCCTCCGCCATTTCCAGCGCCTCCGCGAAGCGCGCGCGGGCCGCTTCCGCGTTCCCCATCTCCCGCTCCACCACGGCCAGGTTGTTGAGGTCGGCGATCACCTGCGGGTGAAGCTCGCCGAAGACTTGGCTGTCGATCTGGAGCGCGGCTTCGAGGTGCATGCGGGCGCCCTCGGCGTCCCCCAGCTCGCGCAGGGCGCCGGCCACGTTGGTCATGGCCTGGGAGGTGTAGGGGTGCACGTCGCCGTAGAGCCGGCGGAGGATGTCCACGATGGGACGCAGATAGTCCAGGTTCTGCTGGAGGTCGCCCATCTGCCGCGCGATGGTGGCGAGGTTGCTCAGGTCGGAGGCGACGGCGGGGTGGACGTCGCCGAAGATCTGGCGGTGGAGGTCGAGGGCCTGGAGGAGATGGTCGCGCGCCGCCGCGGATTCCCCTGAATCGGCCAGGACGAGCCCGAGGTTGGCGAGGATGGAGGAGAGGTTCCGCGGGTCCGGCTCGCGCTTCTGGATCGCCAGCGCCCGCTCCAGGTGCTCGCGGGCCGCCTGGAGGTCGCCAACTTCGCGTTCGAGGATGCCCACCATGTTGAGGGCGGCGGCGACGGCCAGGTGATCCTCGCCGTGGGCCTCGCGGGCGTGCTCCAGGGCCCGCCGCGCCTCGGCGACGGCGTCGTCCCGCCGGCCCACCTCGCGCAGGGTCTCCGCCCGCAGCAGCCGGAGCTGCGTGATCGCGCCGGGCGCGAAGCCCGCGGATTCCCGCGCCACGGCCTCGGCCAGGGCGAGACGGACGTGCGGCGGCCAGCGGCCCTCGGCTTCCCGTGCCCGGTGGAACAGGTCGCCGGCGGCCAGGGTCCCCTCGCGGATGTCGGCGGCCAATTCGTCCGCCAGGTCGTTCACCTCGTCCTCGCCGATCCAGATCCGCAGGTCGCGCAGGTAGCCGAGGCGGCGCTCGTCGTCCCCGGCGTGCTCGGCCAGGGAGAGGCGGAGCAGGGCCATGCCGCGGGTGTGGAGCGGCACGGAGCGGTCCACGAAGTCCAGGAATTCGACGGCGAGGCGCTGCCGCTTGTCCTCCGTGAGCGGCTCCAGCAGGGCGCGGTTGAACCGGGGGGAGAGGAAGGAGTAGACCTGGAGGCCGGGAAACGACGGGTGCCCGAACTGGTGATCGACGAACAGGCGCAGGTCCTCGCTCTCCACCAGCTCCTCGTCCAGGAGGTCCACCAGATCCTCCTGCCGCTCCTCGTCCAGCTCCAGGTGGTGGAAGAGCACGCCCGCGGGGACGTTCTCGCCGCACAGGGCGGCCAGGTCCAGGAAGCGCTGCAGCCGGTCGGAGTGCTCCAGCTCGAGCTCGTTGACCAGGTCCTGCAGCCGCTCATGCATCTCCTCCGTCGGGAGCGGCTGAAGCTCCAGGCGCAGCCGGCGCTCGGTGCGGGGGGCCACGAAGCCGTCGCTCTCCTTCGGGGAGCAGGAGATCGCGAGGAGGAGGCCGGAGCGCTCGCGGGCCTCGGCGAGGAGGAGCGCCCGCAGGGGATCGGTGAGGAGGGGGCTGGCCAGCGCGTGGAGGATGACGACGTGATCGCGGGTCAGCCGCTCCAGGAAAGCGGAGAGGGCGCGCCGGCCGTCCGTGGGGCCGGAGGTGAGGTCCCAGGCCACGGCGGCCGCGTCGTCCAGGCGGAGGAGCAGGGAGATCACCGCCGCGGCGGCGAACGAGGGCTCCAGGTGTCCGAGCAGGGGCTCGATCCCCCGGGCCAGACGCTCGCGGCCGTGATCGTCCAGATCCCCCCGTTTCGAGAGCTGGTGCGCGGCGAAGCGGCCGAGGTCCAGCCCCTCCTCGTAGCCGTCGAGGTCGAGGGGCAGCACGCGGGCGTCGTTCCGCGCCGCGGCCGCGAGCAGGCCGGTGCGGCCGCACCCCGGCTCGCCGGAGAGGATGAGGACCGGGTACGGCCCGGGAAAGGAAAGGACCTTCCGGATCTCGGCCAGCGCCTCGGGGGCGTGGGATGTGGTCTCGCTGGGACCTGGCGCCATTCTTACCTCCCACCGGCCGCCAGGGCCCCGCGAGGAGGCCGGCCGGAAAATTGTGCGGGGGAGATGCTAGTATAGTGGGTCAAGTAGATGTGCTCTTAACCAGGGACTGGCGGGCGCGGGTGACTTTCTCCAGGATATCGCCAGCCTTTTTCGTCCAGATGAACGGCTTGGGGTCTTTGTTGTGTTGCGCCAGGTAGCCTTCAATGG
>DASVAS010000082.1:0-22423 GCA_036376245.1 Thermoanaerobaculia bacterium | reverse complement strand
ATCTTGCCGGCCGTTCCAACCAAGAAAGCAAGTTGGCCGGCAAGATGCCGGCGCTCCCAGGTAGGCTCTACCAGATCCGCCGGCGACGCTGGACCGGAGACGCGGCCCGGGCCGGCGGGGCCGGCGCCGCCGCTTCGGCGGGCCTGTGGCTGCCGCCCTGCGGCCGGTTGGACGCCCGGTTTGCCGGAGCCTGCGGCTTGCGATCGTTGCGATCATTGCGATCGTTGCGGGTCTGGGGCCTCGCCGGCCCGCCGGACCGCTGGGCGCGCATCGCGGCCAGCCGTTCAGCGACCGGGATCTCGAAGCGCTCCACCGGCTTGTTCTGATAGTCGAAGCCTTCCACCGTGCGCCGCGGCAGGACCTTGGCGACCGCCCGCTCGATGGCGCGCAGGTCGTTGGTCTCCTCCGGCGAGACGAAGGTGAGCGCCTCTCCCGTGGCGCCGGCGCGGGCCGTGCGTCCCACCCGGTGGATGTAGTCCTCGGGCACGTGCGGCACGTCGAAGTTGACGACGTGCGACAGGCCCTCGACGTCGATGCCGCGGGCGGCGATGTCGGTCGCCACCAGGATGCGGTAGCGGCCCTTCTTGAAGCCGGCCAGGGCCTCCGTGCGCTGCGACTGGCTGCGGTTGCCGTGCACCCGCTCGCAGGCGACGCCGTTGCGGTCCAGGAACTGCGCCAGCCGGTTGGCCCGGTGCTTGGTGCGCGTGAACACGATCGCGTTCTCGATGGCGTTGTTCCGCAGCAGTTGCAGCAGCAGGGCGGGCTTGATCTCCTGGCGCACCGGATAGACCGCCTGCTCGACCCCGGTGGCCGGCGCCGAGGGGCGCTCGACGTTCAGGGTCGCGGGATTGCGCAGCATCTGCCGCGACAGCTCCCGGATGGGCAGCGGCAGGGTGGCGGAGAAGAAGAGCGTCTGCGAGACCGGCGGCAGGTGCTTCAGCACGCGGCGGATGTCCGGCAGGAAGCCCATGTCGAGCATGCGGTCGGCTTCGTCGAGCACCAGGATCTCGAGGCCGGCGAGCTTGGCGTAGGGATACTGGAAGTGATCCAGCAGCCGGCCCGGGCAGGCCACGATGACGTCCACGCCGTTGCGGAACGCCCGCGCCTGAGGGTCCATGCCGACGCCGCCGTAGACGGCCGCGGCCCGGATGCCCGTGTGACGCCCGAGGTCGTTGAAGCTCTCGACGATCTGGGCGGCCAGCTCGCGGGTGGGGGCGAGGACGAGCGCCCGGGTGACGCCGCGCTTCTTGCCCAGGAGGCGCTGCAGGATCGGGAGCGCGAACGCCGCCGTCTTGCCGCTGCCGGTCATGGCGCAGGCCAGGACGTCGCGCCCTTCGAGGGCCGGCGGGATGGCGTCGCGCTGGATGGGCGTGGCGCTGGTGAAACCGAGGTCGCTGATGCCGCGAAGCAGGCTGGGGTCGAGGTCAAACGAGGAAAAACTCATTCTGTGTGTAGTTGTGCTTTCCGAGGACGCGGACCGCTTTTCCGAGCGGTGAAAATGCGTCGCTCTGAACTTCCGGCTGGATTCGGGAACGGAGGACTGAGCCGGCGAGGCCGCCGTCAGGGCACAAGGCCCGGTGAGAATCGACTCGACGTTCCTGATCTTCCGCTAGGAGGGCAAGCTCGGCGAGGTGGGTAGGATCTCACAGGTCGGGGGATTTGGCAAATGCGGCGTTCAGGACGCCCCGTGCTGCGGTCGTCCTGCGGGGCTTCACCTCGACCCGTCCCGGCAAGCCGGTGGCGGACAGGAAATGGCCGGCAGGCCGGCCCGGATCTCCTAGCAGATCGTGAATGAGCGGTTGTAGACCCTAAGCCCGGCTGGAACACTCCACCGAGTACGTGCACGCGGCGGCGCGGGCGAGGCGGGTGAAGGGCAGATGCATCAGGAGATACCTCCGAGATGTCTTCCAACGTCGGTGCTGGAAGTCTTAAATATAGCCTTGGCCATGGATCTGTGCAAGCCGGGCTCTGTCGTCGGGGCTGTGGAAAACGGGCTTCGGGATGCTCACGCTAATTCCCATTAGCGTGAGCATCCGGCGCCAGGCTCGTCCGCGCCGGGACACGGGGGATCGCAGGGGCCGGGCACTCCCCGGCCCCCCAGCCCTTACCAGTCGCCCCTTCCGTCTCTTCGGGGCACGACGATTACTGGATAGGAACCCTGCAGTAGAACTCTGCGGGCCCGTCGATCACGTATGGGTTGGCCGGATCTATCGAAGGATAGAACTCACAGGGCGGGATGGCGAAGCCCGCGACGAGCCACGAGCCGCCACAAAATGCATTGGCTTCTGGGCGGGCCAGAGCTCGGTAAGCTGCTTGAGCGTCGGCGCATGTGGGTGCCGTGACCCGATATTGCGCGGTGAGATAGGGACCCTCCAGAATATACTGCTGGGCATGGACTATTCTTGACGTGGTGGCTGCCAGGCATAGGCTGAGGAGGACGGCCGAGAGAGCCATTCGCTTCGACATGGAGGTCTCCTTCTGTCAAGTCGACAAGTTTCGATGAGGCAGTTTTTGAACTGGGCGTTGTGGGGATTGGCGGAGCGCGGTCTGCGCGCCAGGGTGATCGGCGAAAGGAAAGTGCGCAGGTCATGGGGACAGGTCTTCCCGATAAAAAAGAGTAGCGAAGAAACCCACAACTTAAAAGGTGCTTACATTAAGACTATCGTGACAACGAATGGGTCGCTTTCTAAGTCTTTGCGGCTATGTCGCGGCCGGCGTCGGGCCGGCCCCGTTCTGCGGAAGCGCCGAGGAGGAGGAATGCGAGGAAGCGGCGAAGCAACGGCCGGGACTGGTACGACATCTCCGAAGTTCGTTCCGGGTTTCGCCCCTGAAAGGGGCGACCGTTGAACAGCCTGGGGTGCAACCCCAGGGACAAGGCCAGCACCCAGATCTCAAGCCCCCAGAGGGGGCGGTATGGCCAGCCGCAGTCTCGATATCGCCTCCTGCGGGGGCTCTGAATGGGGGAGGGATAGGCCTGCGGACCTGGGGCTGGCGCCCCAGGCTGTTCAACGGCCGCCCCTTTCAGGGGCGGAGGGGGTTTTGAAGGGCACGCCGCCCCCGTCACCTTCTCTCTGACAAAGCCACTTCGATATAGACTCCTGCCCTCATGGCTGATGCGAAACCGACCCGGATCGACGACCAGATCCCCGACGTTCGAGACGGACTGACGCGGCAGGAGCGCATCGTCTTGACGGTGCTGGGCGGCGACCGCAACGTGCCCACCGCAATGCTCTGGGGCCGCGTGTGTGAGCACTTTTACATCAGTCCAGAGGATCTCTCCGAGATGATGGCGCGGCTCGGCGCCCGTAAGTGGTGATCATCTCTCTGACAACGCCGCCTCGATCTCCCCCTTCAGCGCCAGCGCCGGCTCGAAGTCCGGCGCGCCTTGCAGGGCCTCGTCGAGGTGGGTCCGGGCGGCTTCGAGGTCGTCGAGATGGAAATGGCAGAGCGCCAGGTTGAAGACCGTCGCCGGATTCCGTCCGTACGACGCGATCGATTCCTCGAAGAAGGCCATGGCTTCCACGTAGCACTGGATCTCGCAGAGCACCACGCCGAGGTGGAACGCCAGGTCCCGGGCCTCGGGGAGCGGGAAGTGGTTCCTCCAGACCTCGTGCGCCATCCGGTAGGTCTCGATACGCAGCACGTCCGACGCGTGCTCCGCGAGTTGCATCAGCCGCGGGAAGCAGGCGAGGAAGACGTTGGAATCCCAGCCGGAGAAGCGCAGCCAGGCCAGGACCTGCTCCAGCGTCAGGGTGTCGTACGAATCGTCCAGGCCCTTTTTGAGATCGAAGAAGTCGTCCGGTCCCATCCTCTCGATGGCGTCGTCGAAGGCGAGACGGGTCTCGACGAGCCCGCCCGGAGGCGTGCCCAGCAGGCAGGCCACGATGGTGAGGCTGGAATGGAAACGGCTGGTCTCCAGCATCTCGCCCCCCTGGCCCGCGAACCACCGGCCCAGAGCGTGATAGTTGACCATCATCGAGAAGCTGCCGTGGTTGGCGATCCCCGGCTCTCCCTTTTCCCCCAGCAGCTCCTCGCGGCTGAAACCCTTGTCTCCTGAAAGCAGGAGGAGCCGGCCGCCTGAAAGGTGGACGAGGTTGCGCGCGCAGCGGATCGCGGCGCGGGGGAAGAGCAAGGTCCGGCCCTCGAAATGCGCCGCGTAATCCGCCAGGATATCGTCCAGCTCCCGGAAACCGTAGTATTCGGTGGAGGCCTCGCGCTCCTCCCAGGCGACCTCGATCCGGTTCAGCAATCCCGGATCTTCGAGATCGGGCTCCTCACTTTCGACGGACAGCACAGGCAGCAGCTCGAAAACCTTTCCATCGCGGATCCTGAACGCGTCCTGGGGGATGCCGTCGAAGACGTAGTTGGCGATCACGACGAGCGGATTGCGCAGCGTCCCCGCCGTCAGCGCCTCCCCGGACCGGCTGAGCAGGATTTCCGAATCCTGCCCGGCGTCGTAGCGGGCGAAATCGAGCAGTCCTTCCTCGACGAACGGCCGCAGCGAAGGATGGTCCCGCAAGGGATCGAGGTTGCTCTGTGTGAAGTCGGTCATCACGTAGCGGACGGGCACCTGATGGAGGCTGGAACGCCCCAGAAGGTCGAGCAGCCGGGTCAGGAAAAGATATCCGAAGCGTCCCGATCCGCATCCCAGCTCCACGATGTGGACGGGATGGCGGAGGTCGAGGGGCGGGAAGGAGGATTCGCCCGCTCCCGTCCCCGAGCCGTCGCGCAGCCAGCCGAGGACCACCTTGGCGTAGGCGTTGGCGATCCAGGGATTGCTGGTGATGTATTGCGGGACGAAGCCTTGAGTCCAGGCCGCGGCGCCTTCCCGCTCGAAGTAGCGGCGCTGGAGCTTCCAGAGGAGGGAGTCGGAGAGGCGCCGTCCGTGTTCGAGAACGCTGCCGCGGATCCTCCTCCTTCTCTTCTTCATAGGACGGGGGCGCTCAAGGTTTCGAGCCTGTAGATGTTGTCGTCGAGCCTGTGGAGGACGAAGCGGATGCCGCCGCGGTCGATGAAGTCGAAGCGGATGCCGTGGCGCTCGAGGAGGACGAAGCGGATGCAGCGGCGCTCGGCGCGGCTGGGGTGGCGCTCGCCGCTGCCGCGGTGTTGAGTCTTTGCTTCTTCGCCCTCCGCGTTGTGGCGCGGTCCTCCTCATCGCTGCTGTCAACGTAATTGGGATCGCCGTAGGCCCGGTAAGAACCGGTGCTCTTGCTTCCCTTGGAGTCGGCCTGCTCGAAAGGTCCTGCCTTGCCCTCCCACTGATGTCCGATGTTGCAGGCGCGGCACTGCATCCGGACGTCTTCCTGATAGGCTGCCCGCAAGACTTGCGCTCCCTTTGAATCGCTCATGACGCAACTTTCAAAATCCTGGCTTTCTCTACCTGCTTTCAAGACCTCAGGCAGAAGCACGAAAATCTTCCACTTCCCTGTTCTCTTGAAAGAAGCCAGCCGTTTGGCCCACGTGTCCGGGTAGTGATCGATGGTATAGGCCTTGTCGACATGGTGCCTCCCCCTGCCGCGACTGACATACTCGAGCTCTGTGCCAAAGCGTTCGCCGCAAGTCGGACACCATCTTCCCTTGGCATCCTGAGGCGCCATCGTTTTGATCTTTGTATAGGTTGCCTTGATAAAGGACAACCCACTCCTCTTCCTCTTCGCCCTCGCCACCTCCTCCGGATCCGTAGCGTCCAGCTGCTTCAATCCTGCCTGGTCAAGAACTCTTGAGGTGGGGCGGCGTAGTCTCGCGGATCTTGTGGTAGTCGCGGGCGCCTTGCTGTCCGTCACGGCTGCCGTCCCGCCGGCGGAGGAAGCAGAAGAGGAGGCGGTGGACGCCTGTTTGTTCTCCGCTTTTTTATCGTCGGCGGGTTTGAATTCACGCGCCTCGATTGCCGCGTCCAGCTCGATGAGAGCTCCGAGGGTTCCAGGAGCCGTCAAGTGGCTCGATACGAAGGCGTTCAGCTGGCTTTCGGTATAGTCGCTGGTCTCGATCTCGCCGAAGCCGGGAATCTGGATTTTTCTCTGCTGAAGAACGGCGCCGGTCGCCGGCCGAGCCGTGTTGGCGTGCTCTCTTAGCGCCTTCTGGACATGAGGCGCCGGACGGCCGGGGGACGCGGACGGGGCCGTGGCCTTCTGAACCACAGCCACGGCCGCCTGCACATGGGGAGCCTGGGGGCGGCTTACCGGAAGCCGCTCCGGGATTTTGGCCTGGGCCGGCTGCAGAGCTTTGCGGACATGATCGGCCAGTGGCGGCCGCCTCTCCGGCAGCTTCGCTTGAGCGGCCCGAGCCAGCGCGTCCTGGACGTGCTTCGCCGGAGCCCGAGTCAGCACGCTGGGGAGAGGTGGTTTGGGGGGCATGGAATTTTTTCAGATTTCTTCGTCCGCCATCACAGCCTTCACCGCCGGTCCGATGGACCGTGCCTCCGGCGCGGCCTTCTGGAGGAGATGGCCGGAGAGGGAGAAGAGGCCCGCCACGATCAGGGCGGGGATCCAGGTCCGGCGGATGGCGGCGAAGACCCAGTGGCCGGGCTCCTCCGTCTTGCGCAGCCGCCGGTAGAGGCCGGTCAGGATCAGGCCGTCCACCAGCACCTCGGCCAGCAGGACGGGCGCCGTCCAGAGGACGTAGAAGGCCGCGCCCAGGACGGCGACGGCCAGGATCAGGAGCGCCACCACGACGAGCAGGGCGGCCGGCTCGTCGAGATCGAGGTCGAAGCTGAAGCCCGACCCGCCGCCGGACTTGCCGCCGGCCGAGGCGGAGCGGACGGCCGCCGGCGCCTGCTGGGCATACGAGGCCAGGGGAGCAGGTGGCGCCTGGAAGCTCGCCGACGACCCGGCGCCGCCGAAGCTCCCGCCGCCTCCCGAGAAGCCTTCCCCGGCGGCCCTCCCCAGGCGTCCCACGCCCCTCACCCCGTCCACCGCCAACTCGGCGAGATCCCCCGCGTCCACGAAGTCGGTGACGTCGTCCCAGTCGTCCTTCTGGAGGGCCAGCCAGACCCTGAGCAGCAGGAGGAAGACGCCGTACGCCACCATCACCGCCACGGGATACCGCAGCGCCATCGAGCCCACGCCGGCCTTCAGGAGGATGAAGGAGGTGAGGAACCCGGACGCGCCGGTCAGCGCCAGCAGGATGGACATCTGGAGGCGGGGGAGGCTGGTCCGCAGCAGGAGCTGCCGGGTCTTCTCGACGAGACGCTCACGGGAGGCCATGGGCATTATGGTACCGGGAAATCGCGCGGCGCGTCCGTCTCAACTTGGCATCCGACGCCGCTTGCGTGTATGCTTTATCCATCTCTGTAAGTCGGTAGTACCACAAGGCCTGCCCGGCGCTCCGCCGGGAGTGGCAGGGAGGGTGCGTATGGGAAGCCCGCTTCGTTCCGTAGGACGGAGGTCGCTGCTTGGCTTCTGGCTCGCCGTAGGTCTCGCCGCAAACGTTTCCGCTCAAGGGACCCCGCCGGAGCTTCCGGCCGCCTGCAAAGGGGCGAGGCTGATCAAAGCCCGGGTCGCCGCTCTCGATCAACCTTTTTCCTGGAACCGTCTGGGAGCGGTGCAGCCGCAGGGCATGATCTATGCCCTGGAGGACGACGTCGTCCATCTGGATCAGGATGAAAGCTCCTGCGCGGCGCCCCGCCTGCCGCTGGAGGCCGGCAAGGTCCGCCTGCGGCGCGACAAACGGCCGCGGCCCCTGGTGCTGCGCGTCCACGCCGGCGACTGTCTCCAGATCGATTTCCGCAATCTGCTGATCGCGGATACCAGCCAGATCGACGAGGAGGCCCCCCACACCCGCGCGGCATCGGTCCACGTGGTGGGGATGCAGAACGTGCTTTCCATCCGGGATTCCGGCATGAACGTGGGCGCCAACAGCCTGGCCGGCAACGGCGTCGTGCCGCCCGGCGGAAAGACTACCTATTACCTTCATGCCGAATCCGAAGGGACCTATCTGCTGTACAGCGGCGGCGCCATCGCCGGCGGCGAAGGGTTGAACGGCAGCATTTCGGCCGGGCTGTTCGGCGCGGTGAACGTGGAGCCCGCCGGCTCCGAGTGGTACCGCAGCCAGGCCACCCAGAAGGACCTGGCGCTGGCGTCCCGGCCGGGACCGGAAGGTTTTCCCGTGATCGATTACGACGCGGTCTACCGCGACGCTTCCGATCCCGCCCAGTGCCGGCGCCTCGGCAAGCCGATCCTCAAGATGCTGGGCGCGGACAACGAGATCGTTCACTCGGACCTCACCGCCCTGGTCACCGGTCCGGGCCGCGGCAGCCTCGGCGGCGATTCCACCAAGGTCTATCCCGACCGGCGGGACCCGTTCCGGGAATTCACCATCATCTTCCACGACGAGATCGGCGCCGTGCAGGCGTTCCCGCATTTCAAGGACCGGATCCTGGAACATACGCTGCACAGCGTCCGCGACGCTTTCGCGATCAATTACGGCACCGGCGGCGCCGGCGCGGAGGTGCTCGCCAACCGGCTCGGCGTCGGGCCCATGCACGACTGCGCCGAGTGCAAATATGAAGAGTTCTTCCTGACCTCCTGGGCGGTGGGCGATCCGGCCATGGTGGTCGACGTCCCGGCGAGTGCGCCGTGCAAGGAAGAGGAGCTACGGCAGGGTGTCAACTGCACGCCGAAGCCGGGGCCGAAAGCGACCCGGGCCTACTATCCCGACGATCCGTCCAACGTCTACCACAGCTATCTGAACGACCGCGTGATCTTCCGCAACCTGCACGCGGGCTCGGACGATCATCACATCTTCCACCTGCACGCCCACCAGTGGGTCCACTCGCCGAAAAGCGACCTGTCGTCCTACCTGGACAGCCAGGCGATCGGGCCCGGCGCGGGCTTCACGTACGAGATCGCCTATCACGGCAGCGGCAACCGCAACCGCACCGTGGGCGACGCGATCTTCCATTGCCATTTCTATCCTCACTTCGCGCAAGGCATGTGGTCGCTCTGGCGGGTGCATGACGTGCTGGAGACCGGCACCGCGATGGGCGCGGACGGCCGTCCCGCTTCCGGCTCGCGGGCGCTGCCGGACGGCGAGATCGCGGCGGGCACGCCGATCCCGGCGGTGGTGCCGCTGCCCGGGCTGGCCATGGCGCCGCTGCCGGGAAAAGTGGAAATCGTCGCCGGCCAGCCGCGCTTCCCAGCGGGCCTCGACCGCAATCCCGGCTACCCGTTCTTCGTCCCTGGAGTGGCCGGCCACCGGCCGCCGCAGCCGCCCATGGACATGATCCATGACGGCGGCCTGCCGCGCCACGTGGCCCTGGACGGCGAGGCCGTGAGCCGCGAGACCCGCCTGGACTTCAGCAAGGAGCTCCACAAGCTCTCCGTGCGCTGGCTGGCCGAAGGGGGAGAGCCGGTGGAGCGGCGGGCCATGGACTTCCACGCCCAGAGAGAGCACCGCACCCCCACGCCCGGCGGCGTCTTCCCGGCGCGGAAGTTCCGGACCAACGGGGCGCCCGCGGTGGCCGGCGCTCCGTTCGCCGATCCGTGCGTCACCGACGACGGCCGGCCGGTGAGGGACCTGCGGCGCTACAAGGCCGCCGGCCTGCAACTGGACGTGGTCTTCAACAAGGCCGGCTGGCACTTCCCGCAGGAGCGGCTGCTGGTGCTCAACGGCGACGTGGCCGACACCCTGGCGGGCAAGCGGCCGCCGGAGCCGTTTTTCTTCCGCGCCCGCAGCGGCGAATGCGTCGAATACCAGCACACCAACCTGATCCCCAACGAATACCACCTCGACGACTTCCAGGTGCGCACGCCCACCGACATCCTGGGGCAGCACATCCACCTGGTGAAGTTCGACGTGCTGGCCTCGGACGGCGGCGGAAATGGTTTCAATTACGAGGACGGCACCCTCAGCCCCGAGGAGGTGCAGGAGCGCATCTGCGCCATCCGCCAGGCGCAGCCGGACCGCTGCGGCGAGGCGCTGCCCACCCGCTGCGCGTTCCAGGGCGCGGCCAGCGAGCGGTGCCCCGTGCCCGAGGTCCATCCCGAGTTCCCCGGCAACCGCGACGCCGATTGCGACGGCGTCAACGACTTCCTGGGCGCCCAGACCACCGTGCAGCGCTGGTGGGCCGATCCCATCACCACGCAGGACGGCAAGCGGCGCACGCTGCGCACGGTCTTCACCCACGACCATTTCGGCCCCTCGTCCCACCAGCAGGTCGGCTACTACGCCGGGCTGGTGGTGGAGCCGCCGGGCAGCAAGTGGTACCACAACGACACGGGCGCGCCCCTGGGCGTCCGGGCCGACGGCGGCCCCACCTCCTGGCAGGCGGTGATCGAAGGGCGGAGCGCCCGCGAGAACTACCGCGAGTTCCTGTTCGAGTTCTCGGATTTCCAGGCCGCCTACGAGCCCGGGAGCCCCCGCTGCCCGAGGGTCGATGGAGATGTCCTGAGCTGGGCCGATCCGGCGCGGGCCATCAACCCGGCGGGGCGCAAGCTCATCGGGCCCCCGCTCCTCTACGAGAAGCCGAAGATCTGCAAGGTCAACGACGGGGATCCGGACGGCACACTGCTGGGCGACAACAAAGATCCCGCCGCCCCGTGCCCCGATGCCGTGGCCGCGGACGACTCCGGCATGGTGGTGGTCAACTACCGCAACGAGCCGCTGGCGCTGCGCGTCCGCGATCCCGGGACCGGCGGCCAGACCGCGGGCGAGGCCGGCGACCTCTCTTTCGCCTACGAGACGCGGACCGACCGCGCCGATTCCGAGTTCAACAAGCTGCCTTACGCGCCGCACCTCGCGCGGGTCCCCTATCCGCCGATCACCGAGCCCAAGGCGCTCCAGGCGGGCGATCCCTTCACGCCCCTGCTGCGCGCCTACGAGGGGGATCCGGTGCAGATCCGCGTGCTGGTGGGGGCCCATGAGGAGGAGCACCAGTTCTCGATCCATGGCCTCAAGTGGCAGCCGGAGCCGGACGATCCCAACTCGGGCTACCGGGCGTCGCAGAACATGGGCATCTCCGAGTGGTTCGACCTGGTGATCCCCCGCGTCCCCTCGCTGCGGGACGGCGAGAGCGCGGACTTCCTCTACAAGCCCACCTCCGCCGCCGAGTGGCAGTGGAGCGGCGCCTGGGGCCTGCTGCGCCTCTACCGCACCCGCTCGACGCCCGCGGACCGGGCGCTCAAGGCCGCCGACGAAGCCAGCCTGGAAGCGCTCGATCCGGCGACCGAGATGGCCGCCAGCGACCTGCCCACGCTGCAGCTCGCCAACCCGTTCGGCCGCGTGGGCGGCGACCAGGAGCTGCGGACCCTGCCGGCCGAGACCCCGCCGAGCGATGAGATGGGGCCCGAGTCGTTCCGGGAGGAGAGGGTGCTGACCACCTGTCCCATCGGTTCGCCGCTCAAGAAGCTCGCGGTGGCGGCGGTGGCGGCCTCCGAGGTCCTGGCGGACGACGGCCAGCCCGTCCCGGGGCTGATCTACAACTCGCGCCCGGCGCGGGTGAAGACCTACACGCCGGCGGGCGGCCCACCGGAGCCCGCCGAGCGTTCCGGTCCGCTGCACGATCCCACGGCCATCCTGTTCGTCCACGCCGGCGACCTGACGACCGTGACTGGACCGGACGGCTCCTCCCGCCCACGGCTCAAGCCGGGAGTGAAGCGCGAGCCCCTGATCCTGCGCGTGCGGGCCGGGGACTGCATCCAGGTCACCCTCACCAACCAGCTCCCCGCGAGCTACGCCGACCAGGACGGCTGGAACGCCGTCCCTATGTACATCGAGGGCTTCAACGCCAACCAGGTCCGGCCGTCCCTTGAGGTCGGGCTGCACCCGCAGCTCGTCTCCTACGACGTGGCGCGCTCCGACGGCGTCAACGCGGGCATCAACCGCCAGAAAACCGGCCGCAAGCAGACCGTCGCCCCCGGCGAGACCATCACCTACCACTGGTACGCCGGCGAGCTGGAGATCGTGGACGTCAACCGGCAGCGCTTCTTCCTGCCCAAGCCGATCGAGCTGGGGGCCGCGGGCCTGTCGTCCTCCGATCCCATCAAGCACGCCAACAAGGGGGCCGTGGGCGCGCTGATCGTGGAGCCCCGGCGCGCCTCCTGGACGGAGGACGTGGAGAACGGCAAGCTCACCCGGGCCACGGCCACGGTCACCACGCCCACGGAGCGTTTCCGGGAGCTCGTGCTGGTCTTCCAGGACAACGTCAACCTTCGCTACGCCGACGGCGCGCCGGTGGAGAGCCTGGACCTCAACGAGGACCCCACGGAGTCAGCCCAGAAGGCGATCAACTACCGCACCGAGCCGCTCTGGTTCCGCATCGGCGTGGCGCCCGACACGCCGACCCCGGACACGCGGACGTTCACCTCCTACGACCAGACGCTTTCCAACCTCTTCAAGGGGATCGGTGATCCCCAGACGCCCATCCTGCGAGCGAAGGCGGGGGAGGCGGTGCGGGTGCGCGCGGTGCATCCCGGCGGCCACACGCAGGCCCACGTGCTGGAGATCCAGGGCCATCTCTGGGAAGAGCTGCCGTACCGCTCCAAGTCCACCGTGCTGGGGAGCAACTCCCGCTCGGAGACCCAGGGCACCCGCGGCGGCCTCGGCCCCACGGGACACCTGGACGTCCTGCTGCGCAACGGCGCGGGCGGAAAGTTCCGCGTAGCAGGGGACTACCTGATCCGCGACTACGCGCCGTGGCTCCTCTACGACGGGATCTGGGGATTGCTGCGCGTCCTCCCCTGATGTTTTGATGCAGATCACCTGGAAACGATGCATCCTAAGCGTAGGTTGAATTGCCGCATGCAGAGACGATGCAACCCAAATCTGCAACGGTGCATCCCTCCCGTACGACTGACTGCCGCCGCTGAAGATGATGCAGGCGTGATGGATTTGTCGCGACCTTCCCGGAGTTGTCTCGTCTTTGTCCCAGATTGATGCGTCCTGGATTCAGATGGCGCGTCCTTGTCGCGAGCTGGGTTGCCGCTGGCTTATTTGTCGCGAGGCGGGCGGGATTGATGCGTTCTGTTCCCGATTTGTCTCAATGTGGGACAGAATTGATGCGTAATTTATGCGAGGCGCGACAAATTTTCGCCGTCTCCCGTAGATGAATCTGGAGATGCTGCAACTCTGGCGACGATGCATCGATTTGGCGACCCGCGAAGGCGTCGGGCGTGATATTGTCGCAGATACGACCAGATTGATGCAGATGATCCGCTGCCGTCCTGGCCGGGCGTGAGGCGGATTGCCGGAGGAGAGAAGGGATGAGCACGAAGCTGTCTGTCGCGGAGATCCTTGCGAAGCTCGAAACGCGGATCGAGTTCCATCGTCAGCAGGCCAGCCATCACGTCGAGCGGGAAAACTGGCATCGGGAGCAGAGCGCGCATCATTCCGCGGAGCTCCAGAAGGTCCTGGCGCGCTTCGAAGCCTTCAAGGCGACGGCGGCCGAGGCGGCGGAGCTGGCGGTCGAATCCGTCATCCCCCAGATGGGTCCGGTGGACGACCTGCCCCCGGGCCGGCGGTTCACGAAGAGCAAGCTGATCTTCCGGGTGGTCCAGGATCAGGAAGAGGGGAAGCCGTTCAACGCCACCCAGATCGCGGCGGAGGTGAACCGCCGCTTCCGGGAGCGGCTGAGGAGGCCGGTCGACAAGCGCGTGGTCGCCACCACCCTGCGCCGGCTGCGCGACACTGGCGAGATCCGCGAGCTGGTGGCGGGGCGGTCGTTCCACGAGGCGCGGTTCAGCCGGTAGAAGACCCGCGGGGCGGCGTGCCCGCGAGACCTCACCCTCGGTCCCTCTCCCATCTCCCTGCCGCCCGCCCCCGGGAGAGGGAGGTCTCTGCGCTTGAGGCCTTCCTGGTCTCGGCAAGATCGTTTCCTCATCGTCCCCCCTCTCCCGGTCGGGCGGGTGGGCGATGGGAGAGGGGGACAGGGGGTGAGGTCTCGCAGGGCACACCGTCCCGGTCACCGACATCCTCCTGAACACCGGCGAGGCGTCGCTTTTACGAGCTTTGGTGTACCTCTACTTTATGGAGGCACTCTCGCCTCTCTTGAAGTCCAGGAGGACTCTCGCATGAGAATCGCCCGTCTTTGTCTCCTCATCCTTCTCGTCCTGACAACCGTCTCTCTGTCCGCCGCGCCGAAAAAGGGCGGGCAGCTCGTCCAGGCTCCGACGGGGGACAACAAAAGCTGTGACTATTGGTATCAATGCAATGGCAGCGACCTTGTGGTTTCATGTTGCTCGGGACCCTGTTCGTGCAAGGGTATTTGCATCGACAAATGTGGAGGCCCGTGCGAGTGGGACGATAGTTGTCCCTATCTGGATTAACCGCTTCCGTGGCAGCGCCAGTACCGTCGTTCTATCGGGATTTAAAACACCACTCTAGAAGGAGGCACTCGCATGAAACTCGCTCGCCTTTGTCTCATCATGCTTATCGCCCTGACAACAGCCACTCTGTCCGCCGCGCCAAAGAAAGGCGGTTACCTTGTCCAGAATCCGACGCAGAACAAATCGGACTGTGAATACTGGTATGCCTGCTATTCCAACAACATTGTAGTCCCATGCTGCAATGCACCCGGACCCTGCTCATGTAAAGGTGATTGTATCGATCAGTGCGGCGGCCCGTGCGACTGGGACGATAGCTGCCCCTATCTGGACTGAACCGAGCCCTCGCCCCAACCCTCTCCCGACCCCTCCAGGGCAAAAACGTAGTCTCCCTCCTCTCCCGGCGGACGGGAGGGAGGGAGGCTGGGAGAGGAGGGCCTGGGTGGTGAGGGCTCCGGCACCGGAACGGCGTATCATGCTGCGCATGACCGAACCCTACGTCCCCCCAGACCTCGTCTCTCGATCCGAACAAGTCTTCCCAACGCTGACGCCCGCGCAGGTCGCGCGCATCGCGGCGCACGGACGGGCGCGGCCCGTCCAGGGCGGTGAG
This sequence comes from Thermoanaerobaculia bacterium, assembly GCA_036376245.1. Lineage (GTDB taxonomy): Bacteria > Acidobacteriota > Thermoanaerobaculia > Multivoradales > UBA5704 > DATARR01. Next base: position 7,558 of record DASVAS010000082.1, on the reverse strand, counting down.
GTGCTCGTCGAAGTGGGGGACCGGGGCGTGCCGTTCTTCGTGGTCACGAAGGGGTACATCGAGATCGTCCAGCCGTCCGGCGCCACCGAGACGCTCGTGGTCCGGCACGGGCCGGGCCAGTTCACCGGCGAGACCAACATGATCTCCGGCCGCCGCTCGCTCATCCGGGCGCGCGCCGTCGAGGACGGCGAGGTGATCGAGCTGGAGCGCGAGCGCCTGCTGACGTTCGTGCAGACCGACAGCGAGGTCGGCGAGATCCTCCTGCGGGCCTTCATCCTGCGCCGGGTGGAGCTGATCGCGCAGGGAATCGGAGACGTCGTGCTCGTCGGCTCCGTCCATTGCTCCGGCACAGTCCGCGTCAAGGAGTTCCTGACCCGCAACGGCCATCCCTACTCCTACATCGACCTCGATCAGGACGCCGGCGTCCAGGACCTGCTGGATCATTTCCAGATCACCGAGGACGACGTGCCCTTCCTGATCTGCCGCGGCGAGCTGGTGCTGCGGAACCCGACCAACCAGCAGATCGCCGACTGCCTCGGCTTCAACGAAGGGATCGACCGCAGCCATCTCCGCGACCTGCTCATCGTCGGCGCCGGACCCGCGGGGCTGGCGGCCGCGGTGTACGGCGCGTCGGAGGGGCTCGACGTCCTGGTGGTGGAGTCGTCCTCGCCGGGGGGCCAGGCCGGCGCGAGCTCGAAGATCGAGAACTACCTCGGTTTTCCCATGGGCATCTCGGGCCAGGAGCTGACGGCGCGCGCCTACACCCAGGCGCAGAAGTTCGGGGCCCAGGTGATGATCGCCAAAGGCGCCAACCGGCTCGCCTGCGTCCGCAGGCCGTACCACATCGAGATCGACGACGGTCCGAAGCTGCCGGCGCGCGCGGTCATCATCGCCACCGGCGCCGAGTACCGGAAGCTGCCGCTGCCCAACCTGTCACGTTTCGAGAACGCGGGCATCTACTACGGCGCGACCTTCATCGAAGCGCAACTGTGCGGCGGGGAAGAGGTCATCGTGATCGGGGGCGGCAACTCGGCCGGCCAGGCGGCGGTCTTCCTGGCGCGGACGGCCCGGCGCGTGCACATGCTGGTCCGCTCGACCGGGCTGGCGGACACCATGTCGCGCTACCTGATCCGGCGCATCGAGCAGAGCCCGAACATCGATCTCCGGACGCGCACCGAGTTGGTGGCCCTCGAAGGCAACGGCCATCTCGAAAGCGTCCAATGGCAGAACGAGCTGGGGGACGTCGAGACCCACACCATCCGCCACGTCTTCGTGATGACCGGCGCGGCCCCCAGCACCAACTGGCTCCAGGGTTGCGTCGCGCTGGACGAAAAAGGTTTCATCAAGACCGGTCCGGACCTCTCCCCCGAGGACCTGGCCGCCGCCGGCTGGCCCCTCGCCCGCCGTCCCTTCCTCCTCGAAACCAGCCTCCCCGGAGTCTTCGCGGTGGGCGACGTGCGCGGCGGCAACATCAAGCGCGTGGCCTCGGCGGTCGGGGAGGGGGCGATCGCGGTGGCGCTGGTGCATCAGGTTTTGCGGGAGTAGAGACAAGGACCGACAGGAGGAGGATCTGGATGCGAATCTCGGACCTGAAGTCCTGGATCTGGGAGAATGATCTCGAGATCGTAGTTTTCCTGGCCTTCTCCGCTTGGTTTTTATTCGACTGGAACCGGAACGGCAGAGGCTTCCTCAATCTCACCATCGTGCTCGGGTTCATCGTCATCAGCCTCCTCTATTTCGGCTCTCAGATCTACAAGATAGCAGCAAGGGACGCCAAGGTGCTGGTCTGCGGCCTGGGAGACAACCCTCCGGTCGAGGAAGTCGAGGGTGACGCAGGCATCTATAGGAGACACTTTCCCGTCGTCGAAGTGTTGAAGGCTCCGAAGTTGGCCGACCTGCTTGCGACCTTATCGTCAGGAGATTTTCGCATCCTCCATATCTTGAGCGAGTTTGCCGACGATGGCAGGCTGGTGGAAGCGCAGGGGACTCGCGCGGATGTTGCTCCCCTTTTTGAGCGCTGTCGAACGGAGAAGCTTCTGTTTGTCTACTTCGGTTGGAACATACCAGACGATTATAGAGATGCTGTATTCGAACGTACCCACGCCGCGCGCATCAGCCACGACTTTCCTCTCGTTTTAACGATCGATCGAGGTGCCGGATTTGGCTTGTTTCTCGACAACCTTCTTCGTGAGATTTCCAACGGGAATAAGCTCGGGAATGCCTGGCTCAAGCTCCGCCCCCAAGACGCCGGTCCAGGAGCGCCGCAGCCTGCGGATGATCCTGGCCCTCAGGCAGTCGTGGCGCTCTGATGAAGTGGTGTCGAGCCGCCCTCCGCTCAAATCCGGTGGATATACCTGGCACTCGGAGAAGGAAGCTTCGCTGAAATGCGGAACTCCCGCTGCCGAGGCTCTGTAGAGGCGGATTCAACTCTCTCAGGAACTGCTGGGTACCCTCCACTTTCAGTGCCTCCAGCCCTGAAAGCTGGTCTCTGTGGTCAATTTTGACACCCCAGGCGCTCGAATCCGGCGGTCTTGCCGCGCAAGACACACTTCTCCCCGGAGGTCGCTTCGATCTCCGGGGTCTCAGGCGGTCACGTAGGGGAGAGCGGGCGGAAAACTGCCACGGGGGAAGGGGGCTGCCCGGTCACCGGCCCTGAGCTTTGCGGCGGCGGTGCGGAAGGCCGCTACGAAACGACAATAGGATTCCCACAACAGGAACCAGGCTTCGCGGGTGAAGGCATGAAACCGCGGGGCGGGCGAACGGTCGAGTTTTTCGGGCCGATACTGAGGATCCTTTGACATCACCGCCTCCGCTCCCAGGACCTCTTTTCCGGTGGCCGTCCTCTCGGCAGCGGCTTCGGCCTGGATGTCTCGCACCAGACCGGCGACTCGAGCCTTGCGCTGTTCCGTGGTCAGATGCCGCCAGCACGGTAGGGGAGAAAGCTCGACGGTGAACGCGGTCGCGTAAGTATAGCGCTCGAAGGTTTCTCCTCGCCGGCGGGCGGCATACTCCTGGGTGCGGTGGAAGACGTAGCCGGTCATCGGCACGTCGTCGAGCAGGCAATCGACGGAATGCACCCCCGGCCAGTCCTGGGGCCTTTCAACGAGGCCTTCCTTGGTGCTGTTCGCCAATCCATACCGGAATCGCCGGACCTGAGCCTCTTCCTCATTGCTGACCAGGATGGCGGTGTAACGCCGCTCGAAGACCGGTCCCGATCCTCCCGTCAGCCGGTTGACCTCCTTGGCAAGGTTCGAGTTGAACACGTGCATAAACTTCGAGAGTTGCCGGGCGTCATCGATATCCAGTAGCAGATGGAAATGGCTGGAGAGCACCGAGACGAGGCATATCCGCACGTTGTGCAGCCCCTGGGCGTAGCCGAGGAGGCCGCGGATGATCACGTTGAGCTCGGGGCTGGGGCGGAAGAGGTACCGTCCCTGGAGGGTCCGGCAGGTGACTTCTACCAGGGAGCCGCCTTCGGGGATGTAGCGCAGCCGTCTGGGCATGCCGCTGCTGAGGTCAAGAGGCGTGCCAGCCCCACTCCTTGAAGCCAACTCCTTGACAGACAGTGTCTTGAAGAAATTGGACCTGTGCTCCAGCTTCGAAGCTTTGTCAAGTTATTAGGCGGGGTTTTGAAGGCCGCTCGTGCATTTCGCTGGAGTGAAAGGAGTTAGCGGGAATCCTGGGTTGTCCAGTCATTCAGCGGGTGTCGTGATTTTTTGCCTTCCCTATCCCCGGGGCTGGCTGCGCATTTCAGTGAAGTCTCCTTCGCGGGGTGCCAGGTATCTCCCGTGGCTGTGGCGTTGGCGCATCAGGTGTTGCGGGAGTAGGAACGCCAGGCGGCAACTTCATCCAGGCGTTCGTATCGGCAGGAGACGGGCGGTGACGGATTCTTTTCCCGCATCGCGCATTCCCTAGCAGACCCTCGCCTGAATGGCTCAGGTGCACGGATTTTTGGAGTGAAAGATGAAGAAGCGTCTGCTTTTCGCCGCAGCCCTCGTCATTGCTCTGGTCGCGTCCTTCTCCAGGGAGGCCGATGCAAGGGAGCAGTGCTATGCAGAGAACTACGGCAGCGGCCAATGTGGGACCACCTGCGTCTATTACAACGATCAAGGAAGTGCCGTCGACTGGTGCACAACGCTGCACGCGTGTTAGGCCGCGCGACCGCCTGTCTCGAATTCAACGATCAGGCCAGTATCGGCTCGTACATCATCTGTTGCACGACCGCTGATCTCCAGCCCTGACGCCTTGCGGGGGTGGCCCACAAGGCCGCCCCCGCGCTCGGGGGCAGCCCTTGAGAGTCGCTCGCCGGGGGGCCGGGTGACGGATTTTTCTCCCGCATCGCGCATTCCCTGGCAGACCCTCGCCTGAATTGCTCAGGTGCATGGATTTTGGAGGCGAAAGATGAAGAAGCGTCTGCTTTTTGCGGCCCTCACCCTTGCTCTGGTCCTGCCCTTCTCCAGGAAGGCCGACGCGATGGCACAAGATGTCCAGTGCTTCGAAGAGAACTACGGCGGCGGCGTATGTTCGACCACCTGCGTCATGTACAACGACCAAGGAAGTGTAGACGGCTGGTGCACAATGCACCGTGCGTGTTAGGAGACAGACCGCCCTGTTCCTGCACGGAGGCCGCCGCTGTAGTTCTCATCGAAGCAATGCGTATTCGCGCCACTGCTGATATTTTGCCCTGATGTCTCGCGGGGGTGGCTCACGAGGCCGCCCCCGCGCTCGGGGCTCACCCCCCATCGGGTTACGAGGCCTTCTCGCAACCCGGGCCAGCCGCGCCGCTCGGGGTAAGCCGCTGGAAAGAGGTATAGTCAGCTTGCAGCTCATCCTTGAAAGGAGGTTTCTGGTGGCCCTACGGATCAGGTTGATCACCCTGCTGTGGCTGGGGCTCGCCGGTCTCGGCGCTCCGGCCCTGACGCAACCCTTGCCGGGCCGCTGGACGGGCCTCACGGGTCAAGGCGAACGGATCGAGTTCGTCGTCCAAGGAGACTTTGTTACGGACTTCGAGCTTCGCGGCCGGTGGACGGGTGAGAACTGCACCGGGGATTTCGAGCACAGCATCGACTTCGGGGTCGGGATCGTTGGGGATGCGTTCGTCGCCGACTTTCCTTTCTTCAAAACCCGCGTCGAGGGTCGGTTCGCCTCTCCCACCCTGGCCCAGGGAACGCTTATGGCAAACTTCACCACCGGGGGCTGCCCGGGATCGGTGTCGACGGACTGGAGCGCCTCTCCGGAAGGGGAGAACGGTGAGGGAGCGCCTCCCCCTTCCGTCCCCCTCACCGGCGCCGAGGTCTCCTGCGATGCGGCTCGCCTCGCCGCGCTGGCGCGGCGGGTCTCGGTCGATCTCCCCAACAGCTCCAAGGAGGCTTCGGTCGCCCTCTCCCTCACCCGCACCGGAGATTTCGCGGGCCTCGCCTATTCCGGCCTGGCGGTTTCCGGCCCCGAGCACCTGCTGACCTTCTCCACGAATCCGGAGGAGTCGACGCTTCTGCGCAACCCCGAACGTCCGCAGCTCTTCAGCCTCAGCGCCACCCGCAACGACCTGAGCTCCGACCTGGTGGCTCCCGGGGACCCGGACGAGATCCGCCTCACGCTCAATCCCGTTCTGGGCTCGAATCCGTCGCCAGGCAGCCTGCTCGTCCTCGACAACGTGCGCCTCCCGGGCGGCTCTCCCACGGCCACGCGCCCGGGACGGGGGCTCGCCGATCTCCTCGAGCCCTGCCACGGCAAGCTGACGGCGGCCGATGTCCATCTTTTCCGTCTGCTTTCGCGCCTGATTCGTGTCCGAGTCGAAGGAGCGGCGCGATACGAGCTGGCGATTTTCCGGGGTGAGGAGCCGCACTCCTACCGGATCGACATCTGGCCCTATGGAACGGCCGGGGCCGAGCTCGGGAAGATCGCGGCTCGGGTCGACGCCACCTACGACAGCGTGGGCCAGCTCAACCGTGGAACCCTGCGCGTCTTCGGCCCCTGCGGCAGCCCGCAGGAGACCGGCTGCACCACCGTCGCCGTCCCGGGTTTCGTGGAGCTCGTGACGCCCACCGAAGCGGGAGGCATCTCGAGCAGGACGGAGAGCCTGGTCGTGATCAACAGCGCCCACCAGAACCAGGACGACATCGACTGGATCAGGGCTCTTCAGGGGACCACGTGGCGGAAGCCGCTGTGAAGATCTGAGCCGCCTTCAAGCCGGCCGGCTTCGCCTCAATAGAGCGGCTTGAAGGCGCCCGAAATCAGCTCGGCGAGGCGCTGCTCGAGGCTGCGCCTCTTCCAGCTCTCGTAGGTGATCTCGCGGCAGTGCTTCTCGTCCTCGGCGAAGACGGCTTCCATCTTCGCTCCGAAATCGCGGTCGTAGAAAGCGAAGCTGCCCTCGGCGTTTTCATACATCGAGCGCGCGTCGAAGTTGATCGATCCGACGATGCTGAAAAGGCCGTCGATGACGCTGTCCTTGTTGTGCATCATCGTGCGGTTGTACTCGAAGATCCGCACCCCCGCGGTGAGCAGCTCGCCGTAGTGAAGGCGCGAGGCCATGCGCACGACCGGCTGGTCGATGTGCCGGCCGGGGACCATGATCCGCACGTCGACGCCGCGCTTCGCCGCCTCGATGAGCGCCTGGCGGATCTGCGGGGTGGGGACGAAGTAGGCGTTCTGGATGTAAATGGATTTGCGGGCTGACTGGATCGACACGAAATGGAGCATGCCGGCGAGCGAGGCCGAATCGCCGTGCGACACCTTGATCGCCTGCGCCGCGACGTCGCCCGCCGGGGCGATCCGGGGATAGAACTTTTCGCCGGCCAGGATCTCGCCGGTCGCAAACGTCCAGTTCTCGCTGAAGATCGCCTGCATCTGCGCCGAGACGGGACCGGTGGCCCGCACCATCATGTCCCGCCACTCCTTCGGATTGCGGGCGTCCCCGAGCCACGAGTCCGCGATGCAGAAGCCGCCCGTGAAGCTGATCTCGCCGTCGACGACCAGGATCTTCCGGTGCGTCCGCCGGGCGATCTTGTGCAGGGTCCACAGCCGGATCGGGCGGTACATGGCCGCCTTGCCCCCCGCCTGCCGGACGCGTTCGAGGAGCGGCCCGGAGAATTTGCTCCCCGTGCCGTCCACCAGCAGGCGCACCTCGACCCCCCGCCGCGCGGCGTCGATCAGCGCCTCGGCGATGATCTTGCCGGCCTTGTCGTCCTTGAAAATATAGGATTCGAGATTGACCGTCTTCCTGGCGCCGCGGATCGCCTCGGTCATGGCGGGGAAGATCGCGTCGCCGTTGTTGAGGATCTCAGCGCGGTTTCCCTCGACCATCGCGAAACCGAAGGCGCTCAACGAGCGGCGGAAGGCGTCATCCTCCACGCCGAAGGAGTGCTCGTATTGGTAGACGCTCCGCTTGTCGAAGCGGACCATCGTGCAGCCCGGCGCCTGGACGAGGAGCGCCACGAGGAGGCACCCGGTAAGAAGGCGGCCTTTCCAGATCGATGTCGGTCGCGGTCCTCCGTGCACTCCCTGCCCTCCTGTCTCTGGGACGACGTACTTCGAGATGCGGGGAGTATACCTGCCGGCC
>DASVAS010000079.1:0-8471 GCA_036376245.1 Thermoanaerobaculia bacterium | reverse complement strand
CCCCTCCCTCCCACCCACACCGGGAGAGGGGGAAGGGTTTGTCAAAAAAGGCTTCCTCTTTGGCTTCTTCTGGCTAACCTCTCCTCCTCTCCCGGTGGGGGTGGGAGGGAGGGGGCGGGAGAGGAGGCCGGGAGGTGAGGGTCTTCAGCGAGCCCGGCAGGGCTCGCCGCGCCCGTAGAGCGCCAGGCACCGCTCCAGCCGCTGCCGGCTCGGCGCGCCCGCGGCCACTCCCGCCAGGGCCCGCCGCTGGTGCTCCGCCGCCTCGGCGTAGCGGCCCACCTCTCCCAGGGCCAGCGCCATGGCCTCCTCCCGGTCGGGATTGGAGCCGGCCGCGAGCAGACGCTGCGCGATCTCCAACGCCTTCCCGCCGTCGCGCACGGCCGCCTGGCTCGACGAGGCCAGCACCCGCACCAGGAGCTGAGCGATGGCCTCGCTGTTCGGCAGCCGGGCAAGCCCCTCCTCCAGCCGGGTCCGCGCCTCGGCGTCGCGGCCGGCGCGCAGCAGGACGGACGCCAGCGCCACGCGCGGCGCGATCTCCCCGGGCACGGCGGCGATCACCTTCCCGAGCTCGGCGGCGGCCTCTTCGAGGCGGCCCAGCGAGGCGAGGATCTGGGCGCGGTGAAAGCGGGCCTCGGCGTCGTCCGGGCTCAGCTTCAGGACGCGGTCGTACGTTTCCAGCGCCCGCGCGGGCTCCCCCGCTTCCGCCAGCGCCAGACCGAGGTTGAACAGAGCATCCCGGGACTCGGGGTTGAGCCGCGCGGCGGTCTCCAGGTGCCGGATCGCCTCCGGCCGGTCCCCCTTCGCGGCCAACAGCGAGCCGAGGTTGTAGTGGGCGCGGGCGTTCGCCGGATCCAGCTCGACCGCCTTGCGGAAGCTCCGCTCGGCGCCGGCCAGGTCGCGCAGGCCCTGGAGCGCCACGCCCTGGTTCATCCAGGCTTTGGCGTCGCCGGGGTCGGCCGCCAGCGCCTTGCCGTAGGCCTCCACGGCGTCGGCGAAGCGGCCCTCGCGCAGCGCCGTGGTGCCGGCCACGATGTGCAACTGGCTGCCGGCGTTGAGGAGGGCCACCTGGTCCATCAGCGGATCAGGAAAGGTCACCCGGCCCTCGCCGGCAGCCGCCAGCGCCGCCCGGGCGTCGTCGAGCCTCCCCAGCTTGCGGTAGGCCATGCCCAGCGGCTGGCGGACCTCCGAAGCGCCGGGCTGGCCAGCGAGCGCGGCTTCGAAATGTCCCGCCGCGGCGCGGGCGTCCTCGCGGGCGAGGTCCACCCGGCCGAGACCAAATTGGGCCGCCGCGGCGGCGCCCTCCAGAGGCAGGGCGGCCTCGAAGGCCTTGCGGGCGTCGTCCAGGCGTCCCAGCCGGAGCCGCGCCTCGCCCAGGCGGATCAGGGTGGCCGCGTCGCCCGGCCGCAGCTCCAGGGCCCGCGCGAAGCGGGCCTCGGCCGCCTCGAAGTCTCCCGCCGTCTGCGCCAGGAATCCCAGGTAGTAGGACCAGCGGACGTCGGACGGCGCGATGCGCGCGGCGTTCTCGAAACAGGCGCGGGCGGGCTCCGCCAGCTTGTAGAGGGTATGGAGCTGGCCGCAGCGGCCGTAGGCTTCCGCCAGTTCGGGAGAGCTCGCGGGAAGCCGGGCGGCGGCCTCGTCGAGAGTCCGGCGCTGCGCCTCGATCTGCTCGCGCACGGCCGGCTCCATGGCCGAGGTGTCCACCGCCGGCACGGGAAGCGGCTTCGGGGGCTCCGCCAGGACCGGCGAGGCGCTGAGCAGAACCAGGAAAACGAGCCGGCGGATCAAGGCGCCTTGGCTCCGGTCCCCTCCCGCAGCGTCGTGTAGGTCCCGGCCGGCACGTCCTTCCACTCCTCTACCCTGCCGCTCGGCCAGCGGACCACCACCTTCTCGATCTTGGCCGCGTCGCCGAGGCCGAAGAGGACTCGTGGGTCGTTGGCCGAGGCGTAGCTGCCGTCCGCGCGTACCCGGCGCCAGAGCGGGGGCTTGCCCGCGCGCCGCAGCTCGACCCGCGCGCCCAGGGCGTCGCGGCCCGGCTGGCCGGTCACCAGCCGCAGCCCCAGCCAGGGCCGGCGGCTCCCGGCTTGGTTGATCAGCACGCGCGCGGGGCCGTTGTTGTTGCTCACCACCACGTCCACGTCGCCGTCGTTGTCGAGGTCCCCGAAGGCGGCGCCGCGGCCGACCTCGGGGACCGCGAAGACGGCCCCCGACCGCTTGCCGACCTCCTCGAAGCGGCCGTTCCCCAGGTTGCGGAAGAGCTGCTTCTCCATCCTGAGCGGCAGCGGATCGCCGGAGCGCGCCTGCTCCTCCATTTTCTTGATGGCGCCGTTGACGGTGAGCAGGTCGAGCCAGGAGTCGTTGTCGTAGTCGAGCCAGGCGGCGCCGAAGCCGGTGAGCTTCCAGGAGGGGGTCTGGATCCCGCTCGCCAGCGACACGTCCTCGAAGTTGCCGCCGCCGTCGTTGCGGTAGAGGGTGTTGCCCTCGCCCGTGAGGTTGTCCATCACCAGGTCTTCGTCGCCGTCGCCGTCGTAGTCCCCGGCGTCGACCCCCATGCTGGCCTGCGGCCGGCCCTCGCCGCTCACGGCGGCGCCGGCGAGCGCGGCCTCGTCCTTGAAGGTCCCGTTGCGCTGGTTGATCCAGAGCTGGTTGGGGGTCTCGTCGTTGGCCACGTAGACGTCCAGCCAGCCGTCGCCGTTGTAGTCCGCCGCGCTGACGCCGAGAGCCGGACCGTCGGCGGCGGCGATCCCGGCCTTCATGGTGACGTCCTCGAACGTGCCGTTCCCCCGGTTGCGCAGGAGCTTGTCGGGCACGGCGTCCGAAGCCACCGGGCCGCACCAGTCCGGAGCGCCGGCCGGCGTGCGGCAGGGCTTGTGGCTCTCGAAGGAAAACCGGAGGTAGTTGCCGACGTAGAGGTCCAGCCAGCCGTCGCGGTCGAAGTCCACGAAGGCGGCGGGGACGCTCCAGCGCGGGTCGTCCGCTCCAGCCTCCGCGGTGACGTCGGAGAAGGTGACCTTGCCGCCGGCGCCGCGGCCGTTGTTCCGCCAGAGCTGGTTGGAGCCGAGGGCGGTGACGTAGAGGTCGGTCCAGCCGTCGTTGTCGTAGTCGCCGGCGGCCACGCCCATGCCGTAGGCGCCCAGGCGCAGGCCGCTTTCGGCGGTCACGTCGGTGAAGCGGAGCCCCCCGCCCGAACCCTCCCCCCCTGGCCCCCTCTCCCGACCCCTCCCTCCCTCCCTCACCGGGAGAGGGGGAACACTCACCAGATCGTTGCGGTAGAGCCGGTGGTTGGCGCCCTCCGGCTTCACGCCGGGTCCGAGGGGGCCGCCCTGGACCAGGAAGAGATCGAGGTCGCCGTCGTTGTCGTAGTCGAACAGGGCGGCGCCGGAGCCCATGATCTCCGGCATGTAGAGCTTGCCCGTCATGCCGTTGACGTGAACGAAGTCCACCCCCAGGTCCTTCGCGCGGTCGACGAAGACCTCTTCCTGAGAGAACGCCGGGACGGAAAGGAAAAGCAGAGCGCCCAACAGCCTGCGCATCGGTCTCCTACTTCTGAGCGGTCTCTTCGGTGACGTCGAGGGTGCGGCCGGCCTGGATGGGACCGGCGACCGTCTGCTTGCGCCCCGAGGGCCAGAGGACCTCGACGCTGTCCACCCGCGAAGCGTCCCCGAGCCCGAAGTAAAGCGGCAGGATGCTGTGCGAGAGATAGCCCGAGGAGCCGTCGAGGAGCTGCGTATAGGTCTTGTCGCCGGCCCGCACCTTGACGGTCGCGCCGAGGCCGTTGCGGTTCGACGCGCGGCCGGCGAGGCGGACCTGGAGGAAGTTGGGCTTCTTCTTCTGCGCCAGGTCGCTCACGAAGACCTGGGGCTCGGAGTTGAGCTCCTGGGTGACGATGTCGAGGTCGCCGTCGCCGTCGAGGTCGAAGATCACCGAGGAGCGGCTGCCGTAGGTGCCGAGGACGGTGTAGCGGCCCTCGCGGTCCCGGCAGAGCGGATGCGCCTTGTCGGCCCCCGAGCAGTCGACCTCGAACCAGGTCTTGCGGATCTTGCCGTCCCGGCGCGGCTCGATGCCGAGCAGGAACTCGCTGTCCATGAAGCTCTGCCCCTGGTTGTTGATCATCAGCGAGTTGACGCCGTAGCGGAACGGATAGTTCATGCTGGCGGTGATCAGGATGTCCTGCCAGCCGTCGGCGTTGAGGTCGCCGACGCTCAGGCCCCAGGGCCAGTAGTTCTCCAGCCAGACCTCGTCCGAGGCCTCCTTGAACGTGCCGTCCCCCTGATTCCGATAGAAGGAGTTGCCGAAGATGTTGTTCTCCGGTTTCTCGAAGAACTGCTCGGACCCCTTGTAGATGAACTTGATCTTCTCGTCCTGCGGGGCGATGTCCTTGACCATGTCGGAGTGCATGTCGGTCACGTACAGGTCGAGATCGCCGTCGTTGTCGTAGTCGAAAGCCTTGACGCCCATGGCCCCCCAGGAGGTCTTGGGGAACATCTCGGCCGTGCGGTCCACGAACCGCTGGCCGCCCTGGTTCTCCCAGTAGTGGTCGTCCCCCTGCATGTTGAGGACGTAGAGGTCGGGATAGCCGTCCTGGTTGAAGTCGGTCGCGGTGGCGTCGCCGCTCCAGCCGCCGTCGAGGAGCCCGACCTTGGCGGAGACGTCCTCGAAGCGGTTCTTGCCGAGGTTGCGGTAGAGCACGCTGCGCTCGGTGCGCTCCGGCCGGAGGTGGCCCTGGAAGGCGTCCGTGTAGGCGATGTAGTAGCCGCCGCGCCCCTTCTCCTCGGTGGTGTACTTGCCGACGTTGACCACGAACAGGTCGAGCAGGCCGTCGCGGTCGTAGTCGAGGAACACCGCGCCCGAGGAGTGGCCCGAGTAGTCGACGCCCGCCGCCTTCGAGATGTCCTTGAAACGGCCCTTGCCGTCGTTCTCGAACAGGGCGTTGCCCATGCGGACGGTCGTGACATAGAGGTCCTGGTCGCCGTCGTTGTCGACGTCGCCGAAGGAGGCCGAGACGGAGATCCGGCCGTCCATGCCCACGCCGGCCTCGGCGGTGGCGTTCTTGAACTTGCCGTTCCCCTGGTTCAGCCACAGCTCGTTGGAGCCCATCTGGTCGGGGAAGTAGAGGTCGATCAGCCCGTCGCCGTTGACGTCGGCGGCGGCGATGCCGTTGCCGTGGTCGTAGTGGGCGGCCTTGTAGGTCTTGCCGGCGTCGTCCACGATGTGGTGGACGAAGGTGATCCCGCTCGCCGGGAGCTGGTCGGTGAATTTGAAGCCCATGGGGACCTTGAACTTGCCCGCCGTCGCCTCCTGCGCCCGCGCCCGCGCCTCCAGAGTCTGCTCACCGACGTCGGTCGGCGGCACCTGGAGGACGTTGCCACCCCCGGCGGCCGGCGCGCCCTGGGGGGCCGCCATGTGGTCATGCATGTCGTGCGCGGAAATGGGCGTCCCGAGCGCGAGCAGGGGAACGCAGGCGAGAGGGACAAGGAAGGCCCTGGGGATCATAAGTGCGAGAGTATACCTCGCACCCAGGCCCCCGCGGCTCGGCCGCGGGGGCTTTCTCTTCTTCAGGCTAGACGCAGCAGGGGAACGCGCAACAGGACGAGCTCGTGTTGCACTGCGAGTAGCCCGTGCTCTTCCACACGCCGTTGTCGCACGAATACAGCGTCTGCTTGCGGCCGCTGTTGCACTCGCAGCAGCCGGTGGTCCGCCACTGGGTGGACCCTTCGACGCAGGCGCCGTACGCGGGCAGGATGTAGGTGGTGGCGGCGAGAGCCAGGGCGACCGCGAGACGACCGACGAGGGAGATGCGCCGCTTCGACTGCTCAGACATGCACGTCCTCCTTCCGTGAGCAGGGGGCGGCACCAACGCCGCCCCCCGAAAGAGAATGTGCTTGAATCGAATGATTCGTGACTGCCTACCGCCGCCAGCAGATCTTGCCGACGTACATCCCCACCCCCACGCCGTTGGCGAAGGTGCCGGTGACCTGGAGATAGCCGGTCGCGTCCAGGTACTCGCCCGAGCCGCCGACGATGGTGTCCACCTCGGCGAACTCGCCGTCGCCCGTGAGGTTGAAGACCACCGAGTCCTTGGTGAGGATGTCGCCGTCGGCGGTGTGGATCGTGTTGTCGCCGGTCAGCAGCACCACCCCGGTGTCGGGCGTGTTGTACGTCTCCACGAAGCTGGTGCCGAAGAATTCGGAGTTGGCCTTGATGGCGCCGTGCAGCACGCCGGTGGCGCAGAGGACCTTCGACGAGCAAGGTCCGGTCGACGCCGCCAGGTCCACGCGGCCGTGGACGGCCTTGCAGACGGGGTCGGCCGAGGCCGTGAGAGAAGCGGTGAGGGTCAGGGCGAAAGCAAGCAAAAGGTTCTTGCGGAACATTGTTTTTCTCCTCTGTTGAGATCAGTCAGCCAGACGTTCCTGGGATGCTCCGCGAGAAGAAAGGTTTCAGCCCCGCCCCCTCTATCCGGTAAACTCCCCCGGATGCCGGCGGCTCTCCCCATTCTCGAACGGCCCTGGGACCGCCGCGCCCCCGAGCGCGGGGGGCCCCCGTCGGCCTGGGCCCTGCTGCCCGAGGACCTCGCCGCCCGCGGCTGCCCCGGCCGCCCGGAGCATGTGTTCTCCCGCCTCCAGCGCACCCGCACCTGGGAGCCGGACCGCCTGTTCCTGTCCCGCGAGATCCGCGCCTGGCTGGAGGAAAACACCGACCTCTCCCTGCCCACGATCCTCGAACGCCATCCGTCGGCCGACGGCGCCACCAAGCTCGTGCTGGGGCTCTCCGACGGCCAGCGCGTCGAGGCCGTCCACATGCCCCGCCGGGAGGATCACACGCGGGTGACCTTCTGCATCTCCAGCCAGGTCGGCTGCGCCATGGGATGCACCTTCTGCGCGACCGGGGCCATGGGGATCACCCGCAACCTCACGGCCGGCGAGATGGTGGGCCAGGTGCTGGCCCTGATGCGGGACCTGGGACCCGAGCGCGGCGAGTTCGTCTACATCGTCTTCATGGGCATGGGCGAGCCGCTCCACAACCTCGACCACGTCCACCGCGCCGTCACCGTGCTCTGCCATCCGGAAGGGTCCCTGCTCTCGCCCTGGCGCATCACGGTGAGCACCTCCGGTCTGGTCTCCGGCATCGAGCGGCTGGCGCGCATGGAGCCCCGGCCGCAGCTCGCCGTCTCCCTCAACGCCACCACGGACGCCGCCCGCTCGGCCACCATGCCGGTCAACAAGGCCTGGAATCTCGCCCGGCTGCGGCAGGCGCTCGACACCTGGCAGCTCAAGCGCCACGAGCGCTTCATCTTCGAGTACGTGCTCCTCGCCGGAGTCAACGACACGGTCGAGGACGCCGACCGCCTGGCCGCCTGGCTGGGGGACCTGCGCCGCCGCCACAACGTCAACCTGATCCCGATGAACGAGCACGCCCACGCCCCATTCCGCGAGCCCGACGAGGAGCGCCTCCAGGCCTTCGCCCGGCGCCTCCACGAGCACGGCTGCTTCATCACCGTGCGCAGAAGCCGCGGCCGGGACGTCCAGGGCGCCTGTGGACAATTGGTGAAAGGGAGGATTTCATGAACCGGATTCTGGGTCGTCACGCTGACAAGGTGTACGCGCTTTTGCGGATCGTCGCCGGCTTCCTCTTCATGTGTCACGGGTTGCAGAAGATCTTCGGGGTGCTGGGGGGCGAGAAGATGGATCCCTTCTCCTCTCTCGGCGCCTTCGCGGGGATCATCGAGCTGGTCTGCGGCTTCCTGATCATGATCGGCCTGCTCACGAGCTGGGCCGCGTTCCTCGCCAGCGGCACCATGGCCGTCGCCTACTTCACGGTCCACCAGGGGATGGGCACCTGGCCCATCCAGAACAAGGGCGAGCTGGCGGCGCTCTACGCCTTCGTCTTCCTCTACATCGCCGCCCGCGGCGCCGGACCCTGGAGCGTCGCCGCCGCGGCGAGGAATCCCAAGCTGGAGTGAGCCTGAAGATCTGGATCGACGCGGACGCCGCGCCGCGCGACGTGAAGGAGATCGTCTTCCGGGCCGCCAAGCGGCTGCAGTTGGAGACCGTCCTGGTCGCCAACTCGCCGCTCTCCGCCCCTCTGAACAACCCCCTGGTCACCGCCATACAGGTGGCCGGGGGACCGGACGTGGCCGACCGCCACATCGCCGACAACGCCCGGCCCGGCGACGTGGCCGTCACCGCCGACATCCCGCTCGCCTCCATCCTGGTCGAAAAGCAGGTCCGCGTGATCGACCCGCGCGGCGTGGAGTACACGGAGGAGAACGTCGGCGAGCGGCTCGCCGTGCGCGACTTCATGGACGGCCTGCGCGGAGCGGGCATCGAGACCGGCGGTCCCCGGCCGTACAACCCCAAGGACCGGCAGACCTTCGCGGCGACGCTGGACCGGGTGCTGACGCGGGCGTTACGGGGGCGGTGAGGATTCCTGGGACCGCCGGCGTCCCGCCGGCAACTAACTCCGTTTTTAGTTAG